>JAIYBT010000003.1 GCA_027488395.1 Methylophilaceae bacterium | reverse complement strand
TCTAAGCCGCGTGTGCGGCGGCTTACACCGTTAGCCATATAACGTGCGGCTAATTCTATTTCTAAGCCGCGTGTGCGGCGGCTTACTGGCCGCCTCGCATACTGTGCGATCTGTTTTTTTTCTAAGCCGCGTGTGCGGCGGCTTACGATCAGGGGCAGTTTTTGGGGCTGATCAATGTTTTCTAAGCCGCGTGTGCGGCGGCTTACTTTCTTATTCACGCTTCAACGCCCTTTCATACTTTCTAAGCCGCGTGTGCGGCGGCTTACATCTAAACTATCCATCCAGTTAATGACATCATTTTCTAAGCCGCGTGTGCGGCGGCTTACACGTGCTAACGCCTTTAACTGTAAACGCATCTTTTCTAAGCCGCGTGTGCGGCGGCTTACTATATTAAGAGCGAGCGAGATAACGCGTTGCATTTCTAAGCCGCGTGTGCGGCGGCTTACTTTATCACCACCAAAAGTTGCTGACACTGAGCTTTCTAAGCCGCGTGTGCGGCGGCTTACTTCTTGATCCTTTCGCGGGTAGTGGTACTACTTTTCTAAGCCGCGTGTGCGGCGGCTTACAGTAATTTTAGACGATAAAAATCAGTTATACCAAGGCTTGGCGATTAATTATACAGTTTTAAGCATCCATTTTTAGCCTTGATATAACCTATTGTATTTATTCCACTTTTTTAAAGAGCAAAATTTATTGGTATCTAAAAGCTACCAATGCGGCACAGTGCTTGCTGCGCTTAGACCATAAGTTGAAAACTTACCTGCAGTTGGTTTTTCGATAATTTGCTGATTGAAGCAAAGGCTAAACTCGCGTTCTCCACTCAAGCTTTTTAGCTGTATGTAGGGGAATGGTACATGTTTTGGTTGATAGCCTTCAAGTCGTTTTAATGCATCTTCTACGCTGATATTTTTTCTACGCGCATAACGCCTTGCCAAGTTTTCAACACTGGCTTTAGGGCGATAACGGTTCACCGTGAGGTATTGCTTTACATTTTCAACCTGCTTGATTGATTTAATATGCACATAATCGGTCAGCCTTGCCAGCCATTTGTCTAAATCCAGCTTTTGCAACTCATCCATACTAGTTGCAAATACCCGTAACTTATTGCCTAACAACATCAGGCGCTTGCCTTTGATTTCAACTGTTTTGTACTCAGGAAAACTCACCCCATAAGGGATTTGCTCGTTTGTGTCTTTTTGCTCGACAAAGGCGAGGTGGAGTTGGGTGTACACCGCTGTCCATAAACGTGAGAACCCAAAATATTTTTCATTGATAAGGGTTATTTCTAGATAATAGTTCATGTGCACCCCTTATATTCTTATGCTATCAACGTAAGCTAAACCTTTTTTACCCAGGTAAAAGCTTGAGACCCCAGCCGCTTCAATCATCGCGTTTAACTCTTTTGCCTTGTCTTGCGGAATATCTAAGTTAATTTGCAAAGTACCGTTTGCTTTAGTCAGGATAGAAGTTACCTCGCCTTCACCTTTACGCCTTTCAGTCAAAATGAATGGATTACCCCATATAACTTTTTCATCCCCAGTAATAAAATTTTTCATGAAGTCCCTAGAACCATTAAAACCTCTCTTTGAGAAACCAAATATAAAAGTTGAGTTACCTCTGCGGTTGCAAGATCTAGTCATATCAAAATTTAGTGAAAGTCTTTCAATTTGGAGATATAGAGCGGCTGCATATAACCTAATTGGTTTAAGTTTCCCTGATGTTTCGATATAGCTTTGATCAGGGTACTTATCATTTAAAACTTCGATCACATGCTGAGATTTTTCATCTGTATCTACTAACTTTAAATCATTAAGATAGTTAGATTGACTTAATACTGTAATAGGGTCTAATGCAACCGAATTGCTCAAGACTACTTGAAAATTTTTGTCTTTTATAAAATCCAAAAGTTGGTCAAAACTTAACCACAATACTCCCCATAGTTGCTCAGAGTAGCTCTCATTAAATGTTGGGTGGTTGGCACGAATCATTCCAGTAAATGCATTTTGATCAGTGCTACCCGTAATATTCCGAATAAATGCAATCTCATAGTTAATGGGTTTTGATTTATCGTGAATATCTTCAAAACCTATATATTTTTCAATGCTAGAAAAAAAATAGTCTTTTGATGCTCTTGATTGGTAAAGCTTACGCTGATCTCCAATCAGTCTATTCAAGACGCCCATAACAGTATCAATACTGATATCCCGCTTAATGAAATTAGGGTATTGATTATTTTCACGTTTAGACAAACTGGTCATCGACCCAACAAAGCCTCGCCCGCCTTTAGGTAACGACTCATTATTAGAGCCATCTAAAAATGAATTTCGCCATGAGGCTTCGTACTTGATGCTTATACGCATACAGCCTCCTATTTCGCGTAAAAATATACAGCGTAATCTGATTCAGACTCTTCCGAAATGCTACCTACTGAGCGTTTAATTCGCATCATTTTATGACTATCGTTGTAATCGACTAAAACACTATCAACATACATATAACCCTTAGCTTGGCGGATACTCAACTCACTTATAACGCGCAACGTTTCTTTTACCAAAATATCTATCGCTACGTTATCTAGCAAGATGCCGACCTCACCCTCTTCAAAGATTGTGCCAGCCCGCACGTAATTGTGGTGAAAAACAGCTTTGGGTGATTTTGTTGGGTCCAAGCTTTTAATAAAGTCTTGCACTGACTGGGCAATTTTTTCGCCTTCACCTTCTTTAATAATCATTGAAGCACGATCAAATTTTTTATCCAGTGAAATAAATTCAAGCTGTTCGATACTGATTGAGCCATATGCCAGATACTCGGTTTCTCAGAACGTGGTTTTTGAAAAAAAGGAGTTACTTGCAACGTCTTCGCCTTTATCGTCTTTACCCTTTTCTTTTGAGCCAGAGCGACCCATTTGTTCAAAGTTGCCATTTCCAAGTTGGTCAATGAAATCTTCTAGCAATAGTGGACTTGTACGCTTACATTGACTGGATGGAACTACATATCCACGAATGAGGCCAGTTATTGAAGACAGTACATCTTGCAAGTTTTTATCTTTTGCATAGTGCAAATCGTAAGCTTGGTCTCTAAACAAGTGATGTCTAATGCAGTTTTGACTGATGTACATAGGCGTTTCTTTAAAGTCTATGTCTGAAGCTTGTTTTTTATATTTATAGCCCGTTTCCTCTTTAATTTTCCCCGTCAAATTAGTGTAACCACGTAATTTAGGTAAGGTGTGGTTATCCACTGTTTTCCCATCATCGCCAGCCAATGTAGTTGGTCCATTCCAGTTTACAACCCCGTGCCCATAAGCTACCACTTTAAAATCTACACTTTTGATACCTGTTATTTTTTTCATGTTTTAGTCCTCATTTGTGATTAGTTGCTTGAATGAAATTGCGCCGATTGGCTGTTTGTCGCAAATAGCATAGTAGATTGCATGGCTATGTCTTGCGCTTTCTCCGCCCACCCTATCCAAATCATTTGGGGTATAACTCAGGTAAACGGGAAATTCTGGGTCTCTTGCTTCGTTGAGCAAAATAAAATCTTTATAAGCCTTTGCTCCACCAAAAATGTTGTGATGTTTGTTTTTCATGTGAGCTAATAAATCTTTTTCGCTATCGTCGTACCCACGTATTTCGTTGGTAGAAGCGGTCAAGTTATCAAAACCATCACGCTCGTTGATAGGTGCTTGGTATGCGTATTGCTCTATCCATATAGGCTTTGTTCGGTCAGTCACATCGCATACAGCCAATTGCACAAATCGGTTGTCACCGCGTAAGGAGTTTTTGCTGATTTTGGGGCCAGACTTAGTGCTTTCTTTTTTGGGCGGAATAATGATTGGGTCTACAACCTTATTGTTGATTAGCAAAACGCTTTGTTTAAGTGCGGATAGCATGTCTGACTCCAAGGCTTGAAATGTTGCACCTTTAGATTTATAAAATTGCTCGTACACCTCATATAAATCAGGCAATCTAAAAGTATTATTACTGAGCTTTTCCATTAAAAATTGATACCAAGCTTTGGCTGATTGTAAGGAGTGCAGGCTATTTAAAAACCTCGAACTTTTACCTTTTGATTTGCCGTCTATAATGTCTTGGGTAATACATATTGTTAAGATATTGACTGACTGGCTCCGCCCAAACCTATCCAAACGACCTAATCTCTGTAACATGTTTTCAGCTGTGGTCATTTCCGAAACCATATACTCACAACTGATATTAAGTGACGCTTGAACAATAGGGCCGCTTCTTAAAACATTAAATTTACCAGTGCCATCTTTTTTAAATGCCTCGTAGACTTCTTCAAACCATTTTTGTTTGTCGCTTTTTTTGAATTTTGAATGAAGTAAAACAGCATTTTCCTCATGCTGATTTTTAACAAAACTCTTTTGTGCAGTTAAGGCAGTATTACTAATCACAAAGGTTTTGTGATCTTGGGTTTTATACAAAGTGCTCGATTCAATTGCTGCATCTTCAAACACTTCAAACTGAATCTGGTAAGTGCTTGGATTAAAAGAAGGCATACTTACAATGTCTTCTCTCTCAATTTTTAGAAGATGGTTGAGATAAAAATAATGGGGGGTTGCAGAAACAAGCAGGGTATTTGCTGCCGCACCTTGTTGTTGTTTGCATGAGATCAACTCGGCAAACAACAAATTGAAAGCAGGCATATTGATATATTCATGGTACTCATCAAACACCACATGAGTTTGCAAAAAACTAATAAGCGTGTTTGCTTTAGTATGAGTAATAATTGCCCCAAAAATCTGGTCAATCGTGGTGATTACGATATCAGCAGAAAAATAATCCTCTTCAGGTGTGGGACTGTCCCATTTGTTCGTAAACTTAAACTCGCCCGTATTAATCTCAATGCTGGCTGTTGGTAAATACTGCTCTGAGCTGAGTTCGTGAAACAACCCTTGGCATATTTGTACTCTTGGGCAAACCCAGATAATTTGTTTCGCGTTTTTCAACATTGCCCACTCAAGGGCGATTTTAGTTTTACCGCAACCAGCGGGACCAGCAAGCACAGACACGCTTTGAGCGTTAAGTAACTGATTGGCGATTTCAGACTGCTTCAGAGTGCGTTCACTCATTGGAAAGTTTGTAAGGCATCCAGCGATAGCGTTGCTTAATGAGGAGTCGATTTGAAGCTTGTCCCGAACAAACATTTCCAACTGATTTTTTCGAATCAAGGCATGTAAATCGGTTGGCTCAAGTGCAGAAATCCATCTATCAGCGGTGATTACACAAGCACGAATAATATTGCTTTTGGCATTAAAATCTACCTGATTACTATATTCCTCAATGCTGTTTTCAACCTCATAGCTTTTATATTCAGGAAGCATTAGCTTGGTTTTGTTTCCCCGCCCCTGCATAACCTCAAAATCGAAAACCTTATTAAATATCCTCTCCAAAATTGAGTTATCAATCACTCGGTATTCTTTATCTAATTCAATAGATGACTTCATTAGAGCAACCGATTTTTGGAGTACATCTGTCAAATCACTCTTTTTAAGATTTTCAGTTAATTTTTTATAAATTGCGCCATAGGTAGAAAACTCAGCGTCCTTTTCTTTTCGAAAAGGTTTTGCATGGTGCCAGTAAATAGCATGCTTAATACTGGCTTTATTGTCTTTATTGATGACCTTAATGCTCTCACAATCAAGTAACTCGTAAAGCAAAACAGAAATTTCGTTATGACGTGGATGCTTATCGAAACTAAACTTTTCATCAATGTGCTGACCATCTTCAGCTAAAAAATTTGCTTTCTTTGGATTTTTTACCCAATCTTGAAAGTACGGGTCAACCTTCCCTAAATCATGTAAACAACCAGCAACAAAACTTGCTGTAGCCAATTTTGAATCTGATATAAGTGATTTGCATAATTGTTCAGCAACAAATCCAACTGCGAACAAATGTTCATCCAACCTTTGCAAATGGGTGTTTGCGTACAAGGTGTTAGATTCTGCCTTGCTGATAACAATATCCATAATGAGCTCTTTATTTGTTGTGTTGACTGGAACAATTCCTGAATGATTAAACTGACCCCGATTGCCCACTACCCAAACCAATTCACTCCTGGCTCTGCTGCGTATCCAGTGGCAGCTGACAGCGGTGTTTTTGGTGGCGGTTTTGCGTAGGAGTTTTTTAACTGCGATGAGGCCATCTTCGGTGATGACGGTTTGCCATGTGTTGTCGCCTATTCGGTTTGCAAAAGCATCAAGCACGCGCCTTGTGCGGGTGAGCGCTTTTTTCTGGCATTTGCTAATAAAGGTGACCATCATGGCATTTATTGTTCCTGCTTTAAGCTGGAAATTTTAATTGTGGCGTATTCGCCATATTTAAAAATACGGTGTTGCCGCGTCATGCCTCACTCCCTACCTTACCCTTGCCCTCTTTCACAGGGAGAGTGAATTGAAGAGATTGAAGCGACACTTGTTTCACTTGATTAAACATAAACTCTAGCACGTTGTGGTCTGTGAATTTTTGTAGGAGTTGTTGCCTGAATTCCTGCTCAGTGGTTTTTTCTTTGGCGCAGACAAAGGCCCATGGCAGCACTATTGCATCTTTGACTAAATCGGCGACATCAAATACCAGTGCGCCACGTCTTGTTTTACCATGCATGACGGCAAAGCCGTGAGGAATGCCAAGCACCCAAAGGGTAGTCGCGGCTAAGCCATAGGCTAAGTAATTACCGTGATTTAAGAATGCGTTGGCAAGATCTTGGCCGTCGTGTTGGCGGCTAAAGTCTGTGATTTCAGTGGTTTGGGTGGCGAGTTTGTAGAGTTGTTTGGTAAGGCTAGCCTCATGCATGAGCAAATCGCCCACTTTGTTGGCATTATCAATTTGTTGGCCGTAACGTTGTAAGGCACTTTTAAGTGATTCACTCTGACTAGCGAAGCCTTCGGCTTGCAGATCTTTATCTTTGAGCCAAATGCGCTCAATGAATTGAGTACGTGATTGCTGAAATTCCTTGGCGACTTGCAGCCGTTTTTCTTCATTAAACCAAAAACTGAGCCATCCTTGCACATATTCAGTGGGACGGTATTCGCTTTGCGGGCTCATCCACTCGATTTCTGTCGCCATGAGTAGCGGTGTACCACCGCCACCACAAAAGCCAACCAATACACCTGCTTGTGCCAGCATGCGCATTGCGGCTTGGGTTATGGAAGTGCCAGTCCCAAGCAAAATGCAAGTAGTATTAGCAATGGGGATATTCCAGTAATGGTTTTCGTCTTTGGCCTCGGTGAGGTAAAGCACGCGACCCTCTTTTTGCATGACGCGACAATGCTCAAGCAAATAGATGTTGGCGCGCTTGGAGTGTAATATTGCTTTAAGATCGGAAAGTTGATCCATTAAATTAAAAGTGTTTTTTTGAAAAAGGTAACACCAAATATTAATGAAATATATCAATACTATTTATGATTTTCATAAAAAATAATGATTTATTTTTAATTAAAAGTTTTAAAGGAAATTGAAAAACAATTATTGGTTTTTGCGTGGTTTAACTCGGTGGATTTCGAATACATATAAATTTGGATAATGTGTATTTCGATTTGTCTAGCAAAGCGGGTTAAGTCTATTGCTGCTAGATTTAAAGATAGAGTTTTAGGATATGCAGTTGAGTTGCAAACGATCGATTTTACCGATCGATATCAAATTTGGGAAAAAAGCATGTTTTAAAAGGTGATACAACTGAAATGCTAAGTGATTTTGGATTTCTTAAAAAAGCCGCCTTGAACTTTGCCAGCGATTAATAGTGAAGTGCAGTGTATGTAATTTGCAATTTCCATTACACCCTTTGTGGACTATTGACGAAAGATTGCGCTTTATATAAGGTAAAACTAAATTTTCAAGGGTGTACATCATGCGCTTCCTAAATCTAATCGCCACTGTGTTTAATGCTTGTTCATCATTATCAAAAATCAGCAAATATCACCTTTACTCTTATATATTTTTTATTTTTTTGTTACCTGCTCAGGTTAACGCCTATACAGTTGTAAAACAAAATGGATTTGCTCAGCGCGCTAATGCCCAATTTTTTGGGCCTGATATCAGGGGTAATCCGACAACACCTGTATCTGGCCCATCGCTTCCGATTGAAAATTTTCAATACATAAGCCCTAATAGTATTTCTACGGGACTACCAAATAGCGGACTTTTTGCGGACGGTACAGGTTTGTCTTATGAAGCAAATATGTCTGGTCCAGTTATTTTTTCAGATAATATTCCTAGACCGTTTAAGGCTGATGCACTCGCTGCTGTAAGTGCAAGAAATGGATACATCAGCACTAAAGCAACTGGCACTTCAATCTCTCGCGTGAGCCAAACACAGGCATCGGTTTGGCAATCTGATTATGCAGCCGCTTCCGGTTTTGCCAATGCACAAATGATTAATAGCTTTGGCTTTCAAGTTGAACGTCAAACTGCCCAACAACTTGCATCCAATCCTTTAGATTTCACCTTAACCTTAAACGTTAATGCAGGATTTTCCCCCAATTCATTAAACGACTTTTCGTTTCAGCCTCAAACTGTAACTGGCAGTAGCAAGCTTAATGTTGATTTATTTATCATCAATATGGGTTTAAATCCAACTTCGGTAACTACCACTGCTGACGGACGGCCTGTAATTGAAAAAATCAGTTACAGCTACCTGTTTGACGAAAATTCCCCAACCCAACAGACATTTACGATAAATCAAAGTCTTAATCGTTTGTTTGAGTTATGGACATCTGGGATGGGCTCATTAACAACCGTGGATGGTGATACCAGTATGAAAGGCCGCAGTTGTATAGATGTAAATAATGGCCCATTAATTGATGTCTGCTTAATTAACTTGAGAACAGAAATCTCTCTCGAAACGCTCTCTAATGCTGGTAATGCTGAGGTATCAGTGGAAGCAAGTTGGGATGCCAATATTAATGGCTCAAAAGATGGTATCCGTTTTGCTCGAACAACTGCAGGTGATTGGGGCGAGCCCCTAGATCCACAACTCTTGATGCGCCCATCTCAAGTTTTGGCAGTTGCAGAGCCACAGACATTTGGCCTTTTTGCGGTTGGTCTTGGCTTGATGATGGCAACATTACGTAGTCGTAGAGTATCAAAACAAAAAAACGTTTTTCAGTTAACGCGTAAATAGGTGAGATTTTTTGTAGTTAGATATTAAAATATTGTGACATCTTTGAAACAGGTAATTAATCTTACCTTTTCAAACTTCGCAAAAGTTATCGAAAGCCAAAAGTAAAAGTGGAAAATATTGGACGCTGATTGACACAAAAAAAGTATTAAGTCGTTTAAATAAATTGATAACTTTTACCTTATAAAATTACGCAAATGGTGAATTGCCTCCAACTTTGTAGACATTGTCAGTAGTATACCGCCTCAATCTAGGCTAACTTTGAGTCTCCAGTGCTCGTATCCATCATCGTCGGCGCACCACAAGTCAAAAAGGCTTACGCCGCAACGGTTTTAGCCTTTTTCCTTTTCCATCGAAGGCGATGGATATAAGTACTTTTATCCACAACTTGAAAAGTTATTAACAAAATCCATGCGGTTTTATCTGAATCAATAGCGAGCGTTTTTATTTAGCTTGCTAATGATCTAATGACTATTGAATCGGGTGATGTCCAAGCCCCTAATTGTTTGTAAGGATCGAGCTTGTGACACATACTGACCTGAAAAGGCTATTGCAACAATTAATAGCCATTAATACCATTGCCGTACTTTCATTGGCTCATTAAATTTAAGTTAAAAAAATAACATAACGAAAGATTGGAAATTTTAATGTCATTTATACACAAAACTGTCTTTACTGTTGCTTTAGCTTTTGTATCCTCAATTGCACAAGCTGCGCTAGTACAAGTCAACTTTGATTATGCCCCTAACAGTGCACCCTCAACCGTGAAATTATCAGGTCAGTTTACTTATGATTCTACAAATATTGGATCAGACGGTTTGGTAAACGCAAGTGATTTGAAGCGCTTCAGTTATACGATGTCAAATAATGTGTTGTCACTTTCAACTGATCTTCAATTACTAAATAGCCCAACTGCTCGGGGCTTTGTTTTCAACTATGACCCTGCAGCTCAAGTTTTTTTATTAGGAACTGATCAACAGCGTTGGGCCCCTACTAGGTCTGATGGAAGCACTACTGACTTTGGTACGACGCCAAACCGGTTTGGAAGTAACGTTTTTATGCGATTAAACACCGTGGTTAATGGAACAGCGTCACAAATTTTCATCGAGAATGAAAATGCAACTGCTGCTGCAAACAAGTTCAGTTACACAGTCGCTGCAGTTCCAGAACCTGAAATCTATGGCATGTTGATTATGGGGTTGGGATTGATTGGTGCTGTCGTTCGTCGTAAACAAGCACTGTAGATTTACAACCATGATTAATATGGGGTTGATTGCGTAAACTAAACGCATTTTGTTTTAAAGAAGGGTTGCGAGGGTCGCAACCCTTTTTCATTGTGGCGCTCTCATATTCTGTATATAGGTGACTAAACAAACTACATTTAAACGGTCATATTAAAAGATTGTATTCTGTTAAAAAGAATATACTGAATAAGTGGGTTTACCTTATTTTTATTCATATCCTTGTAAAGACATTTAATTTGTTTTAATAGATAAAAAATCGATAAATATTCAGTGCATTAACAAATTTATCCTAGGATTTGATTACATGCTAATTCCAACAAAACCAAAAAATGAAGATTTGCGCCTAGAGTCTTTATACAACCTTAAACTACTCGATACGCCAATTGAAGAGCGCTTCGACTTGTTAACCAAAATTGCTACCGTAGCTCTTAATGTACCTATTGCAATAGTTTCACTCATTGATTCAGAACGCCAATGGTTTAAATCAAAACAAGGCATTAATGTTTGTGAAACGCACAGAGATATATCTTTTTGTGCGCACGCCATAAACAGTCACGAAATATTCGAAGTGGAAGATGCGCTCACCGATGAACGGTTTTTTGATAATCCATTAGTTATTGGCGAGCCCTATATTAGGTTCTATGCTGGAGTTGCACTTTACTCTCCCGATGGTTTTCCAATTGGTACGTTATGCGTTATTTCTAATAAATCAAAAAAACTCACGGCGGCTGAGCGAGATATTTTGTCAAATTTGGCACATTGTGTAGAGACTGAATTTCAATATAACAATATCTACAAAAAAAGTGTTGAGCTTGCGCTCTCGCAACACTTAGGTAAAGTCATCTCTGAGGCACAATCAAAATTCATTACAGACGAAACCAAGAAAAAAGCCTTTGATCATTTGCTCAATGAATTATTGAAAATATCAAAAAGTGAGTTTGGTTTTATCGGTGAAATTCTTAAAGATGAGCATGATCAACATTACCTAAAATCGTATGCTATTACGGACATTTCATGGAATGCGGAGTCAAAAGCAATTTATGAGAGCAAATTATCCAGTGGATTAGAGTTTCATAATTTAGATACTTTATTCGGTTGGGCAATTAAACATCAATCAGTCATCATTTCTAATAATCCAGCCGAAGATAAAAGAAGTGGTGGTTTACCGCTGGGTCATCCCTCTTTAAATTCCTTTTTAGGTGTACCAGTATTTCACGAAGGTGAAATGGTATGTATGTTTGGTCTTGCGAATCGTGAAGGTGGTTACGATGAATCAATTGTTGAGTTTTTGCAGCCTTTTATTGCGACATTAGGCCAGCTTGTTGATGCTGCGAGACTCAAAAAAATTAATGATATCAATCAAACGGAGTTGAAAAGATTATCAAAAGTTGCAAGCCACACTAACAATGGCGTCATGACGACTGACGCTAATGGTTATATTGAATGGGTAAATCAAGGTTTATTCATTATGAGTGGGTATTCTCTGGAAGATCTGCAGGGAGTACTTCTAAAAGACTTTTTAACGTTTCACCAACGTGAAGACAGTATTACTCATGAAATTGATAGTGGTATATCTAAGTTAGTTGGTTTTGATCTTGAAATACTTAACTACACAAAACTTGGCATGAAATATTGGGCAAAAATACAATGTGACCCAACCTACAACGATGTCGGAACGTTTGAAGGATTTGTAGTTATCCTCTCAGAAATTACAACGCAAAAAACAATTCAAAAGTCATTAGAGCAGTTCAAAAGAAATCTTGATCAAGTGCTTGATTGCGTTTTTATGTTTGATGCAATTAATCTTCAGTTTTTCTATGTTAATGAAGGTGCAATACAACAGGTTGGCTATGCACGTGACGAATTGTTTAATATGCATCCGTGGGATATAAAGCCTGAGTTTACGTCAGAAAAGTTTAAGGCGTATATCAGACCTTTACTAAAAGGTGAAAAATCCTCCTTAAAATTTGAAACAGTTCATCGCACCAAAGACAATAAAACGATTCCTGTCGAGATATTTTTACAGTACGTTACGCATGCCAATGAAAGTGCGCATTTTGTTGCAATAGTGCGCGACATTACTGAGAGACTCAAAGCACAAACGTTGCTCGCTGAACAAGCCACGCAAACTCAAGCTGTCATCGACAACATGTTAGATGGATTAATTACTTTCGATAGTACTCACAAAGTCCTTTCGTGGAATCCAGCTGCTGAAACCATCTTTGGGTATAAAGCGACGGAAATTGTAGGTAACGACATCTCAGATTTATTTTGTCAAAAAGGTGAAGATGATGAGAGTTGCGAATGGAATATTGTTTTAAAACAATTTAAATTAAATCACGCAGTCAATGATTGTGAAATCACTGGCATTCGTAAATGTGGAAAAATAATTGATGTTGAACTATCTATTTCTGAAACCATGCGAAACGGAGAATCCATATTTGTCGCTTTAGTTTCTGATATTTCAATAAGAAAAGAAAATGAAGAGAAGTTACGCTATTTGGCTAGTCACGATCCATTAACAAACTTACCAAATAGAACCTTTTTAAGACAACGGCTAGAGCAAGCAATTAATGATCTCAAAATCAATGAAAACCATATGAGTGCGTTGATGATGATTGATCTAGATAATTTCAAAATAGTTAATGATACTTTTGGACATCTTCAAGGAGATATTTTTCTTATGGAAATTGCCACTCGACTGGGTAAAGTCATGCTCAATGACAACACCTTGGCGAGATTGGGTGGGGATGAATTTGCAGCCATTTTTAACAACTTAAAAAATGTGGAAGAAGTACATGCCACTGCAGAACAGGTCTTAAAAACCATTAGCCAAGCATTGATTATCAACAACCAAGAGATCATACCAACTGCAAGTTTAGGTTATTGCTTAATACCTCATGATGGCGACGATCCGGACACTTTGCTACGTCATGCTGATATCGCGATGTATGCTGCAAAAGAGGCTGGTAAGGGAATTGCAGTCCAATACAGATATGAGCAATCATCCACTGCGCATGAAAATATTAAGATCCTCTCAAATTTAAGAAAAGCTCTCGCACTCAATGAGCTCGTTCTTTATTATCAACCAATTGTAAATGTTGCAGATGATCATGTTGTAGGTGCTGAGGCACTATTGAGATGGACTGATGAGGAGTTAGGTAACGTTCCTCCAAGCAAATTTATTCCAATTGCCGAGTCCTCGGGGTTAATTACATCTCTTGGTGATTGGGTAATAGATGCATCAACCAAGCAGCTAGCACAGTGGTGTCAGCAGGGTTATCACTTTAAAGTCGCCATCAATATTTCACCACTGCAGTTCAGGCAAGTTGATCTTGTAAGCAAAATTGAAAAATCCTGTGATAAATACGGCTGTCCTCGTTCATTATTAGAAATCGAAATCACAGAGCAAGTCGCAATGGCTAGCCCTGAAATGACGAATTTACAATTAAAAGCACTTAAGGAAGCAGGCTTTTCTATTGCGATGGATGATTTTGGAACTGGACACTCTTCACTGGCACGCTTAGGACAAATGCCTTTTAATAAACTTAAAATTGATAGGAGTTTTATAATTCAAATTCCTGGAAATAAAGTCTATGAAACGATAGTTCGTTCAACTATTGGTCTTGCAAATGAAATGGGTATGACAATTGTTGCTGAAGGTGTTGAAACTGCAGAACAAAAAGGTTTTTTAAATGACAATGGCTGTACTGCTTATCAAGGATGGTACTTTAGTAAGGCATTATCACCCGAGGATTTTATTAAGCTAATTAACTTATCTTAAAACGCTAAAGTTAATTAGCATTTTGAATATCCAAGCATATATATATGAGTGTGTGTTGAGTTGTATCCAGAGTTAACCCACTTAGGGGTAAAATTGACCCATTTGAAAATGCTCTCCGAATCTAATAAGAATCGGGGGATTTAGGAGTGATTGACGAGGAATAATTAAGTGTTATAAGTCAATGGTATCTACGTTGGCAAATGCCACATAAAATTGGTACTTGTAATGATCACATAGATTTTTAATTTAAATTTACCTGAATGGGCCATTGAGCATTTGATGTTTATCTTTTACGATGAATTAGGAATTCATTTACTTTGCTATTTAAACTTAATTAATTGCGCTCCGAAAGATATCCTTTATGCACACACTACTTAAATTATTATTAGTTACCACACTCGCCCTAATTACGTCGGTTGCCAATGCAGCGTTTGTTAATAGCACTTCAGGCGTAGGTGGTAAAAGTGGATCTTTCAATGAAACGACTAATCTGGGACAAGTGAGTGTACGATCTCAAGATAGATTCGATCAAGGTTATGCTTACAGCCAATTAGAAGACACGTTTACCACCGCTGGTGTATTTAGTTTTGACTGGAAACTTGTTGAAAATAATAGCTCTTCGACTGCTGGCTACTTACTCAACGGAAATAAAATTCAATTAGCCTTCGCCAATGATTCTCTTACAGAACCAACTGGTACAACGACGGTGACACTTGTTGCGGGCGATGCGTTTGGTTGGTTTGTTGAATCAAATCTATTTGGAACGGGTGCCTTTAGTTCTTTTGATCTTAGCAATGCAAGCTTTACGGCTAGCCCTTCTGCAGTGCCCGAGCCTGCTTCAGCTTGGTTATTTGGTAGTGCTTTGTTGGTTTTTGCAGGTGTGCGCCGTAAACAAGCTTAATTTTTATTGCATGGCATTCAAAACAAAGGCTGGTTAACCCCAGCCTTATTTTTTTGTATTTTCGCCCAGAATTCGTGTAAATGAAGAAAAAGTCACGATACTGGACTTCGCCCGTCTCAACAGACGACTTTTAATCCAATTACGGCTTAAAGGTGTCTGGTAAATTAGTGGCGATTCACTTAATCGCTTACTTTCCAATCCAAGTAACTAGTCGATTAGCCATTGATCGTTTTTCATCGACGTCAGGTAGTGACTCGTAAAACGTTTTCGTGCAAGACCTGCAACGGAATCGCTTAGTATCAATGTAAATGCCTACGCGCTTGCCATGCTACGGCAGATCCTTAATCATTTGTTCTTTACGACCAAAACTAACAAGATTAGTGGATTTGTAATGTGGGCATGATGTCGTACTGGCAATTGTCACACCATCTATATGGTAGTCATGATCGTTTTCTTTAAATGCTGTAACTGTATATGACGGCAGATTTAAGATATTAGCAGGCACAATTATCTGCCAAACTTTATGCCTGATGGTGGAGGGCCTCCAGCCGCGCCACCGCCAGAGCCATCACCACCTCCGTCATCAATTATGGTCTTGCTCAAAATCTGGATGACATTTGACGAGAAAATCCATCATTTCAGTAGCATTCTTAGTAAGATAGAAGTTAAGCATCTTCTCATTGAATTCATTCGTTTTTGCAGCTGGGACGCTAATCGCATCAATGCCGGCAGACATTAAAATGCCGTTCATCATAAAGCGTGATGTGCGTTTATTTCCGTCAAAAAAGAATTGCTGCAATGCGCCAAACAGGAAAAAAGCCATGGCTCTTTCCAAAGGATTATTAATGCTTTCTAATGCTTGATTGCCCGAAGAAAACACTCGATTAAGCTCTGGCGCGTGAGGCAATGTAGGCAGTGGCGTGTATTTTCCAAACTCACCCAGCCCTACATCTGGAGTGTAGTTAGTTTCAAACCCTTCACCACGAAAATGGCCCCATTCAAGGGCTTCTTTGCGAGCGACGATATTCTGTATTGAACAGAAAGTCTCTTTGTCGACTTTAAAATAGTTACTCTTGACCATTCCAAGCAAAAACTTTGAAGCTTCAGCAAGATTTAAAACTTGATCTTGGTCGGAAATTTTTCTTCCTCCAACAGTAATACCATCTAAAAGTGTCCTAACTTCTGGAAATGTGAACGGGTTGCCTTCAAGCACACTTGCATGCCATACAAATTCAGGCAACATTCGATAAAAACGAAAGCAAGCTCTCTCAACAGAATTAATCTTAACATTGGTTGGAATTAATGACCTGTCCCACTTAAAACCTAAAGATTCAAAAATATCCACCATAGCTCCATAGAATCAATCACACAATACGAACTTATACATCAATTACATTTGACGTGAAATTAAATTTTCAATCGCAAAATACGAATACCCATTGTTAAAAATATGATATTTGACGCAATACAACACAACAACAAATAAACTATAAGCTCTGTGTGCATATAATTTACTTTGAATTTGAATTATGAAAAGCTTAATAAAAATTATAATATTTAATATACTTTTAATTTCAACCCCTTTGTGGGCTGCGCGGCCTTTTGTAACAGACGATGCGCGCTTAACAAATGCAGGAAAGTGTCAGCTTGAGGCATGGTCTCGACAATACAATGCATCATCGGAATTTTGGGCATTACCTGCGTGCAACTTCACTGGTAATTTTGAAATAACGCTCGGCGGCGGAACGTTTACAAATGACAATCAATCATCAAGTACTCAAGATTATGTATTTCAAGCTAAGACATTGTTTAAACCACTAGCAACAAATGAGTTTGGTTATGGTGTTGCGGTTGGCAAAATTGCACATCCAAAGATCAATCCTGGCCCAAATCAATTTGGTAATACTTATATTTATTTTCCAATTTCATACGCATTTAAAAACGATTTAGTGTTGCATACAAATTTAGGGCTATTGAAAGATAAAGGTATTAACCGTCCAAAAGCAACCTATGGTTTTGGTGCGGAAATCCCTTTAAAAGCAAATATTCTGGGAATTGCAGAAATTTATGGCGATGAAAAGCAGAAACCGTTTTATCAAATTGGCATTCGCTACAGTGTAATACCAAATTTATTGCAGATTGATACGACCTTAGGACATCAATTAGATGGTGAAAGTGACAGTAAATGGCTATCTATCGGATTTCGATACACACCTTAATGAATTGCCATTAATTTTATAGTTACTGTCGGTAGTCCAACGCCTCAATCTAGGCTAGCTCTGAGTTCCCAGTGCTCGCTTAAATTATCTACGGCGCGCCACAAACAAAAAGGCTTACACCACAACGGTTCTAGCATATTTCCTTTTCCACCGAAGGCGATGGATCTGGGCACTTTTATCTAAATTTATTCATTCAAAGCAAAAGATTTAATTTTTTCTGAAGTAAAAAAATCACATTAAAGGAAAGTCCTGGATTACGATTTACTAGGGCTATGATTAATCCATGACGTTCAGCAATTTCCTTCACTATTGCAAGCCCTAAGCCAGAACCTGCTGTGTCAATATGTTCACCTCTGTAAAATCTATCAAAAACATGGTCTTTATCTTGATCAGAGATGCCAGGTCCGTTGTCATTAATTTTTAGAGTGATGTTGTCAGCTTGATTGATGAGTTCGACATCAATTTTGCCATGTGTGTGACTGTAACGAATGGCATTGTCCAACACATTGTTAATGAGTATTTTTATCTCATGTTGAGACGCGTAAATTTGATGCATTTGTTCATGACGAAAGCCAAGGTCAATATTCTTTTTTTGTGCGAATGGGAGTAGTTGCTCGATGGACTCTTTCACTAATGCGCCCAAATCAAATTGCATAAGTTGTTTTTGGTTGTTTTCAGGTGCCAATCTTGCCAACGTTAACAATTGAGCTACTAAGTGTTCTGATCTTTGAATGCCCGCCTTTAAATACTGTAATGCAGACACTTTTTCTGAAGTTGTTTCAGCTTGCTCAAGTACCGTGACTTGCAGTTTAAGTGCCGTAATCGGCGTGCGAAGTTCGTGCGCTGCGTCTGCTGTGAATCTATTTAACATCGCTACCATTGATGACACTTTTCCCATAAATTGATTGAGTGATTCCACTAATGGTTTTATTTCGATGGGTAATTTATCTAATAAAAACGGATTTAGCTCAGTACTGTTTCGAGATAATATTTGATTGGATAATTGAGACAACGGAATGAGAGCCATCTTGATGGCATAAAAAATCAACAACACGAGGACAGGCACACACAGTAATTGCGAGGTCATTAAACTTAAGGCGGTCTCTTTAATTGTATTTTTTCTTAACCTTAATGATTGCGCAACTTGAATGGTTTCATTATTGACTTTTACGCTAAATAATCGCCATGAAGTGCTTTGATATCTTTGTGTTGTGAGACCTAACGCATTGGCCGTTGGGATTTGAGCTTCTGGATGAGATTCATACATAATCCTGCCATTTTTTGCGATCACACGCACGTGAAACTCTTCTTCCCCATGTATCTTTTTAGCCGTTTCAACGTGTTGAGGTTTGCTCATTCCTGAATTATTAGGCATTGCCAGACGTTGTGCAGCTATCGTATTTGCTACCTGTTGCAAATTCGCATCATAGAGCTCGTTGAGCTCTTCATTGCTGACCCAATAAGCAACTGCACTGATCAACGCATACACAACCAAAATCATTAAAGTAATATAGGTGAGCAGAAAACGCTTAATCGAGTACTTCATGGTTGCACGCTTTTTTTGGGAAAGGTGTAGCCTACACCACGCACGTTGATAATAATGTCCGCACCAAACTTGCGCCTGATTGCATGAATATGTACCTCCACCGCATTACTTTCTACTTCATAATGCCAACCATATAACTTTTCTTCTAGCTGCCTTCTTGAAAAAATCACACCAGGATGTTCCATCAACACTTGCATGAGATTAAATGCTTTTACGGATAGTCGCTCGGTGTTCCCCTGATAACTGAGTGTGTAAGAGGCTGGGTCTAAGCTAGCCTCACCGTATCGAATGACAGGATCTGATCTGCCTTGTTGACGTCGCCCAAGCACTCTTATTCTGGCTTCTAGTTCCTCAATTGCAAACGGCTTTAATAAATAATCGTCCGCACCACAATCAAGACCTTTTACGCGGTCTTCTATCGCATCCCGTGCAGTAATGATTAATACTGGGGTAGATACGCCTTTTTTTCGTAACATCACAAGATAATCCAGTCCAGAGCGCTTGGGTAACCCAAGGTCTAAAAGAATCAAATCATAGCTTTCCACAGTGAGGGTATGTTCAGCAGCAAAGCTGTCTTTTACCCAATTGACGACATGCATTTTTAAAGCCATTTGCAAGCTTTGTCCTATCATCTCGT
Source organism: Methylophilaceae bacterium (assembly GCA_027488395.1). GTDB lineage: Bacteria > Pseudomonadota > Gammaproteobacteria > Burkholderiales > Methylophilaceae > Methylophilus. The sequence continues at coordinate 183,343 of JAIYBT010000003.1, read as the reverse complement.
CATCTTCAATAAGCAATATCCGCACAACTTAGCCTCAGTATATAAATGGCAACCTTAAATAATGACATTGATGTCTTGCCGTGATTTTGCCCCAAATAACTTAAGAGAAGCTTAACAAACCATCAATTAAGCTCTTAAGTGTGCGTTAAGTTTAACCATTTAAATTGCCCATCATTAAGACTTAATGAGCAATCTTTCGATGGGAATCATATCCTCAAATCAATGGAAGCGAATGCTGCTGGTTTTGCTAGTGATCGACATTTGCGGTTGCCAAGCCATACCGAAAACCTTCAACAGATCAGAAGTGATACAAAAAGTATTTACTTACGATCCACAGTTATCAAAGATAAAACCAGATACCTTTGTTCCGTTAGATCACACACAACCTTTGACCGAAAACGACGCAGTGATCCTTGCACTTAATCAAAATGCAGCGTTTTTGGCATTATTAAGCGATCTTAAAATTGCAAAAGCGGATCTCGTACAAGCTGGTATGTTACCCAATCCAGAGCTGTTATTCGCGTTTGGTGTCACGAATAAACCTTATCGATATGCGATAGATTTTCCTGTAGAACTGTTATGGACGCGCCCCATGAGAGTACGTGCGATGAAGCAAGCTTCTGATGCGGTCGCTTATAAACTCATTCAGTCTGGGCTAAATCTGATTAAAGACGTTCGAATTGGCTACGCACAAGCGGTGTTGTCGCAAGAGTACCTTCACGTGAGTCAAGATGCGTATCAATTACGTCATCAAATTTTTAACATTGCGCTTAAACGTTTAGACGCTGGTGACATCAGCAATAAAGAGATGCTGATTGCGAAAAATGATGCTGATCTAGCCAAGCGTGATTGGGAGATCGCGCAGTATGAGGTCAATATAAAAATGCAGCGGCTTTCAAATCTTATTGGTTCTGCAAAGGTGCATGACAACATCCATCTGCAACCTCATTTAATCCCGGCTTGCACCGCGGATGAAACAGAAAAGTTGTTAAGCCTTTCACTGGAACAAAGACCAGACATTATTTCTGCAAAATTCGCTGTTCGTGTCGCAGAAGAGAAATTGAATCTTTCAAAAGTAGATTGGTTTAGATTGAACGCAACAGCAGATGCAACAAGCGGTCAAGTAAATGGGCACACCCTAGGTCCAGCAATACGGTCGACACTGCCGATGGGAAATCAGAATCAAGGCGCAATCAGTAAAGCCGGGGCTGAATTAGAGAAAGCGCAACTGACACTGAACGCGCTATTGCAACAAGCAAGCCTGGAAATCAATACATCGCATCTGCAATACCAACAATCTTGTCATGACTGGCAAATCTTACAAACATTGCTGATCTCAAACGCGCAACAAATGCGCCAACGCACTGAGCAAGCTTACCTTAAAGGCGAAATCTCTTACCTTCAGACCTTAGAAGTAAATCGTCAACTGTTGGATACACAAATCAGAGAAGTTCAACTGAAGGCAGACGTGATATCCAAGCTTGCAGAGTTAAATCGTAGCAGTGCATTCAACCGAGATACGCCATTGCAAACGATAGAAGGTAGATAAAAAATGCGTCTAAATATTCCAAAAAATATGTCCCATATAACGCGTAACTCCAAACAAAAGATTTGGATATTGATTGCATTTGTGACCACGTTAGCCCTAATTGTGACTTTCAAGCAAACGATGCCGTCAACAGCAAACCATACACAACAAACTCATCTAACGCATCAGGTTTTAAACGAAAGCGAGCTTAATACTGTTCAATTACAGGATGAGGCTTATCGCAAACTAGGCATCACCATTGAAACCGTCCAATCCGACAAGCACACCATTCGCAAAAACTATGGTGGTGATATTGTTATTCCAGGTGGAGGTGTTGTGACTGTGTCGGCGCCAATGTCTGGAAAGCTCATCACATTGGACAAACATGCTTTACAACCCGGCACGCACGTTATATCCGGGCAATTACTGTATCGCATTAAGCCCATCATAACGGCTGATACACGGGCAAGCATGGTAAATGCACTTGCAGATGCTGAGAGCTTGGTAAAGGTTGCACAAACGCAAGTTGACGCAACAGAGATTGCGTTAAAAAGGGCAGAAACATTACTAAGTGATTTGGCAGGCAGTCAACGTAGTGTGGATGATGCTTATGCGGCTTATCAATTGGCATTACGTAATCTAGAAGCCGCCAATGTGAAAAAAAAGGCTTTGCATCAAATAGTGACAGTAGGCGAGCTTGATGCGATAGATATCCGTTCCCCACAAACGGGCATCATCAGCAATATGTTTGCCGTGCATGACCAAGTCATCTCTGCAGGCAATCCCATCATTGAAATTTCGTCCCTGAATACACTTTGGTTACGAGTACCGATTCCGGTAGGAGATATAGACGACATTGATCAAAAAGCGAATGCAGAATTTTTTATACGCGCAGATAGTACGAGCACTCAAGCCATGATTGCCTCGCCTGCGCAAGCACCACTCACAGCCGACCCGCTCACAGGTTCGATTTATCTTTATTACACCATTGCAAAAACACAGGCGACATTGCGACCTATGCAACGTGTATCCGTGGCGCTTAGCAAACAAACAAAACAAGTGTTTGCCTACAACATTCCATATTCGGCAGTGATATTTGATGTATATGGAAATAGTTGGGTATACATTCAGCAGTCAAAAAACATCTATTCGCGAAAAAGAGTGTTTATAGAACAGGTGAGTGGTCAACGCGCCTTTCTCTCGGCTGGCCCGCCAGTGGGCGCTCAAGTTGTCTCAAATGGTGCATTAGAGCTTTTTGCACTTGAAACTGGCTTCAGCCATTAGTTGATGAGGCCATCACGATGTTAAAAAAATTGATTCATACTGCTGTTCGGGCACGCCTGTTGGTCATCCTACTTGCAATCGCTTTGATGATGGTTGGAGTCCATATTGTTAAAGAGGTCCCTCTGGATGTTTTTCCAGAGTTTGCCCCAGTCAAAGTTGAAATCCAGACCGAAGCACCGGGACTCTCTACAGAGGAAGTAGAGCAACTGATCAGCATGCCATTAGAACATGCACTAAATGGCACCCCTGGATTAAAGACCTTAAGATCAAAATCTGTATTAGGTCTTTCCTCAGTGGTGATGCTGTTTGCAGATGGTACGGATATTTTTCAAGCCAGACAGTATGTTCAGGAGAGACTAGCCCTTGCCGCTAGCCGTCTACCAATGGTGGCAAAACCACCCGTCATGATGCCCCCTTTGTCCTCTTTATCGCGGGTGCTCAAAATTGGGGTCACATCCGGTACCCTTTCTCAGATGGATATCAGTCGCTTGACCATGTGGACAATTCGCCCAAGGTTAATGTCAGTCCCAGGTGTTGCCAATGTGGCTATTTGGGGGCAGAGAGATAAGCAGCTACAAATTATGATTGACCCAGCGCGTCTGCGCGCTGCTGGCATCAGTCTTCAACAAGTGATATTGGCCTCTGGCAATGCCTCTAGCATTGAGACAGGTGGCTTTGTTGACACGCCAAATCAACGTATTGCCGTCAGCCATCCACAATCCACAACGCCTGAAGCACTTGCAAACACTGTCGTTGATTATAAAAATGGCTCGTCCATACGATTGGGCGATATTGCAGACATTGTCATCGGATCCCCACCGCCCATCGGTGACGCAGTGATTAATACTAGCGATGGCCTGTTGTTGATTGTCGAAAAGCACCCAAGTGCCAACACCCTTGAAGTCACAAAAGGTGTGGAGGCCGCGATTGCTGAATTATCACCTGGCCTTAAAGCGCTCACCATCGACTCCACTATTTTTAGACCAGCTACTTTCATCGAACGGGCAATCAATCATTTGCAGCATGCGTTAATCATCGGCGCTGTGTTGGTTGCACTGATCCTAATGCTTTTTTTGCGAAATAAACGCGCTGCATTGATTAGTATTTGTGCAATTCCACTTTCGCTCATCAGCGCGATATTAGTGCTAACAGCCTTTCATGTCAGCATCAATACCATGGTCATTGCCGGTTTGGTGATTGCATTGGGAGAGGTCGTGGATGATGCAATTATTGATGTTGAAAACATCATTCGGCGGCTCAAAACAAACCAATTATTAACCGTACCCAAATCAAAGCTCACGGTCATTGTGAGTGCTTCATTGGAGGTTCGCAGTGCCGTGGTCTTTGCAACCATGATTGTGATGGTTGTTTTTATCCCAGTATTTTTCCTAGACGGCATTGCCGGTGCTTTTTTTAAACCACTGGCATTAGCTTATTTGATTGCGGTTTTAGCCTCTTTAGTGGTGGCGCTGATCGTGACTCCAGCGCTTTCATTTATGTTGTTGGACACAACATATGAAACTAGAGATACGGCATTTGTAACTTGGCTGCATGGTCAGTTTGCACATCTACAAGAGGCCATATTGTCGCGACCTAAGAAAATGTATCTTTTTGCTACGCTCTTTTTTGCGTCTACCACTGCAAGCACATTTTTTTTAGGGTCAGAGTTTCTCCCTGCATTTAAAGAAACTGATTTTCTGATGCATTTTCTGGAACGTCCAGGCGCTTCAATCACGCAAATGAAAAAAATGACCTTACGTGCCAGCGATGAATTGCTGGCCATTCCTGGTGTGAGAAACTTTGGCGCACACATTGGCCGAGCAGAGGCTGCAGATGAAGTTGTTGGCCCGAATTTTACAGAGCTATGGATCAGTATTGATCCAGAAGTAGACTATGAAAAAACGGTTACTGCCGTTCAAAAAAGTATGCGTGGCTATTCGGGTATATTTACAGATGTGCAGACTTATTTGAAAGAGCGCAGCAAAGAAGTCTTGTCGGGGGCAAGTTCAAGTATTGTGGTGCGCCTGTTTGGTCCTGATTTGTCGAAATTACGCCAACAAGCGAATGCAATTAAAAACACCATGCAGGCCATTGATGGTGTTGTGGATTTAAAAGTGGAACCTCAAGTGCTGGTTCCGCAAATTGACATTCGTCTTAAACAAGATGCTGCCCAACGAGCTGGTATCACCAGCCATGATATTCGTCAGCTTATTAGCACCCTACTCAAAGGTATCAAAGTGGGTGAGATATATGAAAATCAGCAAAAAGTGGATGTTGTGGTCATTGGTAGCGCAGAAAACAAAGTTGATTTACATGCGATTCAGCAACTGCCCATCCAATCACCATTTGGCCCACAATTAAGACTAAAAGATGTTGCAGACGTATACATCGTTGGCATGCCCAATGAAATCAAACGTGAATCAGTTTCAAGAAGAATTGATATCGTTGCGAATGTGAAAGGGCGAGATCTGGGAGCAGTCGCTAAAGAGGTGGAAAAAAATGTTTCATCTATGCCGTTCCCAAGTGGATATTACCCGCAATTTTTAGGCGAGTATGCGGCCCAAAAAGCGGCGAACAGAACATTAGTTGGACTTACTGCATTGGTGTTTTTACTGATCACAGTCATTGTGTACATAGATTTCCAATCCATCCGACACACGCTTATTTTCTTGGGCTCGTTACCTTTTGCATTGTTTGGTGGTGTTATCGGGCTATTTTTATCGGGTGGTATTGTTTCGTTAGGCGCGATGGTTGGTTTTATCGCCGTCATGGGGATTGGGGCAAGAAATGGCCTTTTATTAATGAGTCATTATCGACATCTCATTTTTACTCAGAATCATCTTCAAGATATCGATATCGTGAAAATTGGCACACAAGACCGATTAGTACCTATTTTGATGACTGCATTGGCAACCTCGCTTGCACTTGTCCCGATTATCATCAGTGGCCCGATATCTGGCTATGAAATAGAGTATCCACTCGCAGTCGTTGTCGTGAGTGGACTGATTTCTTCAACAGTAATGAGCTTAGTTTTATTACCTAGGATGTTTATCAGTTTTGGGGGTCATAAAACAGCTTGAACGTAAGCACATGGATATATTTTAATCATTTAATTGATATCCACATTGATTTTCCAGTGCTCACTTCCCTCATCAACGGCGCGCCAAACCGTGAGGGAAATGGGCACTTGTATCAAGTGCTCATTTTTTTCGTCTGTTTATAGGGTGTTTTGCGTGTTGGCTTTAACAGCACCATGCATGGCAAAAGGTATGAATCCCGCGTTATCTCGCTCAAGTGAGCAATTGATAGCGGGTTGCATTGTTATGCATGTTGCGTTGCCAAACCTTTTTTGATCAAACACTTGCAGCTTTGATGGGTGTTGGTTGAGTTTTTTGATTCCAAAATCACCTCAGCGAGGGTGATTGATTGGTCATGATATAGGCTGAGTGACCGCATTAAAATGCGCACGATGTAGCAGTAATACATGCGGATAAGTCAGCGATGCGAGTAATGGAAACGTCATCGCGATCAGGCCTTGGTCTAAGGTGAGTGTTCTCTTGGTGGATAACATCCACAGCCCCGTCAGCATGACAGTGATCGTCGCAAGCACCATAGGCCAAGTGATTAATTCCGCAAGCGTGGTATTAAAAAAAAGCTGTGCCCGCTGGATATGCTTTGGACTGTGCAGCACACAAAAATAAATCGTGAACGCAAGTAAGGGTGGGCACACCAGCATTAATAGCCAGGTACTCAACATCTCTAACCATACGGTTTGCGTGGGCTGCGATTGCTTATGCAAAAAACGCCACAACACTAGGATGATGGCAAGCCATAAGCCCACCATTGCAACCCAACCAAAACAAGTCACCATCCGTTCAATATGAGGGCTATCACTGAATAATTGATACAGTTGGATTAAGGTGTGTGGATACAGTAGCGCGGGTAAACTGAGGATCAACATCCCATGGATCCATTTAAAGATGTGTGGCGTATCCGCGTCCACATCATCGGCAAAGTGATAGGCCGATAAGGCTAAAAACGCCAACAGGCTGATGGTGGGAAGCCACCACCAACTCAAAAAAATGGCAGCAGAAAACAGCAAGTACCCGCTGACGAAGCGACACCATGACTGCCAACGCTGATAGGCAAACACGCGTTTGGCGAACACAATATCTAACGCGCCGTGTGGCATGCCGACGATAAAAATTAAGCCGATTAACCAAGGGGCTGGTACCGCAATCGCAGCTACAAACAACGTTTGCAACCCTAGCAGCATGCTGACAAGCAATATGATCCATGTGATTACAGGGACTGGCTTAGTGACTGTTTGCATGCGTTTTGGGCCTGCGCTGCGTGATCCACTCGTTTACAAAAAGCCGCTTGGGCATGGCGTAGACGATTTGCAGCAATTGCATCAGTGTGGGACGATCATTCATAAAGTATGCAATCGCTGCAACACTGGGTTGGCTAAAAAAACGAAAAAACAAGCGAGAGGCTTGCTTAGGATGGTGCAGCAATACACTTAAAAATAAATCATCCATCCAACTTAACCAATTGGGATCTTTCAGCATGGGGTGCGGTGTGCCATGCGTCGCCAATTGTTTCGCGCAGACGGTTGCCCAGCGTTGAATGCGTTGAAAGCTATAGCCTGAACTGGCTCTTGCTCCGCCCGCAAACAAACCTGCGTAAACATAGGTGGGATCATTCGAGGACATGGGTTGCAAATGACCCATTGGCAGTGCGCCATATTCAGTCCGAAGGAGCTCAAATTGTCCCGCTTGCAGCGAGGCTGGCAATTGTGACGTCAGGCAAGGCGCCAGTGTTTCAGCGCGATATTGGTTGGGTGAAAATACGGTGTATTCTAACAACGCTTGATACGGTGAGATGGGCAATACATACAAAAAGCCCAACCCATCCGTAAAGCCTGCATCCATCGCCATTAAGGTCACGGTATCCGGTCGAAACATCGGCGCATGGGTACGCAGTTCGATGCCATAAAAACTTTGCCACATGCGCGCATGCTGTGTTGCGGGCTGTTGGCTCGGACGGGTATCGACAATATGGTCTGCAATATACACGGCATTGGCCGTGGTGACTTGCCACTGACCCGCTGACAACTTTTGCACGGACATCACGCTAGCTTGCATCTGCAGCGCAATTGGGTTGTGACTTGCGATGAGCGTGGCCTGTGCATGTTGATAAAAACTGTCGCCAGAGACATAGCAATAAGGATGCGTTTCACAGTTACGCACACACGAATCTCCATCCGCTCGCACTTCGTAGTGGTGCCAAGCGTGTTGTGATAAATCGACGGCCTCTGCATCGGCTGTTTGCCAAAAGCACCAAGTGCGGTCATTTTCAAACGATGTGCGCTGCTCTAAGATTAAGGTACTCGGACACCCTGCTTCGAGCGCGGCGAGCCGTGTGGCTAAGCTTAAGCCAGCACAGCCAGCACCCAAAATGATTAATTGATAATGCTTAGTCATGGACCATTGGCAAGCCAGTTAAATGTTGATGCAAGGCTTTAGCGTGTTGCCGCGTGCGGGCAGATGTCCAAAGTTTACGCTGAAACATCGTAAAGCCTAAGCTGACCATAATCACCCAAGTTTTTTTGAACCCACTGATAAACATGCGTTGCTTGAGGCTTTGAGTTGGGTGGCGCAATATTTCATGCCCAATACGTTGGTAGAGCTGGGCGGCGATAAATATGCCCAAGCGGGCACGCATTGGCAAGTAGGCTAGCCCTTGGTATGCGCTGTCATAGTATTGATCCGCGCGTTGCAACAACATGCCAATGCTACTCAACACACGCGGATGCGCTTGGTCTATCATCTGTAAGGCATGTGAAGGATGCGTTGAATTTAATCCGCACTGCGGTAAATATACGCGCTGCATATTGGCATCTTCGGTCACATCCCGACAGATATTGGTCAACTGCATGGCAATCCCTAAATCAACTGCATGATAATAAGCTTGCATATGATTGGCTGCCAATATTTTGGCCATCATGATGCCTACCGTGCCTGCGACACGGTAACAATATTGCATTAAGGCGTCGTCATCCGCCAATTGGGTCATGACCAAATCAGACCGTACGCCCTCAATTAAGGCGATGGGAATTGCGATCGGAATCGCATAGGTGTGAAACAGCGCCAGCGCATCAATCATCATGGCCGATTGAGAGTGGCCTTGGCGTAACTCTGCCATCATTTGATCTAGGGCTTGCGCCGCAAGCATAGGGTTATCACCCGTGTCTGCAATATCATCCACATACCGGCAAAACCGATACAAGCGCGTCGCAGCTTGCGCCATCTCTGATGGCAAAAAAAAGCTCGCCACATAAAAGGTTTTGCCTTGTTTGGCGAGGATTTGTCGCGCTGGCAACACAGGCGCGTTTAACAACGCGTGCGGATTCAAGCGCGATTCCCATCGGGCAGCATGGCATCCAGCACTTTTGCCGAACATAACACCCCCGGTAAGCCCGCCCCGGGATGGGTGCCCGCCCCGACTAAATACAGATTTTTAATCGATTCTGATTGGTTATGAAAACGAAACCATGCCGATTGCCGAAACAAAGGGGAGATGGAAAATCCTGCACCGTGCGTGCTGAGATACTGTGATTGGAAATCCACAGGCGAGACAAAAAAGTCTTCCACCAAATGGTTTTTTAACTCAGGCAACATGGTTTGGTCGAGCGCCTCAATGATTTTTTGTTTTAATGTTGGACCTTCTACCTGCCAATCACAGTCGCCTTGTAAGTTGGGCACTGGGCATAACACATAAAAACTATCGCAGCCTGCCGGGGCAAAACTTGGGTCTGTGGCGGTGGGTCTATGCACATACAGCGAAAAATCATCGGAGAGCTGCTGATCGTCAAAGATTTGTTTAAGTAGCGTTTGATAGCTTTTTCCCAACCAAATAGTATGGTGCGCAACTTCAGGGTAGTTGCGGGTCGTCCCAAAATAAACCACAAACAAACCCATCGAGTAGTTGGCAACGCGCAGCTTGAGCTTGGTTTCGATGGCAAGATCCTGTGCATCCACCATGCATTGATATAAATGGGTGGGGTCAGCGTTGGACACAATTAAATCAACGTCCATGACACTGCCATCATCCAAGTGTACGGCCGTGGCAGTGTGTTGTTGCACAATCACTTTGGTGACCGTGGTCTGCGTTTTAATATGGATGTGTTGTCGCCGCATCAATGCCTCAAGCGCTTTAACAATGGCGCCCGTGCCACCCATGGCAAAAAATACGCCAAATGCGCGCTCTAAATAATGGATCAAGCCATAAATGCTGGTGGTGGAAAACGGGTTGCCGCCAACCAACAATGGTTGTATTGAAAACGCTTGCCTCAATTTGGGATGCTTGAGATGATGGCACACCATTTGCCAGACAGTTTCATAACTGCGTAGCCAGATCAATTGAGGAATCACCGCAAACATCCGCCACACTTGATGAAATGGCACCGCGGACAGTTTGGTAAAAGCAACATCGTAAATGGCTTTGGAATGCGCGACCAATTTAAGATATCCCGCTTTATCCTCGGGGGAAATTTTTTCAATTTCAGCTAAGGTATCCTCAACGCTGCCACCATAATCAAAGGTGCTACGGTCGTGAAAGTGAAAACGATACCAAGGCTTGAGCGGCACTAGGCGCACATGATCGGAAAATTGTTCACCAAATAACGCAAATAACTCTTCAAACAAAAAAGGCGCCGTAATCACTGTAGGGCCCGCATCGTGGGTATAGCCATTGCGCACATATACTTGGCCGCGGCCGCCGAGTGCGGCGTTTTTCTCGACCAAGGTCACCTCATAATGTTTGGCGCGCAACCGTAAGGCAGCCGCCATGCCACCAAAGCCGCCGCCTATGACAAGTGCTTTTTTCATATTGATTGCCTGCGTAACTTATGTTGCAGATCCATGCTAAGTTTCGCCAACAAATCGCCTGTACCCATCGGTAATTGATTGGCGGCAACAAAGGCTTGATTTAAATGCTGTGTGCACAGCTGACGTGCTTCAGCAATGCCATTGCTTGGTAATTGTGGCGAGAGCACTGCTGTAATGTTTAACGTAGGCTTAGTATGCGCTGAGCACAAATCCTGTGCGATGTCTTCGAGGTCATCATAAATTTGGTAGCCAATGGCAAAATGCATACAGGCTGCGTTGACCAACGCCAATGGTTGAGATTGGTTGGCCGCTAAAAAGGCCAATTGCAGGGGCAAGTACAGCAGCGCACCAGATTTACCTTTGACCGTATCTAGGTAATGAGACAACGTCATCTGCGATGCTTGGGTAGCACTGATATCGGCCATTTGCCCATGAATCGCATGACTGGTTTGTTCGTGTACCGCTGCCATTAACATCGGCAAATGCAGCGGATTGGAATACTCCGTCAGCGCACGGTAGGCGGCAGATAATAAAAAGTCACCGGTACAAATCGCAGCATTCACGCCATACGTCACCCACAGCGCGGGGTGACCGCGACGATCAGCATCTTGATCTTGCACATCATCATGGATGAGAGAGGCATTGTGCAAATATTCCACCACCCGTGATAACACCAAAATATCGTGGGTCGGCAGATTGAGTTTGAGACCAGCATCGATACACAATCTGGCGCGTATCATGCGCCCAGTGTCTGCAAAGTGGGTGTTGACAGTCTCGGTTAACAGACGATCTTGTTGTGGCAAACCGCCGAAATGGCTGATGTTTGCAATGTCTGTTTTCACTACGATGTCTGTTTTCACTACCGATAGTAGATCGTCCAGCACGCGTGCAATTTCAGCGGGACGAGGATGAATCGCTTGAGCAGAGGATTTAGCCATGTTGCAACGCTTTACAGTAGACATGGAGGGCTGGCCCAAACATTCACCCGAGGTCAACGTTTACACCAGCCACATGCGTGGTATTAAAAAAGAGTCAAATTATGACTTTTGACTTTCCGATACCGCTACAGACCAAATAATCACACCAAACGCAATTTTATTCAGCACATCGGCTAAGTTATACACGATGTTTAATGCTTTCATGCTTTCGGTAGGATCTGCACCTGTTAAATAGCCGAAGTAGTAACCAATTGGATAAATTGCCCAACCGATGGTCACAATCCAACGCATTAAACTAAATGCAGATTGCACATTTTGCGGCGCTTGCGTTGCATTGATTTTGCTGGCCTCGCCTGCAAAAATTTCCCACAAAATGTAGGCCCAACCCAACATACCGATGATGAACGCTGGTAAGGCAGAAATATAGCCTGCTTCACCGACATAGCCACCGACTAACATCACCAATGTACCAATCATCAAACGCCAAAAAACACCATTAGGCACTTTGGCAATCGCCGCTAAAATCAAATAAAACTCAATCATCAACAACGGTACGGTGATCAACCAATCGATATAGCGATACACGGTTGGCGTGGAACCTGTGAGCACCCATACATCGCGCATATAAAAATAATGCACGGCTGCAATCAATGTGACTAACCCAGATACCGTTAACGAAGTTTTCCATTTACCAGCAACACGGTCGCGCTCTAAAAAGAAAAAGGCAGTGGATGCAACCAATGCCATTGAGATCAACCAAAACGAAATACCCACAAAATCACTGGATTTCAACACCACATCTGCAGCGGCGAACGCAGATTGACACATCAAAAATAATGAAGCCGATACGACTCCCCTATTTTTGACTACAGCTCCCAGACTTTTTAACATCGCTACTCTCCTGTTTATATTTAAATTTGATATTAAACACTCAACACAAATTGAAAATAAATTGTTTCAAATTTGTATCAAATTGTTAATACGTCCTTTTGAGTCCTGAATTAAAAAACCGTTCATATTGTTTTGTATCGCTCGCGGTAAATCAGGATTATCCTTAGTCAAATCTACGTCTTTAGCCATGATTTAGCGATGCATTAATGCCATTGCAGCCGTAACAAAAGTCGATTGAAATAAAAAAACCCTGATATTTCAGAGCGTTATGCGATGTAGCGCGTTGCACGCTAGCGTATTCGATACATACAACGCGCAGCGTGGATATTAAGCATGACATCGTTAAATAAATGACAGGCCGCCTTCAATATGGCGCTTATTGGCGACACATAGGGATCATTTAACCTTTCCAAGTCCCCCCATATCGATATTCAGCTTGTTTTTTTGCAACTAATACACACACTGGACAAACAAACACCCAAAATTTTCCTTTTTTTAACTGTACACGGTACATCACAGAGGATGCTGTTGCACATAGGTGACAAGGTTTGGTTTTCATGGGTAGGCTTGATGGGTACGATTTAAGCATTCAGTGCATCATACTCAAACTGATCTATTTTTTGCATCCAGAACCACAGATTTATACTTGCAGATGGCACGCAAGCAGACGGCGATTGAATCAATACATGGCATGAACGGGCGAATTAAAAAAAAACACATTGCGTTACAACAGCAATCCGCAACCTCGCATTGGGCAAGTACTGACAGTATTTGCCAGCTCTGCCTGCGGCCGATTCCAACCACGCAACGCGATGCACATCACTTGGTTCCCAAATCGCGTGGCGGTGTGGATACCGTGATATTACATCGACTGTGTCACCGACAAATTCACGCATTACTGACCGAAACACAGTTAGCGCGCGACTATTTCACCATTGAAGCCTTGAGAAATCATCCTGAACTCGCCAAATTTATTCAATGGATCAGTCGAAAACCAACCCATATTCGGGCGGCGATTAAGCGCAGTCGGGATAAAGGGTATTTATAAACGTATGCTTTAACCCAATGGCCCCTTAATGTCAGTGACACCAAATAACAACACGCGATTTTCCCAGCAAGTACTGCGTGATCAGCCAGTACTGCCAGAACATTTAGTAACGCGCGTGTGGCAGGCGCTCACCAGAGCTACCAAAGATAAGCATCACCAGTGGCGAACCCCTGTGTTAGCCAGCATCGGGCTCGATGGTCAGCCACAGGCCAGAACCATCGTGCTACGGCAAGCTGACCCCACTGCATGGCGTTTAGAGGCCTACACCGACTCGAGAAGCCCTAAATGCTTGGAACTCACGCAACAGCAACGTGCGCAACTGGTGTTTTGGAGCGAAAAACTGCGCTGGCAATTACGTGTATCGGTCATCGCCCACGTGCATACCCAAGGCGAGCTGGTCGATCACGCTTGGGCTAAGATGCGCCAATCGCCTTCTGCAACCGATTATCTGACTGCACAAGCGCCTGGCAGCGAGTTGCTGGCTGGTCAGCACAACACCGCAATCGCAACCCACTCGGACCGTGATCACCACTTGGCGGTATTAGCGTTTGAAATCGTTGCGATGGATTGGCTGGCCTTGGGCCGCGGTGGCCATCTTAGAGCACATATTGACCGCACTGGCACCCTCACCCCTCTCACCCCCTAGCGCTGTATCGCGACAGGTGATCGTCCAAAACGCTTTTCGTATCAAGCCATCAAACTAAAATAATGCAGAGACTGTCATCACACATAATGCACCTGTGACGCCTCGCCAATGACCAAACGAAACTCGCCCAACGATATCCAAACCTTGGATGACTTAACCATGATTGATGACATTGTGGTGGATAAACGCAACGCAAAACGCAGTAGTGCTAAAAAAGGCAGGCGGGATCGGCATTACAAAAATCAATTGATTAAAAATACGCTGAAAAGCTTAGTGAAAGACCTGGATTGATCACGAAACAATTGCACTTCACTTTGATAATAAACCCTGCGTGATCACGTACGCTGTGTCATAGAAAATTATGTGCACCATCCATCGCTGATCAACGTCTTGACACGATATGGGTAGCTAATTGCGTCAAACAATAGATGATTGCCAGACCGCTTTATGTGTTGCCATATTGTGATCAACTTTGCACACACCCCTTGCTGTAGGTGCCATCTATTGTTTACCCAAAGCCATCTGCCAAGCCTGCTGAATGATTTAAACTGCGACATCAGGCCTAAACAAAAGCGTTCAAATTGACGCGAATCCCAGCGGTCATCACACCAACAGATAAACCTTCACTGAGGCCTAATTGTCATATTTTTTAACATCCACAATGATCAAACGCATTCAATATTTGATACAAAAAAAGGTGCCAAAGCACCTTTTTTATCCACATTTATAACTTAATTAAAACCATTTTGTTGGTTATTTATGATGGTATTTGGTTTTTTATCCACATTGTGCGGTTTGTCTAGGGTTAAAATTTCTAGATAAGGCACAAATTTTTTGTCTGTCAGGAGCAGGTCCGAACCGACTCTAACGTGCGCCGCTTGCACTGCCAAGGTACCAAGGATAGAAGCGTCAGAAAAAGAATAACCGATGCCAATATTGCCAAGCAAATCGCGTTGACCACCAATATAAGACAATCTTGCGCTATCAAAGGCAATACCATTTTGTAAACTGATGCGCGCACTCAGCTCTGCGCCATTGACCGTATCACTGGATTTGACGCGTAATGAGCGAATACCAAAAGTAATGTCTGGAATAAACGAAAACTGATCTTTTAACGTCCACACCAAGCCCGCAAATGCGCGGTTTTCAGTTTGAGTTTGTGATCCACCAGGAATGATTGTTGTTACCACACTGCCTGCATAAAGATTAAATGCATAAGCCATGAAGATGGCACCCACCAAAAGTTTTTTCATTATTTTTTCCTCAAAAAAGGGTTTTTTAAAAATTTTGATAACTGTACGCTATCGGGCGCTTGCTGAGGCGCAATGCCCAGAGCCTGCGTGTGTAATTCTTTGTTATTTTTTGTATACACCGTGCCAAATAGATAATCCCAACATACCAACGTACCGCCAAAATTTGAGTTGCCTTCTTTCATGGCTAACGCATGGTGTACCCGATGAAAGTTAGGGGTAATCAGGATATATTTTAAATAATGTGCGATACGATCGGGCAGTAATAGCCGCATGTGGGTAAACGGAGCATGTAACGCCGTCACTAACGCATACACGGTTAACACAATCACGGGCACATCAAAAATCACGGCCAATGAAACCGTCACCATAAACGTTGAAACCATTTCCAATGGATGATGCAGCCAAGCGGTCAGCGGATCAACATGTTGGTCTGAGTGATGCAGCCGATGCAAGCGCCATAAAAAAGGCACTTTGTGGTGTAGATAATGTTGCGTGTAACTGATTAAATCTAAAAACAAAAAACTCAACACACACACCACCCAAGCAGGTGCATCGAGGGTTGAAAAACTAAACAGCTGCAAGCTTGATAAAAAATAAACCAGCGGCGTCAACACCAATAAAGACAATACAATGGTGGTGAGCACATTGCATGCTTCCATGCCGACGAAGGTGATGGTGCGATGTTTAATCTGGCTGGCCCGAATCCCCGCCAACTGCTCTATCAGCATGAACGCGATCACGCCAACGATGGGCGCGATCAGTGCTATCAGTTCTAAATTCATTCAACCCTCTTAACCTTTGCTGCAATCTTGCAACGACCATCATGCAACCAGCATGCGTCATCAAGTACAAAATAAGTCATTATTTTTAAAGAAATATTTTGCTTTATTTTAACCATTTTGCTCGATGCCCGAGGTCAGGGGATATTTAAATCTATGTAAATTGACTGGCATCTTTGCAAGCCGCTAACCAACGCCTTGATTGAGGGTGGTTTGAATCGCCACGGCCTCAATCAATAGCATGTGAGCGGTGATGCCTGTTCCTCGCTCTTCGTAGATATTAGCGAATACGAAGTATGGTGATTTAGATCACAGTCTGATGTGCTGTGTGATCGCGATTACATGGTGGCTGTTTGACGGCGGGCATACTGCATCGCGTGATGTCGCTGCCTATATCACATTCACTATTCACATTATCTTTTGGAGAACCACATGAGAACAATCAATACCATCATCACATTGACCGTTGCTTTAATGAGCATAACCGCGCATGCGGGTGAATTCGGTAACCGTTGCACCACGGGCTTAAACAAGGGCGTTGTTGTGAATTCAGACTGCAGCATTAACGAAAACTTTAAAGGCAATACATTGTGCTTTGGCAATCAGGCGGCCAAACAAGCATTTCTGGACGCTAAACAGAAACAGCAATTTGTGGACAAGGCGGCAGCATTCTATCCACAAGTATTAAACGGTTCAGCCAAGCCAATGTAATTCAAGGTAATGGTTGGCTTTGCAGGCCGATTAAAAAAATATGTAAGCCTGATCGTGTGCGCACGACTAAGGCTTACATTTCACCTATCAGGAGTTTTCAATGAAACATACCCTCATTGCCTTTGTATTGTTGTTTAGCCAAGCGGCCCTGGCCGAAGTTAAACCGTTTAATGCGGCTGAATTTGCATCTAAATTAGCCGCTGGCGAGTCAGTCGTGGTTGCCGCCCATGCGACTTGGTGCTCCACCTGCCGCGCACAAAAACCCCTCCTTAAAAGTTTAAGTGAACAAGCGCCATATCAATCACTTACCATTTATGAAGTGGATTTCGATAAGCAAAAACCAGCCCTCAATCAATTAAACATTACGCGTCAAAGCACATTGGTTGCATTTAAAGCAGGTAAAGAAAGTAAACGGTCGATTGGCGCGACTGATACCGCATCGATAGAAACCATCCTCAAAGCCACTGAGTAAATTGGATGGATACCTCAAGCCTTTTTCTAAGCCTACTGGCTGGCGTGTTATCGACTTTATCGCCGTGTGTGTTGCCTTTGATCCCGATCGTGGTGGGGAGCTCGGTGAGCACCCATCGTTATGGCCCGTGGCTGACTGCAGCGGGTTTAGCCACGGCATTTACCTTGATCGGTGTGCTGTTAGCGAGCATTGGCAATAGTTTGAGTGTGAGTCAAACGCACATCCGTTGGCTGGGCGCCTGCATCATGCTTGTGTTCGGCGGTATATTACTGTTTGGCGGCCTGCAAGCCCGCTTTGTCAGTCAATTAGGGGGTGTGAGTCAATTAGGCAATCGCTTGCTCGAACGGTTTTCTAGTCAATCGTTGGCTGGACAATTTTATCTAGGTTTGCTGCTGGGCTTGGTGTGGACACCCTGTGTTGGACCCGTGATGGGGGCCACACTGACATTGGCAAGTCAAGGTGAACATTTAGCTGAAGTCGCTGCCAGTATGTGTTTATTTGGGTTAGGCGCGGGCATACCACTCATTGTTTTGGGCTATCTATCGAGGCAAACGCTACAGCGCATCCGTGGCAAACTGCTGGCCACTGGGCAATGGGGTAAAAAGCTATTAGGGATCTTATTGCTGGCCTTAGGGCTTGCAATTTTCACCGGCGCAGACAAAGCCATCGAGACCATGCTGGTAAATATTACCCCTGATTGGTGGACAGCGCTGACCACCCGCTATTAAATAGGTCAAAGTTGACCATCTCATGGAAGGCCATCCTCATTGGCCCTGATGGGTGTTGAGTGAACGCTGATTCAATGACACCAGGTATAAAAAAGCCAAGCGACGCTGCGCTTGGCTTTTTTCATGCAAACCGATGATGTGGTTATTGCTTTATCACAAACATTTCACCTTGAGATTTTGCCAGATACATGGCTTCATCCGCACGTTTCACAATGGCGTCGATCGTATCATTGGCTTGCGCCATCGCAATGCCAATACTCGCATGCACCAACAGCGGAGGCGTAACGTCCGCCATCGGTTGCGCGATGGAGGCACCAATCAATTCCACAATCTGCAGCACATGCTGCGCATGACAATTTTCAAGCAAGATGGCATATTCGTCGCCACCTAAGCGAGCGACGGTATCTGAGCTACGCACAGCCGTTTTGATGCGTTGTGCGACTGTTTTGAGCACCATATCGCCCATGTCATGACCCAGACTATCGTTGATCTGCTTAAACTTATTGAGATCAAGCATCAGCAATACAAACGGGATCTTCGCCTGTTTAAACTGCCTTAACGCACGCTCCATCTCACCTGTAAACAAGCGATGATTCCCCAAGCCAGTGAGATGATCAGTGAACGCTTGTTGGCTTAGCGGCATCACAAAGCGTTTTGTCACGTAAACAATGGCCGCCAAGGTCACCAAAACACTGGCGGCCAATAGATAACATAATGTGCGTTCAATTTGACGAAATGGCCGCATGGCGGTCGATAACGGCTTGGCGATTACCATATACACTGCAGGCACATGTACGTCAGAAATACGTGCAGCGCGCATCACATAGGTTTCACCATGCCATTTAACCGATTGCAACATTGACGATGGACGAATGCTCAGCATCGGCGCCAACAGCGTAGTTGGCAGCCCTGCAAGGGTGCTGGCATTGAGTTGCCATGCCTGACCTGGTTTTGACAACACCATCAGCTCCAAATGCGTCATCTCATGGAGGCGCTTGAGAAATGCTTGATCCACTTCATAGCCAACCGTTAAGTCAGCCAAATGGGTCGGCGCTTTTAGAGCAGAATGGATAATATGAAATAAATGCGGTGGGCTAGACTGTGCCGACGACAATGTTAAATTGGCAAATTGCAACACTTCTTTATTTTGCGGTGCACTGAGCACATCTGCGCTACGGGTGCCATGCGCCAAGGAGAGGTCATTCGGGCTTTGCGCAATAATATGACGATCGAGGCTGGATAAGATAATCATCGAAGCATGGGCGCGATGACGATGATTTTCAAGCACGGATTCGATGGTTTCTTGATCTTGATGAGCCGCTGAAAAAGCCTCTAAAAAGCCATAATCTTTCGCCAACAGTTCAGCTGTTTGTAATAACTCAGCATTGCGGTAGGCCAAAATCTGCTTGACCATGCCCATCCCCACTTGCAGTTCTTCTTGTAAGGTATTTTCTGCAATGCGTCGGTGATTCAACACTTGAATAAAAAATGCGACAAACTGCACACCAATCAACAAGGTGATCAGAACATAGAGGACTTTACGCTCAAAAAAGGAGGACTTCATCGTATTGCTTTTCTAGGGTGCTGTATTGTCACGTCAACCGTCATGATGAAGCTTAGGCGCGGAGAGATCGCGTGAGGCTAAATTAGCTTAAGGTTGCCGAAGAGGGATGATAGCCCTTGGCGCCGGTTTTATCGAACGTAGATTGTTTAGCCGTACCAGTGCCTGTAGCCACCTCGATGCTGCCCTCCCAAGTCGTTAACCAATGATCGAAATCTTTTTCGGAGAGTGGTTTACCAATAAAGTAGCCTTGGCCTTCGTCACACCCCAACATTGCTAATTGCGTCAGCACGCCCGCATTTTCAATGCCCTCAGCCACCACTCTCAAGCCTAAGTTGTGTGCCAAATCAATGGTGGATTTCACAATGCTGGCATCGCCACTGTTTTTGTCCATAAACATCACAAAAGAGCGGTCAATTTTAAGCTCTTGCACGGGCAATTGGCGTAAATACGCCAATGAAGAATACCCTGTACCAAAATCATCAATCGCCAGATGAAAGCCCATATCCGCCAATTTACGCACCACGGTTTGCGCGCGTTCTGGGTCTTGCATCAAACTGCCTTCGGTAATTTCTAATTTCAATGCATGCGTGCTTAAGCCATGTTGCGCTAACAATACCGCCAACTGTTCTGGCAATTGGTAATTATTTAAATCGCGGGTAGATAAGTTGACGGCAATGGTGATGGATACGCCACGCTTTTTATAATCTGCCAGCACATGACAGGCACGTTGCAACATCCAATTCGTGATGTCACTGATGACACCGGTTTGCTCGGCAAATGGAATAAATTGATCTGGGAACACCATGCCTTTGGTTGGATGCAGCCAACGAATGAGGGCTTCGCCGCCCAACGCTTTGCGGGTCGCAATTTCAATTTTAGGTTGTACAAATAAAAGTAGCTGATTGTGTGCAATCGCTTCTTTTAAATCCGTGATCATGGTCAAGGTTTCAGATTGGTCGACCTCAAGCTCGCGGTGGTATATCACATACTCTGATTTTTTGATTTTGGATTCTTGCTTGGCAGTTTCGGCATGGTTGAGCAAGGATTCTTCACCTAAGCCATGATCAGGATAGATCGTCACACCGATCGCAGTACGCACATCGATGGTTTGATCTTGCACAAACACAGGCTGATTTAAGATGTTGACGATATCAGTCACATACGCCTTGGCTTTGGCTTCGCCAGCGTGTTGCAACAACACCGCAAACTCATCGGCATCTAGGCGCGCCACAATATCGCTGGGTGAAAATACATTTTCTTTCAGCACTTGGCCTAAATGACGCAGTAAATCATCGCCAAAATCTCGGCCTAACAAGTTATTAATTGGCTTAAATCGATGAATATTGAACACAATAATGCTAAATTTTTCATGCATGCTGGCGTGCGCATCAATCGCCTTGTGCACCCCTTGCATAAAGGAGAGGCGGTTCGATAAGCCAGTCAGCTCATCATTAAACGCTAAACGGTGGATGCGCAGCGTACGTTGCTGAATCGCCTCGCGCATGTCATTAAACATGGTGCCCAGTTGGCCTAATTCATCACTACGTTCAATGTGAATTTGATGGCTGTAATCGCCTTTGGTCATCTGGCTCACATTGTCTGCCAGCTCACTGATGGGTTGCACCATTTTTTTGGTGGTGTACCAAATTAATGCTGCCAAAAACATAATGCCGATAAAAGTGAGCATGATCATGGTTAAAAACAGCGTATTGAGCTCTTGCACAAACTTAGTGACCGACTCTTGCAAAACCACCACTAACTGCTCACCATCATTGCCCTGATACAAGGTTTTTAGTTTCAGATGAAAAGCATCGTCTTGCGATTGCATTTGCTGTATCGATTGTTGCTCAGTCAGTAGCACTGGCAACGCGTTGATCAACGCTAAGGCCGCTTGGGCAGACAAGGTGCCCCCCACCATCTGCCAATTTTTGGGTTCGGTGCTTTGGACAAACGTCACGTCGAGGTTGGTTAATTGCTTGATTTGACTTGCAACGGTCTGATCCATTTGAAACCCAAGCACGATCCATCCAATCACGATGGGCGCTTTGACTGGCACCGAAATCAATTGATACGGTTTGCCATCAATGATGTCGAATCGCAGTGTGCCAGCATTGTATTGTGCGCTGACTTTTGCCAAATCCACTTTGCGCGCGGCTTCTTTGGTATTGGCCGTGTGCACGACGGTGGCGCCATCCTCACCCACATAGTAGGCAATCTCGGCATGAATACGGTCTTGATAGCTGACTAAGGCAGATTCAATGGTTTTGACATCGCCCGTAGCAACGGCCTCACGAAAAGCATAATCGGCCGCCAATACTGTGGCGGCTTGTTGATAGCCTGCAGCGTTTTGTCGCAATAAGTTTTCGTAGACGCGCTCACCCACTTCTAATTGGTTTTCTGCAATCTTGTTTGAATGATGAATCAAACTGAACTTGAGCGGCACCAGCCCTGCTATTTGCAACAAGATCACCACGGTTAAAATCACGACGGTGAATCGTGTGCGAATATGCTTAAACTGTATCCAACGATGAAAGTATTTCACGGCAACGCAACCTTGACTGTCGCGTTGCCCTCGACTTTAATTTTTTGTTCGAGCGCAAATTTAAGCTTACCTGCAGGCCACACTTGATAACTGACAGCGCCTGCGGGTACGCTCAGGGTGGCACTTCCATTCGCATCTGTTTTGGCAAACAGCGGCGTATCCACCACATAAATAAAGCCGACCATTGAATCGTGAATGTTGCAACCCAAACTGACCACGCCAGCTTTGTCAAACACGATAGGATTTGTTGCGACACCCGTGTAGAGTTTTAACTCGAACTTCTTTGCGGGTGAAAATGAGTAGACATGATGTCTGACCGTATCCTCATTCGGGAAATTAACGGCAGTCCCAGTTTGAATCACCGTGACATCTGGATTGAATTGCCTATTTTTTTGAATGATTTTGCCAGTCGCGGTGTTGGTGGTCGGCGCGGATTTTCCGTCAAATACCGCGACCACCGCTTGCGGCACAGGTTTACCACTGGCATCTGTCACCGTAAAAGTGAGTTCAGCCGCATGCACGAAGCACGCGGCTACTAAAAACGGTAGTGTTAACACAATGCTATGAGCAGGTCTTTGTTTCAATTTCAATCCTATAAGAATCTCTTTTTAAACATCGTCACGCAGGCATGAAATGTTTAATGACGCGTTATCACCACACATTGATCTATATCAAATGATCAATCTGATTAAACCATGATGTATTACCGCTGTTTGCTTAACACTTACTTTTAAAAAACAACTTGTACCGCAAGACTTTGTGACCGCTCACCGCGTCAGGATAGAATATGTGACCGCTTAACGCGTCACAATATCATGCTTCATTGGTGCAAGGATTTTTAGCAGTTCGTTTTTTTCTCGGGTGCCTACTCCGTTTTGGTCCATGCGCTGCCGCAATACATCTACCAGTAATTCGTATTCAGCCATCGTAATATTGGCCTCTTGGTGAGATTTTTTCATGGTTTCGCCTTCATATACGCAATCCCCACCCGTTTTAACACATAAAAAATCGGCCAAGCTTTGTTTAAGGGTGGTCATTTTAACGCCCTCAAACGAGCGGCTGGTGTTTGGGTCTTTACTCACGATATCCAATGTTTGATTCGACAATCGCGTGAGCATGGCTTTACCACCAATCCGTTGATAAAGACTCGCCTCAGGCGTTGGTCGCAACGCTTGGCAACCCACGCACAACAACACCATCACACAAAACACCCATTTACGCATGCAATTGTCCCTTCACTTTGATCATTGCACATATGTTACGCAAAAATAGTCAGGTGAAAATAAAAAACAAACAATGATTTATTGCCCTATTTTTTCAATTGTCATCATGCGAGATGTTGAATAATCGCACAAGTGAAGATTTATTTAGGAAAAACACATGGACAACAATTTTTTTACAACTGGTTTTATGATGACGGCACTGGCGCTATCCACTGCCACACCCGTAATTGCGGGTGATCGTTTACTCGCGACGGGTGGCGTTACCCAAGTAGAAGGCGCGGGCGGCGGCGGCTTAATGCCATGGGCCGTAATTACGGGTTACGGTACCAATCAGCAAATTGGCGGTTCCTTGTTTTACACCCATGCTAACACCAAAGATAGTTTTACCTTGGACACCGCTGGGGTGGCGATCGGTTTTTACAATCGCGTTGAACTGAGCGCAAGCCAAGCACGGTTTGAATTGGTTGCGCCCTTTGCAGGTGAGCGTATTCGTTTAAATACGCTGGGTATTAAAGTCCGTGTGTTGGGTGATGCCATTTATGACCAAGATACATGGATGCCACAAATCTCAGTCGGCGCTCAATACAAATACAACGAAGACTTTAACTTCATTCCAAAAGCTGTCGGCGCAAAAGATAAAGATGGCATTGATTTTTATATTGCTTCGAGCAAACTGTTTTTAGGTGCGATCAATGGCTATAACTTATTGGTTAATGCCAACTTGCAAGCTACAAAAGCCAATCAGTTTGGATTACTGGGTTTTGGCGGCGACAAGCGCGATAGTTACCGTTTGTATCCCGCTGTATCGGCAGCGGTGATGCTCAGCGACAATTGGTTGATTGGCAGTGAACTGCGTTACAAACCCGATAATTTATCGTCGTTTGAAGAAGAGCGCGCACACGATGTCTTTATGACTTGGTTTCCGCACAAAAATGTGTCGATTACGGGCGCCTATATCGATTTAGGCCGGGTTGCTTACAAAGACAATCAAACAGGTTGGTATTTATCTGGGCAAATTAATTATTAAGCTGTGCATGTCTCCCACAAAAAAAGCCCTGCGTTGCGTGCAGGGCTTTTTTTATGTTGGCTGAGATTAACTCACCAACGGACGAATGCTGGAAAATCCGCCGTCAATGGACCAAATTTGACCTGTGACGCGCTTCGCCTGGTCAGACACCAACCACGCCATCAAATCGGCCACAGGCGCCACTTCGCCGATACCCACAATGGGGTATTGTTTGGCTGCCATTGCCCGCCCAGCTTCACTACTCAACAATCCAGCGGCAGCTGGCGTATCTAAAATGCCAGGGGCCACTGCATTAATGCGAATATGATTGGCAGCATAACTGGCGGCTGCGCTGACCACCAATCCCTCTAAGCCTGCTTTGGCGGTGGCTATGGCTTCGTGATTTTGTGTACCAATCCGCGCAGCGGCGGATGAGACAAACACAGCGGCCCCCGGCAGCTTTTGTAGGCGCAAATGCTTTACAAACGCCGTTAACATAAAGTAGGCAGTGTGTAAGTTGGTTTGTAGCGTTTCCATAAAGTCTTGTGGGCTGAGTCGATGCAACGCACCCAGTTTGATGCTGCCCACGCAATGCAACAACACCGTTGGGTGGCCCACACGGCTCACCACTTCTGCAATTAACGCATCGGTAGCCGTCAACGAATCATACGCGCACGCCAACTGCGTATGTTGATCGCCATATACAGTCTGCAAACGCGAGAGGTCACGCCCCACTAACACCAACTGATGACTGTGTTTTAACTGGGCAACCGCCGCTTGCGCGAGGCCGCCTGTTGCCCCAGTGATCAAGGCAATCGGAAGCGTAGATGTCATAAACGAATAAATGTCACAATAGAAGATTTAAAAGTAATCGATCAGTAACAAAACCAATTAAATCGACTTGGTTTTTTTAGGCGCCATTTTTTCTTGATGGATCAAGGTATACACTTTTTCGATTTCGTCTTGCTCGGCCTTATCTAAAAAGCCATCATGGTTGGCATCTAAATGTTCAAAGGTTTTAGCTGTGTTGTCGGTATCACCCGCAATGTATTCTTGCTTGGTGATTTTGCCATCTTTGTTTTCATCCAAATAAGAAATACTAAAATTTGGTGACATGCCTTGGCAATCTGGGCCATGACCATCATGGTTTGCATAACTATTTTGGTAGATAGATGGGATTAACAACACTAAAAAAACTGACGTTAAACGTAACATGCGTTCGCTCCTTGGGTAATGGACTGTCTGAGGCTATTATCAAAAATTAGTTCGACGCGACTGGGCAAAAAAAAGCCCACTGTCGAAGTGGGCTTAAACTAGGGAAAAACGGATTCCTCACAAATCCAAACGTATGAGATTGCAGCACATAGGAAGGTTCCACAATGATCCATATTTTTGTGTGCTTCACGCATCAAGTGCGCGCTTAGCCCCTTATGCAATTGACTCAAGGCTTGATCAAACACACCATTAACACCAAGATTTGTAACAGATTGAGCACCACACTGATCCAGTGATAAAGATTAAAGTTTTCTGGTTCAACCGCGTCTCGCGAGCGATTAATTAAGGGCGTGATGACAAACACTAAAAAGAAAAAACAAACGGCACAGATTGCACACATCCATTGCACTCTTCCATGCGAGGCAACGATGGCGGCCACGGTGGTTAGCCCGCCCAGCACCAGATAATACGCAGGAAAAAACGCTCGCACATACACCCCAGCCCACTGTGCTGGCAACGATTTAAAAATCAACGGAGCCACAATCAGGGTAAAAAAAACCATGATCCCCAATGCTGCTGCTACCAATAAACTGGTCATTTCACATCCTTATTAATATTAAGCGCTCACACCGTATGGAACATGCGAGATACAGATTGTTCACCGTAGATGCTGAGATTGCTACTTCATTTTTTGATGCAATCAAATGCATCTAGTTGAAGCACTAGTTCGTATAATAAAAGTATCACAATGTTTTAAAAATGTTCACGCGTAATGCCCTACATGATTCATGCTTAAATGACGATACATATTCAACAATAAATAAGTTTGGGCTTGGGTGAACGCGTGGCAACAATCAGGAGTAAAGAAGATGAGCAATTAATCACACGATTAATTGAGCGTGACGAGTCAGCGCTGAGTGCGTTGTACGACGCAACCTTATCTAAAGTGTATGGCTTAGCACTCAAAATTACAGCGCAGCCGAGTTTGGCTGAAGAAGTGGTTGAAGATACCTATTGGCAAGTGTGGCAAGAAATTTGCCGTTACGACCCCAACAAGTGTCCGCTGTTATCTTGGATGTTAATGATATGTCGTTCGCGCGCGATTGACGCCATTCGTAAACGTAACACCATTTTAGAAGTCGCCACAGAAACAGACTTTGCAGAAGAACATTGGGGTGTATCGCCAGAAGAACAGCTCGCCTCTAAACAGGCGGAGCATGCACTCAACGAAGCGCTAAAGGGATTAAATGCGACACAAAAACAAGTGTTACACCATAGTTTTTATTTGGGACTGAGCCATCAAGAAATTGCAGATGTCATGCAATTACCCCTTGGCACAGTGAAGTCATCCATTAAAAGAGCGCAAGCATTCTTAAAAGAGAAATTAAAAGGTCAACCGTTTTGAATAATCAGCGTAATTCTATTGCCTCACCAGCAGACATTGACGTGGAATTGTTTACTCAATTGTTTGAGGTCACGCCGAATGTCGCCCCTAGTGCAGAAGCAAGCGCACGTATTAAGCACAAGCTGATGCAGCGTATTGCGAGTCAAGATCATGAGCAATTTTTTGTGTTTGCAGGGCAAGGAGATTGGAAAACCTTGGGGCCAGGCATGGACATTAAAGTTCTGCATCGCGATAAAACAAGCCGATCGTTCTTACTCAAACTTGCGGAGAACACCTCGATTCCATATCATGATCATCGCAAAAACGAGGAAACATTTGTGGTGAATGGTGAAGTCTGGCTCGATGGGGTATTTTGTAGCGATGGTGATTACCATTTCGCCAGCGCGGGCACATATCACAAAGAAATTCGCACTGAACGGGGTTGCACCTTATTGATCAAAACCTCTTGACTGTTGACCAACCAAACAACTTCTCTGCTCAATCATGATACGTTTGCTTGTCTCTGTATGTTTCATCATATTAAGTATGTTCAGCCTGCCCTGCCTCGCTAATAGTGACTATCGAGCGCCCTTTTGGCAGTTGAATGGGCATTTACAAACCATCGTCCCTTATCTTTTACCACCCACACCTGCACAAACCTATCAGCGCGAACGCTGGGAACTGGACGATGGTGACTTTGTAGACGTGGATTGGACCGAGTTACCGCAAGCCGATATCAGTGTGCAAGCGCAACAACGGCCAGTGTTTATTTTATTTCATGGTTTAGAAGGTAACTCACAAAGCCACTATGCACGCAGTTTAATCGCAGAGGCCAAAAAACAGGGCTGGCTTGGTGTGGTCATACACTTTCGTGGCTGTTCGGGTGAGCCAAATCGCCTACCCCGTGTCTATTACGCAGGCGACGCCAAAGAAATCAGCACCTTGGTGCAACGGGTACGAAAACAAAGACCACACAGCCCGCTATTTGCCGTAGGCGTTTCCTTAGGCGGCAATGCATTATTAAAGTGGCTCGGTGAATACCCCGAACAATCTCGCCAATGGCTCACTGCAGCCGCAGCCATCTCCGCCCCGATTGCCCTCAAAGAAACCGCGCACAGCTTGGATACTGGCCTCAATTATTGGCTCTATAGTCAAACTTTTGTCGCGAGCATGAAACCCAAAGCGTTGGCCATGGCGGAACGTTTTCCAACCCATTTAGACAAGCAACGTATCCAAGCGGTTAAAACCGTACAAGACATGGATAACGCAGTCACTGCGGTGTTGTATGGCGCCCAAAACGCAGACCATTATTATGATTTAAATGCATCAAAACCTTGGCTGGCACATATCCAAACCAGCACCCTCATTTTAAATGCACAAAATGATCCTTTTGTGCCGTTTGAAAGCCTACCTGATGCAACCCAGGTATCAGCAGCCGTTACTTTAGATTATCCCAAACACGGCGGTCATGCTGGATTTTCAGGCAAAGCAAGTAACGGTCAATCCACTTGGTTAGCCGCGCGTGTATTTGAATTTTTAAACACGCAACAACGCGCCTCGCTCAACGCTGACTGACACCTCCGTCCCATCTCTGCGCGCGTCGCATTGAACGTTTTGATCGACCCATAACGCACCCGATCAACCATCATGCATGTCTGCTTTTGAATTGTAAAATTGCGTTAAGCGGCAAGTGCCTACCAAACGCTGTGGCAGAATAACTCAAGATGCATTAGCTGAATGGGTGCATCTTCACATCAACAATTCACATCGCATTGGGAGAACAATCCATGAACAAGTTACTTTTAGCGGCATTACTTTTAATCAGCTTTTCAGCCACCGCAGCCACTCAGCAAGAGAAAATGAAAACCTGTAATGCCGATGCTGCCAGCAAATCGTTAAAAGGCGACGAACGTAAAGCCTTTATGAAAAGCTGTTTATCCAACAAGCCCGCAGCTGCCGACAACGGCTTAACGACACAACAAAACAAAATGAAAACCTGTAATGCAGATGCAGGCACAAAAGGCTTAAAAGGCGACGAACGTAAAGCGTTTATGAAAAGCTGCTTGTCTGGCAAATAAATTCGCTTTACTCACAGTACATTATCGCCAATGTCATGCGTGTGCCTGGCATTGGCAATTCAAGACAATTTAACCCTGTCTGTGCTCACCCCCGCTACGCTGTATTCGTGTTAGGTGGCATGTTGCCGGGCTTAGCAGCAATACTCGTTTTATACTTATAAATTAGTACATCGACAGACCTATCCCTTGAGTGCTGTGCATCAATGTACTCCATTTGCATTCAAATCACTTTAATACATCTTCAATAACGCGCAGGTAAATGACATTTGAAAAAACAATATATCGTCCTGTTCGTCATACTTTTACTTTGCAGTTGCGTCAGCCTTCCCAATCAAACCGAGCGTACGCTTTCAGCATTGCATCTTGCGCAGCAGCATGGCTGGGTAAAAAAAAGTATTGATACTGATAAGTTTACTTTACAAGCCTTTTTGCCATTAAACCCGCGTACCGTCGAAACACTGACCATTTACATTGAAGGTGATGGGCTTGCTTGGATTACATCAAGCATAGCCTCTACCAATCCCACGCCCATTCAACCATTGGCATTAAAATTAGCGCTGTTAGATACCCATGCCGCCGCTTACCTTGCTCGACCATGCCAATATATCACCGAAAACGTATCAAAAAACTGCTTACAACAACACTGGACAAGCCACCGCTTTTCTCCTGAAGTGATTCAAGCGAGCAATCAAGCCATTGATCATATAAAACAACAATTTGGAGCAACAAATCTTATACTTGTCGGGTATTCTGGCGGCGGAGCAGTAGCCGCATTAGTCGCAGCAATGCGTCATGATGTGCTTAAATTAGTCACCGTGGCGGGAAATTTAGATCATGTCCTCTGGACGCAGAAACATCAGCTATCCCCATTACGGGGCTCACTGAATCCAGCCGAGGCATGGATGGATTTGCAAGCAATAGCGCAGCGCCATTATGTGGGCGACAAGGATACAAACATTGGAAAAGACATTGCACAAGCCTATGCTAATCGGTTTGTCGCCAACAAAGCGCCTAACATTACTGTGATTGAAAATTTCGACCATCATTGTTGTTGGGAATCGATTTGGCAAGATCTCGTCAGCAGTCAATTTGGTGATTTACCAACCCTACAAAAGATTCGCAAAAGTCATCAATAATCACATGGATAACATTTTAAACTCAGCAACACCCACAATATTGCATACCAATAGCGTTAAGCATGCAGGTCATGTTTCCCCGCAGGAACGCGCAGGTTTGCTGGGTCAAAAACCATTAACGCTTTGGCTTACAGGGCTGAGTGCCGCAGGAAAATCTACGTTGGCATATGCCTTAGAGCGGTCACTGATTACGTCGGGCCGGGCATGTTATGTGTTAGATGGTGATAATGTGCGACATGGCTTAAACCGAGACTTAGGTTTTTCTAGCGAAGACCGCTCTGAGAACATTCGCCGCATTGCCGAAGTTGCCAGAATGATGAATGAAGCAGGTTTAATCGTTATTTCCGCCTTTATTTCGCCGATGATTGCAGACCGTGCGATTGCTAAACACATTGTAGGCGCAAGTTATTTTCAAGAGATTTACATCAGTACGCCATTAGCGGCTTGCGAAGCACGCGACCCGAAAGGTTTGTATGCCAAAGCACGTGCAGATCAATTAAGCAACTTTACCGGCATATCCGCTGCATATGAACCGCCTTTGCAACCAGACTTGACCATTGATACTTCGCAAATGGCTCTCACGGAAAGTATTCAAAAGCTGCTTTCAATCTGTATCGCCTAAATTTCTTTAAACCCAAATGTTTCAACATGTGCCAAATGTTTCAACATGTGTAAGCGTAATCACTATGTTAACATCCGTCCAAATGACCATTGGATAAGCATACATGAGCACGCAACCACAACAACAAGCTAGCACATCGACCGATGTTAGCGCATACGTAGCCCAAGAAAAAGCGGCTAAAGGGCAAGCCGAATACTCCGTTTCTGGTGGGTTGCTTAAAAAATTACATCAGCTCAACATTTCCATCGCATTTACCTCATATCAATCAGGCTTGCTTTATTTTATTGGGCGTAACAAAGAAGGTGGCATCAATGTGCATCAAACGGCGTTGCCTAAGCCCATGGGCTTGTGTTTAGATAAAAAAGGCAGCCTGACCATGACTGGCGGCTATCAAATCATGCGTTTTGAAAATATTCTCGAAGCCAACCAACTCGTCAACCACACCTTTGACACCTGCTTTGTGCCGCGACGCGTTCACGTAACAGGCCATTTAGATGCACACGATGTTGGCATCAACAATCAAAATCAACCCGTGTTTATCAACACCCGTTTCAATTGCATCGCTACCGTATCAGAGCGCCATAGTTTTGTTGAGTTATGGCGTCCGCCGTTTATTTCTGCCTTAGTGGATGAAGATCGTTGTCATTTGAACGGCATGGCGATGCAAGATGGCGAACCGCGTTACGTCACTGCCGTCAGTAAATCTGACACCATTGATGGCTGGCGTGACCGCCGTGGTGATGGT
Source organism: Methylophilaceae bacterium (assembly GCA_027488395.1). Classification (GTDB taxonomy): domain Bacteria; phylum Pseudomonadota; class Gammaproteobacteria; order Burkholderiales; family Methylophilaceae; genus Methylophilus. Next base: position 151,658 of record JAIYBT010000003.1, on the reverse strand, counting down.
GGCGTAGTGATGGATGTTAAAACCAACAAAATCATCTGCGAAGGGTTATCCATGCCGCATTCGCCGAGACTGCATAACGGTCAGCTTTGGTTATTAAACTCTGGCACAGGCGAATTAGGCATACTTCATCTGACAGATGACAACCTGAACGAAAACGGCACTTACACCTTTGAACCAAAAGTATTTTGCCCTGGCTTTACAAGGGGTTTAGCGTTTTATGGCAATTACGCTTTTGTCGGTTTATCTAAACCGCGTTATGAGCGTTTTGAAGGGCTCGCGCTTGATGAAAAACTCAAACAAGCCGACTCAGAACCTTGGTGTGGCGTACAAATCATCGATTTAACAACCTACAGTTGTGTCGATTGGTTTCGTATCGACGGCAAAGTTTCTGAGTTATACGATTTAGAAATCATCCCTGACAGCATTTGCCCGATGGCCGTACCTCCAGAATCACCTGAAGCTGCAGAATTGGTTACTTTTGCAGCATCGATCTCAAAGTGACCGCTGCCAGTGAACCCCATTTATCCATCTGATATTGTGGTAAGAGATACAGGCACGCTCAAAGGGCGTGGCGTGTTTGCCATGCGTGATTTTGCAGAAGGTGAAATGATCGAACAATGCCCTGTGATTATTCTATTACGTGCTTATGATCAACTACCGCCGCGTATTCAAACCATGGTGTTTAATTGGGGTAACTTAGCCAAAACCACCCCCTCTTATGCACTCGCGTTGGGTTTCGGCAGCTTGTACAATCACGCAAATCCAGCAAATTTAAGGTATGAGGCCATCCCCGAAGATAACGCCATTCACTATATTGCAGTGCGCACTATTCAAAAAGACGAAGAACTGACCATCAATTACAACGCTGGCGGCGGTAGCCATTTATCCGAAGTCGACACTTGGTTTCAACAACACAATATCGTGCCAATTTAAAGTCATATGCAACATTAAGTGCATGTTTTCAAGTCTCGCTGTAGATATTCATCAGAATGTTAAGTACCATGTCGAACATTAAAAATATTCATTAAGCAATTGTTAACTTCCGCATCAAGGATCCTGTGATGGCTTCATCCCAAAACAATAACAACTTCCCTAAACGTTTGATCATGAGTGCCGCCATCGCTGCCAGTTTTATTTCTGGCTACGGCGCTCGACGTGCTTATGCGGGAAGTTGTTCCGCGAGTGGCGCTGCGGGGACATACACTTGCTCGGGCGCTGCAGACCCAAGCACCGACACGACGCAAACGTTAAACGCGGGCGCAAACCCATTAGTAGTGACTACGACTGCTGGGTTTGGCATCACCACCAACTCAGGCGTTGCTTTTGCGCTTAACAATAGCAATGCTGGCTCAACAATCAATTTTATTGATGCCAATAGCGCTTCAATTACGGGCTTTATATCTGGTATTGTTGCGGCAAACACTGGCACAGGCGCTACCACCATTACAACAACAGGCGCTGTCACCGGTACGACAGATAGAGGGATGTATGCACGTAACGATTTTAATGCCACAGATTTAACCATTAGCACTGCCGCAGTCTCTGGAACAGTTGGTCTACGTGCGACCAATTATGGCACAGGTGCAACCAGTATCACCAGCACAGGTACCGTTACGGGAACTTATGGTTACGGGCTTTTTGCTTACAACGGTTCTTCAGCAACAGATTTAACCATTAGCACCGCCGCAGTTACTGGTGAAACTTATGGCATTGTCGCGCGTAACGCTGGCAAGGGCGCAATGAGCATTACCAGCTCGGGCACAGTCACGGCGGCGGCTGAAAATGGGATTAATGCGCGCAACTTTGCGTACACTTCCAACTTAACCATTAGCACGGCTGCTGTCACGGGGGGGGCTTATGGAATTTCTGCGATCAACTATGGCTCAGGCGCGACCAGCATTACCAGCTCGGGCACAGTCACAGGGAATAGCTATTCAGGGATTTTTGCACTAAATAACAATTATTTTAATGGTAATCCCACCAATTTAACCATCAGCACTGCCGCAGTCACGGGCGCGTATGATGGCATCTCAGCGCGAAATGAGGGCTCTGGCACTACCACGATTACCAGCACAGGGACGGTTACCGGCACAACCTCTTATGGCATAAGAGCCAGTAACGCTGCAACAGCGACCGACTTGACCATTAATAGCAGCAGTGTCATTGGTGCTAGGGGTATTGGAATCAAAAACTATGGTACAGGTACTACTAACCTCACCAGCACTGGCTCGGTCACAGGCACAGATAATTATGGCATCTTTAGTTACAATGCGACCTCTGCCACCAGCCTCACCATTAGCACCGTCGATGTCACTGGTGCAACCGTTGGTATTTTGAGTGAAAACAAAGGCAGTGGAGCGACAAGTGTTACCAGCACAGGCACGGTCACAGGTTCGTCTAACTACGGGATAAGAGTCTTAAACGGCGCCTCCACCACGGGCGTCACCATCAACGCTGCCGCGGTGACAAGCGGGGGGACTGGAATTAAAGCAATCAATGAAGGCGGAGGGGCAACCAGCATCACGACCACTGGGGCTGTTACAGGCAGCAATGGTGACGGTATTTATGCGAGAAAAACGACTGGCGCCACCGATCTCACGATTGACGTTAGCGGGGCAGTTAGTGGCTATGCCCGCGGTATTGCCGCATTTCACAATGGCAAGGGTGCGGCCATCCAGATTACCGTCAGTGGCGCTGTCACTGGTGGGACGGGCCAGGGGATTTATACCAACAGCAGTGAAGACAGCGCCATCACCGTCAACACCGGTGGTTCAGTGAGTGCCACATCTGGTAATGCAATCGAAATGTTCGGCAAAGGCGCGCAGACGGTCACTGTCAATAGCGGCGCTTCTGTGACAGGTTCAGTTAGTTTAAGCAATCCGTTGAACACCATGACGTTGAATGGCGGCACTTGGAATGTTGCCAATGGTTTTGCCCTTACCTTGGCAGGTAGCCTCATCAACACAAACGGTATTATTAACTTAAGAGATAGTACTGGTGCCACCTTAAATACCGCTACCGTGACTGGCAATTTTACTGGCGGTGGTCAATTATTAGTCAATGCTAATTTTGCGACAAATACGGCTGATACGCTCAACATTACAGGCAATGTGCTTGCAGGTGGCACCAGCGTTGGGGTAAATGATGTTTCTACAGGGCCAGCCACAGGCAACGGCATCACGCTGATTACAGTTGGCGGTACCACAGCAGCAGGTGACTTTACTTTAGCCGCCCCAGTGGTAAGGGGCGCCTTTAACTACAACACCTTAGCCTTAGTGGGGCAAGATTGGGTGCTACAATCTACCGCAACGTCGCCTAATGGTGGTGCAGTATACACCCCGTTTTCGGGTAGCTTTGAAGCCTTTGGACAAAGCTTAGTGACATTAGCAACCTTGCCTACGTTTATCGAACGTACGTTCGGTCGCGTCGGTGGCATGAACACAGGTGGGAATAGCGGAGATCGCACAGAGGTTGACACGCCAGTTTGGATTCGCTTTTCAGGGGGTTACCGAGATATTGATAGCCCAAGTTCCACGACAGGCGCGCGCTTTAGTACCAAACAATGGCAAACCCAAGTGGGATTGGATTACCCTTTAGTTGAAAATGCCAGAGGCCGTTTTATTGGTGGTATTAATGCGGGCTACAATCAGGCAAAAACGGATGTGAATGCTACTGCAGGCAAAAGTAATTTGGACACAACAGGTTACAGCTTAGGCTTGAGTGGGACATGGTTGGGTGCGAATAATGTCTATGTAGATACTCAATTGCAACATAGCTGGTACGACTCCGATTTATCAGCAGGTGGCGTGGGAGCAGGTAAAGTGAAAGGCGTGGACAGCAAAGGCTACAGCGCTTCAGTTGAGGCGGGTAAAGAGCTCCCTCTCAACCAAACCTTACTTATTACGCCACAAGCACAACTCACCTATGCAAAAGTAGATACTGATAACTTCATAGGTGCAAATTCGGAAGTCGTCAAACTATCAAATAGCAAAAGCCTTAGGGCTCGTTTGGGCGCTGTGTTGAAGAAACAATTTACAGAAGACGGTGCAACCAGCGGTTTTGTATTGGCGAATGTCATCCGTGAGTTTGAAGATAAAACTCAAGTCAATGTGAGTAGTGCAGAATTATCGAATTCAGTTGATCGTTGGAGTGGTCAACTGGGTGTAGGCGCAACACATCGGTGGACAAAAGGTACCGCCAGCTACGAGTTAACTGCTTCAGTATCAGGCACTTCCAGTCTAAACAATTTTGGTGATAGTACTGGTGGGTTTGGTCAAATAAACTTTAAAGCAAACTTTTAAGTAACGTTAACTTCATCATCGCGAATGTTTAAGTGCATCGTTTTAAGTTCTAGCGCTTGGGCCAAAAAGTGGCTCATTGCGCCTGACTTGGATGATTTGATAATACCCATCGCTATGATCGCATCGCTATAATCGCAACGTTATGATCAAAAATTGCTCATCGGCAACGCTTACAATGTAAACGGATGATTGCTGGTCGTTTATTGCACCTAAAAAGATTGAAGTGATAGGGGCGATAGGGGCGGTAGGGTTAGATGAGGCAATTTGTCGCCGCAAACACGCAATGATGATTTGTTGATGAAGTTCGGCTTTTGAGACATGTTGCCATTTGATATTGCGTTTAAGCACGCGACCACCACTTGAAAATAACTGATTGTTCTGGCTGGCTAGTTAAACTGGATGGATAGTTGAACTGGATGGATAGTTGAACTGGATGGATAGTTGAATAAGAAATCGAGTATAGTCAAATTAGAACGCGCATATCAAAATACACAAGAAAAAAAGGCTTAGATGATTATCTAAGCCTTTTTTAACTACTTTTCAAAACCATTGAACGCATTTTGAAATCGATTTTTGGTGCCGGGAGCCGGAATCGAACCGGCACGCCTTGCGGCGCTGGATTTTGAGTCCAGTGCGTCTACCAGTTCCGCCATCCCGGCGTGAGGTATAATGCAAAACAGACCAAGATTATAACAACAAACCTTCATAATGAGAATACAAGATTTCGATTTTTATCTGCCGCCACACCTGATTGCGCAACATCCAACCCCGAATCGCGTCGATAGTCGATTACTGTTTGTCGATGCCCAACTGCAGCAAATTAAAGATGGGATGTTTCACCATATCCGTGAGCAATTTGAAGCGGGCGATGTGTTAGTTCTTAATGATACGAAAGTCATTAAAGCGAGGTTATTTGGCCAAAAGGCTTCAGGGGGTCAGATTGAGGTGATGATAGACCGCGTGTTATCACCGTTTGAAGCGTATGCGCAGATTCGCGCCTCACGCTCGCCAAAAGCTGGAAGCAGGCTCTTACTCCCTAATGGATTTGAAGCTGAAGTATTAGGCCGCCAAGCGGATATGTTTCATATACGTCTACAGGGTGAAACCGACTTGTATCACTTTTTAGAGCAATACGGTGAATTACCACTGCCACCTTATATTTCGCATCGTGCCGATAACAGCGATGAAGCGCGTTATCAAACTGTATTTGCAAAACATGCGGGGGCGGTAGCTGCCCCTACTGCAGGGTTACATTTTGATGAAGCGACGTTGCAAGCCTTGGTCGCAAAAGGGGTACATGTGGTGTATGTGACTTTACATGTAGGCGCAGGTACGTTTCAGCCTGTAAAGGTTGAAAACATATCTGAGCATCATATGCATAGTGAGACTTACCATTTGCCAGCATCGACCATTGAAACGATTTTAACAGCCAAAGCCCAAGGCAAACGGATTACCGCTGTTGGCACCACCTCGCTACGCACGCTGGAAAGTGCTGCACATCGTCAACAATTGTTTGCGCACCATGGGGATACGGATATTTTTATCACGCCTGGCTTTGAGTTTAAATTGGTAGATCGCTTGCTCACTAATTTTCATCTGCCAAAAAGTACATTAATGATGTTGGTATCGGCGTTTGGTGGCTATGCGTTGATGCGCTCCGCCTATCAGCACGCGATTGACCAGTCATACCGATTTTTTAGTTATGGCGATGCCATGTTGATTACCCGTGCCGCACCCAAAGTGGGTGAGTGCGACCGCGTTCATGCAATGGATTAAATAACCTTGCATAAGCAAGCTTGAGTAAAAACAAATGATTTAAATGCAATGGATTAAACCCATCGCAATAGCATCTGTCACAACACGGATGCATCAAAAAATAGGCATCATTGATTACACATTACAACAGAGGAAGTCATGCAATCTTCATTACATATTCTCGGGGGCGTGGCGCTGATTGCCAGCGTATCATGTGGCGTTCAGGCAGAAGTCCTGCCCGAAGCCGTGGTCAACATCAAAATTCCACTCGTAAAAAAACCAACTACGCGGCCAATGACGGTTGCCTATCTACCCAGTACGCAACACTATTATATTGCCGATGGCGGCTTGGCACCGATGGGCAGTGAATACGAAGCGCCGATGTCAAAATCAGAGGTGCATGCTTACAGTGCCACGGGGCAATATCTCAATTCGGCTAAGCCTGGCTATGATAATCGCTCGCTTTACTACAATCCCAACTCGCAACATATTGAAACCATTACCTATAACGTTTCAAGCGCGGTAGGTTTTTTACCCAACACAGGTGTGTATCGCCTAGAGGTAGAGCCCAATGGCAAACTTTTGGATACCTCCAATGAGGTCTCGCAATACAACCCTGCATTTGGCGATGCAGCCACCATGCCTAGCTTTGACCCAGCCACTCAGCACTACTTTGCTAAACAAGAACGCAGTGATTTGGTGCATGTTGTGGATTTAAAAAGTCGCGAAACACTGCAAGTCATTAAACTTGATTTTGCCAGCGCACAAGTCACCCATGATGAAGTGAGTGATCATTATGTTGGCTTTACTGGCGTGACTGGCAATGAGTTGGCGTTGCTCGACGTTGATCATAAAGCCGTGTTGATTTTTGATGTGCATGGCAAATATGTTGGCAAAAGCGCCTTGCCTAAATCCTTAAAGTTACGCGCGCACAATCACTACAATGGCACTGGCTACAGCAACGGCATGTTGTTTGTGTATCACGAGTCAGAGGGTGAATTTGGCACTTACTATGGCTTTCAGGTGGTGAAGTAAAATCACATCAGCGCTTCGTTAAAAAACGCAGGGCGCGCTTGATTGTGAAGGTGTTGTTTCGTTAGTTGGCGCTGGCAAAATGCCAGTGATTGCGCCAAGCGCCAACGACTAAATTAGGGTAATCTGCTTTACCGAGACTGCCGTTATAGCGACCCAGCGCTCTAAAATAATCTCCACGCTCTAGGTCTAAATAATGGCGCAAAATGGTACAGCCATATCGCAAGTTTAGGCGCATATCAAACAGATTATGCTCGGCATGACCGATGCTTTTCACCCAAAACGGCATGACTTGCATATACCCGCGTGCGCCCACACTGGATACCGCATATTTTTTAAACCCACTCTCTACTTGAATCAATCCCAACACCAGTTGCGGATCTAAGCCAGCGCGGGTGGCCTCGTAATGCACCGATTTTAAAAAGTCGTGGCGATATTGCGCATCAGGAATTTTTTTAGCCAGGCGCTCAGACATGGTACGTAGCCAGGCTTGAGCAACGGGATCAGCATCAAACAACAGGGTGGGCGCTGCCACATCACTGACCGATTTTTGCATTAAAGCGCGGACGCTATTTGCGAGCGGCTCTTCTTTTTGCTGCCCGGCACTGCCAATGATAGGCAACCATAAGCTGATGCAAACAAACACCCAAGCCTGTACACCCATGGTTCACTGCCCTCCCTATGACTGACCAAGTTTGTCACATAAAAACGTAACGATCTCCGACAGTTGCAAGTTTTGTGCCTCAATCTCGGTGCGGCCTTTATACTCAATATGGCCCTCGGCCAAACCACGGTCACCGATCACAATCCGATGCGGAATGCCTAGTAAATCACTCTCGGCAAACATCACGCCGGGCCGTTCACCACGATCATCCAACAACACATCCACGCCTGCTTGACGCAATTGCTGATAGAGATCGTTGGCAGCAGTTTTGACTGCCTCACTTTTATCGATGCCAATTGGGCAAATCACTACTGCAAACGGCGCCATGCTGATCGGGAACACAATGCCTTTTTCGTCATTGCCTTGCTCAATGGCCGCGCCCACAATGCGAGAAACGCCGATGCCGTAACAGCCCATCTCCATTGCTTGGCTTTGGCCATGTTCATCTAAATAAGTCGCCTGCATGGCTTGTGAATATTTACTACGTAATTGAAAAATATGGCCGACTTCAATGCCGCGGCATAGGCTTAATACGCCTTTACCGTCTGGACTTGGATCCCCTGCCACCACATTACGAATATCCGCAACTAGCGCTGGCTCTGGCAAATCACGGCCAAAATTGACGCCGGTTAAATGTAATTTCGGTTGATTTGCGCCACAAATAAAATCACTCATGACAGCGACCGCGCGATCTGCAATAACACGGACTTGGCTCGCCACCCCTACCGGCCCAATAAAGCCAGGTGGACATTGTAAATGGGCGCGAATTTCCTCTTCAGTGGCTAACCGAAAGTCTTGCACGCCAGCAAGTTTGCCAAACTTGACCTCATTGAGTTGATGATCGCCACGCAATAAAGCCAAGGTAAATTGTGCATCCACCATCAGTGCCACTGATTTGACGGTTTGCTGAATGGTCACTCCCAACAAGTGAGCCACCTCGTCACAGGTGGTTTGCTTAGGCGTATCTACTGGGTGCATCGCCGCTTGCGGTGCTGAGCGGGTGCCCATGGTGATGGCTTCCGCCAATTCCACATTGGCGGCGTAATCGGATTGCTCGCAATAGGCCAAGGCATCTTCGCCACTCTCGGCCAGCACATGAAACTCTTGTGAACCATCGCCGCCAATCGCGCCAGAATCGGCTTTCACCGCTCTAAATTTTAACCCTAAGCGCGTAAACACATTGCTGTATGCGGTATGCATACGCTGATATGTGTCAGCTAAACTGTCATAGCTACTGTGAAATGAATAGGCATCTTTCATTAAAAATTCGCGGGCACGCATCACGCCAAACCGTGGACGAATTTCATCACGAAATTTGGTTTGTATCTGATAAAAATTGAGCGGCAATTGTTTGTAGCTGTTGATTTCTCTACGCGCAATATCGGTAATGACCTCTTCATGGGTGGGGCCAAAGCAAAAATCGCGATTGTGACGATCTTGAATTTTGAGCATTTGTGGGCCAAACACCGCCCAACGACCCGTTTCTTCCCACAGTTCTTTTGGTTGTACCGCAGGCATTAACAGTTCTAGTGCGCCTGCTTGGTTCATCTCATCTCGGACAATATGTTCTACTTTGCGCAATACGCGTAGCCCCAGCGGCATCCAACTGTATAAGCCGCTGCCAAGTTTTTTAATCAACCCAGCGCGCACCATGAGTTTGTGGCTGATTAGCTCGGCGTCGGCTGGAGCTTCTTTTTGAGTAGCAATAAAAAATTGGGAGGCGCGCATAAGTGTTGGTTTCTTAAAGGAGGGTTGGGTGAGCGATCAAAAGCAGAATTTTAGCGTTATTCCAGCTAATCGTCAGTAATAAGTGAGCTTAATGCGGCTGGGATAACGGGCTATCGGTAGGCACGTAACCACTTTTCCATAACGCCATGGGCACGATGGTGGCTGGCTCGCCGTTATCATAAAACCAACTATCCACGGCATACACTTGTTGGGAATCAAGCGCACGGATCACTGCTGTCGAGTGCGGCCAGCCTGTGAAAAAAAAGTGACGCGTTCGCATGTCTAAGATTTCATGCATGCGCAGCAAGCCTTGCTGTTGCAATAAGCGCAAGTAAGTGGTGGTATTAATGGCCTCATCGTTGCAATCTTGCTGATGCAAATAGTCACGATTGCCAAACGTCCCTGCGCGGTCTGCGGTAGTGCCCACTTTGGTGCCGACCATGTCTTCAATCGCACCAATGGCAAGGGCTAATTGTGCACGTTCTTGTTCGGCATGTTCGGGCAGTGGGGTAAACAAGCGTTGTATCACTTGCCACTCGGCTGGGGTGAGTTGCACGCGATCCACTTGCACGCAACCTCCCCCTTGGCAAACATCAAAGCCGGTGAGGTCGGGCTGCGCATGATAAATCCGAGAAATTTCGGTGAGATCAGCCCACGCGGCACAAGACATGCCAAGCAAACAACTACAACACCAATACGTGATTACTAAGTTCGTTACGCGGGCTGCGTTGCGGCGGATACACTGCTGCCAGCTGCTGCCCGATGGCGGTGATGCCATGGATGACCCCTTGCTCAAAAAATCCTTGTCTAAATTGCTGCTCCATCTCTGCACAGATGGTCTGCCAACCGGCCTCTCCCACATGGCGATGGATGCCTCGGTCGGCAATAATTTCCACATCGCGGTCGGCCAAATCTAAATAAATCAGTACGCCGTTATTATGTTCAGTATCCCAAATATTCAGTTGGCCGAATAACTGCACAGCACGGGTGCGTGGGGTAATGCCTTGCCACACTGCCGATAAACTTAACGCCGTTTCTACCACAAAGCGAATTTCGCCTGCGTGATGCTGTTCACTGTGCGTGATTGCTTGCTCAATGTGCTGTAACGCTAGGCTTGAAAAGTAACGATTCACTTGCCAAGGATGGCGATACAGGTGTTTGAAAAAACGTTTGATAGGATGTGTGGGTCGCATATTACCAATCTCCAGACGCGCCGCCGCCGCCAAAGCCGCCGCCACCGCCACGAAACAGATCGGCGCCACGACCACCGCCCCCCTGATACCCCGATGGCATGCCAACCAAGCCACTGGCCATGGCCAGCGAAAACACAAAGGTGGCCAAGGCCACCAGCAGCATCACCACAAGCGTCGCGCCAAGTACACCAGCGACCACCGCCAATACCCCGCCTGTAAACGCACTGCCTAAAAACGATCCCAACAAACTGCGCGCTATCCAGCCAATTGCAATGGCGGCAAACATTAACAGTGGGAACAGTGCATTGAGTGCGCCCGCCTGCCCAGCCTTGACTGGCGTTGGCGGTGGCAAGTGCTCACCCTGAATCAGCTGCATCAGCGTTTGGGTCGCGGCTGCTAATCCTTGATAAAACTGATCACGTTTAAAGGCGGGGGCAAGCTGTTCGGCGATCACGCGTTTAGCGATTGCATCGGGGATCGCGCCCTCTAAGCCATAACCCACTTCAATGCGCATTTTGCGGTCTTGTTTGGCCACAATCACAATCACGCCATCGTCTTCTTTGGCGCGACCGAGTTTCCATGCATCGGCTAACCGTATACCAAACTGCGCAATGTCTTCTGGTTGCGTTGTCGGCAAGATTAACACCGCGATCTGCGCACCTGTCTGTTGTGAAAACTGCGTCAGTGTTTGATTGAGTGACGCTTGCTCCTCAGCAGATAAGGTCTGCGTTAGGTCAGTCACCGGCTGTTGCAGCGCGGGCAAGGCGATCAAGTCCACAGCGTGGGCGGTGGATAACATCAACCACAGCCAACACCACAGTACACCAAGGCGAACGCAACGCATGATGACACCTAAGCTAAGAATGGCTTAAAACCGTTAGTTAAATTCAACTTTGGGCGCAGTAGAAATCGCTTTCTCGTTATCTACCGTAAATGAAGGCTTGGCCTGATAACCAAACATCATGGCGGTTAAATTATTCGGAAAACTACGCACCGTTATGTTGTATTGTTTGATTGTTTCGATATAGCGATTACGCGCCACCGTGACACGGTTCTCTGTTCCTTCTAATTGCGCTTGTAAGTCTCTAAAGCTGGCGTCGGCTTTTAAGTTGGGATAGTTTTCCGACACTACCATCAAGCGAGATAGCGCACTGGTTAATTGCCCTTGTGCTGCTTGAAATTTTGCAAAAGCTTCGGGGTCATTCAATAGTTCTGGCGTGACTTGCATGCTGCCGACTTTCGCCCGAGCCTCGGTCACTTCGGTCAATACTTTTTCTTCATGATTGGCATAGCCTTTAACCGTCGATACCAGGTTAGGGACCAGATCAGCGCGGCGCTGATATTGGTTGAGCACTTCCGCCCAACTGGCTTTGGCTTCTTCGTCTAAGCTTTGAAACTGATTGTAGCCACAGCCAGACAACGTCAACATGCTACTTAAAAGTAGTACTTTAAACATTTGATGCATTTCATACTCCTAGCTAAACTTAAGACAAAGATCACTGCCTGCGCCAACATGCAGATCCATCCATAATTGTTTATTAGATGCGGTCAATCTGCATAGACTTCAAGCAAGATTACACTTTTATTGCCAATAAGCGACAAACTGCCTGCCACACCACCCTTTTACATGCGGGTTGCGTGCGCATCTCATGGGGGTGATGCGTGATCACCACCTGCGACTGCCCAAAAGAAAATACCTGTCCTTCTACCTCAGTCCAGTCCGTGTAGGCCGTGCCTAAAAACTGATTGGCATGGTCTAAACCAAACAGCACGATGAATGGCACGGCTGCTAGGTGAAGCGTGATCGGCTGGCGTTGTATCGTCAGCACATCCATCGATAAATGCATGGCCTTCATGATATTGAGCAATAACGTTTGGCTTTCAGCATCTACCGCGTCTGGTGCATAAAATAACCAAGGGGTTTGGATCTGGTTGAACGAAGTGATTGGTGGCGCTGCCGCCTGATCAGGCATCGTTTTGAGCGTTGTAGTATGCGCTGATTCAACCTCAATCACCTGCAAATTTGCATCGGGTGCATTTGGCACTTGCTTATCCAGCTCAGCCAATTGATCATCAGACACAGCTACTTGATCATCAGGCACAGCCTTTTGTGCGACATCAGCGTCTGCAACTGGCAATGCTTGCGACCGCTCGGCCACGGCCTTTGGGGATACAACCTGCACACCTGCCTGTGTGGGTATTGGCTGCGCTGTCATCACTGGCGGGTCAATCGGCAGGTGATCCGCAACTTGTACCGCGTGAGGCGCGCGTTGCCGCCACATTGGGAGCAACTCTAATGCTCGTAGCATATGTTCGCGATTGAAGCTCATAGCGCAAGCCCCATTAACACGGCATCCTCACGGCCACCCTTGCTAGGATAATACTGACGACGTATGCCCATTTCACAAAATCCCATGCTTTCATATAGGTGGATGGCCGCATGGTTACTCACCCGTACTTCTAAAAACACATTGGCCGCGTGATGTTGTCGCGACACCGCAATGATATGCGTTAATAAAAATCGGCCTAAGCCCTGCCCTTGGTGAGATTTCCCGACACTCAGATTCAACACATGCGCTTCATCGAGCACAAACATCACCAGCGCATAACCAATCAATGTCTCTGCAGCTTCCAATACCCATGCACTGTGGCCTGCATCCAGTGAATCTTTAAAGTTACCCCGTGTCCACGGATGGCTATAAATGGTGGGTTCAATCCGCACGATGGCGTCTAGATCTGCCATGGTCATGGGTCGGCATTGTGGGGCGTGAGAACGTAATGCGCGCATTGGGCACCTACAGCGTTTGCCCTTGTGCGCGCTCGCTTGCGGTAAGCGCGACGCGGTTGCGCACATACAAGGGCGCGGCCTCGTGCGCTAAGTGGGTGTGACCAGCATGTATATCAACGGCTGCGAGGTCAAGCATGGTGGTTGCTTGAGGCCGCAATGTTGGCAAGACTTGGCATACTTGTACCCCATAGTGTGCACTTAACACCTCCCCAAATGCCGCCCATCCCGAACCCGCCGCTACCCAATCTGCACCAGTGAGCGCGGGCACCAGATGGGGTTTACACACCGTTGGCGCTGATAGCGTGAGCCAGCCTTCAGACTGGCGCCGAAATGCTGCATGGTACACCTCCCCCATCCGCGCATCTAAGCACACCACAATCTGCTCAGCCTGCGTAGCTTGCCATGCAGCATGCGCGACAGCCAATAGTGCGCTGACACCCAACACCGGTACATTGGCACCAAACGCCAAGCCTTGTGCCACGCCAACCGCTACCCTAACCCCAGTAAATGCGCCAGGACCCGTGCCATACACAATCGCGTTTAACTGTTTTAAGGTAATATTCGCAGCCTGTAGCAAGCGTTGAATTTCGGGCAAAATCCGTTGCGATGCAGCAGGTCCAGTGGCTTCATGAAACTGCAATTGCCCAGCTGGCGTTTGGATCGCCAGCGACAAAAACTCAGTAGAAGCATCTAATGCAAGGACATTCATGTTAGATCGCTTTGGTTATTCATAAACGTACCCATGACCTTAATAGCCATGTGACGGGGTTGGATATTGGCCTTGCTTGACCGCTTGCACATAGGCTGTCAACGCTTGCTGAATGCTGCTCGCACCTGCTAAAAAATTATGCACAAAGCGCGGTGCTTTGTAAGTCTCTGGCGCTTGCGCAGCAGGCCCAGAATAAATACCAAGCACATCCTGCAATACCAACACTTGCCCACCACACGCGGGGCCAGCACCAATACCGATTGTCGGTACTGGCAGCGCCTGCGTAATGTGTTGTGCAACGTGACTTGGTACCATTTCAAATAACACCATACTGACCCCCGCATCGACCATGGCAAGTGCATCTACCATCAACTGCTTTGCGCCAGCATCGGTGTTACCTTGGATTTTATATCCACCTAATTGCACCACTGATTGCGGGGTAAAGCCTAAGTGCGCGCAGACCGGTATGCCATGTGCTACCAAATACTGTGCAGTGTGCACGATAGCACCACCGCCTTCGAGTTTGACGATGTGCGCGCCAGCTTGTCGCAACGCTTGCGCATTCGCCAACGCTTCTACGTGATCATGTTCGTAACTACCGATAGGCATATCGGCCATCACTACCGTATTGGGCGCACCCGCTGCCACCATGCGCGTGTGGTACACCATATCCGTCATGGTGACATGCAGGGTATTGGCTGCGCCTTGCATCACCATCCCTAACGAATCACCCACTAACAATATATCCACCCCCGCCAACGCCATGACTTTGGCAAAGCTGGCATCGTAGCAAGTCAACATCGCGATTTTTTCGCCTAAGGTTGCACGATGAAGCAGCGTGTCAAGCATAGAAATACGCATCGTTCATCAACCCGTTAAAAATTGGGGTTAAAGTATTCGCGACTACTTTTAATTTGACTAATCCGCGCAATCAACAGATTAAAAGCGTCTGGATCTTTGATGATATTGAGTTTTTCATTATTCACAATTAACAATGGAGAAGCCTCGTAGCCATGAAAGAACTCACTGTACGCTTCAGATAAACGCGCAATATATTCGCGGGGCATGCCTTGCTCATAGGCAATATTGCGCTCTTCAATCCGCTCTAATAAGGCATCAATAGGGGTTTGTAGATAGACCACCAAATCGGGCTTGGGTGACTTTAATTGCAAGTGTTGGTAAATTTGGTGATAGAGCGGATATTCTTCATCATCCAAATTTAACCGCGCAAATAGCGGGTCTTTTTCCAAGAAAAAATCAGAAACCGTGGCACGACCAAACATGTCACGTTGGGTCATGTCTTCGATTTGGCGGGCGCGTTGAAACAAGAAAAACAATTGCGTGGGCAACGCGTAGCGTTGCGCATCTTGATAAAAACGCGCTAAAAACGGATTTTCTTCAGCTTTTTCTGAGAGCAAAGCCACTGAAAATTTATCCGCCAACATGCGGGCTAACGTGGTTTTTCCGCTACCAATCGGACCTTCAATCACCACATAAGGAAACTGATTAAACATGCAAACACTCGCTACTGAAAGGGTGACGTTGCACCGCATCGGATTGAAATTGATGGGCCCATTCTACCGCAGTCCGCCCTTGGCAAATGGCTTGCGGCAGGACAAAGTGTGGTGCGATTTCGGCCAATGGCAACATGACAAATCCCCGCTCATGCATGCGCGGATGTGGCAGTGTAAGAAATTCCGTTTGCATATGCACATCGTCATACACAAGCAAGTCTAAATCCAGCACCCTTGGCGCATTGGCAAACGGCCGCTCACGCCCAAATTGCTGCTCGGTATTCAATAACCATTGCATCAAATCTTGTGCTGTGAACTGCGTATCCACTGCCACCACGGCATTGATAAAATTCGGCTGATCATCATAGCCGACAGGGGTTGTTTCATACAGACTTGATACATGCCGCACTTGTACTTTGGGGGTGTTGGCGATGACTGTAATCGCACGGGACACTTGCACCAGCGGTGCTTGCAAATTACTACCTAGGGCGATGAAGGCGGAAGCCATTTACACCACACCTGTATCCACAACAGGCTTTTTCTTGAGTGGTCGCCGCTTACGTTTTTTGATATCGGTATCAGGCATGAGCATTTGCGTGCGCGCTTCCGTGCCCGCATCGGCAAAGTTGGTCCACCAAGTACCGAGGTCTGCGGGTAATTCGCCAGAGGCACATCGCAATAACAAGAAATCATAGCCTGCACGGTAGCGTGGATGGGTCAACAAGGCATAGGGGCGCTTACCTGAACGCTGCTCAAAGCGCGGCTGCATTGCCCAAATTTCTTTCATGGTGGCGGTATAGCGATTATGAATCGCCATTGTTTCTGCTTGTTTATCTATGATTTCATTCATTGCCATATGCAAGGCGGGGATGACATGCTCGCCACGTTTTTGCAACGCTTGCCAAGCAACCAACACTTCATGCCATAACAACGTGGCAAACAAAAAACTGGGGTTAGATGATTTACCTGCCAAAATCCGCTCATCCGTATTTTTGAGTGCCAGCATCACAAATCGCTCACCAAGCGGCTGCTCCAGCACCACGTCTAATAATGGCAATAAGCCATGATGCAATTGTTGCGCACGCAAGGCATTGATACTTTCAATGGCGTGACCTGACAAAAACAGCTTGAGCATCTCATCAAACAAGCGGCTAGGCGGCACATCTTCGAGCAAAGCGGTGAGTTTACGTATCGGCGCTTGTGTTTTAGTGTCGATACGCAAGCCCAATTTTGCGGATAATCGCACCGCACGCAACATCCGCACCGGATCTTCTTGATAGCGGGTGGTTGGGTCGCCAATCATACGCAAGGTTTTTGCGCGCACATCGGCAACCCCTTTGTGGAAGTCGAGCACGATTTGTTGCTTGGGATCGTAATACAAGGCGTTGGCAGTAAAATCGCGCCGCGCTGCATCTTCTTCAATGCTGCCAAACACATTGTCGCGAATAATGCGGCCACTGTCATTGGTTTCGGCATCCCCTTCGGTTTGATGATGTCCGCGGAAGGTAGACACTTCGATGGTTTCTTGACCCCACATCACATGCACCAAGCGAAAACGGCGCCCAATAATGCGGGAGCGGCGAAATACTTTATGTACCTGTTCGGGGGTAGCATCGGTGGCAATATCAAAATCTTTGGGGGGATGATTGAGCAATAAATCTCGCACCGCGCCACCCACAATATAAGCTTGAAATCCCGCGCGATGTAATCCGTCGCACGTTTTCAAGGCGGCTTGGCTAATCAACTGATGGTTAATCTGATGGTTGCTAGCGGTAATGGTTTGTGCCGAAGATAAGCCATTGGAGGCATCTGTAACGCGCTCACGCTTACGAAATACTTTTTGCAAAAATTGTTTAATCATTCACGTACTCAAAGGCCTTATTTTTTATGTGCATTGTTCCACAGCACATCTGGCACCCCGGCCTGTTGGTTGAGGGTACGACACAACACAAATAGCAAATCTGACAATCGATTGATATATTGCAAGGCGGTGTCTGTGACAGGCGACTCTGCTTGCAAAGCATGACACACTCGCTCTGCACGTCGGCAAACGGTTCGGGCTAAATGGCACACGGCAGAAGCGCGACTGCCACCAGGCAGGATAAATTCTTTAAGCGGCGGTAGGGCTTCGTTCCATCTATCCAGCTGGTCTTCGAGTGCACTGACCCGTGCAGGATTAATTAATGCATGCCCTGGCATACAGAGCTCGCCGCCTAAATCAAATAGATCATGCTGAATGGCGAGCATCGTGACGCGCACTTCCTCTGAAACGGATTCCATCAACAACAAGCCAAGCACGGCGTTCAGCTCATCAACTTCGCCCATGGCTTCCACCCGCAACCCAAACTTGGAAACGCGCGTGCCATCTGCTAACCCGGTGGTCCCACTGTCACCCGTACGCGTATAAATCTTACTGAGCCGATTGGCCATTCGAGTAACCTGCTTAAATCTTATATAATTGAAGCATTATAAATCATCCCACCTCATTGTGACGAGTTCAGTGCGAACAGCTTTTAAGCAACATCAAACAATGCCTATTGGCGTGATGGATTCTGGCGTGGGTGGCTTATCGGTACTCAAACATATTCATGCCCAACTGCCGCATGAGCATGTTCACTATGTTGCGGATAGCGCGCATGCGCCGTATGGCAATAAATCGGCAGCTGAAATTCAAGCGCGCTGTTTTGATGTTGCTGATTTCTTGCTTGCACAATCGGTGAAAGCGTTGGTCGTGGCCTGCAACACCGCGACTGCCGCGGCTATTGCCGCCATGCGTGAACGCTACGCGCTGCCCATTATTGGTATGGAACCCGCAGTAAAACCCGCCGCTGCCGCCACTAAAAACGGTGTGATCGGCGTGCTGGCCACCGTGGGCACACTCAAAAGCGCGCAATTTGCCGCACTGTTAGACAGCTACGGCCAACATGTTACTGTTGTCACCCAAGGGTGTGTGGGCTTGGTGGAATGCATAGAACGGGGCGAGCTAGATACACCTGCCACCAAAGCACTGCTTCAACAATACACGGCACCTTTGTTAGCCGCAGGTGCAGACACTATTGTGCTTGGATGCACCCACTACCCCTTTGTGAAAGCTGCGATTCAAGCCATCGTCGGCAACCACATCACTCTGATTGACACTGGAGATGCCGTCGCCAACCAACTGAAACGACAACTGACAGCAAAAAACTGGTTAACCGCAAGCAGTGCAAAAGCCACTATACAGTTTTGGACGAATAGCCCCTCAGAAAATGCATCGATAGTGACCGAACAGTTATGGGGTAAACCAATTGACGTACATCGTATCCATCTTTGAGGATGGCACTTCACATTGAGTAACGCATCAGGCTATTTTTCAAGACCAGCATACGCTTTCATGTCATGGGCAAGCGGTTTGGTTACATGACTTTTCAGCGTCAACGCGTAATCATCATTTGAATATATCCACGCTGAATGCGGGTTTCAATCTGCCATGTCGCTCGTTTTTAAACTTGTCATTCAAGGCACATGTGATGTTGAAACACTGCAGCTTTACATTTTTGATCAATCAGCGCTCACACTCATCACTCGCTACAACGCCTTAACTCTGCTGCCAATATCGCTAAGGCCCTTGCCTCAAGCTTCAGTATTTTTTGCTTTAATGCTGGATTGTTGAGTGGCAACAATGAGGCCCCACCCAAGTCACTCAGGACCACTTTCTCATCATTCCACAATACATTGTGTGCATACAAATCGCCATGCATCAGGCCTGTTGCATGCAGGTGTTGTGCGGCTTGAGTCACGCCATCGAGAATAAAGCGCGCTTGTTGTGCTGTCAGGCGAACATTGTTGGCATACACATCCCTTGTACAACTCACAAAGCTGGGTGGGTTGGCTAGGATTTTTAAATTGGGGTCTAGCAAAGGCATGACTAAGCCTAATACTTGTTGCGGATGATTGTGAATGACGCCTTTGATACCCACTACATTAGGATGCTCACCCGCGATTAGATTGGCATGCAGTTCACACTGCGGCAGACCATCGCTGGTTAGGCCACTTTTAAACAGTTTGACCGCCACCGGCTCTGGCGTATCGTTGCCATGCAGTAATGCGTGATACGTCACACCAGAGGCGCCCTCACCGAGTACTTGTCTCAACGTGAGGTGTTGCCAATCAATCTGCTGAATTGGCTGTTGGCTGATTAAGACTTGTTCGATGGCGTTGCAAAACGGGTTACCCGCATAGGCAAGCCAAGCAAGGTTCGGCAGCTCAAATAAAAAATCTGGCAAAGTTTCAAATTGATTTGCAGAAATCCTGAGCAATTCCAGCGCATGGCAATTGGCTAAGCTACTCGGTAAGGTAGTCAGTTGATTGCCTGCCAACATCAGCTTTTGCAAGTAAGCGCAATCGCCCAAGGCATTAGGCAGCTCGGTGACTGCGTTATCGGTGACGATCAACCAGCGCAAGGCATGGGTAGGGATAGCGTTTGCGGGGATATGATTGATTTGATTGGCTTTAAAGCCAATCATACTTAATTGCTCGCATTGCCCAAGCACCTCTGGCAAGTGTGTAAATTGATTGTTGGAGCAAAAAAGAATACGCAGCTTTTTTAAGCGGTGTGAGTCTTTGGGTAAGTCGCTTAAACAATTGCCCGATAAATCTAATATTTCAAGGCTGTCAGCTAAATCGAAAATTTGCGGTGGCACATGCGTTAAATGACAACGCAGTGTTAGGTGTTTGGCCCCCGCAAGCATGCCCGCTTGCAGCTGGGCAAGCGTGTGCGCTTGCGATTGGGGCGTCACAATGTGAGGGTATAAGACTTAATGATGCGCGAGTTTTTCACCCGCTTTGAGTGCATATTTGGTGCCGCAATAAGGGCAAGCGACATGGCCAGTTTGTGCAATATCTAAGAACACGCGCGGATGCGAAGCCCAAAGCGCAACTTCTTTGGTGGGGCAATGCAAGGGCAAATCTTTAGCGGTGACTTCAATCTCTTTAACATCAGACATCTCTACAACTCCTTATTTCGTGCTTCCAGCAGATGCCGGAATCCATTTTCAAATAGTCAATCACAGCTGATCTTCGCTGGCGCAAGGATACCAGCTGTGCATGTTGATCAATGAAAACTTATACCAAAGTCAGCCAGTGTTGATATTTGGCAGATTTGCCTTTGACCACATCAAAGTACATGCTTTGCAATTTTTCGGTAATCGGGCCACGCGTACCCTCACCGATGGCGCGGTTATCTAACTCACGAATCGGTGTCACTTCGGCGGCGGTGCCAGTAAAAAATGCTTCATCTGCACTGTAGACTTCATCGCGGGTGATGCGTTTTTCGATGATTTCCAACCCAAACTCTTCTTTGGCTAGGGTAATAATGGTGTCGCGGGTAATGCCTTCTAACGCAGAAGTTAAGTCTGGCGTAATCAGTTTTCCGTTACGAATAATGAAAATGTTTTCGCCAGAACCTTCTGCCACAAAGCCATCTACATCTAATAACAACGCTTCTTGATAACCATCCTGCGCGGCTTCTTGGTGCGCCAAGATACTGTTCATGTAGTTACCGTTGGCTTTGGCTTTACACATGGTGATGTTGACGTGGTGACGTGAAAAAGACGAAGTTTTTACGCGGATACCTTTGGTAATGGCTTCTTCTCCCATATAAGCACCCCAGCTCCATGCCGCCACAATTAAATGCGTAGACAAGGTTTTTGCAGAAATGCCCATGGCTTCGGCACCATAAAATGCCATGGGGCGCATATAAGCGGATTCGAGTTTGTTTTCACGTACCGCCGCTTTCTGCGCTTCCATCACGGTGGCTTTATCAAAGGGCATTTTCATACCCAAGATGTGCGCGCTACGGAACAAGCGATCAGTATGTTCTTTCAAGCGAAATATTGCAGTGCCTTGCTCAGTGTTGTAGGCCCGCACCCCTTCAAATACGCCCATGCCGTAATGCAAAGTATGCGTTAATACATGGGTGGTGGCATCACGCCAGTTAACCATCTGGCCGTCATACCAAATCACGCCATCACGGTCTGCCATTGAACTCGGAATTGCCATTTAAATCGCCTTTAATTCATCGGTCATAAAAGCAATATTGTAAACCAATCCTTGGCTTTTTCGCCTATGTTAAAATCCAAAAGGTAGTTGAAAATAAAGGAACATTCGTATGACATCACTTTTTAGGACAAGCTGGATCAGTTTCCTCCTCCTCTGCGCACTTTTGGCCGCTTGCCAATCCGCATCCACACCCGCGTTTGTAGGCACGGATATCACCGGCACCACCTTTGGTAAACCGCTTTCATTGACCGATCACATGGGACAAATACGCAACATCAACGAATTTAAACAAAAGGTAGTTGTGCTGTTTTTTGGCTATACCCACTGCCCAGACGTGTGCCCAACGACCATGCATGATTTAAAACAAGCCATGCAAATCTTAGGAGACAAAGCTGATCAAGTCCAAGTGTTGTTTGTGACCGTTGATCCAGCGCGCGATACGCAAGCGGTGTTAGCTGCTTTTGTACCAAGCTTTGACAAACGCTTTATTGGTTTGGGAGGCACTACAGCGGAGGTCGCAGCCACGATGGCTGAATATAAAGTCTACGGTGCAAAAGTGACCGAAGCTGGCAAAAGTGATTACAGCATGGATCATAGTGCAGGCATGTATGTGTTTGACAAAACAGGCATGCCGCGCATTTATTTTAGTTATGGTCAAAAGCCCGTTGATATTGCACACGATATCGGGCTGTTACTTTGAGGCCTTTAACGCCAGCCTAAGCAGCACAGCAAGAACGATTTTCATTTAGATTTTTATTTAAAATATTATTTAAAATCAAATACTTATTTAATTTTTTGGTTGCGCATTTTAAAGAGTCCTGTATCATGCAATGCATAGTCAATTAAGGAGCATGCCATGAAGGGCGAAAAAAAAATTATTGAAATCTTAAATGATTTATTAGCTGGAGAATTAACCGCCTCTGACCAGTATCTGATTCATGGCGAACGTTACGCCGATATGGGCTTACCAGGCTTGGCTGAGCATAGCTTGCATGAATCCTTGCACGAACGCGACCATGGCCGCGCACTGATACAACGGATTCTTTTTTTAGAAGGCACCCCCAATTTAGCCAAACGTGAGCCACTCAATGTCGGCCACACGGTGAAAGACATGTTGGAGTCTGACCTTGCGCTGGAATATGCCGTGGTCAAACATTTAAAAAAGGCCATGAAAGCCTGTGAAGAAGCACAAGATTACGTCACACGCGATATGTTATTAGTACAGCTTGAAGATACCGAGATGGACCACGCGTACTACTTAGAAAAACAACTGAATTTAATTAAATTGGTCGGCATTGAAAATTACTGCCAAAGCCAAATGCAGCAACCACCGGCAGCCTAAGGAGTCTTCATGCAGGGGCACAAACAAATCATCAGCACTTTAAATAAAGTGCTAAAAAACGAGCTGACGGCCATTAACCAATATTTCTTACATGCGCGCATGTTCAGAAAATGGGGCCTAGAAAAACTCAACGATTATCAGTACAAACAATCCATTCGCGTGATGAAAGAAGCAGACGAGATCATCGAGCGTATTTTGTTTTTGGACGGTCTACCTAACTTACAAAATCTAGGCAAATTGCTGATTGGTGAAGATGTGGTGGAGTGCTTGCAAGGTGATTTAAGTTTTGAACAGGAAGTGCAACGCCCGCAACTGATCGAGGCGATTGCTGAAGCTGAAACCCTACAAGATTATGTGACGCGAGATTTACTGACTGAATTGTTAGAAGCTTGCGAAGAAACCATCGATTGGTTAGAAACACAACAAAGTTTGATTGCACATGTGAGCTTACCAAACTATTTACAATCACACATTGCTGGCGATTAAGTAAATCACTCGCCACAACTTAAAAAAATCGCATGTTCTTTTACGCTGATGGATTTTTTGCAGCGTAAACACTAAAAAGCCGCTTTTAAGCGGCTTTTTTATCACTTGTTTGGAACCTGTTTCATCTTGACAAAGTCAATATAAATGATAATAATTATCATTAGTAATTTTAAGCAGAGAGCATATGTACGTTTGTGTGTGTAATGCAGTCACTGAGCGCCAAATTCATCAGGCAGTCAAACAGGGCGCTAAAACAGTCAAGCATCTTAAAGACAGCTTAGGCGTTGGTACTGAGTGTGGCAAATGCGTGAGCTGCGCTAAAGCCTGCCTCACAATGGCGCGCGACTCGCAAGACGCAAGTATCGTCAAAAAACTGATCCAAATCACCCCTATTCAACTTGGGGCGGCGTAAACGAGGGCTATACAATCAGTTGCAGGTTAAACCTGGTGTTAACCACCTGCTACATTGATATGCATATCACTACTCAAATTGAAATACGCCTTGCTGCATTGCTTCTCAATCGGCGAATTCGTCTATAAAAAATATTTTCGTTTGATCATCAACAGCCTTGTGCGTAACCACAACAGCGCAATACTCACGCTACCATCGCCGACACCTAAAAAATTCTATAGGCAATCAACTAACGCATAAGCTATTGATTTAAAAATAAAAAGACCAGATCACCGAACCTAATTGAATGCCACCTATGCCGTCTGTGCCTAGTCTAGTTGGGCCATATCTCACACTGTAAAATCAACTTATAATAAAACGAAATAAAACCTATGGGAGGCATAATCAATGGATGCCGTAGACCACACCATCTACAAATCATTACTTGAATCTACCAAGGCGATCCCTTGGAAAATTGACTGGGCAAGCAAACAATTTAGCTATGTTGGACCACAAATTGAACAATTATTAGGATGGCCACCAAGTAGCTGGCGCACAGTGGAAGATTGGGTGAATCGCATCCATCCTGATGATCGTGAAGTTGTCATGAATTTTTGTCTTGAAAAATCCATGTTGGGCGAAG
The DNA here is from genome assembly GCA_027488395.1 of Methylophilaceae bacterium. Lineage (GTDB taxonomy): Bacteria > Pseudomonadota > Gammaproteobacteria > Burkholderiales > Methylophilaceae > Methylophilus. Next base: position 127,073 of record JAIYBT010000003.1, on the reverse strand, counting down.
ACCATGAAGCAGACTATCGGGCGCTAACGGCAGAGGGTGGTTATGTATGGATTCGGGACGTGGTGCATGTCATCCGCAAACAAGATGGCACGCCAGAGGCGCTTGTTGGTTTTATGTTTGATATCAATGAACGCAAGCTCACCGAAGAGCGCTTAGCTGAAATGCAAAAAAAGCTTGAGGAATACTCGTACAAAGATGGGCTGACTGGCGTGGCCAATCGCCGTATGTTTGATGCCGCACTTGATCAAGCTTGGATAAATGCCTGCCGTGAACAATCGCCATTGTCATTGATCATGATCGACATTGATTATTTTAAAGAATACAACGACTACTATGGCCATTTGCAAGGTGACGAAGCGCTCAAACATGTCGCACAAGTGCTAAACCATGCAGGCACACGCTCAAAAGATTTTTTTGCGCGCTTTGGTGGCGAGGAATTTGCACTGATCTTACCCGAAGCCAATGTATTTGCTGCCAAGTCAATCGCTGAACGTTGCCGCAATTTGATCTTTAAAGCGCAAATTGCGCATGCTAAATCTAATATCAGCCAACTGTTATCTATTAGTGTCGGTGTGGGCACTATTATCCCTACGACCAAGGATGACCCGATGCAGTTTGTCGATAGCGTTGATGCCTTGCTTTATCAAGCGAAGCGTCATGGCAGAAACCGTGTTTTTTGTAACGATGCATGCGGTTAAGCGCATCGATTTCTGAAAGCAACAATGGATTAATGGGTGTGTATTTAAGCCATACGGTGTAACACGGAGGACCACGCCTTCATTTCTTTTTCAACCTGCAGATGTTGAGGGAAAAGTTGCCCCAACACGCTATAAAACCGCGGCGAGTGGTTCATCTCTTTTAGATGTGCCATTTCGTGTGCCACCACATATTGAATGATATGCGGGGGGGCTTGGATTAAGCGCCAATTCAGTCGAATTTGCTTGAGACTGTTACAACTGCCCCAACGCGATTTAGCATTGGACAACGCCACACGAGTCACGGCCTCACCCATCTGGGTGGCAAGCAATTGCACGCGTCTTGTAAAATCTGGCAAGGCTTGTTGGGCATACCACTGTAACACTCGTTGTGCCACCCACGCTGGATCGTCGACGTTGGGCGATCTCACGCAAAGCATGTCACCTACGAGCAAGACGGGTAAGGATTTGGCATGGCGGCTCAGCGACAACTGAATATCTTGCCCCATAAACAATAATGGCTCGCCGTCTTGCCATTGCATGGGCAATACTTGTTGCGCTTCGCGTTGGTGAAGTTTTTGTTGTATCCAATGCGATTTTTGCAACAAAATATCTTGTAATTGGCTGTGGCTGATTCGCTTAGGTGCATGCACCACCAAGCCTTGCGCGGTAATTTTCAGACCAATGGTTTTACGAGCACGTAACGCTAATTGGTACGCAATTGATACCCCGTTGGGCAACTGCAATACGCGCTCTATCATGCCAAAACGCTCATAGCGACAACATCTGTGTTTCTATCCAAGTTTCCACCAAGCGATTCACCGCGTCTGGCTTCAAGCCTGTCGTGTCTATCGGCGCGCCAATCACCACTTGAATTACTCCAGGGTATTTAAGCATGGAATTTTTTCGCCAAAAGCGGCCTGCATTATGCGCCACGGGCACCACAACACTTTGGGTGTGCGAAGCCAGCCATGCCCCACCGATATGGTATTTGCCGTGCTCGCCAGGCATGGTACGGGTGCCTTCAGGAAATATCACTACCCATAACCCGCGTTTAAGCCGATGTTTACCGTGGGTCACTAATTTTTTGAGCGCTTCACGGCCTGAACTGCGGTCAATTGGAATCGACCCCACTGCCCACAGCCCCCACCCAAAAAACGGAATCATCAACAACTCACGTTTGAGCACCCACACTTGCGGTGGAAAAATGGCTTGCAAGGCAATGGTTTCCCAAGCAGATTGATGCTTAGCCAAAATAATGGACGGTGTATCAGGGATATGCGCGCGACCTACTACCTCATAGCTTAATTGGCAAGTGACTTTGAGCCACCACATCACGCTATGAGCCCAGCCTGCGACCCAGCGCGAACGCGTGACAGCTGGCAATGGCAATAACAACAGCGCGAGTAGTGAAAACGGCACCGTCAACACGGCCATACCCAAGTAAAAAACGATTGCGCGTAGATATAAGCCCATCATGATTGCTGTTCTGCAAGCAAGTAGGTCACGGCGGCTGCGAGATCAGCCACCACCATGGTGTGCGGCGGCAATGACCCTTCCGCCAACGTTTGCTCACCTTTACCCGTGCGCACTAAGATTGGCCGACACCCCGCCTCAGCAAACGCTTGTAAATCACGTAAGGCATCACCCACCGCAAACACTTGCGTCAGCTCTACATTAAAGCGCCGACCAATGTCTTTAATCATGCCTGGCTTGGGTTTACGGCATGCACAACCATCATCTGCAGCATGCGGGCAATAATACAAAGCGTCCACACGTCCACCCACCAAAGCCAACGCTTTATGCATTTTGTCGTGAATGGCATTAAGGGTAGCCATATCAAAATAGCCGCGGGCGATGCCCGATTGATTGGTGGCAATCGCCACCCGATAACCATGCTGATTCAGCAAAGCAATCGCCTCTAAACTGCCTGGAATGGGTCTCCATTCGTTGGGGTTTTTAATAAAGGTCGCGCTGTCTTGGTTAATCACACCGTCGCGGTCTAGTATCACTAATTTCATATGGGTACGCGTTTCCTCAGTGTATGAATATAACGCTGCAAACGTTTCATTTTTTCACACCGTCATTCCCGCAAAAACAAAAATTCAATTCAAATATATTCAACCCAGCATAGATTGCCGCCTTCGCGGGAATGACGACATTAGGAAGGATGGTGATTTAACCCGCCAATTTAGATAAATCGGCCACCCGATTCATGGCTTGGTGCAAGGTCGCCAATAAGCCTAAGCGATTGGCTTTAAGCGCAGGGTCGTCTGCATTGACCATCACTGCATCAAAAAATGCATCTACCGGCGCTTTAAGCACTGCCAAGGCTTGAAGTGAGGAGGTGTAATCGCCAGATTCAAACAGTTGATCGGCGTTGGGTTTGGTTTGCGCTAACGCTTGGTGTAACGCTTGCTCTGCAGTTTCTTGTAATAAGGCCGTATTCACTTCAGCCTTGACGACACCCTCGACTTTTTTGAGGATATTGGATACGCGTTTGTTAGCGGCCGCCAAGGCAGGGGCTTCAGGCAAGTGAGCAAACGCTTGTACCGCACTCAACCGACGTGGCACTTCTGCCAATTGTGTCGGCGACAGCGACAACACGGCCTCTACCTCTTGCGCACTCGCGCCGGTATCCCGCAGCGTGACCGACAAACGGTCGTAGCAAAAAGCTAAAATCGCAGCTGCCACCTCGGTGTTGGCATGAAATATCGCCAAGGTTTGTTGAATCAAAGCATCAAACGCCAACGGCAACTCAGCCTCCATCAGCATGCGCAAAATGCCTAGCGCTTGACGACGCAATGCAAAAGGATCTTTATCGCCAGTTGGCTTTTCACCAATACTAAACAACCCTACCAAGGTTTCTAGCTTATCGGCCAAAGCCACGACCACGCCCACTTGGCTACGCGGTAAGGCATCGCCGGCAAAGCGCGGGCGATAATGGTCTTCAATCGCATAGGCGACGTCATCTGCCAAGCCTTCGTGTTGGGCGTAATAGCGCCCCATAATGCCTTGCAACTCAGGAAACTCACCTACCATATCGGTGATTAAATCCGCCTTTGATAAACGTGCCGCTTGTGCCACTTTAGCCACAAAGCCATCACCACCTAACTGTTGCGCAATCGCCGTGGCAATTGCAACCACGCGGGCATTGCGTTCACCTTGCGAACCGAGCTTGTTGTGATAGACCACTTTATCCAGCCCTGCTAAGCGGCTTTCTAAAGTCTTTTTACGGTCTTGGTCAAAAAAGAACTTGGCATCGGCCAAGCGCGGACGCACCACGCGCTCGTTGCCGCCAATGACTTTGCTGGGGTCAGCGGGACGAATATTAGAAACAATCAAAAATTTGTTGGTCAAGGTGCCTTGCGCATCTAACAACGGAAAATATTTTTGATTAGCCTTCATGGTTAAAATCAAACATTCTTGCGGCACCGCTAAAAACTCGGCTTCAAATTGCCCGAGTAATACATTGGGGCGTTCCACCAGCGCAGTCACTTCTTCGAGTAGCGCATCATCCTCAATCGGTGTCAGATGTTGTTGTTGCGCCGCCGCCTGTAATTGGCGCGCAATGTCGGCTTTGCGCTCGGCAAAGCTGGCAATCACTGCGCCCTCTTCTAGCATTTGCTGAGCATAACTATCGGCATGCGCAATGCTAATCACAGCATGCTTGGCCTCAAAGCGGTGGCCTTGCGTGGTGTTGCCTGCGGTCAGACCTAACACAGTCACCGGCACCACTTGACTACCATGTAAGGCGATGAGGCCATGCGCGGGGCGCACAAAATGCACGCTCTGCCAACCGTCGTTGATTTGATAAGTCATGACTTTCGGAATTGGTAACTTGGCGAGCGCCTCGATCAAAGCGGCTTGCAAGCCTTCGGGTAAACTCACGCCTGGCTGGGTGATATCCAAGTACAACACCTCTGCTTTGCCATCGTGCTCTTTACGTAATTGCGCCACCGCGCCTTCACTGGCCCCAAGCGCTTGCAACTTTTTAAGCAATGCGGGCGTGGCTTGACCATTGGCATCTAGCCCCACACTGGCTGGCATCAATTTTTGCGCAATAGGTTTATCTTCGGCTTTTTCTGCCACCCGAGTGATATGGGCGGCCAAACGGCGCGGTGAAGCAAACGTGGTGACAACGGTATCGCCCAATAAGCCTGCGGCAGTCAAACTTTCCGCGAGCACACTGCTAAAGGCCTCACCCAATTTTTTTAGGGCTTTAGGCGGTAACTCTTCAACAAATAATTCTACTAATAGATTGCGGGTGGTCATGCGGCGGCTTTCTTTTGCGTTTCGGCTTGATCGGCTTCTAATTTGGCGAGCACTTCATCAGCCCAAGCTTGCGGTGCCATTGGAAAGCCCAAGCGCGCACGGCTGTCTAAATAACTGGCGGCAATACCACGGGCTAAATTACGAATACGTCCGATATACGCGGCGCGCTCGGTGACTGAAATCGCACCTCTCGCATCCAATAAGTTAAAGGTATGTGCGGCTTTTAACACTTGCTCATAGCCGGGTAACGCCAAATGATTGTCCATTAAATGCTTGGCTTGTTTTTCGTGCGCGTTAAAGGCGGTGAGTAAAAATTCGACATCGCTATGCTCAAAGTTATAAGCAGACTGTTCTTTTTCGTTTTGCAAGAACACATCGCCGTATTTCACGCCAGGCGAGTACTCTAAATCGTAGACGTTTTCGACGCCTTGCAGGTACATGGCTAAACGCTCTAAACCATAGGTGATTTCACCTGTAATCGGCTTACAGTTAATGCCGCCCACTTGCTGAAAGTAGGTAAATTGCGTGACTTCCATGCCATTTAACCAGACTTCCCAGCCCAAGCCCCAAGCACCTAGTGTTGGGTTTTCCCAGTCGTCTTCCACAAAGCGAATATCGTTTTCTTGCAAATTAAAGCCCAATGCCTCGAGTGAGCCCAAATAAAGCTCCAAAATATTGGCTGGCGCAGGTTTTAGCACCACTTGAAATTGATAGTAGTGCTGCAAGCGATTAGGGTTTTCGCCATAGCGGCCGTCTTTCGGGCGACGACTCGGCTGTACATAAGCCGCTTTCCAAGGCTCAGGCCCCAGTGCCCGCAAAAAAGTAGCCGTGTGGCTGGTGCCAGCGCCCACCTCCATGTCATAGGGTTGCAATAAGGTGCAGCCTTGGGCGTCCCAATAAGCTTGCAGCTTTAAAATAATTTGTTGAAAGGTCAGCACCATGGCGGCGGATCCAGCGAGTCAAAAAACATTATTTTACCTGAATCAAGGAGGCTAAAGGAATCCAAACACAGACAAGTCCTATCTCTGATATCGACGATGCATGGTTGTAATGCGATTGTGGCGATGCGGATAGTTTGCTACATTGTATGGATGCGCCTACGCCCATCCCTGCTAATCGCTTTGTTGACGCTGTGTTTTGCTTTATTGCAAAGCATGGCGCCGTTATTGCACGCTCACCTTAACGGCGAAAGTGATGTGGATGATGGCCCACATATGCATTTGAGCGCAATACATTTGCAAAAAGAACGCCAGACAGAGCAAGTACATGCATTTCACTGGCACATCCACGCCAATACAACGCCTGGCTTAATCTTGGGCTTAACCCCTGCATTGATCGAGCCAGAACGGCCATTACCGCAGCATCACCCTATTTTGTTATGTTGGTTATGCCTATCAATCTGCTTGATGGTGGCGATGGCGATCGCTGCCACTTGTTTACTGCGTCTGCGTGGCTGGCAACCGCCACCCAACCGACGACGAAGCACATTTTATCTTCATCTCTCCGCACCCCGCGCACCCCCCGCTCACTGACGTTTCATGATGTTCGTGCACGCATGTGCATGCTTATGATCTTCAGGAGTGTTTATGTTTTTATGTTCCCCCAACGACCGCGTGGGTCGCTTGCTTTTGGGCAGCGGACTACTGCTTCATGCACTGCTAGCCTTTGCAGCAGCACCCATCAGCCATGAAGATGCCCTCGCCATCAACCCGCACTTAAGCTTGCATGCGGTGTTACAACAAGTGGTGGCGTTGCATCCTCAACAAGCGTTACTCAACGCTCATCAACATATGGTGGCAGCGCGACGCACCATGGCCAACAGTCTGTTGCCACAATCCCCCGCAATTGGCGTGTCGCATCAAAGTGATGCTTGGCTTAGCCGAAGAAATGAGCGTGAGTGGCAGGCGCAATTGCAAATCCCGATATGGTTACCTGGTCAGCGCCAAGCGCGCACTCAAGTCGCTGATTTGGCAGAAGACAGCCTAGGCCTTGACCGTGCAGGGTTGCAACAACTGGCAGCCGAGCTTCTGCGCAATAGCGTGTGGGAAGTCGCGTTGCGACGCAATGACGTCAATGTGTATCAACAACGGTCAAATACCTTACGTAGCATCGCTGAAGATGTAAAAAAACGGTTTCTGGCGGGCGAAGTTGCGCGTATCGAGGTGATGCAATCGGAGCAAGAAGTGCTGTTGGCAGAACGCCAAGCCCTCACCGCAATTGCAGAACAAATGCATGCACAATTTCGTTATCAGCAATTGACAGGCTTACATGAAATCCCAGCGCGACTAGAAGAACCGCTATCACCGCTGCAAGATTTCAGCACATCCGCCTTTTGGCTGGCGGCTCAAGCGCGACTCAAGCTGGCAGAAGGTCAACGTGATTTGATCATGATAGAACATCGGCAAAATCCAGTACTGACATTGAACACCCGCACCATGCAGGGGGCGTTTGACCAGCAGTTTAATAACAGTTTGGGCGTCGGCATCAGCATTCCGCTGTCCACTGAGGTGACGCGTGCCCCGCAACTGGCCAATGCTGAGCAATCAATTGGCGACACCCGCAGCCAGTTGGACACCTTGCGCCGCGCCCTGGAAATGGGCTTGCATGAAGCGGAGCATACCTTAGAGGTCAGTCGACAAGAACTCCTTATGATAGAAAGACAACATGCGTTATCGCGCGAAAACGCTGCATTGGCGCGCAAAGCCTATCGTGTGGGCGAGCTTGAGCTGAGTCAATTACTGCGCCTGCAATTGCTCGCCTTTGAGGCCGAGCGTAGCTTGCAAAATCAGCAGCTACAGGTGCAGTGGAATATCGCTAAATATAATCAAGCAGTAGGAGTACTACCATGATCAAGTGGATACAAAGTGTATGTTTCATCTGTATTGGGCTCAACATCGCTGCCCAAGCCGCCACGGTGCTTCCGTTGACACCCAAGGAACTGCAACAGATGCAAGTCACATGGGCGCAATTACAGCCGCAACGTGACCGTCTATCGGCCAGCTATCCAGCAGAAGTGATGATGCCCCCCGCACAAACGCGGGTGGTGACTGCGGCACAAAGCGGCCTCATTACACAGCTCAAGGTCAGTGTGGGCGATACCGTCAAGCAAGGCCAAGTGATCGGGCAACTCAGTAGCCCAGATCTAATCAACTTACAAAGTCGTTTTTTACAAGCAGAGACGCAAACAAGATTGCATGCACAAGCGCTTGAACGCGATCTCGCGTTATTTAAAGACGGCATCATCGCGCAACGCCGCTTGCAAGAAACACAAAGTGCTTATGACACCAGCTCAGCGTTGCTCAATGAACAAAGACAAACCTTATCCTTGGCAGGAATGCCCGCGGCACACATTCAACAATTAGCGCGTAACCGTGTCTTGCAATCGGGGATGGCCTTGACGGCACCGATCAGCGGCCAAGTCATGATGCAACATCAGCAAGTAGGGGCTCGGGTGGATATAGCGACGCCCATACTCACCATCAGCCATTCCAAACCACTGTGGCTCATGATACAAGTGCCGGTGGAGGTTGCGCGCACGCTAACACCTGGCATGATAGTCAGGCTGCCAGCTCAACAATTACAAGCCAAGATTGAGACCATCTTAAAACAACTCAACCCCCAAAACCAATCGATACAAGTCCGCGCCAGCATCTACCAAGGCAGCGAGCAACTCGCGCTAGGACAAATCATTGATGTCACGTTCTTATCGGCTAGCGAAACTGTGCAGGGCCAGCGTTTTAGCCTGCCACGGGCTGCAGTTGCGCGGCAAGGACCGCAAGCGGTGGTGTTTATGCGCACCCCTCGCGGGGTAGCCGTGGTGCCGGTCAACGTCTTAGACGAACAACAAGGGCAGCTGACGATTGAAGGGGCACTAGACCGCAACAGTTGGATCGCCATGCAAGGGGTCGCCGCGCTCAAAGGTCATTGGCATGGCTTAGGCGCCCACGCAGGAAAGGAATAAGCATGTTTAATGCACTCATACAACTGGCACTGTCACAGCGGCTACTGGTAGGCCTGTTGGCCTTGGCCATGATGGTGGCTGGCTGGCGCGCATATCAATCGATTCCGATTGATGCCTTTCCAGACGTATCTTCAACCCAAGTCAAAATAATCATCAAATCACCCGGCATGACGCCAGAAGAGGTCGAGGCTAGAATTACCGCCCCAATTGAAGTAGAAATGCTGGGGCTGCCCAAGCAAACCAGCCTGCGTGCCGTAGCCAAATATGCGCTGACCGACATCACGGTTGACTTTGAAGAAGGCACCGATATTTATTGGGCAAGGCAACAAGTCTCCGAGCGTTTAAATAACGTTTGGCCAACCTTGCCCGCCGATATCAGCGGTGGCATCGCGCCGATCACCACCCCACTGGGCGAGATGTTTATGTTTACCATCGAGTCACCCAGTTTAACCTTGCAAGAAAAACGCACTTTGCTTGATTGGGTCATCAGACCCAGCTTACGGACGGTGCCAGGCGTAGCGGATGTCAACGCATTGGGCGGCTTAGTACGCAGTTTTGAAATCGTACCTGACAATGCACGCTTGCAAGCGCGTGGACTCCACCTTAGCGATTTGCAACAAGCCATCAGTGATAACAACCGTAACGATGGTGCAGGTCGCCTTCAAGACGGTGAGGCCGCCTTACTGGTGCGAGCGGAAGGGGCTTTTAAATCGCTTGACGATGTTCGTAATACGCTGATCAAAGCTAGCCTCGGCAACCCAATACGCATCGCCGATGTCGCCGATGTGCGTATTGGTGCGCTCACACGCTATGGCGCTGTCACGCGCAATGGTCAGGGTGAGACCGTTGAAGGGCTGGTGCTGGGCTTGCGGGGCGCCAATGCTAGACAAGTTGTGGAAGGTGTACGCGCAAAACTGGCAGACATCGGCCCGACCCTGCCGCCTGGGGTGGAGGTAAAAGTATTTTACGATCGCGGCAATTTAATAGACCAAGCAGTACACACCGTCAATCAGGCATTGTTAGAGGCGGTGGTATTGGTCATGTTGTTGTTGGTACTTTTTCTGGGTAATCTGCGTGCAGCCATCACGGTAGCCGGCGTCTTACCCTTGTCCATGCTGGTCACTTTTTGGCTGATGAAACAGTATGGCTTGTCAGCCAATTTAATGTCCTTGGGTGGCCTAGCGATTGCCATCGGCATGCTGGTCGACTCTGCCGTGGTGGTGGTTGAAAATATTGTCGCGCATCTGGCCCATTCCTCGTCAACCCAACCCGCTCAACCGTTGCAAACCATCCTATTGGCCATGCGTGAAGTCAGTACACCCGTCGTGGCTGGTATGGTCATTATCATGACTGTTTTTTTACCGTTACTCACCTTGCAAGGGTTAGAAGGCAAATTATTTGTACCCGTCGCTTTAAGTATATTGTTTGCTTTGGGGGCCTCGTTACTGCTGTCACTCACCGTGATTCCTGTACTGGCCTCAGTGTTGATCAAACCGCATGCAGAACAAGTGCCATGGCTGATTCGTAAACTGAATCACGGTTATGCGATCAGCCTGCGCACCGCCATGCAACACAAACGCATTGTCCTGTCGATGGCAGCCGTCTTATTCGCGCTCACCGTTGCCATTTATCCCTTAATCGGCAAAACGTTTATGCCCACCATGGATGAAGGCGACATCATTATCGGCACCGAAAAACTGCCGTCAATCAGCTTGTCACAAAGCATCGCCACCGATACCCATTTACAACATACCTTGCTGCAACAAGTGCCCGAAATTGCAGGGATATATTCAAGAGCAGGTGCAGATGAACTCGGCTTAGACCCGATGGGGCTTAATCAAACAGATCATTTTTTATTACTCAAACCATCCGCTCAGTGGCTGGTGACGGACAAAGCACAACTCATAGAAAAAATACGCAATGTCATGCAAAGCATGCCAGGATTGGATTACAACTTTACCCAACCGATTGAGATGCGCGTCAATGAAATGATACTGGGGGTGCGCGGAGATTTAGCGCTCAAACTGTTTGGTAGCGACCTGAAACAGCTCGACCAAACAGCGCAGGCGATCATCCGCGTATTAGAAACCATCCCTGGCAATCAAGATGTCTACACGCCACAAAACACAGGGGTGCAATACCTACAGATGCGGATAGACCGTGTGGCAGCTGGCAGACTTGGGCTGAGTGTGGCCGACATCAACAACTTGTTGCAAACCCAACTGGAAGGTAAACAACTTGGCATCGTACTAGAAGGCGTGCGCCGAACACCGATTTTGTTGCGCGGTAGCCAGCAAGTGCGGGAATCTGCCAGCGACTTTAGTCACTTAATGTTAGCGTTACCGCAAGGGGGTAGCGTCCCACTATCAAGCGTTGCACACATCGTGCGAGAGGAAGGTCCAGTTAAAATCGATCGCGAGCGCGGTCAGCGCATGGTAATTGTCACCGCGAATGTGAAGGGACGCGATTTAGTGAGTTTTGTTGAAGAAGCAAAACAAAAAGTTGCGCAACAAGTCAAGTTGCCTGCAGGCTATTCGCTGACATGGGGTGGCCAATTTGAAAATCAACAGCGGGCGGCCGCCCGCCTCAGCGTGGTGATCCCTATGGCCATTTTCCTGATTGGCGTCATCTTGTATATGACCTTTGCTAGCGTATCAAAAGCTCTCTTAGTGCTGGCGAACATACCATTTGCCATGATCGGCGGCGTGTTTGCACTCTGGTTATCGGGCGAGTATTTATCCGTGCCCGCTTCGGTAGGTTTTATTGCGTTGTTAGGCATCGCCGTACTCAACGGCGTCGTCATGGTCAGCCACTTTCAGCAATTGGCAACCCTAGGCGTTGCGCCACATCAGATTGCGTTTGAAGGCGCACAACGCCGCTTGCGTCCAGTACTGATGACGGCAAGCATCACGGGCTTTGGCTTAATTCCACTTCTGTTTGCCACCGGGCCAGGCGCTGAAATTCAACGGCCATTGGCCATCGTCGTCATTGGTGGTTTAATCACCGCAACGTTTTTAACCTTGTTTGTGTTGCCAATTTTATACCAACACTTTTTTGGCAAAGTCACCACCGCATGACGTATCGTTAACACTAGGATCATGCACGGTACATAGCTTTAAAGGCTTGAACATGGCTAAAATTGGGGCTAACGCGTGGTATTGAAACCGCAGCCAATGGATGCAGCGGCGAATCGATGATGCTCACCACCTTAGCGGTCGCATCCTATCAAGCGGGATATCAGCACCCATTCCCCTAACTTGGCGACATACAGGGTGACCATTCAACCGCATGTTTCAATCTCGCTTACTTGCGGCGATTGTTCACTAGTAGCCCACCTAACCACACCCCACTTAAGCATAAAAAGGCTAGGTTACCCCACCATACATAGGGCGTTTGTCCTGCATAACTCTGCGCCTCGCCCACCAAAATGGTCGCTGTGTCATGGGGTGCATGCTGTAGTACTTGACCATGCGGATCGATGATGGCGGTCGCCCCCGTATTGGTACTGCGTAGCACCATGCGCGCCGTCTCAATCGCACGCACTTGGCTAAACTGTAAATGCTGATCTGCAGCAAACGATTGGCCATACCAGGCATCGTTGCTTAAATTCACCAACAATTCTGCGGCTGGTAATTGCTGTGTAATTTCCTCGCCAAACACATCTTCATAGCAAATATTGACCCCTACCTGTTGCCCTGCAATGTGCAAAGGCGCTTTTGAGGTGCCCCTGGCTAAGTCACTCAGCGGCATGTGTAACCAATCGCGGTAAATCCAGCCAAACGCCGCTTTTAATGGAATATATTCACCAAACGGGACTAAATGACTTTTGGCATAGGTTTGCGTAGGCGACTGGCCGATGCTGATGGCACTGTTGTAATAATTGCCCTGTTTAGCGTCAATGACGCCCAGTAAAATATCGGCTTGATGGGCAACGGCATGTTGACGTAGCGCAGCCATGTAAGCGGGATCCATCTGTTCGACCAAGATTGGCAGTGCCGTCTCAGGTAACACAATCAGTTGCGCTGAGGTCTGCCGCACCATATTGAGATATTGTTGTAAGGTGGTTTCGGCATGTTCTGATGACCATTTGATTGACTGGTTGATGTTGCCTTGTAACAACGCGACGGAAATGGGTGCATGTACTGGCCGTGACCAAGGCCAATCGCTCAGTATTTGGCCTAGGCAGAGTAAGACTAAGGCCGCCAACACGCAACGCATGCGGTGCACAGCGCTGAGCATGGCGGCAGCTATTAGGGCGGCCGTCGCCGCTGTTAACGCCGACACCCCATACACACCGAGTATTGCAAAAAAGCCCGCCAATGGGCTATCCGGGGCTTGACTATAGCCGAGCGTGAGCCAAGGAAAGCCGGTAAAAATCCAACTACGCACCCAATCGGACAATGCCCAATAGATGGGGACCACGCCTAACAACAAGCGAGAGCGGGCAGCGCCATAGGCCGCTAAGGCGGGAAACAGCGCCATAAATGCGCACAAGGCAGCAGTACAAAATCCAGCAAACCACCAGGGCATGCCACCAAAGGTATGCAGGCTGATGTAGATCCAATAAATGCCAACGCCATAGAGTCCAAGACCAAAACTAAACGCACATAACAACACTTGCTTGGGGGTGCGCAACTGTTGCAGCATGGCAAACAACAACGCCAGCGTGAGCCAAGGCAACCAAGCCACATAAAAAGGCGCAAAGCCTGCCACAGTCAATGCGCCAAGCCCCAAAGCAATCAGGCAGGATTGCCAGCACTGGGCCTGACCCAAGCGCTGCATGAATTTACTGCACGAGAGGACTTGCACCCGGATGCCCTTTCACCAACACTAAACCAGTTGTGCCTAACCATGCATGAAAATCACGCCCTTGCATGACTTGCCACTCCACCACGCGCGCTGCAGCAATCGGATCGGTTGCGTCCACCATAGTTGACGGTTGCGCAGGATGACACATCAATACCGGTGGCAATAACCGCATTGATGGCGATGCGGTGGTCACGGCAATATCCGCGATTTGGTTAATTGACAGGTGTGTTGCTTGCTGCGCCCAAGTGTGCCAACGTTTAAAATAGCCAGCCGCATCATCGTCAAAACCGTACACCCCTAGTAAATGCGGTGAGCAAGCAAATCCTGCTCGCTGGGCGGCCTCGGCGAATGCCTGTGCGCCCAAATAATGAATAATACGTGCTTTAACACCGCTGCCAGGCGGCGGGCTAGCAATGCGTAACCACGGCCGTTGTGACACGGGCAGGCTGCCATAGCGTTTACTTAAGATGCTTAATAAGGCATCCCGAATTTGCGGCAGTTGATGTACATGCAAATGACCATCCACATAATCAGGCGGCGTCTGCAATGCCGCTTCAAACTGATCCAGCTGCTGTGTAATGTTCGCGCGTATATGCGTTGGATTGAGTTGACGCAACAATGCACGCAAGACTAACTGTGGATGATCATATCGCGCATGATGGGCATACTGTGTAAAGTCCAGATGCAAACCAATATCCGCTAGTTGCCGATGTTGCTGGGTGATTTTTAAGGCCGCGTGTGGCCATCGTGGACTCAAACTCAAGCAAGAAGTGGCGGTGAGTTTACCTTGAGTGATTAGGGCTAAGATCGCAGCATCAATCGCCTCGGATTGCGCATAATCATCGGCACACACGATCAAGTTAGCCATGCTTAAACGCCCAAAAACGACTCAATACATAGGTGCAAACCGCCACCAACCCCATCACCAACCCTAACACCAGCCAAAAGGGCCAAGGCGTCCATTGCAAGCCGCACCATAACAAGGCTTGATTGCCTAAAAAACCAAGCAAAGCGACACAAAAAAACTTCAGCAGTGCTTGTTGATGGCTGGCTTCACTTTGCCGAAACGACCATTGCCGATGACCAAGATAACTTACAGGAAATGCCAATATGAACCCAACATTATTGGACCAAGCCGGTGTGAAGCCGAGCGCATGTGCACCGAGCGCCGCCAAATAATGGACCAGCGCAGCGGCGATACCCACACCCAAAAAAGCAAGGACAGACGCCCTCATTAGAGCAAGCTAGACTGATCAAGATTGGGGGCTTTGCGCCGACGCGTTGGCTTAGCTACCTCTGCCTTTGAGGGCTGCATCACTTGCGCCACGATATACGGCGGCCGACCTTTGACTTCGTCATAAACCCGAGCAAGATATTCCCCCAAGATGCCAATAAATAGTAATTGCACCCCTGCAAAAAACATCATGCTGGCGACCACCGTCGGCCAGCCAGGCACAGACTCGTGAAAAAATAAGGTATCAATGATCACCGTCAAGCCATAAGCAAAGGCCAGCAATGCGAGAACCACGCCTGTGAGACTGGCTAACCGTAACGGTAACACCGAAAAACTGGTAATCCCCGTCCATGCCAACGCAATCAATTTGAGTTTTGAGTAGGCACTTTCACCATGCAAACGTGGCAAAGGCGTATAGGGAATACCAATCGAGCGATAGCCGACCCAAGCGTAGATGCCTTTCATAAAGCGATTACGCTCGGGCAACGCGCACAAGGCATCCACCACCTGCCTATCCATCAGACGAAAATCACCAGCATCGCGCGGAATATCGACATGGGTGCTGGCACTCATCATGCGATAAAACAAACGTGAGCCCCACAATTTAAACGAGGACTCTTGCGCGCGGTCTTGACGGACCGCATACACCATATCGTAACCTTCACGCCACTTCTCGAGCATGGTGCCCATTAAATCAGAAGCATGTTGGCCATCGGCATCCATACAAATCACAACATCGCCCGTGGCGTGACTCAGGCCAGCGCTGATCGCATTTTCTTTACCAAAGTTGCGCGAAAATCGCACCAAAGTAACCTGGTATTGTTCGATCAAGCCTTGTACCACGGTAGCAGTGTGGTCACGACTACCATCATCTACCACCACAATATCCCAATGTGGAGACAAAGCACTTAAGGTGCTGGCGATATTGGCTAACGTATGCGTTATGTTTTTTTCTTCGTTATAAGCGGGCACCATCACGGTTATGTGCGGATGTGCAGTGGAACGAACAGCAGGTTGCATGGCAGTTTCCATCAGGCTTAAAAGGGTTTGATTGTAGCGGATTTGGCTTAATTTTTGGCAGGCGTTCCAAAACGATCGGCGCCAGTCAGTCCGCGTCGATCTTTCAATACTGCCAATAACATCCCTTGCCGACGCACTTGACCAATCATGCGACCTTTCATGACTTCATGGCAATGCATATGGGTGGTTGATAGATAAAAATCCGCCTCTTCCCACTTGCGTGTGATCTGAAAACGGCTATCTAAATAAGGTTCTATTTGCGGCGTATCCACACACGCACCCACCAAATAAGGGGTGTCGCGGCGAGGCAATGGATAATCCATGAGTTGCGTACTGACGTCACGCAATGCGCTAGACCAGTAATCGCCTTCCCAACGGTATTGGGCTGATTGCGGATCACCCGCCAAGCGGTTTACCCTCACGTAATCGTAAGGATATAACTGGACGATATCCACCAGATTCACTGACGCCAAGCCTAGCGCAAGCCCTGCCCATAACGGCGCAAACCAGCGTGCGCTGAGGGCTGACCATTGGCGCAGAGTGTGCCACATGCAAAGCACGCTCCAACTGCCCAGCAACACTAGCAATGGCAGTAAAAAAGTAAAGTGACGCACCCCGTTATACAACGCAGGGCGATCTTCAATCACAAACAATAGAGGAAACACAATGCCCATGAACAAGCTTGCGATGGCCGCGCGAAATGTGGCGTCTTGCCCACGGCCTAACTGCGCTGAATACACCCAAACAATCGGCAATATCAGCAACCCGAGCAACATGAGTTCTGGCAGTTTCACCAACAAATAATCAAACAAATACGTGCGCGGCACCTCGCTAATGTTGTACACCACGCCATGGGCAATGGTTTGCATACTAAAATCAAAATGCGAGAACGATTGGGCGGCTTCAAGGAGGTTATCTGCTTCAATCACGCTCCAAGGCCAGCACACCGCCATAAAGACAAAGGCCATGATCCCTGCGGGCAGTAATACCAAGGTCATCCGCCACAGCCGTATCCACACTGGACTGCCTTGGGTTTGATAATCGCGTGCAATGCGCCACAGCACCAGCAATAACAAATAAATCACGGCAAAGGCGCCACCCACTCGCAACCCCAGCGCGCCACCCACCGCCAAGCCCAGCAAGACAATGTATTTGGTGCGTACTTGCTCCATGTCGCGCACCACCCATACCGTGGCGTATAACGCCCATAGCATGCAGGCCGCAAAGGGAATATCTTTGGTATGGGTAAACATGGCACCGGACCAAGATACTGTCAAAAACAAGGCCAGCATGGCGAGCCAGACCAAGCGATCACCACCCAATAGGGATGCATACTTCGCAACACCGTAAAACCCAAGCAAGCCAAACAGTGCAGACAACAAATGGCGTAAATCCCACACCCAGAGTAGCGTATGCGGCTGCCACCAAGCGGCCACTAAATCAAACAGTCCGCCGTATAAATACAGGTTGCGGTAATGAAAAGCATCATCGTCTTTAAAACCAGTACGGTACCAATCCAAGAGGAGTTGGCCATAGGTATGTTGCACATACTCATCATTACTAATGCCGTGTTGATCAAAGGTGACAGCGACCCACACCAACAAAAAAGCCCAAAAAGTGCGCGCTATCCAGGTGTCAAGCGACGCACTGCATTTTTGAATCAAAGGGATGGACATAGATAGTCAGATACGGTGACAAAGGCGCAAGCGTATCACGCCTATTGCCAGCGAGGTAGTACTCACCCATCAAATGCCCGCCAGAACGGGTCAGCGATGGGTGAAAAAGACGCAGATTTTAAGGCAGAAGATTAAGGTTGTGCTTCAAGATGTACTGAAAAACGATAGCCGGAACCCCGCACAGTTTGGATCATTTCTTGATGGTTAGACGCGACCAAGGCATTTCTTAAACGCCGAATATGCACATCCACGGTACGATCTTCCACAAACACGCGATCGCCCCATACTTTATCCAGCAACTGGGTGCGGCTATGGACGCGCTCAGGATTGGTCATGAAAAAATGTAACAGCTTAAACTCGGTGGGGCCTAAGGGTATATGGACGTTATTGCCAGTGACGCGATGGGTGGTGGGATCTAAATGCAAGCCTGCAATTTCAATCGGGTCATCGGTCATCTGCGGTGCGCGACGACGAAGCACCGCCTTAATGCGGGCATTGAGTTCACGCGGGCTAAACGGTTTGGTCACATAATCATCTGCGCCCACTTCTAGGCCACGGACTTTATCAAACTCGTCACCACGCGCGGTCAGCATAATAATCGGCACTTCTTTGGTCAAACCATCTGACTTTAAGCGGCGAGCAAACTCAATCCCGCTCATGCCTGGCAACATCCAATCTAATAAAATTAAATCAGGCAATGTTTCACGTAATAGTAATTGCGCTTGCTCGACACTGGTCGCACGTATGGCATGATGACCTGCTTGTTTGATATTAAGCGCAAGCAACTCTTGAATCGCTGGTTCGTCTTCTACTACCAAAATATTCGCTGCAGCCATGTCTATCCTTTAAGCTATCGTCAATAAAATCATTTAGTGAATGCTCGCCAGTTTATGAATAAATTATGACATTTTAATGACATCGTTCAGTGAAAAATATACCAGTGCAGTTGCGTTTTCAATCAAATTGTAACAATATGTAAGCCATTTTTAACCTCCTCACAAGTGTTATGCAACTATCTAAAGCATCCATTACTGCTGGCCCGCACTTTAATCGTTGGCTGGTACCGCCTGCCGCCTTGGCCGTACATTTGTCTATTGGTATGGCGTACGGGTTTAGTGTTTTTTGGAAACCATTGGGCGCCGCACTGGTAGATGCCAGCGGAAAACCCTTAGCCACTTGTGCTGCGGGCGCCAGTACCTTCACTGAAAAACTCTCAGGCACCAGCCATGCGCTGTTTGCAACGGATTGCAACTGGACCCAGTTTGATTTGGGTTGGATGTATACCTTGTTTTTTGTGTTATTGGGATGCTCTGCAGCGCTTTGGGGTGGTTGGCTTGAAAAAGCGGGGCCACGCAAAGCAGGCTTAGTGGCCACATTGTGTTGGTGTGGTGGCTTGTTGATCTCGGCCCTTGGCGTGTATCAGCATCAATTATGGATGCTATGGCTGGGTAGCGGCTTTATCGGCGGCATTGGATTAGGCTTAGGCTATATCTCACCCGTATCCACGTTAATTAAATGGTTTCCAGACCGTCGCGGCATGGCCACAGGCATGGCCATCATGGGGTTTGGTGGTGGCGCAATGATAGGCTCACCCTTGGCCACTAAACTCATGAACCACTTTGCAACGCCTACCGAAGCAGGCGTCTGGCAAACCTTTGTGGTGTTAGCACTGATTTACTTGGTGTTTATGACGCTCGGCTCACTCGGTTATCGCGTGCCAGCTGCTGATTGGACACCCGCTGGCTGGACCCCACCGCCGCCCAAAGAACACCGTTTGATGGCAACGCGCCACGTGCATTTAAGCAATGCGCACAAAACACCACAATTTTGGTTGCTATGGTTGATTTTATGCATGAACGTCTCCGCGGGTATTGGCGTGATCGGCGCTGCAGCGCCCATGTTACAAGAAACGTTTGGCGGCACCTTGATTCATAAGCCAAACTTGGGATTCGCCGACATTAAACTCAGTGAAATTGATACGGCAGCCGCGGCCGCAGTGGGTGCTGGCTTTGTTGGATTCATCTCGCTGTTCAATATTTTTGGACGCATTGCTTGGGCCAGTGCTTCAGACAAATTAGGTCGACGTTTCACCTATTTTGTATTTTTTGTGTTGGGCGCCATCCTCTATTGCACTGGTTACTATGTGGCTGAACAGCATTTCTTAGGCTTATTTATATTGGTGTTTTGCGTGATTGCATCAATGTATGGGGGCGGATTTGCCACCATTCCAGCCTATTTAGCGGATTTATTTGGCACCCAGTTTGTGGGCGCCATCCATGGCCGCTTATTAACGGCTTGGTCAACTGCGGGTATTTTAGGCCCTGTGATTGTTAATTATATGCATGATGTGCGCTTAGAATCGCAGATTGCCTATGCCGACATTTATGGGCCAATTTTCTTGACCTTAGCTGCCTTGCTTGGCATTGGTTTTATTGCCAATTTGCTGGTAACCCCAGTGGCTGATAAATACTTTATGAGTGATGAAGCATTGGCTGCCTTACAAGCCGCAGAAAAAAATACCGATGCCACCGACCATACAAACCGCGTCACTTCCCCAACATCACTCGCGACCACGCCAAAATGGCTAGTGGCACTGGCTTGGGTCAGTGTCGGTGTTCCTATCAGTTATGGTATCTGGATGACCATACAAAAGGCTTGGGCGCTATTTACCTAACAGGTGGTCAATCAAGACTTGGTTACCTCAGCCCATGACGCTGCATCCTTAAGCGTATCCCGCTTGGCTTAAGTACGGCGAGTCAGGTGTTGGCCACCGTTTTAAGTTAAAATACGGTTTTTGCTTAACACGGATGCTCAATTGAACACGCTTTCTCAAAATTTAGATGGTACTGGTAAAAAAATCGGGATTGTTTTGTCTCGTTTTAATGACAATATTGGCGCTGGCTTGCTCCAGGCCTGCGAGCAAGAGTTAGTCAAACTGGGCGTAAAAACCGAAGACATTACATTAGCGACCGTTCCCGGCGCCTTAGAAAGCCCCTTGATTTTGCAACATATGGCACTCAGCGAATCGTTTGACGCATTGATTGCCTTGGGCGCGATCATTCGTGGTGAAACTTATCACTTTGAGGTGGTTGCCAATGAATCTGCTCGTGGCATTTCTGAAGTACAGCGCGACACTGGCGTCCCTGTTGCCAACGCAATTTTAACCACAGAAGACGATGCACAAGCGGAAGCCCGGATGGCAATCAAAGGTGCTGAAGCCGCACAAGTAGCCATTGAAATGGCTAATCTGGTTGCCGCATTATGAGTCAACCTTCAACCGCCAGTCCTAAATCCAGAGGCAGTAAGAATCGCCGCAAATCACGCGAAATCGCACTCAAAGCGCTCTACCGTCATGGCATGAATGCGGGTGAAATCAATCAGTTACGTTTTGATAGTTTGGATGATCCCGATTACAACAAGGCTGATGAGGCTTATTTCAAGCAGTTATTGACTGGTGTCATTGAACATACCGCTGAGATTGATGCGATGGTGGGGCAATTTATTGATCGCCCAATATCCGAGCTGAGTCCCGTTGAACATGCCATTTTGCGCATTTCTGGCTATGAACTGTTGTTTGATGTCAGCATACCGTATCGGGTAGCGATTAATGAGGGCGTCGAATTGGCTAAAATCTACGGCGGCATTGATGGTCACAAATACATCAATGGCGTGTTGGATAAAATTGCTGCGCAAGCCAGACCTCTGGAAGTGGCACAACAACACAAAAAATAAGTCCCGTTCTCCATAAGCACGCGCTGGTTTAAACTTGTTATAACGGCGTTTTTACCCGCTAGCGCTTTCATGTTGAAAGATTGAATGCCTTACGAGATATCAGTCGCGCGGCGTTAAACTTAAGGTCTGCAAGCTGAGTGTATCCTGCTCAACCTTGCCCACCACTGCGGTGGCATGCCAATCCCCCAACACCACGCGCTGATAAGGATGACCGTCCACCTGACCCAGATGTTCGGCTGGACGGTGGGTGTGGCCATGCAAAAGCACATCGGGGTAAGCATGCTGACGCATCAACGCCGCTACCGCGTCGGCATGTACGTCCATAATCTGTGCAGATTGCGTGGCTTTATTTGCGCGACTTTGATCGCGCGCCTTCGCTGCAAACGCCATGCGCGCCGCCAAGGATTGCGATAAAAAAGTGTGCTGCCAAGCTGGTTGACGTACTTGACGGCGAAATGCTTGATATTCAACATCGTCGGTGCACAGCGCGTCACCATGGGTAAGCAATACGCGTTTGCCAGCAACGTTGATCAAAGTTGGATCCTCCAACAGCTGTACGCCACAGGCGTGTGCAAAGCCCTCGCCAATTAAAAAATCACGATTGCCATGCATCAAAAATATCGACACGCCTTGCGCGGTGAGCGCACGTAACCCTTGTACGATTGGTGCGAACAACGGTGCTTGGCTTGCGTCATCCAACACATCATCGCCCACCCATACATCCAAAAAATCCCCCAAGATATACAGGGTATCGTCCGCATGGACACTGAGTTTTAACCAATGTAAAAAAGCCTGCGTTACCGCAGGCCTTTGCGCACTTAAGTGCAGATCAGAAATAAACCAGGTGGTCATTTCAGCTTAAACGACTTCTGCTTTTTCGATGATGACCGCATCGACTGGCACATCTTGGTGACCAGCATGGGTGGTGGTTTTCACTGCTTTAATTTTATCAATCACTTCCGTGCCAGCGACCACTTTCCCAAACACACAATATCCCCAACCACTTGCAGTCGGCGAGGTGTGATTTAAAAAGCCATTGTCTTTGACATTGATAAAAAACTGACCGGTCGCTGAATCTGGCACGTTGGTACGCGCCATGGCAATCGTATATTTATCATTACTCAAGCCGTTATTCGCTTCATTTTTGATTGGGGCATCGGTGGCTTTTTGTTTCATATTGGCATCAAAACCACCGCCTTGAATCATAAAATCATTGATGACGCGATGAAAAATCAAGCCGTTATAAAAGCCCTTTTCTACATAACTTAAAAAATTCGCCACCGTGATCGGTGCTTTTTCTGCGTCTAATTCGAGGGTGAACTCGCCAAAATTGGTGGTGACTTTAACCAAAATACTCTCCGTTGTATGAATGAAAAATTACTTGTTAGGTAATAGTGTTGCTTTTTTGATCACCACAGCGCGAATCGGCACATCCGAAAATCCGCGCTGATTGCCTGTGGGTAAATTACTGATTTTCATGACCACATCCATGCCCGAGGTCACTTTGCCAAACACACAATAGCCAATAAAGTCGGGTTCTGGACTGGTGTAATTTAAAAATTGATTGTCCGCCACATTGAGAAAAAACTGGGCAGTTGCAGAGTTTGGGTCCTGCGTGCGGGCCATGGCAATGGTGCCCGTTTGATTGAGTAAGCCATTACTAGACTCATTGATAATCGGGGCGCGGGTTTCTTTTTCATTTAACTCACGGTCAAAGCCACCGCCTTGAATCATAAAGCGACCAATCACACGATGAAACACTGTATTGGTGTAAAAGCCGTCTTTCACGTACTTCACAAAATTATCGACCGTTTTCGGTGCTTTTTCTGGGTAGAGCTCCACCACAAAATTGCCCTGATTGGTCTCAAACTGCACCAATGTTGCAGCGCTCACCCCCTGTACATTGAGGCTGATCGATAAGCACAAACCCAGTATCCATTTATTCACTATGCTGATCCTTCATATAAAATTTTCCATTGTTGCTGTTCTTGCACCCAGTATTGGCGTTTTTTCATCACGCTATGTAAGGTTGCCGTGTGATAGGTTTGCTCAAACTCTACCACCACCATCGGTTGATGCGTTCCTGGGTAAGTGAACATGCTGACATCGTTTAAGTTCACCGTCACCTTAGGTTTCGTCGCTTGAATCTGCCGCTTATAATTGGCCCATTGTGTTAAGCGACCATCCGCATAAAAAAACGCATCTGCGTAGTGCGACAAATAAGCCTCTGTATTTTGTGCGGTCCAATCTTGACGCCAGGCTTCAAGCGCCGCTTTGAGGGCCTGCTTGGTGGGCGCCAATCCTTTCAATGCCTGTGGATTAACCCATTCGAAATTGACGCCAATCACCACCGGCGTATTCCCAGGCTGCAAGATGGCTTGTAAGGCTTTCATGTCAGGATTGGACAGTACCACGCAACCATCGCTGTCCCGTGGTGGACGGCTGTAGGTATCGCTAGGCGTGCCATGTATCCATATGCCGAAGCCAGATTTGTGCTCAAAGCTATCGATTTCATTGGGATAATTGAGTGGATACGCCGCATCACCATATAAATCTGGCAAGGGTCGGTTTAATTTTTTAGAGGCAAAATACACCCCAATCGGGGTCCGTTTATCGCCTTGATCTTTTTTACCAATGCCATTTTTGCCTATGGTGACATAGTAGTCAGCCACATAATTGAGTTGATCATTGGGACTTTTGGCAAATACATATAACCTTGACTTTGCGGTGTCCACAAACAATACGTGTTGTTGCGATGGCGCCAAATCAACCATTAACTTTGGCACGGTGGCGCCACGATCGCGGTCAAAATAATTGCGAATGCGAATTTCAGCTTCGGCTTTTAAATCAAGAATTTTTGCGTTTTCAGCCTCACCTACATCACCAAAGCGATGCAAGGTACGCGCTTTTGCCGTAAGCAAATCACCATGAATCAAATGCGCTAATTTAAAGTTGGGTGAAATCACCAATAATTGTTGGATGACATCCAATGCTTGTTGCAGTTGACCTTGCTTGATGGACTGCAAGGCTTGCACCAACAAACGCTCAATGCTGTTGGCTTGTTGGCTACGCACAAATAACGGTTGCGCCAACGCATCTTGATGGATCGCTGTGGCGTTCCAAGGCATGAGCGCGGCTGAAACCAACACCACACTTGCCAGCGCTTTGATTCGCTGCTGATTCATCAATAGGGACAAACTAATTTTCATATACGAACTGCTTTGCAAGGGCTCATCACAGCATCATTTTTCGCCATCGACCACATGAATCAATGTAACCCGATACGCTCTTGTTTGATGACCCAACGACTGCCCTCTTTGACCATATCCAAAGTTTTATTGGAGGTGGCATCTAAGCCTGGGGCTTTATATTCTTGACTAAAATGCACAATCGCGGTGTTGTCATCCTTCATTTTGACATCAAGCTTATTTAATTTGACTGAGATTTTAGCTGGACGGGTGATGCGCTCACGCCGCGTGTTTTCCCAAGCTTGCCGCGCTTCACCCGCTGGCGTTTTGAAGTTTTTTGCATAACTTGCTAAATAATTCGCCACATTTTGAGAAGACCACGCCCTCGCCCAAGCATTGACTGCTTCCGAGACTGCGGTGACTTGCCCCGCTTGGCTGGCTTCAACCGCGGCAACTGGTTTTTTTACCTCAGCCACAGGCGCTGCTGGCACAGGCACAGGCGTGATGACAGGCGATGGCGTTACCGTTGGGTTGGAAACCGGCGGGTACACCACGGGTGGCGTATTCGGTAGTGGCGTAGGGATGGTGTTGTTTGAAATTGGTTTTGTCACACTGCGCTTGCCAGCCCCACCAAATAATTCGGTAATCATAGACAGCTTGTTTTGCGCGCGCACATTGGCTGTATCGAGCTTTAATGCTTTATCGTACGCTTCAGAGGCCAAACGCGCATAAATGTCGCCGAGATTTTCGTGGGCTGTTGCGTAGCTAGGGTGCGTTTTAATAGCAGACTCTAACGCTTTGCGCGCTTTATCGTATTGGCCCTGATCGGCGTATAACACCGCTAAATTGTTATAAGGCTCTGGTAAGTTTGGATACTTTTCACTGAGTTCAGTAAACCCTTTAATGGCTTCATCACGTTTGCCTAACTCGACCAAAATCACGCCGCGCATAAACATCGCTTCCGCGTTTTTAGGATTGGCCGCGAGATAGGCGTTGATACGCTCCAACGCCGCGGCTTGATTGCCTTGCTCAGACAGTTGATTAATCTCTTTGAGCTCAACATTGACCTGCCCAGCATGCGCCGCAGTGACCATCAAATTGATTGTAATAAAAAGAAAAAGATGAATGAACGATGACTTCATGTGCTGTGCTACCTGAACAATGATTGATTTTGCGATATGTTATACTTCAAAGGGTGAGAAATGCATGTAAACGCGCAAGCATGGAGGTCTTTTTTAGACTGCGGCGCGTTGTCAAGCATCGTAATTGCAACAAAGCTTTGATAAACCATGGCTCACGCTGGCATTTTCCAAGTGATTTTAACATCATCACACCCATGAAAAATTACGTTAAGTGTACCACGTATTCAACCCTTTTAGACCCAAAGCCGCATGTTAAAACTCTACAACACCCTGAGCCGTCGTAAACAAGACTTTACCCCTATCGAACCCAATAAAGTCAGTATGTATGTATGTGGCATGACGGTGTATGACTATTGCCATTTGGGGCACGCCCGCGTGATGGTGGTGTTTGATATGGTGGCGCGCTGGCTACGCGCAAGCGGCTATCACGTGACCTATGTCCGTAACATTACCGATATTGACGACAAAATTATCAAGCGTGCCCAAGCGCATCAAGAAACGATTCAACAACTCACTCAACGCTTTATCACGGCGATGGATGAAGATGCTGCGCAATTAGGCATCGTGCGACCAGACTTAGAACCACGCGCGACTGAACATATACAAGACATGCTTGATATGATCGGCCAGCTGATGGCTAAAGGGTTTGCGTATCAAGCCCATAACGGCGATGTCTTTTATAAAGTGCATGCGTTTGAAGGCTATGGCAAGTTATCGGGCAAAAGCCTTGAAGACCTGCGTGCAGGAGAACGTATCGATGTTGATCAAGCCAAACAAGACCCGCTCGATTTTGTATTGTGGAAAAGCGCAAAAGCAGGCGAGCCTTATTGGACCTCGCCGTGGGGCAATGGACGCCCAGGCTGGCACATTGAATGTTCTGCCATGAGCGCGAGCCAACTGGGGCAACACTTTGATATTCATGGCGGTGGGCAAGATTTACAGTTCCCGCATCACGAAAATGAAATTGCGCAAAGTGAAGCCACCCACGGCTGTACCATGGCTAACTATTGGCTGCACAATGGATTTGTGCGCGTCGATGATGAAAAAATGTCGAAATCATTGGGCAATTTTTTCACTATTCGCGAGGTGTTAGAACAATACGATGCTGAGGTGGTACGTTTCTTTATTTTACGTGCACATTACCGCAGCCCACTGAATTACTCTGATAAACATTTAGACGATGCCAAACAAGCCTTAACCCGGCTGTATACGGCATTACGTGATGTTGAAATTGACCATCAGGCCAATGCCATCGATTGGCAACAGCCCCCAGCGGCATCTTTCAAAGCTGCCATGGATGACGACCTAAATACCCCTGAAGCGATTGCTGTGTTATTTGAGTTGGCCAGCGATCTGAATAAAGACAAATCAGTGGCCAGCGCTACTCTGTTAAAACAATTAGCCGCAATTTTAGGCTTGTGTCAGCGCGCTCCAGCCCAATTTCTGCAAGGCGATACGGCCCCTGACTTGGATATTGAAGCAGCCATTCAAGCGCGTATGGCAGCTAAAAAAGCCAAAAATTTTGCCGAGGCCGATCGTATCCGTCAAACGCTCGCTGACGCAGGCATTGTGCTGGAAGACACGCCACAAGGCACCACTTGGCGGCGTGCATAACGCTGCCGATACGCTGAATCTCTTTTTATTTGAATTATAAGGAATCGTGATGCCGGTCAATTTAACCGCCCCCGCGCCAGAGACGTTACGCCCAGTCAAAGGCGTGACACTGGGATTTACCCAAGCCCATATCCGCAAACCCAATCGCAAAGACCTATTGGTGATATCCCTCAGCGAAGGGAGCCGTGTTTCAGGCGTGTTCACTTTAAACCGCTTTTGTGCCGCGCCTGTCACCGTATGCAAACAACATTTGGCACTTGGCACAGGCATCCGTGCCTTATTGATTAACACGGGCTGCGCAAACGCAGGCACGGGTGAGCAAGGCTTGCGCGATGCAGAAGCGAGCTGTGTTGCTTTGGCCCAAGCGTTGCAAATTGCCCCCTCTCAAGTGTTGCCTTTTTCGACAGGCGTGATCTTGGAAACGTTACCGATGGATCGTCTATTGCATGGCATTCCAGATGCGGTGGCCAATCTACAAGAGGATCATTGGCTCCCTGCTGCCGAAGCGATCATGACCACCGATATCGTCGCCAAAGGTAGCTCGCGTCAATTGCACATCGCGGGAAAAACGGTGACCATCACAGGCATAAGCAAGGGCTCTGGCATGATTCACCCCAATATGGCGACCATGCTCGGCTATATCGCGACCGATGCGGCCATCAGCCAAGAGGCCCTCGACCACATCATTCAATATGCGGTCAATCAATCCTTTAACTGCATCACCGTGGATGGCGACACCAGCACCAACGACAGCCTGATCTTAATTGCGACGGGCCAAGCAGGGCATGCAGAAATTCAACTCGGTAGCGCTGAATTTAACTTGCTTCGTGACGCATTGACAGCGGTTGCGATTGAGCTTGCTCAAGCGATTGTGCGCGATGGTGAAGGGGCCACTAAGTTTATGACGATCCAAGTGGAAGCAGGACAATCGACAGAAGAATGCCGTCAAGTGGCCTACGCGATTGCGCATTCACCATTAATTAAAACCGCCTTTTTTGCCTCAGACCCAAATCTGGGCCGCATCTTGGCCGCGATTGGTTACGCAGGCATTGATGATCTTGATGTCGATCAGCTACAACTTTATCTGGGCGATGTGTTGGTGGCAGAAAAAGGCGGGCGGGCCGCCAGCTATGTTGAAGCTGCGGGCGCCGCCGTCATGCAAGCCAGTGATATTTTAGTGCGGGTCGTGTTAAATCGCGGCAGCGCGGAAGCCACGGTATGGACCTGTGATTTTTCATACGATTACGTCAAAATTAATGCAGATTACCGCTCATAACGCATGCTTTTGCCACAGAACACCCTCGGCTTCCGTGGGTGTTCTGTTTCAAGCTTAGCTTACTTGAAGCGCATCATCACTATTTCACCTGATAACGCTAAAGCACACCGTTAAAGGGACGATTACACCTCATTCGCCACCCGGCCACGCCCAAGCTTGATGGCCCCTCGCTGCAATTTGTCAGCAACCCTGCGCTTTTGCGAAGCGCGTGTTGGCCGGGTCGCATAACGGGTGGGGTGAACATGATTGGCCGCATTGACAATCGCATGTAAGCGCATCACTGCATCTTTTTTATTGGCCTCTTGCGTACGATATTGCTGCGCTTTCAACACCAAGACCCCCTCTGCGGTGAGGCGCCGATCTGGGCTTTCCAGTAATCGTTGCTTGAGCCAAGGGCTTAAACTAGAGGCGGCAATATCAAAACGCAAATGAATGGCTGACGACACTTTATTCACGTTTTGGCCGCCCGCGCCTTGCGCGCGAATGGCGGTTAAAACGTACTCACCCTCAGGAATATGTATGCTCATCATGCTTAGATACGCGACTGAGATTGCGCAAAAAAAGCTTCGACTTCGGCCAGCACTCGGGTACGTTTAAAGGCGGGTAAACTTTGCCAAATTCGCCGTCCGTATGGTTTATCCACCAATCTGGGATCGCAGATCACCAGCACACCCGTATCATGTTCATCTCGAATCAGGCGCCCTGCACCCTGCTTAAGGGTGATGACAGCATAAGGCAATTGATAGTCCATAAACGCATTTTTGCCCTCGGCGTTCATCTTGTCGATCCTTGCGGCCAACACTGGGTCATCGGGCGGGGTAAAGGGCAGCTTATCAATAATCACACATGACAACGCTTCGCCACGCACATCGACGCCTTCCCAAAAACTTTGCGACCCCACCAACACAGCGTTGCCATGTGCCCGAAATCGATCCAGCAACTCAGTCCGATTGCTCTCCCCCTGCAATAACAAGGGGAATGCTAACCCTTGCGTTTCAAATGCTTGTTTCAGCAGCGCATGCACCTCTCGCATGGCGCGTAAGGAGGTGCACAACACAAAGGCACGGCCACCGCTGGCGATAATCACTGGCAAACTGATCGAGGCAACCGCAGCAGGATAGGCAATGCTATTGGGTTCTGGCATGCCTTCGGGCACGTATAACAGGGCTTGTTGTGCGTAGTCAAACGGGCTTTGCCAATGACACGTTTGCGCATTCAGCAAGCCCATTTGCGCCTGATAATGACTAAAATCGGATTTAACCGCCAAGGTGGCTGAGGTGAAAATCCAAGCACGTGGTTGGCCGTTGAGTTGTTTGCCAAACCCATCTGCCACACTCAATGGGGTGGCATGCAATTGCACGCTCTGGCTAAACACCTCGACCCAGCGAACCAAGTTGGCGTGTTCGCCTTTCAACCAAACTTCAAGCAAAGTCGCTAACGCCAACCCACGCTGCCAACATTTTTCAAGTAATGGATCACGGCCTGCTTGCGTTTCCAATACTTGAATCAATCCTTGTAATGCCTCTAGCATGGTTTGATATCGTTCGGAAAATGCCTGTATCGCAAATGCTTTTTGTGCAGGCATGCGCGCGCCTTCAAACTGAAATACCAAGCGAAAATCACGGCATGCTTTTTCTAAAGGTGGGATTGCATCACTTAAGGCTACGCAGTCTTTTGCCAGCGTCAAATATGCCATTTGACTATCTCTCGCTAAATCCATCAGCTGTGAGGTGGAGATATCCTCGCCAAAAAACAAACCCGCAACTTCAGGCAACTGATGCGCCTCATCGAACACAACCGTATTGGCACTCGGTAACAGCTCTGCGACGCCTTCATCACGCAACATCACATCGGCAAAAAATAAATGGTGATTCACCACCACGACATCGGCTGCCAGCGCTTGTTTTCGCGCTTCCATCACAAAACATTGCTTATAAAATTGACAATCTTGCCCAACACAATTATCACGGGTAGACGTTACCTGCTGCCAAACGGTGGCTTGCTCAGGCACGCTATTGAGTTCCGCTTTGTCTCCTGTTTGGCTGTGCTCGGCAAAGCTTTGTAAGATAGGGATGTATTGTGCATCTTCACGCGACTGGAAGCGGCCTTCCAAACTGGCACGTTGCAAATGATAATGACAAATATAGTTACTGCGCCCTTTAAGCATGGCCACCGTCACTGGGACTTTTAAGGCTTCACGTACCGTTGGCAAATCCCGTTGATAGAGCTGATCTTGTAACGTTTTTGTGCCTGTAGAAATAATCACTTTACCGCCTGACAACAGCGCAGGCACGAGGTACGCATAGGTTTTTCCCGTACCCGTGCCGGCTTCGGCGACTAACTGTTGTTGTTGCTCAATGGCACCCGCAATCGCCTCGGCCATCGCCTGTTGTTGCGGCCGACTTCTAAACCCTGCGATGGCTTGTGCGAGCACGCCGTGTTCGGCAAAGGCGTTGGTAACTTGATGCATGAGTGACATGCCCGCATTATCCCACGTTCAACGTGTTGCGTTTTATTCCGCCTTGCAAAATACAAAAAATCATGGCAAGGTGTGGCATGCTTAATCCCAATAACGCGCCCTAATTTTTTATTATTACGCGTACTAACGTCATGTACAAATCGTTTTATTCAACCATTGCCTGCTTAATTTGCATGTGTTTGTGCCAATGCAAGAGCGTCGCTGCGCCCAGTGCAGAGCGCTGGCAACAGGCGTATCGTTACCAGCAACAAGAGGTCATCGATAGTCAACAAGGGGTGGCTGGCAGTTGGTCTAGCAAAGTTGAGGAAATCATTATCCGTGCACTGAGCTTAACCGGTGTGGATTACAAATATGGTGGCCGCAGCCCAGAAACGGGCTTTGATTGCAGTGGCTTTGTGCAATATGTGTTTAAACATGCCGCACAAATCTCCCTCCCACCATCTGCCCGTACCATTAGTCAAATGGGCGAAGCGGTCAAGCGTGAAGAATTACAGCCTGGCGATTTAGTGTTTTTTAATACGCTCAAAACTGCGTTTTCGCATGTGGGTATTTACATGGGCAATAATCAATTCATACACGCCCCACGCGCTGGCAGTCAAGTGCGCGTAGAAAGCTTAGACGACCGCTACTGGAAAGCGCGCTACAACGGCGCAAAACGTCTCGAAGTAGAAGCTTCGCAACCGTAAATCAACAAGCGCCATTTGTTATTCATACGCTAAACAATGCCAACACAAAGCCTGTCCGTCGTGACGATTCCCCAGTGTTTGCTCAGGGCAATCACTGCGTAGGACGATCACTGTGTCCCAGGGAGCGTTCTGGGTCAATTTTATCGCGGATCAGTTGCTTGAGTTCTTTAGCTTCTGGAAAACGGCCTGCGTCTGCTCTTGAAAATATGACGCATCCATCACAACGTACGATCAATGCTCCACCCGTACCAGGTACCAAATTCACCGAGTGCAGGTCGGCTTCAAACGTCGTCAATAATTCTTGTGCCAACCAAGCCGCACGCAATAACCAGCGGCATTGTGTACAAAATTCAATTTCTACGATAGGCTTTTTCATGACGCGTTTCACTAAACATTTTGCGCAGAGTATAGTCAATTTTGTTGAAATAGCGGAAAATGAACTTAAGTTTATGCGCTCTACTCTTTAAATCAGTATCTTCGTAGGCGAGTAAACTCGCTTTACAATGATCTTTCTTCGCTTAATCGATTACACAAGGCAACGTATGCGTTCACAATTAGAAAAATTTAGCCTGCTTGGTGCGGGGGTATTTATTGGTATTTTAGTCAGTCTAAATATCTCAGCTTGGGCTGATAAAACCTCAGCTTCACAGCTCCCTATCGATGAACTTCGCGTGTTTGCAGAAGTGTTTGCAAAAGTGAAGTCAGATTACGTTGAATCCGTCGAAGATAAAAAATTGATCAACGAAGCCTTGTCAGGCATGTTGCAGGGGTTAGACCCACACTCAACCTTTATGGATGCGGATGCATTTAAAGAGTTGCAAGCAGGTACGCAAGGTGAGTTCGGCGGCTTGGGTATTGAAGTGGCCATGGAAGACGGCTTGGTGAAAGTCGTAACCCCGATTGAAGATAGCCCAGCATACAAAGCTGGCCTAAAATCTGGTGACTTGATTATGAAGCTAGATGACACGCAAGTGCGTGGCCTCACCCTTAACGATGCTGTAAAACGTATGCGTGGCGTACCTGATACTAAAATCGTACTGACCGTGGTGCGCAAAGGCGAAGATAAACCGCTGACCTTTACCCTCACCCGTGCCGTGATTAAATCTCAATCGGTTAAAAATAAATGGATTGAACAAGATTATGGTTACGTGCGGATTACCCAGTTTCAAGAACGCACTGGTGAAGATTTAGCCAAAGCGCTTAAATCGCTCAGCACTGAAAACAAAAAACCACTCAAGGGCTTGGTGTTAGATTTACGCAACAATCCAGGCGGATTGTTAGATGCAGCGGTGGGCGTTTCAGCCGCCTTTTTACCGAAAGATGATTTAGTGGTGTACACCGAAGGCCGTGTGTCCGATTCTAAAATGCGGTTAACTGCGACACCGATTGATTATGCACGCCGTGGTAAATCTGATTATCTAAAAGAATTACCAGAAGAGTTTAAAACAGTACCCATTGTGGTGATTATTAACGCAGGCTCTGCCTCCGCCTCAGAAATTGTTGCGGGCGCTTTGCAAGATCATCAACGTGCAAAAATCATTGGTATTCAAAGTTTTGGTAAAGGTTCTGTGCAAACGATTTTACCGATGAACAACGGCAGTGCCATTAAATTAACTACCGCCCGTTATTTCACGCCTAATGGTCGTTCGATTCAGGCAAAAGGCATTGTGCCCGATATTATTGTGGAAGATGGCTCTGACCCAAGTTTGAGTTTGCATGAAGCAGATTTGAAACGCCATTTATCCAACCCAAATGACAAAGACGCAAAAGAAAAAGCCGCCAAAGCCGCTGATGAAGCTAAATCAGCTGCCGCTGCAGATAAACTTAAACAAGAGAAGTTTGCTGAAACGCGTGGCCCGATTGAGCCCGCAAGTAAAGATGACTTCCAATTTGTGCAAGCACTGAATTTACTCAAAGGCTTGCCGGTTCAAAAAGCGCCCGAACCTGCCAAAGTCAGCGCTGCAAAATAATCAATATGCATTCACTTACAAGCGATGGTGGAAACAAATTCCCCATCGCTTTGTTTTTAACGATACAAGGCACCCACGGCATCATGTGGCTGCGCAAGTTGTTGTCATGGAGTAATCAATGATAGATAAGCATCAGCAAGCCTCACGGTCTGCTGTCGTTGATCAAGCAATTTCGGTGTTTGATATGGCGCTACGGACTTTATTCAGCCCAGCCGTGGCTAGTCGAGCTTGTCCACAGCCAATCACTGAATCCGCTACAGCGTTAACCGATGCGGAACGTCAACATGCGGCGGGGTTGATGCGTGTAAACCATGTGGGCGAAGTGTGTGCTCAAGCGCTCTATAGCGGGCAAGCGTTGTTGTCTAAAGAGCCTGCACATATAGCGGCCCTCACGGCAGCCTCACGCGAAGAAGTCGATCACTTGGCTTGGTGTGAGCAACGAATTTCGGCCTTGGGTGGACGCACCAGTCTACTGAATCCTATTTGGTATGCCGCGAGTTTTGGCATGGGGGTGACGGCTGGCTTGCTGGGTGAACGCTGGAATTTAGGCTTTTTAGCTGAAACGGAGCAACAGGTCTCCGCGCATTTGAACCGACATTTATCCGAACTACCAGTCAATGACACCGCCTCCAGAGCGATTGTTGCACAAATGAAAGCGGATGAAGAACAACATGCTGAAACCGCGAAGCAGCTCGGTGCAGCCACATTACCAGCGCCGCTCAAAGTCGCCATGCGCGTTGCTTCTGCGGTTATGACGCATACGGCTTACCGCGTTTAAATATTTCCTAGTAACAAGAAGCCATTCATGCAAAAATTTAGTGACAATTTACTCACGCTCGACAACGCCGATCATGTTAAAAGGATTGAGCTGTTTGTTGCAGATCAACCCGTGGGCACCCTTGAAAACAAACCGGGCACGCAAGGTTCAATCAAGGTGTATCACCATTTATTTAAAGTGTATGGGGAAATCAATAGTGACGCTGCGGTAGAAGGCTTGGCCTTATATGCGGAGCACACCGAGGATGCTGAAAACCACCCTGGCAAACATCCCAATATTGATCGACTGCTCAATGTACTCGATCTAGACCAAACACTGTCGATGAAAATCATCGCAGAGGAGTAAAACAAAAAACGCAGCTTAGAGGCTGCGTTTTTTATTGCTTGGCAAGCGGTGGCGTTATTGCTGCGCTTGCATTTGTGCTTGTGTTTGCACATGTCGAATGATGGGTGGATGGTAAATAAACTCTAATAAATGACCAACGCTATCTAAACAATAAAATCCTTTGGAGCCATCACGATGCGCTTTTGGTGCCTCGGTGATTCTCACTTGATGCGCCACCATGTGTGCATACCAGTCATCCACCGCTTGCGGGCTGGTCAACACAAACCCGATATGATCTAAGCGTTGCAATGGGTCGGCCTGATAATCCACACGATGCAAGGCAAACACATCGCCTTGATTGGTCATGTAAACGTTATCAGGGTCAGGTTGCCATTCAATCTGCATGCCAACAATACGGGTGTAAAAATCAACGGCGGTTTCTAACGCGTTCACAAACAATGCAACGTGGCGAATGCCGAGCATACCCTTGGGTGGAGTCATCAATATTAACCTATTCTAAGCTTGGCGCTTGTATGATGTAGTCGTGGCTAATGTCACACGCTTTTTGCAACATAATGCTGGCAGAGCAATACTTTTCTGCGGACAATTTCACTGCGCGCTCGACTTGCGCGTCATTTAAGCCCTCGCCCGTGACCACAAAATGGACATGGATTTTAGTAAACACTTTGGGGATGCTGTCTGCTCGTTCAGCAGTGATTTTTGCCACACAGTCGACAATCGGTTGCCGCGCTTTTTTCAGTATCGTCACCACATCAAACGACGTACAAGCCCCCATGCCAATCAGCAACATTTCCATTGGGCGCATACCGATGTTGCGCCCACCGTTTTCTGGCGCACCATCGAGTACAACGGCATGGCCCGACGCAGATTCGCCGACAAAACTAACGCCATCGATCCATTTCACTGTCACTTGCATATTGCGTCTTTTTTCCTAAAATTGTCCGTGCGGTACGAATGCAAAGCTAACCCATCCATTACTTGACGTTAATCAGTTCAACATCAAACACCAACGTCGCGTTTGGTGGAATCGCGCCACCTGCGCCGCGCGCCCCGTAGCCCAACTCTGATGGAATAATTAAGGTACGTTTTCCGCCGATTTTCATGCCTTGCACGCCTTCATCCCAGCCTTGAATCACTTGTCCACCGCCCAAAAAGAAATTAAAGTGTGAATTACGGTCCACGCTGCTATCAAACTTTTTGCCTTTATGGTCTGCTTTATTGGCATCGTATAACCAACCCGTGTAGTGCACGGTGACGTTAAAACCGGCTTCGGCTTCACGGCCTGTACCCACCACAGTATCAATTTTTTGTAAGGTGGTGATGGGATTCGTCATGGTAGCTTCCTTGCTATTTGCTTGATTAGATTGCGCTTGGCAGCCAGTGATGCTCACCAGCACCCATGCGCACAGACTCAATATGGGTAGTATTTTTTTCATTTATTGGCTCCTCGAAATGGGCGTTATGATACGCTTTTTTTTGCTTGCGATACACGGACATTCATCATGCAAAACCGTATCTATATTGTCTGCACGAAATCACCGCTATTCAGCGCGCCACCTACATGACCATTCACTGATACGAAAGTGCCATCACGCAACCAAAAAGACGCAGCATGTCCTGCGTAAGCCCAACTTTACTGAACCATCAGGGCGTCCCGATCAAGCTTGTTAACACCGCATCCTGACTGGCACGGCTTGCGGCAGCATTGGGGTGATTCACCAGCATCACAAACACATAGCGCTGACCACGCTGATTTTGCACATAGCCTGCCAAACTGCTGACACCAGCGAGCGAGCCGGTTTTAAGGTAAGCATGGCCGGCCTGCGGGATTAAGCGTTTTTGGGTGGTGCCATCCACGCCCAACAACGGCAACGATGCCATCAATATAGGCATGATGGGTTGTTGATAAGCGCGTAACAATAGCTCAGCCAGGTGCTGCGCACTGATGCGTTCAATCCGCGATAGCCCAGCCCCGTTTTCAAGCACCAACTCTGGAAACACCAAGCCCTGTTTGCGCAAGGCATCCACCAACGCTTGTTTGGCAGTAGTCTCATCCACAGGCAACTTACCGAGTTCCGCCCCCAATGTCAGCATCACCTGACGGGCCATCACGTTATTACTCCATTTATTGATGTCACGTAGCACTTGATCCAAGGGCGGTGACCACCACGTGGTCACGCGTGTCGCATCAGGCGGGGTGGGTTGCATCACCACCTTACCCGTCCAGGTCCCGCCCAGCGATTGCCACAACTGCCGAAATGTAAATGCCATATAGTCTGCTTCGCTTAACACACTTAACGCCAAGTAACGAGGCGTGTCACACTCTATTGGGTAACGTCCATTGAACGTCACCGTGACGCCGTCTGCGCTAGGGCTTACTTGGTATTGCAAGGATGCCTTCCAATCCACACAAGCACCCGCGACCACTTCGAGTTGGTTGATGACTTGTATTTGTGGCAAAGGCCATGCTTGCTGAATCTGCACCGTGGGCGTGGGTGTTGTTGACTGCAGGCTAAAACGGAAACTGGTACTGCGGCCATTGAGTAATAAGGCCGATGGATTGGCATTGTAGGCCCGTAACGGCGCGTCATCTAAGACTGGACGCTGACTTACCGCAGCGGCATACATGCTGGTATCTAGGCGTAGTTGGCCATGCAGATGTCGAATGCCTTGTTGTTGGATGTCTTGTAACAGTTGCCAGAACGCAGGGATATCCAACGCGGGATCACCACCGCCTTTCAAGATCAAATCCCCCTCTAACACCCCATCATTGAGGCGACCTTGCTGATACACTTCGGTTTTCCAACGGTATGCGGGGCCGAGCGCTTGAAGCGCAGCGTAGCTGGTGACGACTTTCATGACGCTGGCTGGGTGCATCGCAAGCTGGGCATTGTGGCTGATTAACGCAGGGCCCCCATCCACCGCTTGCACGACGAGCGCCACGTTCTCTAGTGGAATGTGCGCTTGATTTAAATGAGCAATCAAGGTTGGCCACACATCGGTGTCTGCAGCCACACTGGTCAGGCTGACACACACCAGCCAACACCAGGCCCAACAGCGCATTACATACTCTCCAAAATAGCTGCATGGGTGGCCTTGGCTAAGTGCGCGATATCCGCATCCGTGAGGCAATAAGGCGGCATCCAATACACCGTGTGCCCAATCGGACGTAATAACAGGCCATGACGCAACGCGGCCGCATAACAATCGCGCGCAAAACCAGGGTTATCCGTCACCACATCAAAGGCGGTGATCATGCCGCGTTGCCTGCGATGCACTAGCGGCAGATCGAATTTTGCCAGCTGTTGCCATAATTGCGCGGCAGTGTCTTGATTACGCGCAAGCACCGGTTGTGCTGTAAATAACGATAGGGTCGCCAACGCTGCACGACATGCAAGCGGGTTGCCGGTATAGCTGTGGCTATGCAAAAACCCTTTAACAGTCTGGTCGTCATAAAAAGCGGCATAGATGTGGTCACTGGTTAATACCGCAGATAAAGCCAAGTAGCCGCCAGTAATGCCTTTAGATAAACAAATAAAATCTGCCACGTCGCTCACGCGCGGGGCCGCTTGCTCACAGGCAAACATGGTGCCAGTGCGCCCAAACCCCACCGCAATCTCATCAGCAATCAGGTGTAGGTCATAGCGTTGGCAAATGGCGCGCGCCCGTTGTAAGTAAAGTGGTGGATACATGGCCATGCCCGCCGCGCCCTGCACCAAGGGCTCAATAATCAGGGCGGCTAATTGGGTGTGATGCGCTGCCACATAGGCTTCTAAGTCATCCGCACAACGCGCGGCATAAGCCTCTGCTGATTCACCCGCCTCGGCCAAGCGACTATCAGGGCTAGGCATGTGCGCGGCTTGTTGCATTAACGGCGCATAGGTATCGGTAAAAATGGCGACATCGGTAACGGCAAGCGCGCCCAAGGTTTCACCGTGATAGCTATTTTGTAGGCTTAAAAAATTGGTTTTTGTAGGTTTGCCGTGGTTACGCCAATAATGAAAACTCATTTTTAGAGCGATCTCGGTCGCACTCGCACCATCGGAAGCATAAAAAGCATGCCCTAAGCCCGTGAGCTTTGCCAGTTGTTCTGATAATTCGACCACTGGCGCATGGGTAAAGCCTGCCAACATCACATGCTCTAACTGATCGAGTTGGTCTTTGATGGCGGCTTTAATCACGGGTTGATTATGACCAAACAAATTGACCCACCAACTACTCACCGCATCTAAATAGCCTTTGCCATCCGTGTCAAACAGCCAAGCCCCCTCCCCGCGCGCAATCGGCACCAAGGGATAACGTTCGTGGTGCTTCATTTGCGTGCAGGGGTGCCACACCGCCTGCAATGAACGAGAGAGCAAAGAATCAGATGAATGCAACGCACACTACTTTCTTAAAATAAAAAACAACCCTTAGGTGTAAAGCCATGAGCATTCTCACCGCACGCACTCAGAGAGTGAACGCGCAAAAACGCATCAGATGATTAGGATTATACTGTTGCTAGCTGGGTTCCAGTAGCGTCACCCACAACGTCATGCCAACGCAGCAAGCGCTTAGGTCTGCTGGGCTACCAGTGGTTGGGCATCCTTTTTTGCCTGTTCTGCGCATCCTGTCACATCTCTTGCCCTGCCATGTTTTGATTCTAAGGCACATTGAAGCTTAAGCAATGTATTGTTCAGTGCGCCACTTGCTCAGGCGCGTACACCGAGCAGATAGGCTTTATGCTATAGTGCGCATCTTATTGATTTATATGTATTATCCATGCAAAAAACGCGTAAACACCTCGAATTATTAGCGCCTGCAAAAAACGCTGATTTTGGCATTGAGGCCATCAACCACGGCGCAGATGCCGTCTACATCGGCGGCCCAGCCTTTGGTGCGCGCGCCAAAGCCCCCAATACCGTGCAAGACATTGCCAAACTGGTGGCGTATGCCCACCGCTTTCATGCCGAAGTGTTTGTGGCGCTGAACACCATTTTTCATGACAACGAACTTGAAGGCGTGCGCCAGCTGGTGCATCAGCTGTATGACTGTGGCGTGGATGCGCTGATTGTGCAAGACATGGGCTTGCTTGCGATGGATTTGCCGCCGATCCAATTGCATGCCAGCACACAAACCGATATCCGCACCGTCGAAAAAGCCCAGTTTTTAGACCAAGTGGGCTTTAGCCAATTGGTTTTAGCGCGTGAACTTGATATCGCGACCGTAAAAAAAATCGCCGATGCCACCACCGCTAACCTTGAATATTTTATACATGGTGCGCTGTGTGTGGCGTTTAGCGGCCAATGCTTTATCAGCCATGCCCACACCGGCCGCAGTGCTAACCGTGGCGAATGCTCTCAAGAGTGCCGTCTCCCTTATACGCTAGAAGACCAACAAGGGCGCATCCTAGGCAAAGATAAACACTATCTCTCAATGAAAGATAATGATCAAAGTGCCAATTTGCGCGCTTTGATTGCGGCAGGCGTCAGCAGCTTTAAAATTGAAGGTCGCTATAAAGATCTTCCCTATGTCAAAAATGCGACTGCGCATTATCGCCAATTATTGGATGACATACTGGAAGAACTGCCAGAATATGCAAAATCCTCTGCCGGTGTTGCCACATTTACCTTTACCCCGCAACCCGAAAAAACCTTTAATCGCAGTGCCACCGACTATTTTGCCAATGGCCGCCAAGCCGATATTGGCGCGTTTGATACGCCAAAATTTTCGGGTGAAACATTGGGTATGGTGCGTAAAGTGGGTAAAGACTTTATTGACGTGGCGACCGATGTCACCCTGCATAATGGCGACGGCGTGTGCTTTTTTGATGTGCATAAAGACTTGGTCGGCCTACGTGTGAATACCGTACAAACGCTGGATACGCGTACGCAACGACTGTTTCCTAACGAAATGCCTGCGGATATTCGCAACAATACCCAGGTTTACCGCAACCGTGACCACGCCTTTATGCGCTTGCTCGAAAAAGAATCTGCCAGTCGCAAAATTTACTTAGATGCCGTACTGCAGGAAACGCGCGATGGCTTTGCCTTAACCCTCACCGATACGCAAGGCTTTAGTGCGACTGCGCAATGTATTGCCGAAAAACAAGCAGCAAAAGACGCACAACAAGCTGAACTATCACTCAAAGAACATGTGGCCAAACTGGGCAATACCGATTTTGTCGCACGCACCGTGCAACTTAAACTCAGCCAGCCGTGGTTCGTGCCCGCCTCTAGCATCAATCAACTACGTCGCGAGGCTGTGGCACAACTCCTTGAAATCCGCAGCTTGGGTTATGAGCGCCCACCACTGCGCGCGGTGGTGACACCGCCCGCCGTGTACCCAGAAGATGCTTTGACATATCTCGCCAATGTCTATAACCAAAAAGCGCGCGACTTTTACCACAAGCATGGCGTAACACTCATCGCAAGTGCGTACGAGGCCAACGAAACGCTAGAAGAAGTGCCGGTGATGATTACCAAACATTGCCTGCGCTTTAGCCACGGCCTGTGCCCAAAAGAAGCCAAAGGTGTGATTGGCGTGCAAGGCACGGTAACCGCCGAGCCGATGACCCTGATCAGCGGCAACGAACGTTACACCTTAAAGTTTGATTGCAAACCCTGCGAAATGCATGTGATGGGCAAGGTACGAAAAAATATCCTCAATTTACCTCCACCACAACCGATCACGTTTTTTGAAAAGCGTCCAGCGTGAGCATTGCGTTTAACCACAGACTAGATTGGGAAATTCACATCCTATGACCGAATACGCCTATTTACTCAAAGTGGCCATTGCACTGTTTGCCATTGTGAACCCGATTGGTAGTCTACCGATTTTTATCAGCGCCACCAGCGGCTGGAGCAAAGCCGAGCGCGCCAAAACAGCGCGCACGGTTGCCACCACCGTGCTGATTGTATTGGGAGTTTCCGCTTTTTTTGGTGACATCATTCTTGATTTTTTTGGGATTAGCATTCCCTCATT
Organism: Methylophilaceae bacterium; assembly: GCA_027488395.1. Classification (GTDB taxonomy): domain Bacteria; phylum Pseudomonadota; class Gammaproteobacteria; order Burkholderiales; family Methylophilaceae; genus Methylophilus. The sequence continues at coordinate 85,230 of JAIYBT010000003.1, read as the reverse complement.
TCAGGTGGGTGGCGGCATTTTGTTACTACTGATTTCGATTTCGATGATGCATGGCAAACAAAGCGGTACGCGTCAAACCGCCGAAGAAGCGCAAGATCTGGCTGAACGCGAAGTCATCGCCATCGTCCCATTAAGCATCCCTTTACTGGCAGGCCCTGGCGCCATCTCCAGCATGATCCTCACCGCACAACAACACCCAGGCTTTTGGGGCCACGCCAGCATGCTGTTGCCGATTGCGTTGATTGCCTTATTTATTTGGGGCTTATTGTTACTCGCCGATGGCATCACCCATTATCTAGGCACCATCGGTATCAATATTGTGACGCGCTTAATGGGGATCATTTTGGCGGCGATGGCTGTTGAGTTTATTGCGCACGGTTTAGAAGGCTTATTTCCAACCCTATCTAGATAACAATCTCCGTTACGCCTGCTAATCCAGCCCTTATTCTATGCAATGCCAAGCAATAAGCATCTTTCAAAATCTTGTCATCGCTGAGATCAATGGTTAGCGTGCTTACATAGGATAGCCTCATATCTTTGTCGACAAGGATGAATGATGGTGACACACAGCTTTACACATTCATCCATGTGTTCACCTGCTACGTTCACACGGGGTTGACTAAAGATACGCACCAACAAAAAACTAACCCTCGCCCAAACAAACGCATGGCGTTAAAATATCGTTTTTTAACGAAACCGGCCTATTTTGAATTCTGCTGTTGTCACGCCTTCTAAATCTTCCCAGCAATGGAAACCGAACGTCACCGTGGCGGCTATTATTGAGCGTGATGGTCAATTTTTGTTGGTGGAAGAAACCACGGACCGTGGTGTGCGCTTTAATCAGCCCGCTGGGCACTTGGAAGAAAACGAGACAATCATTGAGGCGGTGATTCGTGAAACCCTTGAAGAAACCGCGTATGACTTTACGCCAGAAGCCTTGGTTGGTATTTATCATTGGCAACATCCTGTGAATGGGATTACCTATTTACGTTTTGCCTTTAGCGGTCGCTTAGGCGCACATCATCCTGAACGTTTGTTGGATGATGGCATTTTAGGCACATTGTGGCGCAGCGAAGCAGACATTGCCGCCCACGGCACCCAGATGCGTAGCCCGCAAGTATTGCTGTGTGTGCAGGATTATTTGGCAGGCAAACGTTATCCTTTAGCATTACTTACCCATTTAGGTCAGGCATTATGAGCACTCCCCATGTCATCGTCGGCTTGTCCGGCGGTGTTGATTCCTCCGTGACGGCCTTATTGCTCAAGCAGCAAGGCTACCGCGTCACTGGTTTGTTTATGAAAAACTGGGAGGACGACGATACCGATGAATATTGCTCATCGAAACAAGATTTATTAGACGCTGCCGCCGTGGCCGATAAAATTGGCATAGAGCTCGAAGCAGTGAATTTTAGCGCCGAGTATAAAGAGCGGGTATTTGCTAACTTTTTGCAAGAATACCAAGCGGGCCGTACGCCTAACCCCGATATTTTATGTAATGCCGAGATTAAATTTAAAGCCTTTTTAGACCATGCACTGGGCCTAGGCGCAGATTTGATTGCGACCGGTCATTATGCGCAAGTGCGTGAAAATCCAATCCAGCCTGGCAACTATCAATTGCTAAAAGCCGATGACGGTAGCAAAGACCAAAGCTATTTTTTGCATCGTTTAAATCAGGCGCAATTATCTAAAACCCTGTTTCCTCTGGGCACCTATTTAAAACGCGAGGTGCGTGAGATTGCGCGTGAAAACGGTTTAATCAATGCCGAGAAAAAAGACTCCACTGGCATTTGCTTTATTGGTGAGCGTCCATTTCAAGCCTTTTTACAGCGTTATTTGCCACGCCAACCAGGCGAGATGCGTACGCCAGAGGGCCATGTGGTCGGCGAACACGAGGGCTTGATGTATTACACCTTGGGTCAACGCCAAGGGTTGAAAATTGGCGGCAGTCGCGAAAGTAATGGCGAGCCGTGGTTTGTGGCAGGCAAAGACATGGCGTCCAATACTTTAATTGTGGTGCAAGGACATGAACACCCGTTGCTCAAAAGTGATGGCCTCACCGCTGGGCAATTGCATTGGATTAGCGGTGAACAGCCGCAAACAAATTGGGTGTATGCGGCCAAAACCCGCTACCGTCAGCCCGACGCCCCCTGTGAAATTGATGCGATTGATACCGAACAGGCGACGATACGCTTTGGGCAACATCAATGGGCGATTACACCTGGGCAAAGTGTGGTGGTGTATGAGAGCAATGTCTGTTTAGGGGGCGGCATTATTCATGGCGCCTTAGCCCCTGCGGTGTAAGCTGGATAGCAAGCATTGATTTAGACTGTAAAACCATGTTAGCTTTTCACTGGCACGCAGCGTGCGCAATGTTAAGCTTTCGTCTTTATGTGTAAAGCGTTCATTAAGGGTCAACATTTATGGCTTTTGTCTTAAAAAATGCCTCTGGGCACATTGTGGCGGTGAGCCCTAGCTTACAAGTAAATGCTGACTGGGAAGCCATTGATGACAAAGATATCGATTATTTGCACTTTCTCGATCAAGAACTGAAAAAACACCATACTTTCCGCGAAAGCGATATTCAACTCGCACGGGTGCTGGAAGATTTAATCAGCATAATGATAGACCGAAGCTTGATTAGTTTTACTGATTTTCCGAGTGCGGCGCAAAAACGTTTAAATGAACGTCAAACATTGCGTAGAGAAAATAGTTTGAGTGCGTTGTTTGGAGATGATGATATCGCCAAGCTGTAATGCCGCGCATGGATGATCAGCAGCCATCTATCAAAAAAGCCATCGTTCAGATGGCTTTTTTGTTGGCGCGGATAGGTTAAGCCTGCGGCATGGTTTGTTTAAAGCTCGGTCGTTTGATCAACACGCCATAATGCTTAGCAAGATTAGGAAAGCGCTCTTGCCAGTGTTTTCCTTCAAACTGCGCTTGCTTAAAGCGTAAATCAATATAACCTAACGCAGTACCCAGCGCGATATCAGCCAGACTAAAGGTCTCGTTCACACACCATTTCTTTTTGGTTAAATCGCGATCGAGTTGACTAAGCCCTGCACTGACTTTCACAAATTGTTTTTCAATCAAGGTCGCGGATTGCAATGCAGGCGGTTTGCGCTGTTCGAGCATGGCTGCCACAGCCGCGTCACAGATGCCATCGGCGAGCGCCTCCCAGCGTCTGACTTTAATTTTTGCCAGATGGTCTTGCGGCAGCAAATGCGCTACTGGCGTACGATGATCTAAATACTCCACAATCACCCGTGAATCATACAGCGCTTCGCCATCGTCGAGCACCAACACGGGCACTTTACCCAGCGGATTATGCAGGGATACCGGGCAATCCGGCGCAGACAACACTACCTCAGTCAGCGTTAAATCCACGTGTTTTTCCAACGCGACGATCCGCACTTTGCGCGCGTAAGGACTATTCAAAGTGTATAAAAGCTGCATAAATGAGTTCAATCGTGATTAAGCATTAAGAGAGCGAGACGAAACAAAGCGTATATCCGTGCGATTCACCACCTAGGTTATTATAATAGCTTTTCATCAGTCGGCATCAGCACGGTTTTGACAAATTATCTTGTGAACGCTGGCACGCCATTTTCGCATTGAATACTCACTATGACCGCTAAGCCGCATTACCCAGACTATTTAACGCACGCCATGATTGCGACGCAAGTGGGCGCTGCCTTGGCCGAAGACATGGGGCTAGGGGATTTGACTGCGCAATTGATTGCTGAAAATCGCCAAGCCGCGGCGCGCATTGTCAGTCGTGGGCGTGCATTATTATGTGGCGTTGATTGGTGTCAACAATGTTTTTTGCAACTTGACCCCAATGCGCAACTGACTTGGCACGCACAAGAAGGCGATTGGCTCGCACCAGACCAAGTGATCGTTGAAATTCAGGGCAATGCGCGGGCGCTGTTAAGTGCAGAACGCACTGCGCTCAACTTTTTACAAACCTTATCGGCAGTGGCCACTCACACCCGCACCTATGTCGACGCCATAGCAGGCTTACCGACCAAGATTCTGGATACCCGTAAAACCATCCCTGGCATGCGGTTAGCACAAAAATATGCAGTGTGGTTGGCAGGCGGCGCCAATCAACGCTTGGCGTTATACGATGGGATTTTAATTAAAGAAAATCACATTGCTGCGGCAGGTTCGATTGCAGCGGTGTTACAGACGGCGCAGGCACTCGCAGATTCTGCCAGTGTGCAAATTGAGGTGGAAAATTTAGAGGAATTACAACAAGCACTGGCGGCAGGTGCGCGCAGTATTTTGTTAGATAACTTTACCTTGGCCGAGCTCGCACAAGCGGTGATGATCAATCAAAAGCGCGCCTTGCTTGAAGCGTCTGGCAATGTCGATATCACCAATGTTCGCGCCATTGCAGAAACCGGCGTTGACCGTATTTCGATCGGCGCACTGACTAAACATATCCAAGCCATTGATTTAAGCATGCGTATTAGCTTGTAAAACACGCCCACGTTGATGCCTGCCTAGCGACGCAGGTGCAAGTGCAAGTGCAAGTGCAAGTAAAAGCGCAAGTGACCATTTTTGCCACTTTTAGCATGGCATACCTTTTGCATTTAATAGGCATGCTTGCCATTGATGCGCCATGAACAGCCCTACCCGCTTCCTTATCCCCAAAACGATTCAATCGCTGCGATTGCCAGATTTGTTACGCCTGCTGGTCAACTGTGGGCGTTTGGAAAAAAGTTTAGCCGAACAACTCTACCAAGACCGTAAACGCGATAGTAGCAATGTGCATCCGATTGTGATTGTGGCCGCGCAAAATTGGCCAGATGGGTTGGTTGCTGGGCAATTACTGACCGTGGATATGCTCAGTCGCTTTGTCGCTGAAAAAGCCGACGTACCATTTTTTACAATCGACCCCCTCAAACTCGATTTTAGCCATGCCGCACAAATTGTGTCGCAGGCATATGCCGAGCGTTTACGCATCCTACCGATGCGCGTAACAGCAGGCGTGGTGACCATTGCCACCGCTGACCCATTCAAGCTTGATTGGGTGCCAGATTTAGAGCGTGTGCTCAAATTACAAATTCAAGTGGTGATGATCAACCCACTGGAGTTACAACGCTATTTACCCGAAGTGTATCAACTGTCTGCGGCCATACACTCGGCCAATGCCGCCAAAGCGGGGCAAATTGTCGGGGTGCAAAATTTTGAGCAATTGATTGAACTGGGGAAAGATCGCCAGCTCGATGCCAACGAACAACATGTGGTGAATATTGTGGATTGGTTATTTAAATATGCCTTTGAACAACGTGCCAGCGATATTCACTTAGAACCGCGTCGCCAACAAGGCTTGATGCGTTTTCGCATCGATGGGGTATTGCACCAAGTCTACCAATTACCAAGCAATATTATGAACGCGATCACCAGCCGCATAAAGTTACTGGGGCGCATGGACATGGTGGAAAAACGCCGCCCGCAAGATGGCCGCATTAAAACCGTCAATAGCGATGGTAGCGAAATCGAATTACGCTTGTCCACCATGCCGACGGCCTTTGGCGAAAAGTTGGTGATGCGGATTTTTAAGCCCGATATGCTGGTACAAGACTTTGCATTGCTTGGATTTTCTCAACGACAAAGTACATTGTGGACACAATGGACACGTCAGCCGAATGGCATTATTTTGGTCACAGGTCCCACCGGCTCGGGTAAAACCACCACACTGTATAGCACGCTCAAACAACTGGCCACCTCTGAGGTGAATGTGTGCTCGGTCGAAGATCCGATTGAAATGATCGAGCCCGCTTTTAATCAAATGCAAGTTACGCCCAACTTGGGCTTAGGCTTTGCAGAGGGCATACGCACGTTGATGCGGCAAGATCCCGACATTATCATGGTCGGTGAAATCCGTGACCGCGAAACCGCCGAAATGGCGATTCAAGCCGCGCTGACTGGCCACTTGGTATTATCAACGTTGCATACCAATGATGCGCCCTCCGCCATCACCCGCTTGCTCGATTTAGGCGTGCCTGCCTATTTATTACATTCGAGCATCTTAGGTATCATGGCACAACGCTTAGTCCGCACCTTATGCCCAAGCTGCAAAACCGCAGGGCCGATCAGCGATGCTGAGTGGGCAAGTGTGACGCATCCTTATAAGGCCAGCAAACCCAACAGCGTGATGCATGCCGTTGGCTGTAAAGATTGCCGTGATACTGGCTACCGCGGCCAAACCGGGATTTATGAAATGCTGACCATCACCCCACAATTGCGTAAGTGGATTACGGCAGATACCGACTTGATTGCGTTGCGCCAAGCTGCTTATCAAGCGGGCTTACAACCCTTAATGCTCAATGGTGCAGAAAAAATTGCCGCTGGCATCACCACCATGAGTGAACTCCTCAAAGTCGCACCGCCCATCGACCATCCAGCATAAGCTACGCGCTAGTGCGTCGTCGCTAACACGATTTGCATTACGCCGCGTCAGCCGATTTGCTGGTTGTCGACTGACCTTGCGCAACCAGCATCGCGCGCAATAAGGGCTGTTTCAGCCACACACTTAAGCCAAGCACCGCGCACACATGTAACGCTACCAAGGCCATCAATGCATGGCTAAACCAAGCGTGGCCATTGATCGGCCAATCTTCGCCCCACAAGGCATCGGTGCGACACAACACACCCGTCACGCATAAGCCGAGTAGCGTGCTCCACAAGGCGTACACCGCCCACTGTCCAATCGGGTGATGCCCAGCCTGCGCTAACCATTGCCGTTTTTTGAGTAACACCCAATCCTGATGGATCAAAGCCCACCCTGGCCAATAAAAGCGTGCAGCGGCCGCCACGCTCAAGCATCCGCCAATCCAGCGCAACAGCAACACCCCACACACTGCATACCCTAAGCTACGGTGTATCCACCCTGTTTCCTGCCAACCATAGGCAAGCATCCATGATGCAAAGATCATGACTGCCACCACCCAATGACTCCAGCGCACCCACCAAGGCCAGCGGATCGTCATGCTTATTTCTCTATTTCGGCTTTTACGATGCCCAACGTTTTCATATCAAAATATAGTTCGACTTTTTTCTTTTGTGCATTGCGGCCATACATTTCGTAGCAATGTCCATCGACTTTAAACTTTTTAATGACGTAGCCTTCGGCAATTAACGCTTCTTTCAGCGTATCTTCCGAGGCCCATTCCTGCTTGGGATAGGCTTTACAATCGGCTGCGGCAAGCACCGTTTGCATGGATAGGCTTAAGCCTAAATACAAGACTATTTGGCTCAGTTTCATAGGGGTTTCCTTTATGAGTTTAATGCGTGATTGGGGAGAAGTGAGGTGTGTTTAATCTGCATAAGTGAAGTCACGCCTGCCAGCGCCATGGTCATTTCCAACTCGTCGCGTAGGGTACGGATGACCTTGGCCACCCCCATGGCGCCTTCGGCAGCCAAGCCCCACACATAAGGGCGACCAATACACACGACATCTGCGCCTAAAGCGATGGCTTTAAACACGTCTTCTCCAGAGCGTATACCGCTATCTACTACCAATAAGGCCTGCCCTGCGATGGCTTTTGACATCGCAGGCAATAGGCTGGCAACCGTTGGCGCACTGCCAAGTACCCGCCCACCATGATTTGACAGCACGATGCCCTCACACCCTAAGCCGACGGCCTGTTGCACATCATCCATATGCATCAACCCTTTAATCAGCAAGGGTACATGCAGTTGTGTCCGTAACCATGCCACATCGGCCCAGGTCGGGGCTTGTGACATCCAGCCATCAAACACCAGACTTTGCCCAACCGTTAAGGATCGCGGGCGCAGCGGTTGTCTTAAATTGACCGCTGTAATATCAGGAGTTAAGTCGAGCACAGCTGTTTTCACAGGCGCATCCACTGTCAAAACAATCACGCAGTAGCCTGCGGCAATCGCTTGCTGGCAAAGCGCCCAGGTGTCAGCACGATTGCCCTGCCAGTACAGTTGAAACCACAAGGGTTGCGCTGCAGCGGCTTGTATATGATCTAGTTTTTGGCTGGCGAGGCTACTGACCATCATTTGCCCATCCTGCGCATGACACGCCATCGCACTGCCTATCTCGCCCTCGGCATGGAATAAGCGTTGATAAGCCACAGGCGCCAACATGATCGGATGCGCCCATTGTTCACCTAATACGCAGCACGTGGTATTGGCCTCGTTGAACGATTGCAACGGTCTGGGCCAAATTGACCAGTGTTGCCAAGCGGTTTGATTGCGGCTGTTTAACTGATCAACCACTGCATCCCCCATCAAGTAATGCCACCTGTCGTGGGACAAGGTTTGCTGCGCTTGTGCTGCATATTGATCTAGCCATCGGCTGGCGATCGTGTTGACGGCGTGCATCATTTAGGCAGACCAGCTTCTTAGCAAGTTGTGATAAAGCCCGGTAAGACTGACCACCTCCGCGCTTTCACCGACTTGTTGCCTAAGCTTGACCAAAGCCATATCCAGCTCAAACAAGTACCGACGTTGCGTGGTATCTCGTACCAAGCTTTGAATAAACATAAAACATGCCAACCGTTGCCCTTGGGTGACAGGTAGCACCGCGTGTACACTGCTGGCTGGATACACCACGAGGCTGCCCGCCGCGAGCTTGACGCGTTGCTCACCAAACGTGTCCTGGATCACCAGCTCACCACCCTCGTATTGGTCGGGCGCATTCAAAAATAATGTTGCAGACACATCGGTGCGTAACCGTCCGCCCTCAGGTGCTGCGCGTAGCGCGCTATCCACATGCCACCCATAGTAGTTGCTGTTACCCGTATAGCGATTCACAAAAGGCGGCAGAATTTTGTCTGGCAACACGGCCGAGTAAAACAATGGATCACGTTGTAGCGCTTGCAATACAGTTTGCCGAATGTGCTGACACACTGAATCTTCTGGATCCAATTGTTGGTTGTGTTTCACTGTGGCCGCTTGCGCACCTGCAGTGGTGCGTCCATCGATCCAGTCTGCACCTTGTAAGGCTTGATTAATCGAGGCTAACTCGCTGGCTGTCAGCACATTTGGCAGTTTCAGTAACATGTGGACGCCTTAAAATTTAAGCTCAGTGGTAATCACCGCTTGACGTTTATTGCCCGGTGTCACCAAACCCCCTTGGTCATACACTGCGTCGTAATATTCTTTATTGAGTAAGTTTTTGATATTGAGACGCACCGCCCATTTGGGTTGCTCGTAGGCTGCAAACGCATCTACTCTGGCAAAGCCAGGGGCTGCATTCGGATTAAAGTGACCGTTGACAAAGTTTGCACTGGCATTGGCTGCACTTGGCACATAGGCATAGCGCTCGCCTTTCGCCTCTACCCCACCCCCCACTTTCCAAGCTTGGGTGAGCGCATAAGTGGTCCACACGTTGAAGGTGCCTATCGGCGTATTACGGGCGCGCTGTCCTTCAATTTGCGGGTCTGCCGTGACGATTTGCCCGACCGCAGTACACCCACCCCCAATCGTCGCACACACGTTTTCAGCACCATTGATAATGCGCGCATCCAGCAAGGCCAGCCCTGCAAACACGTCCCAGCGATCGGTAATTTTCCCTGTGACTTCCAGCTCGATGCCATTGGTGCGACGGCGTTTAGTTAAGATCGGACTATTGATGGCAGTTTCCAAATCCGTGTTGCGCTCCCAATCTTTGGTCGTGGTAAACACGGCGGTACGCACTGCTAAATCGCCGTCTAAGAACAACCATTTACTGCCCAACTCCAAGGTGCGCGCACGTTCGGCGGGTTGCTTTTGGGTGGTAAATTGATACAAATCAGCGGTTGGGCTAAACGAATCACTAAAGGTCACATAATAATGGCGGTCAGGGTTAGGCTGCCAAGATAGGCCCGAGCGATAGCTGTTTTCAGCAAAATTTAACCGTGGCGAAATCGCAGATGAATAATGCGCATCCATTTCATCCCGACGTATGCCGGCGAGTACCGTCCAGTTTGGCATAAACTCAATACTGTCTTGCACATACATTGCATAGTTGTGGGCATCGTATTTCGTCGGATTCACGCGGTTATAAACGTGACGGCTGAATAAAAAGCCCGCCGTTGGGTCTAGATCTACCAAGTTGGCGCGATGCGCGTTTTCTTTCAAATACTCCACCCCAGATAACAGCTGATGTTGCATGCCAGCGAGCTCAAACTGGCGACTAAAATCCGATTGCAAATTAATTGTTTCGTTATCTAGATACCGAGCTTGGTTACCACCCACACTGCTGTTGACAGTGGGGAGCGCGGGCGTGGCGGTGTTTGGCGGCAACTTTGCCCAATAAGCACGTTGGTAATGCGCGTGCCGTAATTGCGTGCGCAATTGCGTGTCTTCGTTAAAGTGATGCGTGAATATCGCAGTGGTCATGCGGGTATCACTGTCATCAAAGTTATTGCTGGCGCCCCAAAAGGTGCGGTCACTCACGTTGTTAGGCGCACTATTGAGCGGCCGCTTGTTGGCAAATCGAATACCAAAATCAGGCACATCGCGCGTTTGTGTGTAGATATGGTTTAGGAAAAACTCGTTTTCTGTACCAATCCCCGCCCCGAAACTCACGGCAATCCCTTGCCGATCCAACGCTGGGCGATCGCCCGTGGTTGGGTTTTGACGGTAGGTTTCTTCGTGGCGATCCATCAAATTGATGCGTAGCGCCGAAGTTTCTGTCAGATGCTGATTAACATCAGCGGTAAATTGATGATAGTCGTATTCACCATAGCTGCCAGTGACCGTATTTTTATCATTCAGCTCCGCCATTTTGCTCACTTGATTAATCACACCGCCCGCTTGGCCACGGCCAAACAACATGGCGGCAGCGCCACGTAATACATCCACTTGTTCTAAGTTAAAGGTTTCGCGGTTGTATTGCGCGGTGTCGCGCATGTTGTCTAAATAAATATCGCCAAAGGTATAAAACCCACGTAAATTAAAGTTATCTCCTGCGCGCCCACCTTCTGCAGCGTTAATCGACAATCCCACCACATTGCGTAAGGCCTCGCGTAACGAACCTACCTGCTGGTCGTGTAACAATGCTTGCGTGAGGGAGGTCACCGCTTGTGGCACATCGTGTGGGTCTTGATTCACTTTACCGACTCGCGTTTGCGTAGCTTGGTAGCCAATATGATTTGGAGTAGCCGCTTTGGAAGACTTCACCTTCACCTCGGTCATGGTTTGCGCCTGATCACCGGATGCATTTAGTGCTCGCTGATCGGTGTCTGTCACCGCGCCTGCCATGGCATAGGCAGGTAATGCAGCGAGCACTGTGACACCTACAGCGCGTTTTACCAATGTTTTCGGGTGTAGTGGTGTTGAATGAAACAATAACGTCATGCGTGTCTCCCTTAAAATTAGCAATGCTGGCTACTGGAGACGTCTCGTTGGCTTGCGTTAAATGCAAATGATAACAATTATCATTTAATAATTCAATTGATTTTTTATGGACGGCTGCCTAAATCACTTGGCGTGCTTAAAAAACCAATATGGCTCATGCCTGACGCTTGGGCTATGGCTAATACCTCTGCCAGTTGTTGATATTCCGTGTGTTTATCCGCACGAATCTGCAGCACAGGCATCGGCAACTGTGTTGCAGCTTGGCTCATTTGCTGCGCCAAACTTGCGGGGGCAATGGCCATATCGTTCCAAAATAACTGTCCTTGCGCATCCAATGCCAAATCAATCACCTCCGGCGTTTGTTGAACAGTTTGTGATGTCGCGTTGGGTAAATCAATATTGATCGCATGCGTGAGCAATGGCGCGGTGATGATAAATATCACCAATAACACCAGCATCACATCCACCAGGGGCGTGGTATTGATTTCACTCATCGGGCTCCGCGTTTCCTCTGTTTGCCAATGTTCTGATTGCATCATCATGCTTGCGCTTTCTGTTGAAATTGACGGTGGATAGCCGTGACTTGATTGTCGGCTGGTTTTGGCTGGATTAATAACGGTGCACCAGTGCTAAGCAAGGTATGTAAATCTTGTGCAAAGTGATCTAACTCCGCCATCACTAAACGATTCGATGTTAAAAGTGCGTTGTAAGCCAACACCGCTGGAATAGCAACCGCCAAGCCCACAGCCGTCATGATCAAGGCCTCGCCCACAGGGCCTGCGACTTTATCAACACTTGCCATCCCAGATTGACCAATCGCAGACAATGCGTGATAAATGCCCCACACCGTACCAAATAAGCCGACAAAAGGCGCCACACTGCCCACTGACGCGAGCACGCCCAAGCCGTTTTCCAGTCTGGATTGCGTTTGCACGAGCGCTCGACGTAATTGGCGACTCATAAACACATCTTGGCTACAGGCCGCCGCCAAAGCATGACTGGCATGTTGTTGGTGATGCGCACTGGATTCGACTGCGGTACGTGCCAATTGATAGGCAGATGATGCAGCACGCTCTGCGCGTAACGCCTCTTGTAAGGTGGCATGCCGCCAAAATTGGCGCACATACGCCACGATTTGTTGCTTTTCTTGATTTGCCTTCCACGCTTTACTCAGCATTAAATACCAACTGACTATCGACATCAGGGCCAAAATCAGCGCGACGATAAGCGTGACTGCATCGGCTTGTGCTAGCCATGTTTCGGGCAAACGGGTGTATTGCATGGGTGAACTCCTTTTAAAAAATCATACATTGGTCAAACTAAAAGACAATGGCACCATAACCACGGCTGGAATGGCTTTCCCCTGTCTTCGCGCAGGCTCGAACTGCCATTGCTTCACTGCGTTGATGGCTGCTTGGTCTAACCTGTCATAACCACTACTTTTCGCCAATTCGACACGGCTGGCCACCCCTCGCTCGCTTACCAATACCTGCATCACCACGCGCCCTTCTTCACCAGCACGCTTGGATAACCGTGGATACTCGGGTGCGGGATTATTTAAATAGGCAACCCCAAATTTTGGTGGCTCAATCGGCGCATCACTAGCCTCATTTGTTTGCATTGCTGGCGCAAGAGAACGATCAGCCTGATTGGTTGTTAGCGTTGCCAACGCCTGATGACTGTTGGCGGAAGGCAGCTCGCTGCTCATGGTTGGAAGCTGGGCAGGCAAGGCTGTAGCAGATGGCTGCGTGCTTTGTGGCATATCCCCTGCGTCACGCATCTGATAGGACGGTGCATTGATAGCAGATTGTGGGTTTGCCGCTTGCGCCGCACGCGGCGGCGTTGGCGCACGCTGCACCGCTTGGTCATGCTCCTTGGGTTGGATAAGGGGGTTTTGTGTCATTATTGGATGGGCTGGACTTGCAACGGACGTCACCACCGCGACCATGATCGGCATCGGCGGCGTCACTGTGGCAGCCTGCCTCGAAACTACAAATATCACCGCCATGGTGAGATGTACCGCGATCACGGCAACCAAAAGCCAAGGGGCTGCAGGACGGTGGGTTGTCGGTGCCCACAATGCGGCCTGTTGGGACAAACCCAGTTTTAACATGGCTGCATCATAACGGCGTGCCTTGAATGAGAGTGACGTCTCTAAACCCTGCATTGCCAGCGTCGTGGGTTGCAATGACATGGCCTCTGTGGTGCGAAGTGTCATGCTTTTTCTGCCTGCTTAGTGAGTAATAATTTATTTTGACGTGTAAGACTGAGCAGATATATTTCACCCGCATGTTGAATGGTGATTGCGTTACAGTTTGCGAACAACTGTTGTGCGTCTAAGCAAGCCACGACGCCGACGGCATCAACCTCCGTGGCTACATAGGCATGTGGTGCTTTGTCAGCATCGATTGCGGTCGACGCTGACGGCATATCGGCTTGTAGCTGTTTCATCGCAGCGGGGATCCGCAATGTTGACTTTAAGGGCATACGCGTAATACAGATTGATTAGTGAATGCAAATGATAATGTTTCTCATTTATATTGTCAACGCATTGCCCTTTCTATGCGTATGCGTCATGTGCCAATTTAAAAAAATGCCCTCACCGACATTGCCAATAACGCAGGCAACACTTGTTAAGCGCCCTGCGCAAACTTGACCAAAAAGGTAAACCAAGTTAATGTTGAGGGTTCAACATTAATTAGCTAATTAATCAAGGTTTTATGGAAGCTTCGACTCTCTCCGCAACAGATACGCCAACCCAATCCATGACGGGTGCGGACATTGTTGTCCATTGCCTGAATGAAGAACAAGTTAAGTTTGTCTTTGGTTATCCGGGTGGCGCGGTCTTACATATTTACGATGCCCTGTATAAGCAAAATGGCTTTAAACATATTTTAGTGCGTCACGAACAAGCAGCTGTCCATGCAGCGGATGCTTACGCACGCGCCACTGGTGATGTGGGCGTTGCCCTTGTAACCAGCGGCCCAGGTGCGACCAATGCTGTTACAGGGATTGCAACGGCTTACATGGATTCTGTGCCAATTGTGGTGATTAGTGGCCAAGTGCCCGTGCCAGCGATTGGCATGGATGCTTTCCAAGAAGTAGATATGGTGGGCGTGACCCGTCCGTGTGTAAAACACAACTTTTTAGTAAAGCATGTAAAAGACATTGCGCCTACCATTAAAAAGGCGTTTTATATTGCCAAAACTGGCAGACCAGGCCCAGTGGTCGTGGACATCCCCAAAGACATCACGGCCCATGTCGCAGATTTTATTTACCCAAAAACAGTCGAGATGCGGTCTTATACGCCCATCTTAAAAGGGCACAGCGGCCAAATTAAAAAGGCCGTAAAACTGCTTCTCAATGCCAAACGCCCCATGATTTATACGGGTGGTGGTTTAGTGCTGGGCAATGGTGCTGCTGAGTTGGTGAAATTAGCCAAAGCGTTAAATTTCCCAGTGACCAATACCTTGATGGGTTTAGGCGGTTATCCCGCGACCGACCCGCAATTTGTTGGCATGCTAGGCATGCATGGCACTTACGAGGCAAATATGGCCATGCAACATTGTGATGTGTTGTTGGCGGTAGGCGCGCGCTTTGACGACCGCGTGATTGGCAACCCTAAGCACTTTACGGGACAAAAACGCACCATCATTCATCTCGATGTCGACCCTTCCAGTATCTCTAAACGGGTAAAAGTCGATGTGCCGATTGTAGGCGACGTGCAATCAGTATTGGCCGACATGAATGAGATATTGGCGCAAGAAGAAAATCAAACCACAGACTGTGCGCAGTGGTGGCAACAAATCCAAGAGTGGCGCGGTGTGAAATCCTTGGATTACCAATATTCTGATAGCGTCATTAAACCGCAATATGTCATCGAAAAACTGTGGGAAGTCACCAAAGGTGATGCCTATGTGACTTCTGACGTGGGCCAACACCAAATGTGGGCTGCGCAGTATTACAAGTTTGATAAACCAAGGCGTTGGATCAACTCGGGGGGCTTGGGCACCATGGGTGTGGGTCTACCCTACGCCATGGGCTGTCAGTTTGCTGATAAAAACGCACAAGTGGCCTGTGTCACGGGTGAGGGTTCTATCCAAATGAACATTCAAGAACTGTCAACCTGTGCGCAATATGGCTTACCCATTAAGGTGATCTTGCTCAATAACCGCTACTTGGGCATGGTGCGCCAATGGCAAGAGTTTTTCTACGAGAACCGTTACTCTGAATCCTACATGGACAGCTTGCCTGACTTTGTGAAACTTGCTGAATCTTACGGCCATGTCGGCATGCGTATCACCAATCCAGCCGATGTAGAGGGTGCGCTTAAAGAAGCGTTTGATCGCAAAGATAAATTTGTGTTTATGGACTTTTTAACCGACCAAAAAGAAAACGTATTCCCCATGGTGGAAAACGGCAAGGGCTTGTCCGAAATGGTATTGAGCCCCATGGCGGCGAATCGGATGAAAGGGGAGCAATAATGCGTCATATTATTTCGCTCTTAATGGAAAACGAAGCGGGTGCCCTCTCGCGTGTCGCGGGGTTATTTTCTGCGCGCGGCTACAACATTGAGTCACTCACTGTAGCGGCAACCGAAGATGCCACGTTATCTCGTATGACCATCGTCACCACCGGTTCAGACGATGTGATTGAGCAAATTATCAAGCAGTTAAACAAACTGATTGATGTCGTGAAAGTGCTAGACCTCAACGATGGCAAGCATATTGAGCGTGAGTTGATGCTGGTGAAAGTAAAAGCCACCGGCGTTTTTAAAGACGAAATGAAGCGTATGAGCGACATTTTCCGTGGCCGCATTATCGATGTAGCCGACAACAGTTACACCATTGAGCTTACCGGCTCTTGCAGTAAATTGGATGCCTTCTTAGAGGCCATCGACCGTAGTGCCATTTTAGAAACAGTGCGCACGGGTGCTTCTGGCATTGGTCGTGGCGACCGTATTCTTAAAGTTTAATTTTTTATTATTTAATATCCAGCATTTGTATTGAAAGGCAAAAGCAACATGAACGTTTATTACGACAAAGACGCCGATTTAAGCATCATCAAAGGCAAAAAAGTCACCATCGTTGGTTATGGTTCACAAGGGCACGCACATGCTGCCAACTTACGTGACAGTGGTGTTGATGTGACCATCGGCTTACGTCAAGGCGGCGGTTCATGGGCAAAAGCGGAAGGTGCGGGTCACAAAACGCTTGAAATCGCTGCTGCGGTAAAAGAGGCTGATGTGGTCATGGTGTTGTTACCTGATGAAACCATGGCTGGCATTTTTAGTGCTGAAATTGCACCAAACCTAAAAAAAGGTGCAGCGCTGGCGTTTGCCCACGGCTTTAATATTCACTACAACCAAATTGTGCCACGCGCTGATTTAGACGTGATCATGATCGCACCGAAAGGCCCAGGCCACACCGTGCGCTCTGAGTACCTCAAGGGTGGCGGCGTACCTTCTTTAATCGCGGTGTACCAAAACACCTCAGGCAAAGCCAAAGAAATCGCGCTGTCATACGCGGCTGCTAACGGCGGTACCAAAGGTGGCGTGATTGAAACGGATTTCCGTGAAGAAACTGAAACTGACTTGTTCGGCGAACAAGCCGTGTTGTGTGGCGGTGCAGTTGAATTAGTGAAAGCAGGGTTTGAAACCTTAGTTGAAGCTGGTTATGCCCCAGAAATGGCTTATTTTGAATGCTTGCATGAGCTGAAACTGATTGTCGACTTAATTTACGAAGGCGGCATTGCTAACATGAACTACTCGATTTCCAACAATGCGGAATACGGTGAATATGTGACTGGTCCTCGTGTAATCAATAGCCAATCAAAAGATGCGATGCGTGAGTGCTTACAAAACATTCAGAATGGCAACTATGCCAAACAGTTTATTTTAGAGGGTCGCACCAACTATCCAGAAATGACGGCACGTCGTCGTTTAAATGCTGCGCACCCTATTGAGCAAGTCGGTGGTCAGTTACGTTCGATGATGCCTTGGATTGCAAAAAACAAGCTGGTCGACCAAACCAAGAACTAAATGGTTGTGATGTAGGGCGTTTGCCTAATCACGCAAAGCACAGGTTGGGAAACCACCTGTGCTTTTTACTTATGGCGCATTGCTTGCAGCGCCTTTAAGCCCAGCATTAGCAAAAGTGCAGTATGCGTTCTACACTGCACGCAAGCATTACCATCGCCATGTTAAGGAAGCGCATGAAACCTGCCATCTTGTTGCAATACCTCATCCCCAAGCAAGCATTGACTTCGCTTGCAGGAAAATTAGCTCACTGGCCTGCTGGCAGCTTGACCACTCGGTTTATCGGATGGTTTGTACGTCGCTATCAAGTCAATATGCAAGAAGCAGACAATGGCGATATCGCCAGTTATGCAACCTTTAATCAGTTTTTTACCCGTCCTTTAAAAGCAGGCGCACGGCCTTTAGCAACTGCGAATATGATTTGCCCCGTCGACGGCGCCATCAGTCAATTTGGGACGATTGAAGCAGGTCAACTCTTTCAAGCAAAAGGTCATCACTACAGCGCGCAAGCCTTGGTGGGGGGGGATGCATCTTTGGCAACCACGTTTGCCGCAGGCACATTTGCCTGTTTATATTTAAGTCCCAAGGATTATCATCGGATTCATATGCCCTGTGATGGCACACTGTTGCACATGACGTATGTACCGGGCGATTTGTTTTCGGTCAACCCAACGACAGCTGCGCATGTACCAGGGTTATTTGCGCGCAACGAGCGTGTGGTGTGCACTTTTCATTCAACCACTCATGGCAAGTTTGTCATGGTGTTGGTAGGCGCGACCATTGTCGGCAGTATGGCCACCGTCTGGCATGATGGTCCTGACCACATCATTAACCCACCGCGCCCACATCAACCCGTACATTGGGATTACACTCAACAAGCGATCCAGCTCAAACAAGGCGAAGAAATGGGCCGCTTTTTACTTGGCTCAACCGTGGTGATGTTATTTGAAGAAGACGTACTGACGTTTCATCCAAGTTGGCATGCTGGCAAACCGATACGTTTAGGTGAAGCCATGAGCGCGTAATCACGGCAACGCAAAGTGCTCAATCGTTTTTTATTGCAGACCTTAATCAAACGCCGTTAATGGTGATAGATCTAAAAAAACACAAATCGAAAAACCACCCTGAGAAATTGCCTCTGTATCAAGTACGTACAAAAAAAGCAGTCATTTGCATGACTGCTTTTTTATTGGCTGTATTGCTTGTGTTTGGTTTCGCAGGTTTAATCGGGTGAATTAGGTTTAAACAGGCTTAATAGGTGTTTCAGTGGTCACTTTTTTTTCGTTTGTTATCCGCTTTGTCTGCCCACCATAGCGTTTGGCTGGGTGATGGAGATAATTTGCCAGCTCGTTTAACGCTAATTGATACACCTCACGTTTAAATTCAATCACATCTTCTAGCGGCACCCAATATTCACTCCAGCGCCATGCATCAAATTCAGGGTGCTCTGTGGCGCGCAGAGACACATCACTATCACGACCAATCAAGCGCAATAAAAACCAAATTTGCTTTTGCCCTTTATAACTGCCACGCCATTCCCTTTTAATCCAAGAAGAAGGCACCTCGTAGCGTAGCCAATCGCGGGTGCGCCCTAAAATTTTGACATGTTCTGGCTTGAGGCCAACCTCTTCCATCAATTCACGGTACATGGCTTGCTCAGGGGTTTCACCGTACTTGATGCCCCCTTGCGGGAACTGCCACGCATGCTCGCGGATGCGTTTGCCCCAAAACACTTGATTGTGGTGATTGCAAAGTATAATCCCCACGTTCGGACGAAATCCATCACGGTCTAACATATGCACTGCCTATAATATTTCATGCAATTTTTTCACACTTTACACTTTTATGAAAGCAACCTGTGTAGCGCGTCACCTGTGCCGGACTGTTCAACACGCAACTGGTCAACCAAAAACCGTCTGCATCCGTTTAAGACGCATGTGGTCGCTAACCTTATTTGGCATCGATGTTGCAAATGTGTACAGGCATCATTTTCGCGTGACTGCCCATTGGGGGTTATTGATGGCCAGCCTGTTCACAACACCCAGCTGGGCAGGCAATCTTGCCTACATCACCAACCAAGGCAGTAACACGGTCTCTGTGTATGATATTCAACAGCGTGCAATTACTCACACCATTGCCGTTGGCAAAGCCCCCGTCGGCGTGGCCATCGCACCCAACACTGCTCGCATTTATATCTCAAATGCCAACAGCCAATCGATTTCAGTGATCGATGCGCATACGCAACAACAGATTCAAGAAATTCCAATTCATATCCAAGTGGTTGGCATCACTCTGAGCCGAGATGAACATACTTTATATGCTGCTGCATGGGATGGGCAGCAAGTGCTTGCAATCCCCCTTTCCGCGCCAACCCGAATCAAAACGATTCAAGCGGGGATGACACCTTCAGGCATGGTGGTCAGCCGCGATAATCAAAAATTATTTATTGCCAATCGTGACAGTAATGACATCACGGTGATCGACACCCACAACTTGCGCACCCTCGCTCGGGTGTCAGTGGGATTGCATCCATTCGCGCTCACCTTGAGTCCAGATGGTCAATCGCTGATGGTGGTGAATGTCGTGAGCAACAGCCTTACCGTATTAAATGTCGATACCTATCGCGCACGCACTTACAAAACAGGCCAACATCCATATGGCGCAGTCATGAGTCTTGATCAACGTTGGATTTATGTCACCAACAACCATGCCGAAAGTGTTTCAGTCATCGATGCGCAATCGGGGCAAACGGTGAAAACCATTACCGTCGGTGAGTTTCCAGAAGGCATAGACTATGACCCAACCAGCCAGCAACTGTTAGTGGCTAATTGGGGCGCAGACACAATCTCAGTGATTGATGCTCGAACCTGGCAAGTCACACAGACCGTTAACAGTCCAAGTTTATGTCGGGCTTTTGGCGCATTTATTTATCAACCCAAGGCATTGCCCGCAAGTCATTAAACGGAAAATTCAGATTAAATGCGCAAAAGTCATCAAATTTTTCATGAATGTAGCGACGAACATGTCGCAAAATGCGTTTTTTTTAGGTAAAGTCACGGCTTCATTTTTTATCAAGCATGATGTTGTGTTGTTTGTTTTAACCTCAATTTAGGGAGATTCCATGAAAAAATTACTCAGCGTGTTGGCCGTATCATTATTGCCTTTGTTGCCTTTAACTGCAGCTGCACACGGCGCGGCAGCCTTGCGCTTTGAAAAAACGGTCACCATTAAAGCCCCCGCCGCCAAAGTGTGGGCGCTGGTTAAAGATTTTGCAAACCAACAAGCTTGGCACGAGGGTGTCGAGTCCACCAAAGTTGAAACCAAAAAAGACGAAAACGGTGATGACGCCACCTACCGTACCGTCAAGTTGAAAAATGGCGGTACCATGTTTGAAAAATTACGTTCTGCCGACGATGCGGGCATGAAGCTGAAATATGAGTATATTTATGATAAAAGCACACTGCAGTTCTCAAACTTTTACCCGACCATCAGCGTTACCGCCAATGGCGCAGACACTGTGGTTTCAGTGAAAGGCAGTTATACCCGCGCGGATTCTTCCAATATCCCAAAACCTGAGCAAAATGATGATGCTGCCACCAAAGCCATTAATGAATTTTTTGATGCTGGCCTCAACAGTTTGAAAAAGGTTGCCGAA
The DNA here is from genome assembly GCA_027488395.1 of Methylophilaceae bacterium. Lineage (GTDB taxonomy): Bacteria > Pseudomonadota > Gammaproteobacteria > Burkholderiales > Methylophilaceae > Methylophilus. Next base: position 64,216 of record JAIYBT010000003.1, on the reverse strand, counting down.
TCGGGAAAGTAATTCGCCAGGCAACAGGCAACAAAAAAGCATGGTGGAAGTTTTGGTAATTGATTACGTTCACCATGAATACTTGCCTGGCACGAAAGTGTGATATAGCAGTCGAACGGGAGCCTAGAGCGCCCGTTTTAATGTCTGCGAGCTGACAAAATCCATCACTTCGCTTTACATTGACTGACTAAAGTGGTCACTTCTCATTCTGGTCACTCGTGGTTCGCTACCGTCACCACCGCCCAGTCAAATGCATGAATTAAGCGGTAAAAGTTATTTAATTCATTTATTTCAATCACTTATAAGTATATTGCAAAACTGGCACGGCTGTTGCTACATCAGCTTCAAACACTGTTAGTTAAAAGCAGTGCATGACAAAGCGTTTAAATTTAACTCTATCTTAGTGAAGGAAACACAATGAAAAAACACGCCCAGCAAGGTTTTACCCTGATTGAATTAATGATCGTAGTGGCCATTATCGGTATCTTGGCTTCTGTGGCCATTCCAGCGTATCAAGATTACACCAAAGACGCTGCAGACAATGCTTGTATGGCTGAAGCCAGCGCCTATGCTAAAAAATCGTTTGCAGATATTCAACTTAGCAAAACACCCGTAGCACCTACACCAAGAGCGTGTACCACCATTGCTTCTGCAGCAACCATGACAGCGACAACATTGGCAGCCATTGCAGCCACGCCTAAATCACCAGGCTCAGCCTCTATTTCATGCGACTTAGCTGCTGGCGGTACTTGCACTAAAACAGCACCAACAACACCATAATCTAAACGCTTAAGTTTAGTTTAGATAAAAACCCCGCCTATTGCGGGGTTTTTTATTGCCGCTCTACATATCCAACGATTTCGCTGTTCACTGCTATACTTTGCGCTTTAAATTGAAGCAATTCGCCATGTTAGACACCATTGAAGTGTGCGCCACTGCCACCCCTACCGCCAGCGTGATTTGGATGCACGGCCTCGGAGCAGATGGGCAGGATTTTGTGCCTGTGGTCGAAATGCTTGCGTTGTCCGATGTCCGCTTTATCTTACCGCACGCGCCATACCGCGCCGTCACTTTAAATCGCGGCTACGAGATGCGCGCTTGGTACGATATCTTCAGTCTAGATCGGCAAGCCAAGCAAGATGAGATCGGCATTCGTGCCATGCAATCTGACATCAATGCGTTAATCACGCATGAAATTGCGCGCGGCATCCCAGCACAGCGCATTGTGCTGGCAGGCTTTTCACAAGGCGGCGCCATGGCCTTATTCACCGCCAGCCGCTATCCATCGACGTTAGCGGGCGTGTTAGCGCTGTCCACGTATTTGCCGATGGCAACGCATCAAGCGGCAGAAGCGCATACTAACAATCTCAACACCCCAATTTGGATGGCGCATGGGGTTGCTGACACAGTGATTGGGATGGAGATGGCGACGCAATCGCGAGATGTGTTAGTGGCCACTGGTGCCAGTGTTGAATGGCATACCTACGCCATGGCACACAGCGTGTGCGAGGATGAAATTGCTGATATTCGAGCGTTTCTGTTACGGGTGATCCCGCCAATTACACACGCTTAATTCGCCTTGTTCGCTGTGATTAATCCCCGCAAGCAGATTGAGTTTTGTTAAAATGCTTGCTGTTTTTAATGGTGCCAGTCAATGACAACAAACAATCATGCGCGCAGTGCGGAAACCTCAGAACCCAGCTTTGCCGCACGTCTTGCTGCACTTGAGCAAATTGTGAAACAAATGGAGTCGGGTGAGTTACCACTCGAAGCTGCCCTAAGCGCCTATGCGCAAGGCGCACAACTATTAGCAGGTTGCCAAGCCTCGCTACAACAAGCCGAACAAGCCGTATTGCTGGTGAATCAGCAACAACAGCTTGTGCCGTTTGATCCGCAAGAATAATCCCGCAAACGACGCCACGCGATGACAGCCACCCCTTTTGTGTTTACAGCATGGGCGAGTGCCTACCAACAACGCATTGAGCAGGTGCTCGAACATACCCTGCCTGCCAGCGACACGTTGCCGCAACGTTTACATTCAGCCATGCGCTATGCGGTGTTGGGTGGTGGTAAACGGGTGCGCGCCTTGCTTGCTTATGCGGCCGCCGAATTTACAGGCGCCACCGCCATGCACGCCGACACGGCGGCAGCGGCGGTGGAGCTGATTCATGCTTTTTCATTGGTTCATGATGATATGCCTTGCATGGACAATGATGATTTACGGCGGGGCAAACCTAGCTGCCACAAAGCTTACGATGATGCGACGGCTTTGTTGGTGGGTGATGCCTTGCAAAGCTTGGCTTTTGAATGTTTAACCCATGCACCTACCTCGCATGCTGTCCAACAAATCCAACTATTGGCGCAGGCAACAGGTTCACGCGGCATGTGTGGGGGGCAAAGTATCGACCTGCAAAGCACGGGGCAAACACTATCAGTAGATGCACTGGCGACCATGCATCAATATAAAACGGGCGCCTTAATTGGCGCGGCCACCTTACTGGGTGCTTATGCAGCAAACCAGCCAACAGACGCGCAGTTACAAGCATTAGGTTACTTTAGCGAGCGCATGGGGCTGGCGTTTCAAGTGGTGGATGATATTTTAGACAGCACCACCGATACGCAAACGTTAGGCAAAACGGCGGGCAAAGACAGCGCGCAAGCTAAATCCACCTATGTCACCCTATTAGGCTTAGACGCAGCCAGGCAATTAGTTCAACAATTACACCAAGACACCTTAACCCGCTTAGCACCGTTTGGTGAAACGGCAGTGGCCCTGCGCGGCTTGGCAACGTTTATCTGTGAGCGTCCTTTCTAACCATGACTTCGTTACTCGAACAGATCGATTCACCCCTTGCACTGCGGGCCTTAGATAGAGCAGGCTTGAAACAATTGGCCAGTGAAATCAGGACGTTTCTGATTCAGAGTGTGTCACAAACGGGTGGGCATTTGGCCTCAAACTTAGGCGTGGTGGAACTCACCATTGCACTGCATTATGTGTTTAACACGCCTGATGATCGCTTGGTATGGGATGTGGGCCATCAAACCTATCCGCACAAAATTCTGACTGGTCGCCGTGAGGCCATGGCACAACTACGCAAAGCAGGCGGCATTGCGGGCTTTCCTAAACGGGATGAAAGTGAATACGACACCTTTGGCACTGGCCACTCGAGCACCTCCATTTCTGCCGCCCTCGGCATGGCAGTTGCCGCTAAAGCCGCTGGTTTAAATCGGCGCAGTGTGGCCATTATTGGCGATGGTGCGATGACAGCGGGCATGGCGTTTGAGGCGCTGAATAATGCCGGCGACATGGATACCAATTTGCTGGTCATTTTAAATGACAACGATATGAGCATCTCCAACAATGTGGGGGCACTCAACAACTACCTCGCCCGCTTACTCTCGGGCAAGTTGTATGACAGCGTGCGTCGCAGTGGCAAAAAAGTACTCGACATCATGCCGCCTGTCAAAGAGTTTGCCCGCCGCGCTGAAGAGCACGCCAAAGGCATGGTCACGCCTGGCACCTTATTTGAAGAGTTTGGTTTTAATTATATTGGCCCGATTGATGGCCATGATTTAGACGTATTGATTGATACGCTAACCAATATTCGTCAACTGTCAGGTCCGCGTTTTTTGCATGTGGTGACGCAAAAGGGCAAAGGGTATTTACCTGCAGAAAACAACCCCAATAAATACCACGGGGTGAGCAAATTTGATCCTGAAAACGGCGATAGCTTAGGCCAACCAAGTAGCACACCCACTTACACCCAAGTATTTGGCGATTGGCTAGTGGATATGGCTGCAGCCGACAGCAAATTGGTTGCCATCACCCCCGCCATGTGTGATGGCTCCGGCTTAAACCGTTTTGCAGAAACCTATCCTGCGCGCTATTTTGATGTAGGCATTGCCGAGCAACACGCGCTGACCTTTGCGGCAGGCATGGCCTGTGATGGCTTAAAACCTGTAGTGGCCATTTACTCCACGTTTTTGCAACGCGCGTATGATCAACTGATCCACGATATTGCTTTACAAGCGCTTGATGTCTTGCTGGCCATTGACCGAGCCGGCTTAGTGGGTGCCGATGGCCCTACGCATGCGGGCAGCTTCGACTTAAGCTTTTTACGTTGTATTCCCAACATTGTCATCATGACCCCCAGTGATGAAAATGAATGCAGACAAATGTTGACAACTGGCTACATCCATCGCGGCACGGCGGCGGTGCGGTATCCGCGCGGTGGTGGCATCGGTGCAAAGATATCACCCGCGCTCAGCCCCATTGAAATCGGTAAAGCTGACATCCGTCGCACTGGTGAACGTGTCGTGATATTTGCCTTTGGCAGCATGCTCAAGCCTGCACTTGAAGCTGCTGCGGGCTGCAACGCCAGCGTGGTCAATATGCGCTTTGTCAAACCTCTGGATACAGCAATGGTGATCGCCATGGCGCAAAGCCATACGCATATTGTAACTGTGGAAGAAAACGCATTGATGGGGGGCGCAGGTGCCGCCGTCATGGAATGCTTACAAGCCCATCACCTGGTGAAATCGACCTTATGCCTTGGTTTGCCAGATCGGTTTATCGAACATGGTACGCATGAAACTATGTTAGCGGAATGTGGTCTGGATGCTATTGGCATACGCGCGGCTATTGAGAAACTAATATCCGAGTAGTATACTCAACTATTAATTAACACGCAGCGCAAGCTGTCATGGAAGCCTAATGAATCAACCATTAATCCCTGCGATCATCGAAGATGTACAAAATACCCCCGACGTACGTCATCTAGACATTAATAAAGTGGGTATTAAATCGATTCGCCATCCAGTGATTGTCAAAGATAAAACTGGCGGCGAACAACACACCGTAGCCATGTTTGATATGTATGTGCATTTGCCGCATAACTTTAAAGGCACGCATATGTCGCGGTTTGTTGAGATTCTCAACATGAATGAGCGCGCGATTTCGATTGAGTCCTTTGAATCTATTTTGCGCCAAATGGTTGAGCGCTTAGAAGCCGAATCAGGCTACGTGGAAATGCGTTTCCCTTATTTCATTAATAAAGCCGCGCCCGTATCAGGCGTTAAAAGTTTGCTGGATTACGAAGTCACCTTTATTGGAGAAATCAAAAAAGGTCAATTTGAAATCACAGTGAAAGTCTTGGTGCCAGTCACCAGCTTGTGTCCATGCAGTAAAAAAATCTCAAACTATGGTGCGCATAATCAACGCTCACACGTTACGGTGACCGCATTACTCAATGATTTTATGTGGTTGGAAGATTTAGTCACGTTGATTGAAGACCAAGCATCATGTCAGTTGTATGGCTTGCTTAAACGTCCAGATGAAAAATTTGTCACCGAGCGCGCTTATGACAATCCTAAATTTGTTGAAGACATGGTACGTGATGTCGCAGCACAACTTAACCAAGAAAAACGGATTGTGAAATATGTGGTGGAGTCTGAGAACTTTGAATCTATCCACAATCACTCAGCTTACGCTTTAATTGAACGTGATAAACGCGCTTAAGTAAGCCTTGATTCATTCCCATTAAGCCCGCACCCAGCGGGCTTTTTTGTGCCGTTTACGTCCTCATTACTCGATGATCAGATCATGATTAACTAAACATGCCACGGCTGGCGTAGGGCGATGGCAAGGACAACCCCCAGCTAATCACCAGCACACCGAGCAACGGAAACAACGCAGCTAAGCCAAAGGTCAGTTGCCCACCCAAACTTTGCAAGGCATAACCGCCTAACACACCACCTAAGGCGCCGCCTATGCCATAAGCCACACTGTTATAAATCGCCTGGCCTTTGGCTTGATGTCGCCCATTAAAATAATAGGTGACCACCTCCACCGAGGCGGCATGAAAACTACCAAAGGTAAATGCATGCAGGCTTTGTGCAATCACCAATAACCACCAATGATCAGGCACCCACCCCATCATGACAAAGCGAATCACGCCTAGGATTAAACTGGTCACCAAAATGGTTTTGAGTTTAAATCGCGCCATGATCCAAGGCATTTTCATAAATAGGCCAATTTCACACACCACCCCAACTGACCATAACCAGCCGATGGCACCTTTACTGTAGCCATGCTCAACCAAATAGATGGAGTAAAAGTTGTACATCAAGCCGTGGGCAGTGACCATCATGGCGCAGCCAAATAACAATGCTAGCACTGTGGGTTGCTTAAGAATTTGCCAGACCGAGAACGCATCACTGGCATGGGCTGGCACCTTCGCCTCTGGCAGTTTAAAGGTCAATGCAAATAACGCGCATTGCACGGCTAACATAAACCAAAGCAAGCTTTGTATGCCAAACCAATCGGTGAGATAGCCGACCAGGATCGAAGCGACAATAAAGCCCCACGAGCCCCATAAGCGAATCTTGCTGTAATGACCATTGGTCGTGGCTAAATGCGCGAGCACCAGTGACTCAGACAAGGGCAAGGTGGAGCTGGTAAACAAACTTAAGGCGGCCATGACCACAAACATCGCTACAAAGCCATGCGCCCAAAAAATTGCCACAAAGCCCAACAGGCCGAGGAAGGCGGTGGTACGAATCCAACGTACCCGTTGCCCGGTGTGATCTGCCAACCAACCCCACAGATTGGGTGCAACAATCCGACTCAATTGAAACAATGACATCAGAATCCCAATGTCGGCGGGCGTAAAGGCTTCTGCGGTTAAATATAGGCCCCAATACGGAACAAAGGACCCCACAAAAAAATAGTAGATGAAATAAAACCGCGAGAGATTAAAGTGTAATGCGTGGCTCATGGTTTGGGTTTATCACACTTTCATGAAGGGACCAGCAAAAATGGCCCGTACCAGACGAGCCATTTTTGCTGAATATGCAACCGATTATGCAATCGGTGGCAACGGCATATGCACATCCGCGTTTTGACCGCGATGCCGCAAAGCGTGATCCATCAGTACCATCGCCAACATGGCCTCTACAATCGGGGTAGCGCGAATACCTACACATGGATCATGCCGACCCGTGGTTTGCATCATGACCGGCTCACCTTGAAGGTTAATTGAACGTCGTGCTTGCGGAATACTCGAGGTCGGCTTGAATGCCACATTCACGACAATGTCTTGACCACTGGAAATACCCCCAAGAATGCCTCCAGCATGGTTACTGGCAAAACCTTGGGGGGTCAGTTCGTCGCAATGCTCACTTCCGCGTTGAGCGATAGAGGCAAAACCAGCGCCAATTTCCACACCCTTGACGGCGTTGATGCTCATCATGGCATGTGCAATATCCGCATCGAGACGATCAAAAATCGGCTCACCTAAGCCCACAGGCACCTTGCTAGCAACCACGGTGATTTGAGCGCCGACTGAATCGCGTGCACTGCGAATCTCATCCATATAAGCTTCTAATTGCGGCAATATGTCGATATTAGGTGAAAAAAATACATTGTCCTGCTGCGATAATGCTTGCCAATCAACAAACGGAATGTTGATTTCACCGAGCTGGCTCAAGTAACCGCGCACTTCAACACCGTACGCTTGCTTCAGCCATTTTTTTGCAATCGCCCCCGCAGCTACCCGCACTGCGGTTTCACGCGCACTAGAGCGTCCGCCACCGCGATAATCGCGGATGCCAAATTTTTGCGTATAGGTGTAATCAGCGTGACCAGGGCGAAAGGTGTCCATGATTTTGCTGTAATCTTGGCTACGTTGATCGGTATTACGAATCAGCAAGCCGATGGGTGCCCCCGTGGTTTTACCTTCAAATACGCCCGATAAAATTTCAACGCTATCAGCTTCGGCGCGTTGTGTGACGTGGCGCGAAGTGCCTGGCTTACGGCGATCTAAATCAACTTGTAAGTCTTGTGCAGAAATCGCCAATCCGGGTGGGCACCCATCGACAATGCCACCAATGGCTGGACCGTGTGACTCCCCAAATGAAGTCAAGGTAAACAAGGTTCCTAGGGTATTACCAGACATGACAAGCACTCAAAAAAAGTTGATTAATTTTAACATAGACTGGCCGTAGACCTTGCCGTTCACATTGATTTATCCTTTGAATCCGCTTATGCTCAAGCCTTATTTTTAGGGTATTGCTATGGCCAAACGAACCCATCGTTCGCGTAAACTGCCTGTATTTGGACGCGCGCAAAAAACAACCCATCCAGACCCATTGCTCACAACCGACCCACACCGCGCCAGTTTGCATCAGATTAGTTACCGCACCGATTCGATACATGCATCGCAATTGACTGCGCAACATCTCCCAGATTGGCAAGCCCCCACGGGCAGTCAAACTTGGATCAACATGCATGGCGTGCATGACCAACCCTTACTCAACGCAGTCGGCAAGCGCTTTCATTTACATCCGTTGGTGTTAGAGGACATCAGCAACACCGAGCAACGGCCCAAATTGGATATTTACCCAGAGTATTTATTTCTAGAAACCAAACTGTTTTATTACGATTCCGAACAGTATTCGGTGAGTGCTGAACAAATCAGCATCGTGTTGAGTCACGACTGGTTATTGACCTTTCAGGAGCGGCCAACAGGAAGCTTTGAACCTGTTCGTGAGCGCCTGCGGCAAGGCCAAGTCTTATTGCGACAAAGTGGCGTCGATTATCTTTGTTATGCCTTACTGGATAGCTTGTTGGAACGTTATTTTGCCTTGTTAGAATCGATGAACGAGGATGCCGAACAGCTAGAAGCAAGCATCTTAAATCATCCCACCCCCGCTGATTTGCAAAATATCCATCGACTCAAACACGTGACGATTCAATTGCGGCGCGCGGTGTATCCATTGCGCGAGGTCATCAACAGCTTGATTCGGAACGAACACGGATTTTTTAATGCGCAAACCTTGCCTTATTTGCGTGATGTGTATGACCATACGGTCCATTTTACCGAGTCACTGGAAGCGATTCGTGACACCTTGAGCGGGCTGATGGATATCTACATGACCAGCTTAAGTCAGCGCGTCAATATGGAAGTCCGTGCCTTGACGGTGGTGACCATGTTGTTTATGCCACCGACCTTAATTGCGGGCATTTTTGGCATGAACTTTACGGTCATGCCATGGCTGACGGCTGCTGACGGTTTTTGGTGGGCAATGCTTTTAATGGGTGGGATTGCAGGCGCGATGTTGTTGGTGTTTTGGCGACGTCAGTGGCTGACTAGCCGTAGACAAGACAATTAACCATTATGACGACTGCATGGGCACATTGGCTTTGAGCTCTATCAGCAGTTGGGCATAATCGCGCGCGCCTGGACTGGATTTATCATATTCAAATACGTTTTTGCCTAGCCTCGGGCTTTCGGCCAACGCAATATTTTCAGAAATTTTCGTCTCAAGCACCTCATCACCAAACAGCGCTCTCAACTCACACTCGACCTCACTGGTCATTTTTTTTCGTTTGTCGGCGCGGGTCAGCAAATAGCGCCTTTCCACCCGTCGTTTAAGAACAGGTTCCAGCGCTCGTAAAGCGCGCTCGACTTTAATGGCAGAACCGACAGAAAAATAATCAGACGCTACGGGCACAATCATTAAATCGCAGGCGAAAATCGCATTGAGTGAGATCACACCAATATAAGGACAGCAATCCACAATCAGCGCAGTATCAGGCGTTTCGACCGCCAAACTGGCCAGCCCTTGACTGAGTTTTTTCAATATATTGGGACCACGCCCAAAATAAGAATCCACCTTCATCAACTCTGCATTCGCTGCTAACAGATGCATATTCGGTTGTAGCGTTTGCAATAACTGCACCAGCGGAATATCCGCCTGATAAAACTGATACAAATGTTTATTGGGATCTAACGCATGGCGTTTAAAAATACCAGTGAGATGGCCTTGCGGGTCTAAATCAAGCATGGTGACAGCGTGCTGTTGCGCATAAAAGGCACCTGCCAAGTTAAGCGCAGTGGTGGTTTTACCCACCCCACCCTTTTGGTTAAATATTCCAATTTTAATCATGTCTGCGTGTCGTAATGGCCGTGGCGCCTAGCGCGTGAGCTATCACTATAAACGATATTACGACTCCACCCAATCATCGCCTGCCATGCATGATGTAAACAGACCAGCCCATTCAATCAATCAGGATGAGTCATTCACTGGCGCGTGGCTGGCTTGGTGTTGGACGCGTATGAATGGGCAGACAAAGTAGCAGCGTTCCCAACGCAAGCAGCATATGCAGGCTGTACACAGGACGAAAATCTACGATGTCTAAGTGCGGATGCGCTAACAATAAAATGGTGATCGCCACGCCGAGCACGGTCCCCATTTGACGGATAGCATGATGAATTGCACTGCCCACGGCATAGTCTTTGGCAGGCAGTCCGAACACGGCAGCGGCAGACAACGAGGGCAATACCAAGCCAACGGCGAGTCCGCTCAATAGCAAGCCGGGTAGCCATTCCGTCACATAATCTGGGCTACGATCAGGCACCCATAAAAACCAAGCGGCACTGCAGGCATATGCGAGGCTACCTACGATGAGCAAGGGCCGATGACCGTGTTTTGCGGCCCATTTGCCGGATATCAAGGCCACCGGTACCACCATCAACGGGCCTGGCATGATGGCAGCGCCCGCCATCGATTGGCTGAAATGCCAAATGTGCTTCATCCAAAAAAAGAAGGCAAAAAACATCAAGGCGAATGCAATGGCAAACACAAAACCTGCCAGATTCGCAAATAAAAAAGTGCGGGCATGAAACAAGCGTAATTCAAATAATGGGTTTGGGTTCCGTTTGGCCCACGGCAGATAACTCATCAACATCAACACGCCAAACAGCGCAATCGTTAGCAACCAAGACTTAGGCCAATATGCGTCATTGAGTTCGACGATACTGAACGCGAGCGCCCCCACGCCGAGGATCAGTTGCAACATGCCAATCCAGTCTAGCCGCAGTTGTGCGCTTGGCTGTATGGATTCGTGCAAAGTATGAAGGCCGAGCGCAATACACAGCAAACCAATTGGGATATTGATCAAAAACGCCCAACGCCAACCACCCAAATCAATAATGAGGGAGCCAATGCCTGGACCCAATGCGGCGGCCAAACCGCCCACGGCACCCCACGCGCCCATCACCACCATCCGCTGTTGGCTGGGAAAGGCAGCCAGCACAATTGCTAGCGCTGCAGGCGATAGCAAACATGCCCCCAACGATTGCGCCACACGCGCAACAATTAACCACCACACGCTGGGCGCTGCACCACATGCCAGCGATGCTGCAATAAAAATCGCCACTCCCCATAAAAAGGTTTTTTTTCGACCAAAGGAATCAGCAATGCCACCCGCAGGGATCAACATGGCGGCATACACAATGGAATAGGCATTCATCGCCCATGACAAATCAGAGGCCTTTGCGTCGGGAAAGCTGTGCAAAATATTGCTAAATCCTGCGTAGAGAACTGTGGTATCCAGTGACACCATAAAAATTGCAATGCAAGCAATGGCAAACACATGCCATCCATCGCGCTGATTGCTAGCGGTGGTTGCGTCGGTGACTGGCTTAGATGGCATATCAGCCCTTTATCTGTATTCAAACAAGCCACCTTGGGTCGCTCAAGGTGGCCATCGTTGGTTAATGGCTTAAAAAGAAATCAGCTGTATGCACAAACGCATCGTGGTATTGAAAAATAGCACCATGATTGGCATCTGGGTATAACACCAATTGCGCCTGTGCGAGTTGTTGATACATGGTGATTGCGCCTTGCGTATCTAACATGGTGTCATTGTTGCCCGACACAATTAACACAGGCTGATGGATGGCTTTTAGCGTGTTAAATGCATTGGGCGTACTGGTCCACACAATCAACGCCTTGCCGTGCGCATCCGCGATGGCTTTACCACTTTCCGGGTCGCGGTCTTTGGTGCGTGCGTACACCCTGCTTAAAAATTGTTGCGCAGCCTGTTTGCCTTGCGCAGATGTCGTGAAAAACAAATAGTCACGCGGATCAGGGGCATTTGTGCGCGCAAAAGCCTCACCCAATACTTTCATCAAATGATTGCCACCGCCTTGGTAGGTCGTACCAGCAAGAATCACTTTGTGTACAAGCGCGGGATATTGTGCGGCAAGTTCTTGTGCGATAAACCCACCCATCGAAAAACCAAGCACATCCACCTGTTGGTAGCCCAAGGCGTGAATAAATGCATACGCATCTGCAGTCATTTGCGCGATATTATCGGCCACAACACCTTCCGAAGCGCCAACGCCGCGATTGTTAAAGACCACCACTGGCCGCGTTTTTGCAAACGCATTAATCACGGCTGGATCCCATGCATCCATCGTGCCAGTAAAGTGTTGAAGAAATACCAGGGGCGTACCCGCTTTAGGCCCTAACAAACGATATGAAAACTTCACGCCATTTACCTGTACAAATTGCGTATGTGCGGTTTCTAGGGTGTCCGCAGCAACACTAAGGCTGGGGGTCATGGCAACCATACTAGCGCTGAAAAATACCAGTGAATACATCCATTTAAGCATATTGATCTCCTAAAATATTATTTTTTTACCAATTGGTATTTAAATAATATTCGCCAACATCAAGCCTGTCAATATATTTTTATAACAACCGGTATGGTATTTTAAAATAAAGCTTTTTGGCTGTTTAGCGCTCTAAAATTCAGAGCGAATCTTGCATTTGTGATCGCTGGCATTGCAATCTCAACCTGCTTGCAATAAGAGTAATACCGATGAAAGGATAAAAAAAATGCCCGCTAACGCGGGCAAAAGGGGGTTTGGATCAGGAGGAAATCAATGCTAATCAGAACTACACCAACTAGCGATTCATTCAACTAGAAACAGCTGAAAGAATTGATGTATGAATTTTAAGGAAGAGTTATTGCAGCAATTTGACGAAGGTGTAACCCAAATGTAAAAGCGCAACGGCAATTGTTATGCAAATGTAACCTGCTTTAGCGCTCCCCATCTTGATCGCTGGATCAAGATGGGTGACATCGCTGTTGAGGCAATGCCTAACCAGCGATGTATCTTGCCGAGCAACAAGCGCTTAGCTAAAAAAGTCGCGCGCTTTATCCACCCAGCTCTTGTTTTTTGGGCTGTGTTTGCCTGCATCGGCTTGCGTGCTGGTTTCAAACTCGCGTAGCAACTCTTTTTGTTTTTCAGTTAAGCGTACAGGTGTTTCCACCACCACGTGCACCATTAAATCGCCATATTCACTGGAACGTAGCGGTTTAATACCTTTGCCGCGTAAGCGAAACACACTGCCGGTTTGCGTTTCTGCTGGGATTTTCATTTTAGCCGCGCCATCTAAGGTCGGCACTTCAATTTCTCCGCCCAAGGCGGCTGTGCTAAAGCTGACTGGCATTTCGCAATGCAAATTGGCAGATTCACGTTGAAATATCGGATGCTCTTTCAAATGCACCACCACGTATAAATCACCCGTCGGGCCGCCATTGACACCCGCCTCGCCCTCACCACTTAAGCGGATACGATCACCTTCGTCGACCCCCGCAGGAATTTTAACGTTAAGTGTTTTGTTCTGTTTGACGCGACCTGCGCCATGACAGGTGGGACAAGGCTCTTTGACCATTTTGCCGTTGCCATGACACTTGGGGCATGTTTGTTGCACCGAGAAAAAGCCTTGTTGCATCCGCACTTGGCCATGCCCATTACAGGTGGTACACGTGACAGGCGAAGTGCCAGGACGCGCACCCGAACCGTGACAAGTTTCGCAACTGGTTTGCACAGGAATACGAATTTTGGTTTCGGTGCCGCGCGCAGCATCTTCTAACGAGATTTCTAGGTTATAGCGTAAATCAGCACCACGATAGACATTAGAGCGTTGACCGCCACGGCTGCCACCACCAAAGATATCGCCAAAGATATCGCCAAATGCATCACTAAAGCCGCCACCACCAAAGCCACCGCCGCCACCCATGCTTTGGTCTACGCCAGCATGGCCGTATTGGTCATAAGCTGCGCGTTTTTGCTCGTCGCTTAAAATCTCATAGGCTTCTTTGGCTTCTTTAAAGCTTTCTTCTGCTTTTGGATTGTCTGGATTGCGGTCTGGGTGATATTTCATTGCCAGCTTTTTAAAGGACTTTTTAATTTCCTCATCACTGGCGTCACGATTCACCCCTAACACTTCGTAAAAATCTTTTTTTGCGGCTGCCATAGTCTTTACCGTTTCAGTCTAGCCACTACTTGGGCTAGCGTCTTAAAAAATAGAAACACACCAGTGATTAAACTTGGTGTGTTTCGCTGAAGCTAAAGGGAGGGATGAGCCTGTTGTCGCATGCGCATCCCCTTTACCCCTGGCTTAGTTTTTCTTTACTTCTTCAAACTCAGCATCCACCACGTCGCCTTCTACGGTTTTTTCACCTTGTGGTTCAGCGCTTTCGGTATTGGCTTGTGCTTGTTGATCCGCATACACCTTTTCACCTAATTTTTGTGAAGCTTCCATCAAGGCATTGGTTTTCGCTTCAATCACGGCTTTATCATCGCTGTCTTTGGCCACGGCTTCTAGGTCTTTAATCGCCTCTTCGATGGCAGATTTTTCAGCCGCATCGATTTTGTCACCATAATCCGCCAACGATTTTTTCACGCTGTGCAATACGCTATCGGCTTGGTTACGCGCATCGACTAATTCACGTAGTTTTTTATCTTCGTCCGCGTATTTGGCGGCATCTTCTTCCATGCGCTGAATTTCTTCTTCAGACAAGCCTGAGTTCGCTTTAATGGTGATTTTGTTTTCTTTACCAGTGGCTTTGTCTTTGGCTGACACATGCAAAATACCGTTGGCATCGATGTCAAACGTCACTTCAATTTGCGGCATGCCACGGGGTGACGGTGGAATGTCACTTAAGTTAAATTGACCCAAGCTCTTATTGCCAGCTGCCATTTCACGCTCACCTTGCAACACATGAATGGTCACCGCATTTTGGTTGTCTTCAGCGGTTGAAAACACTTGCGATGCCTTGGTTGGAATGGTGGTGTTTTTCTTAATCAACTTAGTCATGACACTGCCCAAGGTTTCAATGCCCAATGACAATGGCGTCACGTCTAATAACAACACATCTTTAACGTCACCTTTAAGCACACCGCCTTGAATCGCCGCACCGACCGCCACCGCTTCGTCAGGGTTCACGTCTTTACGCGGCTCTTTGCCAAAAATATCTTTTACTTTCTCTTGTACTTTTGGCATGCGGCTTTGACCACCCACCAAAATTACGTCAGAAATATCAGAAGGAGACACGCCTGCATCTTTTAAGGCGGTTTTACATGGCGCGATGGTGCGCTCAATTAAATCTTCCACCAGTGACTCTAATTTGGCACGGGTGATTTTGACCACCAAGTGTTTTGGGCCAGTCGCGTCTGCCGTGATATAAGGCAAGTTCACTTCTGTTTGTTGACCGCCAGACAGCTCAATTTTGGCTTTTTCTGCGGCTTCTTTCAGGCGTTGTTTCGCCAATAAATCTTTGCGTAAATCTAGACCGTTTTCTTTTTGGAACTCGTCAGCCAAGAAATCAATGATACGGTTATCGAAATCTTCCCCGCCCAAGAAGGTATCGCCATTGGTCGATAACACTTCAAATTGATGTTCACCATCAATTTCAGTAATTTCAATGATAGAGATATCAAACGTACCGCCGCCTAAGTCATACACGGCAATTTTACGGTCGCCCTCTTGTTTATCCATGCCAAAGGCCAAAGCCGCAGCGGTCGGTTCATTGATGATGCGTTTAACATCTAAACCCGCAATACGACCGGCATCTTTGGTGGCTTGACGTTGGCTATCATTAAAATAGGCAGGCACAGTAATCACGGCTTCGGTGACTTCTTCGCCGAGATAATCTTCAGCAGTTTTTTTCATTTTGCGCAACACTTCAGCTGAAATTTGCGGCGGTGCTTGTTTGGTGCCACGCACTTCCACCCAAGCATCGCCGTTATCGGCTTTGGCAATGGTGTAGGGCATCAAATCAATATCTTTTTGCACTTCTTTTTCGTCAAAGCGACGGCCAATCAAACGTTTGACCGCAAACAAGGTGTTTTTAGGGTTGGTAACCGCCTGGCGTTTCGCTGGCGCACCAACCAAAATCTCACCGTCTTCTTGATAGGCAATAATCGAAGGGGTGGTACGCGCGCCTTCTGCGTTTTCAATCACGCGGGGTTTGCCACCTTCCATCACTGCCACGCAGGAGTTAGTGGTGCCTAAGTCAATGCCAATAATTTTAGCCATGTTGTTTGTTCCTTAAATAGTTTGATCGCTTAACGGATAGTCTAATAATTGGGACACTACTGGAGATTTCAAGTCCCTGTCATGATTGTGGGTTATTGCGCTTGTCTCACCGTCACCAATGCTGGACGTAACACGCGCTCGTTTAAGCTGTAGCCTTTTTGCAATACACTTAGCACGGTATTGGGCTCACCTTCAGCGGGCACCATGCTAATGGCTTGGTGTTTGTTTGGATCAAACTTTTCACCAAGCGGATTGATTTCCGCAATATTAAATTTTTCAAAGACGCTGAGTAATTGTTTCGCGGTTAATTCAACGCCATTTTTATAGCTTGTAACATCGGCATTTTCAACAGTCAGTGCCGCATCCAAACTGTCTTTCACTGCGAGCAATTCACCACTAAATTTTTCTAAGGCAAACTTACGGGCTTTATCAATATCATCCATGGCACGTCGGCGAATATTTTCACCATCGGCTTTGACGTACAACACTTGGGCTTTAGCTTCTTCGAGCGCGGCTTCTAAGGCGGCTATTTGTGCTGCATGATCGATTTGAGATTCAACTGGCGCATCGGTGGCAGGTTGATCATTGGTCTCAATGTCTGGATTTGCGTGTGGTTCTTGCATGGGACTCCCCTATTTATTCTGTCATTCAATGAACGGTGATTCGTGCTGTGCTTCGTATTGGTGCGACGAAAAAATGCCTAATTAAAAACATGATTTTCGACAACACCCTACACATGGGGATGCCCCTACTGATTTCAAGGGTAAAAATGGATTGAATGCAAAAAATCTAAGGATCTCGCACACGTGTATTGCGTCTATGCGCAACACCCCTACTCAACAGTTCCCTACATTTGCCGCTCAGGGCATCAAACGTTGCAGCGCCGCAAGCACCTCTTCCACGGTAGGCGATTGATATTTGCCACCTAGATTGATCGCGGGCGTTAAGCCCCCGCCGTAGACGCCAGTGAAGGCTGGATTGGTATCTAGATACAGCGCAACCACAGGAATACGCAACGCGGTGGCTAAATGCGATAACCCGGTATCTACGCCCACCACAAAGCGTAATGGCTGCAATTGCGTTGCCAATTGTTGCAAGCTGAGTTTTGGCAATACTAACGCTTGGGGGACTTGTTGGGCGATGCTGCATGCGCGTGCATATTCCGTGGTGGTTGCCCATGGTAACCACATGGCGACACCGCGTTGGGCCAAGGCCTGCCCCAAGGCGACCCAAGCCGTTTCTGGCCAAAGCTTGCTATCCCGACTGGTGGCATGGAGGGCGGCAAAGGCAGCAACAGGCGTACTCGCCCTGCCAGCAACCAAGCCATACTCTGGAGGAGACACCGGTAGCGCGTACCCACAAGCTTGCGCGGCTAATTGACGCATCCGCAATACCGCATGTTGGCGGTACGCCACTTGATGGGTATGCGTATACAAGCGGCTAGCAAAAGGTTCACGAATACTATCGGCGGCGTAGCCATGTCGCGGTCCGATGGCCCAGCGGGCCATGACTGCACTTTTTACCAAGCCCTGCAAATCTAAAATCACATCATAGCGTTGCGCGGCTAATGCATGCTTCACCGCACGGATTTCACGCCACGTTTGCCAGCGCCACCAATGCTTGCGCCAGCGCCGCACCGCAACCTGAAATACCTGATTGACCTGCGTATGCAAGCGCGGAATATCTGCGAAGCTCTCCTCTACCAACCAATCAACGCGCACATCGGGATATACCTGACGTAAGTCTTGCACCACAGGTAAGGCATGAATCACATCGCCCATCGATGTAGTTTTCACAATTAAAATACGTTTCATGTTGATATTTTCGCACACTATGCACTGCAATTCAGCGCACTGTATGGTTGGGCTGGCATTGCAGCGCGATCACAACAACAACGCAACCGTAGATATTTAAGCGCCACAAACGCCATTACAAGCGTTTGTGCCACCGCTTGCAACAACGCATGGCTTGCGACCATGCAAAAAGTTCTGTATGTTGCCAGTCCATCGATGAAGCAGCCGTGGGCACTCAAGATGTTGAAATTTGCGTTTATTATTTTTAAATATTTCCCCTACGGTGGCATGCAACGTGACATGTTGCGTACCGCCCTAACCTTGACCGCACGTGGCCATCACGTCGATATTTATACCATGGCCTGGCAAGGGGAACAGCCAGCAGGCTTGCGCATTCATGTCTTAGCGCAAAGTGGATGGTTAAATTACAAACGCTATCAAGCATTTATACGCGCCACGTTTGAACAGATTGATCGCGCTGAAACCGACTTCATTGTTGGCTATAATCGAATGCAGCATCTAGATGCGCATTTTGCCGCGGACCCTTGCTTTATTGAGCGCGCAACCCACCAGCGCAACTGGCTCTATCGTTTACTGCCTAGGGTGAAATGGTTTGCTGAGTGCGAACGTGCTATTTTTGCTGCAGATGCCAGCACCGACATTTTGGCTGTGTCATTGACCGAAAAGACCTGCTTTCAGCACTGGTACGGCACACCAGATGAGCGCTTTCACTATATTCCACCGTTTCTTTCAAGCACTCGCTTTGCATTACAAGATCGAACGCAGATGCGTACGTATTTGCGTCAAGCGTTTGCGTTTGGTGCGGACGATTTTGTGTATTTATTGACAGGGTCTGGCTTTCATATGAAGGGGCTCGACCGCGTGATTCATGCACTGGCGGCCTTACCGCCAACCTTGAGAGCACACACGCGCGTGGTTGCGGTGGGTCAAGATAATCCGCGTGATTTTCAAAAGCTCGCGCACAAACTGGGCGTTGCTGACTTGATTACCATCGCCAAAGGGCGTCCCGATATTCCACAATTGATGCAGGGCGCAGATGTCTGCGTGCATCCAGCACGCCGCGAAAACACTGGCTTAGTGATTTTAGAGGGGATGGCTTGTGCCACGCCGATGTTGGTGACCGACACCTGTGGTTATGCGCATTTTGTGTTAGAGGCGGATGCTGGGTTGGTGTGTACCTCGCCTTACCAACAAACCACGTTTAATCAACTGTTTGCGCAAATGCGTGTATCGCCACAGCTTGCTGATTGGGGTCAGCGCGGCTTGACCCTTGCTCAACGGTTAATGCAAGCCAATGATGGTTGCGCGGAGGCCGACATTTTAGAGCGCTTGGCAACACAACGCCTTGCATCACGCAGACAGCGTGTAATCTAACACTGCAACACAGCGTTGCTTCACGCCCACACCTGAGCAAACATCCTTAATCTTGCGTTGCACTGGCCGCGGGCTTACCTACTGGAAAAGGGATTTGGCGTAATTGCCGCGCAGCTGCTTTGCTTGCGTTTCGCTTTTCTTGCGCTAAACTTTTTGCCCGCGCAAGCATGGGATAAGAAGGCAAGGCAGGGTCCGCAGGTAAGCGCGCCAGCACCTCCAGGCTTTCTTGGTAAGGCTGCGATACTTGGGCATCTATCATGGTGGCCCAAGCATCAAAAGTCAGGGTACCCGCTTGCCCAAGTGCGAGCAATTGCGCCCATTCACGACTGGCTTGTTGGTCAGTTTGCATAAAGGCTTGTAGCTGTTTTTGCAAAGCCAGCTCATCGTGCCATTTGTATTTTGGCGGTGGTAGATGCGTGAGCAACATGGCGATCGCGATTGCCCATAATAATCCACTCATGCAGAATAAACGCTGGCGAGACCAGCGGTGATGCATGGCTTGTCCACGCGAATACAAGGCTTGTGGCACCAAGATCGCCCCCCAACACAAGCCGCTGACAAAGCCGCCAATGTGGGCAGCATTGTCTATGCCTGGCACCAAAAAGCCCATGACAATGGTCAAGGCCGAAAAAGCAGAGGCGCCCCAAAACAACCAACGAAACTCTGCAGGCGCCATCAAGCGCCTTGCCAACCATACATAGCAGATCAGTGCGCCATAAATACCAAAAATCGCACCCGAGGCGCCGCCTGAAACCGCTTGGTTGCCTTGCATGACCAACGACAATAGATTGCCGGATAATCCTGCCAAGCCATAAATGGTTAAAAATCGCCAAGGACCATACATGCGCTCGACTAATTTTCCGCCATCCCACAAGGCGAACATATTCATGGTCAAATGCACTGCGCCAAAATGCAAGAACATGGCAGAAGCCAAGCGCCACCATTCCCCGTCGGCGGTTGCGGGGGCAAAGTTAGCCCCCCAAGCCAATTGCACTGTATTTGGCGAATGCCAAAACCCTGCGCCACTCCATAACATGGCGGCAAATACCAAGCCATTCGCCAACATTAAAACGCCAGTAACCAATGGCACTTGATGGCCCCGTAACAGAGCAAGAAAGGCGTGCGGGCGTGGATTAAATACAGACATTATGTACGCTTAGCTACAGTCACAACATGGTATCGTACACACACGGCCTAGGTCACAGCCGCCTGATAAGGCATACTGAAGCTAGGCGCTTGACCTAACCAATGAGACAAGGTGGCTACATTTTCCGCCAGCACCGGCATATCGGGATCCAACTGATTGGCTACCCAACCGCAACAACGGATTGCTGTTGTTTGCAACACTTGATGCGTGAGTAAGGCATGATTGATACAGCCTAAACGCATGCCGACCACCAACAGCGCAGGCAATTGTAAAGCCGCCATCACATCCAGCATGGTGTGTTCGGCATTGAGTGGCACTAACAAGCCGCCAGCCCCCTCCACGATGACCACATCTGCCAGCGATTGCAATTGCTTATAAGCTTCAATAATCACGTTAAGATCGATCGCCACCCCTGCTTGCGCAGCGGCAATATGCGGGGCAATGGCAGGGTCAAAACAATAAGGATTCACCCATTGTAACGGGGCCTTAATGTTGGCGGCCGCACACATGGCGGCCACATCTTCATTTTGCCAAACACCGTCGATCCAACGACAGCCTGAGGCCACTGGCTTCATGCCGACCACCCGCAGCCCCTGCGCAACATAATGGCGAATTAAATGTTGTGTGACGGTGGTTTTTCCAACCCCAGTATCGGTCCCTGTGACAAAAAAATGTTTAGGTAGCGTGAGCGCAGTCATGGGTTGGAAGGCGTGGGATAAGATTTTCGTGGCACAAACTGCACTGCCTGTTCGCCAGGAGCAGTATACGGTTGCGCACCCACCCACGCATGTACGTAAACCACTTCATAGGTCGCAGGCAATTTACCTTGCGCCCGAAACGGCTCGTAGCCTTGCTTAAGTTGTTGCAAAAATCCTTTACCTAACAAGCCACGTGCGCGACCAGCGGTGGCATTGTGGGCACCAATCGCTTTTAAGTCGCGCATGACGGACTCCACGGTGTCATAGGTCAAGGTGTAATGCATGACATCTAACACCGGCGCACTAAAGCCAGCGCGTGTAAGCGCATCGCCAATGTCATGCATATCCAAGAATCGACTCACATGCGTGTGCTGCGCACCGCTGGCGGCACGTAACTCTTTGAGTGTATCTGGGCCAAAGGTCGAAAACATCAACAAGCCATTGGGCTTTAACACACGTCGAAACGCTTGTAACGCAGCATCCAAATCATTACACCATTGCACTGCTAAATTTGACCATACTAAATCCACACTGCTGGTCGGTAGCGGCAGCGCTTCGATATCGGCACACAACAATTGTGGTGCTTTTTGCCAAAAGCGGTAACTGGGAAACTGTGCACGGGTTCGCGCAAGCATGCCTTCTGCCAGATCGAGTGCAATGCCATGCGCACCTTTAAAATGCGTCATCAGGGCTTTGATACCATGCCCGGTGCCACAGCCAGCATCGAGTATCGTCTGCGGCGCTAGCTTTACAACATCAAGGCGGCTAAGCATTTCATCGCGCACTTGTGCTTGCAGTATAGCCGCAGCATCGTAGTCGTGTGCCGCGCGATGAAAAGATTGCCTGACACGGGCTTTATCGATCAAATAGGGGTCTTGCATTACGCATTTGCCTCATGGGTCGGGGCATTTAAAAAGGTGTGTAGGGTCTCTAAAAATGCATCTGTATGGGATAAGAACGGCGCATGGGCGGCGCCCGCAATCACGCGCAATTGCGCACGTTGCATCTGCATGGCTTGCCAATGCGCGGCACTTACAGGCGCCAAGGTATCGCGGTCACCATGAATCATCAATGCAGGTTGAAACAAGCGTCCACTTTCTTCGCGCAAATCGGTTTCTAATAAAATGTGTAACGCATCATTGAGCGCGCTTTGCATCGGCATCGGCTTGTTGGCAAATGCGGTGCGTAGTTGGCGTACCGTCGCGCGCGTATCTTTTGCATGCATACACTGCAAGGTTAAAAAATGAAGCAGTGTGTTGCTAAAGTCTAGGGCAAATTTGGCATTAAATTGTTCAAAATGCTTGGCGTCTATGCCATGTGCCCAGCCGGCACGACGCACAAAACAAGGATTGCTACTGACTAAAATCAGTTTTTCAACCCGTTCAGGCTGCGTCAGCGCCAAGTGTTGTGCCACCAGCCCACCCAGCGACCAGCCAAGCACATTGGAGACTCCTGGAATCAGATCAGCCACCGCTTGAGCCAAGCGATCTAGCGTGTAAGGATACACAGGCTTACTTTGCCCCATGCCTGGTAGATCGATCAAATAGAGCCGATGGGTTGCCGATAAGCGTTTGATCACGGGTGTCCATACGGCGCTATTCATGCCCCAGCCATGAATCAACACTAGTGGCTCGCCTTGACCCAATATGTCGACGAACATGGTCATGCCGCGTTCACATGGCGTGGCAAGGATTGCTCTGCGCTGTGCAATAAACGAATCAAGGTGTGTACATCTTGCGTTTGATGGGCGGCAGACAAGGAAATGCGTAAGCGCGAGGTGTTTACTGGCACGGTCGGTGGACGAATTGCTGGCACCAATACACCATGTTGCTGTAAATACTGACTGAGCGCTAACGCCTCATGTGGATCTCCCACAATCAGCGGTTGAATCGCGGTGTCTGATGCAGCCAATTGCCAGCGCTGCAGCTTTAACGATGTTTTGAGGAGGTGAATATGCGCAAACAGACGTTGACGTCGCGCCTCGCCATGCTTGATTTCATCTACGGCTGCCAATAACGCAGCAGACAGCGGCGGTGGCGCAGGGGTGGTGTAAATATAGCTATTGGCGTGCTGAATCAGATAATCAATCACCACTTGTTCCGCCGCAACAAAAGCGCCTGCCACGCCAGCAGCTTTGCCTAAAGTACCCATCATGATCAGTCTAGGCGAGTCCAAACCCAAGTGTTGCAACGTGCCTTGCCCTTGTGGGCCTAGCACGCCAAACCCATGTGCATCATCCACGTATAAATACGCATCGTAACGCTCACACAAGTCCAAATAAGCGGCCAATGGTGCAATATCCCCATCCATGCTAAACACGGCATCGGCTGCAATCAACTTATGCCGCGCCGTACTGGCCGCTAATAACTGATCCAACGCGTTTATATCATTGTGTGCAAACCGATGGTGCTTGGCCCGCGACAAAAAGGCACCATCATTCAAACAAGCATGATTGAGCTTATCGGAAAATACTGCATCTTCACGGCCCATGAGAGCGCTGATCACGCCGATATTGGCCATATAACCAGTAGAAAATAGCAACGCCGCTGGTTTGCCAACAAAGGCCGCTAAGCTGCGCTCAAGCGCATCATGAAACCGATGGTGACCTGTGATCAGGTTGGAAGCCCCACTACCAACCCCAGCCTCTGTCGCCGCTTGTTGCAAGGCCAATACCAACTTAGGATCATTGGCTAGCCCTAAATAATCGTTGCTACAAAAGGATAAGTAGGCAGCACCATTGGCCGTAATATGCTCAGCTTGCGGCGAGTCTAATAAACGACGTTGCCGCATCAGGCCATTTGCTTGCCGCTGATCCAACGCCGATTGCAGATAATCAAACATGGCGACGGACTAGATTTTTGTTAGGCCAAGTTTTGTAAACAGTGCTTGATCTGCTTCTACCTCTGGATTGCCCGTGGTCAGCAACTTTTCACCGTAAAAAATACTGTTGGCACCCGCCATAAAACACAGCGCTTGCACCGCATCGCCCATGCTTTGACGCCCTGCTGACAACCGGACAAAACTGTTCGGCATGGTGATCCGTGCGGCCGCAATCGTGCGCACAAATTCCAACGGATCTAACGGATCGGTACCATGTAAAGGCGTGCCTTCTACTTGGGTCAACAGGTTAATTGGCACACTCTCAGGGGGCTGTTCCATATTGGCTAATTGGGCGAGCAATCCCGCACGTTGTGCACGGCTTTCACCCATACCAATAATGCCACCACTGCAGACGTTGATCGCAACACTGCGTACGCGGTCTAGGGTATCTAACCGATCCTGATAGGTACGGGTGGTAATCACATCGCCGTAAAACTCAGGTGCAGTGTCTAAATTATGGTTGTAAAAATCCAAGCCCGCGGCTTTGAGTTGTTCAGCTTGCCCGTCTTTGAGCATGCCCAGCGTGGCACAAGTTTGTAAGCCCATCGCTTTCACTTCGCTAATCATTTTGAGCACAGGTTCGAGGTCTTTTTGCTTAGGTCCGCGCCAAGCAGCGCCCATGCAAAAACGGCTTGCGCCACTGTCTTTGGCCGCTTTGGCAGCAGCCAACACTTCGTCTAAGGCCATCAGTGGCTCGTTTTCAACCTCGGTGTGGTAACGCGCCGCTTGCGGACAATAGCCACAATCTTCTGAGCAACCACCGGTTTTTATGGATAACAATGTACTCACTTGTACCGCATTTGGATCAAAATGTTGGCGGTGTACGCTGTGTGCTTGGAACAATAGATCATTGAACGGCAATGCAAATAGTGCCATGATGTCTTCAACCTGCCAGCGCGTCTCTGTTGGCTGGCTACTTGCAGGGCTTTTTAACGCATCAAACTGAATCACCGATGTCGTCATCACGGGCTGGGGCGTATGGTCTGGTTTGGAGTAAGAGGTCGATTGTTCCATGGTCGTCGCTAAATCGCATCAATAAAAGATTGAGGTGAATTATATGTTGTTTAACATATCGCGTGAAGTCATTTTACAATAGCTTAATTTTTAAGCAATTTTGGTCGAAGTGGGCGCCAACAGGGTCACTGCAACAGGCATTGCCTTGCTTGCTGTGTGGCGGCAAATTAACGGCTTACCAAGCTTCATCGCGTGCCACCGCCAGCGCACAAGCTGTGGCGACCAGCCCGCCAATCCTGACACATGCGCCACACTCAGCCACAAGCCATGGCTTACCGATTTGTAGGTATTGTGAAGACGCATTGCCGTGGTACTTTTCCTCTAAATGTCCACAATGCGCGTTGCCTGTTGCCCATGCTGCGCATTGCGGCCAATGTTTACAACATCCGCCTGCCTTTGATCAAACGCAGGCAGTGTTTCAATATGGATTTCCGCTGGATCGTTGCTTGCAACATTTTAAATACGCACAACAACTGGTATACGGCGAACTGTTAGTAAAGCTGATGTTGCAGCATGTGCGTCTTGAGGCGTTTGACCCCATGCCAACGGTGATGGTGGCAATGCCAATGCATGTGCAACGCTTAAGTCAACGTGGCTTTAACCACGCCTATTTTTTAGCCCAACAACTTCATCAAGCGTGGGGCATCCCTCTGATCATGGATGGTTGCCAACGCCTGACCAACACACCGACCCAAGCGGGGTTAAAGATGAAAATTCGCACACAAAATTTGCGACGCGCTTTTGCGACCAGCCATGACTGGCAGGGCCAACAGGTGCTGTTGGTGGATGATGTGATGACCACTGGCGCCAGTTTGCACGCCTTGGCCAAGGTATTTAAATCTGCGGGGGCAGCTTCAGTCTCCGCCATTGTATTGGCGAGGACTTTGAAGCCAGGTGATTAAAGCCCGATGATTAAAGCCGCATGATTGAACCCAATAATGAAGGTTCGGCAATTGCAGCTCGGAGATTGAAGTAAATGCGCTTGAAAAGCAACCGCTTGTACTTAGCGATCCGTTGCTTGCGACAGTTGCTGACTGCGTTGCAACACAAATTCCGACATCCGCTCGCTCATCGGAAAATCTTGCGCATACCGTAATTGTTGTAGCGCTTGCGCCCGCAACCCTAATGCTTGCAAGGATACGGCATAAGCCACATACGCTTGCGCATGCGCAGGTTGCAATTGTAAGGTGCGCTCAAAGTAGGGCAAAGCCGCCTGATGTTGACCACTTTGCTGATGCGCCATCGCCTGCATCCAATGCCAATCCATATCTTGCCCTGCCGTGTTGGCGAGCGGCTGTAAGGTGTCGATTGCGGACGCGGCTTGACCGTGGGCCAATTGCCATTTGGCAAGCGCTTTGCGCAACCCTGCTTGTTCTGGATAAGCCTTGACGCCGCCTTGCAATAGGCTCAACGCCTCCGCATCTTGCTTGGCATCTTGTAAATAGTTCACCAATAATAAGCGGGCGTCCTCAGATTGTGGCTCACTATTCAGGGCTTGCCGTAACAATGCGGTGGCCTCACTGACGCGGCCTTTTTGCTCAGCATCCACTGCACGCTGAATCAACACATTGACTTCTTGTTCAGGCTTGATCCGTTTGGTCACTGCATTTTTATCGAGAATGGCAAGCTTGGGGGTTGGCTTCACCGCTGGCGTTGCCAATACTTGAATATCGACTTGCGCCGCATCGGCCTCTAACATTAACGCCCCCGCCTCCTGGTTAGTCTGCGTGAGCTTAGGTGTCAACATAGGGGTCAACGTAGGTGTCAATGTAGGTGACTGCGCATGGCTCGTGGCTTGACTGGCTGAAGAAGTGGAGGGACTCGTTTTCGCAACATGCCAATCGCTAAACAAAAATTTGGTTAAGCGACCCTCTGCAATCGGCAACGGTACTCGTTTGGGATGCGCTGTTTGGATGGGTTGCGCCACTTGTGATGCACCACCCACCGCGGGTGGAAACCGATCTAATACCGACAAGGCATGGGTTTGCGCGCGCCATTGCATCATGCCGGGATACACCAACCACAAGGTTAACAATAAAATCAGTATGCCGATCATCCAACGCGTTGCATGGCCAGTGGCAGCCACACTGGGTTCACTCAATACAGGTTTTACCTGTGCTGACCACGCATGCCCCATGTGCGCACCCTGACGCTTTTCAACGTTTTGTAATACTTGATTAATTAAACTCAAAGCAGACTCTCTCTCATCACGTGTGCGGTTAGCGCCCAACTGTAGCCAGCGCGGTATGTAGATTTAACCACCATTTAAAACCACGGCTTAACCAATCATGTTGTGCTTTCACGCTCGCTTCAGTATCCAATATGGCTGCTTTGACGTCTTCTACCATCACGGCATGCTGACCACGGCCATAGGCGGATAATAAAGATTTGTGCGCCAAAATATTCAATAAGCGTGGAATGCCATTGGCATAGCGAAACAACAAGCGTTGACTGGCTGTGCTAAAAATCATACCGCCTTGAAAGCCAGCCACTTGCATACGGTGGTTCAAATAAAAGCCTAACTCGGTCGATTGCAAGGGTTTGAGCTGATATTCAAAGCCGATGCGTTGTCTCAGTTGTCGGATAGAAGGGTGATTCAGCCTGGCTTCCAACTCGGGTTGGCCAAACATCACCACTTGCAATAATTTTTTCTTCTCTGTTTCGAGATTACTTAATAAACGCAATGCCTCTAGGGTTTCTAAAGGCATGGCTTGCACTTCATCTAAACACACCACAACCCGCTGACCAGCCGCTGCATCGGTCAGTAATGTCCGTTGTAGCGCATCGATCATGTCATGGTGGGTAAAGTCTGGTTTAAATGAAACGCCCAATTCGGTCGCCAGCGTCATTAACAGCGCATGGGCATCTAAATAAGGGTTGGGAATAAATGCAATTTTGCATTGTGGTGTCAGTGCTTTTAGTAAGCGTCGGCACAGCAGCGTTTTACCTGTGCCCACCTCACCCGTGATTTTAACAAAGCCCTCACCCGCCTCGATTGCAATCAACAGCGTGTTGAGGGCTTCCTGCAAACTACGGGTTGCATAGTAAAAACTCGTGTCCGGCGTAATGGTGAACGGATACTCGTTGAGGCCAAAATGTTGCAGGTACATCCCCGCTCCTAAAAATCCTTACCATTGATGGTGTCTAATTTTTGCTGACTATTGAGCATGTCTTGCGCCCAATTATCACCGCCACGCACCACCGTGGATTTTAGCAAAATCACAAGTTCCGATTTAAACGTGCCTTCTTCTTTTTGGCGGAACAAATTGCCTAAAAATTTCACATCGCCCAACAACGGTACTTTGGAGCGAATATTGGCATTGGACTCCGTCATCAAGCCCCCAATCGCAATGACGTTACCATCGCGGGTGCGCACAATGCTATCGGTTTCGTTAATGGTAGAAGAAGGCACCGGAATATTAAAGTTTGTGGTCCCACCCAAGTTAATCTGTTTATTCACACTGACCACATTGCTGACCAGCGGGTGAATATGCAAAATAATATTGTCGTCGCGGTCAATTTGTGGCGTGACATCTAACGAAATCCCTGAAAAATAAGGCTGCAACGTGACTTGCGGAAACGAAGTGGTGCCCGCGGTGGTGGCGGTGGTGTTATTACTCACATTGGTGACAAATAACTCATCGGTGCCCACTTTAAGCACGGCCTTTTGGTTATTAATGGTTGAAATCCTTGGGCTGGACAATACTTCAACATTGCCTTGGGTTTCTAAAAAGTTAAGCAGTGCAGAAAACTTGGCCCCTTGCATGGCGAGCGCAAACATGGAGCTGCCAATGGCGGTCGCACCTATACTCGCCACGCTATTCTCGGGTAAACCACTGTTGCGAATAGAGCCGGCATTGGTGGTTAACGAGCCATTGGTATTACTGCCATTACCTGTGGTGTTGAGTGCGGTATTGCCAGAAATATTGCCAAAACTCACATCTGTATCACCAAAGCGACGGAAGGCCGCCCAATTGACGCCTTGTTGCGATCCTTTATTGAGTTGCACGCGTAAAATTTTTGCTTCTAAAATGACCTGTCTATCAATGGTCACCTGCATCAAGGTTAAAAATTTCTCGACCTGACGGATATCTTTGGGCAAGGCTTTAACCATAATCAACCCAGATTGTTTATTCACAATCACACTGCGTCCATTGGCATTGCCTACAATGTTCGCCAATGAGACTTCCATGTCTGCCCAAAAGTCAGTATCGGTGGTGGTATTTACAGTAGAAGCAAAACTTTGTTGCGAGGTTTGGTTTGCACTGCCGGGCACAGGCGTGGCCGCCAATGAAGGCGAAGCACCGCCAGCTGCACCAGCACCAGGTGCGCCTGTGGAGGCGTTTAAACTACCTGAAGAAACGCGTGTACCAGATTCCCCTTTACGATGCCCTGCAATGTAATTGACCTGAAACACACGGGTTTGTAATGTTTGTGGCTCGACATAAATTTGCTTACCTTGCATTTTGTATTCAAGGCCATACAACTCACGCAAGGCATTGAGCGCCTCAAATAAAGTAACGTCTTTTAAATTCACTGAGATTTCACCTGTAAGCTCAGGACTCAACACCATGCTATACGGTGTACCCGTGACGATCCCCATCAGCACCTGACTGGTTGGCGCTTTGGTCACCACCAAATCAAACCGCGGTTCAATTTTTTTCGCCAGTGATTTTGCAGGCTCAACTTTGAGCGGTTGTAGCATCTCGTCAGTGACTTCCTTCGGCACCGGCAAGGCCTTACCTTGCATGATTTGCGCGCTTTCACGCAAGGTTTCTTGCATTTTCGGCTTAATTGATGGCTGACTAATCACGCTGGGGGTATTCGCACACCCAACAAGACCACTGACTACACTCATCATCACTATATTTTTAATGTTTACATTCATGGCTTTTTCTCTTATCAAACTACTAAGCGTCTTGCGGAATAGACGGGGAGGACATCACCCGTTTACGCTTGGCTGGCTTTTTTGGAGGAAGATTTGGATGGACAGGTTTTCGATAATCCACAACACCGACCCGTAACACCGTTTTTTGTTGCGTACGATTGAGCAAGGTTGCAGTATTGGCCGACACTGCGACTAAACGATTGCCTTGAATGGAATCGCCTAAGCGCATCAGGGTGTTATTGATGATGGCAAAGCTATGTTTGCCATTGCTTTTCACAGCAGACAACACAGGCACCAACTCGCTTTGCTCCGCGGCTTGGGGCATGCGCGATAAAATCTCGGTGGGCGGTTGGGTCGGATCGATGAGACCCGTCGCAGGTTGCTCTATCGCCAAAGCGACCGTAGCCGAGGCCAAGCACAGGCCCGTGATTGTGCCCATCAGTCGACGCGTAATGAAATTCACATGCATCATTAAATTCCTAACCATGCTTTTTCTGGACTTAAGGTATACACTTCCAGCGTTAACTCTGCATCGGGATAATTTGATTTAAATTCTGCCTTCTCCCATGCAACCGTGGTGCCCAGTGCTTTTAAATCGCTCACATACCCCATCAACGCTAAATACCCACCTTGCAATTTAAGACGAATCGAGTGCTGATACATTACACCGATGTCAATTTGCGTGGCCGCTGATTCAGCGGTCGCTAATTTGTCTGTGGTCAGTTTTTTAATAAAACTCACGGGCACCAAAGACTCCATATTGATCACCCGTACATTGTCATGTTGTTGCAATAATTTGCGCATCAATGCCGTGATTTCTTGTGGCGTGACCATCATGCTGCCCAAGTCTTTTAGCGTTTTCTCTTGAATGGCAATCTGTGTTTTGTAAGCTTGAATTTCTTGTTGTAAGCGTGTGCTTGCACTTTCACCACTGGCACTGAGCTTGGTCATCTGTAGCTCGACTTTGGCCGTATCTGCCGCTAACTTTTCTAACTCTTGGGTGGCAATCACTTTTTGTTGACGAATCGGATCTGTTAAATACGTATCCAGCAATCCCGCAATGCCAAATAAACCGACTAAAAACAACATCACGCGGTCGCGTTTAGTCAACACCACCCATTTTTGGTTGAGCACCTGTAACTGGTTAGCCATTGTTTGCTCCCGTCGGTTGAGCACTGGCGGAAGGGTTCGCTGTGCTCGTGGCATCGCCTGTGTCGGGCACGTAGCCTTTGACCTCAAATTCAATGACCGACCGCGGGCCTGTCACTGTTTTAGCTGGCGTCACCGCGGCATTAGGGATGGCGGTTGGCGTAGCCATGCTGTTGCTTGGATTGTTTGCCGTTGTGGTTTGGCTCTCTGCAACCGCTTGCGTGGGGGGCACAGGCACGGGGGTAGTAACGACCCCAGCCCCGCCTTTTACTTCATCGAACAGCGTCGCACTTTGCAGTTTTAAGCCACTAAATAACTGTCCTTTAAACACCGCAGCTTGACCTAAATGCTCGAGAAAATGTGGGATGTGATCTGCCTGCAATGCACGTCCACTCAGCGTGATATTTTTTTCAAAGGCATGCAGTTTAAAGCCTGTCACCCATACGCCTGGCACCACTTGCCGCGCAAATCCAAGCATGTAGTCCAACACGTGATGACCATTATCGCTTTGCACATATTTAAAGGTAGAAACCAATTTATTTTGCATATCTAGTTTCTTCATCAATGATTGCAGTTCTTGCTCTTGTTCCAGCACATTCATTTGTCGGTTTTTTTTGCTACTTTCAGTAATGAGCGCCAGCTTTGCCGCTTCATATTTGGTGACTGCCGCATTGCGTTGTACTTGCATTGCATCTAGATCAGATTGTGCAAAGTGATACAACACATACATGGCCACAATGACCAACGCATACATCACTCCGACATTTTTAAGCGACACCCAATCCCGTGGGCGGATCAGGGCTGGGTTGAGTAGATTGACTTGTTGCGTCATGCGGCCACCTCGGTGCGTAATGCGGCGCCCAACGCGGGTAATAACATGGCTTGTTTTTCAAGGCTGGAGTAATCGTTACCCACGGGAAACTCAACAATATCAGTCAAATCAAAGGTTTCAACTGGCAAATAGAGGCTTGATTTGAGTGCTTCGACCAATCTAGCACTGCTGTTGTCTGGCATGATGACCAGGCGCTGAATCGATAAAAACGGAAATTGGCGGTCAAAACTATCCAGTGAACGCTGTAACTCTAAAATCAACCGATCTAAGTTGCTATTGAAGAGCTCGCCGTTTTGATCTATCAAAAAGCCACGGTCCAGCTCCACAAAACGCGTGTGGTACAGCTCGCCATTGGCAGTAAACGTGAGCAAACAACCGCGCTCCAACACGCTGACCATGACCAATACACGACCATCCACCTCTAATAATGCCGCAATGTTGCGCTGTGCTAAGGCGTGCACATCAATGGATTTTAAATTAATACCCGCATCTAACACGCTGTTGCTTAACTCTGCGATATGCGGGTTTTTTGCGCAAATAGCAAACATAAACGGCAAGCGATTGGGGTTTTCGGGGTCGGGCGGGATTTCAACACCATCGACCGTTGCGTTTTCAACCTGATAGTCGAGCAGCTCTTTGACCTTCCATTTCAAGGCAGCTTTAATTTCCGCCTCTGGCATGTTCGGTTTATCGACTTGCAGAATTTGATATTGATCGACGTTTAACAGCGCGTTACAAGGCACGGACGCCAATGACGCATGAGAAATAATGCTTTTGAGCGCAGGAGGGGTTCGCAAGCTCACTTGCGAAACCTCTGCGTAGTCTACTTTTGGTTTTTCGCCGGACTCAGTGCGTACGACCACCACACTGACGTGTTTCTCAGACACACTGAGCCCCATCCGGCCTTTACTGCTTTTGGGTTTAAACCACTTCAACTTTACCATGGGTGAAACTTTCAAAACGCTCACATGGTAGGTATATTAATGCACCCTTTACGATTTCAAAACTAAATTTAGAACCAGTTTAATTTCACTGTTCTCCAGAATAAATCATTTTTGATTTGTACTGGCCAAAACTCACCAAGGCCTTTTCTGGATTGACGCGACCAAACTGCGGCGTTGCATTTAACACTTTGGCTTTGATACGACCGACCCCAGTCACGCAGGCCTCATCATTACTTGCCGCATTTTCATCTTGCTTCATCGTCACATAAAACCAACCGTTGTTGCCATTGCCTGGGGGGGTGATATTCACCTGCGCCACACCGCCATTAAACACGCCAGCATTTTTGACACCTAAAGTAGAGCGACATTGCGTGATTTTGTTCTTGGGTTGATCGGTGGGGGTTTCGACCTTAAACATATCGGCACTCACCATCGAACAACTGTCATCACTGTTGAGCGTCCAGGCATTGTCTTTAAAATAATCAGCGCGTACTTCATACGTCAACGGCATGGTTTCTGAACCATAAGCATTATTTAACTTGACTCGGCCATAGCGAAACTCAACTGCGGTTGACATATTGTCCGCGGGTACGCCCGTGGTATCGATTTCACCATCGGTGGGGCTCGCTTTAAGCGTTAATTGCGTTGGCAATACCGGCACCAATGGACGATCACTACGATGTTTTAACGTAATGTTAGTCGCCCCCTCCACCCAATCGGTTGCCGTAATCGCGTTATTGGCAGTTGATTTATCAAAGCCAATGGTGACATTTTGATTGAGGCTGTTGCGTGCAGTGGCATCGGGTATATTGTAATTATCGTAGTCAGCTGCATTGAATAACGCCAACCCTGAGGTTTTGCTATAGTTGCGCGTCACGTTACCCGCACTATTCACCGCTTGCAGGGCAAAGGCCGTGGTCAATTCACCGCCAAAGTAGGCAAATCGGTTACAAGTATTGGCTGCGTTCTCCACCGTTTTTGTCACTGGTGAGGCCACTCTTAACTTAAATGGCACAAATTTAATCGGCAGACTAGCTAAGGTAGAGCCAACCAAACAACCGATTTGGCCTTGTGCGTTAGGTGTATTGCTGGTGCTATTGGCCACACAACGGCCAGCATCTGCATCTGATTTTGCATATAGCGGATCTAATAACGCGCCTTGGTCTAGGCGTAAAAACCCTACCTCAGAATAGGTGAGTTTCGCGGTTGCTTCACCATTGTTAAACACAAAGGATGCTGGGCTTAATACCCCTTTTACGCTCAAGTTACCCGCAGAGGCATCGCTACCAGGTTTATTGAGCGCGGCTAATTTAAGCAAGCCTGCGCCATTGGTTAAATCTAAATTCAATGTTGAGCCTGTAAATCCAGTCAGCGCATTTACCGTGTTGTTTAAACCAACCGCTTTCACTTTAAGCGTAAAGCTGGCTTTCGCGCTGGCTGTATTGCCACCCTCACCCGCAGCCACAATCATATTGCCACCCACTTTTTTAATTCCCGCAGGCTCTACCACTTCAACAACGAAATTGGCTGGGCGGGCCGCAAATGAAGCGGCAGCGCATTTACGCGTTAAATTGCCAACCGTGGACAAAATATTGGCACGGCAATAAAGTTGTTTATGTGGCTGACTGACGCTTAAGTTACTTAATGTTTGTTTGCTGGTTAAGTTTTTGGTGAGGTTTAAAACGGACCGCACTACCCCACCCACATTGAGGTCGGCAATGGCAGCTGTACCGTCTTCACAGGCCGCCTGACTGGTGGCTTCTGTCAGATCAGCGGTCACTGACGTGACTTGGCCCAGCAAATCATTAGTCAGGGTTGCTAATGCGCCGGTTTTTTTATCGATCAAGGCCACATCCATGCTAAAGGATTGGCCGACCAATTTTGTACTCATGGTATTACGCGTACTGCCAGTTTCGCTACATTGGGCAGTATAGCCATCCAGGGCATCATCCGCCTCCCTTTGGCTGCACCCCATTAAGGCCAAAACCAAGAGCGACAAACCGACACTGTGTTTTACATTTACTCGCATAGCTTCCTCAAACTTTCCAAAACTGACATGAAATCTCAGTCAGTTACATTCGGTTTTGACGCCTGAGGCATCGGTGCGAATGCATCGACTGAGTGTCGCAGTCGCTTGTCGCTCAATGTAATCAGCGGTACCGTAGGTGCCTTGAGTAGCGGTTGAAACCACGCGGTACACTCTGACCGCCTGATTCACTTCATCTTCAAAGGTTTGCACACTACAACTGATCTGCACATTAAAGCCATTAATCGTCAAACTGGTGGTGGTGGGACATGCCTGCATCACAGGCGCACCCGTCGCATCAGGTAAATACACCTGATACGTCACCCACTCGTTTGCCGCTTTTCCAGCCTGATTCGCTTGAACCATCAAAATGTCCTGCGACATCGTTGCATTGGTGAGCACCGACATGCGCATGGCATAAGCGCCCATGGCAGACAACACGACTAGCAAAAATACGGCAACGGGTAATAACATGCCTGTTTGTCGGCAGTGATGCATTGATCGCATTGTCATGGCGAATTCACCACTGTTAAAATATGCATCAGCCTTGCTGATGCATTGCCACGATTGAGCCTAAGCGCAATCGTCACTACACCCGAGCGTTGTAATACGCCTGCGGCGTAGCGAATGCTACAGGCAGATACCCCATTAACCACTATCTGCTTCGTTGTTAACGAGTCAAGGGTGGCAATACTTGAGGGTTGAGATTGTAAAATATTGTAATTACTGTAAAGAACCAGCTCGCCATTATCTACATCGCAGACATAACTGCTCGCACCACGCACCACAAAAAAGCGATTATTCGGCGAAGCTTGGGGAAATTGCTTGCTTGCAAAGGTAATGCGTTGGATGTTGCTTCCGAGCGAGGTGATGTCGGCTGTATTGTTATCACTGGCGGGGCTGTAATAAATATCGGCTTTATCCACCCCTAGGTTGTAAATCACCAGCTTACTCCCTGACGAAATATCAATGCCAGGACTCAGTACATCAAAGGAAGTATCGGCGGTTTGAAAGTTTAAAAAATCGCCATTGCCGTCTGAGATTAATCCTGCACGGTAGCGTCCTGCGCCTGCAATTGGGACAAACTCTAAAAATTGATTCGCGCCGACATTGCTCACTCGGATGCTGTTTGGCAGCGCATTACGCACATCACGTGAAATTTTTCTTAAGGCAAAATCTGCCTGCGCTGCCAGATCTAAGTTTTGCTCGGTACTGACATAACTCGCAATTGAAGTGCGAATAAAGCCAGTCGACATGGTGCCAATGATGGCAATAATTGCAATCACCGTCACCATCTCAATCAGGGTAAAGCCGCGTTGGCGCTCTGGGTGTGGTTTAAACACGAGGTGCATATCTGACCCGATATCCTCTGAGCACCACACGGGTGTTGGCAGGACCCGTCACCGTCACTGTAATTTGCAAGGCCGCATCACTGCTCAGGCCTGGAAAACTACTACTGCCGCCAACCGCAGCCAGCGCTACCGTTGCTACATAACCCGTCAAACCATTGATTGGGGTAGCATCTCCAAGTAAACAAATTCCCGCGCAATTGGCATCAGGCATGGTGAAGTTGCCATAATCTGCCACGTTATCAAACGCATTGGATTGGTTGTAGCGTGATTCTGTCGCAGGGCTCGGACCTGTCAACGCTTGTTGCGAATCGGCAGCGCACCCTGCATACGAAGTTGCGGTGGCAGCATTGGTGTCGTTTGGATCACAATAAGAAAACGAGGTTTGTTGAATTTCTTGTAATAAGGCTTCGGCAATGGCCATGGCTTGCCGTTGTACCAAGGGGTTGGCACTGCTACGGTTCACATAACTGAGGGCACCCACCACGCCCGCGACGGCCACCGACACAATGGAGATAAACACCACCAGCTCAACCAAGGTAAACCCGCGTGTCACCTTGCGTGACGGACGGCATGCAGCAGATTTATAAAATATGTACATAACCCGTATTGGCCTCTACTTGAATGGTTGAGGATTGGGAAAGGTTTTTGCGATTGGCCACAATATAAGTCGCGTTGGCGTTGGGAATCGGCAAACCATCCACCGTAAACCCTAGGGTGGTTTGCGAAGCTGTTAAATTGACATTGCTATTGAGATTGAGACGGTAGTTACCGGGACCTGTAGGATCTTGTAACAGGCTACTGCACGTGGTGGTATAGCATAGGCTAATGGTTTTATTGGTGTTATCTACCTGTACATACACAACACGATGTTGTGCCATCGCCGTTTTTTGGGCATAACGCAGACTGGTGATCACCATGCCCAAATTACCACGCGTATCAAAACTATCGGATCCAATAAAGCGTGGTGCGGCCACTGCCGCCATGATCGCCATCACAGCAATCACGGTGACGAGTTCTACCAATGTAAAACCGAGTATGTGCCGCATGGAGGAATTGAAATTTCACGGTAGAGAAGTAATGGTTGTGCATTCTAAACAAACATTAAGAAAGACGCCTTTACCCAAATTTTCAGTGGTTAAGTTATGACAATAAAACCATACAATGGCTAAGACGATGGGCAAGGAATGCGGCAAGAAATCGCAAAAAACACGCGCGCTAAAACAAAACAAGCGAACTACATGACAAGCGAACTACAAGAAAGGCGAACTAATAGAAAAGCGAACGATGTGAAAAACGCTTCATTAAGTCATGCGCTAGACAAGTTATGCGCTGCAATAAAAAAGCCTTAAAACAAGCATATCGCTCACACAGGATAAGCGCTAAAAATTTTCGCGCATGTAAATCAATGGACTACGATAATGACCAAAGGTCGCACGCCCAACGGGTTCAATGTTTTCCAATAACCACGGCATATCGGCGCTGGTTGCATTGGTTTCGCTACTACTGATACACGTTTTTTCACCGATTGCAGTCGCATTTAAATTAATTTCAACATCTACGCTACCGCTATTGGCGACGCCTGCAGTGAGTTTAGGCGCAGTCAAGCGCAAGGCTTGCACCCCTTTTACCATGGGGCTGGTGGTTGATAGTCGCGTTTCACAAGCATTTAAATTGCCGTGATAATTTTTCATGGTCATATTGGATGCAGCTAGCGTGGAGCAACTGTCTAGCGTGTTGCGGCTGTAGCCCGCACTGGTCCAATATTGCGCTTCTGCTTGCATGGTTAAAGGTAATAACTCCGAACCATGTTGGCTTTGCATCCACAAACGACCATAACGAAACAGGCTGGCTGGCGCCACTGGGCTTGGTGCGGCGAGCGTTACCCCATCTGCATCTCGCGGTTGCGCCATGATCGTAATCAAAGTCGGTACGGTGCGATCGCTAGGTTTGGTGACCACGTGCTTGGCAGTCAGCATCCCTACGCCATTGCTCCAGCTCCCTGCGGGCGCAATCGCACTTGCGCCTAAACTGAAGCCGGGGCTGATTGAAAAAGCATACGCAGCACGACTCGTACTATCAAACTTCATAAAGCTACCGCTGTAGTTTTGTGTGGGTTGGTTCTCCACGCTTTCAGCGATTAAACTAAATGTGGTGCTGAGGCCATCTTGGCCAAAATAGGTAAATTGCGCACCACAGCCTGCGAGAGTACTGCCTGGGATTAAGCGAAAGTGGTCTGGGATAAAGCGCCCCACATTGACCGAATCTTGCGCAGTGACATTGCCTGCACCCAAATAATCGCCATCCAATAACGCAGGGCGCAGTTTGATAATGCCGACTTCCGCCCAGCGCATCGCGTCCAAAGTGGCACTGCCATTGCTAAACGATACGCCCGCGGTGGTGTTGCCGCTGACCAGCCCGTTCACCCCTCCCGTTGGCGTCACCAATACCGGGCTTAACGCCACCACTTCAGGCGATAGTTCTTTACCAAAATTAGGGGTAGGATTACCGCTGGCATCGCGTGCCACCACGGTGGCTTTGAATGCTTCCCCTGCTTTCACAAAGCGCGCGCCGCTGGCATCCGAGGCTGCTGGATTCACCCCATTTGCGCTGGTTGTCACGCTGGATACATTCAGGCTGGCAGGTTTCGTCACAAACGGGTTAGTCGACCCTGCAATGGTGGCACCCGTATTCAATTGTTTGCGCATGTATAACGTCGTTTGCCCAACATCGTGAAAGCGCCATTGAAACGGTGCGTTACCGTTGGCATCAAACTGCATGGGCACTGCTGTGAGATTGACCGCACCAGCGGCTTGGGGATTGGCCGCAATATTGACAGCACTACGCCCAGTCAATGTCATCACGCCTGCGCTGGCACAGGTAGTTGGGTTGTTACATACATACCCCATATCGACCGTTTGGGCGCCAGTCAGCGCGGCCTCACAGGCCTTGGTTGCGGTATTTTTTTGCACCGCACGCAAGTGATATTGTGCAGAAGTGGTCCCCGCGACTTGAGGCGCAATGTTGGTGGCGGGGCCATCCGCAACACTGGCCACGATAAAGCCAGCATCTTGAAAGCTTAAGCGACAGCTATTGGTCGCGGTCGAAGTATCCCAACACGTCGTTTGCGGATTACCAAACGGCGGGATACTGTAGTTGATCACGTTTAACTCAGTGATTTGCTCTGTCGGCACATTGAGCTCAACCCGCGTGAAATTGCTGCCTGCTGGCACGGCAAACTGCGTGCTGGCGATCTGTACGCCATTGCGTTGTGCAATCACGGTGCCGGCAAAGCCGACAATACTCGGGATACACTGCCCGTTTAAATCTGCATTTTTACATCCACGCACATCAATCGTGGCAGGTGCGCAGGTGAGGCTACTGCCCGCGTGCTCCAGCCTGACATGATGCAATGACAAACACTGCTGGGTGCTTGCCAGATCGGCTTGCACCATGCTTGGACTGATCGTGCCCGAATAGACATTCACTTCATCAATGCTGCCTATAAAGCGATTGGTCGCGCGGTTCGCCACGCCGCCAATGGTCATATCGCTGGTAGCAACGGTACGGTTTCTAAATACTTGAATATTTGTCAGTACCCCGCCAAGACTGTCACGATTCACAGACCGAAACTCTAAGCGCATGGGGGTGCCATCGACCCTGCCAAGTGGAATGGTTCGATTTTGTATCACAGTGGAGTTATTGGCTTGATCGTTTAATCGGCTGATCACTACTTGATTCAGCAAAACATCAATCGCTGATTCAGTGCCCGTCGTGTAGCCCGATCTAGCCGCGTAATCAACACTCAAGCTTAATTCTTCCCCTGGATCTGGCCTCAGTATGGTGTATACATT
The DNA here is from genome assembly GCA_027488395.1 of Methylophilaceae bacterium. Classification (GTDB taxonomy): domain Bacteria; phylum Pseudomonadota; class Gammaproteobacteria; order Burkholderiales; family Methylophilaceae; genus Methylophilus. The sequence goes on along the minus strand of JAIYBT010000003.1, from coordinate 24,068 downwards.
GTAATCGCCAGGCGCCCCTTCGATTTCAATGACGTTGCTCGAGGAGGTGCCAGTCACTCCATAGATCGAAGGTGGGTTAATTTCGACAGTGCCACTCGGATTATCTGTAAACCAGCCTTCAGGCGGTGGGCCTGTACGCCAAGTGGCAGGTGGTGTGACCGTGGTTGAAATTGTATCAGGATTAAAAAATGATATGGGTTGTTGCGTGCCAGACACACTTAACGTTTGTTTTACGCCATCGATATATAGCGCATTGGCAGTCATATCGGTATTGGTAAACACGGCTGCCACATGTCGCCAAGCATTTGCGAGCCCGGTTGAACTGCGGGCAAACATGCGACCATCACCAACATCAAACCCAAATAAGCCGTTTTTAAAAATAAGTTTGTATTCGCTAAATCCAATCGGCACCGCGCCCTCAGTACCATTCCAATACATCCAAAAACTCACGCTATTGGTTGCAGCAGTTTCGGTATCAATCGGCAAATGATTGACGTCAAAGGCGCCGCCATGACTGAGCGGACCTGACAGTTCTGCATATTGACAGGTGCCATTGCTACTGCCCGCACGCGCTGGATTTAACAAACTTTGTATTGGGTAGGGGTTACCAATCGCGCGACCATCATTAGGAGGGCCTGCCACTTTAGTATCTTTCAACTCGCCGCTGACGCCGCTCCATGGCGCAAGCTCTTCCATGGAATATTTAGCGATGCGCTTAGGCGGAAGCTCGCTGAGTTCAAAGGTGATCCCTGCTAAAAAAGGGAGTCGTTCTGCAGGACCACCGCGACCAGACGAGGTAAATACGATGCTGGTGATGGGGGATTGAGCAAAATCCGCTGGTAGCTCAAACCGTTGCATATCTAAATGGCTTGCACCATCGTTACTGGTGGCGGTGCTACCCACTGAAGCACTGCCAAACGCATTGGCAGACACCCCTTTAAATTGTTGACTCATGGCAATCGATTGACGATAGCCGCGGACATTGACGGACGGTTGCAACGTGAATATCTGTGTATTGCCCGCCGCATTGTAAACAGTCACACTGCCTGAAACGGCTGTGCCTCCAAAGGCATTATTGATTAAGGCATACACCGCGCGTACATTCAACGCGTTATTGGTATTGATTGAAAAGCTTTGATTAAAAGCAGTATTGGTCGATGCAGTATTGGCATAACTGTTACTCGTTGCCCAGATCACGGTGTTGCCCACACTGCTTGCACGTAATTCAAAGGGGACTTGATTGGTGACGCGCGCACCATCCGTTGCGTCATAGTGATATGGCAACAAGCGACGCCCCGAAAACAAGGGATTAAACGTCGCGCCACCAGGCCAAGTACGAATGTCATTATTCAATAAGTGGTCTGGCAATGGCACAGGCATATAGCGCGGTGTAGCCGCAAAAATGCCATTGCTCAAAACGAGCAATAGCAGTAGCCCTCCTAATTGAAAGACAGTGTTAAAACACTGCTTGCCGAAATCAAACCGCATGAAGCAATCACCTTTTGACCCTCTTTTACCTAATTGCGCGCTGACAACACTAACACTTACGCGCAGACAAGAATTGAATAGCCTCAAAATTAATACATCAAATTTAACCAATATTAACGATTGTACTTTTTTGACAATCAAAGTGAAATGAAAAATATCGTGGGAAATACTGATTATTTAAACCGATTGGGTTAACTATGGTCGGGGACACATCAATAAAGCAACCTCACAACATTGCGGTGGTTTTGCACAAACCTACACGTTTCAGGGTTCGTATCACAGACTTTGATTGATCTCTCGCCGACGCGATTGATGCAACTTGATGTGTTTAAAACAGTATCGGTTTACCAGTAAAAGGGTGCGTTGGGTTATATCAGCGCTAGTTTGGACTAGGCTTCATCGGACCATGCTTGATTAGTTACACTCCAGATTATCTTCATTGATGCAGCGGCTAATAGACACCTCCAGCTGTCGCTCAACGTAGGCTTGCTCGCCAGGGCTGCCGCGAGAGGCAGTGGCGACAATTTGATAAATCGCAAGATTTTCAGTGCCTGAATTTTCACTGTAATCTCTGCGCTGGCAGGTCAATGCCACATTAAAACCATCAAACACTTTTGTTTGATTAGGTGGACAGTTTTGCAGCACACTGCTGCCCGGCCGTATCACTTGATAGGCCGACCACTCGACCCCGGCACGTGCAGAAAAATAGGCGCGCGTTGACATGACATCTTGCGTTTCAGCGAAGTTGGCCAGGATCGATATGCGCAACAAATAGCCAACCATGGCGGATAACACCACCATGACAAAAATGGCTAGCGGTAAGGAAATCCCTGTTTGCGTGCGGGCATTCATGACGAGTTGACCAAATCTATCATATGAAAAATACGTACTGAGGCGGCATCACGCCGCAGTTGTAACACTAAACTCAACACACCACTATGCTCCATCACGCCATTGTCGAGGCTGAACCGACAAGCAGCCACATCCTCGGCGATCACATGTGGTGTGTAACCATTTAATGCTGAAACGCCAGATGGTAAGCCCGCCACTACAGGATAATCGGTATACATGAGTAATCGACGACTCGCAGTATCGCAAACAAACAACGCAGCCGTCGCCACCACATAAAAGCGCTTACTCGGCGAACTGAACGGAAAAGGCGCGCCAGTGAAACTCAATTCAGCGAGATTTTGACCAGGCGGCGTCGAGAGCACGCGATAACTATCGCCCTCATACACATTGGCACCTTGAATCCCTAAGTTGTAAATGACCAAACCATCGCCAGCATTGACATTTGCGATCGCGGGTCCCAGCACATCAAAGCTGTCGTTATTAAGACTAAAATCGAGTGGGTTGCCGGTACCGCTCGCAGTTGGACCACTGCGATACCGCCCACCAAAGGTAATCGGTAAAAATTCTAGGACCTGACCATCCGCCGAAATCCGCACACTATTGGGCACCGCATTGCGAATATCACGTTTCATTCGCCGCAATGCATTATCAGACATATCGACTAATCGGAGATAGGTTTCAGAGTTGGCGTAGCCTTGCATGGCACGGGTGACAAAAATCGAGGTCATCGAACCCAAGATACCAAGAATGGCAATCACCACCACCAGCTCAACCAGCGTAAAACCTAATCGGGACTGCCGATTGAGCTTAAATGCGTGGCGCATAGCGCAGCCTATAGCCTGTGAGCACCACACGCGCATTGGTGGGCCCAACCACAGTGACGCGTACTTGCAACACATCGTTGGTCGGTATCCCAGCAAATTCACCACTACCGCCGACAAACGCCATCGCGATTGCAACTTGATAGCCTGTTAAATTTGAAACAGGGGTTGCATCGCCTACCCGACAAATACCCGCACAATTCGCATCTGGCATTTGTAACCCTGCGTAATCAGCCACATTGTCTAGCGGATTGGTTGCGCTGTAACGACTTTCGGTGGATGGCATTGGGCCAGTAGCACTGTTTTGTGCCACCACACAATCTGCTTCACTGGTTGCCGTCTCGGCTTTCACATCATCGGGGTCACAATAGGTATAAGGCATTTGTATGGCCTCTTGCAACATGGATTCAGCAATGGTCAACGCTTGTTTTCGCGCCAACGGATCTGCGCTATGGCCATTGAGATAATTGAGCGCGCCAATCACGCCCGCAATGGTGATTGAAATGATGGTGATAAACACCACCAGTTCTACCAATGAAAAACCGCCATGCTTAGTCACTGAATGGCGATGGAATGGATGACTTGAAACAGTAACAAGGCAGTGATGAGAAGTTTTTATAATGCGGTTGCCCATGGGTTACACGCTAACTGACAACAAAATGAATGATTAGTGGATATACCCTGATTCAGCTTCGACCAAAATCACAACAGATTGCGCGTTGTTTTTGGCGTTGGTGACTGAAAAACGCGTGTCAACATTGGGCACTGGCCTACCCAACGCATCAAAACCAAGTGTTGACCCACTGACTGATACGTCATCTGTAAACCCCACGGAATAGGGATTACCCGTCACGGGGTCAATCACTTTCGAACTGCAATCTACACTAAAACATAAATCGACACTGGTTGGTGCGGGTGCGTGGTAAACCACATAAACCCGACGACGCTGGGCAAGTGCTGTTTTTTGCGCATAACGCAAACTTGAGGTCAGAACGCTTGCTTGGCCGCGCGTAGCAAAGATATTACTATTTGCAAATCTTGGGCTAGCAACGGCAGCTAAAATTCCCATCAAACCAATGACTGTAACCAACTCAATCAGCGTAAACCCTTTTGACTGCATGAGTTGGTCTCAAAAAGGTTACTACACTAGCACCCAACACCACCGATAGTTGCTTGGCCAGAGGCTTCAGCATACGTGACGGTGCAAGTTGTACCAGATTTGCTGAACACACCTGTATCAGCTGTTGCCTCTGCAAATCCCGCTGTATCTTGCAAAGTTTTCGAAATTTCTGCCACTGTCGGCCAACCTTGCGCCCCAACGGTGATCGTTTGACCATCCATTGCAACAGTACCTGTAGAGCCTTGAGCAATCCATGCCGCGCGTACTAAGTTAGCAGCAGAAGTAATCGAAGCAGCCAATCCTTGCGCAGCAGCTTTATTCGCATTGCCTTGAATGTTGACAAATCTTGGCAACGCAGTGGCTGCTAAAATGCCCAATACTGCAATCACTACCACTAACTCAACTAAGGTAAAACCAGATTGTTGTTTCATTTCATGACTCCTAATCAAAAAATTCCCTGCCTTTATTTACACAGTGACAGGTTTGAACTGCGTTAAATTGGAATTAGCAAAAAGCGTACCAATTATTTTTTTGTTTGATGCTAAAACAATGTAAAGAAACATATACAAACATTAAACAGTTGTCAATTTAACCCCCATTTAACGTCAACTTTTTAAAATACCAAGTCTTGTCGGGACAAAATCTGTCACTGCTGACACGTCTGGTCACTTCAATCTCGTTATTCAACGCTTATTACCCAAATCCAATGGCTTGTGTTTGCTCCATTGGCAATTCAAGCCTTGCGACGCATTACCCCCCTTTTAACCATTACCCCCCTTTTAACATGGTGGAGCTCATATCCCAAATTGGCAAAAACACGCCCAATGCTAAAATCAATACCAGCACACCAAGAAAGATAATCAGCACAGGCTCAATTTGTGCGCCTAAGGTTTTAACGTCATATTCCACGTCAGCTTGATACATATCGGCGATTTCTTGCATCAGATCATCAAGCGAGCCAGATTCCTCGCCCACCGCAATCATCTGTAACACCAGTGAATTAAACACCCCTGTTTGCGTGGCCATCCGCAAAATTGTTTCACCGCGCTCGATACCTGCCGACATTGAGATAATTTTGGTCGAAATGTATTCGTTTTCAACCGTTTGTGACACCAAACGCAAGGCGGACAAAATGGGTAAGCCACTGCGTGTCGAGAGCGCAAAGCTCCGCGCAAACCGCGCCATGGTGCCTTTGAAAATAATTTTGCCCGCAATCGGGATGCGCATTTTAAACCGATCCCAATTACTGCGCCCATCCACACTGCCGACATACGCTTTAAACGACCATATCGCGGCACCGATCATCGCAATCAATACAAACCAATAATTGCGCATAAAATTACTAAATCCGATCAGCATCTTGGTGATCAGTGGCAAATCAGCATGCAAACTTGCGAACACTTTTTCAAACTGCGGGATCACCATGACATTGATCACCACAATCGCAATCGCCATGGCAGTGATCACAAAGGTTGGATAGCGCAAGGCTGCCTTAATTTGGCCGCGCATAAAACGTTCAAATTCAATATGATGAAACAGTCTTAGAAAAATATTATCTAAATTACCCGTGGTTTCGCCGACTCTGATCATGTTGATATAAAAGGTATCAAACACTTTGGGGTGCTCGGTCATGGCTACAGATAACTCGCGACCAGCATCCAAACTGATGCGTAATTGGCCTACCACTCGGGCCAATTTTGGGTTGCCTACCGAACTTTGTATGCCCGATAACGCCCGCATGATGGGGATGCCCGCTTTAAGCAAAGTGTACATTTGACGGCTGAACAGCATCACATCCAGACTGGTGATTTTTTCCTCAAACCAATCAATTTGAATCGCACCCGCCCCCGCATCTTTGCGCTTGATATCGATTGGGGTAATGCGCGAAACCATGAGGGCGGCACCTAAGGCATCTAGATCAGCGGCCTCTTGCGTGCCTGTGACCATCATGCCATCCTCATTGCGTCCTTTATATTCAAAAATTGGCATAAGCGTTACTCTTCAAACTGATTATCAACAAGCATGACTTCATCTAGGCTAGATTTGCCCTGAATTGCCAACTGCAGCGATTGATCGCGCAGGGTTTTGCCTTTGAGGCGCTCCCGCGCTTTTTGAATAAAAATATTGGTATCTTGCATATTGGCCGCCATCGATAACTCATTGGTCATTTCCAGAAACTCATATAAACCGACGCGACCCGAATAGCCAGTGCGGTTGCAATGCTGACAACCTCGACCATGTTTAAAAGAGGTCTTGATTGTGGGATCTGGCATGACTTGATTCAGCCACGCCCTCTGTGATTCCGTCGGGGTATAGTCTTCAATACAATGGGTGCAGATTAATCGCACCAACCGTTGTGCAAGCACCCCTAATAAGGACATCGCCACCATAAAACGGGGCACCCCCATGTCAATCAAGCGCACCGGGGCGGTTGAAGCATCGTTGGTATGCAAGGTAGAAAGCACCAAGTGACCCGTCATTGCGGCACGCAAGCCTGTTTGCGCTGTTTCTTCGTCACGCATCTCGCCCAACAACACGATATCAGGGTCTTGACGCAAAATTGACCTGAGCAATTTAGGAAAATCAAGTTCGATTTTCTCGTTGACTTGTGTTTGGATAATGCCCGCCAACCGATACTCGACAGGATCTTCGACGGTGATCACCTTAGTTTCAGGCGTATTGAGTTCGCTCAACGCAGAATACAGTGTCGTGGTTTTACCACTCCCGGTAGGCCCAGTGACCAACACCATGCCGCTGGGGCGATGAATCATTTTGCGGAAGCTCGCGAGTAATGCGGGTGGCATCCCCAAGTGGTCAAGCTGAAAGTGTGCCGTGTTTTGTATCAACAACCGCATCACCACGGTTTCACCATATTGCGTGGGCATGGTCGAAATCCGCATATCCACCGCTTTATTTTTAACGGTAAAGCCAAAGCGGCCATCTTGCGGTAATCGTTTTTCCGAAATATCTAAACCCGCCATGATTTTTAAACGCATGATCAAAGCGCTGACGATTTTAATGTCAGATTGGGTTTGAAAATGCATCACGCCATCGATCCGAAAGCGAATCAATAATTTATTTTCTTGCGGCTCGATATGAATATCAGACGCACGAACTTGTACTGCATCTTCAAAAATGGTCTGCAACAACTTTACTACGGGCGCATCATCAATACCTAAATCTGCGCCCATCAAGCTGGCTAAATCGACACTAGTGGAGTCGATATCTTCCTGCAACTCAAGTGCCAGCGAGGAAATTTCATCGGTCAGTCGGTACGAGCGGTCGATGGTTTGCATCAACAAGCTCTCTTGCACGACGACGATTTCGATATCGCGCTTGAGCAAGCGCACTAACTCGTCATAGGCATACACATCGGAAGGATCGACCATGCCGATGACAAAACAATTGGGTTTCTCTTCTAACAAAATAGAGCGGAAACGCCTTGCTTGCACCTCTGGCAATTTTTGTACTTGTTTGGCATCCAGCTCATATTGGCCCAAATCGAGGTATGGGATATTGAGCTGATGCGCTACTGCTTCGGCGATTTGACGTTCACTGGCAAAGCCACGGTCAGCAATGACGCGCCCAAGCCGACGACCAGTTTTACGCTGTTCGTCTAACGCTTGCTCAAGTTGCGCAGCATTCATGTAATTCTGCTTAACGAGAATTTCGCCTAATCTGATCTTCTCAGGCCGACCCATAACACTCTCAAATAGATTCAATCTGTTCTATCATATCATCTGCTATTACCGTTTTCGCTGACAAATAGAGCCCCTAACATGTTTCATATTGTGCTTTTTGAACCAGAAATTCCGCCTAATACAGGCAACATTATTCGCCTATGTGCCAACGCAGGCGCAAAATTACACTTGGTTAAACCGCTAGGCTTTAGTTTAGAGGACAAACAACTCAAACGCGCCGGCTTGGATTATCACGAATACGCCACCCTCACCGTGTATGAAGACTGGCCACAATGTTTGGAAGCGCTGGTAGGCAAACGCATGTTTGCGCTCACAACCAAAGGCAGCACACGCTACACCGACCTCCAGTTTCAAGATGAAGATGTGTTTGTGTTTGGCCCCGAAACGCGAGGCTTACCCGAGGATATTCGGGCAACATTTCCAGCCGAACAACGGGTGCGTTTACCCATGTTGCCGCAAAGCCGCAGTTTAAACCTATCAAACTCTGCCGCTATTTTGCTATACGAAGCCTGGCGCCAAATTGGATTTAATCAAGGTGTTTAGATACCTGCAAATGTTATAGACAAAAAAAGCCCCGGTTAAGGGTAAACCGGGGCAACAGGCCTCATCGTAAAGGCTTCCGCTCAGGGAGGAAAGAAGCGGAAAGATGATTCGCATCATCGTATTGCTAGGAGCATGTGGTGACTTTAAAAGTTCAGCGCAGCGCGCGTATCACCCTGGCCGCACGCTAAAATTGCATGGCCAAAAGCCAAGCCTGTACAAGCATGCGATAATAGAAATTATGCAAAACGATACTTCTCTCCTCCAAGGTTTAAACGATAAACAACTGCAAGCCGTTACCTTGCCGCATGTCTCCGCCCTGATTTTAGCGGGTGCTGGCAGTGGCAAAACACGGGTGCTTACGACCCGCATCGCGTGGTTAATCCAAACTGGACAGGCCTCACCCATGGGCATGATGGCGGTGACTTTTACCAATAAAGCGGCCAAAGAAATGCTCACCCGTTTAACGAGCATGTTGCCGATTAATACCCGTGGCATGTGGGCAGGGACGTTTCATGGCCTTTGTAACCGTTTGTTGCGCGCGCATTATCGCGAAGCAGGCTTACCGAATACGTTTCAAATCCTCGATACCGCAGACCAATTATCCGCCATCAAACGCGTGATGAAAGTCATGCAGGTGGATGACGAAAAATATCCGCCTAAACAGGTGATGGGCTACATCAATAGCTGCAAAGAAGAAGGTTTACGGGCAGAGCGCGTCGATGCCTATGACGGCCACAGCCAAAAATTACGCGAAATTTACGCCGCTTACGATCAGCAATGTAACCGAGAAGGTGTGACGGACTTTGCCGAACTGTTATTGCGCTGCTATGAATTACTGGAACGAGAGCCGCATATTCGCGCCCATTATCAGCAGCGCTTTCAATATATTTTGGTCGACGAGTTTCAAGATACCAACCGCCTACAATATTTATGGCTCAAGCTACTAGGCGGCGCGCATAACAGTATTTTTGCAGTGGGTGATGACGACCAAAGCATTTATGCGTTCCGTGGCGCACGTATCGGCAACATGAGTGATTTTCAACGCGAGTTTAATGTGCAAAATGTGGTGAAGCTAGAAGAAAACTATCGCTCGCATAGCAATATTTTAGACGCTGCCAATGCCATCATCGCCCACAACCAAAATCGCTTAGGTAAAAATTTATGGACCTCGGCGGGCAAAGGCGAGCCGATTCGTATTTACGATGCTTACAACGATACTGACGAAGCGCAATATATTGTGGATGAAGTGAATATGTTGCAAAAAGAAGGCGTGCCTTTGGGGGAGATTGCGTTGCTCTACCGCAGCAATGCGCAATCACGGATTTTGGAACATACGCTGTTTTCGGCCAATATTCCCTACCGCGTCTATGGCGGCTTACGCTTTTTTGAACGTGCCGAAGTCAAGCATGCCCTCGCTTATTTGCGCTTGATGGGTAACGCCAATGACGATACCGCTTTGCTCAGAATCATCAACTTTCCACCACGCGGCATCGGCGCCCGCAGCCTCGAACAATTGCAAGAAGCCGCCCGCCAAAACGAATGTAGCTTATGGCAAGCCGCAATTAACAAGGTGGGTGAAGGTCGCTTGGGTGGCAAAGGCATTGAGGGGTTTGTCGCACTGATACGGCACATGATCGATCAAGCCTATGGCATTAGCTTAGGTGAGGTCGCCGAATTAGTGACCAGTCAGAGTGGGTTAATGGCCCATTATCAAAATGACAAAGAAGGTGAAGACCGCATTGAAAACTTAAAAGAATTGGTCACTGCCGCTGTGGCGTTTAGTAAGCAAGATTTAGGCAACCACCACAATATGGAGGAAGATGCCGACCTGCTCACCCAATTTTTAAACCATGCCAGCTTAGAAGCAGGGGATCACCAAGCGGTACTCGGCCATGAAGCCTTGCAATTGATGACCGTGCACGCCGCCAAAGGGTTGGAGTTTCACAGTGTGTTTATCAGCGGGGTTGAGGAAGGCTTATTTCCCCACGAGCAAGCTGCCTATGAAAATGGTGGCTTAGAAGAAGAACGTCGCTTGATGTATGTGGCCGTGACCCGCGCGCGACAACGCCTGTATTTGAGTTATGCGCAAAGTCGCATGTTGCACGGTCAAGTGCGTTACGGCATTGCTTCACGCTTTTTGGATGAAATCCCCGAGGGCCTCACCAAACGGTTAAACAGCAAACCCACGGCCAGAAGCGTCAGCGCAGGTGGCCAATATACAGGCCAACAAAGCGCCATACAAAGCACCTCCACCAGCTACCCGTTTAAGATTGGGCAATCAGTGCGCCATGTGAAGTTTGGTGAAGGCGTGGTGGTCAGCTACGAGGGCAATGCCAGCGATTTAGCAGTGAAGATCAATTTTGGCAGCAGTGGATTGAAAACGCTGATGCTGGAATACGCTAAGTTAGAGAAAGTCTAACGCGCTTTATTCTGAGTAAAATGTACTTTAAACGTTAAAAAACCTCATTCAAATGCGGTTTTTTGGATGCCCAACCGTTGGTAGCTTTAAACCACTGGCGCCGCTTTAAATACTTCTTTGTAGGTGATGTATTGAAAGGCAAACATCAAGGCATTAATCATCAGTAAGGCGGCAAACACCAACAAAGGCATCAATAATTGCGCCAACATCGGAATCAGTTGGCTCAATACACCAATCACCAAGCCTAACCCCAGCATGATGGTCAGCATGCCAGCCGTCATCACCAGCCAAGATACGCCCATTGCCGCAGTGTATTGCAGCATGCCGGCAATACTCGATTTAATTGCTTTGATCATCGGGTAGCCATTGAGTGTAATGAGCATGGGCGAAAACCAGGTTGCAATAAACAAAGGCAATAACAGTAACAACACTTTGACCAATAAGGTAAGGGCTGTCTCAATAAACAAGGTGGTTTGTGATTCTGTCATGCCGGCTTTACGTGGGGCTTGCGCCACCAGCGCGGCCATATCACTGCTTAGAAAATAAGTGGCAATCACCGCGTAGGCCAAACAACTAAGACCAAACAGCGCCAATGTTTTGATGTGCGGCTGCAGTTGCGTGATGACGACATTTGCATCGATCTGTTGGCTGAGGTCGCGTTGGCGATACAGCAAGACAATAAACGCCATGACCACGGGCCAGAACACGACGGTTAACAAGCCTAAAAACCCCATGTGCGGCAAAGATGGCAACACCATAAACAACACGATATACGCCAGTGACCACAGCATCCATACATGCGGTTGCGTTTTAAACAAGGCAATACTCTCGCGCACCCAGCGCAGGCCACGTTGTGATTCGGTTTCAGTCATTCGTTTTCCTAACAGATAATGTGCGCGATTTAATACAAGGCTTTGCGATGAAGCAGCACGCGCTCGAAATGGCTCGGGTCTTTTGCATGGGTGAGCTCACCCGCCACGGGAAAATAAAAATCATACAGACGAGATAGCCAAAAACGCAAGGCCGCGCGTCTAAGCAAATCTGGCCAGTGCGCTTTTTCTAGGGCAGTAAAGGGGCGCTGTGCTTGGTAAGCATTTAAAAAAGCACTTAATTTATCATCCACCAGCATGCCCGCTGCATCCACGCACCATTCATTCACCGCAATGGCGACATCGTAGGCCAACACGTCGTGGCAGGCATAATAAAAATCAATAAACCCACCTAAGTGATCGCCATCAAACAATACATTGTCACGGAACAAATCGCCGTGAATCACGCCATGCGGCAAAGCCGATAAATCTAAGCCATGTTGAAATTGCAGTTCTTCTTGTAGCAAATGTTGTTGCACGGGGGAGAGCTTAGGCATTACTTGTTGAGCGGTCATCACGCGCCAGCCTTGTCCACGCTGATTGTGAGATTGCGCATGAAAATCCAACCCCGCCAAGTGCATTTTTGCGAGCGTGCTGGCGACGGCTTCAATTTGCGTTTGATTGGGTTGATGGACATCACTGCCTTTAAGACAACTCACCATCAGAGCGGGTTTGCCGTGAATCCGTCGCAAAGCAACGCCCGCCTGATCCATGATGGGCGCTGGGCACGCGACGCCATGGGCGGACAAATGCGTCATCAGTTGCACAAAATAGGGCAGCTCATCAAAATCATTTTTTTCGAACACGGTGAGCACATAACGTGCTTGATCGGTCTCGACAAAATAGTTGGTGTTGGTGATGCCAGCGGCAATGCCGCGCAAGGTTTGCAATTCACCGAGGTTGAACGGCATTAACCATTGACGGACTTCTTCTAAATTGAGCGTAGTAAACACAGACATAAGGTTAGACCAACAGACGCAAGGCTAAGCAAGCGTTGATTAAAAGCGGAACAAGATCCATTTTGGCACCGACATCGGACGCGTCGGGCCATCATTGACCCAAGCGCCATCACGGTCTTCGCGATGCAAGTAATACGATTTACCATTTGGCGGGGTGACTTTCACCATGTAAACCTCGCCGTTCATACTGTATTCTTCAATGTCGTTATCGGCTTCTTTGCGCTTATTGATAGATGGCTTATCGATGGGTTGGCCTTCGATCACTTTTGGTGGTGAGGGAATCTCCTCTAGCAATTCAGCGTCACTGGGTGTGGCCGCTACTACAGGCAGTGTTAAGCCTGCACTGAACAGCATCATGCTGATAAAACCCATACGGATGATGTTCGTCATGGCAAACTCCTTAGAAAGAACCGTCATTTTAGCAAAATACCCGTGACAACAAGATGGCAAGGGGCTTGCAATCATAAATAAAGTTGCATTTTGCGTTCCGCTGGCGTGAGCTCAAAGCCGGTCGCTTCATAATGCTTAAAAATCGCTTCGACAATGTGCTTGGGTTCATCAATCACCTGCATCAAGGCCAAATCAGCTTCTGAGGCCATGCCCTCCGCCACCAGCGTATCGCGTAACCAATCCAGTAAGCCCGCCCAAAATTGACGACCCACCAAAATGATTGGAATTTGGCGTGACTTGCCCGTTTGCACCAAGGTCATCGCCTCCATCAATTCATCCAACGTGCCAAAGCCGCCCGGCATCACCACATAGGCACTGGCATACTTCACAAACATCACTTTACGCATAAAGAAATACTTAAAGTTAATGCCGATGTCCTGATACGGATTGCCTTGCTGCTCAAATGGCAATTTGATATTCAGACCAATACTGGCGCCTTTGCCAGGAAACGCGCCTTTATTGGCGGCCTCCATGATGCCTGGCCCACCGCCAGAAATGACACTAAAGCCAGCATCTGACAGTTGGCGTGCGATTTCTTCGGTGAGGCTGTAATAAGGATGATCGGGTTTGGTGCGGGCACTGCCAAATATAGACACGGCAGGGGTGATGGCCTTAAGGTTTTCGGTAGCCCCCACAAACTCAGACATGATTTCAAATGCATGCCAAGCTTCGTGGTTGGCAGAATCTCCATTGAGCAGTTCAGGCTCGACCATGGGTGGCAATTTTCTTGAATTCATCCAGCATTCTCTCAAAGGTTTAACACGCAAATTAGTGTACATGAAGTGGCTTTTAATTGCGTAAAATAGCGCAGTTAATGATGAATGAGAACTTCGATGAAACGATTGCTGCTAGTAGACGGTTCTAGTTACCTCTACCGTGCTTTTCACGCCATGCCAGATTTACGCAACTCCGCCAATGAACCAGTGGGTGCAATTCAAGGCGTGCTTAATATGTTGCGCCGTCTGCACAAAGATTACCCCTCCGAATACAGCGCCTGCGTGTTTGATGCCAAAGGCAAGACCTTTAGAGATGACATTTATCCAGAATACAAAGCCAATCGCCCTGCCATGCCAGACGATTTACGCGTTCAAATCGAACCCCTGTTTGACACCATTCGCGCCATGGGCTGGCCATTGATTATTGAAGAAGGCGTGGAAGCGGACGATGTGATTGGCGCACTGGCGAAACAAGCGGAGCGCGAAGGCATTGCCACCGTGATTTCGACTGGCGATAAGGACATCTCGCAACTGGTAAACGATAAAATCACCGTGGTGAACACCATGCGCGATGCATTTAGAAAAACCGATGATGTATTAGACATCGCAGGGGTCACCCGAAAATTTGGCATTCCGCCTGACAAAATCATTGATTATTTAGTATTGATTGGTGATAGCGTCGATAACGTGCCAGGCGTAGACAAGGTCGGGCCAAAAACCGCCGTCAAATGGTTAGAAGAATATGGCTCGCTCGATAATATTGTGGCCAATGCTGACCAAATCAAAGGCGTGGTGGGCGAAAATCTGCGCAAAGCCCTGCCTTGGCTACCGACCGCGCGCGCGCTGATTACCATCCGTTGCGATATTGGCATTCGCGAACACTTTAACGAATTGATTGCGCAAGCGCCTGATAAAAACACCCTACTCACCCTGTTTGATCGCTTTGAATTTAGAAGCTGGAAGCGGGAGTTGGACAAAATGGGGGACGATGCGCAACCCTTAAGCACAGACACACACCACCACACAGACCTGCCAGAAATAGCGACCTATACCGCGAATACGGCACGTCAATATTCAACGATTGTGACTGACAGCGCATTAGATGCATGGCTGCAAAAGATGCAGCAAGCTGACTTATTATGCGTAGATACTGAAACCACCTCACTGGACCCGATGACCGCAAAAATTGTCGGGGTTTCAGTCAGCACTGCGGCAGGAGAAGGCGCTTATATTCCGCTCGCGCACGATTACTTTGATGCCCCGCAACAACTGCCACTGCAAGCCACGCTCGACAAACTCAAACCATTATTAGAGCAGCCAACCATACGCAAAGTGGGGCAAAACCTGAAATACGACATGCATGTGCTAGCCAATCATGGCATACACCTGCAAGGCATTGCGCATGACACCTTGCTCCAATCCTACGTGCTCGAAAGCCACCAAGGCCACGGCATGGATGAACTGAGCGTTCGCCATTTGGGCATCACGCCTATTAACTTTGAGAGCGTGGCGGGCAAAGGCGCTAAACAAGTGACGTTTAATCAAGTGACGGTTGAAGTGGCTGCCGAATATGCAGCAGAAGATGCTGACATTACCGGGCAATTGCATCAAGCGTTGTACCCACAAATCGCAGCAGATGCCAAGCTGGATTTTATCTACAGTCAAATTGAAATGCCGAGCATGCTGGTATTGCAACGCATTGAGCGCAATGGCGTGCTGATCGATAGCCACATGCTGAATCGCCAAAGCAATGAAATCGGCTTACGCTTGATGGAAATTGAAAAGCAAGCGTTTGCGTTGGCAGGTCAACCGTTCAACTTAGGCTCTCCCAAGCAGTTACAAGAAATTTTATTTGGTAAATTGGGGATCAAACCGTTGAAAAAAACGCCGTCTGGCGCGCCCAGTACCGACGAAGATGTGTTGCAGGAATTAGCCCTCGATTACCCACTGCCCAAGGTGATTTTAGAACACCGCAGTCTGGCCAAACTTAAATCAACCTATACCGACAAATTGCCGCGAATGATCAATGCGCAGACGGGTCGCGTACATACCAATTACAATCAAGCCGTCGCGATTACAGGGCGACTCGCCAGCAGCGACCCCAACTTGCAAAACATTCCGGTACGCACCGCTGAAGGCCGTCGCATCCGTGAAGCCTTTATTGCCCCTCAAGGCTGCACCATTGTGTCTGCCGATTATTCGCAAATTGAGTTGCGTATCATGGCGCATTTGTCACAAGACGCTGGCATGTTGAGCGCCTTTGCTAATGATGAGGACATTCACCGCGCCACCGCCGCCGAAATTTTTGGCATTGATCGTAGCGCGGTCGACAACGAACAACGTCGCTACGCCAAAGTCATCAACTTTGGCTTAATTTACGGCATGAGCGCTTTTGGTTTAGCGCAAAACCTGAATATCGAACGCGGTGCTGCCGCCAACTACATCGAACGCTATTTTGCGCGCTACCCAGGGGTCAAAACCTATATGGAAAACACGCGTGCGTTAGCCAAACGACAAGGCTATGTTGAAACCTATTTTGGCCGCCGCTTGTGGGTGCCCGACATCAGTAGCGCCAACGTGCAACGCCGCAACGGCGCTGAACGCGCTGCCATCAACGCCCCCATGCAAGGCACGGCCGCTGACTTAATCAAACTCGCCATGATCGCTGTGGACAAGTGGCTGCGTGACGAAAAACTGCAGACGAAACTGATTATGCAGGTACACGATGAACTGGTGTTAGAAGTGCCAGACGCTGAGCTCGATTTAGTAAAAACACATTTGCCCTTGCTGATGCAAGGCGTGGCGCAATTGTCAGTGCCGTTGTTGGCGGAAGTGGGCGTGGGCAATAACTGGGAAGCGGCGCATTAGCGCTTTGCATCCAGATTAGTGCTTTGCCTTTTGCGGCGCGCTGGGCTTGGCTGGTGTGATAAAAGCGCTGGGCACCACCACTTGTTTACTTTTTTTGGGTTTTTTGATTTCTTTGTTTGCCCGTTGTTGACCTTTTGCCATGATGACGCTCCTGTGATTAAACGTGGTGCTTCATCATAGGCGCATGCAAAATAAAAGGGGATTTACTTTTGCATGCCAGCCTCGCCCTGCGCATGATGCTTGATGCTTGATGCTTGTTGGCTATGTATTTGCATGGCAGGCAAAGTTTCACTGCGTCACCTGCCAAAAGTAGTCTATATTACAAATGAGCACTATTTTTCATCTATCAGGGAGGGTCGTTTATGAAAGCATTGGTTGTAGGTTTGGTGTTATTGGCATTGGGGGGCGTAGGCTTGGTCTACAAAGGCTTTAGCTACGAAAGCAAAGAAACAGTCGCCAAAATCGGCTCGCTGGAAGCCTCAGCGGAGGTGACCAAAGAGGTGCAAATACCGCAAGCAGTGAGCATTGTGCTGATGGTGGTGGGTGCCGGTTTAGTATTTGTCGGCTTTAAAAAATAAATCTGATGTCGCCGCTATCAGCGCTTGCTGACACATAAATCAGCCAACGTCCGACAGCAGATGCATAGTCTGCTATTGATAATGCAGGCACTTCTAATGATTAAAAAAGTGAGAAATGTATGATTTGGACGATTGTGGTAGGCATTGTCTCAGGCTGGTTAGCAGGCCTGATTATGAAGGGCGATGGGTATGGTTTGATTTGGGATTTAGTATTGGGCATTGCTGGCGCGGTGGTGGGCGGTTGGTTGTTTGGCTTGCTCGGTTTAAGCGCGAGTGGCGGCACCATAGGTACCATTGTGGTTTCCACCGCAGGGGCCGTGTTTCTTATTTTTATTTCGCGGATAATCCGTCGCTGACCCGATAATCGCTGACTTAACTTAACTTGTATCTACCCTTGTAGGTGGATTAATTAAAATAAACCACGCGATTTCCGCCAGCTTTTTTTGCTTGATACATGGCGGTATCGGCTTTATCCAGCAACACTTCGTTATTGCCCAGTAGGTCGGCCGTTTCGTAAGAAACGCCGATGCTACACCCGACACGCACTTCATTGCCATTGGGCAACAACAGCGGTGCTTTAATCACTTGATTCATTTTCTTCACCACATGCTCGGCCACTTTGTCGGGGTGTTGTAAAAATTTAAGCAACACCACAAACTCATCCCCACCAAAGCGGCAGACGGTATCTTCTTGTCGCACAGCGTGGTGAATACGTTGGCCAATTTCAATCAACACGGCATCGCCGGCCGCATGCCCATATTGATCGTTGATCAATTTAAAGCCATCTAAATCAATAAATAATACAATCATGCCGTATTGTGTATCGGCTTGATTATTGAGCGCATTTTGGCTGATGGTGCTTTGCATGACGTTGAGCAAACCACGTCGATTGAACAAGCCAGTGAGCGGATCTTCTGTCAGTAGCTTTTCTAGTTCACGCTGTTGTTTGCGAAATTGCGTCATGTCCATCAAAAAGCCTACATACAAATCCTGCTCATGTTCTTGCACATACACCAAGGCGATACGTAGCGGAATATCGCGGCCATCCGCATGGCGACCGCTGCGCTCAATCACCCATTGGTCGGAGACATCGGTTTGACGTCTGAGCTTATTGGGCACATTCATGGTGCTCCATTCTGGGATGAGCATGGAGACATGCTTGCCCAACGCATAGTGGGCTTTAAAACCAAACAAACTTTCAAACGAGCGGTTCACGGTTTGAATCACCCCGTGATGATCGGTAATCACAATCGCATCAATCGCGTTTTGAAAAATCACCCGCATTTGCTGTTCTTTAAATTCAAGATCGCGACGCAATTGTCGCTGCCGTGCGAGCAAATGTTGCGCGGTCATCGCACCTAGCAACGCCATTGCGCCCATTGCAATCAAACAAGCCAAATACCAAGTATCTACGGTTGAAAGTGCTTGGTTTGGATTGGATCGTCCTGAAAAGTGCATACTCGCTAAACTGAGATAATGCATGCTGGTAATTGCTGCCCCCATCAGGGCACCCCCACACACATGTCGCCATGTCCTGAGGGCTTTAATGCTCAAACATATGTATCGCACCCAAAATGCGAGGGTTGATAGGGCGATAGAGACCAGCAAGGAGATCAATACCGCTGCGGGTTGAAAGCCAATGGTAGAGGGAATTTCCATCGCCAACATAGCACTGTAGTGCATGAGTACGATGCCACCGCCTGCCACCATGCCACCCACCAATACATGCATGGTGTTTTGTCGGCGTTGAAATAACCAGTGCATGGTGGCCCAAGAGGCGATCAATACTGGCACGATTGAAACTAACGTCGGTAATACGCCATAGTGGATATACAGCTGCTCTTTCACTGCAAGCATCCCAATTAAATGCATGCCCCAGACCGCCGAGCCGAGTGCGATTGCGCCGCCGAACAAAGACAATTGCCGGTCACGCGCAATCAATAATTTTTTAGCATTGTCTGCCAGATACATCGCAAATATGGCCGCCGATGCAGCAATCACATACGACAAGCCAACCAACCCTCTATCCACTTGGTAGGGAAGCGCAGTTTGAGACCATAACGAAGATAACCACGAAATAAACATCAATAGGACAGCGCATATTTCAAACGATAATACACTTAGCATATGCCTGATTGGGCTGTTGTAAATCTCAAAACAAACGTACAATTTGCCGTTATTTAATGCATCCAATTAAAAAAGCATCGCGCATGCACGCAACCAAAGCAGTGGACTTTCGTCTATCAAGCGCGACATGGTTGCCTCCAAAATTGGATGCAGCTTCATTGATTTTCATCCTATTAAGACACAAAGAATAATCCTTATGCAAGCTTTTGGCGTTTTAATTATTGGCGACGAAATACTCTCAGGCAAACGGCAAGATGCCCACCTATCTAAAGTCATTGCATTGCTGAATGCGCGTGGCCTATCATTGAGTTGGGCGCATTATTTAGGCGATGAGCCGTTACAGATTATTGCGGCACTCCAAGCCAGCCTCGCCCGCGGCGATATTGTGTTTAGCTTTGGTGGCATTGGCGCCACGCCAGATGACCATACTCGCCAATGTGCCGCCGCTGCCATTGGCGTGCCGATTGTGCGTCATCCACAAGCCTTAGCAAATATCGAAGCACAATATGGCGAGACGGCTTATCCAAAACGGGTATTGATGGCCGATTTTCCCGAAGGGTGTGACTTGATTCCTAACCCCATCAACCGCGTGGCTGGGTTTAGTCTGCGTGAACATTATTTTGTCCCAGGCTTTCCTGAAATGGCGCATCCGATGGTGGAATGGGTGCTTGACACCTACTATCGCCATTTATTTCATGCACGAGATTATCTTGAGCAATCCATTGTGGTCACTGAAGCGGGTGAGAGTGATTTGATTGATCTGATGCAACACTTATTGAGCGAATTTCCAACGCTCAAGCTGTTTAGCCTGCCTCGCACCAATCAACGTCGCACAACCGAAGTTGGCCTGAAGGGCGAACGTACGCAGGTGATTGCTGCAGTGGCAGCATTAAAAGCAGGCGTGACGGCCTTGGGCTATCCATGGGTTGATGTGCCAACACAAGCGGCACACTAACCCGCATGCAATGTAAACCGCATTGCGGAGCGTGCTGTATTGCACCTAGCATCACCAGTGCCATGCCAGGCATGCCCGATGGCAAACCCGCTGGTGTGCCTTGCCTACATTTAATGCATGATTTTCGCTGTGCTTTGTTTGGCCTACCGGAGCGGCCCACTTTTTGTGGCGGGCTACAACCCAGTCTTGAGATGTGTGGCGATGTGGATCAACCCAGAAGCTATGCGATTCAATGGTTGACAGCGCTAGAACAGGCGACCCACCCCACTCCAGACTGAGCATCGCTCAACGCCAACATAGGTGATGAAAGATCGTTACCTAATCGCATCAACCGATGACTTGTTGACCAACTAGAGCTGAACAATGGGAGTGCGATACGCCCAACGCATCATCAGTACCCCCACCAACAGCATCGGCAAACATAACCATTGGCCCATGCTCAAGCCCATCGACAATAAGCCCAAAAATTGATCAGGCTCTCGTGTGTATTCCACTAAAAAGCGAAAGCCACCATACCCTAATAAAAACATGGCAGAAACTGCACCAATTGGCCGTTTTTTTGCAGCAAAGGTCCACAACAATAGAAACAACAGCACCCCTTCCAAGGCAAACTCATACAATTGTGAGGGGTGGCGTGCCAGCATATCCACGTTGGAGAATACCATGCCCCAATTGGCATCGGTGGGGCGACCCCATAGTTCGGCATTGATAAAATTGCCTAAGCGGCCAGCGCCCAAGCCAATCGGAACCAAGGGCGCCACAAAATCCATTAACTGCAACCAAACTAAACCGCGTTTACGTGCGAACAACACCATGGCAACCATCACGCCAATAAACCCGCCATGAAACGACATGCCGCCTTGCCAAATGGCAAAAATTTCCACAGGATGCAGCAGGTAATAACTTAATTGGTAAAACACCACATAGCCTAAACGCCCACCCAACACCACGCCAAGCGCGATATAAAACAACATATCATCGGGGTCAGTGGCCCGCCAAGGTGCATGGGCATCGATATTTTTTAAACGTTTGACTTGATACTGGCCTAACCACAGGCCGCCAAAAAATCCAATCAAATACATCAATCCATACCAATGAATACCGCCACTGCCTAAATGGATAGCAATCGGATCAAAGCCAGGGTGCGTCAACATAGCGACCTTGTCATCAAAAATAAACACGCATTATACCTGCCTTACAGCGCGTCACTAGGGTGCAACTGCTCATGTGCCGCATTCGGCATTGCATATAAGGCCAACACACTCACCAACGCCATCACTGTCACATATCCCCCTACCCACACCAGCCCACCAGCATGCACTAACCATTGCGCAATACTCGGCGCTAACGAGGCGCCTAAAATTCCACCCATCTGATAACTCAAGCCAGCGCCTGTATAGCGTAAAGCCGTTGGAAATTGACTAGGTAAAAAAGCGGCCATCGGCGCAAATGTGACACCCATCAAACACAACGCCATCCATAAAAATAATGTGATCAGCCCCTGATGACCACTTCCCAGCATAGGGGCTAAACCAACCCCTAAGATCATGGCAAGCACGCCACCTGCCATCATGACCTTGCGCGCGCCGATACGGTCTGCCAGCCAAGCAGCAAGCGGCGTGGCAATTGCCATCCCCGTAATCGCAATGCAAAGCATGCTTAAAAACTGCGGTCTTGGAATATGTAAGGTCTGCGTGCCGTAATGTAAGCAAAACACAGTCGCGGTATAAAACAAGTGGTAACACACTGCCATAGCCAATGCGCCCAACATGATCCTGCGGGCATGCTGTTGTAGCACTTGCCGCAAAGGCCAGCGTCGCGTCCCTTGCCGCGACTTGAGCTGATTAAACGCTGGCGTTTCTGCTAATTGTGTTCGCACATACCAGCCTATCACCACCAACAAAGCACTGGCTATAAATGGTAATCGCCAAGCCCAAGCCACAAAGTCTGCGGCGCTTACCGTGAGAGATAACAACAAAAAAGTCAACGTAGCCAACAAAAACCCAACCGACGGGCCCAACTGCGGAAACATACCATACCAGCCACGACGCGATGCAGGCGCGTATTCAGTTGCCAACAACGCCGCACCAGCCCACTCGCCACCCAAACCTATGCCTTGAGCAAAACGTAGCAAGCATAGCAAGATGGGCGCCCATACACCCAGCACATCATAGCCCGGTAACACACCGATGCCGAACGTCGCCGTCCCCATGACCACCATAGAAACCGCCAACGTCGATGTCCGTCCTAATCGATCGCCAAAATGACCAAACAACATCGCCCCTAATGGACGCGCAATAAACGCCAATCCGAATGTGAGTAAGGCGTTAAGTGATTGTGCCGCTGGATCACTGGTTGGAAAAAACACCTGTCCGAGTACCAGAGCCGCCGCCATGGCATAAATATAAAAATCATAAAATTCAATCGCAGTGCCAATTAAACTGGCAAAGGCAATCTTGGTAATTGAAGGTGGCGATGAAGTGGGAGACGTTGAACAAGTTGCGTGATTCATTGCATCATCATAATAGATTTCATCATGATTGCGATATGACGGGCACAGTGAATGATTTAAGAACGGTCGCCTAAAGGCCAAACACAGCATCATCAAATTCAGCTAAGTTTTGGAGTGACGCCCATTTAAAAATCTCAAACTTGTGATTTGTTATTTTTGCAGATATTTCAGACTGTACTCATTTTTTAAGCTACTTTTTCGCCTGTCGGCGAGTCACTTTCTGGTGCTTGCCCCCAGAAAGTAACCAAAGAGGACGGCACCCAGCCATCACGGCACACGGCTCCTTTCCTTTGCTAAACAAAGTAAGCAGTCGTGAAACTCGTCCTAGCAACTCACACAACCCATGAGTTGCCGCGGGACTCAAATAGTCGCTCCCTTTACCTTATTTTGTTTCCGCTACTCAGCGTGATGGAATGGGAGGTAGCGGAAGTAACAAGCAGTGATCAAATTGAAACCGTAAAAAATCAAAAAAACTAAATTTTCATAACTCATGGTTGCATTCGTAGGTTTTCGGACCCCATTTGCCGCGCCGAGTAGCGCAGGCAAAATAAGATCAAGCGAGCGTCTGTTCGAGCTCCGCAACAAGCCATGATTTGTATGGCTTGTTAGGGCGAGTTACGTGAGCGCTTATTTTGAGGAGCAACGCAGGAGATAAGCGGCAGTTGGGGTGTCTTGTTCTTTGCCTTCTTTCTTATGGACAAGCATAAGAAAGAATGGTCGCCGAGAGGCGAAAAGCAATCTAGCTTAGTACCACTAAAGTTTGGTTTGACTCTCAATTAATAATCAAAAATTTATAATTCGTTATTTTGCAGGGTTCTTAAATCTAAGGTAATTTTCTAAAGCTACCCTTTCGCCTCTAGGCGAGTCACTTTCTGGTGCTTGCCCCCCAGAAAGTAACCAAAGAGGACGGCACCCAGCCATCACGGCCTGCGGCTTCCTTCCGTTGCTCAAAAAAGTAAGCAGTCGCGAAACTCGCCCTAACAAGCCATAAAAAGCATGGCTTGTCGCGGTGCTCAGACAGACGCTCCTTTTCCCTTACTTTGTTTCCGCTACTCAGCGTGATGGAATGGGAAATTACCGAAGTAACCTA
>JAIYBT010000023.1 GCA_027488395.1 Methylophilaceae bacterium | reverse complement strand
TTGAGCGCCAAAATATTGGTTTGAAACGCAATCCCATCAATCACACTAATAATGTCTTCGATTTTGCGCGCACTGCTATTGATGTTGGCCATGGTCTCCACCACTTGATTCACCACCTCACCGCCTTTGATCGCCACCTCACTGGCAGTCATGGCCAATTGGTTGGCTTGTTTGGCATTTTCGGCATTGAGCCTGACGGTAGAGGCTAGTTCTTCCATGCTGGAGGCTGTTTCTTCTAAGCTGGCGGCTTGTTGCTCGGTTCTGGCCGACAAATCACTATTGCCTGCTGAAATTTCAGTGGCTGCAGTGTTAATCGCTTCCACCGCGCTTTGCACTGCCACAATTGGATTAACAATGGTTTCGAGCGTTGCATTGACCCCTTCCACCACTTTTCTAAAATCACCTTGATGCGCAGTGACATCCGCACGCACCGTCACCCGACCTTCGGTAGCGGCATTGGCCAGCATATTGGCATCTTTCACCAATAAATTCACAGCCTGAATACAGGTATTTAAATTGTGTTTGATGGTATTAAAATCGCCTTGGTATTGGGCGGTGACCGGGGCAGGAATATTGCCTTTAGATATATGCTCCAAGTTGCTTGCCGCCATGTTGAGCGGCACAATCACCGCATCTAAGGTGGCGTTAACGCCTTGCACAATCCGTTTAAAATCGCCTGCATGTTGGTTGGCATCGGCACGCACCGATAACTGTCCAAGCTCAGTTGCCTGCATCAACCGGGTCACATCCGACACCAGCGCATTCACAGCATCAATACAAGCGTTGAGATTTTGAATAATCGTATTAAAGTCACCCTGATAAGCATTGGTAATTTTGTCTGGCACATTGCCTTTGGATAAGGCATCTATCGATTGTGCAGCCACGGTCAGCGGCCCAATCACCGCATCTAAGGTATCGTTGACCCCTTGCATGATCTTACGGAAATCACCGTGATGCTGCGTGACATCGGCACGGACCGATAACCTTCCCGCAATGGCCGCGGCGGACAGCATTTCGGCATCAGCAATTAAACTTTTCAGGTGGGCACGGACTTGTTCGATGACGTGATTGACCTCAGCCTTTTTACCGGGGAAGCGCGCCAACGGCTTATTAAAATCACCTTCGCCAAATGCCTGCACCACCGACATTGCTTGCTGATTCAGGTCGATATGCCCAGCCACCATCTGATTGACGCCACGGGCAAGAGTCGCAAACGATCCCGAAAAATGTTGCTCGTTCACCACATGATCAATCTCGCCGAGATCATGGGCCTCGCTCATCTGGGTCATTTCCTGAATCAACGCTTTAACGTTACCACCCAATTGCACCATCGAGTCATCGAGCTTAGAAATCTCATCGTGGCCTTCCACAAGAATGTCTTGCGAAAAATCGCCTTTGGCTAATTTATCGATGGTGGCCACCGATTGCTGTAAGCGCACAATGACAATTTTATTTAGAAAGTAATACAGGACGCCGATCAGCGCCAATACCGACAGCAAGCCCACCATGATGGCGTTATTACGAATAGCATCTACTTTCGCCATCACCACTTGTGTCGGCACACTGAGCACCAAGGCCCAAGGCGTGACACTCGCGCCAACGCGCACGGGGACATAAGTACGATAGACTTCTTCACCGCTTGCATCGGTGGTGACCTCATGAAAGCGTTTACCCGCCTGCATTTTTTGTTGTAATGCCTTGCTGAAACTGGCTTGCGCCTCAGCGTTGCCCTTGGCTGCGGCATGTTGCACCACATATTTACCCGCAAATGACACCAACTCGGCATAACTTCCCGCATAAGGTTGAATTTTGTTGATATCGGCTTGAATATTCACCAGCGGAATATCCACCCCAGCCACGCCATGGATTTCGCCGCGATACAGCACTGGCACCGCCACGCTGGTAATTAACGTATCTTTGCCCGCCACTTTATACATGTAAGGCTCAAGCAAGGTCTCTTTGCCTGATTGTTTTGCCAACAAAAAATAATCGCCAGGGCCGGGGGTATCGTAATCGACGTTAGGCTCATGCGTCAGTTTGCCACCGCCTCTATTCCAATAGGGCACATATCGGCCTGTCGCATCATGGCCGGCGGTGTTGATATATTGGCTGTCTTTACCATCAAAGGCATTGGCATCCCAGATGGTCCAAGTGCCGATAAATTCAGGATTTTCGTTCAACGATTGCACTAATAATGCATCTGCCAAGCCCCGATTGGCTTGATTGGTCGTTTTCATCGACTGCAACGCCCAAGCCAAACTACGCGCGTTACTCATTGCGTTATTTAACGATTGTTCAACCTTCGCCCCCGCCATTCCCGCATATTCATCGGTGAGCTGAAATGCCGTGGCTTGTTCCACCTCAATCGCCTGCGAAATAATAATACTGATGGTTAACCCAAAGCCGACGACGGCAAGCAAGGTTACGATCAAACCAATTTTTAAACGTATGCTTAACTGTTGAAAAAAATGTGCCATGCACCCACTCCAATATAATGAACAATTCACTGCAATCAATCTTTTGCTTTGTTCATCATAAAGGCATGCAGCCCTATCCAAATCATTGAAATCAATGACTTAATGTCACTAGTTCAATATTTGTACCACGCAAGATTAAATGGACTGATTGAGCAAGGCGCTAGACCATGTCATGGTGTCAATCCATCGCCAACTTTAAAAAAAGCGCGGGTATGCGCGTCACCGCAACTGACCATGGCACGCATTCAGGCGCGATCAATCGTTGCTATACTGGGCACATGTGTAGTCATTTTGAACCGATTCAAGCGCAACAAACAGGCTGGATGCATCAGCATTTTGGTTGCAGCCTGCCTGCAAGCAATTGGCGGAGCAACACATTTCCTACCATGCTTGCGCCATTTATTTATGTAGATGCGGGCAAGCCCGTTTGCCAACTGGCGCGGTTTGGCTTGGTGCCTCGCTGGGCTGCACACCAAGCTAAATTTGGTCTGCACACCTACAACGCCAGAAGCGAAACTGTGGCCGAAAAACCCGCATATCGCGCTGCTTGGCGCGAGCGGCGTTTTGGCTTGGTGCCTGCCCAATGTTTTTATGAACCCTGCTATGAAACTGGCCGTGCCGTGGATACTGCAATTTCCCGGATCGACCAAACACCGACCGCCATTGCCGCCATTTGGGAACGCATGCTGGATCCTGTCAGTGGCCAATCGTTGTTGTCGTTTTCGATGCTCACCGTCAATGCTGACCATCACCCATTGATGCAACGCTTTCACAAACCTTTAGAGGAAAAGCGTTCGGTCGTTGTGATTGAACCCGCAGAGTTTTGGCCTTGGTTAAACGCGCAGTCTACCGATGCCAGTCGCTGGCTTATCGCCCCGCAACCAGGCACTTTAACCGCTGAGTTTCCGGTTGATCCCTACGCGCTGTTTTAAACGGGCATGCCCTGCCATGTCTAAGCCGACTTTAAATCTGTCAGCCTTCTTCAAGGGGGTTTGGCCATCACCTACCCCGTTAAATACGCTTATTTAATCAACACACCCAACCACTTACGCCCGAAGCGCAACCCATTCGCGGCAATCTGGGTATCAGCACTGATTTATGCCGCTATTGTGCGTGCTTTTGTGGATGGGTAAGCGCGTTGTATATTCAAAAACAAGCGCGAAATTGGTTGTGTTGCCCTCCACTAATAAGCTGTTTTTGGGATAAAGCCAGCGCGATGCCCATGCCCTAGCGTAGCCAACTTGCCTGCGTGCTCGCCCATCGTTGTCACAATTGATAAGCGATGCATGCTAAATGTGAACATGGTTTGCGAAGTTAAAAGTCTTGTAAATCTGGTGTATAAATGGCCCACCGCCATCTAATATGATAAAAAAT
>JAIYBT010000024.1 GCA_027488395.1 Methylophilaceae bacterium | reverse complement strand
GAGGTGGTGAATCAAGTGGTGGAGACCATGGCCAACATCAATAGCAGTGCGCGCAAAATCGAAGACATTATTAGTGTGATTGATGGGATTGCGTTTCAAACCAATATTTTGGCGCTCAATGCGGCGGTTGAGGCGGCCCGCGCTGGTGAGCAAGGGCGTGGGTTTGCGGTGGTGGCAGGCGAAGTGCGCAATTTAGCGCAACGCTCGGCCAGCGCAGCCAAAGAAATCAAAGGCTTAATCAGCGAATCGGTCAATGCAACCACCGAGGGCACGGAGCAAGTTGAGCATGCAGGCAATACCATGCAAGAGATTGTCACTTCGGTGCGACGCGTCAGCGACATTATCAGTGAAATTACCGCTGCGTCGGTGGAGCAAAGTGCAGGCATTGATCAAGTGAATACTGCCGTCACCCACATGGATGAAGCGACCCAGCAAAATGCCGCCTTGGTCGAGCAAGCGGCAGCCGCGGCTGAATCGCTGGTCGAGCAAGCCTATGCGTTGGCGCAAACGGTGAGTGTGTTTAAGTTGGGTCACACGCAAGCGGCCATTCGTAAACCCGCATTACCACCTGTCAACGAGACTTTCACGCCATCCGCCAAGCCTTTACGCACTGGCACCGATGATGCAGCGTGGGAGCAATTTTAAGGCGCGGTTGCTGTCATGCGGTGGGGCGTATGCAGGTGACGGCGGCGATCCGTGCGTGTGCTGGTATTCGCCAGCCGCATGCTTGCACTAATGGTCTTGGTGGCGTTCGGCAATACTTTTAAAGTTGGTTTGTTCCAGCAAAAAGGCCTGCATCAGCAACGGATCAAACTTGGTGCCGCTTTTGCTGATAATATCCTGGCAAGCCTGTTCGTGTGGCCAGCCTTTTTTGTAACTACGTGCTGAAATCAAGGCATCATACACATCGGCAAAGGCCATCAAGCGGCCTGCAAGCGGAATGGCCACACCCGCCAAGCCCCGCGGATAGCCCGTGCTGTCCCAGCATTCATGATGGCCACCCGCCATCTCTTTGGCCATGGTTAAAAAGCGTTCCAGATGCGTATTTTTATGTTGAATCTTGTTGAGAATTTGCTCACCTAGCAAGGTATGCGTTTGCATCTGCGCCCATTCACTTGGCGTAAAGGGTTCGCGTTTATGCAAAATAGCGTAAGGAATCTGTGTTTTACCGATGTCATGCAATGGCGTAGTTTTGTAAAGTCGATCAATGATAATGTCATTGATTTCATCGGGATACAGATTCATCCACATGGCGCGTCGGGCTAGGGTTTTGACGTATTCTTTGGTTCTTAAGCCATGATTCGCCGTTTCAACATCGTTACTAATCGCCAACGCATAGAGATCAGCCAAGGTTTTTTCGGTGGCATTGAGTACATCATAACAACGCACGGATTGGCCACCCTCCGATTTACCCCAATACATGGCTTCATCCGCCCAATCTAACACACTGGCTTTAGTCGCCTCATCTGCACCAAACATCACCATGCCGATGCTGGCATAGCATTGGTATTCAATGTGGGTGAGCGTATGTTTTAAATTCACTTGTAACGGATAAGGCACCGCAAGGCTGGTGGAAAGTTGTTGCGCGATGCGGTTGGCGTGCAAGCGTGCTTGACTCACATCGCTTGCAAGATCGCACAGTAAAATCACAAATTCATCACCGCCATAGCGCGCCACTGTATCGGTGTCGCGTATCCCCTGTTGTAAGCGCACGGCCACTTGTTTGAGTAAGCCATCCCCCGCTTCATGACCATATTGATCATTCAGTTGTTTAAAGCGATCAAGGTCTACAAACAATACCGCACCAAAGCTTTGATTGCGCTGGTGGTTCAGGTATGCGCGGTCAAGGCGTTCTTGTAACAATCGACGGTTGGGTAAGCTGGTGAGGGGGTCGTTAAACGCCAGCGTTTCAAGCGCACTTTGCGCAACGGCGCTGGCTTTCATGCTAATGCGGTTGTCTTCAATGATGCGTAACAATGCGTGGAGGACCCGGTCTTTTTCTTGCAACTGTGCTTGATCTGTCGCCACCAACGCCTGCAGCGCCGCCATAGCGACTTGGGTTTCACGGATGGTTTCCAAGCTATTGCGATGAATCATCGCCACCGCTTCAAACGTTTTTTCGCTCGCTTCTAAAGATTGCGTCACCTGCGCGATCCGTGTTTGCATCTCTTGCAGTGGTGTTTGTACTTGAGTGAGCGATATGCGATCGGCTTGAATCGATTGGTGTAACAGTGCGATGCGACGCAACATCGCCTGTATTGCATCGACTTGGGTGTGTCCATCGGAATCTTTCACCATCCGAAACTCACAATCTTTTAGTATGGCCATTAAAACGAGCGGGCACATGTGAGGCATGCGTCATCAGAATGCAATTCATCATACGCTGAATAGTTCAACATTATTTTTTTATTCAGGGTATGCTCGAACGCGCATGATGACGTTGTCATTTTTTACTTGTTAGGGGAATGAGATTGGCCCAAGGTTTAGAAGAGGTGTTTGCAAAAATCAAATCGCTAGAAGTGGATTTAGAAGATTTGCGGGCCACCTATCAAGGTGTGAATAAAAGCTATGTGGCTGCGTTGAGTAAACTAGGTGAACTGACGTTGCATGCCTCTGAGGCAGCAAAACGCGCGGCAAAATCCACCGAGCAATCACGTGTGGCGGCCAAACATGCCGCCTTGGCTGCACTACAAGCGTCGGCATCCCGTATGGCGGCAGATTCAGCGGCTGAAGCGGTTAAGTTATCCAATCAAGCGCGGCAAACTGCTGATCTGGTGCGCACGCAAAGCCCATCAAAACCAACCTAAGCACAAGCGTCCGCGCATGGTCGCGCCCTGTGGGCGGCTTTTTTGATAGCACCATCGCCGTGTACTTGGTGGATTAACATACACATGAAAACCTGCTGAGTATTTTTTTGATCATTGAATGGGCGTGTGGCTGGGCCTCACGCCGTTTGCTAATCTGTTAACCCTTGCATGCAACCAGCTTCCACTCAAACGACGTTACACCCACGCAATGCGCATCAGTATGGCTATGATTTTGACGCCTTGGTGAACGCCTGCCCAGCCCTGAAACCCTATGTGCGTCCCAACCCATATGGGGTTGCCTCGATCAATTTTGCCGATCCGATGGCCGTCAAGGTCTTGAACCAAGCTTTATTGCAGCATCATTATGGGGTGCACACTTGGGATATCCCACCTGGTTATTTGTGTCCGCCGATCCCTGGGCGTGTCGATTATGTGCATTATTTAGCTGACCTGCTGGGGGTAGGTACACTCGATGCTTCCTCAGCAAAGGTGAAGTTGTTGGATATCGGCACAGGCGCCAATCTCATTTACCCATTGCTGGCCACAACTGTTTACGGCTGGCAATGCGTGGGCGTCGATGTGGATGCAAACGCATTGGCCCATGCGCAACAATTAATTGATGCCAATGGGTTGGCTAGCCAAATCAGTCTGCGTCAGCAACCCCGCGCAACATCAATTTTTAAAGGGGTGCTGTTACCTGACGATCAATTTACCCTCACCATGTGTAATCCACCTTTTCATGCTTCGCATGCCCACGCACGCGCGGGGACGCAGCGAAAGTGGCGAGGCTTAGGCAAGGCGCCAGCAGCACAGCTTAACTTTGGTGGCCAAGCGCATGAACTGGTTTACCCTGGTGGCGAAGCACAATTTTTAAACACCATGTTGCGCGAAAGCCGCATATATGGCGATCAATGCCTTTGGTTTAGCAGTTTGGTGTCCAAAGCCAGTCTTTTACCTATGGTGTATCGCACCCTAGCGCAATTACAGGCACGTACGGTACATACCATCGCCATGGCGCAAGGACAAAAGCAAAGCCGTTTTGTGGCGTGGCAATTTTAAACATGCGATCGCGCAAATGCATCTACTGTCTATTTAACGCACTCTAACCACAGCCGCGCTTGCGTTGGAAGCCGCGTGCGGACTGAGATGCTGTGTTTGTGACAAAGCGTGTGTGATCAGCGCACTGTTTGCATCACGCAACACAATACAGCGCTTGTAATGCCGTGCGCGGGCGATATTTATTGTGCAATTGCTATTTGGGGTGTGACGTCTGTGCTGCGTTAAAGGTTGCTATATAGAGCGCTTCGACTTTTTCTCGCGCCCATGGCGTACGCCGCAAAAATTTTAAGCTCGACGCATGGCTAGGTTCATGACTAAAACATTGAATCGCAATGCGTTGCGCAAGCCCTGACCAGCCATAATGCGCCTGTAACGCCTCCAATATTTGTGCCAAGGTGACGCCATGAAGGGGGTTGTTAGGTTGTGTATGCATGCCCTCGACTGTAACGGAAAAATGTTGTGTGGCATATCCCTACACCCCAGTCATCGTTGCAAATAATACAAATGAGCAACCAATCTAAATGTACAAGCTTGCTCAGCATATCTCAAAAAGGTTGACTTTTTAAATGAGAATGATTATCATTTATTCATTGTCAATCAGCTGGGAGTGTACGATGAAGCAACAAACCATCATGGGGCAAGCCTTGCTTGGAGGGCATACGGCTTGCAAAGTCTTGTATCACCAAGCTTCGGACATGGTAGAAGTAGAAGTCGGCGGCATACGTTTACGTTTGGAGGCCAATAGTTTTATTGTGATGCATGAAATGTTGCGTAAAGCAGCGGCCAAAATTGTCATGCAAACTTCGCTAGAAGCGGGCGCAGGCTGCGCGCAAGCGGTGATCAATTAACCGCAGATCAGGAGACACCCAAGATGCATGATTCCTTGCAAGACCCATCCACCCCCTGTCGACATGTGCTGTTAGCCCGCAGCCCTGGCGTACGCATTGTATTGTGCACCGTTCATCATCTGGTTGAGCTCGACATGGGCGGCGTCACCATGCGTTTGGAGGCAGAAGCTTTTGCGCGCATGGCAAATTGCATGCAGTTGGCATTCACGCATTTACAGGGCTTAAACACACATCACAAGGCATTTGCTCAATTTATGCAGCAGTTAAATGCACGTTAAGTGGCTGATGCGACATTGCCAAATAATCGCGATGTTGGTTTGCTATTGTGTACCATCCGCGCTGTAATCTGCTTTGTGCATAGCGCAAATGTATCGTTGATGACCTTAGTGATGAAGTTGCAGGTTTTTACACCCAAGTTTTACACCTAAGATAGTTGTCGCAAGTTTGATTTGTCAGGGTATGATTCATGTTTTTAAACCGCGTCTCGCAACCCGTTTAGCGGTATGTTTAAATGTATACACTTTTAAATTTAGATCATATTTGTATGTCTCTATTTTTGAACTCGCATATTCAGGGTTGAGTCCATCGCAACAGGAAAACATTACTTTCATTAAGATTCAAATTTATGACGCAAACGCCGAACACCTCACCCACCACGCTAGAAATTTTAGAAAAAATTGTCGCTGAAAGTTGTGATTGTAAGTTACGGGAAAAATGCCCCGATAAAACCTCCCCAGATTGCCTTAAACATCGCAATTTATATAGCGAAGCGGTGTTGTCAAATCAGCTCACTCGCTTGCAAGACTAAGCCCGCGCAGCAAAAGGCCCTCTATATGAATAACGCCACTGATAGCGCGTGTGCGCTTGATCACATTGTTGGCGCTGCGCTGCTTAACGCCCATCGTCTAGCCACATGATGCTGCCATCCATCACTTTTTTAGATTTAGAAACCACTGGCGCCACCCCGCTTCGGGACCGCATCACCGAAATTGCCTTGGTACGGTTTGATGATGGCGTTGAAACAGCGCGTTGGCAGACGTTGGTCAATCCAGAGCAGCCGATCCCGCCATTTATTCAATCGCTGACCGGGATTGACAATAATATGGTGGCTCAAGCGCCTACCTTTGAACAGGTCGCAGACATCTTATTGGCTTTTTTAGAGGGTACGGTGCTTGCCGCGCATAATGTGCGTTTTGATCATGGCTTTTTAAAATCCGAGTTTAAACGCATTGGCATTACCCTCAGACAAAAAGTATTGTGCACGGTCAAGCTATCGAGGTTGTTATATCCCCAGTTTTATAGCCATGGCATTGATGCGATAGTGCAACGCCATCAGATCACGGGTTTGGCCCGGCATCGGGCAATGGGGGATGTGGATGCGATCCTAGTCATGCTTGCAGACGCTAAGCGCGACTTAGGTGAAGACACCTTACGTGCGGCCGCACAAAAGCTTTTGGCGGCGCCGACCCTACCGCCGCATATTGATGCACATTTAGTGGGTGAGCTGCCCGAAACGCCAGGCGTATATTTGTTCTATGGCGAAAATGATTTGCCGCTTTATATTGGCAAAAGTGTCAATCTGCGTGCGCGGGTGCTATCTCATTTTAGTAGCGACCATGCCTCCACCAAAGAAATGCGCATGACGCAAGAAATGAAGCGCTTTGAGTGGATTCCCACTGCGGGGGAATTTAGTGCGCTGTTGCTCGAATCCCGCTTGGTCAAAGAACGCCAGCCGGTGTACAACCGACAACTCAGGCGCGAGCGCCAATTATGTAGTTGGCATTTCAATGCGCATGCTCAACCATTATTAACATTAGTGGGTGAGCAAGAGATTGATCCTGCTGCCATGCAAACGCTGTTTGGCACTTTTAAAACAAAACGCCAAGCACTCGAGGCGTTACGCAATATTGTTGAGCAACATCAACTCTGTCCAAGTTTGTGTGGGCTCGAGTCCGCCCGCACCGGTGCCTGCTTTGCCTATCAACTCAAACGCTGCAAAGGCGCATGTTGCGGTGCAGAAAGCAAAGATATCCACGCATTGCGGTTACAGCAAGCGCTGATGGCGCATAAATTAAAAAGCTGGCCGTTTGCTGGCATCATCGGTATTGAAGAGCATCACCACGAAAACGACTTGCGTGAAATACATGTATTTTCGCATTGGACCTACCTTGGCGTGGCTACCGATGACGACAGCTTGCAGGCCATTTTGGAACGCCAAACCCTGCTCAAATTTGATTTAGATACTTATAAATTATTATTAAAAGTGTTGGGCCAGAAAAAGACCCGCATCTTGCATTTGCCAACTGCCGCCGCCGTTAGTAACTATCATGAAGCAGATGCCTAGCCACCGTGCTGGAGACGTCACCATGGTGATGCTTCAATCACTCACGGGACAATCAACTTGGTGTTGCTGATCACCGTTTCGCCTGTAGCACGCGCGGTCACCCGTAGTTGAATCGGTAAACTCCCATGTTGTTGTGTTGCGGTTGTTGCAATGCTGATGGCGATGAGTGCCTCGTCGGCTGGCGCAACTTGAATGGGCTGCTCTGCACTGATCGTTAAATCAGGCTGTCCGCTGACTGCCAGCACATAGGTTTCGGTGTGTTCGCTGACATTGGTCAAACGCACTTGGTAAGCGTTTTCGATGCCTTGGCTGGTTTCGCGATACAGGGTTTGCCGATCACGCATCACATCTACTCTAAAGGGTGGTTTGTGCGCCAGGCTGTACACAAACACCGCTGAAATAATGACTAAGGCCGCCAAATAAAGTAGCACACGCGGCCGCAGCACATGTTGCAATGTGGCTTTGGTCGCCTTGCCATCGGCAGTGGCAAACTTGATTAAGCCACGTGGATAATGCATTTTGTCCATCACTTGATCGCAAGCATCAATACATAAGCCGCAACTGATGCATTCATATTGCAGACCATTGCGAATATCGATGCCAGTCGGGCACACTTGCACACAGATATTGCAGTCAATACATGCGCCTAGGCCTTGTGTTTGATAATCACTTTCTTTGCTACGTCCGCCTCTAGGTTCACCGCGGCCGGTGTCATACGCCACAATCAGCGTGTGCTGATCAAACATCGCACTTTGAAAGCGCGCATACGGACACATATGTTTGCACACCTGTTCCCGTAAAAAGCCCGCGTTGCCGTAGGTGGCCAGACTATAAAAACCCAACCAGAAGAGCTCCCACTCTGACAATGCCCCCTGTGACAAGCTAGGCAGTAATTCACGGATCGGGGTAAAGTATCCGACAAAGGTGATGCCTGTGATCAATGAAAAAACCAGCCAAACACTGTGTTTGCCGAGTTTAATTCGCCATTTTTTTACACTGGTGCCGGCTTGGTCGAGCGCTTGTCTAGCTAATCTATCGCCTTCAAACCAATGCTCAATCGTTAAAAAGATTTCTGTATACACCGATTGTGGGCATGCGAATCCGCACCAAACTCTTCCCGCGACTGCCGTAAACAAAAATAAAGCAAACGCACACAGCATCAATAGTAGTGCCAAATAATATAAATCTTGGGGGTAAATGACCCATTGCGCTAAATAAAAACGTTGGTGTGCAATATCAAACAATACCGCTTGGCGTTCGCCAAGTTGCAACCAAGGCATGCCATAGAACACTATTTGCGTGAGCCAAATCATGGCCCAGCGCCAACGTTTAAAATAGCCTTGGATGTAACGTGGATAGACTTTTTGGCTGGGTTGAACCCCCGCATGCATGGCTTGCGTGTCCGTTGCCAGCGAAATCGGAATGATGCGTTTGGGTGATTGCTTTGCCATCTTGCAGACTCATGGGTGTTTTAACAGTCTGCAGTGTAGGCTGCGCTTGGTATTTAAAACAGTTGCAGATTTGGCTAAATCAACCATAGCAGATTTTGCTTTTAATCCGCCATTAGCCGCCCCAGTAACTGTAAGCCATCACGGGTGTGCGCTTGCCAAGCATGCCCATAATTTAACCGTATATACGAAGCAAACTGGTCGCCTGAGGCAAACATCTGCCCGGGTGCTAGGCTAATATTGTGGCTGATTGCGCGTTTAAAGAGAGGCATGCTCTGCACATGGTCAGGCAATTGTAGCCACATAAAATACCCGCCTTGCGCCATGTTGAGTCGGGTGTCAGTGGGGAAACAATCGCGGATCGCTTGCGCATATTGCAATTGTTGTAACATCAACTGGTGTCTTAATTGCCGCAAGTGTTTGTCATAACCGCCTTTGGCTAAGTAGCCTGCCAAACAGCGTTGTGCAGGCAAAGAGGTAGCAAGGGACGTGGACAGTTTGAGCCTGACCACCTGGTCAGTAAAGCGCCCAGCGGAGACCCACCCCACCCGATAGCCGGGGGCCAAACATTTAGAAAAAGAACTGCAGTGCATGACCCAGCCTTCGGTATCAAACGCTTTTGCTGGCAGAGGGCGCGTTTTACCAAAATACAGTTCGCGATAAACATCATCTTCAATTAATGGGATTTGATAACGCGTAATGAGCGCCACCAATGCTTGTTTGTTGGCGGTGGGCATCAAACTGCCTGTAGGGTTTTGAAAGTTGGTCATCAACCAAATGGCTTTGGGTTGGTGTTGACTGATTGCCCGCTCAAGCGCCGCTAAATCTATGCCAGTGTCGGGGTTGCTGGTGATTTCTACCGCGCGCAAACCCTGACGTTCAATCGATTGCAAAGCGGCGTAAAAGCTGGGCGACTCGATAATCACCGTATCTCCGGGTTGCGTGACCGCGCTTAAGCAAAGATTCAATGCCTCTAGCGCGCCGTTGCAAATCACAATCTCGTGCAAACTGGTGGGTGTGGCGTCCAACTGATAGCGCAGCGCGATTTGTCGGCGCAATTCAACATCGCCTTGACCGATATCATTCACGGTATCCCACGCTGAAATATGTTTCACGGCCAACGCCATATGCTCAGCTAATTTGTTGAGCGGAAACAATTGCGGGCTAGGAAAGGCAGAGCCGAACGGTACATGCGAAGCGTCTTTAATATGTGCCAGTAATGTAAATACCAAGTCACTCACGGCAAGTTGCGTAGGCGCGGCTTCTTGCGTGTGGGGAAGGGTATTCACAGGCGCAAATGCAGGTGCCCCGGTGACGAAATAGCCTGAGCGCGGTTTGGCCGTAATCAAGCCTTTCGCCTCTAATTGATAATAAGCTTGAAACACCGTTGCTGCATTGACCTGTTTGGTCGCTTGCATGGCGCGAATGGACGGCAGTTTTTCGCCACGCTTTAATAAGCCTAGCGTGATGGCATTGGCGATTTCTGCGGCAATCAATTGATATTTTTTCAACGGTGTATGCAATAGATGAGTCAAGAATGCAGTGTAGGGGATTTTAATCAAATAAAGGGCGTTTAAATGTATTCAAGCCTGTGTTTAAAATAGACGCAAATGTATTTGCAATACAAAAATAATTGCGTATAATTGCGGGTTCTTTAAAGGGCGACATTTAAGGCATTATTATGTATGCAGTGATTAAAACAGGTGGCAAACAGTACAAAGTAGCCGCTGGTGACAAGTTAAAAGTAGAAAAATTAATCGGTGATGTAGGTTCTACCGTGGTGATTGATAAAGTGTTGGTTGTAGCTGATGGTACCAATACCACTGTCGGTGCGCCATTAATCGCTGGTGCAACAGTCAATGCAACCGTTGTTTCACACGGCCGTGGTGACAAAGTGATGATCTTTAAAATGCGTCGTCGTAAACACTATCGCAAAACACAAGGTCACCGTCAGAGCTACACCGAAATTCAAATCAATACGATTTCTGCTAAATAAGCAGTGATCTCATTTGCAGAATAAGCGCAGAGGAATAATACATGGCACACAAAAAAGCAGGCGGTAGTTCACGTAACGGCCGCGACTCACAAGCAAAACGTTTAGGCGTGAAAGCCTTTGGTGAAACCGTTGTTAACGCAGGTAGCATTATTGTGCGTCAACGTGGCACCAAAATGCATCCTGGCGAAAACGTTGGTATTGGCAAAGACCATACCCTGTTTGCTTTGGTGGAAGGTAAAGTAAAATTTGCAGTAAAAGGCCCGTTAAAACGCCATACTGTGAGCATCGAAGCGGTTTAATCGGTTTTGAATGCTAAAAGCCCTGTCGCTTGACGGGGCTTTTTCATTTATAGTTGACGCAACCTGTGACCCGCAGCGGCAAGCTGAGTAAGGGGTAATTTCCCCGACGCACATTTGAGAAAAGCCAATTATGAAGTTTATTGACGAAGCCACCATTAAAGTCTACGCCGGTGACGGTGGTAATGGCGTGGCGACGTTTCGCCGCGAAAAGTATGAGCCGATGGGCGGGCCCAATGGCGGTGACGGCGGTAAAGGCGGCTCAGTGTTTGTGATTGCAGACCGTAATATCAATACCTTGGTCGATTATCGCTATACGCGGATGTTCAAAGCTGAGCGTGGCGAAAATGGCAGTGGTGCCGATTGTTACGGCAAGGGCGGTGATGATATGGTGTTGCGTGTCCCTGTCGGCACTACCATCAGTGATAAAGCCACCGGTCAACTGATGGTGGATTTAAATACCGATGGCTATAAAGTCATGATTGCCAAAGGCGGCAATGGCGGCTTGGGTAATATTCACTTTAAAACCAGTACCAATCGCGCGCCGCGTCAATGCACCAAAGGTGAGCCAGGTGAAGCCTACGAGCTTTATCTTGAGTTGAAAGTATTGGCGGATGTAGGCTTGTTGGGAATGCCAAATGCGGGTAAATCGACTTTTATTCGTTCAGTTTCTGCGGCAAAACCCAAAGTCGCCGATTATCCGTTTACGACCTTGCATCCTAATTTAGGCGTAGTACGCGTAGATGCCAACCGCAGTTTTGTCATTGCGGATGTCCCTGGCTTAATTGAAGGGGCGGCAGAGGGCGCTGGACTTGGGCATCAGTTTTTACGTCACTTGCAGCGTACTTCGTTGTTGCTACATTTGGTGGATTTGGCGCCATTCGATGAAGCCATCGACCCCGTGCAAGAAGCCAAGGCGATTGTCAACGAACTCAAAAAATATGATCAATCTTTATTTGATAAGCCACGTTGGCTGGTATTAAATAAAATCGATATGTTGGAAGACAGTGCACAAAAAGTCGCTGATTTTGTGACAGCCTATGGCTGGCAAGGTCCCGTGTTTGCGATCTCTGCCATCAGTGGTGGCGGGTGTAAAGAGCTTACCTATGCCATTATGGATCACATTGAGCAAGTGCGTGCGCAACGTGAACTCGAAGCCAGTCAACCCACCGTTCATATTGATTAATTTTTTGTTATGTTGCCTTCATTGATTCAAGACAGCAAAACGCTGATTGTGAAAGTAGGATCGAGCTTAGTCACCAATAATGGTGAAGGGCTAGATCAATCAGCGATTGCCGCTTGGGCGGCACAAATCAGCGTGTTGGTGCAAGGCGGTAAGCAAGTGGCGCTGGTGTCCAGTGGCGCGGTTGCCGAAGGTATGCAACGCTTAGGTTGGAAAAAACGCCCAGTCGAAATCAACGAGTTGCAAGCCGCCGCCGCTGTCGGACAAATGGGCTTGGTGCAAATGTATGAACAATGTTTTGCAAAGCATGGCCTGCATACCGCCCAATTATTGCTGACCCATGAAGATTTGGCTGACCGCAAGCGTTACCTCAACGCACGCAGTACTTTACGCACCTTGCTTGATCTCAAAGTCATTCCTATCATTAATGAAAACGATACAGTCGTGACCGAAGAAATCCGCTTTGGGGATAATGATACTTTGGGGGCTTTGGTCGCTAATTTGATTGAAGCCGATGCTTTGATTATTTTGACTGATCAGCAAGGACTGTATTCTGCAGATCCTCGTAAAGACCCAAATGCAACCTTTATACAACACGAAACGGCTGGCAATCCTCGTTTAGAGGAAATGGCCGGCGGGGCGGGAAGTGCGGTTGGCACTGGCGGCATGCTCACCAAAATATTGGCAGCCAAACGCGCCGCACATAGTGGCGCGCATACTGTGATTGCCTCTGGCCGTGAGCCGCGCGTATTAGAGCGCTTGAGTGCTGGTGAAGCCATCGGTACGCATTTAAAAGCCGTTCAAATGAAAACCATCGCCAAAAAACAATGGTTAGCCGATCATTTGCGCTTAGGTGGCCAATTGGTATTAGACGATGGCGCGGTTGCAGTGTTGAGCAAAGAAGGCAAAAGTCTGCTACCGATTGGGGTCGTAGAAGTGCGTGGCCAATTTGAACGCGGAGATGTCGTGGCTTGTGTCGATTTGCGTGGCATAGAAGTAGCACGCGGCATCGTGAACTACCATGCCAATGAAGTGCAGCGCATTAAACGTAGACCCAGTCACGAGATTGCCAATATATTAGGCTATGTCGAAGAAAATGAGCTGATTCATCGAGACAATTTAGTCTTGGTGTAACCGCAAACATATTAATTTTTAAAGGTAAGCACATGAGTAAACCCTTGGTCGCCATTATTATGGGCTCGGACAGTGATTGGCCAGTGATGAAAAACGCAGCGCAGATGTTGGCTGATTTTGGTGTGGCGTATGTCGCACGTGTGGTATCCGCCCATCGCACCCCAGATTTAATGTTTGAGTTTGCCAGTCATGCCGAAACTGAAGGGTTTCAAGTGATTATCGCTGGCGCTGGCGGTGCAGCGCATTTGCCCGGCATGGTGGCAGCCAAAACCACTTTGCCCGTCTTGGGTGTGCCGGTGCCTTCTAAGCATCTGCAAGGGCAAGATTCATTGTTATCGATTGTGCAAATGCCCAAAGGCATTCCTGTGGCCACCTTTGCCATTGGCGATGCAGGTGCTGCAAATGCAGGGTTATTTGCAGTTGCGATGCTGGCCAATCAAGATGCCGCGTTGGCTGAAAAGCTGAAAGCGTTTCGCCAAAAACAAGTTGAAAAAGTGTATGCAATGGAGTTAAACGAACAGCCATGAGTCAGTCAGTGATACAGCCCCCAGCCATGTTAGGCATGCTCGGTGGTGGCCAACTTGGCCGCTTTTTTGTGATCGCCGCACACGAAATGGGTTACAAAGTCACCGTGTTAGACCCAGATCCACATAGCCCGGCGGGGCAAATTGCCGACGTGCACCTGTGTGCAGCGTTTGATGATGCGGCATCACTCGAGCAAATGGCGGCGTCTTGTCAGGCGATTTCAACCGAGTTTGAAAATGTGCCGGCAGAAAGTTTGGCGCGATTAGCGCAATCCACCGTGGTGCATCCAGCGGCAGAAGCCGTTGCCATTGCCCAACATCGCATCAAAGAAAAAACCTTTTTTAAAGAAGCTGGGTTACCAGTGGGGCCTTTTGTGCCGATCTATCAGGCGGCTGATTTGCCGGATAGCCCTGACATGTATCCTGCTGTCTTAAAAGTGGCGCGTTTTGGCTACGATGGTAAAGGCCAAGCGCGTGTTGCCAATCGCGCAGAAGCGCTGTTGGCATTTCAAGGCTTTCAGCAAGAAGCCTGCGTATTAGAAAAAATGTTAGACCTTGATTTAGAAGTGTCTGTGGTACTTGCTCGCGATGCGCAAGGCCATATTGAGGCGTTTCCCACGGCTGAAAATAGCCATTTAAACGGCATTTTAGATGTAAGCATTGTGCCTGCGCGTTGCTCTGAAGTGATCAAAGCCAATGCACAAGTGTTGGCTAAAAAATTAGCCACCCAACTCAATTATGTAGGGGTGTTGGGTGTAGAGTTTTTTGTCGTCGGCCATCAATTACTGATTAACGAAATCGCACCACGTCCACATAATTCTGGGCACTACACAATTGACGCTTGCATCACCAATCAGTTTGAGCAACAAGTGCGGGTCATCACAGGCCAAGCGTTGGGTAGCCCCAAGTTGCATAGCCAAGCGGTGATGGTCAATATTTTAGGCGATAGTTGGTTATATCGAGGTGAGCAAGTGGAGCCTGCATGGCATCAAGCTTTTGCGCATGGCCAATTAAAAATGCATTTATATGGCAAGCAATCACCACGCAAAGGCCGCAAAATGGGTCACTTTACCGTGATTGGTGAGCAGTTGGACAGCGTATTAAATATTGCAAAAGTGGCACGAAGCGAACTGCATATCGGTGAAATGTAAAACATGAAATGTCACCTGTCGTGGTGGATAGCATGACCGCATAGGATCAACAAAAAACCCGCAATCTGTTGCGGGTTTTTTGTTGATAACCATGTGAGACGCAATGCGCGACGCACAGCAGGCTTTGATATGTAAGCCAATAAAAAAGCTGAACATCAAGTTCAGCTTTTTATGTACTGCGTTGAGGACTTTATTCAAAGTGCAGGCCAACAACACTGCGCAACTAAACAGCCATCAAAAGCGGCCAGACGGCCACAAGTATTAAGCAAGCGCTTTAATCGCGGCAGCTAAACGGCTCTTGTGACGTGCAGCTTTGTTTTTGTGAATAATCTTTTTATCAGCAATGCGATCAATAACGCTTACATTTTCTTGGTAAGACGCAGCAGCAGCAGCTTTATCCCCCGCTTGGATTGCTTTGATCACTTTTTTGATTGCAGTACGCAAAGTAGAGCGCAACGCAGCATTGTGCGCATTCACTTTCACGGATTGACGCGCGCGTTTGCGAGCTTGTGCGGTATTTGCCATGTGTGTTTGTCCTGTGACTTAAAATAGGGTGAAATACGAAACCGTGCATCATACTGTTTTAAACGCAATTGCGCAAGGTTTACCCAAGAATTATTCGATAAACCCTGTCTGCACGCGCGGCCTGCGTGTTAAAATTAAGCTGTTTTAAACGTCTTCTAAAACAATACGCACTTTCGATTGCCATCCACGCGCACGGCACACTGTCATCATCTCTATGAATTTACTCAAAGCCTTGGCTACCGTTGGTGGCATGACGTTTATTTCACGCTTGCTAGGCTTTGCGCGAGATACTTTAATTGCACGGATATTTGGGGCTGGCATGGCCACAGATGCGTTTTTTGTCGCGTTTAAAATTCCTAACTTATTGCGGCGTATTTCTGGTGAAGGCGCTTTTAGCCAAGCCTTTGTGCCCATCTTATCCGAGTATCGCAAGCAACGCAGCCCTGAGGCCACGCGCGCACTCATCAACCATGTCGCCAGTTTGTTAGGTCTATTCTTAGTAGCCGTCACCATTGTCGGCATGTTGGCCGCCCCTTTGATTGTGCACCTCACCTCGCCTGGGTTTGCTCAAGATGCTGCTAAATTCGCACTCACCACCGATTTATTGCGCATCACCTTTCCGTATATTTTGTTTATTTCATTAGTGTCTATGGCAGGCGGCGTCCTCAACGCTTACAGCCAGTTTCAAGTGCCGGCGTTCACGCCTGTGTGGCTCAACTTGAGTTTTATCATTGCCGCAGTATGGGTTGCGCCATATTTTGATCATTCAATTTATGTGTTGGCTTGGGCGGTGTTTGTGGGCGGCATTGTGCAATTGTTGTATCAATTGCCCTACTTGCAAAAACTGGGGATGTTGCCTCGTTATGCACTAAACCTACAAGATGAGGGCGTGCGGCGTATTTTACGCTTGATGGGTCCCGCCATTTTTGGCGTATCTGTCGCGCAAATTTCGATTGTACTCAACAATATCTTTGCTTCGTTTATGCCCACTGGCAGTGTCTCTTGGTTGTATTAC
This sequence comes from Methylophilaceae bacterium, assembly GCA_027488395.1. Classification (GTDB taxonomy): domain Bacteria; phylum Pseudomonadota; class Gammaproteobacteria; order Burkholderiales; family Methylophilaceae; genus Methylophilus. Next base: position 65,510 of record JAIYBT010000024.1, on the reverse strand, counting down.
GCTGATCGCTTAATGGAGTTTCCAACCGGGGTGCTCGGCGTGGCTTTGGGTACGATATTGCTACCAAGCTTATCAAAATCATTTGTTGATAACACCGATGCAGAATTTTCGCAGTTATTAGACTGGGGATTACGGCTCACCTGTATGTTGTCGCTGCCGGCTGCGGTCGCGTTAGCGGTGTTGTCAAAACCGCTGGTGGCCAGTTTGTTTTATTACGGTCGATTTACCCCGATGGATGTCGCCATGACTGAGCGCGCGTTAATCGCCTACAGCATCAGTTTGTTGGGCTTAATCATGGTGAAAGTGTTGGCGCCCGGGTTTTACGCGCGGCAAAACGTTAAAACGCCAGTCAAAATTGCAATCTTCACTTTGGTGGTCACGCAGCTATTCAATGGCCTCTTTCTATGGCTCACGCCTTTGCAGCATGCGGGCTTAGCACTGGCGGTGGGCTTGGGCGCTTGTTTAAATGCAAGTTTGTTGTGGTTTCACTTGCAACGCAGTGGCGCTTATCAGCCTAACCCAGGTTGGATGGTATTTTTAGTCAAATTAGTGGTTGCGGTCACGTTCATGGCAATCAGCTTGCATTTGGCCGCGCAAGCGGTTGGCGATTGGTTAGCCTTGCCAGCATACCAACGCATGGGCAGTTTGGCAGGCTTGGTTGTCTTGGGCATGACCGTGTATTTTGCGGTGCTTGGTTTATTGGGTTTTCGTCCGCGGGACTTTACTAAACGGGTCGCTCGATAACTGTTATTTATGCAAGTGTATCGTCATTTTCCAACCCAAGCACACGCGCAAGCGATCGCCATTGGCAATTTTGATGGCATGCATCTGGGTCATCAAATTTTGTTGGATCAATTGGTAGACTACGCCAAGCAACATGGATTATGTCCCGCGGTGATGACGTTTGAACCGCATCCGCGCGAGTTTTTTCAGCCTGCAATGGCGCCAGCACGCTTAGCTTCTTTGCGCGAAAAGTTACAATTTTTTGCGGCACGTGGTGTGCGGCAAGTTTACGTGCAACGGTTTAATCATGCGTTTTCTGCGCAAACGCCGACGGCGTTTATGCAGGTGTTACGGGATCAACTGCAAGCAAATGTCGTCATGGTGGGTGAAGATTTTTGTTTTGGCGCTAAACGCGCGGGTAGTGTACACACTTTAAAATCGCATGGATTTCAAGTCATTCCCTTAGCAGAAGTGCAAATTGACGGTGAGCGCGTATCTAGCACCTTGGTGCGAAATGCACTGGCAGAGGGGCAGTTGCAAAAAGCACAAGCCTTGCTGGGTCGCCCCTACAGCATCAGCGGCACCGTTGTGCATGGCGCACAATTGGGTCGCACCTTAGGTTTTCCAACCGCCAATGTGCATATGCGGCATGAGCGCCCGGCACTCACTGGGGTTTATGCGGTAAAATTAAACGGGCATCCAGCGGTGGCTAATTTAGGCTTGCGACCAACCATCGCGGGGATTCCGAAACTCAAGCTTGAAGTGCATATCATTGATTTTGCAGGTGATTTGTATGGGCAGCATGTCCAAGTGCAGTTTTTTCATCAATTGCGCGAGGAGCGGAAGTTTGACGGATTAGCGGCACTCACAGCGCAAATCGCGCAAGATGTCGTGCAAGGTAGACAGTATTTTCACACAGGCCTTGCCTAAAGATGACAGCGTAGTCACAGAGAACAAAACATGACCGATTCACAAAAAGATTCAAAATATCCTTTAAATTTGCCTGAAACCGCATTCCCCATGCGCGGTGATTTAGCCAAGCGCGAGCCTGCCTGGCTCAAAAGCTGGCAAGAACGCAAAGTCTATGAGCGCATCCGTGCTAAACGCAAAGGCGCACCCAAATTTATTTTGCACGATGGCCCACCCTATGCCAACGGTGATATTCACATTGGCCATGCCGTGAATAAAATTTTGAAAGACATCATTATCAAAGCCAAAACCATGAGTGGCTTTGATGCGCCCTATGTGCCGGGTTGGGATTGTCACGGCCTGCCGATTGAGCTGGTGGTAGAAAAAACCCATGGCAAACATATCGACCCCGCGCAATTTCGTGAACTCTGCCGCGCCTATGCCGCTGAGCAAGTCGAAAAACAAAAGAAAGACTTTATCCGTTTAGGCGTGTTGGGTGATTGGGATCATCCCTATCTCACCATGGATTTTAAAACCGAGGCCGACATCATGCGTGCTTTAGGTGAGATCTATCAAAATGGGTATTTGTATCAAGGCTCTAAACCCGTGCATTGGTGTGTGGATTGCGGCTCAGCCTTGGCCGAAGCCGAAGTGGAATATGAAGACGTCAATTCGCCTGCGATTGATGTGGGCTTTAAAGTGGTCGATAACGCCGCTTTAGCCACCGCGTTTGGCCTAGAAAAAATTGATACCAACGCCTATGCGGTGATTTGGACCACCACGCCATGGACCTTGCCTGCCAACCAAGCGGTGAGCGTCAACCCTGAATTGACCTATGACCTGATACATACCAGCAAGGGTTTACTCATCTTGGCGCGCGCGTTGGCAGACAACACCTTGGCGCGCTACGAAGAAAGTCATCCTAACGTGCTGGCCTCATGCCTTGGTGCAGCGCTCGCTGGCTTGCCATTGGCGCACCCGTTTGATCAGCGCCATGTGCCGGTGATTACCGGCGATCATGTCACTACCGATGCCGGTACCGGTTTAGTGCATACCGCGGCCGCCCATGGTAACGATGACTGGTTAGTAATGCGAGCTCACTTCCCCAATGAAAAACCACGGGTCTTGATTGGTGGCGATGGTAAGTTTTTTAGCAGTGATTTGGTGGAATTTGCTGACATTCGCGGTTTATCGCGGCAAGAAGCCAACAAGATTATATTGGCTAAGCTGCTAGAAAATGGCGTATTGTTTGCCTCAGCGCGCTTACACCATAGTTTTCCGCATTGCTGGCGGCACAAAACGCCATTGATGCAGTTGGCGACGCACCAATGGTTTGTTGGCATGCAATCCATTGGCACAGATGGGCACTCTTTACGCCAACACGCAAATGCTGCAGTGGATGCCACGCAATTTTTCCCCAGTTGGGGCCGCGCCCGTTTAGAAGCGATGATTAAAAACCGCCCGGATTGGTGTGTGTCGCGTCAACGTAACTGGGGCGTGCCGATGCCGTTTTTTGTGCACAAAGAAACTGGCGAGCCGCATCCAAAAACCGCAGAGCTATTAGCGCAAGCGGCCTTGCTCACCGAGCAAACAGGGGTAGAGGCTTGGTTTAGTTTAGATGCGGCGGCGTTTTTGGCGCAACATGCGCCTCAACATGCCGAGCAATACAAAAAAGTTACCGATACTTTAGATGTGTGGTTTGATTCTGGCGCCACGCATTATGCGGTGATTCGTTCTAGCCAACATGCCTCGTTATCAACAGAGGCAGCCGTGCGCGAAGCGCAACATCAGCCCGTTGCAGATTTATATTTAGAGGGCTCTGACCAACACCGTGGTTGGTTTCAATCCAGCTTGTTGACGGGCTGTGCTATCGACGGGCATGCCCCTTACAAAGCGCTGTTAACGCATGGCTTTGTGGTGGATGGCGCTGGTCACAAAATGAGTAAATCTAAAGGCAATGTGGTGGCACCGCAAAAAGTGATGGATACCTATGGTGCGGATATTTTGCGCTTGTGGGTGGCCTCGACCGATTACTCTGGTGAATTGACGATTAGTGATGAAATTCTCAAGCGTGTGGCCGATGGCTATCGTCGTATCCGGAATACCTTACGCTTTTTGCTTTCTAACTTGGCAGATTTTGATGCCAGCAAAGAGTTGTTGCCTGTAAGCGAGTGGTTAGAAATTGACCGATATGCGTTGCATTTAACACATGCATTACAGGCCAATATTTTGGCCGATTATGATCAATACGAGTTTCACTTGGCAGTGCAAAAGTTTGTCGGGTTTTGCTCTGAAGACTTAGGTGGCTTTTATTTAGATATCTTAAAAGACCGCCTCTACACCAGTGGCGAAGCTTCGCAGGCACGGCGCGCGGCACAAAGCGCGTTGTATCACATCACCCACACCATGATGCGCCTAATGGCGCCGATATTAAGCTTTACCGCCGATGAAATTTGGCAGACATTAGGCCTAGACGCGCAAGCGACGGTGTTTGAAGACACTTGGTATGCCTTGCCCGCGCATGGCTTAACCGAGGCACAACTGGCCGATTGGGCGCAGTTACGCCTGTTGCGTGAAACTGCCAATAAAAAAATTGAAGAAAAACGCGGCGAAGGGGCTGTCGGTTCTTCCTTGCAAGCCGAAGTGACTATTTACGCCGATGGTGCCATGTTTGATGCGCTCAATCGCTTGGGTGAGGATTTAAAATTTGCATTGATCACCTCGCGTGCGAATGTCTACAAACAAGTAGATACTGGGCTGACATTGGAAGTAAGCGCCAGCGCGCATGCCAAATGCGAGCGTTGTTGGCATTACCGCGCCGATGTCGGTGCGGATGCGGCACACCCTAGCATTTGTGGGCGGTGTGTTAGCAATTTGTTCGGTGTGGGCGAAGCACGTACCTATGCGTAATTTAATGACCGCTTCCCGATGGTTATGCCTGAGTGGCTTGGTAATTGCGCTGGATCTTTACACTAAGCACTTGATTCAAGCGCGTTTTGCGTATGCAGAACATCTGCCCATCACTGGTTTTTTTGAGTTGGTACGCTATCACAACACGGGCGCAGCATTTAGCTTTCTGGCGGATGCGGGCGGCTGGCAGCATGGGTTTTTTACAGCAGTATCCAGCTTAGCTTCCGTTGTTATGGTGTATTTAATACTTAAGCAACCACATAAAAAATTATTTTGCTGTGGGTTGGCCTTGATTTTAGGCGGCGCGCTGGGCAATTTATATGATCGTTTAACCTTGGGTTATGTGGTCGATTTTTTATTGTTTTATTATGAGCAGTGGGCGTGGCCAGCGTTTAATGTGGCGGATAGCGCCATATGCGTGGGGGTGGCTTGTTTAATGTTAGACAGCGTGATCAACCCTGAGCCAAGCACATCATCTACATCACAGCCTTTGTAGTGGTTGCTTAGTAGCAATATTTAAAGGCGCAATTGACCATTAAGGGGCAAGCGCTTTTGCGGTCAATCGGTTTTCAATCAGCAGTTGAGTGATCGCCTCCATCGACATCGGTTTACCTAACAAAAACCCTTGCATGCTATCGCAGCCAATACCGTTTAAAAACGCTAATTGTGCTGCTGTTTCAACCCCTTCCACCACCACTGAAATGCCAAGAATGTTGGCGGTCTTGATGATGGTGCTCAGGATTTCTTTGTCAGCAAGGCTTTCTGGCACATCGATTAAAAATGCACGGTCAATTTTCAGTTCATCAATGGGCAGTTGCTTAAGCTTAAACAACGATGAATTGCCCACGCCAAAATCGTCCAAAGCAATGTTAAGGCCGAGCGCTTTCATTTGATGCAAAGTGGCCAGCGCCTGTTGTTCATGTTCAAATACAGCGCTTTCAGTAATCTCCAACGTGATGGTATGAGGGTCAATCCCGTTCACATTCAGCTGATCAGCGATAAACGGTAACAGCTTCGGGTCGCGAAACTGGCGGGGTGAAATATTAATTGATAGCCCGACGGTTAAGCCCGTGTAGCGTATCAGCTGAGCCAAGGATTGACAGGACTGTGCAATCACCCATTCCCCAATCGGCAAAATTAAGCCTGATTTTTCGGCATAAGGAATAAAGTCAGCGGGGGAGATAATCTCGTGTTTATTATTTTTCCAGCGTACTAAGGCTTCAATGTTATGGATATTGAGGTGTCCATTGCTATCCACACTAAAAATCGGCTGAAACTGCAAGAAAAAGGCTTGTTTTTTGATGGCTTTGCGCAATTGAATATCTAAACGGTATAGCCGTTGTGCCCCTTTGGTCTGTTCTTTGCAGTAAAACATCCAAGGCTGATGCCCATTTTGCTTGGCATGGCTCAACGCGGTATTGGCATGACGCGTTAAATCACTCGCCGTGTGCGCGTCGCGCGGGAATACGCTGATGCCTATGCACGCATCAAGTATCAACTCATGTTCGTCTACGTGAACGGGATCATGCAGTTTCTCAAATATCCGATGGACTAGTAATTCCAACTCGGCATCGGTTTTGTTGGCCGCGATTAAGGTAAATTGATCGCTGTGTATACGCCCCAAATGTGCGCATTCTTGCGCGATTTGTTGCAAACGTGTTGCCATTTCCACTAAAAATTGATCGCCCGTTGCGTGGCCAAAACTATCATTGATTGTTTGAAACTGTTTCATATCAATCATCATTAGAGCGACCGTGCTACTGTCGCTCGCCGCTGAAATCACCGCATGTTCGAGCGTGGTTTGTACAGACAAGCGATTAGGCAACTGGGTGAGCGGATCAAACTGCGCTAGCTGGCGATATTGTTGTTCTCGCTCTTCTAAACGTATTTCTGAGGACAGTAGTTTTTCAGACTCACGGAGCAACACGGTTTGTCGAAACGCCGAGCAGATTAAGATGGTCATCACGGCACTGGTGGCGACGTGGTAAGAGTAAGGATGTTGGCCACTTTGTAACCAAATAATCAGTAAGGTAAAGATGCTAAAAATAAATGCAATCAGTGGGATCAGTCCGCGAACGCGCTTGCATTGCCAATGAAATTTACGGTTTTTAGAAGGGCGTATGCTCCAACCATAAAGCCCTATACCAATTAAAATATCTGAAACGGAAAACGCATTATTCAGCCAAATATTGGTTTGCGGGATGTGATTGAGTTGGTTTAAATTCCATTGCATCCAACACGCACCATCCAGCAACAAGCCAACGCTGAGCATGATCCAAGGCAGCATTAAGGCAGGTCTTAAGTACGGGATTAACAGCAAAGAGACCAATGCAGCACTCAGTAAGCTGACCGGATAGGCGGTGAGCACCACCAACTCCGACAAGGAGATGTGTTGCGCGTGCGGCAGGTAAGAAATCAACACGTAGCCAAGTATCGCCACACTAAAAGCCATCGCATCAATGACAAAAGCCAGCGTTTTCGCACGCGATAATTGTGTACGCAATGCCACAATAAAACCGATAATTAAGCTAGGGCCTAATAAAGGGTAAAACAAATCTGATTTGGCGGGAAAGCTGACTTGATGGGTGATGACTTCCCAGACCCAGATGATGCCGCCCGCGAGATAGCAAGCCGTGCCTAGCACAAACCACTGTTTCCAACGACGTTCAGTGTCGCTGGCAAAGTAATACCCCAACCATGCCAGTAAGGCACACGTCGCATTGGCGGCAAACCAACGCACATTGTCAATCACTTGTATAAAGCCAGGTGTCGCCATACAAGACACCAACAGGCATAAGCAAATTAAGATACACGCTTGCGAAAAAGCGCGATAAGTAACAGTCATGATGCCCCCTAACTCAAATAAATTGTACCAAACGGGCAATGCATGTATTTAAGATTTGACAACAATTAACATGCTGAGGCGAACCAACAAAAACACCAGACCACCACTAAGGATGCCGACCAACGCATGGATGATCAGCGACCATGCATGCCAGGCTTCCAGCAAAGGATGCAACATGGGTAGGCCGTGGCTAATAATGCTCCCGCCAACCAAAAACATGGCTGCCGTTCCCAGCACAGAGAGCATGCGCATTAAGTAGGGGACGCTCTGGACTAATACCCTGCCTAGGTATCGTAACCCTTGATTGAGGTTGCTTGTGCCAGATAAGCGCATGAGCCGTAAGCCCGCATCATCCATTTTGACAATCGCAGCCACCAAGCCATAAACGCCGATGGTCATGGCAATCGCAATGAAAGACAGTACCAGCACTTGCTGCACAAAACTTGCCTCGGACACCACGCCCAGCGCAATCACAATAATTTCAGCGGATAAAATAAAGTCAGTCCGCACGGCACCTTTGATTTTGTCACGTTCAACGGCCACTAAATCGGCTTGGCTGTCTTGCATGGCTTGATCAAGTGCAAGCGCATGCTGGGCGTCAGCGCGAGCATGAAACAGCCGATGCCAAATTTTTTCAAAGCCTTCAAAACACAAAAAAGCCCCGCCTAACATCAGTAGCGGCATGATCAACCAGGGCAACCATGCACTGATCAGTAACGCCGCAGGCACGAGAATCAGTTTGTTAATAAAAGACCCTGTTGCCACGGCATAGACCACAGGCAATTCACGTGCTGCCGCAATGCCAGTGACTTGTTGTGCATTTAATGCAAGGTCGTCACCGAGCACGCCCGCTGTTTTCTTGGCGGCCAATTGGCTCATGACAGACACGTCATCGAGCATGGTCGTAATATCATCCAATAAGGCGAGTAGGCTGGTCGCGGCCATGTAAGCTCCACAAAAAAGATCAAAAGGGCGAAAAAGGGTGGTAAATAAACATCAATATTGCTTATTTTACGTGAAACCCGCTATTATATTGGCATGAACAGCACGAGATACCAGCGGTTAATTGCACAAGTGGCGATATTTGCCATCTTGTTGACCAGTCTCGTCCCTACCTTGAGTTTGGCTTTTCCAATGGCGTCGGCCAAAAATTTCACCCAGGAAATATGTTCAACCCAAGGTCAAAAATTGGTGATTCAAGTCATCACCACTCAAGGTAAATTACTCGCTACCGCACTCGATGTGCAACCAAAATCGCAACCGAATGCGCTCAATCATCACCTCAAGCATTGCCCATTTTGCCAATTGGCCATGGATGATGTGGTGATGCCACTGCACAATCCTGCGTATGTTTTATTTCAACAAGCACAAGTGCGTCTTGCACTCAGTGTGTATCAAGCCCCTGCTGTTGCCTCGTTTGATGCAACAGCGCACCCCACCCGCGCACCACCCGTTTTTTCCTCACGCTAATTATTCTGCTGCTTTAACGCAGTATTTATAGCCTTGCCCCAACGGGGCGATGAGGAGTCACGCATGATCATTATCGATCTAAAAACCGTTTTGTTTGCAAAGCAAGTCGAATGGCAACGCAATATCACGCTCACAGAAATCTCTGAGAAAACCGGCATCAGCCGTATGACCTTGCATCGCATGGTCAAACATACAAGCCACAACGCGTGTACCACTCATCTCGATCGGCCATGACACTATTTTTACTGCGATATTGGAACGTTTGTACGTTGGCAACCATCCCCTGTCCCAACGCGCAAAAGCGCTTAGTGCAGTTTTTAAAGGTGACTTTATTTTAAAAGTGCGTTTAATTTAAACGTGCATATTGATTATTAAAGAATATGTTGGAGTTAGAAATTGAATAAAACCATGATTTGTTTGGCTGTGTTAGCCAGTTTACCCAAGCTGGTATCCGCCGCACACGATGGCAGTGTGCATTTAGATGAAGTGAAAGTCACCGCGACTAAAAAAACGGTTTCAATCACGCAACCTGATATCGAAACCGCTAAGGACATCGCTTCTAAAACCGCGGGCGGCACCACGGTGGTGGATATGGCGCAAGTGCGCGAAGGGCGTACCAGTAATTTACAAGATAGTTTAGGCATGGCCACTGGCGTGCTGGCGCAATCACGCTTTGGCGCAGAAGAAACGCGCTTGTCGATTCGTGGCTCAGGCTTGCAGCGCACCTTTCATGGCCGTGGCTTAAAGCTGATGCAAGACGGCATTCCCACCAATTTGGCAGATGGTGGCTTTGATTTTCCTGCGATTGATCCGATGGCGACTGACTATATTGAGGTCTACCGTGGCGCGAATGCCCTGCAATACGGCGCTAGCACTTTGGGTGGCAGTATCAATTTTATTTCACGCACGGGCCACACGGCGACGCCGCTAGAAGTGCGTACCGAGGGAGGGAGCTATGGCTACTATCGTCTTGGGGTAAGCACAGGCGGTGTGAAAGACGACATCGATTATTTTGTCACCGCCAGCACCTATGGCAGTAGTAGTTTTAGAGACAATGCGCAGCAAAGTGCAGACCGTTTCACCGGAAATGTCGGTATCAAACTCAACGATCAAGTTGAGACGCGGTTTTATTTTGGGGTTACCAATAACGATTCACAATTGCCGAGCAATTTAAGCAAAGCGCAACTGAAGGCCAATCCACGGCAATCGAGCGTCATACCGGGGCAGGGCATTAATCAGCGCGATATTAACGTGACGCGTTTGGCTAATAAAACCACTCTTTTGTTTGATCATGCGCGCTTGGAATTGGGCGCTTTTTACTCGAAAAAGAGCTTGTTCCACCCCATTATCGATTTGGTTTTTTTAGACACCTTAGGGGTGATTGACCAACAATCGCATGATTACGGTTTGTCTGCGCGATGGATTCAACAAGGTGAACTGTTTGGCTTGGAAAACGAATGGATTGCTGGACTTAGCCCAACGATTGGCCGCACCGATGCGAAAAACTATCGTAACGTGAATGCAACACGGGGCGCTCTAATTAACAATGCAGATCAACGTGCGCGCAATATCGAGCTGTTTATTGAAGACCGCTTACGGTTAGATGCGCAATGGACCTTGATTGCGGGACTGCAATACACCCGCGCCAGACGCGAGGCGAAAGATCAACTGATTCGCGCTGGGGTAGATCAAAGTGTGGATGAAACCTACGCACAAACCAGCCCCAAAATAGGCCTGTTGTATCAAGTGCATCCACAGGCGCAAGTGTTTGCCAATGTATCACGCAGTTTTGAGCCGCCGAGTTTTGGTGAGTTGAACAATACGGTGGCTGGCTTTTTAAAGGCACAAACAGGAACGACGTTTGAAATTGGTACGCGCGGCAGCAGTGAAACGCTAGATTGGGATATCGCATTGTATTATGCCCGCCTCAACAACGAGTTATTGGCTGTGGGCGCGCCGCCCAACACCGCGACGCTGAATGCGGATAATACCGTGCACCGCGGCTTAGAGCTTGGGCTGACAGTACGCTTACCAGAGGATTTGCATTGGCGGTCTAGCCTGCTGGTCAATGATTTCAAGCTGGATGGCGATGCGGTGTACGGTGACAACCGTCTGCCGGGGATGCAACGCTCTTTATTGCGCTCAGAATTGCTGTACCGCGGCAGTCACTGGTTAGAAAACGTTTACTTTGGGCCAACGATAGAATGGTCACCGCAGCGTGTGAATGTTGATTTTGCCGAAACTTTATTTGCAGACCGCTACTTTTTGTGGGGGCTGAAAGCGGGGCAAAAAGTCAATGCGCATTGGTCGTGGTTTATTGAAGGGCGCAATTTAGCCAATCAAAAATATGCAGCGAGCACTGGCATTACTGGCAATCAAAATGGGGCAGATGGTGCATTTTTTCTGCCAGGAGATGGCCGCACCGCTTACTTGGGCGTGACTTGGGCGTATTAATCAACCAGTTGAAGATCGAGCTGGCGCTCGTTTAATCAAGCATTCTCCTGCGACTGACCACGTAGGAGAATGGTAAGGAGACGCATGAAAAAAACAATCTTAATAAGTCTGTTTCAGTGTGTATTGATGGTAATGGGGGCGACTGCTTGGAGTGAGACGGTAGCGCCTGCGGCGCAAGCGATTGAGCAAACCTTGCGCGCGCAATGGCAAACACCCGAGCAGCCTTTGCAATTGCCTGTGATTGTGGTGCAAGGAGAGGTGGCGATGGTCGATTGGCTGCTTGCTGAAAAAGGCGGGCGGGCGCTACTTAAACGTGCGCCTGATGGCTGGCAAACACTGTTATGTGGTGGCACCGAACTGACCAACCCGCAGCGATTGCAACAAGCAGGACTCACGTCTGAGCGGGCGCATGCCTTGTTAGCGGCCTTGCACCGTAAAGAACAGGCGCTGAGCGCAGATGCAAAGGCGCGCATCAGCCGTTTTAAAGGGGTGACGGACTTCACCCAGCCTCATTCTGTCCATTCACCCGCGACTGAACACACGCAGCATGAACACGCACATCATGAACACACAACGCATTAAACAATCTTGGTTATATTGGCATCGCTATATCGGCTTCATCGCTTGTATTGGCATGGTCATGTGGGGCCTGTCTGGCGCATCGCATCCCCTTATGACCCGCCTGCAACCCGTACCCAAGCAATTTGTGCCCCCTTTACAATCGGTTGATTTGCACCATGCGCAACCGCTACCGCAAGTGTTGCAAGCGCAAGGCATCAAGCAATTTACGCATATTAGTTTGGTGCAATTGGCAGGCCAAGCCTACTATCGCATTGGTTTACCACACGCCAGTTTAGCCCACTATGTTAGCGTGCAAGATGGCAAAGCACGCTTTGCGGCAGAAGCCGCGCATGCGGTGGCGTTGGCGCGCTATTACACAGGGCTGGTGGATACGCCAGTGACATCGGTGCGGCAAGTGACGCACTTTGAACAGGATTACCATCTGGTTAACCGTATCTTGCCCGTTTGGCGCGTTGCGTTTGCGCGGGAGGATGGCTTACGTGCCTATGTGGATACCGAGCAATCGCGCTTGGCGACCTTGGTGGATGATAGACGCGCATGGCTGACACAGCTATTTCAGTGGGGCCACAATTGGTCGTTTTTAGCCAGTCACACCCGCCTACAGTTAGCGGTGGCCACCTTGGCCCTGAGTTTGGTGTTAGCCTCCGCCCTCACTGGAATAGTGCTCTATATCAAGCTCAGAAAAACCGCGCCTTATCGCTTGCAACGGGGTTCTCTACGCTGGTGGCATCGGCAGGCAGGTGTGTGGGTATCGTTGCTGCTATTGTTATTGGCCAGCAGTGGTATGTGGCATTTGTGGCAGTCCGATGCGCAACAGCGTCGGCCCTCAATCAATACACACTTTGCGAGTACGTCCACAAGCGTTGACGCAACGACATGGGCACAATTGCTGACTGCCTTGTCTACGAGCGAGGGGCAATTGTTGAAATTAGATGTGTATGGCACTGCGGATCACTTATTTTGGCAGGTGATTCCTACGGTTAACGCACAAGCCGCCTTACCACAAGCGCAAGTGGCGGCCACGCATGTGCATGCGTCAGCGACAGCGCAATCGGCAGCAATGCCGCAGTTGTGGGTCAGTCATGCTGGACAGTTTCAGGCATTGGCACCTGCAAACTTTATCCCAATATGGTTAAGTCAGTTGTCACTCACTTTAGCGCCGATTCAATCCATACAATGGGTCACTCGCTTTGCCAATGAGTATGGATTTATATTTAAGCGTTTGCCTGTCCTGAAAGTACAAACACAATCACCTGACCATCTACGGTTGTATATCGAACCCGCAACCGGAGCAGTTGCCGCTACCATCAATGATGGCGATGGCTTAGAAGGCTTTATCTTTGCCTATCTGCACAAATGGAGTATGCAATGGTTAAGTAAATCGTGGTGAGATGCACTGGCGATATTCGCGGCTGTATTGATTGCGATGACAGGGGTCGTCGGTGCGGTATTGTTTGTCAAAACGCAACACCGATAATGCGGTGATGACGATACGCTTAACCTATATGTAAAAAGCGTCACGTGCAGTGACGCTTTTTTTATTGAAACGCTTTATCGATAAAGTAATTGGTGCGATGGCGTCTAAACATTTGCGTGCGCATCACTGTGGACAGCTGATCTTGCTTGATGCATTGTGTAATGTTGATGTTCATCGCTTCACGTAGGTCAATGATGTCATCATTTAAATCATCATTTTCATCGATAATTTTTACAAACGGGCGTAGCGGTTGTTGCGGATTGGTTGACAATACGCCTGCCAAACGCTGATCCGATAAACGCACAATGCTACCCGGTGGGTAAATGCCTAAGGATTTAATAAATTGTCGCAACAAGGGTTGATCAAACAACTGACGTTGTTGCGAAAACATTAAGCCCAATGCCTCGTAAGGCGTTTTGGCCGCCAATGGGTTGATGGGATTACATAAATTATCAAACATATTGACGATGATCAGTAAATGCGTCAGTGCATCAATTTCCGCGCATTTTAACCCGGCAGGATAGCCGCTGCCGTCGGCAAATTCATGATGCTGCGCCACGATGGTGAGGAGTTTTTTAGAAACCGGTAACTCTTTGAGCATGTTTAACCCTAAGCCAACATGGCTTTGATATACCGATTTTTCAATATGGGTCAGTGGCTCTTTTTTGAGTGTGATTTTGGGCGTGATCTGACGCTTACCAATGTCGTGCAACAGTGCAGCCATGCCAATGGTCACGGTATCATCTTCACTTAAGTTGCAGTTTTTTGCCAGCATCATGGTCAACACCAAGGTGTTCATCTCATGTTGATAATGCTCATCCCCCGTGCGCGCGCCGTTCATGGCATGGATGGCAATATCACTTTCGGTTAAGGTGCTGGTGACTAAATCCTGCACCAAATGTTCTGCCATATTTAACGCTTGCGTCGGCTGCTCATTGGCCAGCTTTTGAATCTGCTTCACGTCTAAGCTGGTCTTTAAAAACTTTTTTTCGCTCTCATTGAGCGTTTGTTGTAAGCGTTGTTGTTTACGTTGTAAGTAGGTTAAGGTGCGATCATCTACCGTCTCGATGTTGGGTTTAGCCGCTGCTTTTCTCGTCGGAAACTCAACCACATTGTTAAAGGTTAACGGGGCGACGGTACTGCGTTTTGGGTCGTAACGCAATTGCGACAGGCCCAAAGATTTAATGGTATCGATTTGATACTGATCAGTAATTTTAAAATTGCTGGTCGAAAATGGATGGTCCATCCATCCTAAATCCAGGTGCACATACAAGCCAATACACAATTGGCTCACTTGAATGTGATGGGTGTTGGATGCTTGACTAGGCATGTCGTTTTATATTTCTTGTGTTGTTTAGTTCGAGTAACTGTAAAAAGGCGTCGGCCGCGACTGGGTAGGCATACAAATAGCCTTGTGCAGACTGGCAACCCAAGCGTTGTAAAAACGCTTCTTGTGCTTCGGTTTCGACCCCTTCGGCCACCACAGAAAACCCAAGTTGGGTGGCCATTGCATAAATGGCACTGGTGATGGCGGCATCATCCTTGTCATCGGGTAAATCTTTGACAAAGCTGCGATCAATTTTAATTTGATCAAGCGGTAGCCGTTTCAAATGCGATAGGGATGAGTAGCCTGTACCAAAGTCGTCAATGGCGATGCTCACGCCTAAGCGTTTCAATTGGTGGAAGGTATCCACGACATGCTCGGTATGTTGCATGAGCGTACTCTCGGTGATCTCAAGCTCTATCAGGCTAGGGTCACAACCACTATCAATCAGCGTGCCATACACGGTATCCGCAAAGGTGCTTTTCATGATTTGCACCCCAGACACATTGATGGCAATTTTCTTAAATTCTGGATGGCTCAGGTGCCAAGCATGCGCTTGATTGACTGCCTGTGTGAGCGCCCACTCACCTAAGCCCAAAATCAAACCGGTTTCTTCAGCCAATGGAATAAATTTGCTTGGATTAATATTGCCCTGCGTCGGGTGTTGCCAACGCATTAACGCTTCTGCACCCACAATCATGCCCGTGTTGAGATCAATCTGTGCTTGATAGAACATTTGCAATTGTTGTTTGGCCAGCGCTTGGCGCAACTCTGTTTCCATTTGGAAATGTTCCACTGCATAGCGGCTCAAGGCGTCATGGTAAAACGCAAAGTTATTTTTACCGTTATTTTTGACTTGATACATGGCGAGGTCAGCCGCTTTGATCAAGCTTTCCACATCATGACCATCCTGTGGATACATGGAGATGCCGATGCTGGCGCCAACATAAATTTCGTGATTTTCAACCAAAAATTCTTGGCTTAAGGCATTTAAAATGTCTTGTGCTTTGTGTGCAGCATCCGAGTGGTGTTGCATGTTTTCGAGCATGACAATAAATTCGTCACCGCCCAAACGGCCAATAATGTCAGATTCCCTCAGCGAGCTACGAATCCGCTCAGTGACGCCTAACAGCAGTTGGTCGCCAGCAAAATGGCCTAAGCTATCGTTGATGTTTTTAAAGCGATCAAGGTCAATAAACAAAATGGCGGTTTGTTGTTGTTGACGGGATGCGCGTTGAATTGCATGATCAAATAAATGGTTAATCAAACGACGGTTAGGTAAGCCTGTCAATGGATCATGGTTAACCAATGCATTGAGCTGATGCTGAGAACGCTTCATGTCGCTGATATCAGCAAATACACCCACATAATTGGTGACAACATTGGCATGGTTACGTACTGCTGTCAGCGTCACCAATTTTGTAAAGTGCTCACCATTTTTACGGACACTTTCAACTTCGCCTTTCCATTTGCCATCGCGTTTGAGGGCGTTTAAAAAGCCGCGCGGTCGCTGTCTAAAAATGGCAGGCTTGGTGCCCAAGACTTCTGATTCACTAAAGCCAGTAATTAAAGTGTAGCCTTCATTAATCCCGATCAGTTCGCCCTCGGGATTGACAATCATGATGCCTTCCGTCGTGCTGTCAAAGGCAATCTTGGCTAATTTAAGGTGACGGCCGGTTTGCTCGCGGTCAATGGCAACGCTGAGGGTGCGACCAATCGCCATCAATGCACCTAGCTCTTGTGAACTGGTTTGGGTGGTATCAAAGCAGCGCTCAATCACCACCGAGCCCCACCAGGCTTGGTCTATCATCAATGGCACAATCACTAAACTCAGGGTGTCATGTGCGGTAAGTAGTGCTTTTTCATCCGCTGGTAAGGTGCGGGCATCGCACAACACGGGCTGCCCCTTTTCCAACAAGGCTTGCCAACGCGCTAGTTTGGGCGATAAAAATGAAATTGCAGACCAATGTGCTAACCCAGGATGATCGCCATTGGCGGACCATTGAAACAGCGTGTCAGACCGCATATCGGGTTTTTTACGGGTCATGACATTATGATGTTGTAACAACAACGCGCGGCTAAACCGGAACGATAAGCAGCATTGTTTGAGTACATTCTCTGCCACGTTTTGCCAACGTTCAGCGGAGTGCAGCATCCAATCGCAAGAGATTAATGTGTCTAACACCGCGCTGCGTTCCGACAGTTGTACTTCCCACTGTTTGGCCTCGGTAATGTCACGGGCAACCGTTACCAAATGGCTGGGCTGATCGTGATGATCAAAATAAGCGACTTTATTCACCAGTAAAGTTTTGCTACCACCTTCAGGTAAATGCAACACTTCTTCGTTATGGTAGCTTTCACGGCTCTGCCATAGCTGTTGATCTGATTTTTCGTGATGCTCGAGGCTATTGCGGAACACGGGATGCACCAAGGCTTGCAATTGCTGATTGCTTTGGAACTCCATATCGAGCGGATCAATCCCCAAGGTATCCAGCATGTGTTGATTGGCCATGATCCAGCGGTTATCTGGATCCTTGATGCAGATCATGTCGGGGCTCATATTGATCAGCGATTGCACCACCGCATGCATATGGGTCAGTTGACGTTTAAGATTGTGTTGCGCCTCTTGCAACACTAAGCCAACAGCACGTCTGCCATGCTGCGGATAAAATAAACGGCATTTGAAATCACGTTTGAGTCCGTTGAACATGCCTTCGAACTGAACTTCTGTAAGTTCTGCGCGCATGGCTAACACCAATTGTTGGCGCATGGGCTTTGGTAACATGATGGCAGTGTGCTCATGGCTCAAATGTAAGCCTAAGCATTGCCTTGCCATCGTATTAGCTGCTAAAAATTGCGCGCGACGATTAATCGCAAGCATCGGCATATCTGGCATGGCTGCAGCCAAAGGCTGTAACCACACTGTGCTATGATGATTTAGAAATACGTGCTTGGGCATGTTTTCGACGCTTGTTAAGGGTTGTTATATGTATTCGGATAAGTTGCTTAACGGAGATCTGCGTATTAACTTTAATTACGGAATAAACTTCGTTGGCCGATCAATGTCCGTTAAGAGGAACATTTGTCGCAGGGGCCTAGCAAGAAACATGCGTATATTAATGATGCGTGCTCGCTTAAAAATTGATGAGTAACAAGGTAAACCACATTCACCTTGGGCAATTGATATTTGGATTGCTCGCCTGTATTTGGCGTCTAACCGCGATGTCAGCGGCTGATCCATCTGCGGCCGTCTTGCTGCCAGCACCCTCTGCATTTGCGGCGGATGCCTCGGGACATGTTTGGCGTGCGACGGCCAGCAATCATGACATCGTCGTTACCCAATATGATGCAACAGGCACCGCCATCTCACAGGCGGTAACCGTGCATGCGGCTGGCACGGAGGCGGTGCGCACCCACCACCCCCAGATCGCCATCGATGCTAATGGCGTGCTTTACTTAAGCTGGGCTAGCGATGCAAGCGCAGCTGTTCCGCCGCATGTTTGGTTTTCCCGCTCGTTTGATGGCGGCCATCGCTTTTTGCCCCCTGAGCGGGTAGATCAGCATGTGATCAGCGCACAATGTGTGCCTGAACCGCATATGACGGTAGCGCAAGCACATATCAGCATTGCTTGGGCCTTGCGCTGTCAACCCACCACCGAATACACGGTCCCAATGTCGCCGATGTTTTATGCCAATTCAACGGATGCAGGGGCGCATTTTTTAGAGGAACGTCAGATTGAAGGGGCTGACGTGGTCTGTGCTGAGATGGCCATGACCAGCATCGCCAACGGCGGCGTTGCTGTATTGTGGCGGCAACGATTTGGCGAACAAGAAGAAGATATGGCCATGGCAGAGTTTCATGCCAACCAGCCTGTCCAGTGGGTGCGTGCAAGCTTTGCGCATACGCAACCGCACGCATGCGCGCTGCAACAGCCAAGTTTGGCACTGGGGGCAGGCTTTGGTTATCATTTCAGCTACGTTGCTGGCACCGCTCACACGCCTGGCCTGCGCCTTGCGCGCATGGATGGGGAAGCCTGGGTAACATCGCCTGCAAAAAAAATTGGCGCGCAAGCCGCTTTGGCGGATGCACCTGCGCTAATCAGTCAGGGTGAGCGCGTATGGCTTGCTTGGCGCAGTGTCAGCGCTGAAGGACAACACATTGATGTCATGACCTCTGTGGATGGCGGTAAAACTTGGGAGGAGCCACGACGAAACATGGTCAGCGCTTCGCCGATTCACCCGCCACACTGGCTTTGGTTAAAAGACAAACTATATGTGATTGTTGAACATCAAGACCGAGGATTCACGTTGCTGGAAGTCGCTGTACACTAACACCACTCTGGAACATCCATCTGGCCCGCTTTTCACGCTGGCTATTGAAAAGCACCAAAACTCCCGCATATACAAGGTATCGCGTTGCCAACTTGCAACGCCCATGCACGTGAAAGGGGTTGCCATGCGTTTTGATAAACTGACCACCAAATTTCAACAAGCGCTTGCAGATGCACAAAGTCTGGCCGTAGGCGCTGACCATTCCACCATCGAAGCAGCACATGTCCTGCTGGCCTTGCTCAATCAAGAGGACGGCGGTACTGCGGCTTTGCTGGGCCGTGCAGGGGTGCAATTACCTGCGCTCAAAGCCAGTTTAACTGCGGCCCTCGCACAGTTGCCGCAGGCGCAGGCCAACCATGGTGAAGTGACCATTTCACGTGATCTTAACAATATTCTGAATGTCACGGATAAATATGCGCAACAGCGCAAAGATAGTTTTATTGCCAGCGAAATGTTTTTGTTAGCCTTGGCAGATGATCAAGGCGAGACTGCAAAGTTACTCAGGCAACATGGCTTGAGTAAAAAGGCGCTAGAGAGCACGATTCAAGCCGTACGTGGCGATGCGAATGTAGATAGCCAAGCGGCCGAAGGGCAGCGCGAAGCGCTCAAAAAATACACGCTGGATTTAACCGAGCGGGCCCGTTTAGGCAAGCTAGACCCGGTGATTGGTCGTGATGATGAAATTCGGCGCACCATCCAAATATTGGGGCGTCGGACTAAAAATAATCCCGTGTTGATTGGTGAGCCTGGTGTTGGTAAAACCGCCATCGTCGAGGGCTTGGCACAACGGATTGTGGATGGTGAAGTGCCTGACACGCTCAAAAATAAAAAAGTATTAAGCTTAGACATGGCAGCCTTGTTGGCAGGCGCCAAATACCGTGGTGAATTTGAAGAGCGCCTAAAAGCGGTGCTGAAAGAGTTGGCGCAAGATGAAGGCCAAACCATCGTTTTTATTGATGAAATCCATACCATGGTTGGTGCAGGTAAATCCGAAGGCGCCATGGATGCCGGCAATATGCTCAAGCCCGCGCTGGCACGGGGCGAGTTACACTGCGTTGGCGCAACCACCTTAGACGAATACCGCAAATATATTGAAAAAGATGCGGCGCTAGAGCGACGTTTTCAAAAGGTGTTGGTGGACGAGCCAACGGTAGAAGCGACCATTGCTATTTTGCGTGGCTTGCAAGAGAAATACGAGCTCCACCACGGTGTCGAAATCACCGATCCCGCCATTGTGGCCGCAGCAGAATTATCACACCGTTATATTACCGATCGTTTTTTACCTGATAAAGCCATCGACCTGATCGATGAAGCTGCTTCACGCATCAAAATGGAAATCGATAGCAAACCCGAAGTGATGGATAAGCTTGAACGTCGATTGATTCAATTGAAAATTGAACGTGAAGCGGTGCGACGTGAAAAAGACGATGCCAGTATCAAACGCTTTACGCTGATTGAAGAAGAAATAGGCAAATTGGCGAAAGAGTACGCCGATTTGGAAGAAATTTGGAAAACTGAAAAAGCCGCTGTCCAAGGCTCGGCCCATTTAAAAGAAGCGATAGAAAAAATCAAACAGCAGATGGAAGAAGCCACCCGCAAAGGTGATTGGCAACGTGTCTCTGAATTGCAATATGGCAAATTGCCACAACTTGAAGCGCAGCTCAAGCAGGCAAGCCATGCTGAAACCGAAGGTAAACCACTCAAGCATCGTATGTTACGTACCGAAGTCGGTGCCGACGAAATTGCAGAAGTCGTCAGTCGTGCCACGGGTATCCCTGTGAGTAAAATGATGACTGGTGAGCGTGATAAATTACTGACCATGGAGCAAAAATTACATGAGCGGGTCATTGGTCAAGATGAAGCAGTGCGCTTGGTTAGTGATGCGATTCGACGTTCACGCTCTGGCTTGGGTGACCCCAATCGGCCGTATGGCAGTTTTTTGTTTTTGGGCCCCACGGGTGTGGGTAAAACCGAATTATGCAAAGCCTTGGCTCACTTTTTATTTGATTCCGAAGACCATTTAATTCGCATCGACATGAGTGAGTATATGGAAAAGCATTCCGTTTCGCGCATGATAGGTGCGCCACCCGGGTATGTCGGTTACGAGGAAGGCGGCGCGTTGACCGAAGCAGTGCGACGTAAACCCTATGCAGTGATTTTGTTAGATGAGGTCGAAAAAGCCCATCCCGATGTGTTTAATGTGTTGTTACAAGTGCTGGACGATGGTCGCTTAACCGATGGTCAAGGGCGGACCGTCGATTTCAAAAATACAGTGATTATCATGACCTCCAATTTAGGCAGTCAGATGATCCAAACGATGGCGGATCAAGATTATCAGCTGGTGAAATTGGCCGTGATGGGTGAAGTAAAGACCCATTTCCGTCCAGAGTTTATCAATCGTATTGATGAGGTGGTGGTGTTTCACAGCTTAGATCAAGCCAATGTCAAATCGATTGCCCAAATTCAGTTGCAATCATTAGCCAAACGGTTGCATGGCATGGACATGCAACTGGAAGTCAGTGCTGCTGCTTTGGCTGAAATTGCTAATGCAGGGTTTGATCCCGTGTATGGCGCACGACCTCTCAAACGTGCAATTCAAAGCGAAATTGAAAATCCATTAGCGAAAGATATTTTGGCGGGACGATTTGCCGCTAAAGAAACCATCTATGTGGATTATGTGCAGGGTAAAATGACCTTTGCCAAACAGGCCGCGTGATTTAGTGCTTTTGACTGAACACGTTCTTAGTATAAATAGTGTTTTGCAGTCCCCGTGCTCGGTAGAACCTGTACCTTTTAGAACCGCTACTTGTTAGCACCAGTGCTTATTAGAACCAGTGCCAAGTCCAGTGGTCGTATCATTGGAATGTCGAAGCAACCTAAGGAGAAGCCGTATGCGCAGGCCTGATTGGAAATTCATCTTCCCTACCATCTGTTTATTGCTTGGTTTGTCCGGCTGCGCGGTGCAACCCCCCCAGCCCGCGCAAATAGACCGTGTGTCGCCTGAACAGCTCGCAGCATTGGTGCAAGCGCCAACAGCGAGTTTGACCTTAGAGCAGGTGGTGGCGCTGAGCCAACAAGGCAACACCGATGCTGAGGTCATCCGCGCAATTGAGCAATCACAATCGCGCTACAGCTTAACCCCCTCGCAGGTACTGGATTGGCACCAAAAAGGCATTAGCAAAGGCGTGTTAGATTATATGCAACAAGCCGATGCATTGGCCCGCCAAAATGCGATGGCGGATGAAATCAATAAGCGTGAGCAAGTGCGCGCGGACAACGAACAAAAACTCAAACGTGAGCGGGATGCTGCCCGTTTACGCAGCATGGATCCATGGTTTTACGGACCAGGCTGGGGCTATCGGCCGTATTGGGGCGGCTATGGCTGGCGCTACTGGTAGTCAATGGCAGATGTGTAAATATAGGCAAACATATTCGTAAACGTGGCTTAAACGCAGGGTTTTGATTTACCTGCGCTGACGGCATCCGCCGCGCCACGTATAATAAAACTTTCATTTTGCACGATTTAACATGCAACAATTCCATCATCGCCTGCAAGTGAGTGCCCAAGGGCGACGCTTGTATGACATTACGCCACAAGTGGCGCAGTGGCTCGCGACCACGACTATCGTCAATGGCCTGCTCACCCTGTATGTGCAACATACCTCAGCCAGTTTACTCATCAATGAAAATTACGACCGTGATGTATTAGTGGACATGGAAGCCTTTTTTCAGCGACTGGTGCCCGACGGTGATGATTTATTCATCCATACCGTTGAAGGGCCAGACGATATGCCAGCGCATGTGCGTAGCGCATTAACGCAAACCAGTCTCGCTATTCCAGTCATTGATGGGCAGGCGGTGCTGGGTCAATGGCAAGGGATATTTTTGTTTGAACATCGCCTGCAGCCAGCCAAGCGGAACATCGTATTGCATGTGATCGGCGCATAACGCAAGTCGGTTTAAATAACACTCAATCAGGGAAACACACCATGAACCTCACACATTTCTTGTTCGTATCAACACTTGCACTCAGTTTGACGGCCTGCGGCGACGATGCACCGCCGGCGGAGGAAGCTGAAGCGTCATCGCCCGCTGCCACCACCTCGGCTGCGCCAACCCCCGCGCCTGCCACAAGTTCTGGCGGCTATGTGCCGAATGACAGCGAGCGTGTGCCAGGCATTACCATGACGCAAGAAGAGTTGGATAAGCTAGACGCAGAAGCGCGTGCAAACACGCCTGCCCCTGTTATTCCAGCCGAGTAATACGCACCCGATGGTCAACCAAGCGCGGTGAAAAACCGCGCTTTTTACTGAGATAAGGGCGATACGTGCACAAATCAGTTGCTAGCAGGGCATGCCCCGAAAGGCAAACTGCCTGCAACGTTAATGCACGATGCTCCATTGCAAGGGATCAAACGGTAGACTGTTGCGGCGTAATTCATAATAGACACCACTTTCTGCATTCCCCCCGCTGTTGCCTACCGTGGCGATGGTATCGCCCGCTTTGACGATCTGCCCAGAAGATTTGTACAGGGCTTCGTTGTTGCCATACAAGCTCATATAACCGCCGCCGTGATCGACCACAATTAAATTACCAAAACCTCGCATCCAATCGGCAAACACCACTTGTCCGCTGGAGACGGTTTTGACTTCACTGCCTTCACTGGCGCGAATAAACAAGCCTTTCCAGTTCACGCCCGTGTCACGACGTGGACTACCAAAGCGGTTCACCACCTCACCACGGACGGGTAAGCGTAACTTGCCTTTTAATGTCGAAAATTGTTCTTTGTTGCCATTAAACTCTGGCAGTGTATCGTTTTTAGCCACCACACTTGGATTGGTATTGGCTTCATTGTCGTCTACCTTGCTTTGGGTGGCATGCTCAAAAGTGCGGCCTGCCGATTTTTTAGACTTTGTTTGCTCCGCTTGACGTTTTGCCTCTGCTTGCGCTTCGCGCTTAGCGCGGGCTTGTGCTTCTTGTTCGCGTTTGCGCGCTTCGGCCAGCAATTTTTCAAATAAACGGGTCAGCGCTTCTTCATCTTTTTTCAAGCGCGTCAGCTGTTGCTCTTGCGAATTCATCTGCTTAGAAAGTTGTGCCAATGCTTGTGCACGCTTGGATTTTTCTTGTTCTAGCTGTTGCGTGGTTTCTTGGTATTGCTGGGCAAGGGCATCGGTTTGTTGCGCTTGCTCAGCCGTTTCTGCACGTACGCGGTCGATGTCTTCTTGGTTGTTTTGTAGCGAGGCAATGTGGGCTTGATGAGCGGCTGTGAGATGGCCTAAATAATGCAAATCACGCGACGCTTGTGCGGGATCATTGGCTTGCAATAACCGCTGCAAACGGCTTTGATTGCCATGCCGATATTGTTGGTTCAGTTGGGCTTGCATCGCCTGTTTTTGCGCATTGACCTGTTGTTCGAGCTGCACCATTTTTTTTTGCAAGTCGCGTAACCGTTGACGATTTTCAAGTTGCGCTGCTTGGATGTCGCGCAACTTTTTGCGCGAGGCGCTGATGGCGGATTCAGAAGCTTTTAGCGCTTGGTTCGCATCTTGTTTGGCGACTTTGGTCGCGCTCAGTTGGCTGGACAGTGCTTGAATTTTCTCTTTGATTTGATCAAGGTTGTCTTTGGTCGTTTCTGTTTTATCGATTTTTGCTGCATGTGCTGTCAGCGTGATTGCTAAACCAACCACCACTATCCATCGCCCAGTCAGACACAACATATCTTGCTTCATTGACCCGCCATTAACCCTAGTGGGTGGCCAACTGTATTAAATTGCGACCTGACATTTCTGTTGGTTGTGGCAACCCCATCACATGTAACAGGGTAGGGGCAATATCGGAGAGTGCGCCGCCATCCAAAATGTTGGCTTGGCGGCCAATGTACATAAATGGCACAAGGTTAGTGGTGTGCTGGGTATGTGCTTGCGCACTGGCATGGTCAAACATGCTTTCGGCATTGCCGTGATCGGCGGTAATAATCACTTCTGCACCCACTGTTTGTGCTGCCGCGACTACACGGCCAACACAGGTATCTAAGGTTTCGATGGCTTGAATCGCCGCAGTTAAATTGCCCGTATGACCCACCATATCGCCATTGGCGTAATTACAAATAATCGCTTGATACTGCTGGCTAGTGATGGCGGCAACCAATTTATCCGTGACTTCTTGCGCACTCATTTCCGGTTGCAAGTCATAAGTCGCGACTTTAGGCGAGGGCACTAACACGCGATCTTCCCCGGGGTAAACCGTTTCTTCGCCACCATTAAAGAAAAAAGTCACATGTGGATATTTTTCTGTTTCAGCGATACGCAGTTGTTTCAGCCCTTGTTTTGATAAATATTCGCCTAGGGTATTGGGCACGGTATAAGGGGCAAAAATTGGGGTGGCTTTGCGTTGATTTTGGTCGTATTGTGTCAGGGTAAAGTAATGGCTTAATTGTGGCGTGCGGCTCCGCGTAAAGCCATCAAATTGTACATTGAGTAAGGCATCGGTCAGTTGACGGGCACGATCGCTTCTAAAATTCATAAAAATCAGGCCATCGCCATCGCGCATTTCAATGGCGGGGGCATTGGCGGCACGAATTGCCGTGCACTTTACAAACTCATCGCTTTCATCGCGGGCATAGGCTTGTGACAACGCACTGAGGCTATCAGGCGCGAGATAATCGGCAACGCCATTCACCAGCAGTTCATACGCGGGTGCGACGCGTTCCCAGCGTTTATCGCGATCCATGCCGTAAAAGCGACCACTGATGGACGCCACTTGCCCAACCCCTGCCTGTTTTAAATGCTGCTCTAGGCGTGTTAAGTAAGGTTCAGCACTTTTGGGTGGGGTATCTCGTCCATCCAAAAAGGCGTGGATATATACTTTCTTTAGGCCTTGTTGTGCCGCCATATCGATCAGGGCATGGAGATGGGGTTGATGGCTATGCACGCCACCATCGGAGAGTAAACCAAGAATATGTAAGGCCTGACCGCGGGCTTTCAGGTCTTGCATGGCGTTTACCAAGGCAGGCAATTTAAAAAATTCACCACTGGCAATGCTGAGATTAATCCGCTCAAAGTCTTGAAATACAATGCGGCCGGCCCCAATGTTAAGATGACCGACTTCTGAATTGCCCATTTGCCCATCTGGTAGGCCTACATAATGCTCAGAAGCATTGATGAGGCTGTGCGCATAATGGGCTTTTAACCCGTCTAGTTGTGGCGTGTTAGCTTGTAATACGGCATTGTGTTCGCGAGTTTCACTGTGACCAAAACCATCTAAAATCAGCAAAACGACAGGTGTAATTGACATATAAGGCACTCTTTGTACGCAACAAGTAAGCGTCGGATTATTTGAGAACTCTATTATAATGCTTACGCCTAACCGCGCCTACTTGATTGCACAGGCGATGATTGAAACTGCAACACCTCGTGACTTTGAATTCTAGTGTTCTGTGCATTCTAGTTGGCTGTGAATTTCAGTCATTATAAATTTTATCAACCGATTCATTAAACACAGGGCCAATCAATTGGAATTTTTAAAACAAAATGTGTGGATCATTGGCCTTGCTCTTGGCTCAGGCATCGGCTTGTTGCTCCCTTTAATTAAGCGCTCTGCCAATGGCAGTGCAGCGATTTCGGCCACAGAAGCAGTGGTACTGATGAGTCGTCAACAGCCTTTGATTATTGATGTGCGTGAACCTGCCGAATTTGCGCAAGGTCATTTACAAGGCGCGCGCAACTTGCCATTGGCAGAACTGACGGCGCGCTTGACCGAAATTCAGAAATTTAAGCAAAAGCCAGTGTTGGTATATTGCCAACGCGGAAAACGGTCGGCCGCGGCTTGCAAACAATTACAACAGGCGCAATTTACTTCATTGTATCAACTCGAAGATGGCTTAGATGCTTGGCTCAAAGCGAATCTCCCAGTGCTTAAACCTTCATTAAAAGGAGCCTAGATGGCAAAAGTTGTGATGTATACCTCAGCAGTGTGCCCTTACTGCATGAATGCTGAGCGCTTGCTGAAGCAAAAAGGGGTGACCGACATCGAAAAAATTCGGGTCGATCTCTCACCAGAATTGCGAGAAGAAATGATGACCAGAACTGGGCGTCGGACAGTCCCGCAAATTTATATTGATGCGTTGCATGTCGGCGGCTTTGATGATTTGCATGCATTGGACGTGAAAGGTGAGTTGGGTCCGTTGCTAGCAAAGCCTGACAGCGCGGCATGATGCAACTTGGTTTGCACTAGGCCGCCATCATAAAAAACCCATAGTCAGCCCATGGCCTAGCAGTTAGAATGGGCGTTTTTATTTTTTAACTTTTTTTAATACCTAAGGAAACATATGGCTCAGGAACCACAACAACAAGCAGATCAGGCAACCGGCCCAGTATTTGCGATTGAAAAACTTTACGTGCGTGATGCGTCAATCGAAGTGCCAAACGCACCTGGTATTTTCACCGAGCGTACCACACCACAAATCAATGTTGAATTAGGCAATAATGCGCAGCAAGTGCAAGAAGGCATTTTTGATGTTTCGATTAAAGTCACCGTCACGGCAAAAATCGAAGACAAAGTGGCCTTTTTAGTCGAAGTGACACAGTCTGGTATTTTCGCGATTCGTAATGTGCCTGCAGAAAATATGGAGCCAGTGTTAGCGGTGGCTTGCCCAAATATTTTATTCCCGTATGCGCGTGAAGCCATTTCTGACATGGTGACCCGTGCTGGCTTTATGCCAGTGTTGTTGAACCCAATTAACTTTGAAGCCTTATACATGCAACAGCAACAACAAGCTGCACAAGCGGCAGGCGCGCCTAACTAAGTTCACCGCATGCAAAAAGTTGCCGTTTTAGGGGCGGGGGCATGGGGCACCGCGCTCGCCATGCACATTGCCTTGCAACACAACGTCAGTTTGTGGGCGAGAAACAGCGGCCATGTCTCTGGCATGCGGAAAGCGCGTGCCAATCCACTGTATCTCGGCGACTTTACCTTCCCTGATGCCCTGCACGTGACGGATGATCTGGCAGAGGCGATTGCAGAGGCCGATTTAATTTTGTCCGTAGTGCCCACAGCGGGATTTCGGCCGCTGTTGTTGCAACTAAAAGCGTTAGGTATTCAGCAACCATTGATTTGGGCCAATAAAGGCTTAGAACCACAGACGGCCAAATTACCTTTCGAGGTCGCGCAAGAAGCATTGGGCGCCGAATATCCTTGGGGCGTGCTGAGCGGCCCAAGTTTTGCCGCAGAATTGGTCCGCGGCTTACCAACGGCCATTACCTTGGCTGCCAATCACGCAGCGTTAGCACAACGAGCCGCACAACTGATACATGGGGGTTGTTTGCGCGTATACGACAGCACCGATGTTGTGGGGGCCTCAGTCGGTGGTGCGGTTAAAAATGTGATGGCGATTGCAGCGGGCATCAGCGATGGCATGGGCTTTGGTAACAATGCACGGGCAGCCATGATTACGCGTGGCTTGGCTGAAATTACCCGGTTTGGCATGGCGCTGGGTGCAAAAGCTGATACCTTTATGGGCTTAGCCGGAGCAGGTGATTTAATTCTGACCTGTACTGGACAATACTCACGTAACCGTGAAGTCGGTCTGCAATTGGCTTCTGGTAAATCGCTAGAGAGTATATTGGCAGGCTTAGGTCACGTGGCAGAAGGGGTCAATACTGCGCGTGAAGTGATGCGTCGGGCTGCATCGATTGCCGTTGAGATGCCCATTACTTTTGAAGTCAATCAGTTGCTCACCAATCAAAAGTCTGCACAAGACGCAGTGAGCGCACTATTGGGGCGTGGACAACGGCAAGAGTCTGTTTAAAACGCACAGTGACAGCTGTACACATGTAAAAAGGGCACTACGCGTGCCCTTTTTTTATTGGTAGCGTCATTCGTTCACATTACGTAATCGCCAACAACTCCACTATAAACACCAAGGTGGCATTAGGTCCAATCGTTTGACCGCTACCATGCTCGCCATAGGCTAAATTGGCAGGAATTGCCAACTCGAACTTACTGCCTACTTGCATCAATTGTAAGGCCTCGACCCAGCCGGCAATCACGCCGGTCACTGGAAACACGATCGGCTCACCGCGATCATAGGAACTATCAAACACCATGCCGTCAATCAGCGTGCCTTTGTAATGCACTTGTACTCGGTCATGCGTCTTAGGTGTTGCGCCTGTGCCTTGCGTTAAGACTTGATATTGCAAACCACTTGCAGTCGTCACCACACCTGCTTTTTTGGCGTTTTCAGCTAAATAGGCTTGTCCGTCAGAGCTATTTTTAGCAGATTGTTCTGCTTGTGCCGCTTGTTGCTGTTTTTGGCTCTCAAATTGCACCTGTTCGACCGTACTGCGTTTTTCCTCATCGGTTAAACGCGAAGGTTTTCCACCCATCACATCATCAATGGCTAGCGACAAGGCTGCCGTATCTAGACTTAAACCATCATTTTTAAGTTGATGGGCCATGTTTTCGCCGACGATATAGCTCAAACGTTGGATTAAAGTGGTTAAGGCAGTGGTCATGGGCATCTCTTATCAAAAATAAAAATTGGTATTGGCATGTGCAACACCTTGTGAAGGGCTGCATTATGAAGGGAAACGCGGGGATTACAAAATTTGCGTCTCTTGAATACATCGAAACGTTGTATTCAATGACTTAGGCGCCTAAACACAAAACCCGCCGAAGCGGGTTTTTTTAAACGCTGATTAGCACTAAAGCGCTTAAGGCAACATTAAATCATGTCGCGCCTTTATATTTAATGGGCGCAAATGATGTAAAAAGGGAAACACTTACATCATGCCGCCCATGCCACCCATGCCGCCCATATCACCGCCGCCCATCGCTGGTGCGTCGTCTTTTGGTAACTCAGCCACCATGCAATCGGTAGTGAGCATTAAGCCCGCTACAGAAGCTGCGTTTTGCAAGGCAGAACGGGTGACTTTGGTTGGGTCTAACACGCCCATTTCAACCATGTCGCCATAGGTTTCGTTGGCTGCGTTGTAACCGTAGTTGCCTTTACCCGCGGCCACGTTGTTCACAACCACTGATGGCTCAACGCCTGCGTTTTGGGTGATTTGACGCAATGGCTCTTCAACCGCGCGCAATACGATTTTAATGCCAGCTTCTTGGTCAAGGTTGTCACCTTTGACTTTTGCAATCGCGTCACGGGCACGAATCAAGGCCACGCCACCACCAGCCACAATGCCTTCTTCTACTGCGGCACGGGTTGCGTGTAAAGCGTCTTCAACGCGGGCTTTTTTCTCTTTCATTTCGATTTCTGTGGTCGCGCCGACTTTGATCACTGCCACACCGCCTGCCAATTTGGCCACGCGCTCTTGCAGTTTTTCACGGTCGTAGTCGCTGGTCGCTTCTTCGATTTGGGTTTTGATTTGGGTAATGCGGGCTTTGATGTTAGCTTCATTGCCTGCACCGTCAATAATGATGGTGTTTTCTTTGCCCACTTCAATGCGTTTGGCTTGACCTAAGTCTTCCAATTTCACGTTTTCTAGTTTCAAGCCTACTTCTTCGGCAATCACAGTACCGCCAGTCAAAATAGCGATGTCTTCTAACATGGCTTTGCGACGGTCACCAAACCCTGGTGCTTTCACAGCCGTGGTTTTCAAGATGCCACGGATGTTGTTCACCACCAAGGTGGCTAACGCTTCGCCGTCAACGTCTTCTGCAATGATCAACAATGGGCGGCCTGATTTAGCCACTTGCTCTAAGGTTGGCAACAAATCACGGATATTGGAGATTTTTTTGTCGTGTAATAACACAAATGGGTTATCTAACAACGCAATTTGACGCTCTTGGTTGTTGATAAAGTAAGGTGACAAATAGCCACGGTCGAATTGCATGCCTTCAACCACATCTAACTCGTTGCTTAAGCCTGAACCGTCTTCAACGGTAATCACACCTTCTTTGCCCACTTTGTCCATCGCGTCAGCAATGATTTGGCCAACAGAAGTATCTGAGTTAGCAGAAATCGAACCGACTTGGGCGATTTCTTTGCTGGTGGTACAGGGCTTTGATTGGCTCTTTAAATCAGCCACAGCCGCTTCAACCGCTTTATCAATCCCACGTTTTAAATCCATTGGGTTCATGCCGGCGGCGACAGATTTCATGCCCTCGCGAATAATCGCTTGTGCCAATACGGTCGCGGTGGTGGTGCCGTCACCAGCGATATCATTGGTTTTAGAAGCCACTTCTTTCACCATTTGTGCGCCCATGTTTTCGAATTTGTCTTTTAATTCGATTTCTTTGGCGACAGAGACACCGTCTTTAGTGATGGTTGGCGCACCGAATGAGCGCTCTAACACCACGTTACGGCCTTTAGGGCCCAAAGTTACGCGCACTGCGTTGGCCAAAATGTTGACACCGTTTACCATTTTTTGGCGAACATCATCACCAAATCTTACGTCTTTAGCTGCCATGTTAAAAGCTCCTTAAATTACATGTACCACACAAACACATTGGCACGCAGCACATCAAACATGCTAAGTGCGTTGGCGTTGTGGGTGAGGTGTTAAAAATTTCTGTGTTTAAATCAGCAATCTTGCAAGAGACGAGGACTGTGTTGTGAGCGCCTCAGCCTCTAGGGTTGAGCACATTACTCAACAATTGCCATGATGTCTTCTTCGCGCATGACCAATAGCTCTTCGCCATCCACTTTAACGGTTTGGCCAGCATATTTGCCGAACAACACCTTGTCGCCAACTTTGACATCCAATGCAATGGCTTTGCCATTGTCATCTTTTTTACCATTGCCTACGGCTTGTACCACGCCTTGATCTGGCTTTTCAGTCGCACTGTCTGGAATCACAATACCAGATGCAGTGGTGCGCTCTTCTGCAGCACGTTTAACAATCACACGATCGTGTAATGGACGAATGTTCATCAGTTTCTCCTTGGAGTATTTTTGGTTCGATGGTTTAAACGCGTAATCATCAAATTACGCGTGGGTAATACGGCACGCATTTTAGCACTCGCATGCCTTGATTGCTAATGTGGGGTGAATGTCATGTATTTCAAGAGGTGTTTTTTGAAATTGTTGAAAATGTGCCTGCCTTTGATGTCGTTGAGATGACTCGCCCTGATCTGGCCATTGTGTTTAAGCACGGAGAGGACCCGTTTATTCATGTATTGACGCAATACTAGATCTGTTTGATGAAGCTGATTCCGGACAATATCAGGTTGCTACGATAGATTGGCATTGTAAAAGGAATGATTCATCTACAAGCATGGGTTAATGGCCAAAGATGAGTAGCGCGACTTGATCTTTGCAAGTAAATGCATGTAGCAAGGCGCGCAAAAGCCCTATTACTTCAATTTAATACGGGTATCCATGCTTGATTTTTATATTGATACAAACGTTGGTTTTCATAGCACCACAAGGTTAACCACTGGTGTTGAACCAACTGCGTAACGGTTGTATGCATATCCATCACCCGCTCTATCGCATTGCGCTTCGCAGCAATAATGACAGTGAGGCGCAATGGTTCGTGTATCCACTGTTGTCCACTATGCAATGATTGTTGCGATAAACCGATACGTAAATCGCCACCATTGCCCTCAAATACGCCGATGCGGCCACCAACGACGTTATGCAATAATTTATTGCCACTGCCATAGTGTAGCGGTGCACTTGCCGACGCGTGATATTGCCAATTAATCCAGTGGGTCACGATCATCGGTGCCGTCATTAACAACTCAAGTAAGCTACCATCGGCATCATGATGCTGATCATAGTCATGTAAAAACACCCGTCCGTCGAGCGTTAACGATTGGGTCAACGCGCGTGGCCCGATCACAAACGCAGCATTGTTGGCTAAGCCCCACTCAGGTCTGGTTTGGGCGCCATCGTTAGCACGCTGCCTAAATGCTTTTAAGCGGGCATCTGCACTCGGTAAGTCCTCAAAAGCTAGGCCTGGCAAGCGTTGTATCTGTTGGTTACGGACAATATCGCCTGCTTCAACAAAGTGTTGCTGTGCAATGTGCCATTGTGCGCGATGATGCTCACTGAGCAAGTCTAGATCATAGCCTTCTATTTCCTGGGTGGTGGTGTTATGTAACGCGGCGACAAATGTAGTTTCAGTTGGAATGACGATACCCATGTTCGCGATACCTGCCCGCACAGCGCTGTCATTGAGCAATAAGGCCAGCGCGCGCGTGTTTACCTCGCCTGATTGCCCGCAACACGCACCGCAATCTAAGCTGGAGGCGTGTGCGTTATTATGACTTTGGCTGGTGTGACCCACTAACATTACCAGGGGAGCAAGGGTTTGCGTTAACCCTAATAAATGTAATACGCGATGGCCTAAGTTCACTTTTTCTTCTAAGGTCAACGCGGTTAAATAGGGCCTTGTGACAGCACGGTATTTTTTGGGTAAGGCGTGGGCATCTATCGATTGACGGGCACGAGCATTGGGATTGACCAACTGATAAAGCTTGGCCAAAAACAATGCACCTGCACTTTCAACCAACGAAAAAGCGGAGCTTGGGTGATGCGTCATGCTGGCTAGTTGCCGATTCATTACAAAGTTTCGGGTACGCGCTCGTTGCGCGACTGCAGTGTGACCGCTTTGCGGATTGCGATCACCCCCTGCATGAAACACCCGTTCTTCCACGTGTATTGTGGGTGCAAGTAAGCCTGGTAATTGTGGGCGAGATGTCTGTCCTGCAAGCGGGGTATATGCAATTGGCAACCCAAAAAAGCCAGCAACACCAATGGTTTGCAAAGTCGGTGATCGCGACTCCGCAGCACGTCTGAAAGGCTCACTACGGACGTCAATACAAAATGCAGCTTGTATTGTCGGCGTGTAATGCTGGATGGGTGGATGTTTCTGGAATTGCTGAGCTAGGCCACGTTGATAGCCAAGTTCTAGCGCGATTTGCCAAATTTCATCTACTTTTAAAGTATTTTCGGCTTCGTTTAGACTGATCGTTACATTTTTCCAGCGTTGCTGAATCAGTTTGATCGCATGTTGCGTTGCATCTAACCCCTTACTTTCCATTAGCAGTACGCCCCAAGCCAAGCGAATGGCTAATAAATCCCGTAAGTGGTGATCTTGTCGGCCATCTAACTTTGCCTGCCAGTCCAAGTAAGCACACCATGAAGCCCAGCCGTTCACTGTGAGTAAGACGGCTTCTAAATAATCGGCCATTAACGTGGTATCAAACCCTAGTTGTGCAAATGCCCAGCGTTCTGCATCGGCACGCGTATCGGGTAAGTGTGTTAAGACGTTACGCAATTGAGGGAGTCCCATTAACACGCCAAGTCCATGATCATTCAAAATGCTTTCGCGCCAAAAGCCATATAAATCTAAGTCACGGTGCGGTTGCCAATCCGCTTGATCATGATCGAAATAGGTGGCGCAGGTTTGGCTCACTTGATAGGTGATTGCATCTCGCCAAGTTAAACGTTGAAAACGGGTTGGGTCATTGTCTAGCGTATCAATCAAAAGTGGTAAGCGTTTGATCTTTAATGGCGTAGTGAGCGCAGCAATACATTCTGCCATGCTGAAGCTGCGATGGCCTGATTGTGTGATGGCT
Organism: Methylophilaceae bacterium; assembly: GCA_027488395.1. Classification (GTDB taxonomy): domain Bacteria; phylum Pseudomonadota; class Gammaproteobacteria; order Burkholderiales; family Methylophilaceae; genus Methylophilus. The sequence continues at coordinate 30,944 of JAIYBT010000024.1, read as the reverse complement.
TGTTGTAAATCACATGCTTGAATTCGTCCAGTGCGCCATGCTGTTTCCAGATAGTGACGTGGAGGAAACACAGGAATCTCAGCCAGCGTCGCCATTCGAGCAGCGACCGTTCTGATTGGCATATGAATACGTTTCCAGTGGGGGTTTACTGCGATGGATTGGTCCAGCGGCCAGCTGGGAGCAATCATTGCGCAGGCTTGTTGGCAAGCGGTTTCTATCTGATCAAGCACTGAATATTCAGGCGGCAATGGTGACGCAGTGGCATGATTCGTACGTTGAGACATGGGTTGCTCCAGCAAGATTAAATATGAACAGCATTATTTGGCGTGGCTGCTTTTGCCCCAGCTAATCGGCCAAAAGCGGAGCACCATGCGGGTGTAAAAAGCATCCACATACAAGCCTGCATAGACCCATCGGTGCAGACGATTGAGGTGGGTAGGGAACAGCAAACATACACTTGAAACCCCATATAACAATGTGATGGCGACAATCACCAATGGCGCTAAGCCTTGATGGGGTGCATCTTGAATGCCCATCGGCAAACCATGCAAACAGACACATAAACCACTTAACCCAAAGGTCAGCATGCTGCCGATGAGCAATTTGTTGAATTTGGTCATCGCATGCATCTGTGCGCCAGCAGGTATCCAAAGCAAGGGGGCCCATGCCAGTGCTAATACAGCATTCCACCATGCAGGCCACGGAGGCACTGTATTTACCAGTTGACTGGCGCTCACCAAGCCAAAGCTGATGACAATAGACGTGATAACGCTCCAAGATTCATAGCGCCATTTCCCTGCCATTTGTTGCACACGTGTCGTATGCACGACATTTGACGCGGCTAAGAAAGCATATGCTTTATAAATTGAATGCCCAATCAAATGAAGTGCTGCAAAGGTGTATAGCCCCAAGCCGCATTCCACGATCATAAATCCCATTTGGGCCACGGTAGACCACGCGAGGCGCACTTTGATGCTGACGCGGGTCAACATGATGAGCGCGCCAGTTGCACAGGTGATTAAACCCATCACCACCAACGCATTTCTTGCAAGCGGGACATGTTCAAGTAATGGGGCAAACTTGATCAGCACAAAACCAGATAAATTCACCACCCCTGCATGCAAGAGTGCAGATACTGGGGTAGGGGCCTCCATCACTTGTATCAGCCAGCCATGGACTGGGAACAACGCAGTTCTTAATCCTACAGCGAGAACCAATGCAACTGCAGCGGTAGTGATGAGTATGCTGTCAATCGCATCGAAGGCCCGGTGAGTCAGCGCATCATATAAGTCGGTAAGCTGCCAACTGCCAACCACCCACCATGAAGTTACAGCGGCTACAATTAGCAGTACATCAGCTAGACGATCTGCCACTATTTTTTTATGTGAAGCCAATATCGCGAACGGTCTATCTGCATAAAAACACAAGAGTGTTCGTAAAAAACTGCCGATCAAGCCCCAAGCCACAATCATCAGCCACCAATGGTTGGCTAATAACAACATGTGTACCGCGGCTAAGACTAAACTCAACGCAATCACGAATTGCTCTTGTCGCGCTTCGCCTTCTAAATAGCGCGATGAAAATACACCGATGATTAAACCTAGCCCTTGAACCAACAGGGTTAATACGGCTTGCAGCGGCGAAATGCTCAATACACCGGGCGTCATCATGGGCAGGTGATGGTAGGTTTGGTAACACAGCACAATGACGCCTAAAAGTGCGCACCATACACCCGCCCAAGCAAAGCGTTTATAAGATTGCCACACACGATGATCGCTCATGTGCGCGCCATTGATCAGCATGGCATTCATTAGCATCCATCCAAACGGCATGATGGTGGCAACACTCAGCATGGTCAGCATCAAGATCTCCTTTAATAGTTTTATAAAATAGAACTTTTATATTTATTAAATGTATATTTAAGAACTATTTAGTTTGCTATTTTTAGCGATAGAGGGGGTGGAAGCGGCTAAGCGCTGGCGCAACTGTTGCCGTTTTGCCTGCCTTTTTTGGGCGGATGTTTCAAATGAAGGTAAATGTTCTGCTGCCAACGGGGGATGATAGACAACAATTTTTCCTGCCGTTTCTACTGATTCTCCATTGATTTCAATTGTTTTTGTTTCAATCGAAATCAATCTTCCTTCAAGTTCGATAATTCTATGCATCATGACTCCTAGACGTTTGAGCGGTTAAACCCAGCCCTCAATACAGCGATCGAAGCGCATTTTGCACAGTGAAAATAATTATGTAAAATATATAAATATTATGTTTTGGTTCTATTTATATTAACTATGTCTAGACTCAATTATCATCATCTACAATATTTTTGGCATATTGTGAAAGTGGGCAGTTTGACCAAAGCGGCCGAAAAGCTGCACCTTTCGCAATCCGCTTTGTCCTCGCAAATTCGGCAATTAGAGGCCAGTTTGGATTGTGATTTATTTCTACGACAAGGCCGTAAATTAGTCCTGACAGAGTTTGGTAACGTGGCTTTTTCTTACGCTGATTCCATTTTTACCAAAGGCCATGAACTGGAAAACTTATTGCGAAAAGGCATACAGTCTGAAAGCCAAATCTTACGGATTGGCGTCTTATCGACCATGTCACGTAATTTTATCGAGAGCTTTGTAGCGCCTATGCTCAGTCAGCCGATGGTCAAGCTTGAGATTATGGCGAGTGGGCAAACCAACTTATTAAAAGCCCTTACCCACCATGAACTGGATCTAGCGCTGACGAATATTGAAGTGCGCGGCAATGCGGACCAATTGTGGGAGTGCATTTTATTAGATCGCCAGCCCATCAGTGTGATTGGTCCGCCAGGGTTAGATGTAAAACCAGAGTTTTCGAGTAAATACGCTGATTTTCGCTGGATTTTGCCGCACATGGATAGCCCGATTCGAGCGGCTTTTGATGGCCTGTGTGCCCTTCATCAAATCGAGCCACATATTGTGGCAGAGGCCAATGATATGGCGATGTTGCGTTTGCTTGCGCGTGATGGTGCTGCACTGACTGTGATGCCTGAGGTGGTGGTCAAAGATGAGCTCAAATTGGGTGTTTTACAGTCTTATACTAAGCTTAATGCCGTGTATGAGAACTTCTATGCAGTTACTATTAAAAAGCACTTTAGAAAGTTTGAGATTAATAAGCTGATTAATCAATTTTTATTGGCAAAAAAGTAAATACGATTCGAGCTTGAATTGGCTAACCATTTTGCCAAGTTTGTTGGTTCTTTTTTGAGATTAAATTACCAGTAGTCATTGCTGATCTGTTTGTAAAACAGGGTAGCCTCTTGATTTCTCAGGACATCCTATTTGGTTCATTTCAACCATGCTGGTGGTTGTTGGGGTGCTTTTTTTAAAAATCCGCAGTATTTTGTATGATGATATGCGCGCAGTGTAATGGCATGACTTTTGCACTTGCGAATCTATGCCTATTGCAGATACTTGGTTGATGTTGCGTTTTTACGGGTTGTTTCTAGACCCGCTTGCCACTAATTACATGAGTGGTTTGCATGCGATTGACGCTTTTGATCATCAATCTTGCAAGCCTGATGCTGTTGCCAAGCCTGTTCACAAATGTATTTCGTTGCATGCTAAAAGGTGCTCATTTGCTACCCATTGCATGATGGTGTGCCACAATCATTATCAACGCTTAGTGCCATACCTCGTTTACGGTTGGCGGGTGTGTTGCACCTACCACATCAATCAAGGCCACACATACAAAATCGTCCCTTTTTGGTACATGCATTGCGCGTATGCGATATAAAGACGAAACCATTCGACAAGTTGCCGCACGCTGGTATGCGCGGATACAAGCGTCTGCGCCAGATGCGCTTGAACGGACTTCATTTGAAATGTGGTTGATGACGGACGAACGGCATCGACGTGCTTATCAGAGGGTCGAAGCCACGATGGAACAGTTACGTGCAGACAAGACCCATCTCCCAAATTCAATCGCAGATACGTCAACTTGTTTGTTGGCAGACCGAGCTAGCCACCATAGATTAAGCAAGCTTGGATACTTCATCTTGGCATGTTTGCTGAGTGTGGCGTTGGGTTTTGTGAGCCGCGCGTATTATATGCAATGGCAAGCTGCGCCACGCTCAAGCCAAGTGCAAGTGACCGCCATGGCGCAAATATTGAAAAGAACATTGGATGATGGCTCCGTGGTAACCGCAAATGCCAACACGGTGATGGAGATTGTGTTTTACCGCGATCGTCGTATCGTAAAACTCAAGCAAGGCGAAGCGATTTTTGAAGTCGCCAAAGACCCCCAAAGGCCATTTGTGGTTGAAACAGCACACGCAACAGTAAAGGTGTTAGGCGCACGTTTTGCCGTCAATCTACTGAGCCAAAAACTGCGTATCAGTGTCGATCATGGCCAAGTCAGCCTGGCGCGGACGGATAGAGATACCAGTCCACGCCTGTTGCATCAAGGGGAGGTGGCAGAAATTGAGCAAACGTTTGCGCCGCATCTGGTGCAGCGCAATGCGGCAGATGGGTTTAGCTTTGTCCACAATCGCATCGTGTTTGACCGAGCAGATATGTTTGAGGTCGCTGACACCTTGTCGCGCTACCGCATCCCTGCTGTCAAAGCCATGTTTTTTGGCAATCAAACGCCTAAAGTGAATGCCGTCATTCATACGAGTGAGATCGAAACCTTTATCAAGACGTTGCCCCACTATTTACCCGTCACGCTTAATATGCAAAAAGAAGCGTTGGTCATTGAGCCGCAGCCGTTTTAACCTGATTGTCGTGATCAACTTGCTTTTTGCTGTTTAGTGGCCATGTCAGTAAATAGCATTAATTGCGCGCCACCTTGCCTTTTGGCTTGATACAGCGCAGCATCTGCCTGCTCGTAGAGCAGTTGGCCACTTGCGGCATCGTGCCCATATAGACAAGCACCGATGGAAGCAAACAATTTAAACGTGTGTGCGTGCACCTGAATCGGCTGATGAATTGTTTGATTCAGGGTGTTTGCTAAGGCGTGCAGGACCTGTGCGCGCAAATCCCCTTGTATTAAAAATGCAAATTCATCACCGCCCAAGCGATAACATTGCAAATGCGCCGTGTTCAAGCGCAGTAAACGCGTGCCGATCACCTTAAGTACTTGGTCCCCCGTGTGGTGGCCACATTGGTCATTTACGGGTTTAAATTGGTCGAGATCTAAAATGCCGACGGCAAACCCTTCTTGTTTGCGTTTGGCCTCGGATAACTGTGCTTCTAGCTGCTGAAAAAATAGTCTGCGGTTTGGCAGTTGCGTGAGTTCATCTTGATAGGCCAGTCGCTGGTTTTCTTCCAATAGTTGTTGCGTATCGGTGGTAACGGTAACTAGGCGGTTAAAGGTTTTGTTGCTGGTGTGCATGGCAACCAGCATACCCACTTCAAACATAATGAGCAGGGCGGTTAAGGCATAGCGATGTTCCACTTGGCCATAAAAGATACACAGTAGGGCCGATGAAATAAAAATAAAATTGAAGAGATAAGCGATGATGCCCATGCGGCTCAAAATAAACGCAAAACATAAGCCATACATGGTGGTGTGGAAAATCATAAAGTAATGAAAATCACTGCCAGTGTGTGCGAGTAACTGCAAATTACGGTTAAAGTTGAGTAAGGCGGAGATCATCATCACCGCACCAATTGCCCACATGCGTTTGCGGATCAGCGACAGGCTGGGGGTGTCATTTTTAAAAGTAAACCAATACAGCAACACAGCGCTGGCAACCAACATGCGCAACAGGGGAAACAAGGTAGAGAGTTTCCAATCCACACTGCCATAAAAGGCAATGATTTGGATCACAATGGCACACAGTGCGGTCAGAATAGCCACGGGCACATCTTGTAATAAGCTGCGGTAGCGAGCACGTAACACTTCTTCTGAACCGTGGATCAAAGCAAACATGTTGCAGGCATTCATTGAAATAAACACATAGTTGCGTATCGTATCAAAAACCATCCCGCATCGCCCTTCAAGACTTGTTAAACTTTGCTATGGCGGGGTGTCGATGGGGAAAAGCGATTGCGCATCGCATGCAGTTATCTGGTAATCCATCTAGCCGTGTATCTGTCTGGCTTTGCATCAATTGGCGTTGAATGTTCAATAAGAAATTGGCAAGACCTTGGAACCGTGCCGCATGGAGACGCTCAATCGGCTTATACTACTAGGCTTTGATCTTGGCTTTGATCTTGGCATTGATCTAGGCTTTGAGATCATCGCTTTGCTGATAGCCCTCTCAGGGATTGATTTGGATACTCACATGGAATACACCACCCTTGGCGAAAGCCAAATTCGCGTTTCAAAAGTCACCTTAGGCACCATGACCTATGGCGACCAAAATACCCAAGCCGACGCCAATGATCAACTCGACTATGCCATGGGTCAGGGCATCAACTTTATCGATACGGCTGAAATGTATCCGGTGCCGCCACGTGCCGAGACCGTAACCCGCACCGAATCCATCTTAGGGGAATGGATTAAACATCAACCGCGTGATCGGTTTGTGTTGGCCAGCAAAGTAGCGGGTCCGCGCCGTGGCATGCATTGGATTCGTGGCGGCCCCTCAGCACTCGATGCCAACAACATTCAGACGGCCGTGCACGAGAGTTTAAAGCGCCTTCAAACAGATTATTTAGATGTGCTGTATTTGCACTGGCCAGAGCGCAACGTGCCGATGTTTGGGCAATACCAGTTTGATCCAACTGCAGAGCAAGATGCAGCAGGCAAACCGATCGATTGGGTGCCGATTCAAACCCAATTAGAAGTGCTTGATGGCTTGGTCAAAGCAGGCAAAATCCGCGCGATTGGCTTAAGCAATGAGCAGCCTTGGGGGTTGATGGAGTTTTTACGTGTTGCCAAACAGCAAGGCTTACCCAAAGTGGCGGTGTTGCAAAACTGTTATAACTTAATGAACCGTGGCATGGAGTTTGGCATGAGCGAAGTGCTCTACCGTGAAGGTGTCAGTTTGGCGGCTTATTCGCCATTGGCATTTGGCCATTTGACGGGCAAATATATCGATGACCCGCAAGCCCTCGGCCGTATCACGCAGTTTTTAGGCTATTCGCAACGCTATAAAAAACCAGGGGTGGCCGCGGCTAGTAGCGCCTACGCTGCGTTGGCGCGGGCACATGGTTTAACGCCAACCCAATTGGCACTTAGTTTTGTCTATCACCGCTGGTTTGTCACCACGACTATTATTGGTGCCACGACGATGTCACAGTTGCAAGCGAATATTGCTGCTTATCAAATGAAGCTAGATGCGGCGACACTGGCCGAGATTGAGCAGTACCATTTAATCATGATGAACCCTGCGCCCTAGCAATCAGTGCTTACCACAGCGTTTTCTCTGCATTGACTGTATCCTCCGACAACAGCGCAGGCCATGCAAGCTTGGCAAGCCCAAGCCTTGGCCACATTGCAATTACAGAGGCACTTTATGACCCGTAATCTTTTATCACGTGTTACCTGCATGGTTAGCCTAATGGCAGCACCTGCGGTGTGGGCAGCCACACCAGACCTCGCGCAAGCGTTACGCACCTGCCATACCGAGTTTGCCACGGATGCAACGCGACGTTTGGTGTGTTTTGACAAAATCGCTGCTGAATACGCGAGCGCAGCACCAGTGCCCATCATACTGGCTCCAAAACAAGCGCAATTGATTGAGTCAGTGACCGAGCAGACGAGGTATTTAGCGCGAAAATGGCATCTCAATCGTGAGGAAACCTTACATTTCACGGATCTGGAAACGCATCAACTCAATTACATTGTGACCAGTTATGCCAGTAATCCGAATGACGTACCCAGTTCGCCGTCTCGCGCCAGCGGACAAGATCGCGCGCTTGATCACAACGATATCCATTTTCAGCTGAGCCTAAAAACACAACTGAAAAACTTGTCAGACTATTTACCACAAAACAAGTGGGTGAATAGCATGCGTTTGTGGGCCGCCTATACACAGCAATCTTATTGGCAGTTATACAATGAGGACCAATCGCGGCCCATGCGTGAGCACAATTATGCACCTGAACTGATCTTGTCTTTAGGTGCTGGCGAAACGCTGCAAAATAAAGCTTGGGCTGGCATGCCAGACTTGCTGAATCTCGGTGTCATACATGAATCAAATGGGCGTGCGACCCCAATATCACGAAGTTGGAATCGTGTGTATTTACAAGCAGGTTGGCAACTCAATCCGCATTACACCCTGTTGGTGCGGCCTTGGTGGCGCATTCCAGAAAATCAGCGTGACGACGACAACCCAGATATTCGTCGCTATTTAGGCGATGGCGATGTCAACCTGCGTTGGGATAACGCGGCGCGTACCACTGCAGCCAATCTTGTGTTGCGCAACAATTTACGCAGCGATAACAAAGGCTATATGAAGTTGGATGTGCAATATAAGCCATTTGTGAGTGAAAGCTTGCGGTTGTATGCCATGTTAGCCACCGGTTATGGCGTTTCCCTGCTTGATTATAATCACGCGCAAACCATGCTCGGCATTGGGTTCACCATTGGCGATTAATGCCAATCGCTAGGTCTTAACGATAAGGTGTGCTGTGCATGGGCAGTGCAACGATTCGGTCAATATTCATAAGGGTTTGTCATGCGGTTAAGTCACACATTTCAGCGTTTTTTTGCCAGTGAACAAGCAAGTGGTGGGTTGTTGCTGATGGCCACGGTGTTGGCCTTGCTCGTTGCCAGTAGCCCTTTGTTGACACATTACCAAGCCTTTTGGCATGTGCATGTGTTTGGCTTAAGCTTGGAACATTGGGTCAATGATGGTTTGATGGCGATCTTTTTTTTATTGATAGGCTTAGAGCTTGAACGTGAGCTCTATGTGGGGGAGCTGTCGCGTTTTTCGCATGCTTTGTTACCGATCATTGCAGCGATCGGTGGCATGGCCATGCCTGCCTTGTGTCATGTGCTGTTGAATCAGGGTACTCCAACCCAAGCGGGTGTCGGTATCCCGATGGCAACGGATATTGCGTTTGCGCTCGCTGTGTTATCTGTGTTCGGGCCGCGTGTGCCGCCCGCGCTCAAAGTATTTCTAGTCGCATTTGCGGTGATGGATGACTTAGGCGCTGCCGTGATGATAGCGTTATTTTATTCGGCTAAAATTCAGTTGGCATACTTGGTGGCCGCCCTCGTCGTATGGGCGGTGTTAGTGGTATTTAACCGTTGCAAAGTGGAAACGCTCTGGCCTTACGTATTGGGTGGGGCGTTAATGTGGTGGTTGACCTTGCAGTCAGGGGTGCACGCCACTTTGGCAGGCATTGCACTGGCGTTTGCCATTCCCTTTACGGCCTCGCATGTGACGCGTACTTCCCCTTCCTACCGCTTAGAACACAGCTTACATTTCCCCGTGGCATTGTTGATATTGCCGCTATTTGCTTTTGCCAACACTGGCGTTGCCATTTCTGCACAAGCCGTGCAATCCCTCATTTCCCATCCCAATAGCGTAGGCATTATTGTCGGGCTGCTTGTTGGCAAACCGTTGGGCGTCATGTTGGCCAGTCGCTTAGCGGTCGCTATTGGCTGGTGTCAATTGCCACAAGCGTGCCGCTGGTCATATTTGCTTGGTGCGGGCATGCTGGGCGGCATTGGATTTACCATGTCGATTTTCATCACTAACTTGGCGTTTGCTGATCAGGCAGCGATGATCAATGATGCAAAATTAGCGATTTTAGCGGGCTCTTTACTCGCAGCTGGAGTGGGCTGGTTGCATCTCAACAGGGTCTTACCCGTCGGTCAATCGCAATAAGAAATTTTCGTGAAAGCACCCTTTCAGGCTTGCCAATGGCCCTGATATCAGCCATAGTAGCTGTTGCGATATTTAAGCATCGTAGTTGTTGTTGGATTTTTTACCTGTAGTAGCAAGATCACCCTTTTAAAAATTTCAAGGTGTGTCCAAGGGTATTTTTTCATCACCCATTCAGCTTTCGTTTCGCTCTTGGGAGCTTTCCCTGCAATTCACCGATTTATTTTTTAAAGGAAATATCATGGCATTAGGTACCGTAAAATGGTTTAACGACTCTAAAGGTTTTGGCTTCATTACCCCTGACGATGGCGGACAAGATTTGTTTGCACACTTCTCTGCAATTCAAGCACAAGGCTTTAAAACCTTGCGTGAAAACCAACGTGTAAGCTTTGAAGTGACCACTGGCCCTAAAGGTCAACAAGCTTCAAATATTCGCGAAGCTGAATAAGCAAATGCCGCTGTGATAAGCGGCCAGAAGACCATCATAAAAGCCCTGGATAACAGGGCTTTTTTGTTGATTACGTGCGCAAAAAATATGAAATATACACTGGCATGGCTATACAGTTTCAGAGGCATGTTGCCGTTAATATTTCGATAAAGCGACTTGCCAGTGAGATGAATGATCATTAGAGATTCATCCTGCTAGAGAGACTTTCCAATAGGATTCTAAAATCAGGATTGTCCAAACAGGATTTTTAGATAGTATTGGATAGATTGTTTTAGAAAGAGGGTCCTACAAACGCTATCTGGGATGAATGGTGCCCTGATCGCGGGAACGTCAACATAGACCGCAATCACACGGCCAATTGTCATCTGTAAAAGCCGCTGTCTGTTGTCGTGGATGATTGAGATCAGGGTGGTTGTTTCGTCGCCAAACAATCAAGCTAAACAAAGTGTAAAAAAACGCCGTCTTGAAAAAATAGGTTTTGTAACGGGATTGAGAACATAGTAATGACAACAAAGAGCACAACACCGTGAGCTTGAAGCGCAATTTAATCCATTGGGTTGGTTTGGTGTGCATCACCTGTCGGTTGCTCACCCCGGTCATGGCCGCAGAAAATGATTTGATTGATACCGTCGATTCTAGTCTGACCAAGCAAAATATCTCGCTGACGGCCCAAGAACAAGCTTGGATTAAAGCGCATCCGCAGGTCAATGTCGCGGTTAAAAGCGGATGGATGCCAATAGAATTTAAGCTTGAAAGTGGTCACTTTCGTGGCATTAGTATTGATTATTTGGACCTGACGGCGCAGCTCACTGGGTTGCATTTTAAATTGCAAGCCTACCCCGAAACCGCCGCTGACTGGGCCCGCATTGGTGTTGTTTCTAGTGTAAATGTAAAAACACACCGCCTTGCAGGCTTCACCCCAATTGCGCAGCCGCATCTCAATATGCCGATTGCCATCTATATTCACAAGGAACAAACCGCATTACTGCCCTTGATGGATAAGGTGGATGCCATCAAACAATATCGCGTGGCGGTGTTTAAGCATGGCGGTTTGGCGCAAGCGTTGTTGGCACAATATCCAGAGATGCGGCTGGTGTATGTAGAGCTAGCAGATGAGGCGTTTGCAAAACTTAAAAATCATGAAGTCGATGCCTATGTCGGTAACGAAACGATTGTGGATTACCACATTGCCTACCATCGGCTGGATTATGTCGCCAAACTTGGACAAATGCCGATCAAAGCCACGGTAAGCATGGCGGTGAACGACCAATCACCTGAGTTAACCAGCATTATGCAAAAAGCATTGCAGGTGATTGGCAGTAACCGACCAGAAATTGTGGAGGCTTGGCAACCAGAAGACCATACCCCAGGCATGTGGGTATGGCTATCGATCGCCGCCTTAGTATTGTTGCTGTTGTATGGCAGTTATAAGCTCTATCAGACCTATTTGCGGTTTAAGCAGATTGAAAAAGCCAACCAACAAAAAATTTGGCATCAGGCCAATTATGACTATTTAACCGATTTACCAAACCGCTATTACTTTCAACAACGCTTAGAGCAAGCCATCCAGTTAGCCGCGGCGCAACAGACCCAAGTTGGGTTGATTACGATTGATTTAGATGGCTTTAAAGATATTAACGATACCGCAGGACATAGTGTTGGCGATAAGTTGCTGGTGATGGTGGCAGAGCGCATTCGTCACTGTATTGGTAAGGAAGAAATACCTGCGCGACAAGGGGGCGATGAGTTTTTTGTACTGGTACCCGATGCCGTTGATTTGGCCAGTTTAGAGGTGATTGCCAACGCCATTTTGTATCAATTACAACAACCCTTTGGCATCGACCTCAAGCAATTTTATATCTCAGCCAGTATCGGTATTGCCATCTATCCTGAAACTTGCGACAACGCTGAATCACTGATTATTCATGCAGATCACGCCATGTTTGAGGCCAAACGCGCGGGGAAAAACCATTATCAATTTTTTAGTCGCGCCATGCTTACCGAGGCCAATGCGCGATTTTCGCTGATTTATGATTTACGCGAGGCGATCAAGCAACAAGCGTTTTACATGGATTATCAACCGATTTTTAACATGAAAACGGGTGAACTGATCAAGGCAGAGGCCTTGTTACGTTGGAAACACCCCACCCGCGGGCAAGTCGGCCCCAATATTTTTATCCCTTTGGCTGAAGAGTCTGGCTTTATGCTTGAACTTGGTAAGCAAGTATTTGCCATCATGTTGCAAGATCTTGCGCGTATTCAAGCCCATTTTGGCAGTACATTAATTATTAGCATCAATGTCTCACCGCTACAGTTTTCTTATCCCAGTGCCATTTTGGACTTTATTGCGGCCACGCAACAGAGGCAGTTGGATGGTCACTGTATTTGCTTTGAAATCACCGAAGGCTTATTTTTAAAACCGACGCCCACCGTCGATCACACCATTAAAGCGATTCGTGATGCAGGCATTCAATTGGCGATTGATGATTTTGGCACAGGCTATTCAGTGTTCGGCTACCTTAAAAAGTATCCAGTGGAATGCCTCAAAATTGATAAATCATTTGTGAAAAATTTAGGCTCGAATTTGTATGATTACATTTTGTGTAAATCCATCATCCAAATGGCGCATCAAATGAATATCCAAGTGGTGGCGGAAGGGGTCGAAAACGCAGAACAAAAAGACACCTTAACCGTGTTGGAATGCGATTACCTGCAGGGCTATTTAATGGCCAGACCCGCACCGCTGACGCAACTGCTGTCGCTATCCACACTGCAGTCTTAGTTCAGGGCCAACCTCCATCGCTAAACCAAGCATGCGCGTTCCGCATGAAAGGCGTCATCTCCCTGTTAATATAGTGCTTCAGACGTATTCAAACGCTTTAAGATGCAGTTATTTTATCAATCACAAGGCCATGGCCAGCCGCTGGTATTGCTTCATGGCTTATTAGGTTCAGGCGATAATTGGACGCGCATGGCAGAAGGTTGGGCGCAATCCTATCAAGTGGTCCAGGTTGATTTACGCAACCATGGGCGTTCCCCGCATGCCCCCACCCATTCGTATACCGACATGGCGGAAGATTTAGCGACGCTGTTTGATGATTTGGGCTTGAATAAAGTGCATCTGCTAGGCCACTCAATGGGGGGTAAAGCGGCCATGACCTTCGCGAGCCTGTATCCAGAACGCATCGATAAACTGATTGTGGTGGATATGGCGATGCGTGAATATCCGCCGACCTACCTCCCTGTTATTGACGCCATGCGGGCGCTGGATCTCAGCCAACTCCAGAGTCGAGCTGACGCCAGCGCTGCGTTGAGTCATGCCATCCCAGACACACAGTTGCGCCAATTTCTACTGACAAATCTGATGAGGCCAGACGCGCAGTTTGTTTGGCGGACCAACCTAGCGGCACTCAGTAGCCAATATGCCCATATCCAAGCAGCCGTCTGCCAAACAACACAGTACACCCAGCCCACCCTGTTTATTCGCGGTGAGCACAGTGATTATATTCAAGCACAAGATGTGATCGAATTAAGCCAGCATTTCACCCGAGCCAACTTTGTCAGTTTACCCACAGGACATTGGGTGCATGCCGAACAACCTGCGTTATTCATCAAGACCGTGGATGCGTTTTTAACACAGACCGAGTGACAACTGGTGAAAATCATGAGTGGTTTTCGCGTGAATGTGCGCTCTACAAGTGTTAGCCCTCGGCGCATACTGTGCACACGTTGTACCGATACTTAAACATTCAAATCAGGAGATTATTATGTGGACTAAACCAGCTGCTACAGAAATGCGTTTTGGCTTTGAAGTAACTATGTACGTGATGAACAAATAATTTTAGCTCAGGCTAACATGACAAAAACCCGACCCAGTGTCGGGTTTTTTGTTTTGTGGTTGCTGCTGTTGCTGCTGTGGTTCCTGTAGTTGATTGTCTGTTTGTTTTGGCACGACATGCGAGGGAGATTGAGGTATGTCATTGCACATCGAATTAAAGCGATAACAATTGATTCGATAGATCAGCAATCCACGTGGTGGCATGTTTTTTTTGTATTGCGCTGGTGCTGGCGTGGAGTTCCGAGACCAATTCGCAGGTGCGCTGAGTGATTTGATCAGCGTGGGTTTGATATTCCAAATTTGGACTCGCTTGTAAGCGCGCAAACCCAGCTTCAATCATGACTTGTTTTTTGGATGGAGTGAGTTCGTTGCTACGCAACGCTGTGATGATCTGGAAAATATCTTGATTACGCCTAAGAATCTCAGTGTAAATAATCGAAGGCTTAGTTGGGTTGGCCGTGAGTTTTTGTTTAATCAGTTCACGTTGTCCAGCACTCAAATGACCATACACCTTCTCCGCAAAGTCGACCGTTTTATCCAATCTGGCTTCGATTTGTTCGGTTGGCGTTTCTTGCCACCATTCAGATTTCCATTTTTCTGCGCGCTTATTGAGCTTTTGTTTTAAATAGGCCAATTGTTTGTCGCTGATCAATGGCGCGAGTTCGCTGATCACAGGGGTAAAAGCCGCTTGTAAGTGATTGAGGCGTGATTTGATGGTGTCTATATGCGCACAAACCTCGGCAGCACTCACGCGGTCTTCGCTCAACGCCAGCTGGATCGTGGTCAAGGTTGCAATATCGCCTGCTAATTGCTGACTGCGATGCCATTGATGCACCCGTGTTAAAGCAGGTTTTAAAATGGCTTGTTGATTGGCGGTAAAATCAAAGTAATCATCTAACCACCAAGCCACTATTTCGGGTGCATTTTGATATATCGTTTTAATAAAGCTGCAGCTACTGAGGCTGCAAAGCACGCACACGATGCACAAGTAGCGCAGGATACGTATCGATTTAAGGCGCATAAACCCCGCCTCTGTCATTCAAAAGCGTATTGATCACTTGATGTTTAACCAGAGCCAACGTGTATTACCCCATTTAAGCCGGACCAACCGCTAGTGTTGATTCTTCAGCGGCAGTGTCGGCGTTACGCGCCAAATGCGGTTGCCAACATCATCCGCGACCAACAAGCCGCCTTGCGCATCCATCGCCAATCCCACTGGCCTGCCTTGCGCTTCACCCTTGTCATTTAAAAAACCCGTCAACACGTTTATAGGTAAGCCTGCTGGGGCACTTTGTTTAAACGGCACAAAAATAACTTGATAGCCGCTCATTGGTTTGCGGTTCCATGAGCCATGTTGGGCAATGAACATGCCATTTCTAAAAGCGGGTGGATAAGTAGCGACATCTGCATATACTAGCCCTAACGAGGCAGTATGCGGTCCAAGCGCGTAGCTCGGTGATATCGCAGTCGCCACTAATGCGGGGTCTTGCGGTTGCACCCGTTGATCAACATGCTGGCCATAATAACTATATGGCCAGCCATAAAAGCCCCCGTCTTTCACCAATGTTAAATAATCAGGCACCAGGTCGCTCCCGATTTCATCGCGTTCATTCACCACCACCCATAACGATTGGGTGTGAGGTTCCCACGCCATGCCGTTGGGATTGCGTAAGCCCGAGGCAAAAATACGGTGCGTGGCTGTTCGTGTATCCAGTTCCCAAATCGCCGCTCTGCCAACTTCATGCTGTAGGCCGTTTTCACCCACATTGCTATTCGATCCCACCGTCACATACAACTGACTGCCATCTGGGCTGGCAACGATATTTTTAGTCCAATGATAATTGATTGGACCCGCTGGCAAATCCATCACCTTGGTGCCTTGGCCTGTGAGCAGGGTTTGCCCTGTGGCATAACGATAGCGCATCACAGCATCAGTATTCGCAATGTATAAATCCTCGCCTACCAGCGCCATGCCAAACGGTGAATGTAAGCCCGTCACAAACACAGTCTGCAAATCAACCACGCCATCGTGATTGACATCGCGTAACAACGTGATGCGATCGGCACTGGCAACCCCTGCACCCGCCCGCGCCATCACCTTGCTGGCAATCCAACGGCGCAGACTAAACGTAGTGTTTGTAGAGGTTGGCGCGTTAGATTCCGCCACCAACACATCGCCATTCGGTAACACATGCAGCCAACGTGGGTGTTGCAGACCCTTGGCATACAGATGCACAGCCAACCCAGGCGCCACCTGCGGTTTAGCACCATTAGACCAACCTACCGCAGGCGCAATCTGCACCGTTGGTATCAACGACTGTTGCGGCGGCGGTAATATCGGCTGTGGTCCCATGCCATTCGTCAGCGAAAGTTTCGCTGAACTGCCACAAGCGCTGATCGACAGTGCTAGCACACTCGTCATTACTACACGCACAATACGCATATTTACCCTAACTGTTAAACACCACCCAAGACTATAGCTGGTTCCGACAATATCTATCAGTGAATGTTTAACAAACTGGCTTTTAATCCACCTAAGAAAAACAATACAACCCAACAAACCAAAATCATCACCCACCGCTGGTGAAAATCATGAGTGGTTTTCGCGTGAATGTGCGCTCTACAAGTATTAGTCCTAAGCGCATACTGTGCACACGTTGTACCTATACTTAAACATTTAAATCAGGAGATTATGATGTGGACTAAACCAGCTGCTACAGAAATGCGTTTTGGCTTTGAAGTAACTATGTACGTGATGAATAAATAATTTTAGCACAGGCTAACATGACAAAAACCCGACCCAGTGTCGGGTTTTTTGTTTTGCAAAGCCACTTTGGTTAAATGTACAAAGGTTAAATGTACAAAGGTTAAATGTACAAATCGAATTTGGGTAGATGGTTAAGATGTTGTTTTGCAAAGCCCCTTTTTGTGTTTCAAAAGATTGCTGATTTCATTACAAGTCAATTCGGTATGCAAACCTCTGCGGATGTTATTCCTCTGCAAAGACAAGGCTAATCATTGACATCTGTAACGCTACACATTACACTAAATTTAAAATGATCAAATCATTCAAACACAAAGGGCTGCAACAGTTTTTTGAAACTGGCAGCAAAGCAGGCATACAGCCGCATCATACATCAAGGCTGGCGCGGCAATTATCCAGATTGGATAATGCCAAGGATGCGGGTGATATGAATGTGCCAGGTTGGCGGTTACATTCCTTGGAAGGTGAGCTGGCAGTGCATTATTCAATCATGGTCAACGGCAACTGGCGCATGACATTTATGTTTGAAGGTGAAGACGCTATTTTGGTCGATTATCAGGATTACCATTGAAAGGACAACGATGAGCAGAATGCACAATCCACCGCACCCAGGTGAAACACTACGTGATGACATCTTGCCAGCGCTTGGCCTGTCTGTGACCGATGCCGCTGAACAATTGGGCGTTGCCCGTCCAACGCTTTCTAAAGTGTTAAATGGTCGGGCAGCAATTTCACCTGAAATGGCACTTCGCCTCGAAAAATGGTTAGGGTTAGAAAACGGTGGTCGCGCGGATGTTTGGCTGGCAGAGCAAACGGCCTATGATTTATGGCAAGCCCGCACGCATTTCAAAGCAGATGTGAAGCCGCTAACACCTATGGTCGCATAGCTTTGTGTAAACCATTTGGTATGCCAAATGCGCCACGCGATTGATTACCCTGCGCTGGTGAAAATCATGAGTGGTTTTCGCGTGAATGTGCGCTCTACAAGTGTTAGCCCTCGGCGCATACTGTGAAGATGTTGTACCGATACTTAAACATTAAAATCAGGAGATTATTATGTGGACTAAACCAGCTGCTACAGAAATGCGTTTTGGCTTTGAAGTCACTATGTACGTCATGAACAAATAATTTTAGCTCAGGCTAAAATGACAAAAACCCGACCGAGTGTCGGGTTTTTTGTTTTGTAAGACTGAAAGGGATAAATCGGTGACATGTTGTTTTGCAAGACCTGAACCTGTTTTTCTGCGGATGCGGTGCAAGAGCTACACACTCTATTTGATACTGCCATTATGGTGGAAGCAGTCAGAGACCGCTGTTTGTATATCACTGAGGCTAACGCGCCAATGATATTTTTTAGATACTTGCCTAGCGATAAAACACCATTAAAAGTACCGTTCTAGGCTTCGCGCAAACGCACTGCGCGCCGCGCGCAAGCGCGCCGCACAGCGCGGATTGGGCGAAGCCCTAGACTAGATATAAAGGACATTTAAGAACCGGAGCCGTGAGAAATGTATGCCAATTAAATAATGAATAAATCTGTTTATATTGGGATATTATTAAAAAAAGATTTACCGAAAATGTCAGATGAAGATAGAAAAAGTTGGTTTATTAACTAAAATTTGGGGGGATAAGCAATGGCAATTCCCAACTGTTGCAGCTCAACAATCTGCTTTTGATAACCTTTGCGCTTTATTATCAATGCTTAATGAAGAGGAACAGTATTTATTCATTAATCTGACAAAACTATATTCTGTATATTCGCTGACGCAATACTACAGCTTACAGATTAAGGCTTTAAATAATATTGATGTTGCTGTTTGGCATGATGTTGACGAGGTAATTTTCTTGCCCATAGTCAAACAGCAAGATTTAGATAAGCATAAAGCAAAAAGCGCACACAGTTTGATATATAGCTATCCGCTTCTAATTCAGCACAGCACTGCCCCATCGGGTCTGACAGCATCAGCAAGAGCAATACCAATTATTGATCGAGATAAAATAAATTCGCACAAGATATTGGTGGTTTTGGTTGATGATTTTGTAGGTTCAGGACGAACCGTGGAAGATGCTGCTTTACCAGTCAAGGGGATGTTGCTAGAGCAGGACAAAATCATTATTTTAAGTTTGGTGACAATGCAGCAAGGCGTAGATTATTTGCAACAATTAAGTTTGCCAATTTTTTATGCTGAACTAGTTGAGGCTGGTATTAAAAACAACCCTTATATCACCGATAAAAATCATGCGTATCAATTAATAGATCAAATCTGGCAGAAATACTTGAAGGTTCACAAGGATTATATGCGTGGCTATCAAGGGTGCGAGGCACTTGTAACTTTAGCAAGAACCCCTAATAATACTTTGCCAATGTACTGGGTTAAAAATCATCGTAATGATTCAAATTGGCCGGCCCCCTTCCCAAGGTGATAGTGATGAATAATAAAATGAGAATGTTGTTGCAGCTGGTTGGGGCAAAAGCTGATATTGATTTTCTTCTGGCTCAAGGGTTGGTTTACTCACAAGTTTCAGGTCTGATAAATGAAGCGGTTAATTTGGGCTGGATTCATCTTAGTGAGGAAGCTATTGAGCTGACTGAGTTGGGTAAGAGAGAGTTAAATAATCGATTTTATGACGGTAAGGGTAGATGGCTATCAAGCGATGAGCGTTATAAAATTACGAAAACGGAAATTGATACTGTATATTTACCAACAAAGAAAGAGTCTTGTTTTTTATAGCCTAGTACCAGACCTTTATAGCGAAAGCTATATGAGCGGCGATTCGCCCCTCTAGGAAGTACTGATTTACTAGCCATACTAGTAGAATAACTGTCGCCGGAGCCTCCAGTTATTTTACTAGTACGCCTGACGGCGTGAGTAATTTATTCTAAATTACTTCATGAAAGTCTACACAGTGGTACTAGGCTATTTTTTATTATGGATTTTCAAACATACTGCAAAAACTTTAGATTTGAGGCTGAGAAAGCTGGATATGATCATGCCTATATTGCTAGATGTTTAGAGTATGCTTCTAATATTCACAAAAATGACTTGCCAATCATTTACTCGCTTAAACATTTAAGCCTTTTAGTCGGCATTGACGAGTCATATATACGTTCAGTTGGGTATTTGCAGGAACGATACTACCGCACATTCAAAATACCTAAACGATCTGGTGGTGACCGTGAAATATCTGAACCCCTGCCTAATCTTAAAAGTATTCAAAGATGGATTCTTGATGAGGTTTTAAATAAAGTCGAGCCTAGTCAATATGCCAAAGCATATGTTCAAAACAGATCTATTAAAGACAATGCTCGATTCCACAGATATCAAAAACAGGTATTAACTGTAGATATTCAAAATTTCTTTCCATCTTTATCAACCAAGTTGGTCAAGCAGTTTTTTTCAAGCTGCGGATATTCTAAAAGATTAACTTACTATCTCACAAGAATTTGTACTTTAAGTGGCGGCCTGCCTCAAGGCGCCCCTACCAGTCCTGCATTATCAAACATTTTCTTAAGAGAATTTGATGAGGCTATTGCGGAGTATTGTAAAGAGTTAGCAATTAGATATACCAGATATGCAGATGATTTAACTTTTTCTGGTGCTTTTGAGGTAAATCCTTTAATCACTTTAGTAAAAAAAGAATTGAAAAAGTTGGATTTAAAAGTTAACAACTCTAAAACGCGTCTAATGTATGGGCATCAACGTCAAGAAGTAACTGGAATCGTGGTAAACAAGAAGTTACAGGTTCCAAGAAATGTCAGGAGAGAGTTGAGGCAAGTTATTTACTATATCAGTCAATATGGGCTAGAAAATCATTTATTAAAAATTGGTGAAACTAGAGCAAATTATCTAGCCCATATCTTTGGGATTTGTGATTTCATTCTTTTTGTTAATCCATCAGATAGGGATGCATTAGAGGGGAAAAAGATTCTCAAAGAGAACTATGTAATTAGTTGGTGAGATATATTGTGATCACTTTTTATCCCAACCACATGATAGGTACTGGCTACTAAGTGGCTACTAATGTTAGGGATTGTATAAAAGAAAACGGCTTCCATCTCTGGAAGCCGCTTAGGTATTGGTGGTGAAAGAGGGACTTGAACCCTCGACCCCAGGATTATGAATCCTGTGCTCTAACCAGCTGAGCTACATCACCAGTAAAACTGAAGGCGCAATTCTATTGATTAAGTGGGCGTTTGTCAAAGTAAAAACCATGAATCAGGCATAATTTGCTGGTATTTGGCTGGTTTAGCGGTTGATTTATACGTTAAACCTAAAATGCATCACGTCGCCATCTTGCACGATGTATTCTTTGCCTTCTAGGCGCATTTTGCCGGCTTCTTGGGCGCCTTTTTCACCTTTGTTTTTGATGTATTCGTCGTAGGCGATGACTTCGGCGCGGATAAAACCGCGTTCAAAATCGGTGTGGATTACGCCTGCGGCTTGCGGGGCGGTGGCACCTTTTTTCACGGTCCAGGCGCGTACTTCTTGTACGCCAGCGGTAAAGTAGGTTTGTAGGCCTAATAAATCGTAGGCGGCGCGAATCACGCGGTTAAGGCCGGGCTCTTCTTGGCCGAGTTCTTGTAAAAATTCGAGTTTGTCGGCGTCGTCTAGCTCGGCGATTTCGCCTTCAATTTTGGCGCAAATGGTCACCACGGGGGCATGCTCTGATTTGGCGAGGGCGACTACTTTATCTAGGTGCGGGTTGTTTTCAAAACCGCCTTCGGTGACATTGGTGATGTACATCACGGGTTTTACCGTGATTAAACATAAGGGTTTGAGTAGGGCGAGTTCGTCTGCATCGAGCTTTAAGGTGCGTACGGCTTTGGCTTCGTTAAGGCAGGGCAGCACTTTATCTAGCACTTTTACCAAGGCAATGGCGTCTTTGTCGCCACTTTTGGCTTTTTTGCCTTCGCGTTGCAGGGTTTTTTCAACCGTTTCCATGTCGGCAAGGGCTAACTCGGTGTTGATTACTTCGATATCGGCGAGCGGGTCCACTTTGCCAGCCACGTGAATCACGTTGCCATCTTCAAAGCAACGCACCACGTGGGCAATGGCATCCGTCTCGCGGATGTTGGCTAAAAACTTATTGCCCAAGCCTTCCCCTTTGGAGGCGCCTGCCACCAGGCCTGCAATATCCACAAACTCCACAATCGCGGGTTGTACTTTTTGCGGGTTCACAATATCAATCAAGGGTTGCAAGCGCGTGTCTGGCACTTCCACGATGCCGACATTGGGCTCAATGGTGCAAAAAGGGTAGTTTTCTGCCGCAATACCGGCTTTGGTAATGGCGTTAAATAGGGTGGATTTACCAACGTTGGGCAAGCCAACAATGCCGCATTTCATAGACGGGGACCTTAACGTATTTTAGAAGCTGTAAAGATTTCAGCTTAGAGTGAATAAAAGAGTTATTTTACCGATAGTCACTGATAGCGCCAATTGAATCTTAAATAGATGTCATGAAAATAGAGGGTTGGCGACGCATCTTTAATAAAAATATTTGGGCCGGGGTGTTGTATGTTTCATTTCAATCGTGACTTGCTGCGAGAATGGCTGTTATCGCCATGGATTGCGCTGGCATTGTTGTTATGTGGGTTGCAAGCCAGTTTTTGGATGTGGATGAGTGCGCGTGAGCACGCGGAAGTGCTGCACGCGTATCAGTTTAAACAAGCGGTGTTGGCCGCAGAAGAAAACATCCAGCAAAACATGGATAGCTATCGGCAGACGTTGAAAAGTGTTGAGCAGTTGTATGTCTCCTCCCACCATGTCAGTGCGCAAGAGTTTAAGTTGTTTGTGGATGATTACACGGAAATGCCCAAAGACAATGGCTTGCGTGCGATTGGCTTTATTAAATACATTCATCTACAACATCCAGAAACCTATCGCGATTTGGAGATGCCGTTAGCGCAGTTATTAAAACAAGTACAACCTGTGCGTGGCGCCAATGAGCTTGCGCCGTTGATCTATATCGAACCGCGCTCGCATGCCAATCAAGAAGTGTTGTTCCAGAATAGTTTTGCTAATCCTCAATTGCGGCACGACTTAAATGTATCTGGCGAAACTGACCAGTTGATCATGTCGCGTCAGTTAAAGGTGGAGGGCGCTACCCCCAGGGTTGCCCATTACATGATGCAGGTGCCGGTGTACTTTGGTATGCCTGCGCGGGTAGAGGCCATGGATAAACGCCGGTTTTTAAATGGTTGGGTGTTTTTACGGTTTGATGCCAATGTGTTTTTACAAGCGGCATTACGTAGCATTGAACAGCGCCATGTGTTGGTCAATGTGGTTGATGTGACCCAGGCAAAGCCGATACCGCTGTATGCCAGTCAAGTTGCGCAACCATCGCATCCAGATATCGTCAAGTTTGTGTTCACCCATCCCATCACCATTAATGGCCAACAATGGCGATTGCAGTTCCGCTCCACGCCGCGCTTTGATGAGGCCATTGATTACCGTGATGCCAACCGCGGTGGCTTGTTGGGGGTGGTGTTGAGTGTGATGATGGCCGGTATTGTGTATTTTGCTGTGATGCGGACCCGTACCCAACGTGTACTTGAAAAATTTAACCAAGAACTGATGACCAGCGAGCAGCGCTGGAAATTCGCGCTAGAAGGCTCTGGCGATGGCATTTGGGATTGGAATGTGGCCGAGAATAAGGTGTTGTACTCTGACCGCTGGAAACAAATGCTAGGCTTTGCGGCAGACGACATTGACCACAAACCTACCAGCTGGCATCAGCGCATACATGGTGAAGATTATCCGCATGCCATGGCCATGTTTCAGCAAGTGCTCAAAGGTGAGCACGAGAGTTTTTCGCTGGAATATCGCATGCAATGCAAAGACGGGCGCTGGAAGTGGGTGTTTGATCGCGGCATGGTGTTGATGCGTGATCAGCATGGCTTGCCCACACGTATCTTGGGCACGTTGGCGGATATCAGCAAAATCAAGCAGTCGGAAGAGGCGGTCTGGCAATACGCCAATGTGGATAACTTAACTGGGCTGCTCAATCGTCGTATGTTTTATGTCAAGCTGGATCAAGCCATACAAAAAGCCAAACTCAATGGCCAAAAATTAGCCATTGTATTTTTAGATCTTGACCGATTTAAAGAGGTGAATGATACCTTGGGGCATGCACAGGGTGATCGCTTGTTGCAACATGCGGCCAAGCGCCTTGTGGAGTGTGTCAGTGCGCCAGATTTGGTGTCGCGGTTGGGTGGCGATGAGTTTGTGTTGATGTTAAACGCGGCCGATGTCAACGACGTAGAAGACGTGGCGCAACGCGTACTTGAAAAACTATCACAACCATTCCGCTTGGACGATGCGCATGCCTATGTATCGGCCAGTTTAGGCATCGCAATTTATCCAGATGATGCCAACAATAAAGAAGATTTAATGAAGCGCGTGGATCAAGCCATGTACGCGTCTAAGCAGAGGGGACGCAGTTGCTTTACTTACTTTACCCCGCGGATGCAACAGCATGCCGAGCATCGCATGCAACTATCCAACGATTTACGCCTCGCCATCACTAAAAAGCAATTTTTTCTGGAATATCAACCGGTTGTTAATTTACAAAACAACACGGTGTTTAAAGCCGAAGCATTGATTCGTTGGCGGCATCCGGATAAGGGCGTGATACCGCCCAATGAGTTTATTGGGATTGCCGAAGATAATTTATTGATTATTCAAATTGGGCAATGGGTGTTTAAAAACGCGATTGAACAATGCCGGCATTGGCGCGATTTACTCGATCCGCAGTTTCAAGTAGCAGTCAATAAATCCCCCGTGCAATTTGCGCATGAACACCGCAAGCAACAAGATTGGCTATATAAAATGGCACAACATCAGCTAGAAGGGGGCATGGTGACCGTGGAGATTACCGAGCGCTTGTTGCTCGACGCGAGTAATCATGTAGAGGAGCGTTTGGCCCAATACCGTCAAGCTGGGGTGCAGGTGGCATTGGATGATTTTGGCACGGGCTATTCGGCGTTGTCTTATTTGAAAAAATTTCCTATTGATTATGTCAAGATTGATCGTTCATTTGTACGCGAGCTTGGCACATCGCAAGAGGATAGTGCTCTATGCCAAGCCATTATTGTGATGGCGCATAGTTTGGGTATGCAAGTGGTGGCAGAAGGCATCGAAAACCAAACGCAGTTGGATATGTTGAAAGCCATGGGCTGTGATTATGGGCAAGGCTATTACTTCTCGCCACCTTTGCGGCCCAGTGCGTTTGAAGCGTGGCATCAAGCGTGGTACAAAGCGGCACAATTGGCCTCGCTACCCCTAAGCAAATAAAGGCTGTCAGCGCTTGCGCGCCGCATTTGCGCGTTATTTGCTGTGTAATTGCAACATGGCTTTTTCAAACTGGCCAGTGCTAACCAACGGCAGGATATGCACGGCGGCATCGATGCTGGTATTAATCGCTTGTTGTTCATCTTTGCTTGGTGCTTTGAGAACAAAGTGGACCACCGCGGCTTTATTGCCAGGATGGCCGATGCCGATGCGTAATCGCCAATAATCTGCGGTACCGAGCGCTGCATGAATATCGCGTAAGCCATTGTGCCCGCCGTGGCCACCACCAAATTTGAGCTTGGCTACCCCAGGCGGCAAATCAAGCTCGTCATGAACCACCAACACTTCTGCGGGCGTGATTTTGTAATAATGGGCGAGCGCGGCCACAGCTTTGCCGCTGGCATTCATAAAGGTGGTGGGCTTTAATAGCCATTTGTCATGGTGCGGCGCCCATTTGCCTGCCAAGCCAAACCATTTGCTGTCGGCAACCAAGCGGCTTTGGCAGGCGTTAGCGAGTTGATCAACCAACCAAAAGCCAGCGTTGTGCCGCGTGTCGTGATATTGCTCACCTGGGTTGCCCAAGCCTACAATCAATTTAATGGGGGTCATGCATGCACCTTACAGTTAAAAGCGTGTGCCATTGCCATGGCATAAAAAAACGCGCACAAAATGTGCGCGTTTATTGTAGCGTGAAACGTCCAGCGAAATTATGCAGCTGGGGTGGCTTCAGCGTCGTCTGCACCACCACGTGGTTTAGCAATCGAGGCCACTGCTGCGTCATCACCGTGGGCTAATTGTACAAACTCAACCCCTTTTGGCAATTTGATTTCAGACAAATGTACTGCGTGACCCGCTTCCAACGCACCTAAGTCCACTTCAATAAACTCAGGCAACTCGCTGGCTAAGCAGCTGACATCCGCTTCAGTTTGAATGTGCGAAATAATACCGCCACTCAATTTAACGCCTGGTGCAAGTTCTTCATTGATGAAGTGGAAAGGCACTTTCACGTGGATTTTCTCGGTTGCTGATACACGTTGAAAATCAATATGTTGCAAGGTATTGCGTACTGGGTGCAATTGGTAATCACGTAATAAAACGCTTTCTGTTTTGCCGTCTAAATTGAGGCTCAAAATAGAGGCGTGAAACGCTTCGTGACGGAACTGCAAGAACAAGGCTTTGTGATCTAACTCAATAGATACTGCTGCTTGATCACCACCATACACCACACCTGGCACTAGGCCAGCGCGACGTAGACGGCGGCTCGCACCCGTACCTTTGACGTCACGTTTGACGGCTTTAATTTCAATAGTCATGTTAACACTCCAAAAGTGGCCAAAATGGCCGGTACTACACTCAAAACCACCAGCCGCGACCAGCTGATGGGGTAAAAAACAAATCGCTGCAGTGAGCGATCACAAGCGGGTTTCACTGATTAATCACATGCTGATTGCGTCAATCCATGTGCAATCCGCTTAGTCCATAAATAACGAGGACACTGACTCCTCTTGACTGATGCGTTTAATCGTTTCTGCTAACAAAGGTGCTGCACTCAACTGACGAATTTTTTTGCAAGCTTGCGCATTGCTGTTTAACGCGATGGTGTTGGTGACTACTAATTCATCTAATGCCGAATGTGTAATCCGTTCGCCAGCGCCGCCTGACAATACTGGGTGCGTAGCGTAGGCGACTACTTTAATCGCGCCATGTTCTTTTAACGCAGCGGCAGCTTCGCATAGTGTGTTGGCGGTATCTACCATGTCATCCATGATGACGCAGGTACGGCCTTCAATTTCACCAATGATGTTCATCACCTTGGCAACGTTTGGTTTTGGCCGACGTTTATCAATAATTGCTAAATCAGCGCCTAATTGTTTCGCAGCGGCGCGCGCGCGCACGACGCCGCCCACATCTGGCGACACCACCACCAAATTTTCGTGATGTTGCTTGACCAAATCATCTAACAAAATTGGCGTGGCATAGACGTTGTCGACCGGGATATCAAAAAAACCTTGGATTTGATCAGAGTGCAAATCCATGGTGAGTAGTCGATTAACGCCCACGCTGGTTAACATATTCGCTACCACTTTTGCCGTAATCGCGACGCGTGCAGAACGTGGTCTACGGTCTTGGCGGGAATATCCTAAATAAGGAATCGCGGCAGTGATGCGGCCAGCCGATGAGCGGCGGAGTGCATCGACCATGACCATCACTTCCATCAAGCTATCATTGGTCGGGTAACTGGTCGATTGCAGCACAAACACATCGCGGCCGCGCACGTTTTCTAACAGTTCGAGCATAATCTCGCCATCTGAAAACCGCCCAACATCGGCACGACCGAGATCGATGCCTAAATGCTTAGCCACTTCTTGCGCTAATGCCGGATTGGCATTGCCGGTAAAAACCATCATGTTGGCGTTGCTCAACGTTGTTCCCTTTTTTTAAAGCGATGACGATGTCGTGAAGCTTACGATGTTTGCACACAGCCTGTGCGCATCGCGCGTGCTGTTTTTCTCGCAGTGTGCTTGTATCGTTCAAGCACAAAAAACGAAAGCGTGTAAATTATGCAATCTACACGCTTTTTTATGTTTGGCTGAGGAGGAAGGATTCGAACCTTCGCATGCCGGAATCAAAATCCGGTGCCTTAACCAGCTTGGCGACTCCCCAATAATCTTTAAATCTCACCACATTTGCTATGGCGTTTGTTTATTCAACATGCACAAAATTAAGTGTTATGCATGCTCAAAAAACGGATGGTATTTTAACCCTTTTGCAACAAATCCAGAAGTGTTTTCTGGTTTTTGCTGCAAGATTTGTTGCGCTTGCACTTCATGCGTGACTGCAACAAATACCGATGCACCCGAACCACTCATGCGAGCATGCCCAAATTGGGATAACCACGCCAAAGTTTTGGCAACTGCAGGGTAATGTTTTTTTACAACGGCTTCCATGTCATTGTGTGCTGATTGCCAGCATTCATCAACATTTGCACCGCCAGAAAAGTCCAGCATTTTCAATGGTTTTGTGTTTCTTGTCAATGCTTCATCTGCAAATATTTGTGCTGTTGGTACTTGGATCAGCGGGGTTAACACCACGTAATACAACGATTGCATGGAGGTTGGTAATTCGAACGCAGTTAACTGATCGCCGACGCCCTCAGCCCAAGCGGTTTGGCCAAAAATAAAAAAAGGCACATCCGCACCCAGTTGACCCCCTATTTGCATCAATTGCTGTTGATTGAGACCCAGTTGCCATAATTGGTTCAGCGCCAATAGCGTGGTGGCTGCGTCAGAACTGCCGCCGCCGAGTCCTCCGCCCAGCGGTATCCGCTTTTCACAATGAATAGTTGCACCCATTGAACAGCCAGTTGATTGTTGCAGTGCAATTGCAGCTCTCACGGTGAGGTCTTGTGCAGCGGGTACGCCAGCGAGTGGGTTAAGGTGGATAATACGGCCGTCTGCGCGTGGGGTAATGGTTAATGTATCGCCATAATTCAGTAATAAAAAGACCGTTTGCAGTTGATGGTAACCGTTGGCAAGGCGTCCAGTAATGTGCAGAAATAAATTGAGTTTGCACGGGGCAAAATATTGCGTTGATTCCATCGTGCTATTGTAATGCATTCGTTCGCTTGTGATGCGCATGCCAGATATTGCAATGATTTCCCTTATTCCAAAACGATACGACCTTCAGCATCTTGCACAGGACGTTGATTGGGATGAATGAGCGCGTCTTGCAGTTGTGACAGCTGCGCTTTAGAGAGTTTCAGCGCCTCTTTCATCACCACCCATTGCACCCCCTCTTCGCAAGGCGGAGTGGTCATGGAGCCCGTATAACGATAATACGCAGGTTTACTTGGCATCAACTCCGCTGGCGTGATGCGCATCGATAATGCTTTTTGTTTTTCGTTAGGTTTTGGCAGTTGCCCCAATAGTTTATCCATCGCGGGATGCGCAGTGCCTTCTTCGATCATCACCGCAATGATCACGCGATGCCCTGCTTTGTCTTCATGCAAAAATTGTAGTTCTGCATGAAACGCTTTTTTCTTTAAACGATGTTCGGCCGGCATATGCAATACCAATTGCTTGAGTTGATACGGTTGTTGGTCCAATACCATCATATTGCCGGTGCCCGCATCCATGACCAAGGCATGTGTTTGATATTGAATGCTTTTGAGCGGAAATTTTTGTAAGCGTTTAAGCGGTTTTAAAGCTGCAGGAATGGTTTTATCAATCTCAATCGGTGATTGTTGTCGGCCTTTTTCACAAGTGCTAAACCCAGGATCTAAAGCGCCCCAGTGTTTTGGCCCCTGCTCGCCGTCGTATGACCAATCCTGTTTATCTGTATGTTTATGATCTTGCGATTTTTCGTTGGCTTTTTTATCCTTTGTTGCGCTGGATTGCTTACCTTTTTCAGATTGCTTAGCAGCATCTTTGGCAGCGTTTTTGTCCGTATCTTTAGTACCTACTTTGGCCGATGATGCCGCTGGATTATCGGCTGCTGGCTTGTTCTTGGCAGGATTTTGCTGATTATCAGGCGCAGGTGTGGCTGGATTGTCTGCGACTTTGTTGGCAGCGGGCACGATTGCCGCCGCTGGATTGGCAGGCTGGCTGGCCATGGCTGCACGTTGTGCGGCTGCTTCTTGTTGTTTTTTTTGTTTTGCTTGCCACTGGCACGCGTAATGTTGCGCGATCTCGACCTCTGAATCAGGCAAAGGCTCTATAAAATCGGCTTGTTTAGCAGTGGTGCCAGCAGCGTATACCAACTCAGCATCTTCATATTGAAACACTTGTATGGTGGCCGCTTTGCGTTTTTCGCAATCAAAGTACCACAGTGCTTTGGCATTGTTATATAGCCTGTCTACCGATTCAGCATTTTTTTGCGGCGTTTGATAATCCACTTTAATCCATGCCTTGAGATATGGTTTTTCCTCAAGCAGTGACTGTTTATCAATCATCAATTGACTTGCGTCAGTTTTTTTGATGGCTAACCATTGCGCCGCCAGTACAGATTGCGCACTGATGGCGAGCAGTAACCAGCTGACCACAAGGGCTCGAATCACGAAAGGGGTAAAAGGATAACAGCGCATATAGCCATTAACGACCTCGTGCGCTGAAACTTAAGCACAAGTGAGGGCGATGTTACGGACTTGGTTGCTTAAAAAACTTGGTTGTTTATAAAACTTGGTAGCTTATAAAACTTGGTAGCTTATAAAACTTGGTAGCTTATAAAACTTGGTAGCTTATAAAACTTGATTGCTTATAAAAAAGTGCGCTGAAAAAGTCAGTCACTCAAGCGGCGGTTGTACTAAGTGCCAATCCTTAATCACTAGTTTTAAACGCAAATCATTTTGTTGCAGGCTCAGTTGCTGCGGCAATTGCACTGGTAGCGTAGCGTTTGCATGGCCCACCTGAACCGTTGCCGTTTGGTAGCTGATGTAATCGATGGTCCAGCCATCTTGCGCTAAGTGTTGCAGGGTGCCATCCGCTTGATAACGCGCATCGAATGGCCGATCCGCATCGGCTAAACCCAGTACCCAAACACTTAATCCTGCTAAAGGTAGGCGCCAACCAAGCAATTGTTCGGTCAGTTGCCCAATATCTGCGGCTTGATGGTGCTTTCCTTGCTGATCTGTCAGCTGAACCCCGTCGGGCGTGCGTTCAATCACCGCGACTTGTTGGCCAAGTGGGCTGAAAATATGCATCACATCTGTGGTGGACGTATGTGACCATGTCAGCCTTGCGGTATAGCCTTTGCCCACATACTGCACGGCCAACTTGGCTTCAAGCGCAAACGCGGTGACTGGTTGTAATTGTTGCGTACGTAAAGTAGTCGCAGCTGAGGGTGCGTCGGTG
>JAIYBT010000002.1 GCA_027488395.1 Methylophilaceae bacterium | reverse complement strand
GTATGGCCATAGAATTACCCTATTTTACTGGGTTGCGCCGCAACAGCGTAATGCGCAATCAGGGCACGAACGTTGTGCATGGTCTGCTGTAACAATGGCATGACTTGCTCAAACTGAATGGCATGCGCACTCTCGCCACGACCAGCGGCGAAATTCGCCACTGGACACAGCGCTAGATAAGACATCCCTAATTCTCGCGCCAACACCGCCTCTGGCATGCCTGTCATGCCCACTAAGGTAGCGCCATCGCGCTCGTAGCGGTCGATTTCTGCAGCGGTTTCTAAGCGTGGTCCTTGCACACAGGCATACACGCCACCGTCTACCACGGATTGGCCAATACTCGCTGCTACTGCCAAACAGGTTGCACGCATGTGCGGGCTATACGGATGGGTAAAGTCAATGTGCCGCACGGGCAGCTCTATGCCATCATGATAGGTGTTATGGCGACCATAGGTGTAATCAATGATTTGATGGGGCAATACAATATCTCCTGGCACCAAATTGCGCGTGATACCGCCAACGGTTGCCACCGCAATCAAATCACACACCCCGACTGAATGCAGCGCCCACATATTGGCGCGATAATTGACCGCATGTGGTGGAATGGTATGGCCGCCGCCATGTCTCGCCAAAAACACCACAGATTGGCCTTCAATCTCGCCGAACACCAATGGCTGTGATGGCTCGCCATAGGGCGTGCGTACAATACGCCGCTGTTGAATAATCAAGTTAGAGAACTCTGTGAGTCCAGTGCCGCCAATAATGCCTAGCATAGTCGCTCTTTATATTTGAGATAAAAGCAAAGGCATTAGCGTATCACGGATTTATGGCATACTTCAGCCATGCATCTGATTTCTAATCGAAACGACGTGCTAGTCACTAGCCGTCAACTCGCACAGCAACATTATGAAAATTTCCCAGTGGGCTCATTGCTGTTGCCAGCGCATTTGCGCGATGCGGTCAGCATTATTTACCGCGTTGCACGAGAGGCTGACGACATTGCGGATGAAGGCGACGCCAGTCCAGCTGAAAGATTACAGGCGCTCAAAGCGTATGAGGACGAATTGCTGTTAATTCAAGCCTACATTCAGCCACACACAGCCACCATGCAAGCGTTGGCCACGGTCTGCCGCAAGTTTGCTTTAAATGTGCAAGATCTGCTCGATTTGATCAGTGCATTTCAACAAGATGTCAGCCAAACCCGCTACCAAACCTTTGATGAGGTGCTAGACTATTGCCGCCGTTCTGCCAATCCAATTGGCCGTTTAATGTTGCAACTCTATCAACAAGACAGCCCTCAATATCGTGACTGGTCTGACCAAGTGTGTACTGCCTTGCAATTAATCAATTTTTATCAAGACATCGCTATTGACCTCAACAAGCATGAAAAACAAGGCCGGGTGTATTTAAGCTTAGACGAACTCGCAACCGCAGGCCTGAGTATTGAGGATGTCCGTTCGCAACGATGTGATATGGTTTGGCAGCAGTTTTTTTTACATCAACTATTACGTGCAGAACATTACCTGCAAGCGGGCAAACCCTTGGGCCGAGCGTTGCATGGACGCATTGGCTTAGAAGTCCGCCTGATGATCGCAGGCGGTGAACGGATACTTGCCAAACTGAAACACTGCCAAGGCGATATTTATCAGCATAGACCAACGTTAACCGCCATGGACTGGCCGATTATTATATGGAAAGCCGTTTTTAAACAATGACACCGCAACAATATTGCCAACAGAAAACCAAACAAAGTGGCTCAAGCTTTACCTTGAGCTTTTGGTTTCTATCAAAAGCAAAACGCGAAGCCATGACCGCCCTCTACGCATTTTGTCGTGAAGTGGATGATGTGGTGGACGAATGTAGCGATTACCAAATTGCGCAAACAAAATTGGCATGGTGGAAACAAGAAATTTATCGTCTTTACCATGAAACACCGCAACACCCTGTTACCAAAGCCCTAAAACCTGTTGTGGCGCATTTTGGTCTGGATGAAGCGCATTTTATTGAGATCATTGATGGCATGCAGATGGATACGGAATACAATCGCTATGCAGAATTTAAACAACTGCAATTGTATTGCTATCGGGTCGCAAGTGTTGTCGGTTTACTTTCCGCTCAAATATTTGGGTATCAAGATCGCGCCACACTTAAATATGCGCATGATTTAGGCATTGCTTTGCAACTGACCAATATTATTCGTGATGTTGGTGAGGATGCGCGGCGAGGCAGAATTTATATTCCTATTGATGAACTGACGCAGGCACACGTCAGTGAACAGCAGGTGTTACAAAGCCAAACTTCCGAACACACTGAAGCCATGCTACTGACCCAAATTGCCCGCGCTGAACAGTTTTATGACAAAGCCATGCGTCAACTCCCCAAACAGGATATCCGCGCCCAATTACCTGGGCTGATGATGGCTGCGATTTATCGCACCTTGCTGCAAGAAATCAAACAATCGCCCAATCTGGTACTCAATAGCAAAGTGATCTTACCTCCGTTTAGAAAACTCACCTTGGCCTTGGGTACCTGGCTTAAATACCGCTGGCGCTAATGGTTGCGCAATTCAATGTTGCGGTTGTCGGCGCAGGTCTTTCAGGCCTATCCGCCGGTTTGCACTTGCAAGCGCTGGGCGCACAGGTTACCCTGGTTGAAGCCGCACCGCAGGCGGGTGGTCGCACCCGAACAGTCAGCGTCAACGACATCGCGATAGATAACGGTCAACACTTAGCGCTTGGTGCGTATCACGCTACTTTGGCGTTATTGCAGTTGGCATCAATTGCCGCAGATGATGTGTTTAAACGCATCCCCCTCGCCTTACATATGCATGCGGGCACCACACGATTACAGCTTTGCCCACCACACTGGCTGGCTGCCCCCTTGCATTTGCTGGCGGGTCTGCTAGGCGCTCGCGGCTTGAGTTTTAGCTCAAAATGGCACGCAGTGCGCTGGATGTACCAGTTAACACAACAAAAATTTCAATGTCCGCCTACCCTCACGGTCGCACAGCTATGCGCGATAGGTCAGCAAACCGAGCAAGCCATCACCTGGATTTGGGAGCCGTTGTGTTTAGCGGCACTCAATACGCCGACCCCTCTCGCATCGGCGCAAACCTTTTTACGGGTATTACAAGATAGCTTTATGCATCAACGGCGTGACAGTGATTTTTTAGTGCTGCGCGGTGATTTAAGCCAAGTGTTGATTACGCCGCTGCTACAACAGTTTGCAGCTCAAGGCGGTGCAATCAAGTTACTCACTACCGTCAAAGCGTTGCAAGTGCCTAATCATCATTGCGTGTTAGCCACAAGTCGGGGGGAATTCCGTTTTGATGGAGTCGTGCTTGCTGTGGGGCCGCATCAAAGGCAAGCAATTTCACAACCGCACCCTGTGCAGGTCGAGCACGACACTTATCAGCCGATTACTACCTTGTATTTGCAATATGACCGCCATTTTCGATTACCGCACCCGATCATGGGCTTGTGCCATGGGTTGGCACATTGGGTGTTTGATCGCGGCCAATGTTGTGATCAAGCTGGTTTATTAGCGGTAGTCATCAGCGCACATGACAAAATCAGTTCAAAAGCAGATTGGCTACTACAGATTCAAATAGAATTGAATGCAGCCTTAGCGGGGTACAACCTGCAATTGCCCGCCGAATTACATTGGAGCAAACTGATTACCGAAAAACGTGCAACCTTCAGTTGCGTCGCGCATCGCACACCTTTATCAGCGCAATTACACAGCAATATATGGTTAGCAGGCGATGATATGATTCTCGACTATCCTGCCACCATCGAAAGTGCCGTGCGGAGTGGTAAACAAGCCGCAACAGGTATGATGCAATCGCTACAAGCATTAGCCCCGCATCGATGATCTCAATAAGCTCAACTTTTTACGGTAGGCAAGACACCACCAGATGCTGTCTGGCAGGCATGTAAAAGCCATCACCACTATCAGGATAGGTTTCTCGGTAGGATAACTGTGGGTCGATATTAAACGGTCCGCCACACAATGCGCGCGCTTTCGCCTCGCATTCCTGAAGTGAGGTATTAAATTCACTACACACGAGCCTGTAACCAGGGTTGCCTCTGGCATCGGTACGAGGCACGGCGTCAATCGTGGCACAGGCCACCAAGCCACTCGCTACGAGTAATACGCTGAAAAATTTCATTGGCTGTCTCCGTGATAGAAGATTGCGTGCGTCAAGCGTGCCTATCGCAAGATGGATAGGCTTGTTAAGCAGAA
The DNA here is from genome assembly GCA_027488395.1 of Methylophilaceae bacterium. GTDB lineage: Bacteria > Pseudomonadota > Gammaproteobacteria > Burkholderiales > Methylophilaceae > Methylophilus. The sequence continues at coordinate 139,537 of JAIYBT010000002.1, read as the reverse complement.
GCCGCGCGCGCAGTGGCCACCGCATCTGGCAAGCTCACATCGCTGTTATTGCCGAAAGCAATCCAAGGCCTGATCTAAGCGATCCACCGCATGGATGGTGAGGCCCGCAATCCCAGCCTTTGGCGCATTGGCTTTTGGAATAATGGCATGGGTAAAGCCTAATTTCGCCGCTTCTTTTAAGCGCTCTTGCCCGCGTTGTATTGGGCGGACTTCACCGGCCAAGCCCACTTCGCCAAACACCACCATTTTGCTCGGTAATGGTTTATTTTTAAGCGAAGAAACAATCGCTAACAGCATGGCCAAATCGACCGCTGGTTCACTGATTTTGACGCCACCCACTGCATTGATAAACACATCTTGATCAAAACAAGGCACGCCAGCATGACGGTGTAATACCGCTAGCAATAACGCTAGGCGGTTTTGCTCCACCCCCACACACAGACGTTTAGGATTTGCGCCATGCGCGGTATCCACCAAGGCCTGCACTTCTACCAACAAGGGACGCGTGCCCTCTTGCGTCACGGTAATGCAAGAACCAGGTACTGGACTGTCATGTTGAGATAAAAACAAGGCTGAAGGATTGGTCACCTCGCGCAAGCCTTTTTCGGTCATGGCAAATACGCCCAACTCATTGACTGCACCAAAACGATTTTTGATGGCGCGGATTAACCGAAAACTCGAATTTTGATCGCCCTCAAAATACAACACACAATCCACAATATGCTCTAATACGCGCGGCCCAGCCAAGGCACCCTCTTTGGTCACGTGCCCGACCAAAATCATGCTTACACCTAATTGTTTGGCAATGCGGGTCAGTTGCGCACTGCATTCACGCACTTGCGCAACCGAGCCGGGGGCTGATTGCAACGCTTCTGAATACACGGTTTGTATCGAATCGATGACCACCACTTGCGGTTGATGCTGTTGCAAGACATGGCTGATTTTTTCTAGGTTAATCTCTGCCAACACGTCCAACTGACGCGCATCTAAGCCCAATCGCTGCGCACGCATCGCAATTTGCTGGGCAGATTCTTCGCCACTGATATAAAACGCTTTTTGGCCCTGTGATAATTTGCACATGGTTTGCAATAACAAGGTGGATTTACCAATACCAGGATCCCCACCAATCAGTACCACACCGCCCGCAACTAAACCACCACCTAAGACGCGATCAAATTCACCAATGCCGGTCTGTTGACGGGCGAATTCTAGCGCCTCGACGTTTGCGAGCTTTTGGAGCTGAGCCGTGGGGGCCAGACTCGCAAAGCGGCTTTGAGTGACAGTTGGCTCTGAAACTGCTTCTACCAAGGTGTTCCAAGCATTACAGCTAGGGCATTGCCCTTGCCACTTCGGCTCGACGGCACCACATTCAGTGCAACTGTAAATCGTTTTTGCTTTAGCCATGAAATTGTTTGGGGACTCTAGGTGCAACGGCACATAATAACTCATAGCCAATGGTACTGCAGGCGATTGCAACTTCATCCACAGGCACCTGCGCACCCCAGAGCTCGACTGCAGCCCCTATCTGCGCATCTGGCACATTGACCAAATCCACCGCAAGCATATCCATCGATACTCGACCCAAGGTGCGCGTCATCACACCGTTGACCGCAATCGGCGTGCCTGTGGGCGCATGCCGCGGATAACCATCTGCATAGCCGCAAGCCACAATGCCAATGCGCATGGTCTGTGTTGCCGTAAACAAGCTGCCATAGCCAACACTGTCGCCCGCGGATAAGGTCTGCACCGCAATCAGGGCCGATTGTAATTGCATCACGGGCTGTAAATGAAACGAGGCAGCGCTTTGAGAGGCAATTGGCGATGCGCCATACAACATAATGCCAGGTCGCACCCAACCTGCATGCGTCGATGCATGTTGCACAATCGCGGCAGAATTTGCCAGCGATAACGAAAATTCCGTATCCATGGTGTCTGCCACCACGGACATGGCGGAGCTGATTCCGTCCACCCGGTCTGCATTCGCAAAATGGGTCATTTGCACGATTTCACTTACCTGTGGCAGCTTGGCTAAGCGCTGACGTGCCTGTAAAAATGCCTGCGGACGAAAACCGAGACGATGCATCCCACTATCAAGCTTTAAGAAAACACGGATTGGCCTTTGCAAGGTTGCGTTTGCTAACCAATCGAGCTGTGCTTCATGGTGGATGACGATATCCAGCGCATAGTGATCAACGGCTTCAAGTTGCTCAGGGCTAAATACACCTTCTAACAATAACAAAGGATGCAATATACCCGCTTCACGCAACGCGATGGCCTCACTCAGATTCAGCACCGCAAAACCATCACTGTCTTTCAGGCCTTGGGCTGCGTGTATCAAATCATGGCCATAGGCATTGGCTTTTACGACAGACATTACTTTTGCACCGGGTGCAAACCGTCGCACTTGCGCCAAATTGTGCGCCAGTGCTGACAGCGAAATATGGGCAACGAGTGGACGCATTAATATTCGTCTGGCATATATGCCGCATTGGCAAAGTTTTCAAAACGGGTATGCGCGCCCATGAAGGTTAAGCGCACGCGGCCAATCGGGCCGTTACGTTGTTTAGCGATGATAATTTCTGCCGTACCTTTTTCAGCACTATCAGGGTTGTAGTATTCATCGCGATACACAAACATAATAATGTCAGCATCTTGTTCAATCGCGCCAGATTCGCGCAAATCACTCATCACAGGCCGTTTATCAGGACGTTGATCCACCCCTCGATTGAGCTGTGAAATCGCAATTAACGGCACATCGAGTTCTTTAGCCAGCGATTTTAGCGAACGTGAAATTTCTGAAATTTCTGTGGCACGGTTTTCACCGGTTTTGCCTGACGGCGCGGTCATTAATTGTAGATAATCGATCACAATCAAGCCTAACTTGCCCGCTTGGCGATGTAAGCGTCTAGCGCGTGCGCGTACATCAAAGCTGCTCAACCCTGCGCCTTCATCAATATAAATCGGCGCTTCGTTGAGTTTACCTAGGGCTGTGGTGAGTTTTTCCCAGTCTTCATCTTCTAAATTACCATTCCGCATTTTGTGCTGATCAAGGCGGCCCACCGAGCCGATCATCCGCGTGGTTAATTGCGTAGCACCCATCTCCATCGAGAAAATCGCAACGGGTAATTTGGTATCCAGCGCCACATTTTCAGCAATATTAATCGCAAAAGCAGTTTTACCCATCGACGGACGCCCTGCAATAATGACGAGATCGCCCCCTTGCAAGCCAGAAGTCATTGAATCCAAATCACTAAAACCTGTTGGAATACCCGTGACGTCAGAATGATTATCGCGGGAATACAAGTAATCAATACGGTCAGCGACTTGCGGTAGCAATACCTGCATACCCAAGAAGCCTTGACTCTTACGTTGACCGCCTTCGGCAATTTGAAAAATTTTGGCTTCTGCTTCATCTAACAATTGTTGCGCATCACGGCCGTTGGGTTGATAAGCGCTCTCAGCAATATCGGTGCCGACAATCACCAATTGGCGCATGACAAAACGCTCATGGACGATCTCGGCATAGCGGCGGATGTTAGCTGCCGTGGGCGTGTTTTGTGCCAGCGATCCTAAATAAGCCACCCCGCCAATGGTGCTTAACTCGGCTGAATTTTCCAGCGATTCAGCGACGGTCACAATATCTGCAGGCTGATTGCGTTCGATCAGTTTGGCAATATGTTGATAGATCAGCTTGTGATCATGCTGATAAAAGTCTTGTGGAGACAAAATATCTGCAATTTTATCCAGCGCTTCGTTATCCAACAATAAACCGCCCAGCACAGATTGCTCAGCTTCAATGGAATGGGGAGGGAGTTTAAGGTAGTCGAGTTGTTGATCAGCCATCCATGAATTATACCGAAAAGCACGACTTAGATTGGCTTAGCAGTGCGATCCAAACAATAAAAAAGGCTACCCGATGGGTAGCCTTTTTCAATACAACGTGTTGCTTATGCTTCAGCGACCACGGTCACTGTGATGTCTACCACCACATCGTGGTGTAATGCCACGCTGATAGGAAATTCACCAATGGTTTTCAATGGACCGTTTGGCAAACGTACTTCTGATTTTTTCACTTCATGGCCTTGTGCTAACAGACCTTCAGCGATGTCATTGTTGGTCACTGAACCAAACAAACGACCATCTACGCCTGCTTTTTGTGCCACGGTTAAGTTGAAACCAGCCAATTTTTCACCACGCGTTTGCGCAGCAACCAACAATTGTGCTTGTTGCTTTTCTAACTCAGCGCGCTGTGCAGCAAATACCGCTTTGTTTGCTTCGGTTGCACGTTTTGCTTTGCCTTGCGGAATCAAAAAGTTACGACCAAAACCATCTTTAACTTTAACTACATCGCCTAAATTACCTAGATTGGCAACTTTTTCCAATAAAATTACTTGCATGTTGTTCTCCTAAGCCACCAATTAACCTGGGTGTTTGTCTGTGTAAGGCATCAAAGCCAAGAAACGTGCGCGTTTTACCGCAGTCGTTAATTGACGTTGGTATTTAGCCTTAGTACCAGTCATACGGGCTGGGATGATTTTAAAGTTTTCTGAAACGAAATCTTTAAGTAAATCGACATCTTTGTAATCAACTTCTTTAATGCCTTCTGCGCTGAAACGGCAGTAACGGCGGCGTTTATACATATCTCTTGCCATTTTAAAACTCCTTCAATCTTTAATTTTGCTGTATTTGCTGAAAATCTTGTATGTGCATTACCAGTTGCGTACTTTTTGCACTGCGCTGCGCCAAAAATCCCTTAGCTTTTATGGTATCCCCCACCTGCACTGACCTGTGGGCTTGATCACCGATTAAAACTGCTGACAATTGGCATTGCACTTTGCGCTGCATACCGGCTTCTTGCTGCTCGGAGCTATGTTGCAATTGCAATTGCAGTAGCGCCAATCCAGCAGGGGTGTAACGTAACGGTTCTGTTTTGAGTACCGTTGCCGCAATCACCAAAGTATTCACACGAATTAAGCAGCTGCCTCAGTTTTTGCAACAGGTGCGTCACCCACGATGGTTTTAGATTTCTCTTCTTTCATCATTGGGCTTGGTGATGTGACTGCTGTTTTTGTTGCAACCGTCAAATGACGTAATACAGCATCATTGAATTTAAAGCCGTGCTCTAATTCAGCCAGCACTTCTTGACTACATTCGATGTTCATTAAAATGTAGTGTGCTTTATGAATTTTATTGATGGGATAGGCAAGTTGACGACGGCCCCAATCTTCTAAACGATGGATGTTGCCGCCATTGCCAGTGATTTGCGCGCGATAGCGCTCAATCATCGCTGGTACTTGTTCACTCTGATCAGGGTGAACAATAAACACGATTTCATAGTGTCGCATGTGATCTCCTTACGGTTAAAGCCACCCCTCATGCGATTAGTCGGGTGTGGCAAGGTTGAAAAGCCCATGATTATAAGCTGAAACAGTTGTTTCGATCAATCTTAGTTTACTTATGCGGCTTGTTTTCTAATTCTTTATCTTCTGTTGGCAAATAGTAGGGATCAGCAACATAGCCAGGCCCTTTCATAATAATGATGACAACAAGGGCGATCATGGCTGCGCCAATAAAAAACCAGTAAGTAAACATTAAGCCTAAAAATACCGATAGTCGCTCAAGATCGTGATTCAAAATATCGGCATCTTTCCACCAGGCGTGTATTAGCGGCAAGCTAAAAATAAACGTGCCAATCAACCACCATTTGGGTAGTTTTTTCAGTATTTGCCATTCTTTATGGCTGGGATAACGCACGCCCCCAGGCAATTTATTGAATCGACCCATCACTTTTACCTATCATTGATTGTGAACGCGTTGACACCCGCATGGGGCGATGTAGCCATTGTATCGTGCAGCCAGCCCAGATGCGTAGGATGCTTCAACTGCACTCCGTAAAGCAATGCTGACTATGCCTAATAACAATAACTTTCTTTGTGACCAATACTTTGCTGGATGGTTGTCACTGATCAAATATTTTTAACAGCACTAAAGCCAACGGCAATTTAGCCGTAAACAACAATGATCATTAAGTGATGTGGGCACGCATGTGATTGCCTACAAACCCAAAGGAAGCATTATGTTGGCAGAACAACAAAAATCATGGAATGGCCTTGTCAATGCCATGCATAAATCACACGCCATTCAATCCCATCTACAACTCTATCAATGGCTGCGCCAAGACTTTTATCCGCTCATGCGGCATGAGGTGTTGTTATCCGCGTGGGGCGATTTTTCCACCGGTCAATTGCAGTTTGACGTCTGCGCACAAGCACCTGAACTTTCAACCGTGCGGTTATTGGAGGATTCAGCGATTGTGAATTATTTGATGTGTAATTTATACAAACGTTGGCTAGAGCAAGACGAAAAATGGTTTGTCATCAACCATTTTGACGCCAGCGGCATGCATGCACAATCGCCGAATGCGTTTACCCATCAACTGATGAAAATGCATTCATTGTTGGTGTATGGCGTACGCGATACCCGTGGTAAAGCAGATTGTATTTATGTCTTTTTTGATCACACCCGTGACTTTGATGCGCCATTAGCATTACTGGGCATGGTCATGCCACATCTGGATGCGGCGATTCGCCGCATTGCCCATCTGGAGCTACCCACTAAAGATGAATTTTTATTAGATGCAATGAGTTTTGGCGCGCTATCAGAACGCGAACAGGAAATTTTGCATTGGGTACGTAGCGGCAAAACCAATCTTGAAATTGGCATCATCTTAAATATCAGTGCCAACACTGTGAAAAATCACTTAAAACGCATTTTTCAAAAGTTAGATGTCTCCTGCCGCGCGCAAGCAGTGGCTAAAACAGGGCACGTGGGTAGGCCATCCACCAACTAATTAAACACAGAGTCTCGATTCAAATGGGATGTTGTTTAACCTAAATTCTTGTTTAATCTAGGACCTAGTTAGACTTAGGACCTTGTTAAACCTAGGTTCTAGTTAAAATTAGGGTCTAGTTGAACTTAAGGACCTAGTTAAACCTAACGTTTAGTCTCGTCCCGTAAACCGCTGAATATCACGCATTTGACGCTTGGTGGGCCGACCCATGCCACGGTCGCGGCTGGCGGTTTCGCCGACCGTGGCCAGCTGTGCTCGCAGTTGCAAGCTCGCCTCTGTTTCACGATATAACAATGCGGCCTCTGGTGCACCACGCCTCACATTACTCAAGCCAGTCACTTCCACTTCTAACTGCATGTCTTTGTTTTTGATGCTGACCAACATGCCGATACGCATATCTCTAGCATTTTTTGCGCGATCACCGTTGATTCTGACTTTGCCAGCATCGACCGCATCCGCGGCTAGGCTACGTGTTTTAAAAAAACGGGCTGCCCATAACCATTTATCAAGTCGACAACTGTCATGGTCTTCATCTGCGGTGGAATGCTGTGGTTTTGCCATAAATAAGTTTCTAGCGAAGTAATTAAAGGTGCGCGCTGTCTCGCGGCTGTTGCGCATCGCTCAGGCGTGCTTGGTTACGTTCTAAGGTGTGACGATAACTGGCTAAGATGGCTTGCGCACGGGCCATTAAACTATCCCCTGCATAGGTACCATCCGCAGCTTGCACGCCAGCATCAATCCCTGTTAAATGCGCAATACCTTCCAGCACATGATCAATTGCAATAATTTTAAACATGCCTTGGGCAACGGCCTGCACCACGCTATCATCCAGAACCAAATGGCGCTGATTACGTTTGGGAATAATCACCCCTTGTTCACCGTTTAAGCCCAAGGCCTGACACACTCTAAAATAACCTTCAATTTTTTCGTTGACGCCGCCAATGGGCATCACTTCGCCAAACTGATTCAAGGCCCCGGTCACCGCCATGCCTTGTTTTATTGGTAAATCCGTGAGCGCCGACAATAACGCGAACAACTCTGCACATGAAGCAGAATCACCTTCGACGCCATTGTATTCCTGCTCAAACACCAATGAGGCGTTTAAACTCAATGGGGCGAGTGCCCAAAAACTTGCACTGAGCCAATTTTGTAAAATATAAATGCCTTTGTCATGATTGGGACCACTCATATTGACTTCGCGGTCTATGTTAATCACGCCACTGCGGCCTGGGTAACAACGTGCGGTAATCCGGATCGGTGAGCCAAAACTTGCATCACCTAACTCAATATGTGTGAGTCCGTTGACCTGCCCCACCACGTGACCATGGACTTGGATCAACAATTCATTATCAATAATCGAATCACGGATCTGTGTTTCAAAAAACTGTTGTCGTAATAAACGTGCAGACAAGGCTTGTTTAACATGTGCCTGCGTTACCAGCGGCGCATCAGCGGCCACCGCCACACTTTCCAGCACCAATTGATCCAGATGCGAAAAGCGGGTGCTTAACCGTGTTTGATCTTCCTCCAACCGATGCATAAATTGCAGCAGTACATTCACGGACTCTGCATCAAAATGCGTGAGTTGTTGTTGCTGACATAGACGGGCAAGATACCCCGCCAACGATGCAAAATTGTCTTCACTCGCAGAGACCCGATCTTCAAACTCGACTTTAATTGGAAAAAAATCAAAGAAATCAGGTTGCGCCTCTAAGCAATCGTAATAATCCTCGCGACTGGCAATCATTACCAATTTAACCTGTATTGGCAGCGCCCCATGGCGATTGCCTCCCGCCCCTTGCTGGGCATGACTTGACCAATCTTCAATCTGGATTTCGCGGTTGCGCATTAAACGATAGAGCTTTTCTAATAGCGTGCTGCCATTGCTTTCGTCTTGCATCAAATCACGTAAGTGTAACAACAGCATGCCGCCATCGGCTTGATGCAAACTGCCAGCACGTAAGCGTAAAAAATCAGGCATGGCAGCGCTCTCGTTTGGGCTATTTTCCAGCATGCCAAATAACGATGCAAAACCAGGATCTTTTTCCTCAATTACAGGTTTTTTGAGATCATGCATCAGGTTAACCCGTTGATCTACCAACACATTCACGCGAAAGCGCGACAAAAACCCCTCGTTAATTAAGCCCTCTGTCATTGGGCTATCGTTATCAGTGCCTGCCTGTTGCCATGCTTGTAAAAACGCTAATAACTCTGGCGTGATTTGATTCAAAAACGGCGACAGCTTTGCACTACTGAGTAAATTGCGCAACGCCTCTACTCTGCTTTCACACCATTGCTCCGCTTGACTCAGATTGACTTGGCCATGGCTGTCCACCCAGTGCGGCATTTGCGCGACCAGCGCTTTGATAAAGGCTTCCATCGCCTGCCGCAATTGCGCGCCCAACCCTACCGGCAGTTTGAGGTAATGGGCGCAGGATTGATGCGTAAAATCGTACACCGCTACCAAATCTGATAAATGACTATCAATGCCTTGGCTGGCTGCTTTTTTCATCGCAGACAAGGTTAAACAAGCGCGCCCTGAGCCTGGTGTACCTAACACCAACACATTACAACCTGCTTGTTGAATCGATAATCCCATCATTAAGGTTTTTTGGGCTTCAGGTTGTAGCTGCCATCCATACGCTTCTAGCGTGATTGCTGCCTCATCCAGTAAGGCATCGGTCGATGCAAACGGCCGCGGCGTCAATGCGTGGGCGACCGTAATTTCTTCAGGGGTTAATACATGCATCATTGTGGCTGATTCCATTGTTGTTTGGCGGTTTCATCACTGGCGCGCGCTTCGACCCAATGCTCACCAAATTCGCCGATCTCTTTTTTCCAAAACGGCGCCTCTGTTTTCAAATAGTCCATGATGAACGCACAAGCATCAAACGCCGCTTGCCGATGCAAACTGGCCGTCATCACTAATACAATCTGCGCGTTCGCGGGCAATACGCCTGTGCGATGAATCAAAGTGACGCCCAAGAGCGGCCAGCGCACGTTGGCCTGTTCCACAATCGCATGCAAGGCCTTCTCGGTCATGCCAGGATAATGTTCTATCACCATCTGCGACAAGCGCGCCTCCCCCACCTGATCACGCACCAGACCGACAAAACTGGTGATGGCCCCTGCTTGCGGACAGGCTTGCTGGATTGTTTGCATTTCATCCGCATAGGAAAAATCTGCGGCTTGTACCAGGACGCGTCTCACCCTAACCCCCAGTCACTGGTGGAAAAAATGCAACTTCATCATCCTCTTCAAACGTGGCCATATCATCCACTAAGGCATGATTGATCGCCGCTCGTACCACCCCACTGCCATGAAACAACTGTTGCCAAACCTCACCGCGCTTGGCCAGCCAGGCTTTTAAAGCAATGATGGTTTCCACTTGCGCTGGCAGCTCCACGATTTCGGAGGAATAGTTCACCACTTCTTTAATGCGGGCAAAGTATAAAACGGTAATCTTCATAGGTTTTCTTTTGTGAGGAGAATTGAGCGCAATGGCTAGGCGGCGTTAAGAAGGCACATCATCAGCGTCTTCCAACATGTCTAGCGCATCTAGCGCGATAGGCGTTTGTAACTCGACTTTTTCAATCTGGGCAAATCTTCTCGAGATTTTTTGACTACTAATGTGCACATCTTGCGCATGTTCATGGGCTTGACGGATATTATCAGCCAACTTTTTCATGCGCGTATCAAACCGTTCAAAATCTTTGCTGAGTTTACCGAGCTCATCTTTGATGATATGCACTTGTTTGCGCATTTCTACATCTTTTAACACTGCACGCGCGGTGTTTAAGACCGCCATCAGGGTTGTCGGCGAGACTAACCACACCCGTTTTTGCATGGCATACTCGACCACTTCGGGCTGATACGCATGAATTTCAGCAAATACTGCTTCGGCAGGAATAAACATCACTGCACCATCCGAGGTTTCGTTGCCGATGATGTATTTTAGACTGATGTCATCAATGTGCTTTTTGAGGTCAGCTTTGAATTGCTTGGCGGCTTGCGCTTGCATACCTTCGCTTAGGGTGCGATCGTACATGCGGTGGTAATTTTCCAAGGGAAATTTACTATCCACCGCGACCATGCCAGTGGGTTCGGGTAAAAACAAAGCGCAATCGACGCGTGTACCGTTACTCAAGGTATGCTGCATGGCGTAACTATTGGGTGGCAACACATTGCGGACCAAGCCTTCCAGTTGCACTTCACCAAATGCACCGCGGCTACGTTTATCGCCCAGTAACTCCTGCAAACTGACCATATTGGTGCTCAGGCCATCAATTTTTTTCTGCGCTTCATCGATGGTAGCCAAGCGCGCCATCACGCTGACAAAGGTTTCGTTGGTTTTTTTGAACCCTTCTTCTAGCCGTTCAGACACTTTGCCACTCATCTCCTCAAGACGCCCATCGACCACTTTAGTGAGGACTTCAATACTTTGCGTTAAGCTCAATGTAGTGGTCTGTAACGCAGACTGCAACATGGTTTGTTGCGCTAAGCCTTGCTCGGATAAACCTTGACGTAAGTTGAGGGTTAGTTGTTCGCTCGATTGCGACAAATGGTCACGCTGTGCGACTTGCAAGGCTTGCATGGCATCGCGGGTGGCACCCAATTCCTGCGTGATTTGTAAGCGTAAACGATCCTGTTGTTCACCACTCATCAGCGTTAACCGATCGCCCAAGCTATTCAACGCCTCGTTTAAATCACGCAACATGGCACGGTGTTTTTCTTCCAGCGATTGCAATAACAAAAGTTCAGTCGGTTGCTGGGTACGCTGACGCCATTGCCACAGCACAAACAGCCATAAACCGACCAATAAAATAAGTTGTATCCATGCGAGCATCATCCTTACATTATAGCGGATGGGCTGTAGCAGGATGCAGTTCTGCTTTGCGAACGAAAAAAAAAGCCCCGCCGAAGCGGAGCTTTAAAGAGACTCTATCTGACACACAACACACTCAACGCATCACAAACACGTCTACCAAACTAAACAAACATAAGATGGCTAAGCCAATACATAAAATTTTTAGGTTGGAAGAAAACATATCTGTCACGGCTTTAATGTATTGATAGAATACGTGGCATGGCTACTGACCACAATGACCCATTTGGGTCACAGTACCTGATTGCGAACCTATTAACGGTCACTGGTGGGGATCACCACCCAGCTAGGACATACAGGTCTGTCAACCACACTGTGTAGATAAAAAAAGGGGGAAACCCGTGTTAAAACTCAAACTCAAGCTTGGCTTTTGGCTCGCCAGCCTCACGCGTCGACTTAAAAATAACTTTTATTTATACCTCGCCGTGGTGTTCAGTGTGTTGATATTACTCGATGCCAGCGTGTTCCAAGTTGGGCAAAACATGCGCGACAAGGCTTTTGATTTAATGGTGAAAAATCGCATCCTCACCCCCAAGGCGGACCCTTCAATTGTCATTGTTGATATTAATGAAGCCAGTCTCGCTGCCATGGCCGAGGGATTTGGACGCTGGCCGTGGCCGCGACAAGTGTTAGGTGAACTGGTCGAGCAGCTGCAAGCACAACAACCCAAAGCCGTTGTGTTTGATATTGTGTTTTCGGATGCCGATATTTACAACCCAGACAGCGACCAGTATTTTAATGATGTCATTAGCCAATGCGCCCACTGCTTTTTTCCATTGTTACGGCTTGATGCCAGCCAAGATGCGAAAAGTCAATTACGCTACGCTCAAATACCTGGTCTAGCCCATGCGGATGGCGCCAATCTCAACGCCACCTTTGCTGCGATTCCACCTTACTTTAAAGGGGCTTGGAAAGCAGGTCACATCGGCACGCACAATGTGTATCCAGATAATGATGGCGTGGTACGTCAATATAAAATGCGTCATATTGAACAGGGTTGGACCATCCCCGCGCTGGCCATTAGCGTGACGGATCATCTCAAATTTGATAGCACCGCCACCCCCAACGATATGCTGCTGAATTGGCGTGGCAAACCTTTTACTTATCAATATGTAAGCTTTAGTGACGTCTATCAAGACCTCACCAGCGCACAGCCTAAGCGCTATCCGCACGCATTTAAAGATAAAATTATTATTATTGGTTCCACTGCGCCAGCGCTGTTTGATATTAAACCCACCGCCATGGACAAGCAGTTTCCTGGGGTCGAGATCTTAGCCACCGCCATTGACAACACCATCCATCAAGATTATCTAAAAGTATGGCGTGGTAAATTGCCTTACATCGCACTGAGCTTTATGCTGTTATGGTGTACGACGCTCGCTTTTTACTTTAAGGTGGATCGAGACCGTTTTAATGGTTTATTCACAGGCATTCAAATCGGCTTACTGGTGTTGTCATACTTAGCGATTAATTTAATCCACACCTATTTAGATTTAGCAGGTCCTATTTTTTGGGCAGTGTCTTATTTTGGGATTGCTAAAATTTATGCGCTTGCTACCGACCGCGCCCTGCAACGCTGGTTAGCCTTTGGTTTAAAAGCCGATAGTGCGACCCAAGAAGTATTACTACTGGCGATGACGATTGAAAGCCGTGAACCACTGGCCGAACCCGTGCTGAAACGGATTCGACGCGACATTGAACTGGCCAGTCTGGCTCCCAATCAAGTGGATATTTTGGTGGGCACCCAAAGTGGGGTGTGGGGCCTATTTGGCGACCTGATCATGGTGAACTGGCAATATGATCCACAGGCGACCTATCGTGCGGCAGCCATGCAAGACGCGCAGCAATTAAGCCAACAGTTAACGGCAAGCTTGATCAAAATTGGTTTACCCCAAGACACCCAAGTGCGATCAGCCACCCACAGTGGGCTGATTTCACAAGCACGACCGCTGGCAGCACAATGGCGTATCTTGTTTGCGCAAGCAGTGATTCAGCTTGAAATGCAATCGCAGCCAGAGATTGAAAAACTTGAGCACGTGCAAACAGCAGCGGCTTCTTAACCCACTTGAATAGCGAGTACATCCACCATGAACAAAATAGGAATCGGCATGCTAGCAGCCTGCTTTGCCAGTGCATTATGGGCGGCGGAGACAGGCATCATTTTAAAACCCGACCAGTTACGGGCTGATGCGTTTAGTGATGCCAAAGTGGTAGCCACTGTGAATAAAAACGATACAGTCGACATCTTGAACAAAAAAGGCGCATGGTTACAAATCAAAACCAAGCAAACGACTGGTTGGGTGCGTTTACTCACGGTCAAAAGAGCGCAATCTGGCACCAGCAATGTCGCTGGCATGGTCGGCGTGGCCACAGGCCGTAGCGGCACCGGCAAAGTCGTCTCTACCACGGGTATCCGCGGTCTGAGTGCAGAAGATTTAAAAACCGCGGCCTTTAATGAAGCCGAAACACTTCAGTTAGAACAATTTGGCGTCAGTGCCGACGATGCAAAGCAATTTGCAAAAGCAGGCGGCTTGAGCGCGAATACCTATCCTTATTTTAATGGCGGTAATCCATGATCAACCTATCCGTGAAGCAACGCTTATGTGGGGCAGCGTGTCTGGCTTTAGTCACATTGCCATTGCAAGCGCTCGATTTTAAAGGCGCATTAAAAGATGCCGTCAAAGCACAAATCGGCATATCAGAAAAACCAGAAGCCGCAACCACCAGCCAATCGTCAACGCCTGCCACCACTGAGGACAAGCTTGCTCAAGTCAATTGGCGTAGCCCCAGCCGCGAGGATGAAATTGCGGTGGGCCGCCAAGTGACTGGAACAATTTTGGGCGCTGCACCCTTGGTGAAGGATGCGGGATTACAACGCTATGTCAACCGCGTTGGGCGTTGGGTTGCTAGCCAATCCGAGCGGGCGGATTTGCCATGGAAATTTGGTGTGATTGATAGCCAAGATCTCAATGCGTTTGCCGCGCCAGGTGGCTATGTGTTGATCACAAAAGGCTTATACCAACGCCTACGCAGTGAAGCGCAATTGGCTGGCGTACTTGGCCATGAAATCGCGCATGTGGTCCAAAAACATCACTTAAAAGTGTTGCAAAAACAAGCACTGTTGGATGCTGGCACCAGTTTTTTAAAAGATAACATCAGCAAAAATAAACTGACCCAACGTGCGGTCAATACGGGGGCTGAAATCAGTGCGCGCAATTTAGATAAATCCGCAGAATATGAAGCAGATAGCATGGGCTTAGTACTGGCTGCGCGCGCTGGTTATGATGCATATGGTCTAGCCGAGGTATTGCAAACTATGGGGCAAATCAATCAAAGCGATGATAGCGTGAGTTTGTTGTTTCAAACCCATCCGCACCCTGATGATCGTTTGGCACAATTGAGTCTTATCAGCGGCAGTGCGCTCGATACGATGGGCCAAGGCAAAGCGTTGGATCAACGCTTATATGTGCTCAAACAATAAGTATGTGTTTGAGTATCATCACAACGCAATCTTGCGCTAGACCCAAGCGCGGGCTCGGCACTCGCTTTTGAGATACGCATAATACACCGGTGCCGCCACAATGCCGGTGAGGCCAAAGGTCGCTTCCATGAGTAACATGGCCACCAACAACTCCCAAGCGTAGGCCCGAATCTGCGCGCCGACAATACGCGCATTCAAAAAATACTCCAGTTTGTGTATCACCACTAAAAATGCCAATGAGCCAACAGCCACCACAAAGGTATGACTCATACTCACAATGACAATCACCGTATTGGAAATCAAGTTACCTATTACAGGCAATAAGCCCACTAAAAAGGTAATCACGATCATGGTTTTGGTAAAGGGCAAATATACGCCAAATAATGGCAAAATGACGGCTAAGTAGAGGCCAGTCAGCGTTGCATTCACTGCAGAAATTTTGACTTGTGCAAACACAATATTTTTAAATGCTTGCGCAAACAAATGTATCCGTTGCATCAAGCTGGCTGCAAACGGTTGATAGCGCTCATGGTGTTGCACATCATGCAGTGCCACCATCGCCCCGATCACCATTGCAATTAAAATGTGGGCAAGATGATGTCCCGCTTCTTTGCCTAATAATTGCCAATCCGCAGAATGCGCCCGCAGCCAGGCAATTACCGTCTGTTGCAATGTAATTGCATCATCAGGCAGACGTTGATTCAGCCAAGGCGGCAACACTTTGCGTGAATCTTCAATGATTCGCGCTAGCTGATCAATCAATACGGCAAAGCCTCCCGCATCATTACGGATCAGCGCAATAATGCCAGTCCCCACGCCAACCAACAGTGCAATCACCAAGCCTGCAATCAACATCACCGCTAACCACTTGGCAGTTTTACCCGGAAATTGACGCTCAATAAACGGTGAGATCACATGGATTAATTCAAACACTAATAAGCCAATTAGCAACGCAGGCAGTAAATTGACGCGAATCACCATCAGCATCAATAACGCCATCAGTCCATAAGCGGCCATATCAAAGTAATGCGTTTGTATTGGTTTTTGATTCATGCGTTATCCATTACTGACCAAACTGCGATTGAAAATTGGGCACACTATCACGTGGCACGCGCACCACAAAACGTGCAGCTTGATCAAATTGCTTTTCTAAAATTTCACCTCGGTGTTTGGCTACTTCTCGGGTGAGCGCATCAACCTTGGCATAGGCGACTTCAATGTGCAGACTGACCATGTCAACAAACGGTATGGGCATGGCCAGCTCCATTGCGCGCTTGGCCGTCCCGCCATACGCGCGGGCTAACCCACCCGTGCCTAAATTAATCCCACCATAATACCGAATCACTGCCACACAACAGTTGACCAACTGTTGGCCATCAAGTATCTGCATGATGGGTTTACCTGCTGTGCCTGCTGGCTCTCCCGCGTCAGAAAAGCGCGCAACAATGCCATCTGCGGTTTTGATTCTAAACGCATAGGCCAAATGCCCAGCGCCACCATGCGCCTTTGCAAACGCACTCAAAAACATGGCCAACGCCCGTTCATGATCACACCTGATGGCACGAGCAATAAAACGCGATTTTTGTATGGTTTGCTCGGCTTCTCCGAGCTGATGAAAAGTCAACATAAGCACATGAAATTAGGAAAGCCCAATGATCTGACCATCGGCATTGACGTCGATACGCGCACTGGCAGGGTGTTTAGGCAAGCCAGGCATGGTCATGATATTGCCGCATAGGGCAACCACAAACCCAGCGCCGCGCGACAAACGCAAGCCAGTCACCTCTAATGTGTGCGATGGCGGCACGTTACGTAAGCGGGCATCTCCAGAAAAAGAATAAGGCGTTTTGGCAATACAGACCGGCAACAATTGATCCGCGGGCGATAACTGCGCAAGTTGCGCACGCGCGGTAGGACTTAAATGTACGGCATCTGCACCATAGTAGGTACAGGCAATTTTACTAAGCTTGGCTTCAATCGTGTCACTATTTTCATAGAGCAAATGGGAGGGCGGTGTGGCCTGATCCAAGGTATCAACCACGGCTTGCGCTAGTGCCAGCGCGCCACTAGGCCCCTCGGCCCAATGCCGACACACAAAACTACGCGTGCCACAGTCTGTGATCAGTTGTTGTAGCAACGCTACTTCAGCGTCAGTATCGGCACTAAAATGGTTTAACGCCACCAACACACGTAAGCCAAAGGCATGGCGTAAATTTTGAATATGGCGGGTTAAGTTAGCCATGCCCACGCGCAGTGCTGTAAGATTCTCTTGGTTGAGCTGCGCAACCTCAACTCCACCATGATATTTCAGGGCACGCACCGTAGCGACGATCACGACCAAGTCTGGCCGCATGTCAGCTTGCCGACATTTAATATCCATGAATTTTTCGGCACCTAAATCCGCCCCAAATCCCGCCTCGGTTACTACATAATCTGCCAATCTGCGTGCAGTTTGGGTTGCGACCAACGAATTACAGCCGTGCGCGATATTGGCAAAAGGGCCACCGTGAATCAACGCAGGGGAGCCCGCCAGTGTTTGGACCAAATTGGGTAAAAAGGCGTCTTTGAGTAATGCCGTCATCGCCCCCTCGGCTTGCAAATCACAAGCAAAAATGGGCTGATTGCTGGTATTGCGGCCAATTTGAATCCGTCCTAAACGCGTTTTCAAATCCATCAGATCGGTCGCTAGGCAAAAAATCGCCATCACTTCACTCGCGACTGTGATATCAAACCCACTTGCAACCTGTTGATCGTGCAGGATCTGACGCAAAGCACGGTCATTCATATCCATACAACGGCGCCAAGTGACTTCTGCAATACCTAATGCATTGCCATGGTATAGATGGTTATCAATGAGGGCGGCTAACAAATTATTGGCGGCACTGATTGCGTGAAAATCTCCCGTAAAGTGAAGATTAATCGCCGCCATTGGCAACACTTGCGCCTGCCCGCCGCCAGTTGCGCCTCCTTTTAAGCCAAATACAGGCCCCAATGAGGGCTCGCGTAAGCAGGCCATTGCCTTGCCACCTAAGTGGTTCAATGCATCGGTCAACCCAATGGTCGTGGTGGTTTTTCCCTCGCCTGCGGGCGTGGGATTGATGGCAGTGACCAACACCAATTTTGCGCGCGGGGGTTGTTGTGCCAACTGTGTGACGGTGGCTTGATTGAGTTTGGCAATATGATGACCGTAGGGAATCAGTTGGGCTGGGGTGAGCCCAAGCTGCGCCGCAATCTCTGTGATGGGTTGTAGCGTGGCTTGTTGTGCAATATCTATATCAGTTTGCATGATGGGCCACTTGTCTCTGGAAAGATTGCATGCACATCCCCCATGTCTTAACGACGTTTGTTACTCACGCCACCTAAAATAGAGCCCAACACCCCGCGCACGATGGCTTTGCCAAGTTGCGAGCCGATGGCGCGGGCAGCCGATTTAGCGGCAGATTCAAGCACACTATCCGAGCGTGAATCGCCGCCCCCAAAGATGCCGCCTAAATCAAAGCCAGAGGCCCCTGCTTGTGTTTGCTCGGTAGCGGTTTGCTCTGCGCTAGCAACCTCGGCCGCACGTTTCTTTAAAATCTCATAGGCAGATTCGCGGTCAACCGTGTGTTCATATACCCCAGCCACTAACGAGTTGACCATGACTTGTTTGCGCTCCGCCTCATTTGCAGGTCCTACACGGCTCTCGGGCGGACAAATAAAGACACGTTCGACCGGTGTGGGCGCCCCTTTTTCATCTAAAAACGAAACCAACGCTTCCCCAACGCCCAATTCGGTAATGACGGTTGCAACGTCCAAGCTCGGATTGGCACGAAAGGTCTGTGCAGCAACTTGTACCGCTTTTTGATCCCGCGGTGTAAACGCGCGCAGTGCGTGTTGTACACGATTACCAAGCTGGCCCAACACTACATCTGGAATATCGAGCGGGTTTTGTGACACAAAATAAACACCGACTCCTTTTGAGCGCACTAATCGCACTACTTGCTCAATTTTTTGTAGCAAAATTTGTGGCGCATCGTTAAATAACAAATGCGCCTCATCAAAGAAAAACACCAATTTTGGCTGATCGACATCGCCGACTTCGGGCAGTTTTTCAAACAACTCGGATAACAACCATAGTAATAAAGTCGCATAGACACGGGGCGAGTTTAACAATTTATCCGCCGCCAAAATATTGATAAATCCCAAGCCTTTGGCATCTGTTTGCATTAAATCTTCTAAATTTAGCGCGGGTTCTGCAAACAGGACATCGCCTCCTTCGGTTTCTAGCTGCAACAGTCCGCGTTGAATGGCGCCAACGCTGGCGGCAGAAATATTGCCATATTGTGATTGATAGGTCGCGGCATTTTCAGCACAGTGTTGAGCCATTGCGCGTAAATCTTTAAGGTCTAACAACAGCATGCCGTTGTCATCCGCAATCTTAAAAATGGCATTCAATACACCGCTCTGTACCTCGTTGAGGTTCAACATGCGCGACAGTAACAACGGCCCCATTTCGCTCAATGTGGTGTGCACTGGATGGCCCTTTTCGCCAAACATATCCCAAAACATCACAGGATAGGCTTTATTCGCATAGCCAGTGAGCGACAGTTGCTGCACGCGCGCTTCGACTTTAGCGTTACCGCCACCTACTTGACTCATGCCCGATAAGTCGCCTTTGACATCAGCCATAAATACCGGCACCCCAATGCGGGAGAATTGCTCAGCCAAGCTTTGTAACGTCACTGTTTTACCCGTACCTGTGGCACCTGCAATCAGGCCATGACGATTGGCCATGCGCGGCAACATCACGCTTTCAGTGGTTTGATTTTTGGCGATAAGCATGGCTTGCATAGGGCGGTTACTCAAAAAAACAAAGGAAACTTGAGTATAGGGGATGGCCGATAAAAGCGAAAGGCATCTGCACCAGCAGATAGGTTTAAAAAACTTATGTTGCTTGTAGATGCCTACTAAAAGGCGGTTAAAAATCGCCGCGACGTGCTTTTTCTAACAGGGTAATGAGCGCATCTTCAAGCTGTTGCGCTGCCAGTTGCGCGCGTGCAGTTGGATGTTTAATATTTTTTAAATCAAAGGTGGGCCGATCTAACGCCAGATACAGCTGCGGTTTACCCTGCGCGTCAGGTTTATCGTAGATGGCAACACGGCAAGGGGCAAATACTAAAAACTCGGGGTGATCGAGCACAATTTCAGTACCCATGCCTAAATTACAAAAAGCACGCACCTCTTTCACCCCTTGTGGATCGATGCCGCGCAATTTCATATGCTCACCTATCGGGAAATTGGCAGGATTCACGAAATTCATGCCTTCGGACAAGGATTTAAGGCTATCAATGACGTCCTGATAGCTGATACCGGGATTGACCGGCACTTCGTAAATGGCATTGGTTAAATCAACATCTGGCATGCCATGCCCAATCACCCGCATCTGCCCGGCAGTGTCCTGCGTTGGCGCTGCCCAACCCTGAGGCATCGCCATGGTTAACATCAAACTCAATAATAACCAATGTTTCATAAGTGCCGCCTCTTTTCGATAGGGTTTGGATTTAAACACAGCGCTGTAAGCGATGAAGGTGATGCAAGTCACCTCACTCCTAATGGCTAGTTTTCCTGATTTAACTGCCGTTGTACGGTTTTTTTATCATGCTGAGGTGCCAGCATGGTAATAAAATGCAACATGTAGTCCCGTAAAAAAGCATCCCGCCTTACCCCTAAATAGGTGGTGCTATCAGGAAATAAGTGACTACAATCAATATGATGTAAAGGTGCATCACGCTGTTCGTCATACGCCATATTCGCAATCAAACCGACACCCAAGCCTAAATTGACGTAGGTTTTAATCACGTCAGCATCAATGGCGGTGAACACCACATTGGGTTGTAACTGCGCATCATGAAACGTTTTGGAGACCAAGGTGCCACCGGTGAAGGCAAAATCATACGTAATCAATGGGTATTTCACGATTTCATTGAGGGTGATTTTTTTTAAGTCTAACAATTCATGATGAGGGGGCACGACCAGCGAGCGATTCCATGTATAGCAAGGCAAGCAATTTAAGCGCTCATCTTGACTGATACTCTCGGTGGCAATCCCAATATCGGCCTCGCCTGCAGCCACTTGCTCAGTCACTTGGATTGGATTGCCCTGATGAATCGTCAATTTTACGTTTGGATAGATTGCCATAAACTGCTTCACCGCAGCCGGTAGGCGATAGCGCGCTTGCGTATGGGTGGTGGCGATGGTGATTTCACCCGTGTCCTCTCGGCTGTATTCCTCCCCTACCCGTTTGATATTTTGCATTTCCAACACCACTTTTGCCGCCAATGAGACGATTTTTCGTCCTGGCTCAGAGATGCCGACCAGACGCTTGCCATTGCGTTGAAAAATTTGTAAGCCTAGCTCTTCTTCTAGCAATTGAATTTGCTTGCTCACGCCAGGTTGAGACGTATGCAAGGCTTCTGCAGCCGCAGAAATATTGAGATGCTGCCTCACAACTTCATGTATGTAGCGCAACTGATGGAATTTCATGACCCGTCCAATATAACCAAAAGCTATATCATAGAACATATGATTATTAAATCAACATGTATAGGTTTGCTAAAATTGCACACTTTTTAGATATTTGAAGATACTCCACATGGAATTCGGATTTATATTTGCAGGATTTGCTGTTGGTTTTTTAGTAGGGTTAACGGGCGTGGGGGGTGGCTCACTGATGACTCCCATATTGCTCATGTTATACAACATTAAACCTGCAGTGGCCGTCGGCACCGATTTACTCTACGCCTCGATCACCAAAACGGCAGGCATCTTTGCCCATGGTAAATTAGGTAATATCGATTGGAAGATCGTACGTCTACTTGCAGCGGGCAGTGTGCCCGCATCATTTGCCACCATTTGGGTGCTCCATCATATGAATTTAGATTCCTCTACTGCGGTGGCTACCATCAAATTTTGGTTAGGTATCGCACTCATTATTACTTCCGTTGCAGTGTTGCTGCGTAACAAGCTGATGACCCTGGTCAGTCATGGTCAATGGATTCCAGAACAGCTGGTGCCTGGCCTGACCGTCACGCTCGGTGTTGTGCTTGGCCTATTAGTCACATTAACCTCAGTAGGGGCTGGTGCGTTGGGCGTCACTGCGCTGATCATGCTTTACCCTAAACAAAAAATTACAACGATTGTGGGCACGGACATTGCACACGCTGTTCCGTTAACGTTGGTGGCAGGGCTTGGGCATGCTTCACTAGGCACCATCGATTATCATTTGCTTGGTGTTTTGTTAATCGGTTCTATCCCAGGAATTTACCTAGGCAGCCAATTAAGTGCGCGCGTAGCAGAGCATTGGGTCAGAATCGTATTGGCTATGATATTGATTTATGTAGGCTTTAAGCTTGTTTTCCATTAAAATACTGCCTCTTTTGCACTGTGTTAATTAGACGCTTAAAATGTATAAATACGATCCGATAGACCAACAAATTGTCAATGAACGTGTTGCGCAATACCGTGACCAGACCCGCCGTTATTTAGCGGGTGCGCTAAGCGATGAAGAGTTTCGCCCACTGCGCTTACAAAACGGTTTGTATATTCAACGCCACGCGCCCATGCTGCGGATTGCAGTGCCCTACGGCATGTTATCCAGTCAGCAGCTGCGTAAATTAGCAGAGATTGCGCAACGCTATGACCGTGGCTATGGTCACTTCTCAACCCGCCAAAATTTACAACTCAACTGGCCTAAATTAGAAGATGTCCCCGAAATTTTAGCCGAGTTGGCGACGGTCGAAATGCATGCCATCCAAACGTCAGGCAATTGCATCCGTAACATTACGACAGACCAATTTGTGGGCATTGCGCCTGATGAAGTGGTTGATCCACGTGCTATTGCAGAAATCATGCGCCAATGGAGCACCTTCCATCCTGAATTTGCGTTGTTACCGCGCAAGTTTAAAATTGCCGTTTCTGGCACTCAAGAAGACCGTGCCGTCATACAAATGCATGACATCGGCTTGGCCTTTTTCAAAAATAGCGATGATCAATTACGTATCAAAGTATGGGTAGGTGGTGGCTTAGGCCGCACCCCTATTTTGGGCACCGTGATTGAAGAAGATCTGCCTTGGCAGCATGTGTTATCTTATTGCGAAGCCATTATCCGCGTCTACAACATCCATGGGCGTCGTGATAACTCATATAAAGCCCGGATTAAAATTTTAGTCAAAGCCCTGGGCATTGAAACGTTCAAACAACAAGTTGAAGCAGAATGGGCTCACTTAAAAGATGGGCCACTCACCGTGACCGAAGCCGAACTGGCACGCGTTGCGCAACACTTTGAACCCATGCCCTATGAAAATCTCGCAGCGCATGATGCCAGTTTTGACGCAGCGGTTGCCAGCAATCCTGCGTTTGCCGCTTGGGTGAAACGTTGCGTACATCCGCACAAACAAGCCGGCTACCGCGCCGTCACCCTCTCCCTGAAACCGCATGGTAAACCACCGGGAGACATCACCAGCGAGCAAATGTATGTAGTTGCTGATTTGGCAGACGCATATAGCTTTGGCGAGTTACGCTCATCGCACGAGCAAAATTTAATTTTAGCCGATGTGAAATTGGCTGATTTATTCGCCGTGTGGGAAAAAGCCCGTGCAGCTGGCTTAGCCACGCCAAACATTGGTCTTTTAACCGACATCATTTGTTGCCCAGGTGGGGATTTTTGTAGTTTGGCCAATGCCAAATCCATCCCCATTGCCGAAGCCATTCAAATGCAATTTGATAATTTAGATTACTTGCATGATATCGGTGAACTCGAGTTGAATATTTCCGGTTGTATGAACGCATGTGGTCATCATCACATTGGTCACATTGGTATTTTAGGTGTCGATAAAGACAGTGAAGAATGGTACCAAGTCTCCATTGGCGGTAAACAAGGCAATGATGCCAGTTTAGGCAGTGTCATTGGCCGCTCTTTTGCCGCGGATGAAATGCCAGGCGTGATCCAGAAACTGATTGAAGTGTACATCAATCAACGCACGCCAGAAGAGCGCTTTATTGACACGGTACGCCGCTTAGGCGTAACCCCGTTTAAAGCCCACGTCTACGGTGAGAAGGAGGTTGCATGAGTCAATTAATTAAACACAATGCGATTGTAGTTGACGAATGGACGCGTGTAATTCCCCCTACCTTGGGTGATGAAGTAGTTCGTAAACAAGCGGGTAAAGTCGTGTTATTTAAATTGCATGGTGAACCGACCTTTAGCCAAGCACAAATTGATGCGACTGTCATTCCAGCCACAGGCAAAATCATCGTGCCTTTGCCTGTCTGGCTCGCTCAAAAAGAAGCGCTAAGCACTCGCCTCGCGGCGGGTGAAATTGCAATTCAAATTGCCACCCACGAACCAATTGAGCAACTGATACAAGCGTTTCCTGACCTGAACGTGTTGCCGTTGATTGCAGTGTTTGTGGAGCGTTTTGCCGATGGCCGTAATTTTACGGTGGGCAATTGGTTACGCACACGTTACGGTTTTAAAAATGAACTGCGTGCAGTGGGTGACGTATTGCGTGACCAATTGTTTTTTTTAAAACGATCTGGTTACGATAGTTATTTGATCCGTGCTGACCGCAGCGCTGTCGATGCATTGGCGGGCCTCAACGACTTTAGCCAGCCGTATCAAGGGGCGGTGGATGATGTGCCCGTTTGGCGTCGACTGCATCGGAGCTAGGGATCACATGGCCGATAACGAATCTCGCATCAATTTAGGTGTCAGCATGCTGAAACCTTCGTTGAAAAATCCTGCCACCTCGCCCGAACTGACGGAAGCTTTGGTCGCGCGTGTTCAACAAAAACGTGCGCAGGTAGTCGCTTTATTACACACCGCCAGCAATCAATTTCCCGCCATCACCTTTGCCAACAGCTATGGCGCGGAGGACATGGTTCTGACCGATATCATCGCTAAAGAACGCCTCGCGATTGAACTGTTTTCTTTGGATACCGGCCGCTTACCCGCTGAAACTTACACCCTCATGAGTGAAGTGGAAACCACATATGGCATCAAGCCTAGTGTGTTTTTTCCGCAACATACGGCAGTTGAGCACTATGTCAAAACGCAAGGCATCAACGCCTTTTACCAGAGCATTGAGTTAAGAAAAGCCTGCTGCCATATGCGTAAAGTAGAACCGTTACAACGCGCGCTCGCTGGTAAACAGGCTTGGGTGACGGGGATGCGTGCAGAACAAGCCACGACCCGAGCCAGCTTGCCAACCCAAGAATTTGATGCTGGTAACCAGCTAGAAAAATTCAACCCATTGAGTGACTGGACAGAGCAAGAAGTGTGGGCGTATATCCGATTGTATGCAGTGCCTTATAACGCATTACATGATCAATTTTACCCAAGTATTGGCTGCGCACCGTGTACCCGTGCGGTTGCCATGGGTGAAGATATCCGCGCTGGTCGTTGGTGGTGGGAAGACCCCACCAACAAAGAATGCGGCCTGCACGTGAAAAAATAACATCATCTCGCCACAAGGATGTACAAACACAACAATCTTCGCCAATACACATCGCATGTATTGATGCATGTTTAACGTGTTTCGGCCCCAGTGTGACAGAGAAATTAAATACTAATGACTATGACAACTAAACAACCTTTATCCCATCTTGATTGGCTAGAAGCCGAGGCCATCCATATTTTGCGTGAAGTGGCTGGCCAATGTGCTAATCCAGTACTGCTGTTTTCGGGCGGGAAAGATTCACTATGCATTTTGCGCTTAGCCGAAAAAGCCTTTCGTCCAGGCCGGTTTCCATTTCCGCTCCTGCATATTGATACGGGTCACAATTATCAAGAAGTGGTCAACTTTAGAGATCAACGCGCTGCCGAACTGGGTGAGCGTCTGATTGTGCGCTCGGTGGAAGATTCGATGCGACGTGGCACTGTGGTATTAAAAACCCCTGATGAGCCACGCAACAAACATCAATCTGTCAGCTTACTCGAGGCCATCGAGGAATTTGGCTTTGATTGCTGTATCGGTGGCGCACGCCGTGACGAAGAAAAAGCCCGTGCCAAAGAACGTATCATGAGTTTTCGTGATGAATTTGGCCAATGGGATCCGAAAAATCAACGTCCAGAATTATGGAATTTGTACAATGCACGCAGCCATAAAGGTGAAAATATACGCGCATTTCCAATATCTAACTGGACAGAAATGGATGTTTGGCAATATATCGAACGCGAACAACTCGAGCTGCCCAGCATCTATTTTGCCCACCAACGCGATATCGTCATGCGTCATGGCGCGATTTTTCCAGTCAACGTCCCGCTCGCAGATGGCTCTGTGATTAACCAACCTAAAGCGGACGAAGCCGTCATCAATATGCAAGTACGCTTTAGAACAGTGGGCGATATTACCTGTACCGCGCCTGTTATTTCAGATGCGGATACTGTGAGTAAAATCGTGCTCGAAACTGCAACCACGACCATCACCGAGCGGGGTGCGACCCGATTGGATGACCAAACCTCGGATGCCTCGATGGAACAACGTAAAAAAGAAGGTTACTTTTAGAAAATTCACCCACCACAGCGGCATTTAAATACAGCATTTGCGCATTTGTCTATACGGATATACTGACGAATCATAAGTTTTTAAGGGATGCACGCAATGCCACTGTAGTGAATAAGGCTTTTAAAGAACACACTTATGACAACACTTACTGATTCCAACCACCACAACACGCATCCTCACGATGCTAATCGGCATGATAGCCTGTTGCGTTTTATGACCTGCGGTTCGGTAGATGACGGCAAAAGTACCCTCATAGGGCGCTTGCTGTTTGATACCAAAACCATTTTGGCCGATACCTTAAGCAATATTGAACGCACTTCAAGCAAACGCGGCATGGACGCGGTTGACTTATCGCTACTCACCGATGGTTTGCAAGCTGAACGTGAACAAGGCATCACCATTGACGTGGCGTATCGTTATTTTAGTACTGGCACCCGTAAATATATCATTGCCGATGCGCCAGGCCACGAGCAATACACCCGCAATATGGTGACTGCGGCTTCCACCGCTAACTTAGCGATTATTTTGATTGATGCACGAAAAGGGGTGCTGACGCAAACCCGTCGCCACAGTTATTTGGCCCACTTGGTGGGCATTCCACACATTGTGGTTGCAGTGAACAAAATGGATCTGGTCAATTATGATCAAGCGGTTTACGATCAAATCAAAGCGGATTATTTAGCGTTTGCGCGTGACATCGGCCTTGCACAAGCGCGCGATATTCAGTTTATTCCACTGTCCGCGCTCAATGGCGACATGTTGGTTGATCGTCTGGACAATTTAAACTGGTATCAAGGCCCCACCCTAATTGAATTATTAGAACAAGCCCCCTCTGCACACAGCGAGCAAGACGAAGCGTTTCGCTTTCCTGTGCAGTTTGTCTGCCGTCCGCATGATTCTGCCAACCCCGCTTTACACGATTTTAGAGGGTTTATGGGGCGCATTGAATCCGGAGAGATCAGTGTCGGCGATGCAGTGACCGTGTTACCTAACGGCTACCAATCGAAAGTCAAAGCAATTCAGCTGGGTGAAACACAACTGACCCATGCGCACACAGAACAAAGTGTCACTTTGTTGTTAGAAGATGAGATCGACACCTCACGAGGCGACATGATTGTCAAAACTGCACAAGCGCCCACGGCAGTGAAACAGATTGAAGCCAACCTGTGCTGGCTATCTGAAACACCACTCTCACCTGCGCGCACCTATATTATTCGACACACCACCCGCGAATCAAAAGCCAAAGTCGGTCAGATTGACTATAAAGTCGATGTCAACACGCTCGAGCAACAAGCCACTGCTGATCTAAAAATGAACGATATTGCTAAAGTCAGCTTCAAATTGGCACAACCATTGATGGTGGACCCCTACGATAAAAATCGTGCGACTGGCGCGTTTATCGTGATTGATGAGAGCACCAACAACACGGTTGGCGCTGGAATGATTCTTTAATTTACAATAAAATATTGATTTGGCTGACAAAAGCTTAAAGGAAACTTGGAATGACCTACGTTGTAACCGAAAATTGTATTCAATGTAAATTTACTGACTGTGTGGATGTATGCCCAGTTGATTGTTTTGTTGAAGGTCCAAACTTTTTAGCCATTAATCCGGATGAATGCATCGACTGCACCTTGTGTGTGGCTGAGTGCCCAGCAGAAGCGATTTTTGCAGAAGATGATGTGCCGGCGGATCAACAGCATTTTATTGAATTAAATGCACGCTTGGCCAAAGTATGGCCCACCATTACCGCCCGCAAAGAAGCCATGGAAGATGCTGAAGCCATGAACGGCGTACCTGGTAAAACTGAACTGCTGATTGAATAATAGGCTGTGAACAATCGCTGATAAAAAAACCGCTTAATAGGCGGTTTTTTTATCACTCAACTATCCTTAAAAATCAAATCACGAGTCAGTGGGCCAGCTACCAGCTTTACAGCAATCACAGGTGCTGATGCGCTAATTAAACCACTCACGTGTTCCCCCTAACCACGTTATGATATCTCTGTTTTCGCCCGCGCGGCATGCAGTTTGCGATAGCTGTCGAGCAAGCGCTGATGTCTATCCAGCCCATCTAACTGCATGCTCAACGGAGTCAGTCCATAAAAGCGCACACGGCCATCCACAGAGCCCAACACGGCGTCCATGCGGTCATGGTTAAACATACGACGGAAATTCTCTTCGTAGTCGGCTAATTCTAGGTCATCATCTAGCATCACTTCCAGCACCGCATGCAAGGCCTGATAAAACAACCCGCGCGCTAGCGTATTGTCGTTGTATTGCAAAAATGCTCCCGTTAGATCAAGCGCATCCTCAAACTGCTGTAAAGCCAAATGAATTAACAACTTGAGTTCAAGCACCGTCAGCTGACCCCACACCGTATTTTCGTCAAACTGGAGGCCAATCAGCGTGCCAATATCACCATAATCATCAAGCTCATTGTGTTCCAAGCGATCCAACAAGGCGCGCAAGCTTGCATCATCGAGTTGATGCAGATTTAAAATATCTTCACGGAATAACAAGGCCTTATTGGTGTTATCCCATACTAAATCTTCCACTGGGTATATTTCGGAATAGCCAGGCACCAAAATTCGACACGCCATTGCGCCCAGCTGATCATAGACCGCTACATAGGCCTCTTTGCCTAACTCGGTCAATAGACCAAACAGCGTGGCCGCCTCCTCGGCTGAGGCATGCGCTTTGTGCGTCGCACTGTCAGCCGCAAAATCCCACGCCACAAAGGGGTAATCCGCCTTGGCGCTAAAAAAGCGCCATGACACCACACCACTGGAATCAATAAAGTGTTCAACAAAGTTATTTGGCTCGGTCACTGCCTCACTGGCAAAAGTGGGCGGCGGTAAATCATTTAGGCCCTCAAAACTGCGGCCTTGCAACAACTCAGTGAGGCTACGCTCCAGCGCCACCTCCATGCTCGGATGCGCACCAAACGAGGCAAACACGCCGCCAGTGCGCGGATTCATCAAAGTGACACACATCACTGGAAATTGGCCACCCAGCGACGCATCTTTCACCAATACAGGAAACCCTTGCGCTTCCAAGCCTTGAATTCCCGCTACGATGCTTGGATAGTTCGCCAGCACCGCGGGGGGCACATCGGGCAATGCAAGTTCACCCTCAATAATCTCGCGCTTCACCGCCCGCTCAAAAATCTCAGATAAACATTGCACCTGCGCTTCTGCCAAGGTATTGCCCGCGCTCATGCCATTACTGGCATAGAGGTTTTCCACCAAATTAATGGGGAAATACACTGTCTCGCCATCTGATTGCCTCACAAAGGGCAACGCACAAATACCACGCGCGCGATTCCCCGAATTCGTATCGATTAAATGTGAGCCTCGCAACTCGCCATCAGGGTTGTAAATTGCTAAGGTGTGCGTATCTAAAATCTCTTTCGGTAACGCATCCTTGCGGCCTGGCTTAAACCAACGCTCATTGGGATAATGCACAAAAGGCGCATCGGCGAGCGCTTCGCCCCAGTACGACCCCGCATAAAAATGGTTATTACTCAGCCGCTCAATATACTCACCTAACGCTGAAGCCAACGCGCTTTCCTTGGTTGCCCCTTTGCCATTGGTAAAACACATTGGCGAATGCGCATCGCGGATATGCAACGACCACACATTGGGCACGATATTGCGCCAAGAGGCAATTTCAATTTTGATACCCAAGCCTGCCAACACATGCGTCATATTGGCAATGGTGTGTTCTAGCGGCAAATCTTTACCCGTAATAAACGTTTGCGACGCCGCGTCTGGCTGCAAGGTAAGCAAGGCCTGTGCATCTGCATCCAAATTGGCGACTTCTTCAATCACAAAATCAGGACCCGCCTGCACTACTTTTTTGACGGTACATCGGTCGATCGAGCGCAAAATCCCTTGGCGATCTTTGTCTGAAATATCTGCTGGCAACGCAATTTGGATTTTAAATATCTGTTTGTAGCGGTCTTCAGGGTCCACTATATTGTTGTGTGACAAACGGATATGTTCGGTCGGAATATTGCGCGTACTGCAATACAACTTCACAAAATAAGCCGCACACAATGCAGAAGAAGCCAGAAAATAATCAAACGGCCCGGGCGCCGAGCCATCCCCTTTGTAACGGATAGGCTGATCGGCAATGATCGTAAAATCGTCAAACTTCGCTTCTAACCGTAGCTTATCGAGAAAGTTGACTTTGATTTCCATAGAGATTCCAAGAAAGGCGGCAAAAATGCTGAGGGTACTATTATCGCTTACAACCTATATGACGCCTAACGCGATCACCATAAAAAAATTGCTTAGCTGTTCTTTTTAAAACATAAACCATGACACGTTTAGCCCAAAACGCTACGTGTATTGTAGTTGCAAGCCTGTTCACTCATGTTAGATTTGTTTAAGTACGTTTTTTCATCCACGTAAATACTGTAAATTATGGATTAATAGGATTGGGTATTTAATTACCCAGCGTCCAGAAAAATTTTAAAGTTGATACTGTCTGTCCATCCGCAAATGAAGCATGGCTTAACAATGACATCTGTAGAAACGCCGACCCCCAACCTGTTGAGTTTCGTCATTTTTGCGTTGGCGTATTTTTTAAGCGCAAAACTCTGTTTTTTAATGGCGACCACCAGTGAAAATATCACGGTGGTATGGCTACCCAACGCTTTTACATTAACTGCGCTGCTGTACTACCGTGGTCAGCGGTATTGGCTATTCATCATCGCGGCGGTCATCGCAGAAGCCCTCAGTGAAGTGTCGGTGTTCCCTTGGCATGAATCCATTATTTTAGGGTTGGTGAATGCGACTGAAACCATGCTGGCTTTTTTAATTTTAAAAAAAAGCGGCGTGTCTAGCCGTTTGGATAGCCTAGATGACATCGCTAAATTTATTGTGGCAGGGCCATTGATTGGGTCGTTTATTGGCACGATCTTTGGTTGCTTGACCATACAATATTATTCACCGCACACAGACCATTTTTTTGCTTTAGTACGGCTGTGGTGGTTTGGGGATGCGCTAGGGTTGTTGATTGTGTGCCCATTATTACTCACGCTGTTGCATGGTAAAAAACAGCCAGTGCAAGCCTTTAACAAGATTGATGTGTGCGTGAGCATGCTGACGCTGGGCTTATTAAGTCTGATCATTTTTACCAAAGAGGTGCTGTTATTTGAAGTATTCATCACCCCTACCCTCATCCTGCCCTCTATGCTGTATTTAGCTGCCCGTACCAATCCTAAATGGACAGCCATGGGTGTTTTTTTGATGTATTTGCTGATTACCCTGTTGATCTCACTCGGGCGACATCCTTTTGGCGAGGTGCCAATATCGCTGGCGATTGTCTATGCACAAGAGTTTATTTTAACGCTGAGCATTTCTAGTTTAGGCTTAGCTTCACTCATTACACACATTCGTCAAAATGAAAAAATACTCGAAGCGCGGGTGATTGCACGTACGCAGGCGCTCAATCAACTCAACTCAACCTTGCATACATTAAGTTTGACTGACGGATTGACCGGCATTGCCAATCGACGTCGTTTTGATGAGCAGTTTGCGCTAGCGTGGTCACATGCCATGCGCACTTCACAGCCGTTAACCCTAGGCATGATTGATATTGATTGGTTTAAAGCTTATAACGATCATTATGGGCATCAAGCGGGGGATGATTGTTTACGCCAAGTGAGCGCTATCTTGAAAGCCCATTTACATCGTGCCAGTGATTTTTTGGCACGCTATGGTGGTGAGGAATTTGTGTTTATGAGTGCCGCCACTGATGCACATCAAGCCAGCGCCATTGCACATACTTTGTGTAATGCGTTTAGAACCACACCGTTGCCCCATGCCGCATCCAATATTGGCCATGTAACGGTGAGCATCGGCATGGTGACGATCACGCCCCGTGTTGGCGATGACCCTTCAACCATCCTCAAAGCCGCAGATCAAGCGCTCTACCAAGCAAAAGCACAGGGGCGCAATCAGGTGATCATGGCGGATCATCGCGTAAATTCTTAAATCAGGGAATACGATTCACCCCATGTTGATGGAAAAAACCATTCAACATCAGTGTTGCAGGTTTTATAGGCCATTATCAACACATGCCCTATTAAAACTCAATCATGACAATAGGCTTTAACCCTTGAATTTCTTGACGGGCCCGTACGAAAGGCGATGCGCTGGACAAATCCCGAACTGTGCTAATCGTTCCAGATGTAAGGCGGTGGGATACCCTTTGTGTTGGGCAAAACCATAGTGTGGATATTGTTGGTCAAGCAACAGCAGTGAAGCATCGCGTGCGGTTTTAGCCAAAATAGACGCCGCTGAGATGGCGGCCACTTTACTATCCCCTTTAACAATGGCCTCACAAGCCACCTCAAACGTTGGACAACGGTTGCCATCCACTTGAATCAGCGTCGCTGATACACCAAACTGCGCCACCATCGCGGCATAAGCGCGTTGCATGGCAAGCAAGCTTGCTTGCAAGATATTCATTTGATCAATGTCTTGCGCACTCACACTAGCAATCCCCCATGCCAAAGCTTGTGCTTTAATGGTGATGGCTAATGCATCACGTTTGGTTTCAGAGAGTTTTTTAGAATCAGCCAAGCCGCTGATAGGACGTTGTGGATCTAGCATCACGGCAGCCGCATACACGTCACCAGCCAATGGGCCACGTCCTGCTTCATCTATCCCGCATACCCTGATCATTGCAATAGGTTGTTAAAACCGCGGCAAAAACTGCATCACCACCGCAGCCGCTTTTTGTGCGCTGTTTTGTTGCAGTTGCTGATGAATGTGTTCATATGTTTGGCGTAATGTTGCCAACCCAGCTTGGTCTGCTAATAAGTTATACAAGGTTTGTGCCAATTTAGCAGGGGTTGCGTCATGCTGTAACAGTTCGGGCACAATACATTCACCCGCTAAAATATTGGGCAATCCAACGTAAGGTTGCAAACGCATACGCTTTAATAATTGCCAACTGAGATTGGACATCTTGTAGGTAATCACCATCGGCTTTTTTAGCAAGGCCGCTTCAAGGGTGGCCGTGCCAGAGGCCACCAACACCGCATCCGCGGCGGTCATTGCCTCGTGCGCATGACCAAACATAATTTGAATATCCAGCTCGGTATCAGGCGCTTGCGTCAATAACGCGTGCCATGCAGAAAAAAACAGTTCGCGTGTTTCACGGGTAATTAATGGCACTAAAAATTGTGCTGTTTTTCCGTTTTCTTTAAGCAAGGTATTGAGGGCAATTGCAGTGCGTAACATTAATTCAGCATGCGCTTGGACTTCTGATTGGCGGCTACCAGGTAGCATTGCAATCACCACACTGCCCTTTTTAAGCTTAAGGGTGTGCCGCGTTTGCGCGGTTGGTGGCACCATCGGTAACGCATCCGCCAACGGGTGGCCAATATACGTCACTGGCACCCCAACTTGTTGGTATAAAACGGGCTCAAACGGAAACAGCGCCAACATATGCGACACTGCTTTTTTAATCTGGTGGATGCGGTTTTTGCGCCATGCCCAAATAGATGGGCTGACATAATGAATGGTGGCAATGCCTTTGGCTTTGAGTTTTTTTTCTAACCAAAAATTAAAATCTGGAGCATCAATGCCAATAAACACATCAGGCTGTGCTTGTAGAATTTGTTGTAAGAGTTGACGACGTAATTTAAGTAGGCCACGTAGATGTTTGATCACCTCAATATAGCCACGCACGGATAAGCGCTCAATTGGGTACAGTGATTTCACGCCTAAACTCATCATTTTGGGACCTGCAATCCCAAAAATGTCGAGATGCGGGTGGCTGGCTTGCAACGCCTGCACCAAATGAAAACCTAACAAATCGCCGGAGGCTTCGCCTGCCACCATGACTATTTTTGCCATAAACTTTAAAAACTAACGCACAATGCCGCGCGTAGTTTGCGCGAGAAAACGGGTCATCAAACCAATCTCTGGACAGGCGCTTTCCATTTCAGCGAGCGCAAGTTTCGCCTCTTCAAATGATAAGCCCTGACGATACAACGTTTTATAGGCACGCTTAATCTGTTGGATACTTTCAGCACTAAAGCCACGCCGTTTTAAGCCTTCGCTATTAATCCCATGTGGTGCGGCGTCATACCCTGCAGCGGTGACATAGGGCGGAATGTCTTTGAATACCACGGAACCGACCGCAGTAATGATATGTTCGCCAATTTGGCAGAATTGATGGATCAAGGTAAAACCACCCAAAATGGCATAATCATAAATAGTGACATGGCCAGCCAGCGACGAGTTGTTGGCTAAAATGGTATGGTTGCCGACCACACAATCGTGCGCAATATGCACATACGCCATGATCCAATTATGATTGCCGATCTTCGTGGTGCCTTTGTCTTGGATGGTGCCACGGTTAAAGGTGCAAAATTCTCGAATGGTGTTGTAATCACCGATCTCAAGTAAGGTCGGCTCATTGTGATACTTTTTATCTTGTGGTTGCGCACCTAACGAAGAAAACTGCAAAATCTGATTGTGTTGGCCAATCTTTGTTGGGCCTTCAATCACGACATGACTCGCTACTTTTGTACCTGCATCAATCTGCACGCCAGCGCCTA
Organism: Methylophilaceae bacterium; assembly: GCA_027488395.1. Taxonomy (GTDB): domain Bacteria; phylum Pseudomonadota; class Gammaproteobacteria; order Burkholderiales; family Methylophilaceae; genus Methylophilus. Next base: position 104,195 of record JAIYBT010000002.1, on the reverse strand, counting down.
TCGTGGTGTAGGGGCCAACTTCTACAGTACTATCCAGTTCTGCCTTGGGATCAATAATGGCGGTGGGGTGAATCAAACTTTGCATGGTGTGAATGACTTATTGAGAATAATTATTTTTCTATCGCTTTTAATATACACATCATACTGGCTTCAGCCACAACTTCATCTTCAACTTTTGCGACGGCGGTATATTTCCAAATGCCTTTTAAAATGCGGTCAATTTTGACATGTAATAAAATTTGATCCCCTGGCGACACTGGCTTTTTAAAGCGTGCGCTGTCAATGCCAGCAAAATAATAGACAGAATCGTTCGTCGGTTTGGTGCCCATGGTTTTGAAAGATAGCAATGCAGCAGCCTGAGCCATGGCCTCTACAATTAACACCCCAGGCATGACAGGGTGATAAGGAAAGTGACCTGGAAAATATGGCTCGTTCACCGAGACATTTTTAATGGCATAAATTTCTTTACCAAGTTCTAGGGAGAGCACGCGATCAACCAACACAAATGGATAGCGATGTGGCAAATGTTCTAATATTTCATGGATATCCATGCTGTTCATTGCATTCTCAGCCATGTTCTCTCTCAATCTTTTATTGTTAGGTCTTTATTGTTAATTTGTTGCTCAAGCTGCTTGAGTTTGGTGGAGTGGTGTTGCAACTGACGGATATTTGCCGCTGTTTTTAACCAATCCTCATGTTTTTGGAAAGGCATTAACGCCGTATAGGTGCCTGTTTGCAAAATGGATCTTGTAATCATCGTCCCGGGGGAGATCGTGACGCCATCTGCAATCTGCAAATGGCCCAAAATCATGGCAGCCCCCCCAATTTTGCAATGTGCACCAATCACGGCGCTGCCTGCGATGCCCACACAACCCGCAATCACGGTATGCGCACCAATCCGAACATTATGGGCGACATGGATTAAATTGTCCAACTTCACACCGTCTGCAATCACCGTATCATCTAATGCGCCACGATCGATGGTGGTATTGGCGCCAATATCCACTCGGTTACCAATCTGTACACGTCCCACATGGGGAATTTTAACCCACTCACCCTGCGCTTCCGCGTAGCCAAAGCCATCACTGCCAATGACCGCGCCTGAAAATATATGACAATGGGCGCCAATGGTAGTCCCCTGTTTAATCACAACCCGAGGCTCAATCACGGTGTGCGAACCGATGGTCACGCCATCCTCAATCACACTACCTGCACCGATACGCACCCCTTGACCTAATGTCACCTGCGCACCAATTACCACTTGCGCATCAATAGAAACTGCCAGTGAAACTGCAAAGGTAGATTGCGTAGTAACGCTCGTGTGAACACCCGCAGGATAGACCGTTGCGGGGTGCAGTAGCGATGCCAATTTAGCAAAATAGGCATAGGGATTATCTGACAAAATACAGGGTAAATCAGTTAAGTGTTGATGTTCTGGTCGCAAAATCACTGCAGCAGCAAGCGTATCTTGCAATGCCTGCTGGTATTTTGTGTCATTCAAAAAGGTAATCGCATCGGATCCGGCAAAAGCCAGCGAAGCGACTCTTGACACGGTCAACGTTGGTTGCGCTGTGACTTGACCGCCTAAGGCTGCAACAATTTGCTGCAAAGTGAAATGTTGCGACATGGCGTAAATATCAATACATAAAAGACGTTATTTTTTTCCCAGCAGCTTTAATACTTTATCAGTGATGTCAATTTTGCGACTTGCATAAGCAACGCCACTGTAAACCACTAAATCATAGCCTTCGCTTTCAGAGACCGTCTGTACGGCCTTATTAATCCGCTCTTGCAAGACTGCTAGCTCTTCGTTTTTGCGTAAATTAATGTCTTCGCGCAACTCGCGTTGTTTGCTTTGAAATTGCAAGCGCAAATTATTAAAATCACGCTCTTTTAACCGACGATCCGCTTCGGATAATGTCGTACGTTCACGGTCAAGTTGGGCTTCAAGCTCTTTCATTTGCTTTTGCAATTTTTCCAGCTCAAGCGAACGGGGACTAAATTCACGTTCTAATTTTTTGCCAGTTTCAGCGGTTTGTGGTGCGTCTTGCAACAGCTTATCCACTTGCACATAGCCAACTTTAAATTCTGCCGCTTGCGCTGGCAACATCCATTGGCCGAAGCCGCAGCAGCTGAGGCATGCAACAAGTAGCCAAGAACGCGTATGAGTTAACATGAGGCCTCCTGCATCGATTAGAACTGTTGCCCAAACTGGAACTGCAAGAACTGGGTATCATCGTTTGGTTTATCGTTCAGCGGTTTAGCTAACACCAATTTAAGCGGTCCAAACGGCGACACCCATGTCACACCCACACCCGTAGAGTAGCGCAAATATTCAGAATTGATCGAATCATTCGCACCATAAATGCCACCGCCATCAATAAACGCACTCAGGCGGAATTGATTGGATTTATTGACAAACGGTACAGGCATGAATAATTCGATGTTGCCGACAAAACGTTTAGTACCACCAATCGCAAAGTCTGAACCCGTGTTGGGGTTAATATCACGCGGACCCAATGAGGAGTTTAAGAAGCCACGCACACTGTTGACGCCGCCCGCATAAAAGTTTTTAAAGAAAGGATAATTTTTACCACCGTAACTATCGGCATAACCAAATTCACCGTTCAACATCAGACTGAAATCTTTAGGCAATTCTTTAAAGTATGTATGTTGATAGCTCAGTTTGTAATATTGTAAATCTAAGCCTGGGAGTGTCACATCGCCGCTCAAGCGTTGTAATACACCGCGTCTTGGAAATAAGATGTTGTCTCGCGAGTCAAACGTCCAGCCCGCATTGGCAATAATTGAGTTACTTGAACAACCCGAATTATTTTCACAAAAACGTTGGTACTGAATTGGACTGGAATCCGTCAACTCTACCGATGTTAAATCGAGCGTCAAGCCGGCACTGATAAAATCTAACTCAGACATCGGCATCCCAAAACGTACACCCACTCCATAGGATTGGCTTTCATACGTGCCCACATTCAGTGTGCTGGTTGAGTTTCGATTGCGGGTGTTCACATCACGACGATAAATATCAAAGCCGCGACTGATGCCATCTGGTGTAAAGAACGGATCAGTGTAAGAGAGCGAGTACACCGTGTTAAAGCTACTGGTGTTGACCACCAATGCCACGCGGTTACCAGTCCCTAAAAAGTTGGGTTGGTTGACATTAAAGCCTAACACAACACCATCGTTACTGGATAACCCTGCACCAAATTGCACGCTTCCCGTGGCTTTTTCTGCCACTGTCACATTCATATCCACTTCATCGTTCAAGCCGGGAATGGAAGGCGTCTCCACTTCAACACTGTCGAAAAAGTTAAGCCGTTGTACCCGCTCTTTAGAACGCTTAATTTTATCCCCTGCATACCAAGCAGACTCAAGTTGACGCATTTCGCGTCGCACCACGGCATCGCGAGTCCGTGTATTGCCCTGAATATTGATCCGACGCACATAGACTTTTTTGCCTGGATCAATAAAAAAAGTAAAGTTAACCGTATGATTTTGCTTATTAATTTCAGGCACCGCGTTGACATTAGCAAACGCATAACCGTCTTCGCCTAACTTTTCAGTGACCGCTTTGCTGGCATCGGTGACTTTTTGCCGATTAAATACTTCACCATCTTGAATATTAATCAACTTTCTTAAATCCGCTTCTGGCAACAGGATGTCACCGGCAAGCTTGGTCGACACAATGTTATATTTTTCGCCTTCTGTTAAATTGACCGTGATGTAAACATCACGTTTATCAGGCGAAATCGATACTTGGGTAGAATCAATCGAAAACTCTAGATAACCTTGGTTCATGTAAAAAGAACGCAAGGCTTCCAAATCGGCTGTTAATTTTTGCTTTGAATATTGATCATCCTTATTCCACCAACTCATCCAGTTAGGCGTGGTCAACAAAAAATTAGCGCGCAAATCCTCGGTACTAAATAAATGGTTACCCACAATATTAATATCGCGAATTTTGGCAACTGGACCTTCGACAATCTCAAAGCGCACGGCAACGCGATTGCGTTCCAGTGGACTGGCAATTGCTTTCACTTCTGCACTATATTTACCTTGAGATAGATATTGACGCTTGATTTCCTGCTCAGCACGATCGAGTTGAGATTTATCAAAAATCTGACCCTGTGCAATACCAATCTGTTTTAGGCCTTCTTTCATCTTATCAGATGGGAAAGATTTATTACCACTAAAATCAATTTGTGAAACAGTCGGTCTTTCTTGCACAGTGACGACCAACACATCGCCATCGGCTTCTATACGCACATCTTTGAAGAACCCAGTAGAATACAATGATTTAATCGCGCGCGCCGCTTTTTCATCACTCATGACATCGCCCACTTGCATGGGAAGATAATTGAATACGGTGCCAGGTTCAGTACGCTGTAACCCTTCTACCCGAATATCAGTAATGACAAAAGGTTCAGCTGCTAGGGCATTGAGGTGCAGTGCACAGGTGAATGCACCAAGCCACCATTTGGAAAGGGTCTTAACTTTCATTAAATATATACTTTCAACCTATCAGGTAGCGATTGATATCATTGAAAAAAGCGATGAACATCAACGCTCCCAATATGCTCATGCCAATACGCTGTGTAAGTGCAAGCGTCCTGTCTGAGAGTGGTTTTCTTCGAATTAACTCGACGATATGATACAACAAATGCCCGCCATCTAATACAGGTATTGGCAACAGATTCATGACCGCGATACTGATACTTAATAAGGCGATAAAGCCAATATAGGGCTTGATACCGTAGTCCGCACTCTGCCCCGCCGCATCGGCAATACTGACTGGACCACTGATGGCTTTTAAAGACGTTTGCCCTGTGAGCATTTTCCAGAGCATTTTTAATGTAAAAGTGATGGTCTCTCCCACCTTGTGCAATGCATGCTGCCCTGCTTCCCAAAAACCAAACTGACGTTCAACCAAATAGGGTTTAAATAACGCTGGATCGGGTTTTGCTGCTGCGCCAAGCCGACCAATTTTAATTGTCCCCTCGAGCACAGATTCTGGGATCACTGAAATGGTTTGGCGTATGCCATTGCGCGCAATCGTCAGTGTTAACGACTTATTCGGAGATAATCGCACCCATTTAACAAATTGTTGCCAATCTTCAACCTGTTGTTGATTGACTTTTAAGATGCGATCTTCAGACCGCAATCCACGCTTATCCGCCACCGAGCCAGCCACCACTTCACCAATCACCGCAGGCATTGCTGGCGTCCACATTGATAAGCCAAGTGCGGTTAAAGGATCCACAGTAGGCGCTTGGGTAAATTGTGCGAGATTGAGATGATGACGATGTAGTTCACCTGATGTTGTACGCGTCACAATTTGAAAAGAGGCACGATCAGTAAGCAGCGTTAACAATGCCCATTGCGCCTGTTGCCAAGTGTGCATGTCATGACCATCGATAGACACAATCTGATCGCCTTGGCGTAAATCTGCTTTTTGCGCCACGGAGTCCGCAGCAATGGGCCCAATATAAGGCTTTAGACCAACCTCGCCTGGCAAAGTCAATCCCCAATAACAAATCAACGCGAGCAATAGGTTAGCCAGTGGCCCTGCAAATACGATCCACATCTTTGCAGGAATAGATTGACGATCAAATGCCTGCGACCAATCGATCGGTGTGGACAGACCGTCTGCGACAGCCGCAACTGGCTCCCGACTATCTAACATTTTGACATACCCACCCAATGGCAATATCGCCAGCACCCATTCGGTTGCGGTCGGGCGCGATTGATAGCGTAATAAAGTGCGGCCAAATCCAATCGAAAAACGCAACACACGCACCCCACAACTACGTGCAGCCAAATAATGGCCAAACTCGTGCACGGTGACCAATAGGCCAATTGCAATTAAAAAAGCAACGATGGTCATCATAGAGCAGTGTTAGTGGCGACTGAGGGCAATACGGAAGCGGTCAGTGTTGATGCACGCATAGTCTGTTGAAAAAGCGGCAGGCCTTGAATGTGTTTGATTGCAAGCACGCGCGCTTGCTGGTCCACCTCGATCAAGTGCTCAATCGAAGCCACTGGCATGGCGGGTAAGTGGTTCAAAGTCGCTTCAATCACCGTTGATATCTGTAAAAAATGAATTTGTTTGGCGAGAAACGCCGCAACAGCAACTTCATTGGCGGCATTTAAAATAGCCGGCGCGGTGCCACCTACGGCCAACACCTCGTAAGCAAGCCTTAAACAAGGAAAGCGAACCATGTCTGGCGCTTCAAACTCAAGTTTTGCCACATCAATTAAATTAAGCGGCTTGACCCCAGACGCAATTCGCTTAGGATAGCCAAGGCCATAAGCAATCGGTGTACGCATATCGGGATGACCGAGCTGCGCCAAAATACTGCCATCGACATACGACACCATGGAATGAATCACACTTTGCGGGTGCACCACCACTTCGATTTGATGCGGTTGCGCATTAAACAGCCAATACGCCTCGATGACTTCCAAGCCTTTATTCATTAAGGTCGCAGAATCAATAGTAATTTTTGCGCCCATGACCCAATTAGGATGTTTAAGCGCGCTTGCAGGGGTGACGTCAGCAAGTTGCGTGGCACTGTATTGCCGAAAAGGGCCACCAGACGCAGTTAAAATAATTTGATTGACACCCACCTCTTGTAGTTGTTGATAGCCTTGAGGCGGCATCACCTGAAAGATTGCATTATGCTCACTATCGATTGGCAGCAACGTTGCTTGACCTTGGACCACCGCATCCATAAACAACTGGCCTGCCATCACCAAGGTTTCTTTATTAGCCAATAAGATTTTTTTTCCTGCACGGGCTGCAGCTAAAGCAGGCAATAAACCAGCTGCTCCAACAATGGCGGCCATCACCGTATCCACCTCGGGGTGCGCTGCGATGGTTACCAATCCATCGGTGTCCGCTAACACATCGACAGTTAAACCCGCCTCTCGGCAACGTTGCCGAAGTTGCTGCGCGGCCTGCGGACACTGCATCACAGCAAACCGTGGATGGTGTTGGCAACATTGCGCAAATATGGCCTCCACATTTTGGTGCGCAGACAATGCAAACACCTGATAATCCTGCGGATGTTGCCGAATGACATCCAGCGTCTGTTGGCCGATGGTCCCGGTGCTACCTAACACTGCAACTTGTGTGCGCTGGTTCATTTGTTGTTTAGACACCCTTTAGATCGCCTGCGCTTGTTGCATGACGTGAAACAAAAACAATAAACATAAACCAATGGGCACTGCAGGCATCACCCCGTCAATGCGATCTAATAAACCACCGTGACCAGGCAACAATTGCCCACTATCTTTCAAGTTAGCGCGACGTTTATAAAAAGATTCAAATAAATCCCCATAAATGCCAGCGATGGTAATGATCCATAGCCCTGGCACAATCCACACCGTATTTACCATGCCAGTCATCCATAACACCACAGCATACGCACCCACGGCCACCAAAGCCCCCCATACGCCTTCCCAGGTTTTGCCAGGACTGATCTCAGGTGCAAGTTTATGTCGACCAAATTGTTTCCCCGCAAAATAAGCTGCACTATCGGCCAGCCAAATGGTGGATATCATGACTAACAATGACCAAGGATTCATTTGCTTTGCCACCACCAAAGCCGTCCAAAGCGCCAACATCAGTCCCAAGCCGATCCCCAGGTTGGTGTAGGTACAACGCGTAAATCGGTTTTGATAAATGATCACAGGGACCACCGCTAGCCAAAATAAACTTGCTAACACCCATAACCAAAACGATAGGAAGAAAAATCCGTGAAAGCCAGTCTCCGCCAGTAGATACAAGCCAGCCAACCCTAACAGGCTACTCAAAGCAAGATACCAATGAACAAGGACAGGGGATAGCGCCAACAAACCGGCCCATTCGCGTAAACCCAATAGCGTTATCACCAGCATGATCGCGGCCCACCACATCATGGGTAATAAAAACAATGCAGGCAAAAATAAACCCAATAAACACAGGGCAGTGAAAATACGCGTTTTTAACATAGCGATCCGTTAAACACTGTGATCTGCACTGACTTGTTCGCTGGTTCGACCAAATCGGCGTTCACGCTGACGATAAGAGGATAAAGCCTCTTCAAAAGCGGCGGCATCAAAATCAGGCCACAGCGTGGGGGTGAAATAAAGCTCGGCATACGCTAACTGCCAGAGTAAAAAATTACTGATGCGCGTTTCGCCACCCGTGCGAATAAACAGATCGGGTTCAGGGGCATAAGCCATCGAAAGATAAGGGGTCAGCGCATTTTCGGTGAGTAAAGCTTGATCGGGATGGGCCAATTGCCATTGATTCACCGCATTGACAATGTCCCAGCGCCCGCCGTAGTTGACGGCAATGCTCAATGTTAATCCCGTGTTTGCTACTGTTTTTTGTTCAGCTTCCAACATTTTTTCTTGCAAGGTCGAATTAAACGGTGCGCGGTCGCCGATTAACTTCAGCACGACATTGGCTTCGTGTAATTTATTCACTTCACGATCAAGCGCCTCTAAAAACAACCCCATCAAAAAAGTCACTTCATCGGGAGGACGCCGCCAATTCTCGCTACTAAACGCAAATAACGTCAAAAATTGAATATCGCGTTTGACGCAAGTCTTCACCAATTGTCTGACAGATTCTAACCCACGCTGATGACCGGCAACGCGGGGTAAAAAACGCTTTTTCGCCCAGCGACCGTTACCATCCATAATTACCGCAACATGCTGCGGTAAATCGTGGTGATCAGGCACTTGCTTGGTTGAACTGGAAAATAATCCCAAAATATTGTCCACTAGATTGATTGGACGGTTAAACCGCCATCAAATCAGTTTCTTTTTGTTGCAAGATTTTATCGACTTCAACCACCGCTTTATCCGTCATCTTTTGAATATCGTCTTGACCGCGGCGCTCATCATCTTCGGAGATGGATTTATCTTTTAATAGTTTTTTTAACGCATCATTGGCATCACGACGCACATTGCGAATCGCCACTTTTGCACCCTCGCCCTCTGTACGCACGATTTTAGTCAAATCACGACGACGCTCTTCGGTTAACATCGGCATGGGTACGCGAATCAAATCGCCGTTGGTGGCAGGATTAAGTCCTAAATCACAATCACGAATGGCTTTTTCAATTTTACCGATCATGTTTTTTTCGTATGGCTGAACATTGAGTGTACGTGCATCCCCTAAATTCACATTGGCAACCTGATTCACAGCCACCATCGAGCCATAATACTCCACCATCACATGATCGAGTAAACCCGTGTGCGCACGTCCAGTGCGAATTTTTGCTAAATCGACCTTAAAGGCCTCTAGCGTTTTATGCATCTTTTGCTCAGTGGATTTTTTTACTTCATCTAACATCTTCACTCTCCAAGTTCTTTATCCGCGTGTTGGTAGGTCATGGTTTTGCCACGCGCGACTTTTATGATTTATTTTGAGCAGTCATGGCTACTTAGGCCACCACACGCGTGCCTTCATTTTCACCCAAGATCACGCGTTTCAAGGCACCTTCTTTAAAGATGCTAAATACTGCAATCGGCATTTTTTGGTCACGACAAAGCGTAAAAGCGGTGGCATCCATCACTTTTAAGTTTTTGAGGATGGCTTCATCGTAGGTGACATGGTCATAGCGGGTGGCAGATGGATCTTTTTTCGGATCTGCGGTGTAGATGCCATCGACTTTAGTCGCTTTTAACACAATTTCCGCATCAATTTCGACCCCGCGTAAGGCAGCTGCAGTATCCGTTGTAAAAAACGGATTGCCTGTACCCGCGCCGAAAATCACCACTTTCCCTTCTTCTAAATAGCGAATTGCTTTACCTCGAATATAGGGTTCAGCAACGGCTTCAATGTTGAGAGCACTTTGTACACGTGCTGGCACGCCTGCATGCTTCATGGCATCTTGCAACGCCATGGCGTTCATCACGGTTGCCAACATACCCATATAATCTGCGGTTGCGCGGTCCATGCCTTCGGCCGCAGGGGCTACGCCACGGAAAATGTTGCCACCACCAATGACAATACCAACCTGCACCCCCATTTGCACAATTTCTTTTACCTGTAACACAATTGAATTGACGGTATCACGATTAATGCCATAAGCATCATCGCCCATCAGCGATTCACCAGATAACTTGAGGAGTACACGCTTAAATACAGGTTGCGACATTGATATTTTTTCCCAAACTTAAGATGTGCTTATTTAATCATAAAACACGGTTTGATGGGCTGTTCGTGGCATGGACAGGCCAAAAAAAAGTGGAACCCACGGGTTCCACTTTTACGTCTAAGTGTCACGATACCAAAGACTTGATAACGCTAACTTAGCTAAAAGTTGTAAGTTATTAGACTTTTGCAGCAGCAGCCACTTCGGCAGCGTAATCAACCACCGCTTTTTCAATGCCCTCACCAACGGTATACATGGTAAATGAAGCAACGCTGGCATTTTTAGACTTCAACAATTGCTCAATCGTTAATTTGTCATCCTTCACAAATACCTGACTCAGCAATGTCACTTCTTTCAAGAACTTTTGCACAGTACCATCAGCAATTTTTTCCAACATGGCTTCAGGCTTGCCCGCTTCTTTGGCTTTTTCAATCGCAACACGACGTTCAGCGTCGATTAATGCGGCATCAACTCCGCTTGCATCCAACGATTTCGGTTTCGCCGCAGCAATATGCATCGCGATATCTTTACCTAAAGTTTCGTCACCGCCAACTAAATCCACCAACACGCCAATTTTGCTGCCGTGTACATAACTATACAGTTGGCCTTGAGCCTCTGTACGCACAAACCGACGTGGTGTAATGTTTTCACCAATTTTACCTACCAATAAAGCGCGCACTTGCTCTGTGGTTTCGCCACGCATCGGCAAGGTTGCAACCGCTTCAATGTTGGCTGGATTGTGCTCGTTCACCACTTGCGCCAAATCAGCAACAAACTTTAAAAATTCTTCGTTTTTGGCGCAGAAATCAGTTTCTGAGTTCACCTCAATCAATGTTCCTAACTTACCATTAGCAGCAATGTTGATACCTACAGTGCCTTCAGCAGCCACACGGCCAGCCGCTTTGCTTGCTTTATTGCCAAAACGTACACGTAAAATTTCTTCAGCACGGGTCATGTCCCCTTCTGCTTCAGTCAACGCTTTTTTACAGTCCATCATCGGCGCATCGGTACGTTCACGTAAATCTTTCACCATGCTTGCGGTAATTTCAGCCATTTAAATACTCCTTAAATTGGTTCAAGTCTGTTCAGACAAACTTTTATATAAAGTGATTAGCATACGGTGTTGATATGTCAGCCGTATTGCAATGTTTGAATATAAAAAAGGGGCGCAGCGCCCCTTTTTGTACTATTTAAAATTACTCAGCAACTGCTTCCGCCGGCGCAACTTCTTCTTGGGCCGCTTTAACAATTTCAGAAATCGCGTTAGCACGGCCTTCAAGCACCGCATCTGCCATACCGCGTGCATACAAACGAATCGCACGTGATGAGTCATCATTACCAGGAATCACATAGGTGATGCCATCAGGTGAGTTATTGGTATCGACAATACCGATCACTGGAATACCCAATTTACGGGCTTCGGTAATGGCGCCGCTTTCGTGGCCCACATCAATCACGAAAATCGCATCTGGCAAGCCACCCATTTCCTTGATACCGCCAATGGAACGTTCAAGTTTTTCGATTTCACGCTTGAAACCCAAGGCTTCTTTTTTACCAAATTTTTCGATGCTGCCGTCTTGCAACATGTTTTCAAAATCTTGCAAACGCTTGATGGATTGCTTAACCGTTTTGAAGTTGGTCAACATACCGCCCAACCAACGATGATTCACATAGGAACACCCAGCGCGCTGTGCTTCTTCTTTAACGATATCGCGGGCTTGGCGCTTAGTACCTACAAATAAAATACGGCCTTTGTTTGCTGCTAAAGTACGCACGTACTTTTGGGCTTCTTCAAATAAAGGGAGCGTTTTTTCAAGGTTTACAATATGAATCTTGTTACGATCACCAAAAATGAACTCTGCCATTTTTGGGTTCCAATAACGGGTTTGGTGGCCGAAATGAACACCAGCCTCCAACATTTGACGCATGGTCACTGACATGTGATAAGTCTTTCTTTATTAAGGGTTATTCATATACAAACAGCCAACAACACCCTTGCGGGCACCCTATGTAGCTGATTGCAAAAAATTTGACTAAAAAAGTCAATCCAAGATTATATTCGCGCCTGTCATTAAATTCAAGCTTATTTTCAAGCACTTATGCGTAACTTGCGCGTGATCTAACGGGATTTGTAACTGAGCGTCCCCGTCAGGAATCGAACCTGAAACTGACCCTTAGGAGGGGCCGGTGATATCCAGTTTCACCACGAGGACAAGGTGGCATATATTAAACTTTGATTGTGATCTCGTCTAATTGAAAAAAACGAATATTGTTTGAATACGGATGGATTTAAGTCAAAATAGACTAAATATAGGTGGGTGTTTAATGCATTGTATTGGCAGCGCAATGCGTAAAAAATCAACACCCGCTATCATCACCTGCAATCTAGACTTGCAATGCACACTGGCAAACGATCAATCCTCGCGAGTGCAATCAAACATGCGTGCCCAGAGCGCAATCACCGTAGCGCGCACCTCTTCCACCTCATGCATGGGCAACGCGGTCTCTTTTTCTTGTAGCTTGGCTTGATGAATCAAGGTGCGATAAGCTTTGTATGCATTGGCAACCAACCCTAAATCCGTCACATCGGCCAATAATTGTAGCTGCTCGATGTGCGCCAACAAGGCAATATTCCCCATATTTTCAGCCAATACAGGATAGTCAGGCGCATAGCGCAGCACCATATATTGCACCATAAACTCCACATCGATAATGCCGCCAGCGCTGCGTTTTAAATCAAACAATCCAGACTTAATCGTTTGCGCTTGTCGCATTTTTTCGCGCATCTGTTTAATTTCAACACATAACGCATATGCATCACGTGGCATGCGAATCACATCCAGTCGCAATCGCTCAAAGAAAGCACCAATATCTGCATGACCCGCCACAAATCGCGCCCTTGTTAGGGCTTGATGCTCCCACACCCAAGCTTTATGCAGTTGATAATCAGCAAAGGCGTGTACGCTACTGACTAATAAACCACTGTTACCATCGGGTCGCAGTTGCAAATCGGTTTCGTAGAGCAAACCCGCATTGGTCAACGTATTAAACCAAGCACTGAGCCGTTGTGCAAAACGGGCGTACACGTCTTGTGCATTCGTCGCATCATCGTCGTACAAAAAGATCAGGTCTAAATCAGACAAATACCCAAGCTCTCTTCCCCCTAATTTACCGTAAGCAATCACGGCAAATTGTGGTTGAGGCCGATGTTTAATTGCTAAGTTTTGCCAGACCGTATCCACACTGACTTGCAAGATGACTTCTGCAAGCGCGCTTAAATCGTCAGATACGGATTCAAGGGGCAAAGCAGCCATCAGGTCTTGTGCGGCAATTTTTAAAATATTACCGTGCTTAAAATGACGTATCGCATCCATCTGCGCCTCAACATCGCCCTGCAATTGCTGCATGACACGGCTTAACTCTTCCTTCAATTGCGCGGCATTTAACCGCTGGAATAAGGTGTGCTTATTCAATAACTCATCAAGCAAAATCGGGTGCGCAGCCACATATTGCGCCATCCATGGGCTGGCGCTACACAATTTAACCACCAAATTGAGCGCATCTGGAAACTCCGTCAGCAACGCTAGATAACTGGCGCGGCGACAGACCCTTTCCAACACATCCATGGTACGTAATAGGGCAGTATCCGGTAATGTGCTGTGTTGTAACGTCGCCTCGCGCATCAGTAAAGGCATCAACTGATCGAATCTTCGTCGACTGGGTTCAGGCAATTGCTGTATTTTTTGACTGTTGCGGCTACGTTGTAGCAAATGCCATGTCGCTTGCGCTGTTTGATAACCATGCGCAGCTAGCCAAGCGCAACCAGCTTCTTTACTGATGGTGCCTTGCCAAATTGCGTTTTCTTCAACCAGATCTTGGCGTTGCTCTTCCTTAAAGGTGTCGTCAAAAAAAGCTTGCACACGATCTTGATGTGTCGATAACGCCACTAAAAAAGTAGTCCAGTCCGATAACCCCATCATATTTAACAAACACTGCTGATAGAGAGGGCTTGTGGGTAAATCTTGCGTTTGTTGATCATCGATATACATCAGGCGATGTTCTACATTACGTAAGTAAATATAACTTTGCTGTAAATGTTCCACGTCGAGCGCTGGCAACATGTCACGTGCTGCCAGCGCTTCTAGCACGGATAAAGTAGGTTTGATTTGTAATGCAGGAATTTGTCCGCCGCGGATTAATTGAAACAACTGCGCAATAAACTCCACTTCTCGAATACCGCCACGGCCCAGTTTAATATTTTGTGACAACTGCCGTTGCGCCACATCACGTTGAATTTGCGTCTTTAAATCCCGCATGGCAGCATAGGCATTAAAATCTAAATAACGTCTAAAAATAAACGGTTTGATCAGTTGCGTTAATGCCGCACTTGGCCCAGTAATCACCCGCCCTTTGATCCACGCATATCGCTCCCATTCACGCCCATAATGCTGATAGTAGTCTTCAAGTGCATCTAAATTGCAGACCAACGCGCCCTCACTGCCAAAAGGTCGCAAACGCATATCTACCCGAAATACAAAGCCATCGGCAGTCACTTCATCCAATGCTGCAATTAATTTTTTACCCAAGCGCGTAAAATAGTCTTGCAGACTGATCGAACGCGGCCCATTGGTTTGTCCTGCATGCTCATAGGCAAAGATCAAATCCACATCAGAGGATACGTTTAATTCACGCCCACCTAATTTACCCATGCCGACCACAATCAACTGCTGTGGCTCCCCTCCATCACTTAATGGCACACCAAATTCAGCTTGCAATTGTTGATCGTAATAAGCCGTAGCCTCAGTAATGGCCGCTTCAGCCAATGCCGAGGTGAGCTCAACCACCTCATAAAAATCTGCCAACTGATTCAGATCACGCACAATCAGACGCGCCATCAATCGCTGCCGAATCATGCGTATCTGTTGTAAAAATTCAGTTTCAGATAAATTTTTTACATGTTTAAACAACGCAAATACGTCTTCGCTCTGATAGCGTTGATCAATATCTTCTGACAAATCCGTGACAAGGGTGGGGTATTTCGTCAATAACCGTGCGAAAAACGGGCTACATGCGGCAGCATGCGCAAAATAGGCTTGGCTTGCCGATGACAGTGGCTTTTCTGATAGAATTTGTTCAACTTGTTGCATGCTGATCAATCTGTGTGGTGAGGTGTGGGCATGTGAAAGAATATTGAAATTACAATCAATACAATCATACTTTAGGTTTACAAAAAACATTGAACGATACGCAATGTTTTTTGATGTTTTTGGGGGGCAGCATGTCTATCGAATCCGTAATGCATGAACATCGAATTTTTAACCCGAGCGCTGAATTTTCATCTCACGCCGCCATTCCTAGCATGCAAGCTTATCAACAGTTGTGCGACGAAGTCGCGGCTGATTATGAAGGCTTTTGGGCCAGGCTTGCGCGCGAGCTGTTAGTCTGGCATCGCCCGTTTACAAAAACCCTCAATGAGAGTGCAGCGCCGTTTTATAAATGGTTTGAAGATGGCGAATTAAATGTTTCCGTCAACTGTTTAGATAAGCATTTGCAGACCATTCCCAACAAAACCGCCATTATTTTTGAAGCCGATAATGGTGATATCAGCACCATCACCTATCAAGCGCTTTATCACCGCGTATGCCAGTTTGCGAATGGATTAACTTCGCTTCATTTGGTCAAGGGTGACCGTGTCATTATCTACTTGCCAATGGGCATTGAAGCGATTGTGGGCATGCAAGCCTGTGCCCGACTGGGCATTATTCATTCTGTGGTATTTGGTGGTTTTTCAGCAAAAAGTTTAAATGAGCGCATTATTGATGCAGGCGCAGTGGCAGTAATTACCTCTGACGGCCAATATCGTGGTGGCAAAACATTGCCATTAAAACTTGCCGTCGATGAAGGCATTGCGATGGGTGGTTGCGAGAGCATACGCCATGTGGTCGTATTCAAAAAAACGGGACAAGCTGTAGCATGGGATGACACCTGTATCTGGTGGCATGATTTAATTGCCAACCAAGCCCAAGACTGTCCACCCGTGATGGTCGAGGCCGAACATCCTTTATTTTTGCTGTATACCTCTGGCTCTACAGGCAAACCTAAAGGGGTACAACATAGTTCAGCTGGCTACTTGCTGCATGCCATGAACACCATGCGCTGGACATTTGATATTAAACCAGAGGACATTTATTGGTGTACTGCCGATGTTGGCTGGATCACTGGGCACAGCTACGTAACGTATGGCCCGCTAGCCATGGGTGCCACCCAAGTGGTGTTTGAAGGCATTCCAACCTACCCCAACGCAGGCCGCTTTTGGGACATGATACAACGTCACAAAGTCAGCGTGTTCTATACCGCGCCAACAGCGATTCGCTCGCTGATTAAAGCCGGTGAAATTGATTTTACCAACCACCCGAATCACTATGATCTTTCCAGCTTGCGCCTGCTCGGCACCGTTGGCGAACCCATCAATCCAGAAGCTTGGATGTGGTATTTTGAACAAGTTGGTGGCAATCGCTGCCCTATCGTAGATACCTTCTGGCAAACCGAAACTGGCGGCCATGTCATCACGCCGTTGCCTGGTGCGACGCCGTTAGTACCAGGCTCATGCACGCTCCCTTTTCCTGGCATTGATATTGAGGTGGTGGATGAAACGGGCAATCCACTGCCATGGGGCAATGGCGGGTTGTTGGTGATTAAAAAACCGTGGCCCTCTATGATACGCACCATTTATAACGATCCAGAACGCTTTAAAGCCAGCTATTACCCACCCGAACTAGGAGGCAACTTATATTTAGCTGGCGATGGCGCCATCCGCGATGCCACCACTGGCAACTTTACGATCATGGGGCGGATTGATGATGTACTGAATGTATCTGGCCATCGCCTTGGCACCATGGAAATCGAATCGGCACTGGTAGCGAATCATTTAGTGGCAGAATCAGCAGTGGTCGGCAAACCTCATCCAATCAAGGGTGAATCCGTGGTTGCCTATGTGGTGCTGAAAGGGCAACGTCCTGAGGGTGAAGCTGCGAAAAAAATCGTGGCTGAATTGCGAGATTGGGTCGGTAAAGAAATTGGTCCGATTGCCAAACCGGATGAAATTCGATTTGGCGATAACTTGCCAAAAACCCGTTCCGGTAAAATCATGCGGCGTTTATTGCGCAGCTTAGCCAAAGGCGAAGAAATTACCTCTGATATTTCTACCCTTGATAATCCCGCCATTTTAGAGCAACTTAAACAGCCTATTCTCTAACACGGATGGGTAAATGATCGTCAGTGACCCATCATAATGTTAGCATCATGATGCATGACTGACGAAAATCAGCAAGACTCTTGCAGTGATAGGTTAAAATAGCGGTTTTGAATCAACCGCTATTTTTTCATGTCCAGTTTGCAACAAGAAGTCCAACGTCGGCGTACTTTCGCCATTATTTCCCACCCGGATGCGGGAAAAACCACGCTCACTGAAAAACTGCTATGGTTTGGCGGTGCGATTCAAGTAGCGGGTGAAGTGCGTGGTCGTAAAGCCGCACGTCATGCCACCTCAGACTGGATGGAACTCGAAAAGCAACGTGGCATTTCGGTCACCTCCAGCGTCATGCAGTTTCCCTACCGCGAGCATATGGTCAATTTGCTCGATACCCCTGGGCATGATGACTTTTCTGAAGATACTTATAGAACGCTTACCGCTGTCGATTCTGCAGTGATGGTGATTGACTCAGTCAACGGCGTTGAAGCGCAAACCATCAAGCTTCTCAATGTGTGCCGCATGCGTGACACCCCCATCATTACTTTTATCAATAAACTTGACCGCGAAAGTCGTGCGCCGATTGAGTTACTTGATGAAATTGAAACCACCTTGGGCATGGAATGCGCACCGATGACTTGGCCGATCGGCATGGGAAAAACCTTCCGTGGTGTGTATAGCTTAGTCAATGACAGTATTTTATTTTTTGATCCACGCGCCGAAAAAGGCACCTCTGAAACCATACAAGGCATTGATAATCCACGTTTAGATGCGTTGATCGGCTATCAAGCACAAGAGCTAAGAGTTGATATCGAATTGGTACGAGGTGCCTCAAACACCTTTAATCGTGAGCGCTATTTAAGCGGCAAACAAACGCCAGTGTTTTTTGGCTCAGCGGTCAATAACTTTGGGGTGCAATCGCTATTAGATGCCGTTGTGGATTTATCACCACCGCCACAAGCACGCCAAACGGCTACTCGAGCAGTGGCTGCAAGTGAAGAAAAATTTGCAGGTTTTGTGTTTAAGATTCAAGCCAATATGGACCCCAAACACCGCGACCGCATTGCCTTTTTACGCGTGTGTTCTGGCCGCTTTGAGCGCGGCATGAAAATCAAACAAGTGGCGAGTGGCAAACACCTCAATGTGAACAACGCCATTACGTTTATGGCGCAAGACCGCACCATCATGGATGAAGCCTACTCAGGCGATATTATTGGCATCCCCAACCACGGTACGATTAAGTTAGGCGATACCTTTACCGAGAACGAAGCGCTCAAGTTTATTGGTATTCCTAGTTTCGCGCCTGAGTTTTTCCGCCGTGCGCGCATTAAAAACCCAATGAAAATGAAGCAATTACAAATTGGCCTGAAGCAACTGTCCGAAGAAGGCGCAGCGCAATTGTTTCGTCCACTGCTCACCAACGATTTGATTTTAGGTGCAGTTGGTATGTTGCAATTTGATGTCGTCGCCCACCGCTTAGAGCACGAATATGGGGTGGATATGGTGTTTGAACCGTTTGATTGCTATACCGCGCGCTGGCTCAAAGGCAGTGATGCCGATTTAAAAGCGATTGCCGATAAATACGGCTTTAACGTGGGTTTAGATAGCGCAGATGACTATGTCTACCTCGCGCCAAACCGCGTCAACCTGCAAATGGCACAAGAGCGCTATCCTGATATTCAGTTTATGGAAACCCGCGAAATTGCCTAACACAATGGGTTAATGTGTCAGACCAACAAACCACATCGACTGTTGCGTTACGTGGGGTCATGCACGCACTCTCTTTCAAACAACCCATTGCATGGCTGATTGCGAATGGCTTTGTGCAGGTGGATGACCGCAGTTGGGATACCGATTACCGCGGCCCCATACTCATCCACGCCAGTAAAGGCTTGTATGAAGACTACTATCGTTTCATCAAACATCACACAGATATCCCGATACCCGATCAGGATCAACTGCATTATGGCGGAATTGTGGGCATCGCAACCTTAGTCTTGTGTTGCAAACCCCACCAACTCCCTGCCAGCATCACGCCAGCGCAACGCGCACTGTTTGCAAACGTCCCGCATACCCATGTTGGATTTTTATTTGAACAGGCAAGGCCATTCACCATCATGCCCTGTGCAGGCAAACTGGGGATATTTGAAGTGAATCTTGATCAGGTGCGCACTGCGCCAACTGCGCCTCAAGCTACACTATTTTAGTTTGCCCCTCTTATTGGCATGTGCTTTATCCACCACTGTTGGCTGTAAAAATACATATGAATACCCTCTGCCCTTGCTTTAGCGGCGACACCTATACTGCGTGTTGCCAACCTTTACATTTAGGTCAAGCAGCCCCCAATGCAGAACGCCTGATGCGCTCGCGCTACAGTGCTCACGCACAAAAGTTGCCAGACTATTTGCTGCAGACTTGGCATGCGCAAACCAGGCCTGCGTCATTGACGCTTGCAGACTTAAACGGAATTAAGTGGTTGAAATTACAAGTGTTATCTCACACACAACGTGATGCTGAGACCGCCTTTGTTCACTATGTGGCGACGCTGCAGATTGGTAAACAGAAAAAACAACAATTGATTGAACATAGCCGATTTACGTTTGAACAGGGCCAGTGGTGGTATATCGATGGAGAAATCCAAGCAGCCTAACCAATATGTAAAGCGCCCGCTGGATGTTAAACAGGCAGCTAACGCTGCCTGTTTAACACATACTCAACCATCTTAAGCTTAGCTACATGCCCTGCTTTAAACTTTCCATAATAAATGGATCCAAATCGCCATCCAGCACGCCTTGGGTGTTGCCGATTTCCACATTGGTGCGTAGGTCTTTAATCCGTCCTTGGTCAAGCACGTAGCTACGGATTTGATGCCCCCAGCCAATATCAGTTTTTGCATCCTCTAAGGCTTGTTTTTCCTCGTTACGCTTACTTAACTCCAAGTTATACAAAGCGCCCTTCAGCATATTCATGGCTTCTTCGCGGTTGCGATGCTGCGAGCGGTCATTTTGGCATTGCACCACCACACCTGTCGGTAAGTGCGTAATACGCACTGCGGAATCGGTTTTGTTAATGTGCTGACCACCCGCCCCACTGGCGCGATAGGTGTCAATACGCAGATCGGCTGGGTTAATATCAATTTCAATTGAATCATCCACTTCTGGAAAAATTTGCACACTGGCGAAACTGGTATGGCGCTTGGAGTTGGCATCAAATGGCGATTTACGCACTAACCGGTGCACACCGCTTTCCGTACGTAAGGTACCAAAGGCATAATCACCAGTGACCTTAATCGAGGCGCCTTTAATACCGGCAATATCCCCCTCGGACTCTTCCAGCACCTCAACTTTAAAGCCTTTACGCTCAACATAACGTAAATACATACGCAACAGCATGCCAGCCCAATCCTGTGCCTCAGTGCCGCCACTGCCAGATTGAAACTCAATAAAGCAATTGTTCGCATCCATCGGTTGCGAAAACATGCGTTTAAATTCCATGTCAGCAATGGTTTTCTCGATTTTTTGCGCATCCGAACGCACACTGATCAAGGTGTCGTCATCGGCCTCATCGCGGGCCATGTCAAATAGTTCTCGACTATCATTCAGTGCTTGCCCCACGCTATCTAACGTCACAACGACGTTTTCAAGCATGCGTTTTTCTTTACCTAAATTTTGCGCTTTTTCGGCGTCATCCCATACTTTAGGGTCTTCTAATAAACCATTCACCTCTTCAAGGCGTTGTTGTTTGTGTTCATAGTCAAAGATACCCCCGAAGCGCTTGATGACGTGCAGTCAAATCACTTAGGGCATTGGCAATCGCATTGAGTTGTTCGGCTTCCATCATAATAGTTGGTCATGTTAAAAAAACATGATTATACCTCAGCAGAGTTTTCCGCATGTCGCTTAGCCACAGGGGCTCACAACCAAAAATCAAATGTCATTTTTTGAAAGAAAGGGGCTCAAAATATTCAAGGGATGGCGGGTGTTTTTTTATTAATTGTCACATTTCTGTCATATTATCTTTCTATGATTCATTCACTACAACACAACCCCTCTTTTAGGAGTCTCCATGCACAGTTCGCTGTTACGTTCCTCACTTGTTGCTGCCCTCATTGCGCAAGCTTTTAGCTTTTCTGCAACGGCTGCCGAAAAAATCATCAAGATTGATGGTTCGAGTACGGTGTACCCGATTACAGAAGCCGTAGCAGAAGAGTTTCAGCGTGCTAAAGGCGTCAAAGTGACTGTGGGCGAATCAGGTACTGGGGGTGGTTTTAAAAAGTTTTGCCGTGGTGAAACTGACATTTCAGATGCATCGCGCCCCATTTCACAAAAAGAAATGGATGCTTGCAAAGAAGGTGGTGTTCAATTTATTGAGTTGCCCGTGGCCTATGATGCGTTAACCGTAGTGGTAAACGGTAAAAACGATTGGGTAAAACAATTATCAGTGGCAGAGTTGAAAAAAATCTGGGAACCAAACTCAACCGTTAAAAACTGGAAACAAGTCAATGCTACCTTTCCTGATAAAGCGCTGAATTTATATGGCCCAGGTACATCATCAGGTACCTTTGATTATTTTACTGAAGCCATTAACGGCAAAGCCAAAGCCAGCCGTAAAGACTTCACGCCGTCAGAAGATGACAATGTATTAGTACAAGGCGTTGCTGGTAACTTGGGTGGGTTGGCTTATTTTGGATTGGCGTACTACCTAGAAAACAAAGACAAACTCAGAGCAGTACCTGTTGTTGCTAAAGAAGGTGGCAAGGCCATTTTTCCGGCTCCTGAGACTGTAATGGACGGCACCTATCAACCATTATCCCGCCCATTATTTATCTACGTAAACGCTACTGCGGCTGCGTTTAAGCCAGAAGTTAAAGCCTTTGTAAATTTCTATTTGGAAAATGCGCCAGAATTAGTCAAAGAAGTGAAATATGTTCCTTTACCGAAGGAAGATTACGAAGCAGTTAAAACACATTTCAAAGCAATGAAACCTGGCACTGGCTTTAATGGCACCTCTGAAGTGGGTGTTAAAATTACAGACTTGCTGTCAAGGATTAAATAATTAATGGCAAGGGGCTGAGCACTCAGCCCCTTTTTTTGTAAAAGTTTTATGCGTACAACCTGATAAATCCGCTAAAATTTCAACCCTCACAGAACTCACACTATGGCGACGCACGCAATGCAAGTTCCTGCACAACTGACTATTAGCCCACGGCTAGCCAAAAACATCCGTAGAAATGTCAAAGAACGGGTGATTGAACTCATTTTAATGTTAGCTGCATTGACTGCGGTAGCCACCACTTTTGCCATTGTCGGTGTGTTGCTGTATGAATCGATTGGGTTTTTTAAGAACGTCTCCATCGTTGAGTTTTTTACCGATACCGAATGGACACCACTGTTCGAAGACGCCCATTACGGCATCTTACCGTTAGTTTCAGGCACATTAACCACCTCTGCGATTGCGCTGGCCGTAGCTGTGCCGATTGGCACGGTGGCTGCGATTTTCCTGTCGGAGTTTGCAAGCCATAACACGCGTGAAACCATTAAACCGATTTTAGAGTTGTTGGTTGGTGTTCCTACCGTAGTATTTGGTTATTTTGCATTGTTTTTCGTCACCCCAATTTTGCAGTCTATTTACCCTGACCTCCCCAGTTTTAATATGTTAAGTGCCGGTATTGTCATGGGCATCATGATCATTCCTTACATCGCTTCATTGTCTGAAGATGCAATGCGAGCCGTGCCAATGAGTATGCGCGAGGGTTCTTACGCGATGGGCGCAACCCGGTTTCAAACTGCCATTAAAGTGGTAACGCCTGCAGCGGTCTCTGGCATTGTGGCCGCATATATTTTAGCCATATCCCGTGCGGTGGGTGAAACCATGGTGGTTGCGATTGCCGCTGGTCAACAACCGAATCTGAGTTTTAATCCGTTAGAAAGTGCAGCCACCATCACCGCATTTATTGTGCAAGTGGCGATGGGTGATTTGCCACATGGCAGTATTGGTTATCAAAGTATTTTTGCGGCTGGTTTAGTGCTGATGATGATGACGTTGGCGTTTAATATTATTGGCCACTGGATTCGCAAAAAATATCGCGAGCATTATTAAAAATAATGTCTTCAAGCGCTGACTTATTGCTGACACGATTACTGATTAAACTATTGCCTACTCAATTGGCATCACGAGATATACGCCATGGAACATAAAGCCTCCGTCATACAAAACTTAGCCGAAGTGCGCGCCATGATTAAACGC
Source organism: Methylophilaceae bacterium (assembly GCA_027488395.1). Classification (GTDB taxonomy): domain Bacteria; phylum Pseudomonadota; class Gammaproteobacteria; order Burkholderiales; family Methylophilaceae; genus Methylophilus. The sequence goes on along the minus strand of JAIYBT010000002.1, from coordinate 80,531 downwards.
CACAAACGCAACGATGCGCTATTTGCGGTGGTTGGGTTGTTGGCGCTGATGTTAGGGCTAATCACCCTGATGCTGTTATTTTGGCAATTAATTGCCGACGGTTATCCAAAATTTAACCTTGAATTTTTATCTGAGTTTCCATCGCGTCGTGCCGCGCACGCAGGTTTGTTGTCAGCTTGGGTGGGTTCGTTATTAGTGATGAGCGTCACGTTCATTACTGCAGTGCCCGTGGGCGTCGCTGCAGGGTTGTATTTAGAAGAATATGCGCCCAAAAATTGGTTTACTGATCTGATCGAAATCAATGTATCTAATTTAGCAGGCGTACCTTCGATCATTTATGGTTTATTGGCGCTGGGCTTATTTGTCTACATTTTAGATTTAGGCCAAAGCATACTGACGGCGGGTTTGACGTTAGGTTTATTAATTTTACCGATTGTGATTGTGTCTACCCGTGAGGCGATCCGTGCGATTCCAACGGCAATCCGTGAAGCCGCTTACGGTGTAGGTGCTACAAAATGGCAAGTGGTGTACGACCACGTATTTAAATATTCCTACGGTGGTATTTTAACGGGCGTCATTATTGGCATGGCACGCGCATTAGGCGAGACAGCACCCATCATTACCATTGGCGCCTTAACATTTATTGCCTTTTTACCGCCTAGCCCAATCACTACTGAGCCGCCCTTTTTTAACTTTGAATGGTTATCTTCTGGATTTACAGTGATGCCGATTCAAATGTTTAACTGGTTATCGCGCCCAGACCATGCATTTCACATCAATGCAGCGGCAACAGGTGCATTGATTATTGTGGTCACCCTACTGATGAATGGCACCGCAATTTGGTTACGTTACAAAATCCGTAAAAACATTAAATGGTAATGCCAACACAACAATAGGAAATACTATGGCGAACACGAACACCGCAGTGAAAGCAGAAGCACGCGATCTTAACTTTTTTTACAGCAATGGCGCGCGTGCACTGAAAGGCATTTCGATGCCTTTGTATGAAAACAAAATCACCGCTTTAATTGGCCCATCTGGCTGTGGCAAATCAACGTTTCTACGCTGCTTTAACCGCATGCATGATCTCTACCCTGGTAATCAATACCAAGGCGAAATTGTGATGTTTCCAGACAATACCAATGTGTTGGACGCTGCAGTAGATCCGATTGAAGTTCGCATGCGCATTAGCATGGTGTTTCAAAAACCAAATCCTTTTCCTAAATCAATTTATGAAAACGTCGCTTACGGCTTACGCGTCCGTGGTGAAAATAACAAACGCATCATGGACGATAAAGTGGAAGAAGCACTCAAAGGCGCTGCGCTCTGGAACGAGGTCAAAGACCGCTTGCACGATTTAGCGTTTAACTTATCTGGCGGTCAGCAACAACGTTTATGCATTGCACGTGCATTAGCGACTGATCCAGAAATTATGTTGTTCGATGAACCTACCTCTGCATTAGATCCGATTGCCACCGCCAACATTGAAGAACTGATGGTTGAACTGAGAAGTAAGCTGACGATATTGGTGGTCACCCATAATATGCAACAAGCAGCACGGGTGTCTGATTACACCGCCTATATGTATTTAGGTGAGTTGATTGAATATGATGATACCGACATCATTTTTACCAATCCAAAACGCAAAGAAACTGAAGATTACATCACTGGCAAATTTGGTTAATTGCTTGAGTGAAGCCAGCCAGCTTTAATAAAAAAACCACGCAATTGCGTGGTTTTTTTACACCCTGACTTATAAACCCTGACTTACGCAGTGCGTACGCGTAAACTTTTATGCGCCTGTTGAAACAATTGTTGATAACAATCATTTAACTTGTGTGCTTGTGCCTCTGAGGACCATACCTGTTCCACATACAGTTTGCCAGCCTCTCCCACACGCTGACGCAATTGGTGATCAATCAACAAGGTTTGTACTTGTTCCGCAAAATGGAGTTCGTTATCGTTGGCAATCAACGCGCCACGTTCTCGTACTAAAATTGAGGCGGTGCCTAACTCTGCAATTGCAACCACCGGCGTGGCTTGCGCCATTGCTTCAAGCAACACCAAACCTTGCGTTTCACTTTTAGAAGCAAACACAAAAATATCAGCCGCAGCATAAGCCGCATTTAAGCCCACTTCTCGATCTAAATAACCCAGGAAAAGCACATTGGATTGCAAGCTTTTCTCCTTGGTCATTTTTTTCAACATGCTCTCGGCAGGCCCTTCACCAGTGATCACGAGTAACACTTCGGGATGATCTTGAATGACGAGCGTTAACATTTCGAGTAAAAATTGGATATTTTTCTCGTATGCCACCCGCCCTACGTACATTAGCAACGGCCGTTGTACAGGAATTTGATATTTTTCACGAAATGCAGCGGCGTCACCCATGACAAACCGTGAAGCATCTAAGCCCGTTGGAATCACATGGATAGCCTTAGTCACGCCATATTGGGTGAGTACATCACGCATTTGTGCCGAGGGAGACACGATCGCATCGACTTGTTGACATTGAGTTTTAGACACTTTTCTTGCGATGGACACCGCAATTTGGCGCGGAATCCAAGGCAGATAGTGATGAAGATAATCCTCAAAAAAGGTATGGTAAGTCTCAACTACAGGGATATTTAATTTTTTACCAACGCGTAAGCCTGCATAGTGGGCCATAAATGGCGTATGGATATGTACGACATCATATTCACATGGTTGTAATCCATCGATGAATGCCTTGAGAGCCGACCACTTCATTAAATAATCTTCGGGATCAAACACAATTTTGCGCGCATCGATGCGGGTGATCCAAGCGACTGATTGTGGCTGTGTGGGATAGGCTGGCGCCACTAAGTGAACGCGATGCCCTTGGGCCATTAACGACTCTGCAAACGTACAAATGCTGGTGGAGACGCCATTGACTCGCGGAAAATACACATCCGAAATCATTAAAATATTCATAGCATGGCTTTCAAACTGTTCAATTTATTCAACCAGTTAGCATAACCTTGCTAGATGATGCTTTTATGACGGTTTGTTGTCATATGGCATTCACAGAAACTTAACCATGCTGTCACATCCAGCCTGCATATTGCCTGCATGAAAAAAAGACTCAGTGTATTGTGTGCTTGGTGTATCTGGCTTTGTTTACCCAATGATGCCATGGCATGGGGCTTATACGCCCACATTGCATACACCCACAGCTTGTTAGCAGCGCTGCCCTTGTTACCCGCACCGTTGATCACGCTGATGCAGCGTTATCCGCAATGGGTAATGACAGGCGCTTGCTTACCTGATTTAGCAGTGGTGTCGCGTAGCTTTCGGCATAGCCATGGCTGGGGCATCGGTCAACAATTACTCCAGACCGAAGATGACATGGCCTTAGCACTTGGCATAGGCTACAACATTCATTTGCTGACCGATGTCGTCGCGCACCAGCATTTTGTCCCCAGTTTTGAGGCTAAATGGCGACATGCCAGTGTGCTGACCCATGCCACTGCAGAATGGGCAATGGATGCACACCTGTATCAACGTGATTTACCGATGCCAGGGCAATTATTGCGCGATCAGCGCACAGCGATTGTGGAGACCTTGTCTAGCACATTGCATATGTCACCCGATGTACTCAATACTGCGGTGAAACGCTTGGCGCTGGCTGATGATGCGTTACGTTTTTCACGTATTCCGCAAGGCTTGTACTACCGCTATAAAGCCATGGATAATGAGTTTGAAACTAAACTGCACTATTATCAAACACAGGTCAGCTTGGCCTTACAAGAACTGCCTAAGTTGTTACAAGGCGAGTTTCCAAGTTTGCATGCAGAACAAATTCACCTCGGTATGGATCAACTCGACCAATGGCGCAGCAAATGTTTGCAAGATGCAAGACTACGCCCAACCCGTGCCATCCGCTTGTTTGAACAATACCACCATCAATGGGTGATCCAGCCCGATTGTTAAGCAGTTCCCGTGCGTCAAGCGCACGTTTACGCTAAGATTGTTGATCGCTACCAACAGCAATTATTTAGCGCTGCACGCAAGCTCATATCGCGCATGCTCATATCGCGCAGATATAGCCACAATCATGTCATCGCGTTTTTAAGGGCGGGCTACTGGCGGCATTGATTGCGTGCTTTTGGGTGCTTTGGGTATCGTCACTGTATCTTTCAACATAGGTTGCGTGGTTCTTGGCTTTAACACTACCACCCCATCCACCAATACCATCAATTCAAACGCTTGTTCGCTGTACTCTAAAAATTCTTGTTTCGTGACTTTATTGTCCAAATTACGATCCATCTGATGCAATTCTGCTTCGCTGTAATAACGCGGGTGTATGGTGGCGGCGTGGCTACCAACCGCCACACTGATCAACATAAGCGTACTCATCCATCGCATACTTGTCATTGGCATCACGTTTCCTTATCAACATTTGTAGACGGTACATTTGGCCGCTTTCAACGCACAGAGGCAGTCCATATGCTCAATCGATCATGACAGGGGATAGCCCTTGCGCTCCGTGCACTCGCGCACAGAGGGGGGATTCTTTCCAAAGGTGTTGCTCACATGGCTGGATTCACAACGCTAGAACGGTACGCATACGCTTTTTTTGCCAAATAGTGACAGGCCCGCATGCGCTGGCAGCGAATCAGGTATGCAACGATGATCGCTGTGTTTACTAAGGTGTGTCAGCGCACAGAGAGACCACATCAATTCGGCGATGATGGGCTTATCAATCCGTTCAATGATCTTTGGCAAGCATATGATCAAAGCAAGCAACCATTTGCGAATCTTGATCTAGGTGATCGCTTGGTCGCCGCTTTGGTTGCCGCTGTATTGCAGGCAATTGCATCCTTGTTCGCCAATGATTTCCAAGTACTGCCTATTTTTTAAAAATCAACTGAGAGAACCGTTATGAACACCTTGTTAGATGGCATCATTCCTAAAATTTTTCATCCGAGCGCGGGGCAACGATTACAAAAAGATTTGCAAGCTGTCCTCACAGACGCACAAGCGTTGTTACAAGCCACGGCCGAACAAAGCGGTGATAAAGTAGATGAAATCCGAGCCAATATCACCCGCTCCATCCAAAACGTCAAAGACTGCTTACAAGCGCAAGAAGCAGCCATCGTTGCCGAATCGAAGGCCGCCATCCAAGCCACTGACAGTTATGTCCATGCGCATCCTTGGCAATCCGTTGCCACTGGCGCCGTTGTTGGCTTTGCTATTGGCTGGTTAATCAAACGCTAAGGGCGCATCATGGCGAGCGCTCCCCCACCCATGCACTTCATCTCTTCAAGCAAAACCTTAGTCAAAACGCTGATTGCCATATTGCATACTCGGTTGCAAATACTTGCTTTGGATATAGAAGAAGACCGTATTTATTTGCTACGGCTATTTAATATGCTGTGCCTAGCCATTGTTGCGCTTGGCATGGCGCTGCTAATGCTCAATACGTTATTGATCGTGTTTTTTTGGGAGCATCACCGCTTAATGACGTTAAGCGGTCTCGCCATCGTCTACTTATGCATCGGTGTATATGCATGGCGTCGAACCATCATTCGCATGCGCACAAAACCCAAGTTGTTCGAAACCAGTCTGAGTGAATTAGTCAAAGATTGGCAAGCCATCGAGCGGCCTATTGAAGAGGATGCGACCGCTTAAACCATACAGCGATGCCAACGATACGCTCATGACGACTGCCAACCCTTCCAGCCCATTCCCCTCCACCATTGTCTGCAACAGCGCCTGCACTATTGCTTGTCAATGAACGTCATGCCTACACAACGCTTAGCGATATTGACCGAACAACGCGCCCGATTAATTGCAACGGCTGCAACACAAAGACAACAGCTTAGCGGATGCCTCCAAGCGATGCAGGCAGACCTGCATTTAGCAGCGCCTCCCGACATCGTTGGCTGGCTCGTGCATCGTTACCCCCCATTACGCTGGTTGCGTGCATTGTGGCGATTGTTGCCTCAGCATCATCAAACCCGCTTACAGCAAGCTTGGCGTCTTTGGGAGTTGTGGCGTTTGTGGCGTCTGAGGGTTGTTTTGCAACCATCGAACATCACACCCATAGAGACAAAGCCACGTTAACGCCAACTTGCCGTAACCACCAACCATTGGAAAAGCAACGCTGACTAACTGGCTTGGGGTGTGGTCGACCATGTTTGATAGGCTTGATTCATCGCCGCACATTGGCAAGCCATTTGATTGAGAGAGGCGATATCAAGTAAGGTGATATCGCCACGGCTGTAGCGCACCACGCACTGTTGTTGCAGGGCATGGGCCGCTAAGGTCACGCCTGATCGCCTCACACCCAATAGCTTGGCTAACGTGGTATGCGTTAGATGTAAATGCGCTTGTTGTAACTGTGTGCCCAATTGCAACAATAGGCTCGCTAACCGTTGTTGGATGCTGTGTAGGCCATGACATACCACGGCTTGTGCCAGTTGTGCTACATGGACTGCAATGGCAGCATCCAGTGTTTGCGACAACGTTGGCAAGCTTGCACGTAGCGTGTTGAGTTGCAACACGGGGATGCGCAACGCATGTCCGGGGATGATTACCCACCCAGTATAGGGCGCATCTGCGCCACTTAATAATGGATAAATACCCAGCATGCCAGCGTGACTGACCAGCGTAATGGCCATCGCTTTGTCGTCTGCTTGTTGCATCATGAGTGCAATCACTCCAGCCCCAGGGAAGTACACATCGGCTGGGGCTTGATCGCCATTGTTCAGTAATTGTCCGACCACCAGCTCGACCCATGTGCCTGCCAACTGCAGTTGATGTTGAAGGTGTGGTTCAAGTGCAGCGATTAATTGATTGTCTTGCACAGTATGGGTCATTGATCCAGCTTAACAGCCATCCTATGCATGCACTGTGCGTTAAACCACTTGCCTGATGCTATCTGCCAGAAATGGTAACAATGGCGATTTAATGCCCGTGATTTCGATGCATATCTGGCAATAAACGATCAAACTCAGTTTTGACCACTTGATAACATTCACATACTCTGAGCTCCAATTTTGGACGGTCAAGTACGCGAATATGGCCACGTGAATATTCGATCAAGCCGGCGCGTTGTAGCTTGCCCGCAGCTTCAGTCACCCCTTCACGTCTTACCCCCAACATATTGGCTATCAACTCTTGTGTCATGTTTAAGTCATCTGCCGCCAGACGATCTAAACTCAACAGCAACCAGCGACATAATTGTTGCTCAATACTATGGTGACGATTACACACTGCGGTTTGTGCCATTTGTGTGATCAACGCTTGGGTATACCGCAGCAATAAATGCATCATCGGTCCGCCACGATTAAATTCTTGCTTCAATAATGTAGCGCGCATGCGGTAACCAAAGCCTGCACTTTGCACCACCGCACGACTTGGCGTGGTCTCGCCGCCCATAAACAATGAAACGCCTAGCACGCCTTCATTGCCTACCACGGCAATTTCTGCGGAGGCGCCATTTTCAAGTACGTATAACAAAGAAATGATGGCTGTAGTGGGAAAGTACACGTGCTGCAATTGGCCCCCTGATTCATACAGGGCTTGGCCTAAAGGCATACTGACATACTCCAAAGAAGCATGAATACGGGTGTAATCTGATTCGGGTAAAGCATCGAGCAAATGATTTTGTTGTGGAGAGTGAGGGTGTGACATAACAGTCTTTGGCGCTGAATAAGCGTTTATCATAGAGCATCTCAGCGTCTGCGTATGTTCGATATCGTACATATCGCACCCTGAAAACGGTATTCCATACATTTATGTTCGATCACGTACTGACAGGCCCTATGCATCCGCCATAACGTGAGTGTTTACCAATCAATACGCTGACCTCGCACCAACTTGCCTTGAAACACACAAGTCTATGGTGTGGCGTACAACATAAGGATGAATGCTTATGCAACAACCGTTTCAGCACCACACCATTGCGCAGCAGATACACACCCATACCCACTCCGCCATGCAGTTTATGCAGCAATTGTTTGCAACGTTTGACGGTCACTTGCATGTGCAATTTTGGGATGGGCAATGCGTTTCCCTGGGTCAACAACCCATGCCTGCTGCAGGCAGTCCTTTTCGATTAGTGTTCAAAACGCCGGCAGTGATTCAGGCCTTTATCAAACGTCGCGATCCGATCTGTTTCGCAGAATCCTACTTCATGGGCGAAATAGACGTGATTGGCGATTTAAGCGCGTTGTTGGCCATGCGTGATCAATTTGAACAATTAAGAATGGATTGGCGCGCGCGTTTGCTAGCCATACAGCATCTGTGGTCGGCTTGGCGCACACCGACCATGACCGTTCCTAAATGGCACCGTAGTTATTTTTTTAAAGCAGAGGTGGTTGAGACGCATAGTCGAGCAGAAAACATGGCTGCCGTACAATTTCATTATGATGTCTCCAACGATTTTTACCGATTATGGTTAGATCCAGCCATGGTGTATTCCTGCGCATACTTTGCAGATGAACAGCAATCGTTAGCGCAGGCCCAATTTGATAAACTCGATTTAATTTGTCGCAAGCTGCAACTCAAACCGGGCGAACGTTTATTAGACATTGGCTGTGGCTGGGGGGCGCTGATTCTGCATGCTGCACAATATTACGGCGTGACCGCGCATGGTGTCACGCTCAGCCAACGCCAATATGATGCCGTCAATGCGCATATCCTCAGCGCAGGTTTACAGGCGCATGTCAGTGTTGCTTTACAAGATTACCGAGATATTTCGGGTCACGCACAGTATGACAAAATTGCCAGTATCGGTATGTTTGAACATGTGGGCATCGCCCAATTACCCGTCTATTTCGCCACCATGCAACGCCTACTCGCACCCGATGGCATGGTGCTGAATCATGGCATCACCAGTGAACAAGCTGGCTGGGGCGACTCGCTAGGCAAGACCTTTATTAACCGTTATGTGTTTCCAGATGGACAACTCGATACCATCGTCAATATTCAACAACACATGGCATTGGCACAGTTTGAGATTATTGACATAGAAAGCATGCGCGAACATTACGCTTTAACCTTACGCCATTGGGTCAGACGTCTGATGCAGCAACACCAAGCCGCGTTGCAACACGTAAACGAAGCGACTTATCGAGTGTGGCTGGCTTACATGACCGCCAGTGCCCAAGCGTTTAGTCAAGGCCGACTCGGCATTTATCAAATCTTGTTGCGGCAACGTGGCCCATCGGCTGCCAGCCTACCGCTACGACGCCAGCATATGATGCTCAGCAGCCACAAGCGGGCATGAATTGGGTGATCAGTCATACGCTGATCACCACAGATAAGGCCGCGCAAACCAATCACATCAGGCGCGCGTTACCATCTATCGCGTTTATGAAATTGCAATATGATTGACTACACTTTTAACACCCGAGGTATTCCATGCGGAATGATTGACTAAATCACGCTCGGCCCAACTATGTACATGGCCAGACAACGTCACTTCTGTGCCTTGCACCGAAATCAACACATCTTTCACGCTATCAATGGCGCGGCGCTTTAACGCACACTCAATATCCGTTTTAACCGCGTCACGTTTTAATATAGGCGCAATAGACAGCTGGTTACTGATGCCAGTCACACCAATTAAGTGACTCAATGCTAACCCTAGGCTACTTTTTTGAAACGCCCACGCAACGTTACCCGTGATGGTGATCCAGCCTTTTTCTACCATGATGTGCACTGGCTGATTTTTTAGATAATTTGACCAAGTGACTATGTTATTGGCAGAACGCGCAATATCCGCATCCGTACGTTGCCCGTCCGTTAACAGTTTGACTTCAATTTCAATCGCCAATGCTTTTACACCAAGCACCCGTTGTGCCGCGCTTTCTGCGCACCACTTCTCTGAAAACGTATCCACATGGCCGTTGAGCGTCACAATACCTTGTTTAGCTTCCACCCCAATGCTGGCGGCATTGACGGAAGGCTCCCACTTTAATTCGTCCAATACATCTTGTTGTAACTGTATATCTGTTTTCATGACGTTCTCCTGAGCATTTGGCAGCATCGTTGGTCGGGCGTTTGTGCAACCAACGATGCAAAGGATGAAAGATTTATGCAAATAATGAGAAAGGTGCTTCGGATTTGCTTTTGCGTATGGCAATCGCGCCGATCAATAACACACCACCTAATAACATCAAGCTGCTGGATGACTCTGGCACTGCACTGGCGAAACCATCGGCATTCGCTGCAATCCCATCAATGACACCAAAGTTTCCAAGTTGATATTGGGTCGCCGTAGTGCGAATAATCTGAATATAGCTGCTTGTTCCAGGCATCACCTTAGAGTTGCCATTGGGGACAAAATTAAAGCCAATGACCCCAGGCGTCGTGCGGTCTGCATAGTCAGAAAATTCAGTACCATCGACAAAAATGCCAAAACCAGCGGCGGTTTGATACACATCGACTGCGCTCACACCTAAGCTCGAAAAGTCAAAACCAATCATCCGGTCAATGCCATTTTGTGAACTGGCATTATTGGTAAATTGGTAATAAAAATCGAGGCCAGTGGCTGTGCTATAGACGGCTGTTCGGGCAGTGCCGTTGTAACTAATGTTGCTGATAAAAGTGGTGGCACTGTCCAAAAACGTACCGCCAAAATTAGCAGCGACGACACCCACACTGGCGCTGGGGGCATTGGCAACTAGGATGGTCGCCTGTGCTTGTTGAATCATCCCTGCAAGCATTAAAGCGATGAGGGATTTAGTTAGGGTTAGATGCATGTCGTTCTCCTTAAGGATCAATGGGCAGCGCAAACTCGTTCGAGATCGCACTGGTATGGCATCTTGCGCGATGACATGCTCACGTTCTGTGCGATAGAGCACCCTTTGGGCTGAATGGCACCGCATCATCAGAAAAACAGACCTTATATCTAGCGTGGTCGCTGGGCATAACACGTGGACAATACGTGCAAATGGTAATCGGGTGCGCCATCGCACATCTCCATCACCGATTGCTGATTACACTGTTTATCACTCAAATTCAGGCGCGTCTTGCCATGCAAACATCATTCAACAAACAAGCTGTCAGGTCTGATATCAAGGCGATTTGCCATGACACTGTTCAATGCTGCGTTTCGCTTCAGACATGATCGGCACGGATCCCGCACTGTGGATGAACGTGGCAGTTGCCTTGGGCATAGGCTTATTAATGGGTGCCGAGCGAGAGCGCGATCAACAGGCTTCGGGAGCATCGCACATGGGCGGTATCCGCACCTTTGCGTTGGCCTGCATGCTTGGCTTGGTAACTGCTTTTTTTCACTTTTGGTTGTGGATACTGGCCATCGTTGCGGTATTGGTATTGACTACGGTCAGCTATCAAAAACAAGCGCCGCAACATCTGGGCATCACCACCGAGATTGCGCTTATTTTTGCCGTGATCTTAGGTGGGATGTGTGTCAACGCGCCTGAATTTGCTGCGATGATTGCGATTGTGTTGGTATGTTTATTGGCGAGCAAAGCCAGCTTGCATCAATTTGTACTGAATACGATGACACGGATGGAGCTTAATCATCTATTGTTACTGGCGGCCGCCAGTCTGATTGTATATCCACTGCTACCTGATCGTATGTTGGGGCCATACGATGCGATTAACCCCAGCGCTTTATGGGGCATCGTGATCATTGTCATGGCAGTCAGCGCCTTCAGTCATGTGCTGATGCGCGTGTTTGGTAGCCGTTTGGGCTTACCTATGACGGGCTTATTATCTGGGTTTATATCAAGCATTGCCACCGTAGCCAGCATGGCGTCACGCGCTCAGGCAACGCCAACGTTCATCCATGGCGCCATTGCGGGTGCAACTTGGTCAAGCCTTGCCACGGTGTTAGAACTGGCACTGGTATTGAGTATTGTGAACACAGAGACCTTATGGGCGATCCGTTATCCGTTATTGATGGCAGGACTTGCCATCAGCTTGATCAGCCTGTACTTTAGTTTTCAACATGTAGGGGGGGCTGATCCCCCATTGATCGAGCAGCAAACGGGGGCCTCGTTTCAGGCTGCGCTCAGCTTAGCGGGTTTAATTGCATTGGTACTGATCAGCACGGCTGCCTTAAAAGCCTCGCTAGGTATTCGCGGTATTTACACCTTAAATGCATTGGCTGGATTGATCGATGTGCACGCACCAACCATTGGACTTGCCAGCATGGTCTCACATGCACAATTACAACCAGCGCAAGCGGTCTTTGCCATATTGCTCGCGTTCTCAATGAACGCGCTGAGTAAACTCGGTGTGGCGTATTTAAGCCGTCAACGTGCATTTTATCTACCCGTCACCTTGGCAATCTTGTGCCAAGTCAGCGTGATGTGGATCACATGGTGGGTGACCCCCTAACAGCGCACCCTGCGTGCATGGTAACCTCACGTGTGATATCGCACAGACCAAGGGGTTGACGGTTTGTCATCATCCGTCCATGTAATCAAACCAATCGTCCTCATGAAAGCACGCCAATGCAACGTTACCAACATCAAATTTTTGGTATTTTTCAAGGGCCATGGGATGCGCATCACACGTTCGCTTTGTTACAAACACAAGGGATCTCTGCGACGCAGATGCAGATTGCGCCCACCCTGTTAACGTATCCAACTACGCGCGTGTCATTGCGTGACCATCCCATGCTCACCCATCTCATGTTACAAGGTGCAGTCGGAGGCAGTATTGGCTTTGGCCTTGCGCTATTGATTGAGGCTTGGTTGGTGTTCATGCTCGGTCCTGTATGGCTGAGCCATATCATGGTGACGACCTTGACGCTACTGATCGCAGGCATCAGTTTAGGCATGACCATGGGTGCGATGACGGGTGCGATGACGGGCGCCATGCTGACCCCTGCTAGTCTTTCACCTCAAATACCCTCCCGCAACTGGTTAGATCGTTTACTGGTCAAGCCAAACGTGTTGCTATCCGTCAATACGTTCTCCACCTCAGAAACCGCGATTGCGACTGCCGTCATACAAGCCAGCGTGCATCATTACCACGATATCAGGATTATTTAATCCATAACGGCGAACCATACAGACACAAGCAACAAGCAACGCTTAGCCATCTTGCAATGATGCAACAGCGTCTGGTCATTGGGCTGATGGCTGGACCGCTGCCTTGGCATCAGTGACGGATATTTCGCTGGTGTTTGATTGCGCAGTCGATTGCGTTCAGTCACCCCTCCACCCCCAAAAGGAAACACCATGTCACTGATCAATCTATTACTGATTATTTTTATATTAATGCTAATAGGCGCATTGCCAAGTTGGCCACACAGTCGCAACTGGGGCTATTACCCAAGCGGTGGTTTTGGAATCGTGATTGTCATTTTGATTGTGCTGATATTGCTTGGGCGCATCTAGTGCTTACGCGATGCCATGGCAAAATCCATGGGATACCCATCGATACACAGGTGCTAAAACATTGATTTTATTTGCTTTAAAGTGAGGCAACGCACAATCAACCATCTGAAGACTGCGTACAGTCTAGCCCAGTGATGATGCTTACTCATCACCTTTTCTTTCACTTTATAAAGGATTACGTTTATGACAACTTCAACCGAAGCAAGTGGCTTACATCAACAAGCTGCCCAAGCACATGAATCTGCAGCCAAGCACCATAAAATGGCGATGGATAACCACAATAAAAACAATCTGTCTGATGCAAAAGACAGTTCAAAAAAAGCACTAGATGCTTGTCAATCTGCGCAAAAAACATCAGAAACTGCCTGTAGTGCCAGCGCGAAATAATTGCGCAAATGTGTGACCTAACATTCTCCAGATGGGTCACCATTCCCACCCAACATCATGGGTGGGAATGTTTTTATCACCAAGTTTAAGCGCACGACCTCAGCCACACCCCCCAACTGACAAGCGCACTATGTGTGAAAACGAACAGAGCCTTGGCACACATCACGCTAGACTTCAGCGGTGAATGGTTTGCTTCTTTCTTATTCATCTAGCGTTAAAGGGTTATATGCACACACGGGTTTGTTCGGTAGCACTGGCTAGCAGCCTTTGCCTGTTTTCTTTTTCAACGTTTGCCGAGGATATGTATCGCGGCGCATGGTATCTGCTGCCAGGGGTTAGCATGATGTGGGCAGATCATGAATTAGAGGCCAAAAACCGCGGTGGTGGTTTTTTTCTTAAAGCGGGCAAACAACTATCCCCTGATTGGGATATACAAGGTGGGCTCAGTTATCACCGTGTTAGCGAAGATACAAATATCGCTGGCGTGGGTGGCCACTACAAGCAGCTTTCATTGGGTGTGGACGCGTTATACTTCTTAAGCCGTCAACCGTTTCGACCATTTGTATTGGCAGGCGGCGGCATTGCACGCAACAATCTAGATTACAGTAACTTACCTGGGTTACAGGACCGCATGCGGACCTCATGGATGACCAATGTCGGTTTAGGTGCACAATGGTTGGTGTCAGACGCCTTTGGCTTACAACTGGATATTCGTCATCAATGGAGCCGCTCGGATGCAAATGCACCTGGCACCTCGGTAGATACGTCAGGGACGATCAATAACACGCTGTTAAATTTTGGTGCCATGTTTCGCTTTGGTACGCCCAATCCCCTGGCCAGCAATACGCCAGAACCCGCACCGATGGCGGCAACGCCCGCTCGCACGGATCCACCACCCACGGTAGCGGCAACCGAACCCACGGTAGCGCCTGTGGTCGTGGCGCCCGCCCCTGTCACGCCGGCCAAGCCTGCGCTCAATTGCACGCCACAATTTGAAACAATTACGCTTTCGGCAGAAAAATTATTTGATTTTGATGCCACGCACATGCAAGCGGGTGCCAAACCACTGCTGGACCATATTATCGACCAGCTCAATGCGCATCCTGAGTTTGAACTGGTCATGGTCACAGGGCATACCGACCGTATCGGCAAAGCTGCCTATAATCAAAAGCTTTCGGAAGCACGGGCCATGCAAGTAAAAGCATATCTGGTTGCGGCGGGCATCGCGGCTCAACGCTTGCAAAGCGTTGGTAAAGGTGAAAGCGAGCCGAAAGTGGAATGCCCTGGCCTACGTGGAGAGGCGTTAATTGCTTGTCTGCAACCTAACCGTCGGGTCGTGATTGAAGATCAAGCACAACATGGCTTGGCAAAACGATCAGGCTGTCCATAACCGCAACCGCTATGCCTAAAAAAAAGCGCACGAAAATGCGCTTTTTTAACATGATCCTCTATGCACATGATTGGCAAAGCGCACGATGATTGAGGGTACTGAATAAACATCATCAAGCCGAATCGTTTGTCATCCCACCGTACCAAACATTACTGGCTGAAAATACAAAATCGACTGCTAGGGAGCGATCTGTGGCTTGCCCCATTGTGGGTCATTTAAATTGATTAAAAACATCAATACTTTAGAAAATTGATTGTTTAAATCCAGCACGGGGAAGTAAGCAGCGCGAAATTGGACATGCTGACCTTGTTTATTGATATACATAAACTCACCGCGCACGCCGAGGCCTTGACGTAAGCTTTCCCAAGAAGGTTGCGTAGTAGTCGGTTCAACATCCACCGTGAATACGCTGTGATGACGACCAATTAAATCCCAGCGTTGATAGCCGAGCTGGTTTAAAAAGCGTTGATTCGCTGTAATAAAATAGCCCTCAATCGATAACTCCGCCATATTGGTTGACTGATGTATCGCATTGACAAAACCTTCATACTCAGCAGCTTGTCTTTTCGATTCTGTGATATCCAATAAAATGCCATCGAGCATGATGACTTCGCCTGCATCGTTATACAACGGTCTAGCAATTTCAGTAATCCAACGCTCATTTCCCGCACGATTACGGATACGATAATCTACTTGATAACTTTGTTTATCTTTAACAGCAGTCTCCACACATTCGTAGGTACGTGAAATATCCTCGTCAACGATCAGATGTGAAAAATGCACCAATCCTTTGATAAAATCTTGTGCATGCCAACCCGTTAAATCAAACACGGCAGGGCTGATCAGATGCATGCTCCAATTGGCATCATAATGACAACGAAACGCTACACCGGGGATATTTTCCATCATGGCCTGAATTTGCTGATCTTTCTCCCGTAGCTTCAATTCAGCTGAGACGACATCCGTCAAATCTTTCACATAAGCTACGAATAAATGACTCTCTAGACCATACGCTTGAATGACGGTTAATTGTGCTGGGAAGCGTGAACCACACTTACGTTCGCCTACAGTTTGGCGGCTTTCGTTCATACCATTTGATTGGCGAACTTTAAGATAATTGACCAAATATTGGTCATGATGCATACGGTATAAATCAGGAAAAAATACTTGAATATGTTGACCAGTCTGCTCAGTCACGGACCACCCCACCATGCTGGCCATGTGTTCGTTACAACTCAAAATAGTGCCAGCCGAATTTAAGGTGAGCATGCCATCGACGACCGTATTCAATACTGCGGACAATTGTTGTTGCTGTTGCTGACTGTGGCTCACTTGTTGCAATAGCTGTTGCAATTGTTGCGATTTAAATGCCAACAAATAAATAAAACTAAGCGCCAAACTGCCTACTAACAACACTAAAAACCATAATTTTGCATGGATAAACGGGATGTTTTGTCCGGTAATGGTCAATTCAATGGTAAGTAAATTAATGGATTGCATGACAAAAATCGACATGCCAATTAACACCAACATGACCACAAATCGTACGGCATATTGCCAATGTGTCTGATGTTTTAGTTTGTGCAGTAGCTCTAACATGGTGATGGCCAACCCCACATTTAAACACCAAGCCACCGCCCCTGACACCAAAGTAAATCCAAGGTTGGTATCCTCAAGCATGCTCGAAGATACAACATAAGGCATCAATGTCATGGCGGTACCCAACACAAAGCCATACAGATAGAGCAATGTTCTAGCGATCAATGCAACCGTTAATACTTGAAATAACGTATAAGCAGCCATCGCACTCGGTATCAGGCCTAACAGACTGAGCGGAGTGACTGCATCAAAGGGGTCAAAGGATGGCATGGCATGCAACTGAAGCATGTGGGTGAACCATAGCCCAATACTTAGGAACAACAGCTGACATACCCGCAACCAAGGGGTGTAGGCTGGCTTGTGGCCAATACTTAGAGGTTTAACGTGCTCGTTTCGTGTGAAGTGAAGAACGCTGAATGTGATGCCTAACACCACAAGCAGTGAAATAAACGTATAAGACAAAAATCGCGCACCTTCAAATATGCGGTGCTTTGAAAACAAATAACTAACGAACAGAGTAATCGAATGCATGTTACGACTTACTGGCTCCAGGTAAGGAAAAAAAAAAATCTCAAACTCGCATGTCTGGTGGGGGTGAGCGAGTAGAGCCACAAGTGTGCTTATTCACCTTAACGGTAAAAAAATATAATACTTAATAGGTGTACGAAAAAAAAATGTAATTGGATGCAAAAAAATGCATTCATTGATCTGGATGTATCTCATTGACGTATTCATCAGAACGTTTGGAAACACTTAGATGTTATGTGTGCTAACAACTTACTTAAGCGAAATTAGCGAAAAACGTTGAAAAGTGAAAGGTGATTGAACGCTAAAAATCGAGGGAAAAAACAATCAATGCGGATTAAGCAAATCAATCATTAGAAGCGAAAGTCAGGCAACATTGAATAAAGATGATATGAAACAGGTGCGGACAAGCCTGCTGATGTTAACACACCTGTGTGTGTTTTATTCAGCTATGAATTTCATGATTGAAGTGATTAAATCAGTAATACCGTTTAAAAAATCGGTTAAAACATCGGTGCATACAATGAAACAAGCGCATAACCAACCGCCGCACCCGCTAACACATCGCTAGGATAATGCAGGCCTAACACAACACGCGATACACCCACCAACACCACAAAAGGCATTACCACAGGAAATAATTGCGGATACGCTTGAACAGCCACAACCCCAAACGCGACCGCGTGTAAGGTATGACCTGATGGAAAACTAAAATAATCGAGAGGCGTACCACTTAACAGTACATCTTGCCTGACTTGAAATGGTCGAGGACGGCTGGTGTGTTGTTTTAACCATTTGTAGACCAATGTGCCCGTTAACCCAACACAGATCATATGCAAACACACCATCCAGCCAGCGTACCCTTGCGTAACCCCAATCACCAGCATCAAAATATACCAGAACATGCCATCGCCCATCCGTGAGATGGCTCGAAAAAAATGTCTGATCAAACGATATTGACTGGTATGGCTCACTTTGACACACAGGCGATCGTCAATCGATTGCGCTACGCCTAAATAATGCTGGAAATTTAACATTGATGCGCCTTTCTAGCGGTTACCTTTTTTGGTAAGTAACAGTTTGAAAAACGAACTTGAAGTTATCGTGAATGTGAGGTGAAACTATTGTGACGGGTGATTATTTCCACAAGACGCGGTAAACAAAGCCAGGAAATGCCAAGACTAAAAACATGGCAAAGGTAATGCTATAAAATTCCCAACCTTGAGGCCAAGTTTGTCCAATGACGAATTTTTCAACAAAATAAGCCAGAATAATCATAAAGCCATAGGTCAATAACATTTGTGCAAAGCGCTGCCAAAGAGAATTAACTTGACCAAGCAAGCCTAGCCAACGATCTGAAATCCAAGCTAGATTTGCCAAAAACATCATCAACAACAAGAAAATAACTTTTACTGCCATGATGTTATTGCAGACTCATTAACAATGAACGACCGCAAATACTTAATAATACCTCTGGAAATAAGCCCAAACCTAATAACGCAAGCGCGTGCACACTTAATACAATACGTAATTCTAACGGTGCTGTGATTGCTCCATATTGTTCAGGCGCATCAAAGTACATTTTTCTAACGATATTTAAATAGTAAAACGCGCCAATGACAGCCATCAATGCCGCTAGCACCACTGCATAAGTAAATCCCGCCTGCCAAGCGGCTTGTAGCACAGTAAACTTCGCATAAAAGCCTAAAGTGGGTGGAATGCCTGCCATACTAAACATGATGATTAGCATTAAAAAGGCATACCAAGGATGCTTTTGATTTAAGCCTTTAAGATCATTGATTTCTTCGGCCTCAAAGCCTTGACGGCTTAATAACAAAATCACACCAAACCCTGCAATCGACATCAACACATAGGCGGTGATGTAAAAAAAACTGGAGGCAAAGCCATTGGCATTTGCACTCATAAACCCAAACATAATAAAACCAACATGTGAGATGGTGGAATACGCTAACATGCGTTTAAGGTTGGTTTGAACGATGGCACTAAAGTTACCAATCACAATCGATAACACCGCCATTAACAGCATCATTTCTTGCCAATGAACCGCCAAAGGATGTAAGCCTTGCACCAATAAACGCACCGTCATGGCAAATGCGGCCAATTTTGGGACAGAACCAATGATCAAGGTCATCGGTGTGGGTGAGCCTTGATACACATCAGGCACCCACATTTGAAATGGCACTGCACCAAATTTAAATGCAATGCCAGCCACCACAAATACTAAACCCATTAACAATACTGGATTATTTTTTTGTTGTTCTGCGATGTGGTTGGCAATGTCGTTAACATCTAAACTACCCGTCATGCCATACAACATACTCATGCCATATAACAACATGCCCGAGGCCAACGCACCTAACACAAAATATTTCATTGCAGCTTCAGAGGCGCGCGTATTGTCGCGGTCGAAAGCAACCAATGAATACAAGCATAAGGACAACAACTCAAGTCCCATATAAATGGTCAGTAATGATTGACCAGACACCATGATCATCATGCCCAGCAAACCAAATAACACCATGGCATAAAATTCACCACGGAACATTTGACGGTCTTGCAGATATTTCCGTGTGTATACAAAGATCAACGAAGTACCCACAAACATCATTATTTTAATGACATCCGCCAAGGTATCGTCAATAAACATGTGTGAAAAAGCAAATCCTACGGCAGGTGAATGTGTGTTAAACGTCACAAACCCAGCCACTAATAAAGTTAGCTGACTCAAGCCATAAAGCACAAAACGGTTTTGCGGCAAGATAAATAAATCTAACAACAAAATAAACATGGCCATCCCAAGCACAATCAGCTCAGGCAATAAAGTGATTAAATCGTATTGCATGTTATCCATAATTTAATATCCTGCCACGGGCAATTTTGAAATTGCCATGTGTTTTAAAAATTCAGCACTTGTGGCTTGCATTACCTCTGTAATCGGTTGTGGATATACGCCAAAGCCAATCACCAAAACAGCGAGTATTGCCAATATGAAGAATTCGCGTTTATTTAAATCAGCAAGTTCTGCAACATGATGATTTGCAACCTCGCCAAAAAACACGCGTTTTGTCATCCATAGTGTATAAGCTGCTCCAAATATCAGCGTGGTGGCTGCGAAAAACGCAACCCAAAAATTAAATTTCACCGCAGCAAGAATCACCATAAATTCACCTACAAAACCCGAGGTGCCTGGTAAACCACTATTGGCCATTGCAAACAACACCGCAAATGCAGCAAACACTGGCATGGTGTTGACCACACCGCCATATGCCGAAATCTCACGACTATGAACGCGGTCATATAACACCCCGACACATAGAAACATGGCTGATGAAATAAAACCGTGACTGATCATTTGGACCATGGCCCCTTCTAACGCCAATTGACCAAACATAAAAAAACCAAGGGTTACAAAACCCATATGGGAGATCGAAGAATAAGCAATCAGCTTTTTCATGTCCTTTTGAACCAAAGCCACCAACGCAATGTACACCACCGCTATCAATGACAACACAATCATTGTGGTTGAAAAGTAATGCGCTGCATCTGGCGCAATGGGCATGGCAAATCTCAGAAAACTATAGCCACCCAGTTTTAAAGCAATGGCTGCTAGTACCACGGAACCACCAGTGGGCGCTTCGACGTGCGCATCAGGTAACCATGTGTGCACTGGCCACATCGGGATTTTTACTGCAAACGCCATAAAAAAAGCAATAAAAATTAGAATTTGTGCTTTGAACGACAGTGGAAGTAAATAGTAGTCGGCTAACTCAAAACTACCTGTTTGATGATAGAGGTAAATAAAAGCCACTAACATCAACAGCGAGCCTAATAAGGTATAGAGGAAAAACTTAACCGTTGCATACACTCGATTGGGGCCGCCCCATACACCAATCACCAAAAACATTGGGATGAGCATTGCTTCCCAGAACACGTAATAGAGCAAGGCATCCAAGGTCGTAAATACGCCAATCATGATGCCGCTCATGATTAAAAACGCAGCCATGTACTGTGCAATCTGTTTAGTGATCACTTCCCAAGCTGCAATCACGACAATCACAGTGGTAAAACTCGTCAGAAGCACAAGCGGTAACGAAAATCCATCGATACCTAAGTGGTAATGCATATTAAATGCAGGCACCCATGACAGTAATTCTTCAAATTGAAAAAAACCATCCTTATGATCAAAGCCAGTGTATAGCGGTATCGTTACTACAAAACTAATTAAACTGCCTATTAAGGCAACCCAACGAGTTAGGGTCGGTTTTTGGTCACTGCCAAGCATTAAAACGATGATGCCTGCGACAATAGGTAGCCAAATAGCAAGACTCAGCCATGGTAAAGAGAGGATAGTGGCTTGCATTATTAGTTAATCTTGATTAAAAAAGTCATAAACAAAAAGACGCCAATGATCATGGCGAAGGCATAGTGGTAAATCAAACCAGATTGTAATTGACGCACCTTGGATGCGATTTTACCCATGAATTGGGCAGTGCCATTCACCATCGCACCATCAATTAACGTGATATCACCAAATTTCCATAACCAAGCACCTACTTTTCGCGAACCACCTGCGAAATAGGTTTCATTAAATTGATCAAAGCCATATTTATGTTCGAGTACACATACAATCAAACGACTACGACGATAAATAGCGGCAGGCAGATCAGGCCGTTTCATGTAGAAAAACCAAGATAACGCGACCCCAGAAGCTGCCAAAACAAACGGTATACTTGAAAATCCGTGTAGGGCCATGCCAGCCGGTGAATGTAAGAAGGTGTGATAATGGTGAGCTAGATGTGACATTGCAGGATGAATGTGATCATCCACAAAAATAACACCTTTGAAGAAATCACCATAGAGCATAGCCTCAATCGCAACATAGCCCACTAAGAAGGATGGAATTGCCAATAGCACCAGGGGTAAGGTCACCACCCAACCTGGTTCATGTGGATCATCATGTGGACCCAAACCATGATGGTGATCATGCGCATCATCTTGCGTAGCATGATGATCATCCACTGGCGTTGCATCATGCTTTGCGTGTGCATGATCGTCATGAGGCTTTACAACACGCCACTTCTCATCACCGTGAAAAACTAAAAAGTACAAACGGAATGAGTAAAAGGCCGTTACAAAGACCCCGGCCATCACCGCAACATACGCAAATCCACTGCCTGGGATATGAGATAAAGCCACCGCTTCAATAATGCTATCTTTGGAGTAGAAACCAGCAAAAAACGGCGTGCCAATTAATGCGAGTGAACCGATTAAAGAGGTAATCCAAGTAATGGGCATATATTTTTTTAAATTGCCCATGTTACGAATATCTTGATCATGATGCATGCCCATGATGACCGCACCCGCGCCTAGGAACAATAACGCCTTAAAAAAAGCGTGCGTCATTAAGTGGAAAATAGCGACCGAGTAGGCAGATGCGCCCAATGCCACGGTCATATAACCAAGTTGCGATAAGGTTGAGTAGGCCACAATCCGTTTAATGTCGTTTTGAATAATGCCCAAAAAGCCCATAAACAGGGCAGTGATTGCGCCTATCACCATCACGGTCGATAACGCTGTCGTTGAAAGCTCAAATAAAGGTGACATTCTTGCCACCATGAAAATACCTGCCGTCACCATTGTAGCAGCATGAATCAATGCTGAAATTGGGGTTGGGCCTTCCATTGAATCGGGCAACCAAACGTGTAAAGGTACTTGGGCTGATTTACCCATGGCGCCAATAAATAACAAAATACAAGTGACTGTCATCAACGACCATTCAGTATTGGGCAGTAAACTGACCGTGTGGCCTGCTAACTGTGGTGCTAATTCAAACACCGTTTTGTAATCTAAACTACCGGTGTAATACAACACCATGCCAATACCGAGTAAAAAGCCAAAGTCACCGACACGGTTAACCAAGAAGGCCTTTAGGTTGGCGTAAATAGCAGTTGGTCGCGTAAACCAAAAACCAATCAACAGATAAGAAACCAAGCCTACCGCTTCCCATCCAAAAAACAATTGCATAAAGTTGTTGCTCATTACAAGCATCAACATAGAGAACGTAAATAAGGAGATATAACTGAAAAAGCGGCTGTAACCAGGATCTTCTGCCATGTAGCCAATTGTATAGATGTGCACCATCAATGAAACGAAAGTCACCACTACCATCATCATGGCGGTTAAGTTATCAATCAAAAAGCCAACTTCAAAATGAATATCACCTGAATTGAGCCAGGTATATACCGCTTCATTCAACGTAAAGCCATGCATGGTTTGGTTGAGCACATATGCGGATAAACCGAACGCTGCGGCAACCCCAGCAATGGTCAACACATGGGCAGCACTACGAGGAAGGTAATTGCGGAAGATTCCAACGATAGCCGCAGAAAACAGCGGCAACAATGGAATCAATATTAAAAGTGTTTTCATGTTCATGCCAAATTAGCCTTTTAGGTGATCCAAATCGTCGACATTGATGGTTCTTAGATTTCGGAACAACACCACTAAAATAGCAAGGCCAATTGCAGATTCAGCGGCTGCAACCGTTAAGATAAAAAACACAAACACTTGCCCCGCAATGTCATGCAGGTAGTGTGAAAAAGCAATAAAGTTAAGATTTACTGCGAGCAACATCAGCTCAATCGCCATCAATAAAATAATGACGTTTTTACGATTTAAAAAAATACCGACGACACTGATTGCAAACATCAGGGCACCTAACACCAAGTAATGTGACAAACCCACCATGTTATTTGCGCTCCCCTTCTGGTGATTCTAATGGTTCAACTTCTGCTTTCATCGACACAATACGTAAACGATCATTACGTTTTACTTTCACTTGATCGGCTGGGTTCATGGATTTATTGTCAATTCGGTCACGCAAGGTTAATACAATGGCAGCAATCATCGCCACCAAAAGCACCACTGAAGCTAATTCAAAAGGGAGTAAATAATCGGTATACAACACTCTACCTAACTCGGCTGTATTGCTAAATTGTTGTGCATCTTTACTGACATCTAAAGGCTGTAGATTTTTATTCGCTAACACCAGTGCCATTTCAGCCGCCATCAAAATACCGATAAATCCCGCCATGGGTAGATATTCCCAAAAGCCTTCACGTAATTTATCTAAATTAATATCCAACATCATGACCACAAACAAAAAGAGCACCATCACGGCACCCACATACACCAGTATCAATACAATCGCTAAAAATTCGGCTTGCAGTAATAACCAAATCCCCGCCGCAGTAAAAAAAGCGAGTACTAAAAATAAAGCAGCGTGCACTGGGTTTCGCGTCGTAATAACGCGTATACCAGAAAATAACAAAATTGCAGCCAGCACATAAAATACAACATCGGTAAACAACATTTAATTTATCCCGTCAGCTTATCGATACGATTTGTCTTGTTGGCGGTCGGCTGCAATTTGTAATTCATACTGATCGCCCACTGCTAATAACATGTCTTTGGTATACATCAAATCACCGCGTTGTTCGCCGTGATAATCAAAAATACGTGTTTCAACAATACTATCGACTGGGCAAGATTCTTCACAAAACCCACAGAAAATACATTTAGTTAAATCGATATCGTAACGTGTCGTGCGACGTGTGTTGTCTTCACGCTGCTCAGATTCAATGGTAATCGCCATTGCAGGACAAACGGCTTCACATAATTTACATGCAATACACCGTTCTTCACCATTTGGATAACGACGGAGCGCATGTAACCCACGAAAACGGTTAGATTGTGGTGTGCGCTCTTCTGGGTATTGAATGGTAATTTTTTTGGCAAAAAAGTAGCGACCAGTCAATGCCATACCTTTAAGCATTTCGACCAGCATTAAGCTACCAAGAGTATTTTTAATGGTATTCAACATGGGGGATCATCTCAATAAAATCACGGGTTACCATTAATGAAACAGATAAGCCCACTGTGTTTGCATCATGCCACCAACGACGATAATCCAAACTAATGTAATTGGGATAAACACTTTCCAACCTAAACGCATGATTTGGTCATAACGATAGCGTGGAAAAGTGGCGCGAAACCATAAAAATAAAAACAGTAAAAAGCCGACTTTGGCCAATAGCCATAAAAAGCTATCTGGCAAGAATGGAACAGGTGATAACCAACCGCCCAAGAACATCAGCGCAGCGAGCATAGAAACTAACATCATGTTGGCATATTCAGCTAAGAAAAACACTGCGAACGCCATGCCAGAATATTCCACATGAAAGCCAGCAACGATTTCGGATTCGCCTTCTGCCACGTCAAACGGTGCACGATTGGTTTCCGCAACTGCACTGATAAAATAAACAATAAATAGAGGAAATAGTGGAATGAAATACCAATGCCAAAAACCACCCTCTTGACCCAATACAATTTTTCCAAGGTTAAGTGAATTTGCGCACATTAACACACCAACCAGGGTGAACCCCATGGCGATTTCATAGGAAACAATTTGCGCAGCTGATCGCAAAGCGCCTAAAAATGCATATTTAGAGTTTGACGCCCAACCTGCAATGATCACGCCATACACGGCAACAGAGGTCATGGCTAAAATGTATAACAAACCTGCATCAATATCTGCTAAAACCATGTCTGCATCGAAAGGCACTACCGCCCAAGCGGCAAACGCCGGGGCAATCGCCAGTACTGGACCAATAAAGAATAACGCCTTGTTGGAAGCGGTAGGCAGAATAATTTCTTTGAATAACAACTTAAGACCGTCAGCCAGTGGTTGTAATAAACCAAATGGGCCAACTCTGTTTGGCCCAATACGCACCTGCATATATCCAATGACTTTTCGTTCTGCATACGTAAGATATGCCACAGAAATCATAAGAGGTAAAACGATGGCAATGATTTTAATTAGGGTCCAAGCCACCAGTTGCACATCTTGCCAGTGAGATCCAAATACATCAGAGAGAAATTGCATGCTTAAACCATCTCGGTCAATTGTTTTTGGTAAATTGCCACTTGTTCAGTACTGGCTTTCTCAATCATGATATCACCCATTAAATCACCTAGACCTTTAGTTAACGGATGTGCCGCCGCAACCCGTACACAGCCTTTTGCGACGTGATTATCGAGCGCTACTTTTAATATCGCAATGCCTTTATCCTGACGTGCCACCACAATATCCCCATCTTGCAAGCCTAATTCAGCTAATTGGACGGAATGCATACGGGCTTGTGGACGTATATTGTATTTGGTTTTTTGCAGCGGTGGAGAACGACGCACAATTGGATCTGCATTATTTTGTGGGACTTCACCAATCCGTTGCAAACCATCTTGTTTAATATTGACTTGGATCTCAACCAATTCTTTTAGGTTGTTATTTAAACTACGCCATACCACAGAAGAAGGCTTTTCACCCTTGAACATTGCCGTTTTCACCTCTTCGCTGCTGTTATACTCAAATCCATTTAAACCTAATGTGTTGGCGAGCACGCGCAATACTTTCCAGCCTGGGCGACTTTCACCTAGGGGTCTTGTCACCGCTTGAAAACTTTGGACGCGGCCTTCCATGCTCATAAAGGTACCAGAGGTTTCAGTGTAGGGCGTGATCGGCAATAAAATATCGGCATGCTCTAATGCCTCTGACTTATAAGCACTTAAAGCAATGACACATTCAGCCTGTGCCATGGCTTGTTGTGCAAGCGCCGCATGCTGACAATCTAGCTCAGGCTCAATATTCATTAACACATAGGCTTTACGTGGTACCTCAATCATGGCACGGGCGTGCATCCCGGTGGAGGATGGCATGACGCCGAGTAAATGCATGCCTGTACTATTGGCAGCTGGTGGCAAAATACCGCCTTTTGCGCCACTGATCCCGCCAATCGCTTCTGCCATACTATACATTTCGGTAAACCGAGGATCACTCAGCGCCATATTGCCCAAAAAGATGCCTACTTTTGGGGCGATCAAGATCAGCTCATCGCTTATCCCAGCCAGGCATTCAGCAATTTTTTGCGTATTTGGTCTGATCTTAATTTCTTCGAGCAAGGCACTCAGTGCAGGAGGTAAGCAGAGTGAAAGTTTCTGTAACCCTGACATGGCTTTCAAAATTTGACCCAGCACATTGACCATATCATTTGGACGCACAATGACTTTGTGTGCTACATCCATCAATGGATCATTATCAAGCGGGCTAACAATGCAAAGCTCAGCACCATTTGCAACCGCTTTGCGAATACGTTGCGCCAGCAATGGATGCTCATTACGAATATTTGATCCGATGAGCAAAATGCGATCAAGCTCTTCAATTTCTTGAATATTGCAACCCATCCAGGGTGTACCTGTACGCTTACCGTCTAATCTAAAATCGGTTTGGCGCAGTCTGTAATCGATATTACCGCAGCCCATCGCATCAGCCAGTTGTTTTGCAAGATAGCCTTCTTCCATGGTGCTATTAGGTGAGATCAACATCCCCAGCGCATCGGCACCATATTGCTTCGTTATGTCTTTTAGCTGACCTGCCGCAAATTCAATCGCGGTTTTCCAATCTGTCTCATGCCATTGACCGTTAAGTTTAATCATCGGTACTTTTAGGCGATCTGGGCTGTTCAACCCCTCATAAGAAAAGCGATCACGGTCAGACAACCAGCACTCGTTAATCGATTCTTTTTCGCGTGGCAACACACGCATAACCTTGTGATCTTTTACATGAACTTCAATGTGTGAGCCTAATCCGTCATGTGGTGCAATGGATGGACGACGTGTCAGCTCCCAACTCCGTGCTGAATATCTGAATGGCTTACTGGTTAAGGCACCGACTGGACATAAATCAATAATGTTGCCACTTAATTCTGAATTCACAGATTTATCGACATATGCAGTAATTTCAGCATGTTCACCACGTCCAACCATACCCAACTCTTGCATACCGCCCACTTCTTTTAAGAAGCGAACACAACGGGTACATTGAATACAACGGGTCATATCGGTGCTCACCAAAGGACCAATATTTTTGTTAAAAACAACACGTTTTTCTTCGGTATACCTTGAAGCAGAAGTGCCATATGCAACCGCAATGTCTTGCAAATCACACTCACCACCTTGATCACAGATTGGACAGTCCAAAGGGTGGTTGATGAGTAAAAACTCCATCACGCTTTGTTGCGCTTCAACGGCAGCTTTACTGCGAGTAAATATTTTCATGCCATCGGCCACTGGTGTAGCGCATGCTGGTAATGGTTTATTAAACTTTTCAACCTGTACCAAGCACATCCGACAGTTGGCTGCTACAGAAAGCTTTTTATGGTAACAAAACCTTGGAATTGGAATACCAACTGCATCGGCTGCATCAATAATGGTGCTACCGTGCTCAACTTCTAGGGACTTACCGTCAATTTCGATGTTTAACATGTGGATACCGTTAAGCTGTCATCATTACTTACCATCCACCATGGATTTACCATGCTGGATGTAGTATTCAAATTCGTGTCTAAAATGCTTAATAAAACTAAGCACTGGTGTTGCAGCTGCATCTCCCAGCGCACAAATTGTTCGACCAGAAATATTATTGCTGAGGTCAGTCAATAAATCCAAGTCTTCCATTTTGCCTTTTCCATCAACAATACGCTCAATAATACGATACACCCAACCAGTGCCTTCACGACAAGGCGTACATTGACCGCAGCTTTCTTCGTAGAAAAAATAGCTTAAACGTTTCAGTGTTTTCACCATGCAGGTCGTGTCATCCATGACGATCATAGAACCCGCACCTAAACTTGAACCAGCCTTGCTGAGTCCATCATAATCCATGGTGGCACTCAAAATTGCACTGGCTGGCATCACCGCTGTCGATGGTCCGCCAGGAATAACCGCTTTTAACTGCCGGCCTTTCCAAATACCCCCTGCCATCTCTAACAGCTGCGTAAAAGGGATGCCCATTTTGACTTCGTAATTACCAGGCTTTTCGACATGCCCAGACACTGAAAACAGCTTAGATCCACCAGAATTTGGTACGCCAAGTTCAGCAAACGCCTGACCGCCATGCTGCATAATCCAAGGAATTGAAGCATAGCTTTCGGTATTATTGACATTGGTAGGTTTACCAAAGACACCATAGCTTGCTGGAAAAGGTGGCTTAAATCGAGGCTGTCCTTTTTTTCCTTCAATCGATTCAATCAATGCGGTTTCTTCACCACAAATATAAGCACCATAGCCGTGCACCGCATACAAATCAAAACTAAATTGTGATCCAAATAAATTTTCACCAATGTAGCCTGCTTGCCGAGCCTCAGCCAGTGCCGCTTCAAAGATCTCATAATCTTGCCAAATTTCACCATGAATGTAGTTGTAACCAACCCGAGCACCCAAGGTGTATGCCGCAATGGCCATGCCTTCGATTAACTGATGTGGGTTATAACGAATAATGTCACGG
Organism: Methylophilaceae bacterium; assembly: GCA_027488395.1. Taxonomy (GTDB): domain Bacteria; phylum Pseudomonadota; class Gammaproteobacteria; order Burkholderiales; family Methylophilaceae; genus Methylophilus. Next base: position 50,860 of record JAIYBT010000002.1, on the reverse strand, counting down.
TCTTTAAACGTACCGGGTTCACCTTCGTCCGTATTACATACTAAGTATTTAGTCCCATCATAATAGCGTGGCATAAAACTCCACTTGAGACCCGTGGGAAAACCTGCGCCGCCACGTCCACGTAAATTAGAGATTTTGACTTGGTTAATGATGTCAGTAGCTTTTATTTTTTCAGTCACTACTCGTTTTAGCTGTGCGTAGCCACCTAATGATTCATAGGTCGCAATAGATGCCGGGTTTGCTTCGGTAATGGAACGTAAGGTCACCAGCGTTTGACCATCGAGTGAAGTTTTAACGACTTCGGATGGACGTAATAAAGTAGCAGTCAAAGCCATTATTCAAGGTCCTTTAAGATCGCATCCACTTTTTCAGTGGTTAAAAACTCGTGCATATAAGCATTGTTAATATGAAGCAAAGGCGCTCCACCACAACAGCCCATACATTCACCTTCTTTTATACAAAATTTACCATCAGGTGTGACTTCATTTAAACCCACTCCAAAAGACTGTTTTAAATGATCAACTATTTCATCCGAACCGCGCAACATACAAGAAATATTGGTACAAACCGTAATTTTGTATTTACCGACTGGCGTTAAATCGTACATATTGTAAAAAGACGCGACTTCAAGCGCAGCGATGTCAGGAATACGCAAATATTGCGCAACCTCAGTAATACTTTCCTTAGAGAGCCAACCACGCTCCATTTGAACGATACGCAAAGCAGACATGACAGCCGCTTGCCGATGCTCTTTTGGATATTTGGTCAGTTCATACTCGATTTTTTCAATTGCTTCTGCACTTAACATGCTGATTACCTTTGGCTAACGGTTAGATCTATCGATCAATTTCACCGAATACAATATCCTGCGTTCCAATAATGGCGACTAAATCTGCAATCATGTGACCCTTGGTCATTTCATCAAGGGCGGCCAGATGCGGAAAACCTGGCGCTCTAATTTTTAGACGATATGGCTTGTTCGCACCATCAGAGATCATGTAAATACCAAACTCGCCTTTGGGATGCTCGACCGCGGCGTAGGCTTCCCCTGCAGGCACATGAAAGCCTTCTGTAAACAACTTGAAGTGATGAATCAAGTCTTCCATGTTGGTTTTCATGCCTTCGCGATTTGGTGGCGCCACTTTATGATCGTCAGTCATCACTGGGCCTGGATGTTTGCGTAACCAATCAACACATTGCTTGATGATACGATTGGATTGACGCATTTCCTCGACACGCACTAGATAGCGATCGTAACAATCACCATTTACCCCAAGCGGAATATCAAACTCCATATCGGCGTAAACTTCATAAGGTTGTTTCTTACGTAAATCCCAAGCAATGCCTGAGCCACGCAACATAGGACCGGTCATGCCCAGCGCTAGTGCTCGCTCAGGGGTCACTACACCAATGCCCACCGTACGCTGCTTCCAGATACGATTATCTGTAAGCAAAGTCTCATACTCATCAACATAGGTTGGAAAACGATTGGTAAAGTCTTCAATAAAATCTAATACTGAACCATGACGGTTTTCGTTTAGCTTTTTAATTTCATCAGCACTTCTAAATTTTGTGGTTTCATGTTGTGGCATGCGGTCTGGTAAATCTCGATACACCCCACCAGGACGATAATAAGCAGCGTGCATACGTGCACCTGACACCGCTTCATACACATCAAACAAGTCTTCACGTTCGCGAAAAGCATACAAAAAGACTGTCATCGCGCCCACATCAAGGGCATGCGCGCCCAACCAAAGCAAATGGTTCAGCACGCGGGTGATTTCATCGAACATCACACGAATATACTGCGCACGCGTTGGTACAGTAATCCCCAGCATTTTTTCAATGGCCATCACATAAGCGTGCTCATTGACCATCATGGACACATAATCCAATCGGTCCATATAAGGTACGCTTTGTAAGTAGGTACGATTTTCAGCTAATTTTTCTGTACCACGATGCAACAATCCAATATGCGGATCAGCACGCTGTATGACTTCGCCGTCGAGCTCCAGCACTAGGCGCAACACACCATGCGCCGCAGGATGCTGCGGGCCAAAGTTCATCGTATAGTTTTTAATCTCAGCCACGATGTGCTCCTTCTTGACGTATCACCCTTGGCACATTGTTGCGTAAATCAATGGATACAGGCTGATAAATAACACGCTGTTGCACAGGGTCATAACGCATTTCAACGTTACCCACCATAGGAAAATCTTTGCGGAAAGGATGACCAACAAAACCATAATCAGTCAGAAGACGGCGTAAATCAGGATGGTTTTCAAACATCATGCCATACATATCAAAGGCTTCGCGTTCAAACCAATTGGCGACAGGCCATACGTCTACCAGTGTAGGAAACACTGGAAACTCATCATCTAACGCGAACGCACGCACACGAACACGTTGATTTAAGCTTACAGATAACAAGTGCAATACAACGGCATAGCGTGGACCTTGCCATAAGCCATCGGCATAATCGATATAATCGACACCGCACAAATCAATCAACTGCTCAAATTTTAGCTCAGCATGGTCTTTAAGCTTTTCACATACTTCCGTCAACTGATTGGCTTGCACCTCAACGGTCAACTCATCAAAATGTTCTTCAATTTTAACCAACCCATCGCCTAAGGCAAGTTTGAGCTGTGAGGATAAGTGATTGCGTTTAATCGACATGGCTAGCTTCTGGCAATAGTGTTGGTACGTTTGATTTTCTTTTGTAACTGAATAATGCCATATAACAGCGCCTCAGCGGTGGGCGGACAACCTGGCACATAAACATCAACAGGCACGATACGGTCACAGCCACGCACAACTGCGTAAGAATAATGGTAATAACCACCACCATTGGCACAGCTGCCCATCGAAATAACCCAACGAGGCTCAGCCATTTGATCATAGACTTTGCGTAGTGCAGGGGCCATCTTGTTCACCAACGTACCGGCAACAATCATCACATCGGATTGCCGAGGACTTGGCCTAAACACAATGCCAAATCGATCTAGATCGTATCTAGAAGCACCTGCGTGCATCATTTCAACCGCACAACAAGCCAGACCGAACGTCATTGGCCATAATGACCCTGTACGTGTGTAATTGATAACCGTATCTAACGTGGTGGTAACGAAGCCTTTTTCTAATACGCCTTCAATACTCATTTGACATTAATCCCATTCAAGCGCGCCCTTCATCCACTCAAAGATGAAGCCGACGACTAAAACAAACAAGAACACCATCATTGCCCAAAATCCTGCTAACCCAATATCTTGTATGACTACCGCCCAAGGAAATAAAAAGGCAATTTCAAGATCAAATAGAATAAATAAGATGGCCACTAGGTAATAACGCACATCAAACTTCATGCGCGCATCTTCAAATGCTTCAAAACCACATTCGTAGGGAGAGTTTTTTTCCGCATCAGGTTTATGCGGTGAGAGAATTTTGCCGAGGAGCAAAGGGCCAAGCCCAATTCCGAGGCCGACCAGAATAAACATCAGAATCGGAAAGTAATGGTCTAACACTGATACACCTTAATCGTAAGATTGAATATGTGCAGCTAGCAGGCTTACCCTTTTAACCACTTTTTAATCATTGCAATGCTTTGTTTACGACCACGCTAAACAGTTCCATCATTTAGCTACAAACCGTACTCAAATCTATTAATGGTGCCGTCGGCGAGACTCGAACTCGCACAACTTTCGTCACTACCCCCTCAAGATAGCGTGTCTACCAATTTCACCACGACGGCACGGAAAACCTTAATTTGGAATATCTTTGGGGGCTGCCTCAATCGGTTTTGCGGCTGCATCAGTCGTGACTGATTTTGCAGGCGCGGAAGTCAATGCAGATTTCACAACGCTTGCATGGCCAGCCTTGTGACTTGAAAGATAGGCCAGCGTTAAACTGGTTATAAAAAAGATTGCAATAAAGATCGCAGTGAGTTTACTCAGCAAATTGGACGAGCCTGAAACACCAAACAAACTACCAGAGGCTCCGCTACCAAATGCAGCACCCATATCGGCGCCTTTGCCATGTTGTAACAGTACCAAGCCAATCACCGCAGAAGCCGCCAACACATGAATGACTAAAATTACATTTTCCATAACCTATGACCTATTAATATGAAATGTGTGACCGTTATACGGTAGTGGGGACGGCGGATTTACAAATTTCTATAAATGCTTCAGCGTCTAGCGCACATCGACCCACCAGGGCCCCATCAATTTCTGGATGTTGTAACAATTGTAACGCATTTTGTGGATTTACGCTCCCTCCGTACAGGATTTTTAGCGTTTGTATCGCATCCGAATCAGCTGTTTTAACGGTTTCATGAATAAATTGATGCATGGCCACCGCTTGATCCACACTGGCAGCCAGACCTGTTCCAATGGCCCAGATCGGCTCATAGGAGATGATAGTATTAGCAAAAGCACATCCACCAAAGCGCTGAATGATGGTTTCCAATTGCTTGCCAACAACCCTTTCCATTACCCCTGCCTCACGCTCCAGTAGGGTTTCACCAACACATAAAATAGGGGTGAGCCCATGCTGCTTTGCCAACATAAATTTTTCAGCAATATTTTCATCTGACTCGCAATAGGCAGTACTGCGCTCAGAATGGCCCACAATCACATACTGCGCACCGAAATCTATTAACATCCTCGGGCTGACTTCGCCTGTATAAGCGCCTATTACATTTTTAGCCACATTTTGCGCGCCCCAAGACACCACACTGCCCTGACATAGCGATTGTAATTGCGCAAGATAAGGATAGGGCGGGCAAACAATCACTTTAACCTCAGGCGCCAACGGTGATAGCGCTTGCAAGTAAGCATGCATCAAGGCCTGATTGCGCTGTAAATCGCCATGCATTTTCCAATTGGCAATCACAATTTTGGTCGAAGCGAGATGTGGCGGTGATACGAGAGGGAAAGACATGACAGGGGATAGACTCGCAGTGGGCGTTAGGGCTAATCCCTAAGCGCAGACGTAATAGATAAATTCATCAATTGTGAATTTTACGCCTGCCCACTGCGAGCGGCAACAGATAGTTAGCGCAAATGTGTTTACGCTAAGGTGGGATAATCAATATAACCGTGCTCACTGCCACCATAAAACGTACTTGAATCTGCTACATTTAACGGTGCATTTTGCGCAAATCTTTCGACTAAATCGGGGTTGGCAATAAACGGAACACCAAACGCAACACAATCTGCATGACCATTTGCGATGGCTGCATTTGCCCGCGCTTTGTCGTAAGATAAGTTAGCCATGTAAGCACCCTTATACAATTTACGCATCGCACCAAAATCAAATGGCTCAGCTTCACCACCGCCATGAATCCCACCTTCTACAACATGCAAATAGGCTAACCCAAATGGATTCAACACTTGCGTGACATAATCAAAGGTATATTGCGGTTGGCTATCACGCATGTCATTAAACGGATTCACTGGCGATAAACGAACACCGACTTTATCAGCACCAATCGCATCAACCACGGCTTGGGTTACTTCAAGTAACAAACGTGCACGATTCTCTACACTGCCACCGTATTGGTCTTGACGCTGGTTTGTTCCATCACGTAAGAACTGATCCAATAAATAACCATTGGCCGCATGAATTTCAACGCCATCAAACCCTGCCGTCATGGCCGCATGACTGGCATGCACGTAATCTTGCACAATGGCTGGCAGCTCAGAAGTCTCCAACGCACGTGGGGTCACATAATCCACTAAGCCTTGATAAGTAAATGCCTGACCTTTTGGTTTAATCGCCGAAGGTGCAACTGGCAACGCCGCATTGGGAAGCAAGCTGGGGTGAGAAATACGGCCTACATGCCATAACTGAATCACAATTTTTCCCCCTTTGGCGTGCACTGCATCAGTCACTTTGCGCCAACCAGCGATTTGCGCTTCCGTGTAAATGCCTGGTAACGCTGGATAACCATGCGCCATGGGCGAGATAGGCGTCGCCTCAGTAATAATCAACCCAGCGGACGCACGTTGCTCATAATAAGTCACATTCATGGCTTGTGGTACACCCCCTTCTGCAGCACGATTACGCGTTAAGGGGGCCATTACCATGCGGTTATTAAGCGCAACGGAACCTAGCGTCACTGGGGAAAATAAATCTAAAGACATTGCAATACTCCTTCGAAAAGTTGTGTGGATGCTCAAAACGCTCATCACAGCACAAAGCACGAACAACTGTCCGTGCTATGTCATGACAACCGCTGTTGTTCAAGCGTGCGTTTATTTGTTTTTGACGCCTTCAATCAATAAAGTAATCTCAATGTCGTCACCGACGGGTGCATTTGCCCCTGTTGCCCAACCAAAGCCATACTCCGAGGCTTTCAGCATGAGTTTCCCCTCAAAACCAGAACGCTGTCCGCCCCAAGGATCACTGCCATAACCTAACACTTTGACTGGAAACTCAATCGGTTTGGTTACCCCATGCATGGTTAAATTGCCTTTAATCACCGCTTGGGTTTGGCTGCTCGCAACCACTTTTGTGCTCTCAAACTGAATTTGCGTGTATTTCGCCACATCCAAGTATTTATCTGCTTTGATATGTTCATCACGCTTGGCAAACCCAGTATTGACGCTACTGACATTAATGGTTGCGCGCACGTTTGCGGTGTTGAGATTGGTCGGATCAATGCTGATCACACCAGTTACATCGTTAAATGTCCCCGTGGTTTTAGACACCACATGGCGAATACTAAAGTTAGCAAAGCTATGAGTTGGGTCAATAGTATAGGTTTCAGTAGCGGCCCAAGTGGGTGCGCTGGCGAACAAAGCGATTAAAAATAACGTTTTTTTCATGGCATATCCTATGCAGTGGTTGAGTGAGAAAATTGTTGTGTGATGCGGGCAACCCGCTCACCTAAGTGCTCTGCGGTGAGTAAATCACTTGGGATTGGCGCAATATCAGCCCCTTGGTCGGCATTGGCTTGCGCCATCGCCCCTAAAAAACTCCCTAAGCGATTTAAATCATTCACCGAGCCTTGGCTATTGTTGTTACCAGGCAACAAATCCATCCCGACCCAGATCATGCCATGTTGTGCTGCAAAAATAGCCAGTTGAATTAGGGTGTTTAATTTGTCGCCACTTTGACTCGCAGACGTAGTAAAACCAGCAGCGATTTTGTTTTTCCAGTCGCGTGCATACCAAGCGTTTGAGCTTGCATCCATAAAGGTTTTAAACGGGCCTGAAACAGAACCCATATACGTCGGTGACCCAAAAATAATTGCATCCGCTTGTGCTAACGTCGTCCAATCTTGTTGGGCTTCATCAATATTAAGCAAAACTGCTTTTACCTCAGACACCTTAGATACACCGCGTGCCACGGCTTTTGCTTGTTCCGCGGTGTGACCATAGCCACTGTGATATACCACTGCCACTGTTGTCATGTTGCGCTCCTATCGCTGTTTGTCATTATAAAAAATGCATGTTTTATGTGATCCGCTAGGCCGCACCTGAATGCGCAGGCAAATCAAACCACAACACTTCACTTTCCAAATCTGCCTGCAAAGTCCAAGCACCTGCTTGCGTAATCATCAGCGCATCACCTGTTGCCAACGCTTGCTGATCAATCTGTATAGCACCACGTGCGACATGCAAATAAGCGCTACGCCCAGCTTCAACCTTTAGGTTTAGGCTATTTAACGGCATCAGCACCGTGGCAGACAAAGTGATATCTTGATGTACTTTCATGACATCTGTATGCGGTTGACGGCTTGCAATCAGACACCATTGATTTAATTTTTGACTCAATGGAATATGTTTATCTTCGTAACTGGGTGTTAAATCTGCCTGCTCAGGTGTAATCCAAATCTGAAGCAAATGGGCTGTTTCACTGCTTGATGCGTTGACTTCGCTGTGGCGTACGCCCGTGCCCGCGGTCATGCGCTGGACATCACCCGCTTTAATGACCGCCCCGTTTCCCATACTGTCTTGGTGTCTTAATTCACCCGCAAGCATATAGGTAATAATTTCCATATCCCGATGTCCATGCATGCCAAAGCCCGCAGCAGGCGCAATTTTGTCATCGTTAATAACGCGCAACACCGAAAAAGACATATGCGCTGGATCATAATATTCAGCAAAAGAAAAACTATGAAAACTTTCTAACCAGCCATGACTTGCATAGCCACGGTCACTTGATTTACGAATCGCCCACATGTTCGTTCACTCCTTTTGAAAACTTAAGTGTATGATATGCAAACCAATTCAAGCTTGATAGCAAAAGTTTTTAAATTAGTTATTCAAATTTTTTGATGAAAAAATGAGCCTTAAACTAAGCATTGAAGCGCTTGAAGTCATCGATGCCATTGATCGTAAAGGCAGCTTCGCCGCTGCCGCAGAATCGTTATACCGCGTACCATCGGCGTTGACTTACACCATTAAAAAGCTTGAAGATGACTTAGGCGTGACCTTGTTTGATCGTAGCGGCCACCGTGCGTTACTCACTGAAGCAGGACAAGAACTATTAAAAGAAGGCCGTTTTTTAATCGATGCGGCTCAAGCGCTTGAATCACGCGTCAAACGCGTCGCAACCGGGGTCGAAACCGACATTACCATTGCTGTGAGTGATTTATTCACGATGCAGCCGATACTCACCATACTCGAAAGCTTTTATACTCAAGGCTTTGGCACACGCATTAAACTTATTCGCGAGGTATTTGGCGGTAGTTGGGATGTACTGCAAACAGGTCGCGCTGATCTTTCCCTTGGCGCACCTGGCGATGCCCCAATTGGCAGTGCGTTTAGCACGCATTTACTGGGTCAATGTGAATTTGTATTTGCAGTTGCGCCACATCACCCATTGGCAACCGTTGCAGAACCTTTAAGTAGCTATGATATTGTGCAATACCGTGCGGTTGCTGCAGCCGATAGCTCGCGAAATTTACCGCCGCGCTCCTCTGGTATCTTAAGTGGTCAAGACATTTTAACGGTGCCAGACATGGCCACCAAGTTGCAAGCACAAATCGCTGGCATTGCGGTCGGTTATCTACCACAACCGATGGCGGCCCAAGCGGCTGCACAAGGTGTGTTACGGATCAAGCAAGTGGCCGAACCCAAACCGCTGGCACCAATTTACTTGGCATGGCGACAACAACGTATGACGGAGATGGGCAAATCAATGCAATGGTTAATCAAACATTTAAGTCCACTTCACTTAACCGATCTATTAACGAACGGGCAACATGCAACCCATTAACTTGCAAGAACCAAACACCGAGCCTGGCATCCCGCAATCACAACTGCCCCCCGCTTTCGCGCCGATTAATCGTATTGCTATTACCGCCATGCTTTGGCTCAACGGTTTTGCCCACATTATTATCGGCTTAGCCCTTGCCACTTCGGTCATGATGTTCACATGGCTATTTTTTGTCGATGTGAAACAAGCGGCTTACGCGCACAACTTAGTCCATGGTTTTTTACATGCGCTGGGCACTTTGATGTTGTTATGGTCAATCTCCGCCTTAATTTCTGCTGAAATCCGCTATTTGCGCGGTCACAAACTCCTCGTAGAAACCTTTATTGAAGTGGTATTGGTGATGTTTTTACGCAAACTGATTGTATTGCCTGTGCAAGACGCCACCCCCAGTGTTTCTGAGATCAGTATTTGGCTCGCAGGGGCATTTGTCATGGGGCTTATTTACATTTTGATACGCGTTGCCGATAAACTACCCAGACATTAAATTGAATATGCACATGCAAGACGAACTATTGATGCAAGCAGCCATCGACTTGGCCCATCAAGCGGCTGCCCTGGGTGAAGTCCCAGTGGGCGCAGTTGTGGTGAAAGATGGCGTGATTATTGGTCGCGGCCGTAACGCACCCATAGCACAACATGACCCCACCGCCCATGCGGAAATTCAAGCCATGCGCGAAGCGGCTCAGTATCTGGGCAATTATCGATTGGTTGATTGCACACTTTATGTCACGCTAGAACCCTGTGCCATGTGCAGCGGTGCGATACAACATGCGCGCATTGCCCGATTGGTGTTTGGGGCAAGTGACCCTAAAACAGGATGTTGTGGGAGTATGCTAGATTTAATGTCAGAACCAAGATTGAATCACCACTGCGAAGTCATAAAGGGAGTAATGGCGGCGGAATGCGGTAAAATCCTGTCGGATTTTTTTAAACAACGTCGATCAGCAAAAGCATAGTATCGAAACACAAAAAAATAAACCCGCAAAAATGCGGGTTTATTTTTTAAATCAATGGGTAAATATTATGCTTTACGACGACGAGCAATCGCACCGATCGCAACCAAACCCATCAACATCATGCTGTAAGTTTCAGCTTCAGGTACAACAGTTGCAGAAGTAGCTAGTACATTCAAACGGTAGTTTAAACCAGTACCAGAACCGTTTGCAAAACTGTTACCCCAGTAACCACTTGTTGCTAAACCACCACCATTTGCAGCGGTGTTACCACGAATACGGATCCAAGCAAATGCATCTGGCTTGCCTGTACCATCGTTATTTACAACTGCGTTGTTTAACAAGTTATCTACTGAAAAACCAGTATATCCAGCGTTACCACCATTTAGGTAGTCAATCGTCGAAAACTGACCATTTGTGAATGTGCTGGCTGCAAAGTTAATTTCTTGACCGAACGCTGGATCAAATTGAGTGCCACCCCAACCTTGTTGTGGCGTACCGCAATTTACACCAGTGCTTACACAACCGTTTTCTTCCCATTCAATGTTACTTGTGTTTAAACCAGCAACATGACGAAAGTTATCATTACCGTTTAACTCAGTGCCAGTAAAATTTAATTCATAAGATGAAATCCACACAGCACCCGTATTGCCAGAAGCAAATTGATTGAGATTATTTAAACGGACAGTTGTGCGTACGCCGGTTTTACCATCGCCAAGGTTTAAATCAGCCAAGTCAGTCAATGTAATCGTACCAACACTGGTATTAGTAATACCGTAATTGTTAGTAGCAATATAGTTTAAATCTAAAATTGCCGTTTTTGCAGATACTTGTGTTGTAGCTAGAAATAATGAAGCAACAACAGTAGTTTGAATTATTTTTTTCATATCGCACCCTCTAAAGTTATTGTTTATATATCGGGGCAAAAATGCCCCGATTTTAATATTGCTTTTTTAAATATTGGTTATGCAGCTTTACGACGACGCGCAACATTTGCAATGACACCCAATCCGATTGCAAATAAAGCAAAGTTTTCCGGTTCAGGTACTGCTGTCACAGCTGAAGCAACATAACCGCCAATAAAGTTACCTACTACTGCTTGGCCTTCTTCGCCAGCTTGGTAGTATCCAATTGCGTTTTCAGCAAACCTATAGGCTGTTGCATCTGTTTTAACTAAATACAAGCCAGAAATTGGATTACCCTCTTCTGGGCTAATATCTGCTTGAAAACGAATTAAACCAGCATTTGCGGCAAAGGGACCATCTAGGTCAAAGCTATCTGTTCTCGCAGCGTTATACATCCGCAAATCGCTATCACCTAGGAACAACCATGCTGCAGAAGTTGAGTAATTTGTAAAGCCACCGCGATAAATAAAGTTCAATTCAACTTCGAACTCTTCACCACCATCAACGACCGCCTCTTCCTCTTCCTCTTCCTCCAGGATTACTCGTGTACCGAACACCAATTTTCCATCGCGTGAATCTTGGTAGACAAAATCGTAAAGATCACCTACTTCTTGACCAGCCAATTCAATATCATCATTTTCTGTAAAGCTAAGGAGGTTTAATGTACCGCTTCCACCAGTTGCATTGTAATTAATCGATTGAGCCACCAATCCATCAAATCCTGTAGCCCAAGAAATACTCGTAGCATCAAGAAACAATTGATCTGCTATTGGATTAGCTGCACCACTAACAACCGTGGCAGTTGGCGTTGTAAAAGGAACATTTGTAAAATCTCCTGCATGTGCGGAAACCACAGACATGGAGATGAGGGTAGAAGCAACTGCGATTTTTAAAGTCATAAATTTCATAATAAATCCACAAAAAAATTTTAAAAGAAAGGTTGATGGCGGTTTTAAGCCGCCATTTTTCATGGCTTTAAATTATTTTTAGATTGTTTTGCGACGGCGGGCAATACCACCAATTACGCCCAAACCAACAATAAACATTGCGTAGCTTTCTGGTTCAGGCACCGGGACTGCACTAGCAACAAAACCACCGATAAATCCATTTACGACTGATTGCCCCTCCTCACCTGCTTGAGCAAAACCAATTGCTTTAATGTTGTCACTGTAGAAAAAGTATTCCGCATCTGATTTTACTAAGAACAATCCAGACCACGGATTGCCTTCAGACACACTGAAATCCCCTTTTTGACGAACCACACCATCGACGTAAGGTGCTGTGTTAGAGAGTGAGAGGCTTGTTGTTAGAGCGCCTTGATACATACGCAGATCGTTATCACTTGAAAATAACCAAGCAACACCAGGTTGATATCCAGCAGTATTAGTGTAGTTGTAACGGAACAAATAGTTGGCTTCTTCGTTATTTGCAACGCGGTTTAAATATCGAGTAGCAAATACTAATTTATTATCAGAACTGTCACGATAAACAAAATCATAAATATCAGCTTGTGCAGAACCTGGTGACAAATCTACACCAGTATGTAACCGCCAATCCAAAAGTGTTAGGGTACCTATTCCAGTAGGGACATTGTTTTGACCAACGCGATCAAACGTTTGATAATTAATACTATTTGCAACGATATCGCCCGTTGTGCTTGTATCATCGTAACCTGGTACAAAAGTAGAAGATAGCACTTCTAAGCGGTAGATATCTGCGTTTGGGTTTTGAGCACCGTTACGTATTCCACCGTTTGCAGGTGTAAGCGTGGCGCCATCACCTTTACCTAAAGTGACGAAATTACCTGCATACACTGAACTTGCTGAAAATGCCAGCAGCGTAGCAATAACTAATGATTTTACTTTCATTGCAACTTCTCCTATTAAAGAATGAATACTTAAATTTTCACAGCTGTCTAATTTTTAAGTACTATTAATGCAATGAATGTACCAACTTATATTTTCTTCACTCAGATCTTCGAACCCCGAACCCAAACCCAAAAATATTTAAAAAAACTCTTTATAAATCATAATATTAAGATTAAAAAAGAAGATAAAAGGCAAAAAATATTTCACTTGATTTTTTTATACAAAAAAAACACATGGAATCCCCATGCTGAATCAACTAAACCATCAATGACTGGTGGTTAAAATAAACCATATTGGTTAAATTCAACCAATTCATTAGCGTTATTCAGATATATTTTTAAGATCAGAAGATTTTTTGACCTTATCCCAATCCCAATCAAAACTAATGCCAACCCATGCAGCCCTGGGCGCACCGGGACTAATAAATGTGGAGTTTTTCCAATCCCCATCTATAGTATTTGGATCAATCTTAAAAGCACCCTGCGGCGTAAACGGATTACGACCAAGGTTACCTGCAGTTGCATATTCTTTATCTAAAAGATTATCCACTCTCGCAAAGAGACTCACTCCGTTATCAAATCGATAGTTAGTTCTTAAATTAAACACAGCATATCCAGCAGTCTTGCCAGGCCCAAGAAAATCGTACCGATCTCTATCCACTACGCCATCGTTGTTAACATCCAATTCGACGGCTTCACGAGGCCGATGTTCGTTGTTTTCATTGCCACGCACATAGGAGAAACTATGCGCCACCATACTCAAAGCGGTATCCCATTTTGGCGTTACGCTATAGTTAAAATTAAGTTGAACCACATGGTTAGGCATACCAGGCATTTGGTCACCTGGCTCAATATTTACAAACGCCTGATTTGTTGTTGTTTCGGTATTACTACTGTTAGCATCGTTAATTAACTGCGATGGACTCTCGAAAGTTGCTTTCAACCAGGTGTAATTAAGACTTAAAGATGCCTTACCCCACATCTTTTTAAAACCCATTTCAACGCCTTCTCTTCTTGTTTTTCCAAAATTATCAAATACACCACGATTTTTTTGACCTAATGGAACGAATAAAATATCATCTTTAAGATCCGTTCGATAAATTCCTAAATTCCATTCCAAACCATCTTCATAACCTCTTAACCCTGTTTCATAAGACGTTGAACGAACTTGTTTTAAATATGGGTCTGCTGTTAAAGAGGTTGGAATTGAACATCCAAACTGAAAGTTTCTACTGTTACCCTCGGCACCTGAATCATCTTTTGCACAGCCAAGTTCAATCACAGAAGGCACTCTCGAGCCGCGACTCAAGTTTCCATAAACAGTGAGTTTTTCTTTTGCTTCCCATGCAAGCCCTACAGAGGGATTAAAGCTTCTGTATTTATAATCACCCGTGGTGCAAACAAACCGTCTAAAGTCATTGGCTAAATTTCTGGTATCAGCACATGCTTGTACTTCTGGCCTCGGATCATTCAAGAACGTCACAAATTGCGCAGGAGTAGTATTAGGTAAGCGATAACTTCTATATTGATAAAAATCCACTGCACGATCAGATATTAATGAGTTTTGAACATGTGCCCAATTCATTCTTGCCCCAAAGGTGATGTTTAAGCCTTCAATCGGTGTCCAAGTATCAGAAGCAAATAAGCCCTCTGTTTTATGTGAACCTTTGAGGTTATTTCTAATCACGCCTGGTAGAGAGGTTTGAATATCCAAACCATTCGCAGGATCTGTGTAATATCCATTTGGATCACTGGCTAAAATAAAATTATTTTGTGCCCCAAGTTCACCTAATGTTTGGGACTGCCGAAATGCAATATTATTTTCATCGATAGATAGGCCAGCTGCCAACTGATGCTTTTCACCCTCGTAAGTTAGCTGAAAACTAAATCCGTCCGCCCTAGATTTGAGTGTTGATTGATTCAACACCCCAGTCAGACGACCCAATAAATCGTCAATATTATCTGCATTATCATCTGTTGTTTGAACGCCTTTGGCCACCTGAAAGGCTTTATATCCCTGATAAATATCCGTTCCAATCGCGTTTTGATCCATATTACGTCTATAAATACCAGCTGACAGGCTAAGCTTGTCATTTACGTACCAGCTTCCGTCAAGGTTATAGTGCTCTAATTGATTTTTCGCCTGATCAGGTGAGGTAAATACCTGTTTTTGGTCATACTCGTACATCTCAATTGGCACAACACCATTACCGGTAAGTGATGTATCAACATTTAGACTAGTTAAATTAATCTCACCACGTGCGAATCTTGCAGTCGCTTTATTAAACAACTGTCGTAAGTTACTAGGTGAATTTACACGCCAACCATCCTCCTTAAAATGGTTGTACGCCGTAAACAAAGCAAACTGTTCACCATGAAAACCATTTGAGAATTGTGTTTGTTCACGCCCCCAAGAACCAATTAGCTGCTGCGTCCTTAGAGAATGATCTTTGAAACCATCTTTGGTTGTGATTGCAAGAGCACCTCCGATTGTATTTAAACCAAACATAGGGTTGGAACCGGGAATTAAATTAATCGTGGAAATTGCATTCATTGGGATTAAATCCCAGTTCACCACTTCTCCGAAAGGCTCATTGATTCTGACGCCGTCTAGGTAAACAGATATCCCCTCTGCAGTACCTATCTGAGGTGAGGCAGTAAATCCACGAAAATTTAAATCTTGCTGAAATGGATTGCCAGAGTAGTCATTAACATTCACAGATTGCATATTGCTATTAAGAAAATCTGTTACATTAATTGCTTTTGAATCAGCAATTTCTTTATCCGTTGCTGATTGTATATTTGTTGTTGCAGTCTCTCGATCAATTGGCAAACCTGGTAGTGGCGTAATAATTCTTCGCCGTTTAGCTTTAACTTCAACCTCATCTAACTCAATAGTTTTATTTTTATCAACACTTTTTTCAACAACAGTGGGCACTTCATTGACTTCGGCTGCAAACACACCAGATGTGTACAACATGCATAGCACTGCTGATCTTATTTTTTGATTCACACCACACCCCTCCAAACTTAAGAAATGTTTGCAAGAATCAATCCATCTGGCGCTTTATTTAATTGTTTTAAAAATCAACCACTTAAGAAAATATGATTTATATCAGCCATTTATTTTGGCTAATATCAACCGATATGGTTTATTACAGCCACCTTTTTTAAGTTCAACACTTTCGCTCACCCAAGGAAAAAAGCAAACTTTTAAAGACATAAAAAAACCCGCCAAAAGGCGGGTTTTTTAAACGATCAACAATTAATCACGGTTACCTAATAAGGACATCAATATATTTAACAAGTTAACAAACAAGTTATAAACATCTAGGTATAAATTTAAGGTGGCCATCACGTAATTGGTTTGCCCGCCACGCACGATTTGGTTGACGTCATACAAGATGTAGCCAGAAAAAATGAGCACTGATACGCCAGAAATGGCCAGTGATAATGCAGGAATTTGGAAATACAAATTAGCCAAGCCCGCAACAATCGCCAAAATCAAGCCAATCATCAAAAATTTACCAATACCGCTAAAATCACGTGCTGGGGATGCACCAATCGCAGATAACGCCAAAAATGTGATGCCCGTACCGCCGGCAGCCAAGCCCACAATTTCAGCGCCATTACGTAAATGCAGCGCATGTTGCAAGATTGGGCCTAATAATACGCCAAAGACAAAGGTCATCCCTAGCAATAACCATACGCCCAAGCCACTGTTTTGATTCACGGCGATGAGTTTAAACATGCCAAACATCACGGCCATAAAACCGATGGCAAACATGAAAGGATGGGCGGCCATCAAGCCAAAATTCATTTGTAAACCGACATACGCGCCTATCACGGTAGGGATCATACTTACGCCGAGCAGCGCATAGGTATTACGTAACACTCGGTGTTGTGCGTCAGAGACGCTATTCTCGCGACCTAAAACTTGCATATCAGACATTCAGGGTTCCTCTTTAAAAAATAGCCAAATAGCTATACTTACCTAAGATAATGGCTAACAATGAAAGTTTCAAGTAAAAATAAGCGCTTTATTCGCAATTATCTTATGTAAGGTTACGGTTTACGGATGGTTACATGTTCCAAATCGCCACACATACCAGCACAATCAACACGATGCGTGTGATTTGATACATCGTTTTATTCCAGCGTTTGAATCGACGCCGATATTGCCCAACTGTCCAAGCATAGTGAAATAAGCGGTTAATCAACCCTGTTTGATCTCCTGCTTCATTCGGTGAACTCGCGGCAGTCACTATATGCTTGGCTAAAAAGCGATTGACCGCTTGTGCCCAAGCAAAGCGCATTGGACGTTCGATATCGCAAAAGAGAATAATCCTATCCTCAGTGGTGGAATTGTAAGCCTCATGAATATAGGTCTCATCAAACATCACTGCTTGACCATCACGCCAACTGTAAGCCTCTCCATCGACACGAATAAAACAGCCATCATGATTCGGTGTGGCAAGTCCTAAGTGATAGCGCAAGGAACCCGCATAAGGATCACGGTGCGGATTTAAATGCGCGCCCGGTGGCAGCTCAGCAAACATGGCTGCTTTCACACTGGGTATTGTCTGTAGCAAAGCCACGGTTTTGGGGCAATAGACTTTCGCAGAAGGATGCTCTGCGTCATACCATTTGAGATAAAAACGTTTCCAACCCGTTTTAAAAAACGAGTTAAAGCCTGCATCATTATTTTGTTGCGCTGCGGCAATGCGCGATTGCTCACGCAAATGTAGCGCCTCCTCTCGGATGTCTTGCCAGTGCGCTTGAATGACAGACAATTCAGGAAACGTTTGCACTGGCAAAAAGGGGGTTGTGGGCACCTTAGAGAACGCATATAAAAATACGTTAAACGGGGCGACGATGCCCGAATGGTCGAACAATTGCTTAAAAAAGCGATGGCGGACTTTCCCACGAAAATGCACCACCATCACTGAAGTTAAAAAAATACCTAATACAATCCATTTCATTGCCATTCACCACTTCATCGCGTCATTATTGACATATGTTTAATCAAACAAATTACCTTCGAGTTGCCCAATTGTCCCCATGCGTCTCACCGCCTCAACATAATACTGGCTCTCACGCAAAGCAATCATGTTGAGTGGTTGATGGCCCCCATGCATGCGCGCAAGCCTGGCGATACTTTGCGCACTGATCTGCCAGCCAAGGTTGGCTAGCAGCTCGTCTGCCAAATCTGGACGATTACATAATAAAATCATGTCACACCCAGCTTTGAGTGCCGCCAAGGCGCGCGCCGTCACATCGCCGGCAACCGTCGCCCCTTCCATGCTGAGGTCATCACTAAAAATCACACCATTGAAGCCTAAGCGCTCACGCAACACTTTTTGTAACCATTTGGCAGAAAAGCCCGCTGGCTGTTGATCTACCTGCGGATAAATCACATGCGCCGGCATGATGGCATGTAGGCCTTCGTCAATCATGCGTACAAAGGGTTGCATGTCATTTTGTGCAATGCTGTCAAACGGTCTATCGTCGACCGGAATACTGACATGTGAATCCGCCACCACAAAGCCATGTCCGGGAAAGTGTTTTCCTACCGCAGCCATGCCGGCTTTTTTTAAGCCTTGCATTAAGCTAAACGCTAATTCATTAATGGCTTGCGGATCTCGGTGAAAGGCGCGATCGCCTATCACTAAACTATCGCCATAATCCATATCCAGCACAGGGGTAAAACTAAAATCGACGCCATGTGCACGCAATTCAGCGCCTAATACATAGCCTGCTTCAATCGCTAACACGCGCGCCAGTTTTGGATTTTTATCCCAAAGATGTCCGTATTCACGCATGGCGGGCAGGTGGGTAAAGCCGTCACGAAAGCGTTGAACACGACCGCCTTCGTGGTCCACTGCAATGAACAAGGGTGGCTGACGCACCGCATGAATACTGGCGGTGAGTGCTTTCAGTTGCTCGCAATCTTCAAAATTACGCGCAAACAAAATCACGCCTCCCACCAGCGGATGTTGCAAACGGCGAATATCGTCGGCAGTTAAGGTGGTGCCAACCACATCCAACATCACAGGACCTAAAGACATAAATGTGTTCTCAAAAATATTGCTGACTATTTTAAACGATAAAGACTGGTGACTTCATTTGACCGCGCGGCATATAAGGGATCCGATTGATCACTGGCTTTGGCGTGTTTGGGTGCGATATCGAGTTTCTCAACTACTTGCAAGCCGGCTGAAATAATCCATTGTTGCAGCTCGTCGGCTTTACGCAAGCCAATCAATTCAGCCAAGTTTGACATCACCAGCCATGCCTCACCATCGGCCGTCAGGTGCGCTTTTACGCCAGTCAAAAAGGCTTTCAGCATGCGACTGTCTGGGTCATAAATCGCATGTTCAATCGGCGCATTGGCTTTGGCTGGCAACCAAGGCGGATTACATACAATTAAGTCTGCCGCCCCAGCTGGAAACAAATCAGCCTCCACTACCTCGATATAGTTTTGCATGGTTAAGCGCTGTATATTTTTCTTTGCACACACTAAGGCACGCGGTTGATTATCTGTGGCCACCACCCGCTTTAAGCCGCGCGCAACCAGCACCGTAGCAATCACGCCCGTCCCTGTACCAATGTCCCAAGCCACCTGCGGATTGTGCAGTGGCGCTTGATCAATCAACTGTAAATATTCGCCACGCACCGGTGAGTAAACACCGTAGTCAGCATGAATGTGCGCATTCAAGGCAGGAATGGGAACGCCTTTTTTCGCCCACTCATGCGCACCCACCATGCCTAACAGCTCTCGTAGGGACAACACTAAACGCGCAGGCAGTTTTTCTTGGCTATGGTCGGACAATAACGCACCTTGCACCGCCGCTTTCACGCTAGGCGCACGCGGCAAATCAATCTCACCATATTTAAGCTCAATCAAAATTTTATTGGTGATGTTGGCGCGGCCAATTTGCCGCGCACGGTGCTGATGAAACGCCTCCAATAACGTCTCAGTTGCTTTAGACGGTTTACGGTCTACGCGACGCGTGATGGCTTGTAGCAATTGTTTAGCGTTTTGAAAATCGCCCCGATAAAGCAATGCAGTGCCTTCACAAGCCAAGCGAAATGCGTCATCGGCTTTGGTGGTGTCATCTGCAATCACCACCGCTTTAGGCGGCGGACTGCCTGCCTCTGACTGCCAGCGGGCGGTCTGTGTTTGTTTTTTTTCGTACCAATTAATGTCGTTCAATGGGGTTCCGATAACAGGAGAAAGGTGAATAAAGCTTAAAGTTTAAAAGGGCTAAAATTGGTGTTGCGGTCGTAATAATCCTCGTGTTCGACCCGTTTTAGAAAAGCCACCAACTGATATGTGATAGGCGTAAACAACACTTCAACTACAATTTTTGCAATGATCTGTGCGGTCATAACTAGTAGGATTTTATCATTAGGAATGATGCCTGAGTTCCAAAACGCCAGCGGCACAAACAGCATGGTATCAATGGTTTCACCAAATACAGTGCTGGTAATGGTGCGCGCCCATAAGTGTTTGCCGCTGCTCATGACTTTCATTTTTGCCATCACATAACTATTCACAAACTCGCCCAGCGCAAACGCGATCAAGCCTGCCAGAGAGATGCGCCAAGTGCTGCCAAACGCGATTTCGTATGCCTGTTGATGCTGCCAAAACGGCGCGGGTGGCAAGGCGACGATCATCCACGCCATCAAGCTTGCAAAGGCAAGTCCAGCAAAGCCTGCCCAAATCACGCGGCGACTGGCGGCATAACCGTATACTTCCGTCAAAATATCGCCAAAAATAAAACTGATAGGGAAAAACAACACGCCAGCACCAAAAGTTAGCGTGCCTAACCACGGCGCATCGATTTGTGTGACTTTGGCTGGCCCAATCAGATTTGAACACACCAGCACACACACAAACGCCGCCATAATAAAGTCATAATAACGATAGGCAGGTTTCATTCTGTATTCTCTCTACGCACATCGAGCGCGTCACGTAGCACATCACCGCCCAAATTCACGGCCAACATTAAGCTCATCATGCATGCCCCCACCACCAATACGTAGTGAGGCGCTACCAACATAAAGCGCGCACCATCACGCAACATTGCCCCCCATGATGCTTGGGGCGCTTGAATGCCTAACCCTAAAAATGAAAGCGACGCCTCAGCAATCATCACACTCGCCATGCTGTAAGTCGCCTCAACCACTAGCACCGACAAGAGCATGGGTAAAAAATGCTTGACCATCACCCGATATGGGCTTGCGCCCAAAGCGATGGCGGCAAGTACATGGGGGCGATGGCGTAGACTCAGTGCTTGAGCGCGTGTTAAGCGCGCATAACTGACCCATCCCGTCAAACACAACGCAAGCAATAAATTATTCAGGCCCGCGCCTAAGACTGCAGCAAACGCAATGGCTAACAATAACCCTGGGAAAGCCATAAACACGCTGGTCATTTGCATCAGTATAAAATCAAGTTGCCCACCATAAAACCCAGCCAATAAGCCAATTGCAACGCCTATGGTCAGGGTGATGACGGTCACCACGAGCGCGACACCAAAAGACAGCTCCACGCCATGTAATACCCGGCTCAAAAGATCACGCCCCAGCTCGTCTGTGCCTAACCAATGGCTGGTGGTAGGTAATTGCAACAGCGCATTTAAATCAATTTGGTTAGGCGTTAAGCCGAGCCCGCGACCGATCAAGACAGCAAGCAACCAACACAATAAAATACCCACTGGCAAGTACTTCATGCGCCTCCACGGGTGCGCGGATCGATTACACGATACAGCACATCAGTCATTTGATTGACCATGACATAGCTGATGGCAATCACCAGCACGCAAGCTTGTGTCAGCGGATAATCCCGCTTTTCGATGCTTTCAACCAACAATTTGCCAATGCCATTCCAACTAAAGATGGTTTCAGTGATGACAGCCCCTGCCAATAAGCTACCCATTTGCAACCCCACGACCGTGATCAACGGTAACAGCGCCGCAGGTAACGCATGGGTCAGCACACATTGCCATTGCGACAGCCCTTTGGCGCGCGCGGTACGCATGTAGTCTTCGCTAAACACCTCCAATACACTGGTGCGTGTCATACGCGTCAGGATGGCACTTAAACCTAAGCCAAGGGTTAAAGCGGGCAATACGATACTGGCTGATTGCGTCATACCACTGACAGGCAACCACCCTAGCCATACCGCAAACACCAACATCAATACAGGGCCTAGCCAAAAGGCTGGCATGGCTGCGATACGCACAGAGAGCAACATGATTACAACATCTGGCCACTGTCGCGCATAAAGCGCAGCCAATACGCCGAGTGGCACACCTATCATGAGGCCTATACCTAAAGCGACGCACGCTAACTGCAACGTGGCGGGGTAGGTTTGTAAGATCAATGCTGCAATGGGCCGGTGATTACTGAGCGATTGCCCTAATTCGCCTTGTGACAACAACTGTATGTACTGTACAAACTGTGTCGTCAACGATTGATTTAAACCGAGCTGAGAACGTAACGCGTCGCGATCAGCCAAGGTGGCGGATTCACCTAACATGACATCAACGGGATCCCCAGGAATCATATGAATCAAGGCAAAGGTGAGCATCACCACCCCGACGACAACAGAAAATAATCCCAGCACACGTTCAAGCATGCATCGTTTCAACCCAATGCGGATGCGGTGCATCCAAGATTGTCACTGGTGTTCCCACCGTGACTAAATCAAACAACTCAATCAGTTCGGCATTACGCATCCTGATACAACCATGAGAACCAGGCTGCCCCATCGTTGCACTGTCAGGCGCACCGTGGATATAAATATAACGCTGCATAGTATCGACTTGACCCAAGCGATTGACCCCCGGCTCGGTGCCGCTGAGCCATAAAATGCGGGTGAGTATCCA
This sequence comes from Methylophilaceae bacterium, assembly GCA_027488395.1. Taxonomy (GTDB): domain Bacteria; phylum Pseudomonadota; class Gammaproteobacteria; order Burkholderiales; family Methylophilaceae; genus Methylophilus. Next base: position 28,011 of record JAIYBT010000002.1, on the reverse strand, counting down.
ATCTCTGCGCGGATATTGTGCCATTAAGTCAGGGCTAAACACTTCACCAGTCGGCCTACGCCCGACAAACACGGTATTTTCAAGCGCATTTTCCCCGATTTTGGCACGGATAATATGGCCGCCAATCGGTGTACAACCGCTGTTTTTCAGGCAACCTACGCCGTTACTAGCGGTCGATACCGCATATTGACGCAATAGTGCACCTTGCGCATACAGGCGTAAACTTTGGGTCGGAATTGAAATTTCAATCAACATATGAATATTCTACGCTATCCATTCACTAAACTTGATATGCTCATTATTACGGTGAATAATTTTCCCCAAACGGATGCTCACCCCCGCATCCTCCTAGCCTCTTTAAACTCACAACAGCCCATTCAGCAGATTGACCCTATATCAAGATCGGCTAAATATTGAGATTGGCTAAACATTAAGATTGACTACATCATGAGACATCAAGAAACCCATCGTCTGCACCGTAGTGGCTGGTTAAGAGCAGCTGTGCTTGGCGCGAATGACGGCATTATTTCCACCGCTAGCTTAATGATGGGCATGGCCGCAGCGCTTGCAAGCCCGCAGACGTTACTGGCCACAGGCATTGCAGGCTTGGTTGCGGGCGCATTGTCGATGGCCGCTGGCGAATATGTGTCGGTCAGCTCACAAGCAGATGTAGAACATGCAGATTTAGCCCGCGAAACGCAGGAGCTGAAAGACGATCCTGCCAATGAACTGCGTGAATTAACTGGTATTTATGTAGCACGAGGCTTAGCACCTGCCTTAGCACAACAAGTCGCGGAAGCCTTAAGTCAACACGATCCGTTGGCCGCACATGCTAGAGACGAACTGGGCATACAGCCTGCGCAAAGCGCGGCGCCGTTGCAAGCGGCGCTTGCCTCCGCTGGCGCCTTTGCATTGGGTGCTTTGTTACCCATAGTCACGAGTTTATTGGTATCTAATCGGCATGTGATTGTTGGGCTGACCATAAGCACACTGTTAAGCCTTGCTGTACTTGGTGCGGTTGCCGCAAAAACGGGTGGCGCGCCTATCGTCCGTGGCGCTGTGCGGGTGGTACTTTGGGGCAGTATCGCGATGGCCATCACTGCTGGGATTGGACGTTATTTCGCAGTGCCGCTCACTTAACGAATCAACCTAGCGAACCAACTTCGCACACCAACCTACCGAATCAACCTACAGAATCAATTTGGCTGAACTTTGTGCAATACGCATGGGTGTTCACCAGTAATGCATAAATGGTTCCAAGCAGCGCGCCATACGCTTTACATTGAATGATCTGGACCACTGGATCAAGCGTGATCATGTACCCACTTTACTTGTATTAATCCATCCCAATTGCCATCAGCTGCAGGAAGATATTGTTGTACACGCTTTCCAAACGCGGCAAATTGGCCTTCATACCATAACGGGATATAAGGTAATTGTGTGTGAATACGCTCAGTCACCGCTGGCCAATCATGGGCCGCAAGCAATGGCTCCAATACGGCATCTTGGTAGCCACCACGGTTGAGTCCTTGTGGCGGCGTTTGTTGTGCGCCAAACACCTTGCTGTAGATTTCTGGGGTTTGAATACCCACCCAAGTCAGTCCATATAATTGAAAGTTGCCCGATTGCACATCCGCATAAAACGTCCCCCAATCTAGGCTTTTTATTTGCAAATCGATCCCCGCCTGCAACATTTGGGCTTGCAATACAGTGGCTAATCGCACCCGTTGTGCATCGGTACTGGTTTTATAAATGATGCGCAAAGGTAATGCCACACCCGCCTCTTTCAATAATTGCTTAGCCAGTGCTGGCTGATAGGCATACGGGCTTAACTGTGGGTTGCCAGCATAATGCTCTGGCGGCAAAATCGCGGTGGCAGGTCGGCTATGGCGCACCATCAATTGCGAAGTAATACTGCGCGTATCAATGGCATGGGCTATCGCTCGACGAACGCGTGGGTCTTTTAAAAACGGGGCTTGGGTATTAAGCCCTAAATAGGAATAATTGGCACCCTCGGTGGTGCGTACCGCGACCTCGGATTGTGCTTCCAAATAATGAACCAGTTCAGGCGGTAAATCACCTTGCAATAAATCAACCTCGCCCCGCTTGAGCTTTAACACCCGTACGTTGGGATCTTTAACTTCTAACCATTGCACCGTTAAACCATCTTGGATCCGCTCCAACACCAATACCTGTTGCCAGGCCTTAAAACGAAATGCCCCATTGCCAAGCGGGTGATGCGAAAAATCGTGACCCGCTGCGATGCGTCGGGCGGGTAATATGCCAATGATTAACCTTGCAGCAAAGTCAGGATCGGGTCGATTCAGATGCACATCTAACGTGTGCGCATCGAGCACTTCCATCCGTGCAATATGGGAAAATTCGCTATGATGGGGAGAGTCCACAGCATCGATAATACTTTGATAAGTGGCCTTCACATCATGCATCGTCAGCGGCTGGCCATCGTGAAAATCTCGGGGTGCGGCCTTTAAATGGATACGCACGTGCTGCGGGGTCAGCATATGCCAATCGGCAAGCCCGGGCGTGGGCCTAGAGGCCTGATCAAACTCGACTAAGCGTTGATAAATTAAACGATTCACACGCTCTGATGCCGCATCTGAAGCAAAGCGTGGGTCTAAGTTGATGGGCGCTTGCGCTACAGCAAACGTTAATACTTCAGGTGCTTGGGTGTGGCAGGCGGTCAATGCAACCATCATGGCCATGCACCCTAATAGTCTTACCATCACTTGCCTTACTATCACTTGCCTTACCATCGCTAGCTGCAACATACGCTGGGTGCACCCACCCATTATATACACGGTGTTTTCTCAAACAAGGCGATCGATTCAACGTGTGCAGTATGCGGAAACATATTTAACACGCCTGCCGCAATCAGCGTGTAGCCACGTTGCTGTGTCAAGACCGCGGCATCGCGTGCCAGCGTCGCTGGATTACATGAAACATACACAATACGCTGGGGTGCAAAGCCAGTCGTGACTCCGGGCTCGGGCAATGCTTTGACTAAGGCCAAGGCACCATCTCGCGGTGGATCTATCAACCACTTATCAAACTGCCCCAACGCTTGTAATGACGCATATGTGACATCAAACAAATCTGATTCGGCGAACCTGACCTGTGACAAACCATTGAGCGCGGCGTTTTCAATAGCGCGGTTGACCAATGCTTGCGAACCCTCGATACCGAATACTTGGGCACCACTGCGGGCAATGGGTAAGGTGAAGTTGCCTAAGCCACAAAAAAAATCAGCAATCTTCTCGCCCGCTTGCGGTGCCAATAACTGCATCGCGCGGCGGATCATGACTTGATTAATGGCGGGATTGACTTGGGTGAATTCAGTCGGGCTGAAGGGATAACGCAACTCAAATTCAGGCAACTGATAGGACAACTGTGCTGTCTGCTCGAATAACGGCTTAACCGTATCGGGCCCTTTGCTTTGCGTCCAAATTTGCACCTGATATTGCTGCTCAAACGCTTGTAGAATCGGCAGATCTTCTGGCGCCAATGCCTCTAAAATGCGTAATACCAACACGGTTGCCGCCTCGCCAACTGCAACTTCAATTTGTGGTAAGGATTGTTTTACAGACAATTGCACAATGAGCTGTTTAAGCGGCACAATTAAATCAGACACATGCTTGGGCAATACCTCGCAATGATCCATATCGGTCACATAACTGGTGGCTTTTTCGTTAAAGCCCACCAAAATGCCGCCTTTTTTTTCAACATAGCGAACGCGTAAACGTGCTTTATGCCGATAGCGCCAAGGTTGACCTTGAATCGGCGGCAATATTTTATTGGGCTTGACTCGGCCAATGTGCCAAAGCGTATCCTCCAATTGCCGTTGCTTTGCCGCCACTTGCGCCGAAAACTCCAAATGCTGCATGGCACACCCACCGCATACACCAAAATAGGCACATTGCGGCGTAACCCGTTGGCTAGAGGGACGCAACAGCGTGTGGATGGTGGCTAACTCATAGGTGGCCTTGACATGGTTGGATACGATATCGACACGTTCATACGGCAAGGCACCTTCGACAAAAAAAACTTTGCCTTCAATGTGGGCTACCCCACGTCCTTCATGATCCAGTGACGCTATAGTGGTGGTTCGGATAGGTTGGGCGGCCTTTGACGCAGCCGACATGCGATTTCTTTGACGGTGACTTCTCATAGGTATTATTTTACCGTAAATGCTCTTACAATCAGCACACAATCGTGTCTGATCAATTTCGTTTTGGAGATTCAAAAATGGTTCGTAACTTCAACGCGCAACTGTGGAGTATGCTGTGTATCCTGGCATGCTGCGGTCCAACATCCAGCTATGGTGAACCCCTACAAAGCCTGCAAGAGGCACATGGTATCAGCTATGTGACAGGTGGCATCGGATCAGAGGAAGTCGAAGCACTCGAGCCGTTTAAAAGCCAATATGGCGTATATTTAATGTTTACCGAAGGCAAAGTGGGGCGTGTCATCGACGATGTCAACGTCCGCATTTTAAATCAAAACAAACAAGTCATTTTTTCGGTTGCGCATGCAGGGCCTAGGTTATTGCTCAATTTAGCGGCTGGCAACTACACCATCATCGCCGAAAACCAAGGTGAAAAAATACGCTATGCCCTCCACTATCCAACGCCTAAAAAGTTGCGCGTGATTTTAAATTGGAAAAGAGTCGTCGATGAAGATCAAACAGAAGTCTCTGCCATCAACGACAGTCTCAGCGACGCACAACCCGTGATGGACAATCACAACGCAGAATAACCATTTTTTCGCATATGGTTCTGCCCATCTTCACAGTGATCATGGGCAGACACACTCCTCGCCAACGTCCTCAAAAAAATATTTTAAAAAAAGTGTAAGGCATCCGGTACTCACGCGACTAAAGTCTGAACTCATATGCATCACATATCCGTGTGATGGGCTATGAGCGACGCATAATGAGACCACAGTATGCCTGCAATCGCCTTACACCCGCTGACCATTCGCATTTGTCATTGGCTCAATGCAATCGCCGTCTTCTTAATGGTGACCAGTGGCTGGCGTATCTACAATGCATCACCCATTTTTAATTTCACTTTTCCAAAAGCCATGACGATCGGTGGTTGGCTCGGTGGCGGCATTCTCTGGCATTTTGCAGCCATGTGGTTGTTTGGCATCAATGCGTTGATCTACATCGGAGTTAACCTTTACAGCGGCCGTTTACGCCACAAGTTTTTCCCGATCCGTCCGCAACAACTGTGGGCAGATATCAATGATGCTTTGCACCTTAAATTACAGCATACAGACCTTTCTCACTACAACGCAGTACAAAAATGCGCTTATCTTTCGGTCATGGTAGCGATTGCCATTGCGATAGGTTCGGGCTTGGTCATCTGGAATTCGAGCCAGTTTCCATTATTGCGCGAATTGATGGGTGGCTTTGATAACGCACGAATCGTGCATTTTTTTGCCATGGTGTTTATGGTGGGCTTTGTGTTGATACATCTGGTAATGGTGGCCTTAGTGCCTGTTACGTTGAAATCGATGGGGTTTTCACGCCCTCGCCTTTTTAAATCCGTAAGTCTTAAATCCAAAAGTCTCGAGGTGTAATCATGGCTAAATCACGCCCCAACATCAGCATTGATACGCCCTATCTGATAAAACAAATCCAACCCAAGTTAGATAACGAAAGTCGACGCTTATTTGGCAAACGCATCCTCAGTTTAGGCGCGCTGTCTATGTTGAGTGGATGTACGCTGACCGACGAACACTCGGTCGAAAAAATGTTGATTTCAGTGTCGCACTGGAACGACAAAGTGCAAGCCTTTTTGTTTGACCCTAACAAACTCGCACCCACCTATCCTGAAAGCATGATCACGACGCCGTTTCCATTTAATGCGTATTACGGCCAAGACGAAATACGCGATATCGATGGTGATCAATACGTTTTACAGCTGGGTGGACACATTCAACATAAAAAACCATGGCGGTTGGCCGAGCTCGCGCTGTTACCGCAAACCACGCAGGTCACGCGTCATATCTGTGTCGAAGGATGGAGTGCCATTGGCAAATGGGGTGGCGTGCGTTTTTCTGATTTTTTACAGCGCATTGGTGCGGATACCAGCGCGAAATATGTCGGATTTAAATGCGCAGACAATTATTACACCAGTATTGATATGCCAACTGCGTTGCATCGTCAAACATTGCTCACCCTCACCTTTGCAGATCGCACCTTGCCACGTGAATACGGCTACCCGATGAAATTACGCATGCCGACCAAGCTTGGGTTTAAAAACCCCAAGCACATCACAGAAATTTACGTCACAAACGATTATCCCGGTGGGTATTGGGAGGATCAAGGATATCACTGGTTTGGCGGTGCTTAAATCAGCGAGTAACAGGCAATTTTGCCAATTTTTTAATGGAGAAATCAATCATGTTTAAATTTATCAATATCATTATGATCAGCGCATTCGCCCTCTGTATCAACAGCGCAGTGGCGGACGAAATGAAAAAAGATGCCATGGCTAAGGACAGCATGGCCAAAGAAAGTATGGCGAAAGACGCGATGGCAAAAGATGCAATGGCCAAAGATGGCATGAAAAAAGATGCGATGGCAAAAGACAGCATGGCGAAAGATGCGATGAAAAAAGACGCGATGAAGAAAGATGAAATGAAAAAAGATGAAATGAAATAATGGCCATTTCACGCTACTTTTGGGATGTTTTGGCCTAAAGCAGTGTGCAAGCCTCGTATGGGTATAAATAAAAACGCATGGTCAACACCATGCGTTTTTTTATGGATGCCAAGCCGCTAAAAATTGTTGCCAATGCGCTCCTGCAGTTTGCGCTAACGTATTGCGCACCAAGCTGATTTCGTCTTGATAGGCCTGTTCTGTTAAGTGCCCACGCATTTTTAAAAAGCGCAGATACACTAAATAAGTATTGGCGACGTCGGTTTCACAATAATCGCGGATGGCTTGTAACTCCCCATTTAAAAAAGCCTGCCACACTTTACTGCCATCCATGCCTAACTTGCCAGGGAAACCACATAATTGCGCCATTTGATCCAACGGTGCGTTCGCCCGCCCGCTGTACATCGCCAGCACATCCATTAAATCCAGATGGCGCATATGATAGCGACTAATATAATTATTCCATTTAAAGTCTTTATCGTCCTCGCCCAAATCCCAATAGCGTGGTGCCGCAATGCCATGCACCATGGCGCGATAATGCAACACAGGTAAATCAAAACCACTGCCGTTCCAGCTCACGATTTGGGGTGAATATTTATCGATCCCATCAAAAAAACGCTGAATGATTTCGGCTTCCGAGGCGTCGACATCGCCAAGGGTCCATACACGAAACTGATTCCCCTCACGCAACGCACACGAAATGGCGCACACGCGTTGTACATGGTGTGGCAAAAACTCTGTCCCTTGGTGTTGGCGACGTTGATGAAACGCAATGTTTGCAACATCAGCATCACTTAGGGTGGATGGGAGTTCGTACAAACGGCGCAAGCCGTCTACATCTGGAATGGTTTCAATATCAAACACGAGGCTGGGTGTCATGGCAAATCCGGCTAGGTAACAACAACCTACCTTAACACACCCTAGTTGCGGCTGTCATCTGTGAGGCCTGTGCCTATCTACTGCCTCAGTGCGCTTGGCGGTTGATAGGCCAATTTCATTGCGGCGAATGAAATAAAAGCAGCTCCAATAAAAGCAGCTTAAATAAAAGCAGCTTAAATAAAAGCAGCTCCAATAAAAGCAGCTTAAATAAAAGCAGCTCCAATAAAAGCGCATTGAATACAAACTTGTTGACTACACGCTATTTTAATCAAGGCCACTAAAACAGCCGCTAACAAGCGCATCTTATACAATGGCTTATTTTGCGTTAGCTACTTTAATTTAAGCCATGGCGGGTTGTGGTACCCAATCCACTTCGGCAGTTTCTTCCTGACACCAATCGGCGGGGGCTTTGTGCAAACGGATCGGGGTTGCCATCTGTTCGCCATCAAAACGCAATACCGCAAAACTCACCGCATGGGGTTGACACATTGGGGTAAATTTAGCAAAGCCCACACCCCGATTACGGATCACCTGCCAAGCACCTGCAGGTTCTGCGTATTCTGGCTTACAAAAGTAATGGGCAATTTGCTTATCAGTGGCAGTGGTTAAGGCGGGTGATTCATCATTGGTCATCAAAGACCAGCGATAATCCATGCCATCTGCAATCGGTTGAAGCTGAAATAAATACCAATGCTGGTTTTCACAGACCAAACTTAACACCGAACGCACTTGGCCGGTGTGTTGGTTCAAAATGTAGTAAAGCCCTGCATCTTCCTCAGCGATGGCTTGACCAAAATGGGGATGTACGAAAAGATTATTTGGCACAACAAACTCCTTTTCATTGAACACGCCAACAAACACATGCAATCGCCATGCCTGAAATAAAACTAATGGGCAAAAGGGCGGTTGTTCTTGCTTTTCGAGTCACAACCTTGGTAAAAACAAGCGCTCAATATCAAAAGCGGCAAGCGATCAAGGCGCATCACACGATTCATAGCGATGCCTGCAAACCGATTGCAGCCCCAGGTCACTGCACGTGACCATTTGTGGCAACACCACGCCAGCAAGGCACTACAGCTGAGATGACATGTGCATGCAAACGCGTGATCGCCCCCTGAACATGCACAAGATCAGTGCACTCAGCGTGGTATCAGCCGCATTATCAAACGCATCTTCAGGCATTTAAGCACTCAGACATCTGTTGATAGGGTGAGCACTGTCAAAGACTATGCAATACCTGTTTAGGCGGCAGGTTAATCAACCGTCTAATCACCAACCAAGCCGCCAGTGGGATCAGCACCAACGCTAGGCTATACACACTGAGCGACAAACTGAGGTTCCAATGAAAAGGAATATCCAACAATTGTGTGCTTACATAAGCACCCAACAAATTGGCAATCAAGACGGCCACAGTGGCTGACACCCATGCAATACTCAAGTATTCAGTCAACAGCATCGTAACCACTTGTTTTTTAGACGCACCGAGGGCGCGCAACAAACTGGCTTCTTGCGCACGATCAAGACGGGTGGCGACTAAAGCAGCGGTCAGTACCACCAGCCCTGCTGCTATGCAAAACGCAAAAATAAAACTGACAGCCAGAGTCAATTTAGCCAAGATATCTCGAATTTGTGTCAGCACACTGCCCATATCAATCACCGAAATATTGGGAAATGTTTGGACCAAGCGTTGGTTGTGCACCCTTTCGGTGGCGGGTAATTGAAACGCCGTCAGATAACTGGTGGGAAAGCCTGCCAAGGTTAAAGGTGGGGTCACCGCAAAAAAATTAGGCCGTAAATTATCCCATTTTACTTCGCGGATACTCGCCACTTGCAGGCTCATGTTTTGTCCCGCGATGTCAAAGGTCAGTATATCCCCCAACTGAATGTTCAAGGTTTTGGCAATGCCTTGTTCTAATGAGATGAGTTTCGCATCGGCTTGCTGTGGCCCCCACCACTGGCCTTGCACCAGTTGGTTATCGTCATGCATCGCGCCCGAGCCCGATAAATTAAACTCGCGGTCTATTAGGCGTTTAGCGCGCTCGTCTTGGAATTGATCACTGTGCATCGGCGTGCCATTTTTTTCGATTAACCGCCCGCGGATCATGGCATACAGCGTTGGTTGCGCAGGCACAATCGGCATTTGGCTTAAGCGTTGACGCATGGCCGCCACTTGATCAGGCTGAATATTAATGACAAATTGGTTCGGGGCATCTTGTGGCAAGGATTGCTGCCAAGCTTGTAAAAGATCCGTTTTAATCATGGTGATCAACATCAACACCATGGCGCCCAGACTAAAGCCTACGATTTGGATCAATGATACTGTTAAGCGGCGCTTTAAGTTGCGTAACCCCAACACAAGGGACATGGGCAGCGCGCGCTGATCACTGAAGCGATGCAGTGCAAGCGCCATGGCGTAGGCGGCGGCGCCTGCAATCAGGCTCAAACCCGCAATCCCTGCGATAAAAGCAAACGCTAAAGCAAGCGACTGGGCAAGGATCAATACAAAACTCACAATGACCGCCAATAGTGGCAAGTAGTGCCGCCAAGCGGATGGCATCAGCGGGGGGACGCCAGCACGCAAACGCTGCATCGGTGAAAGCTGGCGTAGCGCGTGTATGGAGGGCCACATCAAGCTCAATACAATCGAAAAACTGAGTGCAACGCCTAAGCCGATTGGCGTCCAGTTTGGTGCTGGCAATCGCTCTACAAACAAGTTGCCCACGATTTCAGCCAATCCAAATTGCACCAAAAAACCCAACACACAGCCCAACAGAGCGCCGATCCCCGCCAAGAACACCGCTTGCCATGTCATCACACTACGGATGGTGCGCGTATTGGCACCAAACACGCGCAATAACACCGCTGCCTCTTGGCAACGTCCAATAAATGGCTGACTGGACAACAACATGGCAACCACAGATAGCATCACCGTGACCAAAGCACTGAGACCCAAAAATGTATCCGCTTTATTCAGCGCTGCGCGAATTTCTGGCCGTGCTGCGCTGACTTCTTCGATGTGTTCGCCTGCTTGAAGTTGCGGTCGTACTGCTTGTTGCCACGCCTGCACTTGTGCAGGCCTACCTGACACCGCCAAGCTATATTTTACGCGGCTGCCAAACTGCAGCAGTTGGGTGGCGGGCACATCCTGTAAATGCATCATTACCCGCGGCGCAAGGTTCATCAAACCACCGCCACGAGAAGGCTCACCCACTATCCAACCACTGACTTTAAACTGGCTAGCCCCCAATACTAGGCGATCCCCCAACGTGATGTTGAGTGTTTGTGCCAATGCAGGTGCCAACCAAACCTCACCGCGCGCGGGGCCACCCACAACATTGTGAGTGATAGGCGGCTTGGTTTGAACGCCAAAGCTGCCGATCAAAGGAAAATGCGCATCGATGGCCTTAATTTCCGCCAACTGATTACGTTCGCCATGTATCGCCATACTGGTGAATTCAAGGGTAGATGCAGTGTGCAGACCACGCTGCATGCTTTGTTGCGACCTTTGCGGTGTGATCGGGTGATCTGCGATCAACACCGCATCGGCACCTAACAAACTTGCCCCTTGCTGTTTGAGCTGTTGCCCAACACGATTGGTAAAAAAACTCACGGCAGTGAGCGCGGTAATCGCCAGCACCAAGGCCAGAACCAGCACACGCACATCGCCTGCCTGCCACTGCGCGCGCAATAATCGCCAAGCCAAGCTCAAATTTAATCGCATGTGGCGCTCAACTGACCATCTATCAACGTCAATACCCGTGCACATCGTTTGGCCAACGTGGCATCGTGGGTCACTAAAATTAAGGTCGTGCCCATGGCTTGATTGAGGCTAAACAATAAGTCTATGATGCGCGCACCTGTCGCGGCATCTAAGTTACCGGTTGGTTCATCTGCCAGCAAAATGGCTGGATGTGGCGCAAATGCACGGGCAATGGCGACCCGCTGCTGCTCCCCACCGGATAACTGCTTGGGATAATGTTGCAGCCGATCCGCCAACCCGACCTGTGCGATTGTTGCCAAGGCACGCGCATGCACCTCTGGCTGTTGCGCTAATTGCAAAGGGAGCATGACATTTTCAAGTACCGTCATGCTCGGTAACAGCTGAAACGATTGAAACACAAATCCCATAGACTCTGCCCGTACCGCAGCCCGTCCATCTTCATCCAGCTGACTAAACGCTTGATTTCTCACACGAATTTCACCATGGGTTGGCACATCCAAGCCTGCGAGCAAGCCTAACAGCGTTGATTTTCCAGAGCCTGAACTGCCCACAATCGCGACACTTTCACCTTGGCGGACCTCTAAATGCAAATCACGCAAAATGGTCAATGATTGTTCGCCATCGCCGACCTGTTGCGTCAAATGCGTGACGGTGAGCACGTTAGCTGCCGTGATGTCTATGGGTAACGCAGGCGCTGTGGAAATGGCTTGAATGGCAGGTGAATACGTCATAACGTGATACAAAGTCTTTCTAATAGGCAATAAAGGTACATACATTGTGTGGCATTTGCGATCCATCCTGTGTGTAAAATAGTACAGATCAAACTATGGTCACTGCAATCAGTCAGTGCCAACATGGATTTGCGTTAGCATACGCTAAATGCGTATCCTAAATGACGCTACTTGCAATGGTGAATGTGCAAGCACAACTGGTCATGCTCAACTGGTCATATTTAATTTGCACAATTCAACCTGAGCAAATGCCGTGTTTTTTTATGAAAGTGATGCAAATGATTAAAATGAAATACCTTTGGTTTATTGGGCAATTGGTTAATTGGCAATGGCTTAACCGGCAATGGGTTATGTGGCAATGCATGTTATTGCTTAGTACGTGTTTAGGGCTGTTGGTTGCACCGCAAACACATGCCCAATCCACCTCGCCCAACACCATCGTGGTCTACGGTGACAGCTTATCTGCAGCCTATGGGATTGCGCAAACTGCGGGTTGGGTCCATTTATTGCAACAAAAATTGATACAAGAAAAACGCGATTATCAAGTGGTCAACGCCAGTATCAGTGGTGAGACCACCAGTGGCGGCTTAAGCCGATTTGCCACCATGCTACGCACCCACAAACCCCGGTGTGTGGTACTAGAGTTAGGTGCTAACGATGGCTTACGCGGGTTAAACTTGGCTGTGAGTGAGCAAAATTTGGCCAGCATGATCCAACAAGCCCAACAGCAAGGCGCACAAGTTGTGTTGTTAGGCATGAAAATACCCCCCAATTACGGCTTGAAATACACCCAACAATTTAGCGATATGTATCGCAAGCTCGCGCAACAATACAGCTTGCCATGGGTGCCATTTTTCTTGGCGGAGGTGGCAGGCAATCCTGCACTGGTGCAAAGCGATGGTTTACACCCGACAGCAACGGCACAACCGCAGCTATTGAAAAACGTGTGGCCGTATGTATTGCCTTTGCTTAAGCCGTAATGTCAAGTTGGCTTGGTGTAAGCCTGACTTGGCGTAAGCCTGACTTGGCTGACACTGACTTGGCTGACGCTGACGTAACTTAAGCTTATTTGGCTTACTTTTGCTGCCACTGGCCGTTCAACAATAGATACCAACCCGCTTGGGCTTTATCCAGCCAACGTTGCGCAAAAGTACGTTGAATTTCGCCTGCCCACTCCGCATGACCATTGGCTTGCGCAATGCCCGCGTAAAGCTGTTGGCGATCCTGGTTTTCGTCCTTGACAAGCCCGGCCAATGTGGCGCGTTGTGGTAACGCCACAGTGCTGGCATCTCGCACCGCTATAAGGCCCTCTTGCGTCAAACCAATCACGCCAGCGTGATAAAACGGCAACAACTGCGTATGGCGCGCCTGCATGCGTTGGGTCAGGCTTTGTAACGCGGGTGCAGTCACTTGCAAGTCTGGCGCTGCGACACTCAGACGACTGAGGAGCACACCGCCCATTAAGCACAAGCAAATGCAGCGTTGACGCGCACTGTTGTGAATGAATTGTTTCTTCATGGCTGCACCTCTTTGCTCATCGGCGGATTGGAGGTGGGCAAGGTGTCGGTTTGTGGCGGATTGCTGACTGGCGTTTGCGGCGCGTTTGGTTGATCAACATTGGGCGATGCAGCACCAGCACCCGCTTGCCAAACTTGATCAATCACTTGGTCCGCGGCTTTTTCGGCAGCAGCCGCTGGAAAATAAATATTGATGGTAATACAGGCGACCAGCGGACAAACAAGCGCAACCAACAACAGCTTGCGCAGTATTGGTTGCAACATCGTTACCACACAATCCGTTAACCTAGGCATAGTATCCTCACATTATTGAATAATGATTTGACTGTTGCTATCGGTGATGCGCTGCATCCGCGACAACACATCCTGCCAACTGACATATTCAGTGTAGCCGTTCACGTTCACCGAGGGAAAGCCTTTCCCTTTTAAAATGACAAAGCCATGTGGCGTGCTGGCGACCCCGCCCATTTTGCAAATATCGCCACGCAGCGCACATTTCAAGCCAATTTTTTCATAGGCAAAGGCATTAAAAAACCGCAGTACGGTGCGCTGTAATACTTTAGCAGTGCCCTCTCCCCCTAAAGCGGTGATATTTTCGACGGCACGTTGCGAAATGGTGTTGTCATGATGGCCATCTGCGGTTTGAATCACCGCATCCATATAGACGGGTTTCCAGCGCACCAATTTCAAATGGCTGACATCACCCTCGAGTTTGCCAGTGATGGCGCCAAAATTGAATGTGCGCGTAATTTCACCTAAATCAATATTGCGCATCTTGAGGTTTGCATTGAGTATTGGATTGGCGCCTAGCGGATCATGCATTTCCAAATCAGACATGGCAACATTGCCTTTAAACATGCTGAAATTCATTTCACCTGCCATGCGTAGCGTCTGATTGGCGTAACTGACCAATGGGATATGTCCATCAATCTGTCCACGCATGGCAGGCCAGCCTAGCGCCTGACTAAAACTGGCCAAGCTGATCGGTTGCATCTCCATTTTTAGATGCCAGACCATGCTGTGTTGTACCCAAGCGGCCGAAAGATCTTCAAATTCTAGGGCGCCATCCAATATTGGCAAACGCAAATGGGGGGCGGTGATCGAAAAGCGATTGACCTCAGCTTGCCATTGGGTCGACCCCAGCGGAATATTTAACACATGGCCAGATTGATAGCTGATGTGAATGGGGTTTGGCGTATCGTAATCCCAGGGGATACTTGCATTGAAATGCTTAAAAGCAAATTTACCCTGATGATCCTCAACACTGGCATCGCGGATATTCAGTAAAAAACGTTGCGGTCTATGTTGCTTGGCTTCAAACGACCAATCTGCCGTACCAGATACATTCAATTGCCCAAACGCTGAATTAGCCAACAATGGTTGAATTAAGGTGCGATACACACCAGCAAAATTCACTTGATTCCCCGCTATTTTTAAATCCTCAAACGATTGATCAACAAGATCGATGCGTGCACTGCTGGTGAGTTGCCCCACCCCCGGTACATCTAGCAAGGCCTGCTCAATCAGCAGATATGGCGACTGATAGCGTCCCTGAATTTCAAAATGTTTGTCGCCTTCCGCAAAATAAAAAGGTTGCCAAAACAAGGCGCCCGATTGCCAATCGACCTTACCACGCCAGCGCCAGCCTTGAGTATCGGCCTCCGCTGATACCAATACACTTCCGCTGATACGCTCACCCGCGTGCAGTCCTGACGCATCGCTAAACGTGGCCTGTTTTAAACGTAACAACACTTGCATTCCTGCTGGACGTACGTCTTGCCGCACGTTTGTGGTCACGCTGGTGTTAGGCGTCACATCGATGCTAAATGGCACCTTGGAGCGCGCGTCTTGGTACATGCCATCTGCACATCGCCAGCGGTATTGCGCCAGCGCAGACGGCATTTCGCATTGCAAATGCAGGTTACCCCATTGGCTGTCCGTATTGGCTTTGATTTGCGCCTCTAAGCTTAAGCTTGATGGCCCATTGCGCCCACCTAACGCCACCGTGAATCGCCCTGATTTCGCTTGGTATTGTCCGATGCTGATCTGGTCTGAGCTGACTTGCAAATGCGACGCTTGCGCTATGTTTAAAGCGATGCTTGGTTGTGCCAGGGTGGCGGGGCCGATGCGCAACTGTTGGGCATTGATCACCAATTGCTGTTGTTTGCCCACTTGATACCGTGCTGAAGCAGCGTTTAAGTGATAACTTGGGTCATCAATACGCTCAATCTGTAGACTGATTTCGCTGACCGCCATGGCTGAGAGTGAGGCAGTCAAGCCCCACAACATACCGCATGCGCGAAACCAGCGCATGTCCATTAGGCGGGGAAAACCCCAGTCGATAAATAACGGTCACCGCGGTCGCAGACAATACTCACAATCACCGCATCGTTCACTTCTTTGGATAATTGCAGCGCGGTATACAAACCACCACCACTAGAAATCCCCGCAAAAATACCTTCTTTAGCGGCTAGTTTGCGGGTGGTTTCTTCTGCATGTTGCTGACTGACATAGCGCAGGGCATCCACGCGTTTGGCATCGTAAATTTTTGGTAAATAGGCTTCTGGCCATTTGCGAATACCAGGAATTTGTGCGCCCTCTTCAGGTTGCACGCCAATGATTTGAATCGCAGGATTTTGCTCTTTTAAAAAGCGCGAAGTGCCCATGATGGTGCCTGTGGTGCCCATACTGGCCACAAAATGGGTAACTTTACCTTGTGTATCGCGCCATATTTCAGGGCCAGTGCCTTCGTAATGGGCTAACGGATTATCCAAATTGCCAAACTGATCGAGCACCTTGCCCTCGCCTTCAGCTTGTAATTTCATCGCCACATCCCGGGCGAGTTCCATGCTGCCATCTTTGGGCGTTAAGATCAGCTCTGCGCCATAAGCACGCATACTTTGGCGGCGTTCCACCGATTGATTTTCTGGCATCACCAATATCATTTTATAGCCGCGCATGGCAGCAACCATGGCTAACGCAATGCCAGTATTGCCACTGGTCGCCTCAATCAAGGTGTCGCCGGGCTGGATATCGCCGCGCTGTTCTGCGCGCATAATCATGCTGTAGGCGGGCCGGTCTTTGACCGAGCCTGCAGGATTGTTACCTTCTAGCTTGAGCAAGATTGTATTGCGCGGGTTGGGGTTCATGCGTTGCACCGCCACCAAAGGGGTGTTGCCAACAAAATGATCTAACGTGTTAAAAAAGGTTGTAGTGCGGGATGTCATCGTGCTCAATCATGGAATAAAAACTAACCAGCATTGTAATCCAGATGGCTATCCATCTAGCGGCCTATCCATTAATTAGCGCCTTATTTTAGCAAATCTCAGGGAATGCCTTTGTAGGATTTCGTGTTGGGATGATAAGCGGTTAAGCACGCGCGCGACAACGGCCCAAGATCAAGGCAACAGCGCCCAACCCCACAAAACTGATCAAGCCTAATTGCGGCAAAGTGAGGCCTAACAAGGTCCAATCAATAGCAGCACAATCGCCAGTGCCACGAAATACCAACGTCAGCGCTTTTTGCAACGGAAAATTATCAAACATATAATCAAAGCCCACGCCACAATCTGCAATGACTTCTTCTTTGTGCGCTTGCAACCACCAATGACGAATCGCTACGCCCGCCCCGCCGAGCGCAGTCAACAGCTCAATAACCGTTAGGCTTTGACTCAATCTCACGGGTGTACGCACAAACGCATGCAGCAAAAACAACACGCCCAAACTCATAAAGATGATCCGTTGTGAAATACACAATGGACACGGCTCTAACTGATAGCGTGTTTGGATATATAAAGCCAAAGCCACGATCCCAAAACAAGCCACAAAGCTAAACAAGTAAGCGGCACGTGTGCTGACATAACGATGCATAAGGATTCCTTTTTTTTATTTTGTGGTGGCGTGATTGTAATAGATAATAGTCGCTATGATAGACCCGTCAGAAACAACGTTCCCAAAAATGTGGGGGGTGAGTGATCTCACCAAACGCGTCAAGGAAACCCTAGAAAGCCAATTCCCGTTATTTTGGATCAGTGGTGAAGTGTCAAACTTCACTCGGGCGGCCAGTGGCCATTGGTACTTTTCATTAAAAGACGCGCGCTCACAAGTACGCTGTGTCATGTTTAAGGGCCGTAATAGCCTGATGGACGTCATCCCGCGCGAAGGCGACATGATCGAAGCGCGCGCCACGGTGACGTTGTATGAAGCGCGGGGGGACTTTCAGCTGACCATTGAAATGATGCAGCTGGCGGGCCTAGGTCGATTATATGAAGCCTACGAACAACTCAAACAGCGGCTCAGCAAAGAAGGCCTTTTCGACCCACAACGTAAGCAAGTGATCCCGCAAGAGCCGCGCGCTATTGGGGTGGTCACCTCGCCCGATGCCGCCGCGTTACGGGACGTGTTAGCCGCGATCAAACGCCGTGACCCCCACATGCAGGTGATTATTTACCCAACGCCAGTACAAGGGAGAGGCGCTGCCGAAGCCATTGCGCAAGCCATTGCCTTAGCAGACCAGCGTCAAGAAGTGGATACCTTACTGATTTGTCGTGGCGGTGGCAGCATTGAGGATTTATGGAGCTTTAATGAGGAAGTGGTGGCGCGAGCCTTGGCGGCATGTCGCCTACCTACCTTAAGCGGTGTTGGACATGAAACCGACTTTACCATCGCAGATTTTGTTGCCGATGTGCGCGCCGCCACCCCGACTGCCGCCGCAGAGTTGGCCTGCCCTGACTTGGCGCAACGGCAACTGCAACTGCAGCAACTTGGACAGCGCTTGCGCCGGGCCATGCGCTCGCAGTTACAACAACAAGCGCAAACATTAGATTATCTGGCGCGGCGCTTATTGTCGCCTGCGCAACAACTGCAACAACAGGCGCAACAGTGTGTGCAATTAAAACGTAGGCTGCAATTAGCCATGCAACAACAATTATGGCGCCAGCGGCAAACCTTACATCAGATGCAGCAAAGCCTACAACAACTTAACCCTGCCAATGTGATGGCGAGAGGCTATGCAATTGTGCAAACCGATGAAGCGCACATTGTGACGGATGCTCAACAGCTGCACCTGCAACAATCTTTACGCATCCGATTACATCGCGGTCAAGCGCAAGTCAGCGTAGAACAATTCACTTTAGATTAGCTGCAAGCGCATGCATCACCAGACTTTGTCAGACCGTGTTTGTTGGTAAATTGCCCACAGTCAAACATTGCCATTGTGAGAACCGCTTAAAAGGATTGGTTGTAATGATAAATTCACAGATAATGGCGCTTTGCTTTAGTACGTTCACCCAATGAACCAATCCAATAGTCAGCAAACGGCGCTGCACACCATGGCGCTGGCCGCCTTAGGCGTCGTGTTTGGCGATATCGGCACCAGCCCCCTGTACACCATGAAAGAAGTGTTCGCAGTCGGACACCATCCTTTGCTACTGAATCAAGCGAACGTCTACGGCATCCTGTCACTGATCACATGGTCATTGTTGATGATTGTTTCATTTAAATATGTAGCTTTTATCATGCGGGCGGATAACCGAGGCGAAGGCGGCATTATGGCGATGTTGTCGTTGGCGAGCCGCTATGGTGGCGGCGACCCCAATCAACGCAAACGCATCATGCTGTTGGGTATCATCGGTGCGTGTATGTTTTATGCCGATGGCATGATCACCCCAGCAATTTCGGTACTGTCAGCGGTGGAAGGATTAGAAGTGGCCGCGCCGCAGCTAGAAAGCTGGATTGTGCCGATTACATTAGTGGTGTTGTTTTTTTTGTTTTGGGCACAAAGCAAGGGCACCGCAGTGGTGGGTGCTTTTTTTGGGCCCGTGATGCTGACCTGGTTTGGCGTACTGGGGGTGTTGGGTGCCATTAACATCAGTGCCCATCCAGATATTCTTAAGGCGTTAAGCCCCTACTACGCATTTGAGTTTTTCAGGACGCAACCGTCGATTGCATTTATCGCACTCGGCGCCGTTGTGCTGGCGGTGACTGGCGCCGAAGCACTGTATGCCGACATGGGCCACTTTGGGCGTACACCGATTCGGCTAGCATGGTTTTGTTTTGTATTGCCTGCACTGATTTGTAACTATTTTGGGCAAGGGGCCTTAGTCCTATCTGCACCAGAAACCATCCAAAACCCGTTTTACCATATGGCGCCAGATTGGGCGCTCTATCCTTTGATTATCTTAGCCACGCTAGCCACCGTGATTGCCTCACAAGCGGTGATTACAGGGGCCTTCTCCGTTTCACGTCAGGCGCTGCAACTCGGCTTTATTCCGCGCATGCATGTAGAACACACCTCAGAAAAAACCGAGGGCCAAATTTATATGCCCCGCATCAATTGGGGTTTGATGGTCGGGGTCATGGGCTTGGTGCTTATTTTTGGCAGCTCTGGCGATTTGGCAGCGGCATATGGCATTGCGGTGACGGGTGATATGGTGATTACCACACTACTGGCAGCGGTCGTGTTTCATCATCTGTGGGGGTGGAGTAAAGCAAAAACAGCCGTATTAGTTGGATTGTTTTTAGTGATCGATTTATCTTTCTTTGCAGCCAATATTTTAAAAATTCCAGATGGTGGCTGGGTGCCATTATTGATAGGCGCCATTATCTTCACCCTGATGCTGACCTGGAAAACCGGACGTGCACTCTTGTATAAAATCTTAAAAGCCGAATCGATGGAACTGGTGCCCTTTATCCAAGCCATCGGCACGCATCCACCAACCCGCGTCAATGGCGCGGGGGTGTTTATGACCCCCAACCCAGATGGTGTGCCGCATGCCTTGCTGCACAACCTCAAACACAACAAAGTACTGCATGAAAAAGTGGTGATTTTGACCGTGCGCTTTGAAGACTTTCCGCACACCAATCAAGAAGAACGTGTCGCCATTGAAAGCCTGCCACATGCCTTTTATCGCGTTACCATTCGCTACGGCTACATGGATGAACCGAATTTACCCGTTGATTTAATGTTGACTGAAAAGCATGGCCTGTTGCTCGATACCATGGATACCTCATTTTTTATTGGCAAAGAAATCTTAATTGCCTCGGATAAACCTGGCATGAAAATTTGGCGTAAAAATGTATTTATTGGCTTATTTAGAACAGCTGAAAGTATTACCAATCAGTTTAAATTACCGCCTAACCGCGTGGTTGAGTTGGGTGCACAAGTAAAAATTTAAACAATAGTTAATCATTAAGTTGTCGCCAGACCAGCCAGTCCTGCAAGTAATCATTGTGGATTGTTCTGCGCGTGCTGAGTGACTCAGCGATGACTGAAAATGTATGGAGAAGCATATGCCCATGTTAAAAAAACTCACCATCGTCGTATTGTGTAGCTGGTTGGCTGCTTGTGCGAGCACCACACAAAACAGCGTATCTGGCGTACAACGTCATCAATTTTTACTGTTGCCGACATCCACCGTGAATCAAATGTCTTCGCAATCCTACGCGCAGACCATACAAGAAGCACAAAAAAAACAAACGCTGAATGCGGATAAAGCCTTACTCAATCGCGTTAAAACCATTTCAAACCGTTTAATCGCGCAAGTAGGCGTGTTTCGCCCAGATGCCAGCCAATGGAAATGGGAAGTCAATGTTGAAAAAAATGACCAACTCAATGCTTACTGTATGCCAGGCGGCAAAATCATGGTGTATTCAGGCCTCGCCGAAAAACTCAAAGCCACGGATGATGAATTAGCAGCTGTGATAGGCCATGAGATTGCCCATGCACTGCGCGAACATGGCCGTGAGCGGATGTCGCAAGCATATGTACAACAATTTGGTTTGCAGGCCTTGGCGTCCTTAATTGGTGGCAATATGGGCACGATTGCCGCACAAGGTGCTGGCATGGGTAGCCAATTATTATTTGCCCTGCCAAATGGGCGTGAACAAGAACGTGAGGCCGACCGCATGGGTCTAGAGCTGGCTGCACGCGCAGGCTACAACCCCGAAGCCGCTGTCAGCTTATGGCAAAAAATGACAGCTGCGAATCAAAACAGCCAGCCTGAATTTTTAAGCACCCACCCTTCAAGCACCAATCGCATCAAAGATTTACAGGCGCTCACACCTAAAGTGATGCCTTTGTATCTCGCGGCCAAAGCAAAATAAGGCAGGCGTTAACCAACGGATGTGCGCGTAAGCTTTCCGGATACCGCACATACGGTTCGGACCCAAAGCTGATAATTTCAGTTAAAATCCAGCCTTTAATTTTTATTCACTCAAACGAGCAATTATGGATCCACGTCAAAGTATCATTGAAGCGGCATTTGAAGACCGCGCTAACATTTTGCCAGCGAACGCCTCATCCGAGATCAAACAAACCGTCGCCTCGGTGCTAGACGACTTAGATGCAGGGCATCTACGCGTTGCCAGTCGCATTGGTGACTCTCAGCAATGGGAAACACACCAATGGTTAAAAAAAGCCGTGTTGTTATCGTTTCGTCTCAAAGACAACTATTTAATGGATGACGGCGTGACTCGTTATTTTGATAAGGTTGATCCAAAGTTCGCAGATTACACAGAAGAAGATTTTAAAGCTGGTGGGTTTCGCGTGGTGCCAAACGCCATTGTGCGCAAAGGCTCTTACATTGCCAAAAATGCAGTATTAATGCCGTCTTACGTCAATATTGGTGCTTACGTGGGTGAAGGCACCATGGTAGACACGTGGGCCACCGTGGGTTCATGTGCGCAGATTGGTAAAAATGTGCATTTATCAGGCGGCGTCGGCATTGGCGGTGTACTTGAGCCGGTGCAAGCGGGCCCTACCATTATTGGTGACCATTGCTTTATCGGAGCTCGGTCTGAAGTAGTAGAAGGCGTGGTGGTTGAAGACCATTGCGTGATTTCTATGGGTGTTTACATTGGTCAATCGACCCGTATTTATGACCGTGAAACTGGCGAAGTGCATTACGGTCGCGTGCCTGCAGGCTCTGTTGTCGTGTCTGGCAACTTGCCCTCCAGTGATGGCAAATACAGCTTGTATTGCGCTGTCATCGTCAAAAA
Organism: Methylophilaceae bacterium; assembly: GCA_027488395.1. Lineage (GTDB taxonomy): Bacteria > Pseudomonadota > Gammaproteobacteria > Burkholderiales > Methylophilaceae > Methylophilus. The sequence continues at coordinate 5,481 of JAIYBT010000002.1, read as the reverse complement.
AGTAGATGCAAAAACCTTGGGTAAAGTCGGCATCAACGAATTGTTACGCGGCATTTAATCCAATCATTGTTCAGCAACGGGTGTCATCGCTCTTCATTTTTCGTGTGAAGTGTCGATACACATAAGTTGCTGAACAACGCTTTATGTGTTGTAGCAACGGTTTATTGAGTTTGACATTACCAACCATGGGTTAAATTATCTTTCTATGAGTCGTGCGCAAGTTCTTCTTTTGCTATTGTTTTTAGCCAGTGTGCCTGGTTTTTATTGGGCGTTCGGCTTGACACAATCCTTGCGCAAAATCACGACAAAAGAGTTCGATTTTACCCTCAAAAAATACGCTGCATTGGTGGGCATAGGCATGTTTTGTTTGCATGCTGGCTATCAATCGGTGTCCGATAATTACCCAAAAATCAGCCAACATCCTATCGATTTTATCGGTGCCATCCTATGCAGTTATTTATTGGCGCTCTCAGTACTCAGTAGCGTCAATAAAAAAAGCTTACCCGTGCGAGAGTTGTTATACGGCGCACTCACTGCTGGGTTCAGTGGTTATTTGTTATCCTATTTTTATCACATTGCTTCTGGCGCCATCAATATCAATATTGATTTGTTAACCGCCTTGTTTGCCATGTGCATCATCTGCCTGACTGCCGCCTTGGCCATCATCACGATGTTGTGGCTCAAAGGCTATGAAGGCAAATCCCTCAACAAACTCAAGTTAATTTTTGCGGTTGAAATTGCGCTTGGCTTCTTGGCATCTCATATCGCGATTAATCTCAGCATCTTGCATAGCAATCAGTTTTCATTAAACCCCTCTGATAATGTTGCAAATTATGTGTCGCTGTTAATGATCTTGGCGCCAATTTTGTTGTTTATGACGACCTTCGTCATCATCTTATTTTACGAGCGTACGGTAGACATCACCCAAAGTCGCTTGGGATTCCAAGTGACGCAAGTCGGCACACGCAAAACCTTATCTTACGATCCACTGACCCACTTACCCAACCGCGATGCCTTAAATCAACATTTGATGATTACCGCAAAGCGTTGTGATCGTAATGGCGAGTCCATGGCACTGGCTTATATTGATTTAGATCACTTTAAGCCCGTCAACGACCAGTTTGGGCATCATATTGGTGACTTACTATTGATTGAAGTGGCGAAACGTATTAGCAACGCCCTGCGTAATTGTGATTATGTTGCGCGTGCAGGCGGCGATGAATTTATCGCTATTTTGAGCGAAATCGAAAATCATCAAAATGTCGTGACGGTGGTGCAACGCGTAGTCGATGCGCTCAGAGAACCGTTCATCATTGAAAATAATTTAATCGAAATTTCGTGCTCGATTGGGATATCAATTTATCCGCGCGATGGCAATTTAGAAAAACTCAAAGTCAACGCCGATGCTGCGATGTACAAAGCCAAAGAAAATGGCAAAAACCAATATCGCTTTTTTGATGCAGAAATTGAACAAGCATCAGATGCCATGCAACAAACCCGCGTGCAACTCAAGCAAGCCATCACTGACCGTCAGTTTAAATTGTTGTTTCAACCAAAAGTAGATGCCTTGACCCGCACCGTGCGCGGCGCAGAAGTATTATTGCGCTGGCAACACCCGAGCAAAGGGTTGTTATCGCCCTCGGTGTTTATTGAGGCCGCAGAGCGTTTTGGCATGATAGAAGAAATCAACGAATGGGTGATGGTGCAAGCCTGCGACACCATTCGCAAAGCAAAAAGCCTCGGCATCGATTTAAATTTATCGATCAATTTGTCACACCAACAGTTTAGAAATAAACACTTGGGTGAACACATCAAATTTATCCTAGAAAATAATCAAGTGAGTCCAGAGCATCTGATTTTAGAGGTATCAGAAACCAACGCCATTCATCATCAAAAGAAATTCCGCGATACTTTACGTCACTTTAAAACACTCGGTTTAAAAGTGTCGTTAGACGATTTTGGCTTACATCCATTTAGCTTGTCTTACCTCAAAAATCTTGAAATCAGTGAAGTGAAACTTGATCGCACCCTCACCCAAGAAATTGCCCATTCCGAAGTCTCCTTTGCGATTGTAGAAGCCATCGTTAAATTAGCCCATGCCTTGCACTTAAATGTGGTTGCCGAAGGCGTAGAAGACGAAGAACAGCGACTCACACTCGTGACCATCGGCTGTGACGAGATGCAAGGCTATTTATTTTCACGTCCAGTGGAACAACAATTTTTATTTGATGTGTTTGGTGAAATTCAACAACAATCCACCACTAAAAGTTTGTTTTAAAGCTAGGCGCTTCTCCATCGCATCAGCGCAGGCAGTCAGTAAAAAATCAGTCACAATCTAACCCCGCGCTGTTAAAATGTTTGTTTTAACAGAAACGGTTCCGTTGTGATTACCTTGTACGGCATCCCAAACTGTAATAGCGTCAAAAAAGCCCGTGCTTGGCTTGCTGCAAAACAGATCGACTATGTGTTCCACGACTTTAAAAAACAAGGACTGTCGGCTGACATTGCGCAATCATGGATAGATCAATCGGGTTGGCAAGTGTTGATCAACCGTCAAGGCACCACTTGGCGCACACTCAGCGCAACCGAACAATCGGCCGTGCAAGATGATGCGACTGCGTTAGCGCTAATGTTGCGCCAACACTCGGTGATTAAACGGCCCGTGTTAACCCAACACAATCGCGTATTTGCCATTGGCTTTGATGAAGCCACTTATACGCGATTTACCACTGCTGAAAGTGAAGCATGACCAATACCTTAGACCTTGCCATCGACTTACTGCGTAGACGATCGCTCACGCCAGACGATGCGGGCTGCCAAGAAGCGATGATTGCACGTTTGCTGCCCCTAGGCTTTCACGTCGAACGCATGCGTTTTGGCAATGTCGATAATTTCTATGCACGTCGCGGCACACAAGCGCCGCTGCTGGTATTTGCAGGACACACGGATGTGGTCCCCACTGGCCCCGTTGACCAATGGCATACCGCCCCATTTGAGCCCACCATTAAAGACGGCATGTTGTATGCGCGCGGTGCCGCCGATATGAAAACATCCTTGGCCGCGTTTATCACCAGCATAGAAGCGTTTATTGCCGAACACCCTGATCATGCAGGGTCAATTGGCCTTCTGATTACGTCAGATGAAGAAGGCATCGCGGTGGAAGGCACTGTCAAAGTGGTCGAGGCGCTGCAAGCGCGCGGCGAGCGCTTTGATTATTGCATCGTCGGCGAACCCACTAGCAACAAAGTGGTGGGCGACATGATTAAAAATGGCCGTCGCGGCTCATTGTCTGGCAAGTTAATCGTCAAAGGGATTCAAGGCCATATTGCTTATCCACATTTGGTCAAAAACCCCATCCATCTGGCAGCCCCTGCCATTAAAGACATGGTTGCAACGGTGTGGGATCAAGGCAATGAATATTTCCCGCCCACCTCATGGCAAATTTCTAACATCAATGGCGGCACAGGTGCCACCAACGTGGTTCCAGGACATGTAGAAATTTTATTTAATTTCCGCTACTGCCCAGAAGTGAATGGCCAAGGCAGTACCGAGGCCAATTTAAAATCGCGCGTACATGCGATTTTGGATCGTCATGGGTTTGAGTACCGCTTAGATTGGGAACACAATCAATCTTACATTACACCGCGTGGACAACTGGTCTCAGCCATCAGCCAAGCGATCGAACAAAGTTATGGTGTCAGCCCTGAACTCTCCACCACCGGCGGTACTTCGGATGGACGCTTTATCGCAGATATTTGTAATGAAGTCATCGAGTTTGGCCCGCTCAATGCCACCATCCATAAACTCAATGAATGCGTGGCAGTCGCCGACATTGAACCGCTTAAACAAACATACCAGCGCACCATGGCGTTGCTGTTAGTGAACTAATATGACCGATACCCTCCTGACTATCCGCGACTGGTTGCGTTATGCCGTCAGCCGGTTTGAACACTCCGATATTTTTTACGGCCACGGCACCGACAACAGTTATGACGAGGCAGTCTGGCTGATCATGAGTGCGCTACACCTGCCGCATGATACGCTCAGTAACTTTTTCGATGCCAAACTGACTACGCAAGAACGTCAGCACCTCGCTGACTTGATTGAAAAACGGGTCACGCAGCACATACCGACGGCATATCTGGTGAAAGAAGCTTGGTTACGTGGTTACAAATTTTATGTCGATGAGCGAGTGATTGTGCCACGCTCTTTTATTGCTGAGTTATTAGAAAACAGCCTACACCCTTGGGTCGAATTTCCAGAATTGGTATCCAGCGCAGCAGATATATGCACAGGTTCGGGTTGCTTGGGTATTTTATTGGCTGAAGCATTTCCCAATGCACAGATTGATGTCATCGATATTTCACCTGATGCCATTGCCGTCTCCAATATCAACATTGCGCGTTATGGACTGCAAGATCAAGTGCAAGCCGTAGCGTCGGATATGTTCAGTGCCTTACAAGGCCGCCGATATGACGTGATGATCAGTAATCCGCCCTATGTCGATGCCCCCAGCATGGCGACACTCCCCGCAGAATATCGCAATGAACCCCAATTGGCACTTGGCAGCGGTGCCGATGGTTTAGATCATACCCATACCCTGCTAAAGCACGCTGCAAACCATTTAAATGATGAGGGCATGTTAGTGGTCGAAATTGGCCACAATCGGGATGCGCTGCATGCGGCCTACCCCGATGTACCCTTTACCTGGCTTGAAACCAGTGGCGGTGATCAATTTGTATTTATGTTGACCAAAGCGCAGCTTGAAAAAGCGAAGCTATAAACAAAGCGCAGCCTGAGAAGGCGAAGCGATAAAAAGTCCCAGCCTGAGAAAGCGAAGCTATAAAAAGGCGCAGCTTGAGAAGGCGAAGCGATAAAAAGTACCAGCTTGAGAAAGCGAAGTGATAAAAAGCCGCTTTAGAATTTGCTAGGTATACCGCTAACTTTTAGGGCTGAGATTCAATCGGATATTGATGCATGGCGAGTGGTGCAAAGCCATGATTCAGTGGACCAACGCCTTGCCCAATCTTGACATTAGCCCCAGCCGTAAGTGCCGCCCGCACATAGGTATTGGCGGCCACAATGGCTTGCAACATCGGCAAGCCCAATGCCAAGTAAGCCGCAATCGCTGAAGAAAGCGTACAACCAGCACCATGTACATGGGTAGTGTCAATCCGCTTGCCAGAAAAAGTGTGTATTTGCGTTGGTAGTATGCTTTCAGTCAGCGTAGCAGATGACATGCTTAACTTGAAATCAGACGTCACAGGTTGAGTCGATGATGTCGGCGTCTGCGACACAAAAATATCGCAAATATCCTCCCCCGGCAAATGCGCGCCTTTGAGCAACACCGCTTGCGCCCCCATCGCCAACAGTGCATGCGCCGCTTCTGGCAATGCCTCCCGTGACGTAATCGGAGCGCCAAGCAATAAAGCTGCCTCGTCTAAGTTGGGGGTGACCACGCAAGCACGCGGAAACAAATAG
>JAIYBT010000025.1 GCA_027488395.1 Methylophilaceae bacterium | reverse complement strand
ATTCAGTTTGAGCAAGTCATGCCATTGTTACAGCAGACCATGCACAACGTTCGTGCCCTGATTGCGCATTACGCTGTTGCGGCGCAACCCAGTAAAATAGGGTAATTCTATGGCCATACGACCCGTTCTTAAAATGGGTGATCCTTTGCTGTATCAGGTGTCACAACCCGTCACAGCGTTTGATACCCCAGAACTCCATGCTTTGATTCAAGACATGCACGATACCATGACAGCGATGCAAGGCGCTGGCATTGCCGCCCCTCAAATTGGGGTGAGTTTGCAAGTGGTGATGTTTGGTGTTGGCAAAAATCCACGTTATCCAGACGCTGAGGAGGTGCCATTCACGATTTTACTCAACCCCATGTTAACGCCATTGAGTGATGAAGAAACCGCGGGCTGGGAGGGTTGTTTGTCGGTGCCCGGTTTGCGCGGTTTAGTGCCACGGTATACGCAACTGCGTTACCAAGGGGTTGATCCACAAGGGCAGACCATAGACCGCACAGTAAGTGGCTTTCACGCACGGGTTGTGCAACATGAGTGCGATCATTTGTTTGGCGTGTTGTATCCAATGCGGATTCGTGATTTGACCCAATTTGGCTTTAATGAGGTAATTTTTCCTGGAATAACACTTCCAGATGATTAAATCTTTGCTATAATGCGCGCCTTAAGGAAGAGTGGCAGAGCGGTTTAATGCTACAGTCTTGAAAACTGTCGAGGGTTCACGCCCTCCGTGAGTTCGAATCTCACCTCTTCCGCCAGATACAAAATGCCGCAGTAACTGCGGCATTTTTTTTACAAAACATTTGTTGTATTCACCCACCTTTAAAGGAACCGACATGACACAAATCATCATCGACCACAATCCAACCCCTGAAAAATTGAAAGAGTTAGGCGTAACTAGCTGGAACACTTGGGATTGCCCACCTTCAAAATTCCCACTTGACTTTACGGCGACTGAAAAAGCCTATGTATTAGAAGGCGAATTCAAAGTGACGCCACAAGGCGGTGACACCGTGACCATCAAAGCGGGTGACTATGTTGAGTTTCCAAAAGGCTTGAAATCACAGTGGGAAGTGGTAAAACAGTTGAAAAAGCATTACAAACATTTCTAATGTTGAAGTGTGATGTGCAAAAAACCCTGTCATCGCTGACAGGGTTTTTTTATATTGATTGACTATCGTAAAAACGACACTCAAGTACAACCGACGCTTAAACTTGACGTTGATGATGCCGTTTCACCTGGCGCAATATCAAGAATAGTCCCGCAAATAACAGGCTATAAGATGACGGCTCAGGTACGGCACTCACTAATAAACCAAAACTTGCGGCAGACAATTGCGGGCTGTTTGTGTCATTCAATGTGCGTAATTGGGATAAAAATACAGCACTGTCCCAGACGCTGTCATTCGAGTCCGCAATGGCCACTTCAATGGTATGTACCGCTAAGCCATCTTGTAATAAGCCTGTCGCTGTCAGTAATTGTGTATAGCCATCGTACTCAAATGGTGCCGCTTGTATGCCATTGGCATCGGGCCGATTATCTACAAAAAACTGATTGCTGCCTGTATTGAGTATTGGGTTGGCGAGTGTGCTTGTGCCAGCATCACTCAACGTTACAAAGTGGGTAGCATCAAATTTTGCGTAATTCACGCCATCTACCACAAAGGCAAAGCCGTCTCTAAACAACCCCGTCCACTCTGGATATTCTTCTGACGCAAACAAAAACTGGGTACTCACCGAATTAACACCTGGGGCCACCGTAAACGAAAATTTCAGTACATTGGCGTCGTAAGTGTTTTGATTGCTAATGGCACTGACATAATAATTATTGCCTGTGCCTGTTACGTTGGAAAAACCTGAGCTGGTATTGGTATTGCTAAAATTCGCTGAGCCCGTCGTCAGTAAGGCGCCGTAGCCAGCGGTGGGGTTTAATGTGTTTAAAAATTGGCCCTCCACTGAAGTGTCAGTCAACACCTTGGCTTGTTGCGCGCCACCGATATATTGAATAGTCTCGGTTTTGACACTGATCCCCGATAGATTGATACCGTTTTTTACGCCTAACCAAGCATCTAATAATTGGTTGCCAGTAGCCCCTGGCTGATATATTTCGGGCGTATAGACGATAGGTGCGGCGGGCTTGATACTTTCTAATGCCTCTGGCGTCATATCCTCAGTTTGCTTGCTCGCTTGCTTGCTGGCGAGGTCCGCTGCATTCAGATTAATCATGTCAGAGGCACTCGGGTTGTCGTCAATCTTGTTGGGGTCGTTGCCTGAGACGCCATTTTTTGCTTGAACTGAGAATGATGTTGCCATGAGTACGGTGAGTACAGATGACAAAAATAAAGGATGTTTCATAAATAGCCTCCACGATGAGCTAACAACGCATAATAAATTTTTTTATATGTGTAAAAAAATTACACACATACAGTTTAGCGGAGATTGCTTCATGGGGTCAATAAATATGTGTAAATTTCACACAAATTTAATGATTAGCAGCGTAACGATCAAAAAGCATTAAATATCAGGCGTAGGGGAAACATAGGTCACCAATCACAATGCTGGTGAGCAGGCGTCGATTGTACGAGGTATCACGATTTACAATAATGTGACTTGGACGTTAACGCGTAAAATTGGTAAGTCTGCGGGGCCAATAAAACTTCCAGCCACGGGCGGTATGGCTTCTGGGTTACGCGCTACCGCCACCGCAATATGTTGAAAGCTGGTGACCAAACCCGATGTCGGGTCAAAGCCTTTCCAGCCAGTGCCTGGTAAATACACTTCTGCCCAAGCATGCGTGGTGGCATTGCCCGCTTCAGTCGCGGGTGCGTGTAGATAGCCACTGACAAAGCGGCTCGCCAAGCCGAGGCAGCGGCAAGCTTCAATGAATAACGTCGCATAATCCCGACATGAGCCGCTAGCCAACGCCAAGGTTTGAGCAGGGGATTGCACGCCTGCCGCTTCACGCAACTGATATCGAAATTGTTGATAAATGGCTTGATTCAGCGTGTTGAGCAAGGCGAAGGTGGTCATTTGGCCATGACGCAAGCCAAGATCAATCAACCATTGGTTGACGGCATATTGTTCATGCGCAAATAAGGGTTGTTGAAAAGCCGCTAAATCGGCCCATTCAGTGTGCGCATAGGTGAAGGGATAATACACCGCGTAGTCTGCAATTAAAAAATCAAACGGGGCTTCTTCATAATGTTGTATGACCACCTCGCTGTGAATCGATAATTGCTGACTCTGCTGCGGAAATGTCACTGCTGCTAACGAGTTATCAAACACATCGCGATACCACTTAATATGATAAGCAGGACTGATTTGTAGCTTGGATGACTCAATACGTACATCATGGCCCTCACGTGGACGCAGCAATAAAAAATGCGTTTGTAAGATGACAGGCGCTGAAAATACGTATTCTGTCAGATGTTTAATCTGTAGTCGTTTCATGCGCGATGTATAGCCGCTTCTGGGGGTGTTGACAGTTGCGTGACGCGCACTTGCATACGTTCTGGATGTAAGGCGGGGCCAAACTGATTAAAAATTGCGACATCCGCAGCATCGTGACCATAGGCCACGGTCACGCGTCCACCCAGCGGTGCAGATTGAGTCGGATCAAAGGTGTACCAACGACCACCCACATAGGCTTCAAACCATGCATGAAAATCCATGGGGGTTAAGGTATGCAAAAAGCCCACGACCATACGCGCAGGAATGCACAAGCCGCGACATAAGGCGATACCCAGATGCGCTAGCTCACGGCAGACGCCTTCGCGTTGCTGATTCACCTCGACTGCAGATAATTGAAAATGGGGGGAGTCGGGGTTAAAGCGGATATTGCGACGTATCCACTGATTGATTGCTTCCACTTGGTCATATCCTGGGCGCACATCCATCACAATTTCCTGCCCAAGCGTGATAAATTTATCTGATTCACAATAGCGGGAAGGCAGTAAATAAGTCAGTACTTCGTTGGGTAAATGGTGGACATCATGAAACGGGGCACCGGGCGCCACATCGATGGTATCGGCTGTCAGAATATCAGCGGAGGTGCTGATTGAAAACGTGCCAATTGGCGCCATCAAGCGTTGACATAAATTGCCATAAGGATCAACGAACTCTGCCAACGGCACCTGAGGCGACAGGGTATAGGATTGACTGGCCACCCATTGTTGGTCGCCACTACGCGGCCGCAACATTAAAATCAGTGGCGTCGGGATGCTCACATCAAATCGCAGGTCACATTCCGTACGTAGCCACATAAGTCAGCGCTAACCGTTAAAGTCAAAGCCCATTCTAGCCTGCATTGTCATGTCGGTCCCATACTAATTGCAATCTTTGGGTTAAACATCATTAAAAACGGCTTTAAGACTGTTGATTTGTGCTTCTGTCAGTGGCATTCCGTCTATCGGCGCGATAATAAAGCTGTCTTCGACGCGATTACCCAAGGTGTTGATTTTTGCGTTGACCAGCGCTAACTGTTGCGTTAACAAATGATGGGCGAGCATGGCCAATAAGCCAGGCCGATCACTGGCAATAACATCCAACTGCAACATGCCTTGCGATGCTTCAAGCGGGTTAGTGGCAGGGCGAACAAATACCTGGCTCTTGATCGGCATGTGTTTTACTTGACGGCTAACGCGACCACGCATGGGCATGGTCAACGGCGTATGGTTGCTGAGTTGCGCGGATAGGCCCGCTTCAATATGTTTGAGCAAGCCGTTATAACTGACTTGTTTGGTTTCTGGCTCCAGCACAATAAAGTTGTCTAACGCATAGCCATGTGCTGTGGTAAAAATTTTGGCTTGGGCAATGTTGTACTGCATGCTGTCAAAAAATTGACAAATACGGGCAAACACATCGCGCTGATCGCGGCTGTAAATCATCACTTGAATGCCATCGCCTTTGGGGCTAAGTCGTGCGCGCACAATCGCCACTTCGGTATTTCGATGTGGAATCAGTAATCGACTTTGCCAAGCAATTTCATCACTGTCAAAGCGGCTGAAATAATGTTGACCAAATGCCTGCCACAAGGCGTGTACAGAGGATTCCTGCATATCAAAACTTTTCAGCTTGTGCAGAACCTCGTCTTTACGGATTGCCAGTTGCGCTTCGGAATTTAACGATTGTTGTAGCACACGTCTGGTTTGTAAAAACAAGCTCTCCAACAGTTTGGCTTTCCAGGCGTTCCAAACATTAGGGCTGGTGCCACGAATGTCAGCGACTGTCAGCAGATACAGCGCCACTAAGCGGTATTCTGAGCCTACCAATTGTGCAAACTGCGCAATCACATCTGGGTCAGACAAATCACATTTTTGTGCGGTGCTGGACATTTTTAAATGCACGTTGACTAACCACGCCACTAAATCGGTGTCTGCTACAGGCAAGCCATGTAGGCGACAAAATCGTTTTGCATCCAGCGTACCCAACTCAGAGTGATCACCGCCGCGGCCTTTTGCAATGTCATGAAAAATAGCCGCCAAATACAGCAGGGCTGGACGATCAAACGTGGCAAACAGTTGGCTGCATAATGGAAATTCGTGTTGCAGTTCGGGCTTGGCAAAACGGCGTAAGTTACCTAATACATTCAGCGTATGCTCATCCACGGTATACACATGAAACAAATCATGTTGCATTTGCGCAATCACCCGCCCAAATACTGGAATATAGCGGCCCAAGATGCCGTAGCGATTCATTGCGCGCAAGCCGCGGTGCACGCCTTCGGGATAATTCAGTAAGGCTAAAAATTGGTTTTTATGCTGCGCCTGTTGTCTAAACTCGGCATCTATCAGCGTTTGAGCGCCTTGTAATGCACGAATCAAGGCTGCGCTAAACCCAAAAATTTCAGGGTGCTTTTGCAACAACAAAAAGCAACGCAGGATGGCAGCTGGTTTTTGATGAAATAGATCAGGCGATTCAAGATGCAGTAAGTTACCTTGAATTAAGGTGAAGTCTTCGTCGATTGCTTGCGCAGGTTTATGTTCGGTGACACAGCGTTGATACATGCGTTTAAGCAAGACTTCATTTTCGATCATGATTGCGCGCGCGCTGCGATAAAAGCCTTGCATTAATTGCTCGCTGGCACGTTTTTGATCTGTGTTTTGATAGCCCAATTGTTCGGCAATCACATTTTGAAAATCAAATATCAAACGGTCTTCACGTCGTTTTGCCAGTAAATGTAGGCGAATACGCAAATCTTGCAACAAACGCTCATGCCTTGCAATTTGCTTGGCTTGTGACGCATCGATGAAGTCGACCTCAACTAAGTCCTGCCAGCTACCCCCAATACAATGGCTACGCGCCATCCATAACACCATATGCAAATCACGCAATCCGCCTGGACTTTCTTTGATGTTGGGTTCTAGGTTATAAGCGGTGTCATTAAATTTGGCATGCCTGAGCTGTTGCTCACGCATTTTTTGTTGATAAAAAAGATTGGTATCTAAGTGGTCCAACAGTGAGGTATTTAAGTGTTGGAAAGTGCTGTGCTCACCCGTCAATAAACGCGCTTCAATCAGGTTGGTGAGCACCGTCACATCCGCCTGCGCTTCGGTCAGGCATTCGTCTATGGTGCGGACACTGTGTCCTATATTGAGGCCAATATCCCAGAGATTGCCAATCAACTGTTCAACTTGTTGATTGAGCTGTGCATCCTGTTGATCAGGAAGCAAAATTAATAAATCAATATCCGAGTAGGGATACATTTCACCACGACCATACCCCCCAACTGCAATCAAACAAAGGGTATCGGGGAGCGCGCAATGATGCCAAACCTCCAACAATAAGGTATCTAGGCATTGGGTATTACGCTTAAACAGTTGTTTGGGTTGTGGGCGCGCTAAAAAAGCAGCTGCTTGGGCTGCGAACGCTTGTTGATAGCGCTCACGCCATAGTTTCAGTTGTGCGCGACTGGCAGCAGACATTTAATGCTGAGGGGGAGCAGGGGTCCCTGCTGAGACCGTCATCAGTTCAAAACCATCTTCGGTCACCAACACGGTATGTTCCCATTGTGCGGACAGGCTACGGTCTTTGGTAACCACTGTCCAACCATCGGGCATAAATTTAATATCACGTTTGCCAGCGTTGATCATCGGTTCGATGGTGAAAATCATGCCTGCTTGTAATTTAATGCCAGCGCCAGCGCGGCCATAATGCAATACTTGTGGTTCGCAATGAAATTTTTTGCCAATGCCATGTCCACAAAATTCGCGTACAACACTGTAGCCATTTTTTTCGGCAAACGATTGAATGGCATAGCCAATATCACCCAAGGTATTGCCAGGTTTCACTTTTTCAATACCACGCCACATCGCCTCGTAGGTAAGATCACAGAGGCGTTTGGCTTGCGGCGTGACTTCACCAATCATAAACATGCGTGAGGTATCACCGTGATAACCATTTTTAATCACCGTAATATCTAAGTTGACGATATCGCCATGTTTGAGCACTTTGTCACTTGGCACACCGTGACAAATTTGCTGGTTAATGGAGGTGCAAATCGATTTTGGATACGGCGTATGTCCATCTGGGGCATAGTTCAGTGGTGCTGGAATCGCCTGCTGCGTATGCACAATATAGTCATGGCAAAGTTTATCCAACGCATCGGTGGTCACCCCAGCCACCACAAACGGGGTAATGTAATCCAGCACCTCTGACGCCAAACGGCCTGCGATGCGCATTTTTTCGATGTCTACTGGAGTGTGCAAAATAATTGCCATAAGTCTTTTCGGAGTCTAGTCGAGAATGAAATTCAATGATTGAAACAACTGAATGACATTATTTTAGCATAGCCTTTGCACAGCCTCGCTTAAAGAAATGCGGCACAAATACCGTTAATGATTTGTCGAAAAAGCAGATTAAGTCGATAAAGCGACGTTTATTGATGCATATGATGCAAGCCATCGACCATACACTAGGTAATCTAAGGAGTTTGACCATGGTCACATTAGCAGAAGCAAGAGCCCGACGCACAGTGGTGGATTGGGTGGCATTTTTTACATCGGCCGAAATCCCTATTTTGCGACAGACCGCGCTGGAGCTCAATGCCTTACGTGAGCGGCAAGAGGAGGTCGGTGCCAAGCAAATCACGCGGGTGGTGATCAACGATCCTTTGATGATGTTTAAGGTGTTAGCCTACGCCAACAACCATCGTGCACGTTCGCAATTGCATGATCTCGTACAAGTTGAACAAGCAATTATCATGATGGGCAACGCGACATTTTTTGAGCGTATTCCATTTTCTCCTTTGGTTGAAGATGTACTTAATGCGCATGCAACCGCACTGATGGATGTATTAAAATTGATGATTCGTGCGCATCGCGCTGGTTATTTTTGCGCTGAATTTGCCTCACATCTTAAAGATTTACATGCAGAAGAGTTACGTGTGGCAGCTTCGTTACATGATTTTGCTGAAATGTTGATGTGGTGTTTTAATCCAGATCAGATGAATTTAATCGCCGAGCGGCAACAAGCAGATGCCACCTTACGTAGCAAGCATGCGCAACAAAGCGTGTTAGGCTTTACGCTACAAACTCTACAAACTGAATTGGTGAAGGTGTTTAATTTGCCAAGTTTACTCACCGATTTAATGGATGAAGCGCAACTGCATTTGCCGCGTGTTAAAAATGTACAACTCGCCGTTAATTTAGCCAGACATTCCGCAGATGGTTGGCACAATGCCGCCTTACCCGACGATTATCAAGATATTGCGCAGTTGTTACACGTGGATGCTGCCCGCGTAAAACATTTGGTGGGTGCACCGCTTTAGGCCATATTTACACCAGCGTCCTCTCCTGAATCGGTTAAAATGCAGGATTGATTTCACCGTCATAGGGGTGCATGTTGCTTAAGCTTATTTTTTATATTGCGGTGCTTTTGATTGCCGTGTGGGGATATCGCCAGTACCAACAACCCGTCAGTCGCTTAAAGGTGGGCAGTCCCGCGCCCGATTTTAATTTGCTCGATACCCAAGGCCAATCACGAGCCCTCAAGGATTGGCAGGGGCAATGGTTGGCACTGTATTTTTATCCGAAAGACCATACCCCAGGTTGTACCCAAGAGGCTTGTCAATTTCGTGACGATATTTCGCAATTCACTCAACTTGGTGCCCATGTCGTCGGCATCAGTGTCGATACGGTGGCCAGTCACGCATCATTTGCCAATAAACATGGATTGCAGTTTCCGCTGCTGGCCGACACGGATGGTCTAGTTGCAGAAAAGTATGGCGTACTGTTAGATTGGGTGGTGTTTAAAGCTGCGCGACGTGTGACTTATTTGATTGATCCACAAGGCCGCATTGCGCAAAGTTATACCGAAGTTGATCCCAAGCACCACAGTGCTGAAATCTTGCGTGATTTACAACAACTGTCTGCCACCCAACCTAGTACAAAGGAATGATGATGTTTTTGAAGTTAAGTCATTCTATTGAGCCTGTGATGTGTGTGAGGGTATCGCCATGTCTTCGTTAGTGCACCCTCCGTTGTCGCTGATTGTGGCGCATGCCGACCACGGTGTGATTGGTCGTGACAATCAATTGCCTT
The DNA here is from genome assembly GCA_027488395.1 of Methylophilaceae bacterium. Classification (GTDB taxonomy): domain Bacteria; phylum Pseudomonadota; class Gammaproteobacteria; order Burkholderiales; family Methylophilaceae; genus Methylophilus. The sequence continues at coordinate 91,091 of JAIYBT010000025.1, read as the reverse complement.
GGCATTTGCCAGAGGACCTCAAGCGTTTCAAGCAGCTCACCATGGGCCATCACTTGATCATGGGGCGAAAAACCTATGAATCATTGGGGCGGTTATTGCCAGGGCGTACCACGGTGATTGTAAGCCGTGATCCCACTTATCACGTGCCAGGTGCAAAAACCGCGCAAACGTTCTCTGCCGCACTGGCACAGTGTGCAGGTGATAGCGAGCCTTTTTTGATTGGTGGCGCGCAAATGTATGCCCTAGGATTAGCGCACGTCAATACATGCTATATCACCCGCGTGCATACCCAGGTAGAAGGCGATGCTTTTTTTCCAGCCTTGGACTTAGCGCAATGGCAATTAGTCACAGATGAAGCGCATGTATCGGCCACAGGCTTGGTCTATCATGATTTGGTTTATACGCGCTTGTCCTCTAAACGCGTTTAATATGATGTCGCCATGCGGCGCTTTTAGGCGCACAGACGAAAAAAAACCGCTTAGTAACGAAGCGGTTTTTTTGTAAGCGACATTCGCAGGTTGGTTAAGATTTTACACAATCCACGTAATACACCGATTTGCCATCCACCACTTGTTTGACCAAGCCGTGATTATCTGTCTCAAAGCCAGGGAATTTCTCGTTAAATTCACGCGCAAATTTCAGGTAATTCACAATGACTTGGTTGAATCGTTCACCTGGAATTAATAACGGAATGCCGGGAGGGTAGGGCGTGAGTAGGACGGCAGTGACGCGGCCTTCTAAATCATCAATCGCAACGCGCTCAATTTCACGGTGCGCCATTTTAGAATAGGCATCGGTGGGTTTCATTGCCGGCACCATGTCGGATAGATACATTTCAGTGGTTAAACGAGCCACATCGTTGGCTTTATATACTTCATGAATTTGCGTACATAAATCTTTTAAACCAACCCGCTCATAACGTGGTTGCTTTTGTATAAACTCTGGCAATACTTTCCACAGCGGTTGGTTTTTATCGTAATCGTCTTTAAATTGTTGCAACGCTGCCACCATCGTGTTCCAACGCCCCTTGGTAATACCAATGGTAAACATAATAAAAAACGAATAGAGACCGGTTTTTTCAACAATCACCCCGTGTTCCGCCAGATACTTGGTCACAATTGCAGCGGGAATCCCAAATGCCTCAGAAAAATCGCCCTCAACATCGAGGCCAGGCGTGATGATGGTGGCTTTAATTGGGTCCAGCATGTTAAACCCTTCAGCCAGATTACCAAAGCCGTGCCAGCGCTCGTTGGTTTTTAGCATCCACGCATCGCGCTCTTCTAAGCCTTCTTCAGATAAATCGTTTGGTCCCCATACTTTAAACCACCAATCGGTGCCCCATTCTTCATCGACCTTGCGCATGGCACGTCGGAAATCCAAAGCTTCCATCAGCGATTCTTCTACCAGTGCGGTGCCGCCGGGGGCTTCCATCATGGCAGCGGCTACATCGATACTTGCAACAATCGAGTATTGTGGGCTGGTGGAGGTATGCATTAAATACGCTTCATTAAAAATGTCGCGGTCAAGTTTATTGTTTTCTGCGTCTTGTACCAAAATCTGTGAGGCTTGACTCAAGCCTGCCAATAGTTTGTGCGTCGATTGGGTCGAAAACACCATGGATTCTTTACAACGCGGGCGATCTGCGCCAATCGCATGATAGTCACCATAAAAATCGTGGAAGGTTGCATGCGGTAACCAAGCTTCGTCAAAGTGCAAGGTATCGATCTTGCCATCTAACATTTCTTTGATTTCTTCAACGTTATACAACACGCCATCATAGGTCGATTGCGTAATCGTCAACACGCGAGGTTTTGCTTGTTTATCGGTGATAAACGGATTGCGGTCGATTTTTTTCTGAATATTTTCCCAAGCAAATTCACTTTTTGGAATGGGTCCAATAATGCCGAAATGATTGCGTGTCGGCATCAAAAATACGGGTACGGCACCAGTCATAATAATTGAATGCAACACAGATTTATGACAGTTGCGGTCCACCACCACCACATCACCGGGTGCAACCGTACTGTTCCAGACCATTTTGTTTGAGGTCGAAGTGCCGTTGGTCACAAAGTATAAATGGTCACAGTTATAAATACGGGCGGCATTGCGCTCAGAGGCTGCTACCGGGCCGGTATGGTCCAATAACTGACCCAATTCGTCCACGGCGTTACACACATCAGCACGCAACATATTTTCACCAAAAAATTGGTGAAACATTTGACCGACTGGCGATTTTAAAAAGGCGACGCCGCCCGAGTGGCCAGGACAATGCCAAGAATAAGAACCGTCCGCTGCATAGTGGGTGAGGGCTTTAAAAAAGGGCGGAGGCAGACTTTCCAAGTAGGCTTTTGCTTCACGAATAATCATCCGCGCCACAAATTCTGGCGTGTCCTCGTTCATGTGAATAAAGCCATGCAGTTCACGCAACACGTCGTTAGGAATATGTCGTGAAGTGCGCGTTTCACCATGTAAAAAAATCGGTATTTCTTCGTTGCGATAGCGAATTTCTTGCACAAAATTGCGCAATTGCTCTATGGCCTCTGGCTTTTCCTCGACAAATTCTTCATCGTCAATCGATAAAATAAAGGCCGATGCGCGGCTTTGTTGTTGCGCAAACGAAGTTAAATCACCATAGCTGGTGACGCCTAATACTTCCACACCTTCCTCTTCGATGGCTTTGGCTAATACACGGATACCTAAGCCTGAAGAATTTTCAGAGCGAAAGTCTTCATCAATAATGACGACAGGGAAGCGAAATTTCATAGGACTGATCCTTTACTACAGGAGCAACGTAGCCCGATTAAGCCTACGTTGGAAAAGCAATCGATAGACACCGTGATTGGTGCCCTTAAATTTTTGGTAGGGTAACCCCCACTTGACCCTGGTATTTGCCACCGCGGTCTTTGTAGCTGGTCTCGCAAATGTCGTCTGCATCTGCTTCAAAAAATAACACTTGCGCACAACCCTCGTTGGCGTAAATTTTAGCGGGCAGTGGGGTGGTATTGCTAAATTCAAGGGTAACGTAGCCTTCCCATTCTGGTTCGAACGGCGTGACATTGACAATAATGCCGCAACGCGCGTAGGTGGATTTTCCCAAACAGACGGTTAATACATTGCGGGGGATGCGGAAATATTCCACAGTACGCGCCAGCGCAAATGAGTTTGGCGGAATAATGCAGTAGTCGGCATTTACCTCAACAAACGAGTTTGGGTCAAAGTTTTTTGGGTCGACAATGGTGCTGTTGAGATTAGTAAACAGCTTAAATTCTTTGGAACAACGAATATCATAGCCATAGCTGGACGTGCCATACGACACCAAGCGCTGGCCTTCTGCGTTCATTTTCACTTGGTTAGGCTCAAACGGCTCAATCATGCCGTGTTGTTCAGCCATTTTACGTATCCATTTGTCCGACTTGATGCTCATTCGGTCTTCCATTCTGAGGCGTGTATGCACGCGGTCTGTAAAGAGAAAAAAGCGGAGATTTAACCCCGCTTAATTTGAGTGCAAATAATAGCAATAAAACACGCCGCATTTGCAAATTTTTTGTGACTGTATTGCCTGGCTTGCACCACCCAATACTGTCTTGATGCTTGTTACATTAGGAAGCGCTACTGATCGCCACCTAATTCAATGCTATAGCGCCAAAATTGATCTTCACCTTCAAAAATCACTTTTGATGCTTCAGGATCGCGGCTGCCTGCTGGGTATTGATGGACTGGACGCTTGTCCTCCGCCCACGCTTTCACAACAGGATCCACCAAGCGCCATTGTGCTTCAGCTTCAGAAATGTGCAAGTAGTTCGAGTTATCGCCTTGCATTAAGTTGAGCAACAATGCCTCGTAGGCGTCGACTGAATCATCATTGTCCCAACGGTTTGCCGCATCGAGCTGAATGGTACGGGTTTGGATATCCAACCCTGGAATCTTCGATTGAATTTCCATTTTAATGCACTCACGGGGTTGTATGCCGATGATCAACCAGTTTTGGTCTTGCGCATTGATTTGCAATGGTGCCTTTTTAAAGCGGATTGAAATACGCGTATCTGCTTCATGCAAACGTTTAGCGGTGCGGATATAAAACGGTACGCCTTGCCAACGTGGGTTATCAATAAATAATTTGAGCGCAGCATAGGTTTCTACCACACTGTCTGGGTTGCCTAGTTCTTCCAAGTAACCTGGCACTTGTTCGCCATGAATTTCACCTGCCGCATATTGCGCGCGGAAAGCATGTTGTTCTAGCGCGTTGACTGGTATCGGACGAATTTGCTCGAGCACTTTGATCTTGGCATCACGCACGCCTTCAGGACTTAAATCTTTAGGCAGTTCCATGGTGGCCAATGCCAATGTTTGCAAGATATGGCTTTGCAACATGTCACGTAAGGCGCCAGTGCTGTCATAAAATTGGGTACGGTCGCCCACGCCCAACATTTCGGTATTGGTGATTTGAACGTGATCAATGTATTGATTATTCCAAATCGGTTCCAAAATAGTGTTGGTAAAGCGTTGTAATAAAATATTTTGTAAAGCAGATTTACCCAGATAGTGATCAATCCGGTAAATTTGGCTTTCTTTAAGGTGTTTTGTAATCGATGCTTGTAACGCCTTGGCCGACGGTAAATCTGTACCAAATGGTTTTTCAATCACCACACGACGCCAAAACTTGTCTTCTTGTGTCAGGCCTACATTCGCAAGTGATTCCACCACGGGTGCAAAATCCACTGGGCGCACAGACAAGAAGTAGGCAAAGTTTTGCGGGAATACACTGTCGTTACTGAGGGTATCTTTTAATTTGCTGAAAGCATCGGGGTCGGTCGGTGGATTGGCTTGGTAAAAGTTGCGTGCGATGAAGCGCTCAAACACGGCTTGATCATAGCCTTTTTTAAATTTGGCATCCAACATGCCTTTGATATCTGCGCGCCAAGCGTCTAAGTCCACAACTTGACGACCCACGCCTAAGATTTTTAAATCTGCTGGCAAGCGCCCTAGTAAATCTAAACGAAACAAACCAGGATAGAGTTTCACACGTGCCAAGTTGCCGCTAGCGCCAAACAAAACCAAGGTACATGGATCAATTTTATTCGTCATTTCTCACCCTAACGTAAAATGTAAACGGGAAAGGTGTCACCCTTTCCCTGCGTTTGGTAACGATGGTGGCGCAATCTGGCCAGCCATCGAATCCGTCTTACTTGGTTTTAACTGCGTGGCCACCAAAGGCGTTACGCATCAACGAAAGTAATTTATAGCTATAACCTTTGGAGTCTTGGCTTCTGAAGCGTGCTTGCAGTGCAACCGTCAATACCGGCGCAGCAACCCCTTGTTCCACCGCTTCAACTACGGTCCAACGGCCTTCGCCTGAATCTGCTACGTATGGTGCAATTGCATCTAAGTTTTGGTCTTGTTTCAGCGCATCTGCGGTTAAATCAAGCAACCAGCTACGGACGACAGAGCCATGACGCCACAATTCGGTGATTTGGGCTAAGTCAAGGTTGAAGTCCTCTTTACCTTTGATAAGGTCTAAGCCTTCAGCAAACGCTTGCATCATGCCGTATTCAATCCCGTTATGAATCATTTTGGTGAAATGACCAGAGCCAACAGGACCGACGTGTGCCCAACCACGATCCTCGTGGGTAAGTGCTTTTACAAATGGAATCAATACATCCGCATATTGCTTTTCACCACCGTACATTAAGCAGTAACCGTTTTCTAGGCCCCAAACGCCACCCGATGTGCCACAGTCAATAAAACCAAGGCCGTGCTCGGCTAACATGGCGCCACGACGTTGGCTGTGTTTGTAATTCGAGTTACCACCGTCGACGATGATATCGCCTTTATTTAACAGAGGAATGAGGTCTTTGATTTGGTTTTCGGTGATTTCGCCCGCTGGCAACATCAACCATACAATTTTTTGGCCTTCAAGTTTGCTGACAGCATCAGCGACAGAAGTGGCGGCTTCCATGCCTTCTTCTTTGACCAGTTTGTTCACGAATTCGGTGTTGAAGTCAAAGCCTACGACTTTGAGTTTGTTACGAAGCAAACGTGCGGCCATATTGCCACCCATTTTGCCCAAGCCAATCATTGCTAATTTCATTCGAAATGTCCTATGGTGTGAGGAGAGTTATAAGAGACACCCATCTTTTGGATGGCATGAACTTGACCAGTGTATTTTGATAATTTTGCAGAATTATCCTGTCGAGTCAGTTATAATTGTATCAAATGCAGCCACGTTCTAAAAGGCTGCTTTTTTGTTTTGTCACGTTTTTTACGGATTTTATATGGCACTGAACACCTCGGCATTACAACATACGCGTTGGCATCGCTTTGATTCGCAAGCAGCCATCAATCAAGCCGCTTTATCTCGCATATTGGCCGCTGCCGAAGCCGCGATTGCAACCTCTGGCAGCTTTTTAATTGTACTGGCTGGTGGTAGTACGCCCAAAGCAATCTATCAATTATTGGCAAGCGCTAATGCGGATTGGGCTCATTGGCATGTGTATCATAATGACGACCGCTGCTTGCCCGTAGACCATGATGAACGTAACAGTAAAATGGCACGTGAAGCCTGGTTAAATCATGTGCCGATCCCCGCCAATCAAATTCATGATATTCCCGCAGAGCTTGGCAATATTGAAGGTGCAAAAGCGTACAGCGAGACCCTCAAAGGTGTGCGACCATTTGACTTGGTCATTTTAGGCCTTGGCGAAGATGGTCATACTGCCAGCCTGTTCCCTGGCCAGGCGGTTGATAATAGCGCAGATGCTGTGCCTGTATTTAATTCGCCCAAACCGCCAGTTGATCGCATTACGATCAGTCAACAACGTTTAAACAATACGCATGAGGTGATGTTTTTAGTCACAGGTGCGGGAAAACAAACCGCGGTAGATCAATGGCGCAGTGGTGAAGCAATTCCAGCAACCTTGATCCAATCACCGAACGGGGTGGATGTATATTGTTTTGGTGTTGCATTGCATCCTTAATAGACCACCGCCGCCGTCAAAGCCTTCTCATCTGTACAAAAAAAACGCCATCACGGCGTTTTTTTTTAGTACACCCTTCTTGTCTGTCATCACGATGATTTAAGCGTCAGCTTTTATACCATTTGTATGATTTGTTGTTGCAATGTGAACAAAGCTTGCAATAGCGGGCCACGCAAGGCATCTATTTTTTTGCAACATTGGTTACGCTGCTGTTAAGTTGACTTCATCATTAAACTCAGCAAGACTGCGATTCATTTCTGCATGACGGACTAAACACATTGAAGTCATGCTTGAATCGAGACCAGCATGGACAGAAATAGCGTGAACAGCATCGAAGAGCCATGTCATGACATGTTGACGTACAACCATGCTCGCTCCCCTAGGGTTAAGTATTTTTTATCACAATATTAGGAAACTTAGCGCTATGGTCGAGGCTTGCCATTGCGATTTTACTCGCCGCTTTACGGGCAATTTGTTTGTAGCTATTGGCAATCACACTCTCGGGGGCAGCGACCACTGTCGGGATACCGCCATCCGCTTGAACGCGAATGCTCATATCCAATGGTAAGCTGCCTAATAAGTCGATGTTGTAATCGCTGGCCATCAATGCGCCACCCCCTTCGCCAAAAATATGCTCTTCGTGGCCGCAGTTTGAGCAAACATGGGTACTCATATTCTCGACAATGCCTAAAATGGGAATGCCCACTTTTTCAAACATTTTTAGGCCTTTACGGGCATCGAGCAGGGCGATATCCTGCGGCGTGGTGACAATAATAGCGCCTGTGACAGGAATTTTCTGCGCCAAGGTGAGTTGAATATCCCCAGTGCCAGGCGGTAAATCAATCACTAAATAATCGAGATCTTGCCAACGGGTATCGCGTAAAAGTTGCTCTAGCGCGCCCGTTACCATCGGTCCGCGCCATACCATCGGCGTATCGGTATCGACCAAAAAGCCAATACTCATGGCTTGAATGCCATGCGCGCGCATTGGTTCTATGCTTTTGCCATCGGCGCTGTCAGGGCGGCCAGAGATGCCCAACATTTGTGGTTGGCTGGGGCCGTAAATATCGGCGTCTAACAAGCCGACAGTGGCACCTTCTGCCGCTAATGCCAGTGCTAAGTTAACGGAGGTGGTGGATTTGCCCACCCCACCTTTGCCCGAAGCGACAGCAATCACATTTTTAACATTGGGTAATAAATTGCCCCCGCGCTGCACACTATGCGCCACAATGCGGCTCCCTACATTGACAGTAATGGTACCGATGCCCTCAATACTTTGCAGGGCTTGCGTTACCAGTGTGCGGATGGCGTCGAGTTGGCTAGCTGCTGGGTAGCCGAGCACCACGTCTAAACGCACATCGTTGCCTGAAATTTGTATGTTTTTAACGGATTTGCTACTGACAAAATCTTTGTCAGTATTGGGGTCAATCGTTAATTTAAGGGTGCTTTGAATTAATATTTCTGTGATGGCCATCTCAAGGTTCCTACCAAATGCCTGACTAAATGAATCAAGTATTCTACGCGATTGGCTGCGCTTCGTCATGTCTGTGCTTCGACATGTCTGTGCTTCGTCATGGCTGCGCATGGCATATCATTGATAAAGCGTAAGCTTTTCAGAGGTCATTAGCTGGATGCGTGTTGTAATGTTGCCGCAGTGGCCTCCGGATGCAAGCATTCACTGGGATAGTGTTGCTGGAAGGTGTCGAAACAATGTGCCCACGTCCACTGGCTGCGCGCTTGCTGGCGTATGGTTGCTTTATCTAAGTGGCGACAATGTTCGATGGCTTGTCCAAGGTTATCATCTAGCACTCCAGAACAGCCGTTGATAATCACATCTCTCGGTCCTGTGACATTAAATGCAGCGACAGGTAAGCCATTACACATGGCTTCGATCATGACAATACCAAAGGTGTCCGTGCGCGATGGAAAAGCAAATACATCATGCGTTGCATAAAGGGATGCCAAGGCCTCCCCATACTGATAGCCAACAAAGTGTACTCGCGGATAGTTACGTTTAAGTGTACTCAAATAAGGCCCATCGCCAGCAATGGTGATGTCGAATTGATCTTGATAAACGCATAAGGCCTCTAGATTTTTTTCTCGGCTAACACGACCCACATTCAGCACCCGAATTTTGTGTTGATGCACGGGCGACAAAGGAGGGCTTATCAATTGTTCAGATACGCCTCGTGACCAAATCACTAAATGTTTGAAACCATGACCATGCAAGGTGTCACGCATGCTCTCTGTTGTGACAAAGGTGGCATGTGCGCCCTGATGAAACCAACGCAAATAAGCATAGGTCCAGCGCGCAGGAATACGCCACATCAATGCTAAATATTCAGGAAAACGCGTGTGATAAGACGTGGTGTACGCGATGCCGCGTGTTTTGCACCAGTGCCGCGCTACCAAGCCCATCACACCTTCGGTGGCAATATGTAGTTGTTTAGGCTGGATACGATTGAGGGTGCGCCACAAACGCACTGGCTGCATATTGAGCTGAATCTCAGGATAAAACGGCAATGGCATCCAGCGATACAAACTAGGATGTAATACCCGAAAGCGCAATTGACGAGATTTTGCGACCCGTCGCAAATTTTTATAGGTGGTAGAGACGCCGTTGGTTTGCTGAAACGTATCCGTCACAATCAATATCGTCATCCCATTGGCTCCATAAACTTGTTAAAGCCATCATGCCAAGGCCGCGTGACGGTTTTGTGAAAGGCAATCATAGACAATCGCCCTAGGTATACACACCCTTTTAATGCGCTTTTATTGGAGGGGAGAATAAAAATAGTCAGCGCATTGGCTTTATGGATGTGCTTTTCATCAAAACATCGTTAACGTTGGATGTTTGCAATGCACGCGTGCTATTCACTGGTGAGATGCTTATGGATGGCAGCGCAATCGAATCAATACATAAAACTTTTCACCAAAGTGAGTTCACCCGCTTTGCGCAAAGGCACTTGGAAAATTTGTTGTTTTTCGTTTGGCGTATTTTCATTGGTAATGATAGCCACTTTGCACAGGGTAATGATTTGATTGCCGTGATTGCCGCCATAATAATTGGCATACACTTGATAGGCGCCGTGCATGGCGTTGGGTGAGGCAAAAATTTCAGGACCATAGCCGTCTGTGGCGTCGATGTCGATGGCGCCACCACTCGGAATGCTGCGTTGTCCGTACCAAGCGTGTTCACCGTTGGGGGTGACGACATGCAAATCCACATCAGTATGGTCGCTATCCCATGCCAATACAATGCGAATTTTAGCAGGCGTTTTATGGGGATTGGCTTCATAAAATTGCCGTTTGATTAGGCTGTTGCCTTTGTGATCTTTGATTTCTAGGCTGTTGCTACCGGTGCCAAAGGCATAGGGGCGTTCATAATGGCCTGCTTGGTCTACTGCGAGCGGGTGGTTTACGCCGTTGACTATGAGTTGATGCGGGTTTTGCTCGCTTTTAGGCTTGGCGTTGATGTCACCCATAATGAGGGCGCGCTGTGGATGGCCGCCGCTATTGATGTGGGTGGCTGGGTAATGGACGGTTTGTGAGAAGTTGGCCTCGCCAGATGGGCTGTAGCGCCAACCGCTGAGTGGTCTGTTTGCATGCTTGTCATCGGCGCAGGCTAAGTATGCCAAGCTGAACAGTGGGATGAGGAGCGCTGCAGAGATGTATTTAATTCGCATGCTGTATCCTTTTTGCAGCTGGGGTGTTTGGGAGCGCGCTGGCGAGTTGGCGCGCTAAGGTTTCAATATGGTGTTCGTTTTTGCCGTTGGGGTGATAGCGCAGGGCGAGGTGTAGATATTCGTGCCATAGGCTGATGCGGTCGTTTTCGCTACGCCAATCGCGGATGTAAATATTCATGTTGTCTGCATCGGCGTAAGGGTTACCGTAATCTAGTTTACATATGTTGAGGCCCTGAACAGGCTCGAAACCAACGATATGTTGTGTGCTGGCTTTAAGAATGCTGAGGTGTTGCTTGAGGTAAGCCTCGGCATTGGGCATGTTGTTGCATTGCTGTGCTTGCTGCGCTAATTGCCAAGTGGCTTTGGGGAAGGCTTGGTGCAGTATGCTGAGGTAATGCTCACCCTGCTGGGCTTGTTCGGTCGCGGCTTGCCAACTGAGGACGTGTGTGCTGGCTGTGTTGGCGTGAAAGTGTATGGGGCTGCCAGTGAGGCTGAGGCCTTCCGTAAAGGCCACCACTGCTTTTGCTGCGCTGCTCGCAGGGTTTGGCGATACGCGTTGCGTGTGGCTGTCATCATCAATTTGCCAACAACCTTGATGAAACTGTGCGTTTTGATATAAATAGCTGCGCGCGGCGATGCTCAGCGCTTTTGCGGCTTCGGTGATCTTAGCATCGGCTTCGCGATCGAGCACGCGGGCGAGATATTCTTGTTCATCGAGTCTGCCCCATATGCGTAATGGCTTCTGATGTGTCAGCGTGAGTTCGCCGATGCTCTGGATGGTGAGGCTGTTGCCGTTGCTGAATGTTACGGTGTAACGCCCATTTAATCTGCCAGGTGGCGCCGCTTGCTTTTGAGTGGTTTGCACGCTTTCAATCGGATAGCGCTTAAAGTAGTGAACAGCGACGCATGCATGTTCAAATGCTGTGTCATGATGCTGTTGCGATGAGAGCACTTTAGCTAGGGTGGGGGCCGCTTTCAATAACACTTGTCGACTTGTTCCAGCGCCACCCAGCCAAAAAACAGTGCCATCTGCTAGCCAACCTGCTGCGCCGCCAAAATATGCGCCTCGGTATTGCGGGTGCTGCCAAGTAAAAGTTTTAAAGCGATATGCGCCTCCCAGGTGTGGCAGTAGGGGGCTCCACTGCGGCTGTAGGAGGCGGCCAAGGAGTGCTTCCCTGCTTTTAGCGACACTGCTACGCGACATGTGATTAAGCAGTCTCAACAGCGCTGAGACTTGAATGGTTGTGTCTGGTTTGATGTTGTGTAAGTGTTGTAGCCATACCAGATCAGGTGCTTGTGTTTGCCAATATTGTTGCCACTCGTCGGCCTTTATTTGCAGACGGCTAGGCTCAAAGTAAACACCGCAAGAGCGTGCAAGGGCAAGGTCACGATGCAAGGTTTCATTTTTGCTGCAGCAATATTCGTCGCCGCTCGCTGCATGCTTGCCTACGTGGCACGCATAAGGCGTATCGGGTAGATTTTGGTCTATGCTGTAGCTGTAGACAATCAGCTTCCATAAGCTGCCTAGGGGCACGTTGTCAGGAGCGCTTTGTGCATTGCCAATCAGCCATTGTGGACTAGTATGTTGTGGTGACTGGCTCACAAGCCACCAAGCTTGCCGCCATTCGCTATTGCTGTGCGTAGGCGTAGCCTGTGCCAAGTTGGCAAACATCAAAGTACCATACATGGATATGAGGCACAGTATCCTGTTTAAACTTGGCATTATTTTACTTTGATAGATTGACGTGGCTTCGATTCCAGCACTTGGGCATCAGGGCGATACATATTGTATGCACGCGCTGCGGGAAGTATGTAATTGCCACGTTGGCTAAAGCGCATTAAGTGTTGCACGGTCACGGCTTCGCTGACATCGCCGAGGGGGACAGCGTATTTCCCTGGTAGGTCTTGAAAGTTTGCTTTAGCCAGTTCGCCTTGGGCATTAATTTTAATGCCCCATGTGCTTGCCTCTACTTGCGCGCCTGCGGGGATTGCTGCTTCTACCACCATATAATGTAGGGTTTGCCTGGGAGTGAGAGAGGCTGGCGTGGGGGAGGCTGGCGTAAGCGTTATTGATTCTAAATAGAGCGCATCCGTGGTGACCGCATCGCCGTCGTCAACAACGCGCGTGTTAAAGCTACCATCGGCTTGTTTTTCTAATAAGTACAAGGTGCGTTCAAGGGTTGCGGGCAGTGTGTTTTTACTAGGCGCGGCTAGGCTGTCATAGCTTAAGATCGCGCTGTGTTTACTCATAATGTGCTGCACGTTAGGGTTTGCACGCTGGTGATGAGGCCACAAATACACAGTTTGACCCGTACGGCTGGGCTGAATCTGCCACGGCTTGCTCAGTGTGACTGTCGCCGCGGGCTTAGATGTTTTGCTTAAGGTGCTATCAAGCCAAGTCAGCATAAGCGCGCGGTCTATGGTGGCGTGCTCGCTACTGGCGAGTGAAAGCAATTGATCAACATCGGCTTTTTGATGACCTGTGGCATGCAATAGTGCTTTGGCCATGAGGCTTTCTTGCTTGGCGAGATTGTCTACAGCCACGGGCACGATCTCTTTAAAGCCTTCAACCGTTGATTTAAGTAGTTTGCTGGTAAGTACGACCGCTAAATCATGGGTTTGACGACTTTCATCGTTGAGTATCCAGCTATCATGGTGGCCATAGTGAATGGCTTCGCGTGTATTGGGGTCTTCTTGTACTAAATCCGACGCTAAACCCGCAATGGCTGAGTCTGTCGCCAGCCCTATTTGCGTCATCCAATCGAGCATCAGCGCACGTTGCAATACAGGTTGGTTGAAGCCGCTTTCACTGTAGAGTTTAAATAGGCGCTCCCAGTGTTCTGCGGGTAGGTTTAGGTTAAGCGCTTGCGCTGTGCGCCAATCAGCGTAGTAAGCGTATGTTGTGACAAAGGGGTCCACATGCATATCCACACCCCACCAGCCAAAATGTGCGTCTGGCCCAGCCATGCTGGCAAGCCGCATGCGATGGGTGTATAGCTGACGCATGATGGTTGTTCGGCGCGGATCGTCTTCAGGCAATGCTTTGTAGGCCAAGGCGAGCGGTATTAGGCGGCTAGCGGTTTGCTCTACGCAGCCGTAAGGTTGTTCAATTAAATCATCGACAACATGGTAAAACGCTGCGCGCGCATGATCTAAAAAACGCACACTAATATTGCGGGCATCAGATGGTAGCGCTAGTGCCAGGGTGTCCTCTTCTGGCTGAATACGCTTGCTGTAATGTGTGAGCCAAGTATCAGGCATACTGGTTAAATGAACGTTTAAACGATCGTAGACTTTATTATTTTGCAACAGCGTTAATAAAAGCGCACCGTTTTGCGCGCCTGTACGCGCAATATCTACAAAGTTGATGCCGGGTTTAAGGGTGATCGTTTCATTTTTAACCAAGGCACCTTGTGCACGCACAGTCACTTTTTGTTGTTTAGACGTTTGGTTGAAAATGGCGATATTGCTCGTTGCGCTGTCTTTGTTGCGCAACCAATCGGGGCTGGTCCATTTCATATAAAAATCTTTATTGCTTAAAATATCGCTGACATGTTGACCGACCGTGCCATTGCGACTCATCGCGCGCGCGGTGATTCGCCAGCGGGTCAGCGCATCAGGCATTTTAAAGCGCACTTCAGCATGGCCATTCGCATCGGTGATGATGTTGGGTGCCCATAAGGCAGTGTCAACCTCATCTCTACGTGGCCGCTCCAATACCTTGGTGGCACGCTCCTGCACTGAATGTGTGTTGGGCGTTTTGCCTAATTGATTGGTTGATACATCGTAGCCAATAAACGAAAGACTATATTGCGTACGCACATTGTTGCGTCGCGGGTGGTAGAAAAAGTCGTTTATATTAGGGGCGATTTCAGGCTGCAATACGTAAATCATTTCATCGACTACACTTAAACTGACCAGTGCAGATATGGCTTGCATACGGGCTTTGCCATCTTGAGCGTTGATAGCAGTATCAATGGCTAATTTAACAGTGTCGCCTGGTAAATATTGCTTTTTATCTGCGGTGATGCGGATGTTGATTTTAGGATTGGTGACTAAAATGCCCGCATTTTCGAATACAAATTCATTGTTTTTTACATATGCAACCGAGAGCGTTAAGTTAGGTGCAAAGGTCTCTGTGACAGGTAGTTTAACCAGCCATTGTTGAGGGCCTATTTTGTCGGTTTTTAACCATGTGCTGGGCACGTTTAACAAGCTGGTTTTTTCGATGTGATCGCGTTCTAAAGTCAACAGTGCATGCGTAATAGGCTCAGAAAAGCTGATTAAAGCACTGGCCACTTCACCTACTTGATAGGCAGATTTATCCCAGACCACCTCGATATGACCAACAGGCACTTTAAGCGCAGGCCCGCTTACCCAGTGGCTGGTTGCGCCCAGCACTTTGCCGTCGCTACTCAAGAGGCTCACGGTGTATGAACCTGATTTTTCGAAAAGCACGTCGATGCCTTTGTTGGTATCACCGGTAATCGCGCCGTGTGCTTGCGTTTGGTCTTCTAACCTGACCCATCTCCACTGACTGGGGTTGTTGGAAGTATCACTCAGATTGGATGCATTGGATGCCGCGCGGTTTAAGTCAAAATGCACGGTTTTGTTTGGCGCTGTAAAACGGCTGGCCGTTTTTAAAAACCAATTGCTGGCGCCACGCTCGATTAAAAGTTCTTGCGTGTGGCGCACACGATAAGCCGCGCCATCGGTCGCGAGTGCCGAGATCATATAGCGGCTAGGCGCTTTTGCTTCAGGTAAGTCTATATTCAAATTGCCACGACTATCTGTTTTGTAGCTTTGGCTGGTCAGCTTGATGGGAAACTGCCCACTGTAAGCTAAGTCACCCTCTACCATGCTGATCGCTTGCGCTTTTAAGTCAATGTCAACATCCGCGTTTTTAACTGGTTTGCCATCTGGGTAGCGAAATTGCAGTGCAATAGGGATCGTACGACCTGTTTTTAAATCGCTATGGTCTACATTGAGGTTGATTTGAAAGTGCGGTTTTTGAAATTGCGCCACTCTAAAGGCTGCGCTATACACTTCGCCGAGATATTTAAGATGAATCTCATAGCCGCCCGCGACACTGAGTGTGGGTAATTGAAAGGCGGTATCACCACCAGTAGCACCGGTAAATTGTAGGGTTTGATTGGCAACAGGTAAGCCATTCGGGTCAAACACAGTCACTTGAACTGGCGCATCGCTCAGCGGTTTAGAGTCACGTGCATTGGTAAACTCACGGCCTACGACTTTAAGATTAACCAGATCTCCTGGACGATACAGTGGTTTGTCGGTAGTGGCGTACAGTTTGGCATTGTAAATTTCACTATTGTAAAAATAATTTTCTGAAATCAGCACTCCGCCTTTGCTGTCTTGTGCAAAAAGATAAGTTTGCTCAGGGGCTTGATGCTGCAGTTGTAACCAGCCTTGCGCATTGGTTTCACCCGATGCAAGCTCGCCTATGCCATCGCTCCAATGACTTTCAACCTTGGCGACAGGCGCACCTGTGGTGCGGTCGACTGTCCATACAAATAAGCCAGATGCAGTGGTTTTGGTCACGGCAACAGTATCGCCCACAAACACCATCGTCACTGCGCGCTGCTCACCGAGCATGGCTTCTACGATGTAAAGCCCAGGTGCAAGTTTGCCGATGGGAATGTACACATTGCCATTGCTAAAGGCTTGGCTTTCTGAGTTTTGCGCGCTATTGGTATTAAAGCCAGTGCCGCCAACGCTGATTGAACCCTCTACATTCGCGCCATCTAGGACTGCTTGCGCAGATTTAATCTCTCTCGCAAATTGCAATGGATACCGAAAGCGCGACACCCGATCAAAGCCCTCCAACGGCTGATACGCACTCTGCTGTGTGAAGCTATGCGGCGTGTTTAAGGTGTGTAAATCGGGCGCTACTTGAACGGTGGTTCGGCGCGCATCTTCAGAGAAAAACTTACGTGCCAGCGTGCGTGCCTTTTTAGTTACATCATCCCATATCGCGACAATCGCGTTCCAAATGCCTGGTTGAGCGATCTGCGCTTTGGTATGAATGCGATGCAAATTGCGCTGTTGTTGTAAAAACTGAATCGGTTGAGGCACTTTGTACACGGCGATTTCCATGCCAGCATTTTGATGCACCGCTTGAACATCCTGCATTTCTAAGCGCACTTGCGCTTGCTCTTGGCTGCTATAGCTTCTATCTGACAGAATAAAAAAGGTTGTGTAGCTAAACTCATCTGCACGTGTGGTCGACGTACCTAAATAGAGCAACATGAACAATAAAAAAATGGTTTTAAAAAATTGAACGTTCATGATGCTCTCAAAAAAAACAGGCGAAAAATGCCCAGAAAATTAGGGTTGTCTGCATGCGGTTGCCAGCGGGTGTCATCCCATGCCATGAGTGTGGCCAAAGGGTAGGCTCGCAGGCCGTTATCTTCAGGCGTGACAGTGCCGGTATGGTAGGCAACATACTGCCCCAGCCAAATCATTAAATGTTGCGCTTGGCCTTGGTCAAACAGCAATACATCGGCCACTTCAGCATGGGCTAATTCTTTACCCACTGCATGCGTATTGTGTTGTACCAGCTCCAAGGCACTTACATAGGCGCCTTGGCTACCATCCGCCCGTAGCCACGCGTGGCGCAACGTGGCTAATTGTGCTGGGGTAAGTGTAAGCTCAGGCGGTAATTTTTTACCTAAAAATCCATTGGCTTTACGCCAGGGTTGGTCGTGTGTTCGTAAGGCTTCAGCACAGGCAAAACGCACTAAGCCTGCACAGTCACGCTGCTCCCAGCGCGGTGTTGGGCCGCGATTAAGCTGTTGTTTCACAATGAGCTGAAACCAGTGTCTAAATGCTTGCGCTTGACTCGTTGACAATGAATGCCTATCCGCTAAGCTGGATAGGCCAAGACCTGTTGTTTGCGGCATTAAAGCGCGCGCGCTGATAGCCTTGCCAGCAAGCAACATAAGGGCCGTCAACTGCACACAAAAGTGGCGCCTTGCCAGCGTTGGCAACGGGTTAGGGGTGCTAATGTTATCTAGTGTTTGCATCAGATGCGTAAGCGCGTCATTACAGATGAATGGCGCGCGACTTTATGGCGCAGTGTGCCATGTGAGTACTTTCCATTCGCCTGTCTCTTGATTCATCAGTGTGCTCAAAGCCGACGGCTGATCGAGCGCCAAACTAAAGGGTGATTGTTTAGACAGCGCGGCTAAACGTGCTGGCATGTGGTAATCAAACGCGGCCCGTAAATTGGCTTGCGTTTCTTGCGGTAAGGCCTGATGCCCCGTCTTGTTGAGCAGCGTAGCGAGTTTTTTAGGGTTTACATATAAAAATTGCTGCGCACTGGGGCTAAGTATGTTGTTGGATTCTTGCATATTGGGGTAGTGTTTGCCGCCAACGGCGATGGCACGCGCAATTAAGTGTGGATTGGTTGAGAAATACACAACTTTTTGATCAAATGCGATTTGCGGGCTGTTATTTGCGCTTGAATCAATGGGCTGTTTACGCGCCAACACGGTAAATGTGCCTGCATGCACGATGGATTTTTCTTTGGCAAGCGTTGCAGGTTCAGCAATTGCTTTTTTTTCTGCTGCAATATTGGGTTCAATCTCAGCGAGCTCAGCCTCAATACGTTTAATCTGTGCTTGCGTGCTTTGTTTCTGGCTTTCTAATTCTACTTTTTTAGCAGCGAGCGCTTCTTTTGTTAGCTTGGGACTAAACGTTGTCTTGTTTAGCGTTTTAAGGGAATCGGTAGCGCTGACTAATCTATTGTTGATTTCGCGCCTTTGTCGATACAAAGCAAATAAGTCTTTAAGGTAATCCTGATTGGTGGCCACGCCCCAGTCAAATAAAGCAGTCAGCGCGTCAGTGGTAGCCTTTTCAGACTTACGTAACAGTACAAAAAGCGGCTGCGTAATGTCATCATGTTCTTCGGTATACCAACAAGCCGCGGCGCTGGTTGCAAATTCAGAGGCCAAATGGGGTTTGGCACTTAATGCCTCCGCATCGTCAAGCGCTGTTTGCGCTGCTGCCCAATCGATAGGTAAACTCACACAAAAAGCAGCATTGGCGGGTAGGTGCGTCCAAATATGTGCATCAAAGCCAGAGGACCTTAAATGGGCTTTGGTGAGCCAGTGTTTGCCATCGTAGTCAAAGCGCACAGCCTGTACGCTTGGCATATATGTGGCATACCCTTGCGCAAAAAAGCGGTTAGATAGAAAAATCGTTTGTTCAAACACATGTTCAGAGGGTGCTTTGCCCGCTACTTGCCAATCAGAAACCACTTTTTCCCGTGTTGCGGCATCTGTTGCCAGCAAGTTTTTAATCAGTTGTTCGGCGCTTTCGTTTAGCTCTTCGCCCTCAACACTTGCCATGCTGACATCGGAAAGCAACACCAAGCGCTTATCATGTACAGCCACGACCATTTGCCGCTGTGCCGAAAGTGTCACACGTAAAACAGGCACATCGTCACCATCAATACTTATCTTCGCTATTTCATGTAATTGTTTATCTGCAGTAAGTGTTAACAAGGCGAGTGTTTGTGCGATGGTTGCGAGTGGGTCGCGCGCTATGCTTAATGCCCAATAGCGCAACGCATGGCTATCGTCGTGCCACATGTACACGTCAACTGGTGCATTGGCAATGTGTTTGAGTAGATTGTCCGACCAGTTTAAATCATGCTCAAAACTGATGCGGCGCATGGCGCCCTGCAAACTCATCCAATCTTCATCTTGCGCATAAAAATAGACAAACTCTTCTGTCAGCAGACTTTTTAATAGGGGGACTTGCAGTAAATCATGCGCCAATAATGAAAAATTTTGGCTATGTATCCACACATCGGCATGGCTTAAGTTGATGGGTGTTTGTACTGGTTTTGCATGGGGTATTTTAAAAGCGAATGCTGCGGTCGCTATAAACGTGAACAATAAAGCAGCGATGATCCATTTTTTATATTGTAAAAACACACTTTTAAATCCTGTCGCGGCATCGGTGGTGCGTATTGGTGCCGTTGGGTGAGGGTCTTGATTGGTCATCATCTCGTTACCAAGGTTGGTTGTTTGATTTTTTTTGATTATAGCGCGTAATTCTTAACAGTTGTTCACGCCCGTTTCGCCTCGAAATGTTCGCGACCAATTGATTTTTTGACCGCTGAAATGGCTGGACTATGGCCTTATTAAGCATGGGCTTAGCTTAGGTTTTTTAAATAAACAATATTCAAACGCACGCGAATGCGCTGAAATCGTGGCTGGTTTGCTAAAATGGCGGTTTTCAGTTTTCAGTTAGGGTGTCATGACACGCAAAATTTTGGTGACTTCTGCGCTTCCTTATGCAAATGGCAGTATTCATTTAGGGCATTTGGTCGAGTATATTCAAACCGATATTTGGGTGCGCTTTTTAAAGATGCAGGGCCATACCGTGCATTATGTGTGTGCCGATGACACCCACGGTACGCCAATTATGCTCCGCGCAGAAAAAGAAGGCCTCACGCCAGAAGCCTTGATCGAAAAAGTACATGCTGAGCACAGCCAAGATTTTGCCGAGTTTTTGGTGCAGTTTGATAATTACTATTCCACCAATTCCGAAGAAAATCGTGCGTTATCAAGCAATATTTACAAGGCGTTAAAAGCCAATGGCAAGATTGCCACCAAAACCATAGAGCAATATTTTGATCCCGTGAAACAGATGTTCTTACCGGATCGCTTTATTAAAGGTGAATGCCCTAAATGTCATGCGAAAGATCAATACGGCGATAACTGCGAAGTCTGTGGCGCGACTTATAGCCCAACCGATTTGATTCATCCATTTTCAGCCGTATCTGGCGCGACACCCGTGCGCAAAGAAACCGAACACTACTTTTTTAAATTAAGTGAATGCGCAGATTTCTTACGTGATTGGACGCGCTCTGGGACGTTACAGGCTGAAGCAGCCAATAAAATGACGGAGTGGGTAGGCGAAGCAGGCGACAATAAACTGTCTGATTGGGACATTTCACGCGATGCACCCTATTTTGGCTTTGAAATCCCCGATGCTCCTGGCAAATACTTTTATGTATGGCTAGATGCGCCGATTGGCTACATGGCCAGCTTTAAAAATCTATGCACCAAGCTCGGTTTAGACTTTGACGAATACTGGAAAAAAGACTCAACTACCGAGCTTTATCATTTTATTGGCAAAGATATTTTGTATTTTCATGCGTTGTTCTGGCCTGCAACCCTGGAATACAGCGGGCATCGCACCCCCACCCAAGTGTACGCGCATGGCTTTTTAACCGTCAATGGTGAAAAAATGTCGAAATCGCGCGGCACCTTTATTACCGCGCGAAGCTATTTAGAGCATGTCAAAAATCCAGAATATTTACGTTATTACTATGCTGCAAAACTCAATGGCAGTATGGAAGACATTGATTTAAATCTTGAAGATTTTGTGGCACGGGTGAATAGCGATCTCGTTGGTAAATACATCAACATTGCGAGTCGTACCGCCGGCTTTATTGCTAAAAAGTTTGATCATCATATGATTGAGACGCAGCACGCAGTGATTGACGAGATGCGTGCTGCCACTGATCGTATTGCGGACGCCTACGCTGCTAGAGATTTTGCACGTGCGTTGCGTGAGATTATGAAATTGACCGATGCTGCCAATGCTTACGTCGCAGAAGCCGCGCCTTGGCTAGTGGCGAAAGAGGAAGGGCGACTTGCGGAATTACACCGTATTTGTAGTACTGCGCTGGAAATGTTCAGGATATTGACCATTTATCTCAAACCGGTATTGCCACACATCGCAACATCGGTTGAGACTTTCTTTAATGTCGCTCCTTTGCAATGGGTGGATGCGCAGCAGAGTTTAGGTCAGCAAACCATCGCGCCCTACCATCATATGGTGACGCGCTTGGATGTAAAGCAGATTGATGCCATGGTAGAAGCCAACAAAGCACATTTACAAACCAGTGCAACGGCCAGTCCAGCGCTAAATGTTGCGCCATCTGTGGTGACGCCATCACCTGCGGCAACTGATTATTTATCCATTGAGGACTTTGCCAAAGTGGACTTGCGGATTGCTAAGATCGTCAATGCGCAACAGGTTGAAGGTGCGGAAAAGTTATTGCAATTAACCTTGGATGTGGGAGAAGCAACCACCAGAAATGTGTTTGCTGGGATTAAATCGGCTTATGATCCAGCCAGCTTGATCGGTAAAACCACGGTGATGGTTGCTAATTTGGCCCCCCGTAAAATGAAATTTGGGTTAAGTGAAGGCATGGTGCTGGCTGCCAGTGATGATAGGGGTGGGCCGTTCTTATTGTCACCTGATGTGGGTGCATTACCAGGTATGCGAGTTAAATAGACGCTTAAGTTTGATCGATTGGCGGGTGTAAATGGCGCAGACGTTGGCAACCCTATGAATAATCGTGTAATTGGTGAACATTTTGTGCGCGAACTGTGTCTAGTTGTAACATGATTGATACAAAGTTTTGCTCAGTTGCAATGTATTGCTTAAATGTTCGACCAGCATGTGCGTTGAATGTATGAATTTTTTTGATAATTTAAATGCATTACGTGAAATAAGCATCTGTTTTTATTGAGTTATATGCATTATCATTTTGATGTTTTGTCGTCTAAGGACACGAATTAGTTATGTTGTCGTTGACTCACCCAGAAACCCAAAACCCTTGGCTCGGTTTAGATATCCAGTCAGAGTGGGAGCGGTTTAGTCAGCGTCATCAGGCTGAAGAGGCGATTTGGACCTCGCATGTCTGGGTGGAAAAAATGCACTGTGCGGCATGTAGCGGCCGCATTGAGCAGTCTCTCAAGCAAATGCCTGGCGTATTGGGCGTGTATGCCAGCGCTGCTTCAAAACGCGTCAAAATTGTTTGGGATGCATCACGTACCCATCCTTCAGCATGGTTTCAAAATTTTAACGCGATTGGTTATCCTGCATTACCTGTCACTGAATACCACGCACTCACTGATCGTACGCGTGAGCAACGCATGATGCTTTGGCGGTTGGTGGTGGCGGTATTTTGTATGATGCAAGTCATGATGTATGCCTATCCTACCTATGTCTCAGCCAGCAATGACATCACACCTGAGATGATTCAGTTGATGAAATGGGCTTCTTGGTTGCTGACATTACCCGTGATGTTGTTTTCAGCGACCCCTTTTTTATCTCAAGCTTATTTAAGTCTTCGCCAACGACAGTTAGGGATGGATGTGCCCGTGGCGCTTGGGATTGTGGTGGCGTTTGTCATGAGCACGCTGGCGACGTTTGCGCCCGGCAGTTGGTGGGGCGATGTCACGTATTATGACTCCTTGACCATGTTCGTCAGTTTTTTACTGATTGGTCGATGGGTGGATGTTAAATTGCGCAATCGCACTGCTGGTGCGCTTGAGAATATGATGCGCCGTATTCCCAATGCCGTGCAAAAGAAAAGCGATGATGGTCAGTGGGTACAAATTGCTGCCTCTAATATTAATGTCGGTGATATTTTGCTGGTATTGCCAGGGGAAGTGTTTGCAGCGGATGGTGACATCATGGTGGGTGCCACCAGTGCCGACGAATCGATGCTCACCGGTGAATCCGAACCGGTGATTAAGCACCAAGGTGATCGTGTCATTGCGGGCTCAGGAAATCTAACTGCAATGGTTGAAATGCGTGTTGAGCAAGTGGGTGCTGGTACGCAATATCATGCCTTGGTCAATTTAATGGCTTCTGCCTCCACTGAAAAACCAGGGATCGCCTTATTGGCCGATAAATTAGCGCAGCCTTTTTTATGGTTTGTTTTATTAGCGGCCTTGTTTGCGGTTATCTTTTGGTGGACGACCGACCCCGTAAAAGCAGTAATGGCAGCAGTGGCCGTATTGGTGGTGACCTGTCCTTGCGCACTTTCTTTAGCCACGCCCGCTGCCATGTTAGCCAGTGCAGGGACGTTTGCCAAAGGTGGTGTGTTGATTCGGCGGTTACAAGCTATTCAAGCCATGAGTGAAGTGGACACCATTGTGTTTGATAAAACGGGCACGCTGACTGACAGTCTATTGCATGTGCAACAAGCAACACTCAACACTGAGGCTCATCATCTGCCTATTTATGATGTGCTTGCAAGTTTAACCCAACGTTCTTTACATCCCGTCTCCAAAGCCTTGCATCAATTTGCGCTTACGCAAGGTGGTCAAGTGGGGCTGGTATTAAATGAGTTTGAAGAAATTGTTGGTGGCGGATTGCAAGCGAATATTTCAATTCAAGCAATGCCTGTTTCTGCCGTTAAATTAGGCAATGCCGCGTTTTGTGGTGCCATCGAGCGCTCAGAGGATGCGTTGACGCGTCAAGTGTATTTAATGTCGGGTCAAATGCAACTGGCTTGCTTCGACTTGGTCGAAGAAATGAAGGCGAATACACAGTTGGCGATACAGCAATTAATTTCTCAAGGGCTTGATATTCAACTGTTATCTGGTGATAAAATAGCGCCTGTTTTAAGGTTGGCTTCGCAATTGGGCATACCTGTAGCCTTGGGGCTACAAAAAGCAGAAGATAAGTTGCAACGTGTACAAACGCTGCAACGACAGGGACATAAAGTATTAATGGTGGGGGATGGTCTAAACGACGGTCCAGTGATTGCAGCGGCCCACATATCGATCGCAATGGGAAGCGGAGTGCCACTGACGCAAGCGCAAGCTGACATGGTGATACTTGGCAATGATCTAAGTGTGTTAGTTTCACTAATCGCCCATTGTAAAAAAACAATATTCATCGTAAAGCAAAACTTAGTTTGGGCTGCAGTGTATAACGCAGCAGGGGTTCCACTTGCCATCATGGGATGGTTACCTGCTTGGTTGGCCGGACTAGGTATGGCTTCAAGTTCACTGTTAGTGCTAGTGAATGCGTTGCGACTAACACATTGGCAAAAAGGGCAAGTTTAAACGATGGAAATCGCGTTTATTTTAATACCGCTTGCTGTGATGCTGGTGTTTGTGATTTTGGGTGGCCTTTGGTGGGCCATTCAAACGGGTCAGTTTGAGGATTTGGAAGAGGAAGGAAGCCGTATTCTCGAACAAGATTGATGTGTATCAAATAAGTAGTGAACTAAACGTGCGATAGTGCACTAACTTTGTAAACTAAAAGTAGTTTTGTACGATTTGGGTGTTTGTTTTAATCATTGGGAGAAATCCATGCAATATGCAACAGTGAAAGCTTCGACCTACAATGACACTGTAGTCCGGCAGTTTTCAGTTATGGCGGTGGTTTGGGGTGTTGTTGGTACCTTGATGGGCGTGATTATCGCGTCACAATTGGTATGGCCTGAGTTAAATCTTGGCTTACCCTTTACTTCATTTGGTCGTTTACGTCCGCTGCACACCAATGCAGTCATTTTCGCTTTTGGTGGTTGTGCGCTGTTTGCGACATCTTATTATGTCGTGCAACGTACCTGTCAGACGCGCTTGTACAGCGATAAGCTGTCAGCATTTACGTTCTGGGGCTGGCAAGCGGTGATTGTATCGGCTGCCATTTCTTTGCCAATGGGCTTCACCCAAGGTAAAGAATACGGCGAACTCGAATGGCCTATTGATATTTTAATTGCAGTGGTGTGGATCTCTTATGCAATTAATTTCTTTGGCACGCTTGCTATTCGTAAGGTCAAGCACATCTACGTAGCAAACTGGTTTTATGGCGCATTCATATTAGCCGTTGCCTTGTTGCATTTAGTTGAAAGTGCCGCCATGCCTGCAGGGTTTATGAAGTCATACTCTGTGTATGCTGGTGTACAAGATGCGATGGTACAGTGGTGGTACGGCCATAACGCAGTTGGTTTCTTCTTAACCGCTGGTTTCTTGGGCATGATGTACTATTTTGTGCCAAAACAAGCAGAACGTCCTGTGTATTCATATAGCTTATCAATTGTTCACTTTTGGGCTTTGATTTTTACCTACATGTGGGCAGGCCCGCACCATTTGCACTACACTGCATTGCCTGATTGGACACAATCTTTAGGTATGGTGTTGTCACTGATTTTACTTGCACCAAGTTGGGGTGGCATGATCAACGGCATCATGACCTTATCAGGCGCTTGGCACAAATTACGGACCGATCCTATTTTACGTTTCCTAATTGTTTCACTGTCTTTCTACGGTATGAGTACGTTTGAAGGCCCAATGATGGCGATCAAGACAGTCAATGCGTTGTCGCATTACACTGACTGGACCATTGGTCACGTGCATTCTGGCGCGCTTGGTTGGGTTGGATTTATTTCCATTGGCTCATTGTATTTCTTGATTCCACGCTTGTTCGGTCAAAAACAAATGTACAGCGTCAAAGCCATCGAAGTACATTTCTGGATGGCCACCCTTGGCGTGGTCTTGTACATCACTGCATTGTGGATTTCTGGTGTGATGGAAGGTTTAATGTGGCGTGCTGTGAATGCTGATGGCACATTGGCATATACCTTTGTTGAAAGCGTCAAGGCTAAATTCCCCTACTACTTCACCCGTTTCTTGGGCGGTGCGTTGTACATGAGTGGTTTGGTGATCATGCTTTGGAATACATACAAAACAGCAACCAGCGGTAAACCAGTTTTGGTGGAAGTGCCTGCTGCAGTGGCGCATGCTTAAGGAAATATAATGGCCAACACTCAACACAACAGTGGCAATATTCACGAAAAAGTAGAAACCAATAGTTTCTTATTGATCGTGTTGACTCTAATTACGATCTCTTTTGGTGGTTTAGTTGAAATCGTTCCGTTATTCTTCCAAAAGTCGATGACGGAGCCGATTCGTGGTTTACAACCGTATACCGCATTGCAATTGGCTGGACGTGATATTTATTTGAGAGAAGGTTGCTACAACTGTCACTCACAGATGATTCGTCCATTTCAAGCTGAAACCATGCGCTATGGTCATTATTCGGTTGCAGGTGAGTATGTATATGATCACCCGTTTCAATGGGGTAGTAAGCGTACTGGCCCAGACTTGCACCGTGTAGGGGGTAAATATAGCGATGATTGGCATCGTGTTCATCTGCACAATCCACGTGATGTCGTGCCCGAATCGATCATGCCAGCGTATCCGTGGTTAGAAGAAAATCAGGTCAACGATAAAACGATTGGTGATCACATGGTTGCTTTACGTAAAGTAGGCGTACCTTACACCGATGAACAAATCAAAACTGCGGGTGAAGAAATCAAAGGTAAAACTGAGCAAGATGCGTTGATTGCTTATTTACAAGTCCTTGGTATTCACCTGAAATAAGGAGCGCGCCATGGAGTTCACCACATTAAGAATTTTATTTACGGTGATTACGTTTGTACTGTTTATCATCATCATGGTGTGGGCGTGGCGCAATCGTAACTCTGCACAATTCAAAGACGCGCAGCAGTTACCGTTTGATCAAGACTAGCGCGTGGAATAAGGTTAAGGAATAAACATGAACGATTTTGTAAGTGGATTTTGGCCGATTTGGATCTCGGCAATTACCCTAGGCGGTATCGCTTTTTGTGTGGGTTTGCTGATTTTTGCAAGCCGCGTCAAAGTGCCTTTGGATAGTGATAATACCAACGGTCACGAATGGGATGGTATTAAAGAGATGAATAATCCAATGCCAATGTGGTGGGTGGGTTTATTTATTATCACAGTGATCTTTGGCTTAACTTATCTGTATTTATTCCCAGGTCTTGGTGAGTATCAAGGTAAATTTGGCTGGACCAAAGTCAATCAGTACGAAGCCGATGTTGCCAAATACAAAGCTAAAATTGCACCCTTGTATGCAAAATATGCGGCAATTCCAGTACCAGAGCTGGCTAAAGTGCCTGAAGCGCATGCGATTGGTAAGCGCATTTTCTTAAACAATTGCGCTGCTTGTCATGGTTCCGACGCGAAAGGTAGTCGTGGTTTTCCAAACTTGACGGATAGCGATTGGTTGCATGGCGGCAGTCCAGAGAAAATCATTGAAACCATTAATAATGGTCGTATGGGTATGATGCCTCCTATGGCTGCAGCAGTCGGTGGTGAAGAAGATGTTAAAAACGTCGCCAATTATGTGCTGAGTTTGTCTGGCAGTATTCATGATTCTGGTCGTGCCAATGCTGGTAAAGAAAAATTTGTAGTCTGCGCGGCATGTCATGGCGCTGAAGGCAAAGGCAATCAGGCGATTGGCGCACCTAACTTAACTGACAATATTTGGTTGCATGGTCAGGGTGAAGCGGCAATTATTAAAAGAGTGCATGAAGGCAAAATAAATCAAATGCCAGCATGGAAAGAAAAATTTAGTCCTGAGCAAATTCATTTGTTAACTGCTTATGTCTGGAGTCTCTCTAACAAGTAATCGTTAGTTACTCTACATGAACGATCACAATAAAAAGGCTGTGAACGAAACCACCATTCCTGTGCAGGAGGTGGTTTTGTCACTTTATAAGTCAGCAGATAAAATTTATATGCGCAGTGTGAACGGTGTATTTGACCGTTGGCGTTGGGCGATGGTGTGGCTAACACAGTTATTCTTTTATGGTGTGCCATGGATCAATTGGGATGGCAGACAGGCCATGCTATTTGATTTAGATGAAAAACGGTTTTATATATTTGGTCTGGTGTTACATCCACAAGATCTCATTTATTTAACTTTTTTATTGATCATTTCTGCTTTTGCCCTGTTTTTATTCACTGCAGTCGCTGGTCGATTATGGTGTGGTTTTACGTGTCCGCAAACGGTGTATACCGAGATCTTTATGTGGATAGAGGAAAAAATAGAAGGTGATCGCATTGCACGCATCAAACTTGATCAGGCGTGGACATCCAAACGTATTACACGTAAAACATTTAAGCATGCAGTATGGATTACATTCAGTGTGTTTACAGGGTTTACTTTTGTTGGCTATTTCACACCTATTCAATCATTAGCCGCGCATTTGCAAACGTTTGATCTCTCAGGCTGGGAAACCTTTTGGTTGGGTTTTTACAGTTTCGCAACGTATGGCAATGCTGGTTTTATGCGCGAGCAGGTGTGCAAATACATGTGTCCCTATGCCCGTTTTCAAAGTGCAATGTTTGATCAAGACACCTTAATTGTGACATATGATGAAGCGAGGGGTGAACCGCGTGGCGCACGCTCTAAAAAAGCAGAGGAACATGCAAATGGTTTAGGTAGTTGCATTGATTGCAATATTTGCGTACAGGTGTGTCCGACCGGCATTGATATTCGAAATGGATTGCAATACGAATGTATTGGCTGTGGGGCCTGTATTGATGCGTGTGACGACGTCATGGATAAAATGGGTTATGCCAAAGGTCTGATTAAGTATTCAACGCAACATGCGGTGGATAACCAACTGAGTAAGCAACAAATTGTGAGCAGAATGTTCAGGCCAAGGGTGTTAATGTATACCGGCATTCTGACTGTGCTTGTGATTGGCATGTCAGTCAGTTTGTACATGAAAGCGGATTTTAGAGTTGATATCTTGCGTGACCGTGGTGTGCTTGCAAGAATGACCGATGATGGTAAGTTTGAAAATGTATATACCCTCAAGTTAGACAATCAAAGTGAACGCGTAAAAGACTTTCGGTTAATGGTTTCTGGCCTTCCTGAAGCGGTGTTGCAGATTGAAGATGAAGATGGCCAGCAGAAAGCTTTTAGCCAGTTACGTCCATTTGAAGCGCGTAACATTGTGGTTGAATTGCAAGTCGCAGATGGCGCCATTCGCACAGGCTCACATCCTGTGTATTTTGAGATACGTGATTTGTCTACGAACGAAATCGTTAAAGAAAAATCTGTTTTTATTATGCCAAGTAATTAAGTATTGAATAAACACTTGCTCTCAATTGGAATCGTTATGGAAAACAAACAGCAACCTTGGTATCGAAATCCATTTGTTTGGATGATTATTGGTGGTCCATCCATCGTCATATTTGCTTCTTTTATTACGCTGTATCTTGCGCTTTCTCATCCTGACCCAACCATTGATGATTACTACCGCAAAGGGATTGAGATTAATAAAACATTAGATGCTGAACGTGATGGCATGGCTCCTGCAATTCAAGCCAGAAACAATGCGCAAACTGGTTTAAAACCGCAAAGTCAATAATTGGTGTACTGGTGTGCTAAAAAAAGCTTTTGCCCATGCAAAAGCTTTTTTGTTATGGTTAAACCGTGTTGTTCAAGTCAGGGCAAGCTTTTAAAAATCTTTCATCACAAGATGAGGTATCCCCCCGATTTTTTTGTGTGCTCTTTACCACTTGTTTGATCGCTGTTTGCAACCCCTACCAACCGTGCAACGTTTCCAAAATTCCTATACACTCGAATGATGTTATTGAGTTTACTTTTGACCGCCTTTGTCATGGGCTTGGCTGGAGGTCCGCATTGTTTGGTGATGTGTGGTGCTGCCAGTGCTGCCATGCAATCTAAGCCTCATTCCCGCATGATTCCTATTCGCGTATTACATAGCGTTCCTTGGAGTTTTTACGTAGGACGCATGCTTGGATATGCTACGCTAGGTGTGTTGGCAGCATCTACGTTACGCGGATTGGCATGGCTATCAAGTCAAAGTGGGGTGTTTCAGCCCTTATGGACGTTTTCGCATACCTTGATTTTTGCGTGGGGTTTATTGTTACTGATCACCGGTCAACAGCCTGGTTGGGCAGTGCAGGGCGCACAGCAAGTTTGGGCTTGGATTAAACAACACACCCAACATGCCAAGTTTGGCTACTTTTTTACCGGCCTGGTATGGGCATTGCTCCCGTGTGGTTTACTCTATTCTGCTGTGATGTTGGCATCGTTACAATCGCACTGGCTCCAAGGTGCGTTAGTCATGGCAGCTTTTTCGTTTGGTTCGGCTATTTTTCTAATGATTGCCCCATTGCTTTGGAAACATGGTCAGCACAGCTTACCCGGTTGGTTTTCTGAAACGTCAGGCATGCGCTTGAGTGGCGTCATATTGATTACTTTGAGTGTGGTGGCGCTATGGATGGATGTCATGCATCATGACAAACTGTGGTGCCAACTGCTGTAATTCCAATTTAACGCGCGTGTTGAGCGCCTGCTAATAGCTAATCGTGATCGTTAACTATGCCTTCGATAGAACCGACGCCTTTTCAAGTTCTCGATGGATGGCAACGTTAGGTCGTGTGGTTTAAAGTACACGATGCATTGGGGATTGACATCCCTCAACCATTGCATCAAAGCCAACGTATGCATGGACAAAAGATCAATTACGAAAGGCTCAGTTTAATACTGGCTGCGTTCTTGCCATGCCTTATCTAATACTTTAGCCTTTTGCTCAAATACTGCTTCAGCACGTTGCATTTCATCGCGGGTGGCCGCTTCCTCTTTTTGTAGTTGTTGCAAGCGCGCTTGTTCGTCTTTGATGCGTTGTTCTTGTGCAGCAATTTTAATTTGTAAGTCCTCTAATTTGAGCCTGGCAGCGCGGTAAGTGTCGCGTGCGTTGGCGGCTTCGGTTTGTTCGGAAATAATACTGCGGGCATGGACGGATGCAGCACTCCCCAACATACAAACACATAACATGAGCATACATAAACGCATAAATATCCTATTCAATATCATTAAAAGTGTGAGGTTAAAACCATCAATGGTTTAAATTGTACTGCTTAAATAATGAACAACCAATGGGCAGTCATCTAAGCTGTGAGGGGCCGATGTCATTAAAAACCCATATAACCCATCCGCTATGAACTACACGACAACATCGAGCAACCTGCTTTTTGCCGCGCCCAATCGGGTCTTTTTTGCCTAAATTCGTCCATGCCCGCTTGCAAGGTGTAAGGCTGTTGCAACAGGTTGAGTAAGGTGTGTAAGCGGCTCATATCGCCTTGCGTAGCCAGATCGATCGCTTCTTGTGCCATGTAATTTCTCAACACATAAATCGGATTTGCAGCCGCCATGTGCGTAAGACGTGCGCTAGGAGTTAAGGTAGAAGCCTTGATGCGTGTCGCATAGTCGGTTAACCAGCTGGTGAAGGCAGCACGATATTGATCTAAGCTTTTCTCGAGATAGAAGGCTGGTTTTAAAAGATCAAGCTGGGGTGCGTGGATATCGATCTCTGCGAGCAGGTTAAAAAACAAAGTCATATCAACTTCAGCACGTGTCATCAGTTCAAACACACGGTTGACCAATTCACCGTCTGCCTCTTGCCAAGCATCCCAACCAAATTTATGACTCAATGAGGTGGTTAGTGACGCACCATACACTTGGTCGTAGTGCGTTAAACCGACTGCCAACCCTTGGCTGTTAGGCAGTAGTGTGGCAAGCGCATCCGCTAAGCGTTCCAAGTTCCATCGTGCAATATCAGGCTGTCGACCAAAACAATAGCGTCGGCCTTGGGCATCGGTGGTGTTGGGTGTCCAGCCAGGATCAAAGTTGTCTACCCAACCATATGGACCATAGTCGATGGTGAGTCCCAAAATCGACATATTGTCGGTATTCATCACGCCATGCACAAAACCGACGCGCATCCAATGTGCCACCATAACGGCCGTACGGCGACAAATTTCACTAAACCAAGCCGAGATGACAGCTTCACTTAAAGGTTGTGAAGACATATCTAGCCCTGATTGTGCGCGCCAATCGGCAAAATCACGGTCGATGGTAAAGCGAACCAATTGTGCCAACAGGCCTAGTTCATTGCGGCTCGCCAATAACTCAAAATGGCCAAAGCGGGTAAATGAAGGTGCCACGCGGCAGACAATGGCACCTGGTTCAATTTGTTGATTGCCATCGTAAAACATATCCCGCACCACACCGTCGCCTGTGGTGACCAAACTTAAAGCTCGGGTGGTGGGTGCGCCTAAGTAATGCATGGCTTCTGAGCATAAAAACTCACGCAAACTAGATCGCAACACAGCGCGGCCATCGGCACGGCGCGAGTAGGGCGTTTCGCCCGCCCCTTTAAGCTGAAGTTCAAAGCGTTGCTCCGCATGCAACAACTCGCCTAAATAGATCGCGCGGCCATCGCCTAATTGGCCTGCCCAGTTGCCAAATTGATGTCCGCCGTAGCGCGTAGCATAAGTGACCATGCCTGCGAGTACAGCATTGCCGCCGAGTGTGTGTATGAGTTCTGGCGTTTGCATGCTGGTTGCGTTGAGTCCCAACATTTGAGCAACATCGGCGCTATAAGCCAATAATTGCGGGTTTTTCACTGGGGTAGGTTGTACTGAAGACCACAAGCAATCTGACACTTGCCGTGTGTAGTTGTCCTGAATCGGGTCACCGGGCAGTTCGCGGATAAAACGGTTATCAAATATTAGAGGTTGCATTTAAATGTGGGTGATCTATTGAGTCAATTTAGCTTTCAATCATAACATTTTCAACCATGCTACACTTTGACGTGTTGCACACATTCCGCATGGCGTATGAACGCCATGCCCAATACTATTTTTTAACGAAACCAAGTGATGGATGCTGAGTAAGCAATATTTAAATCTGAAGGATGCGGATCAGGTAAAGCGCCTAATGATATTTTTTGCCAGTTTTATCGTGATGCAGCAAATCTGGTTATCTCTTTCGAATACTGGTTTTGGCGCATGGTGGATTAATGATGTGCTGACGCAAGCATTAGCGATTACCATCAGGTGGTTGACAGCGGATCAAGTCATCGTAATGGGCAGTACGCTCCAAGGCGCACATGCAAGCATGAATATCGCAAACGGGTGTGATGGTGTGGACATGATGTTGATGCTGTTGGCAGGGTTGATGAGTGCCAAGATTCGTCGTAGACATCAATGCTTTGGCGCGCTCTATGGGTTGATGTTCTTATTTTTAATCAATATTTTACGTTTGTGTGGGCTGTTTTGGGTCTTGCAATATCAACGGGAATATTTTCAATTTAGCCACGGTATACTCGCGCCATTTTTAATGTTAGGGGCAACCGGTGTTTTTTATGCATGGTGGTTAGCCTACGCACATCAACAGCTTTTTCGTGAGCCGTCCTGATGCAATTAGCCCTCAAATTTTGTTGTTATGTCTTTGGTATCGGCTGGGCACTTGATGCTTTTGTTGGGCCCTCGATTGCCTACTTATTACCTCTTTTTAAGTGGCTTTTTATGTTGATTGATAGTCATTTTGAAGTGATAGATGAACAAATCACCCGCATTGGCGATGCACAAGTCATTGCCTTTAAGGTCACACTGTCGAAACCCTTCTGGTTAGGTCGTCACTTTGTGGCGGTGAATCATGACGGCATTGCCCAAGTCAGTACATCATTAATGCATCTCTGGAAAAGTTTAGCGGTTTGTGTTGCGGTAATCTTATCTTGGCCATCAATCCGCTTAAAAAAACGGTTGTTGGCCCTGGTATATGGACTGTTATTTTCTATGTTGGTATGGTGTATCGATGTGCCATTTGTTTTGTTGGCAGCGTTATGGCAAATGATCGAAACCCATTATGCAATACAAGAAACCAACTATTTTTTTTATTGGCAGGCAATATTGGAAAACGGCGGGCGCTTAATGCTGGGTTTATTGTCAGCATGCATGGCTTGTGTGCTCACCCAAGCTGAATAAAAAAGCCGGTGATTCATGCGGCGTGATGAGGCGTTTACAATGTGCCTGGCAATCATAGGTTTACGCTGTTGATGTGGTATGGGTTCCTTACAAACATTTGAAATGTATCAATCGCTAGGTTGCAAACAACTTAAAAGCGACAGATGCGTTTAGACAGTGTAATCAGCCGTTCATGAATCTTTCATTCATCACTTTTAAAATTGTGAATTTCATTCAACCCATGTGTGCTCTGATGCTGCATTTTTTAATGTTGTGTACATTGACGATGTTCTCATCTGTCATGCATGCGGCAGAGATTGAACCGGCCGTGTTGACTCTGTTTAGTCAGGGTCAAACGCCCACACTGATCGTGGAATATGACGATAGCTTAATGAATCAACGTTTGATGGACGCGCGGTTAAAAAAGCGACGCATAGCGGATAGTGACGATGAGTTAGTGATGAAGCGCAGAGGCTATGCCGCCATCAAAAATCACTCAAAAGCATTAGAGTTGCAAGCGGGGATTGAACAAGTCCGTGATTATGACCATTTGCCGATCAGTCTAAAACGTTTTAAAACCGTCAACGCTGTACGTGCGCTGCTGGCGAGTGGCAACGTAAAAGCGGTGTATGCGGACAGCGTCATGCATAAAGTATTGGCTCAAAGCTTACCTTTGATTCAGCAACCTGCGGTTAGTCAAGTTCAATATCAAGGCGCGGGGGCGACGGTGGTCGTGATTGATGACGGTATTGATCTGACCAAGGCGGCGTTTGGGCCATGCTCTGCAGTGGCGACCCCCGCGGCAACCTGTCGGGTGGTGGTCGCCAATACCATCGTCAATTCTGGCACCGCCAATAGCTTGCCTGAGCATGGCAGCAATGTCGCCGCAACCGTGTTGGGCGTTGCGCCAAAAGCAAATATTGCCGCCATCAATGTATTTAATAATACGGGCGGCGCCTTTGCCAGCGACATTATCAGTGCCATTAACTGGGCAATTGCCAATCGTGCTATCTACAATATTGTTGCGATTAATATGAGTTTGGGTGGTGGTGATCGTAACACCAGTGTTTGTCCCATGACTCCTTTTACCAGCCCTGTGCAGCGCGCAAAAGAGGCGGGCATCAACGTGGTGGTAGCCTCTGGCAATGAAGGCTATTTGGATGGCTTAAGCACTCCCGCCTGCGTACCTGCTGCGCTTTCAGTCGGGGCGGTATACGACAGCAATGTGGGCGGCATTACCTATAGTAGTTGTGCGGATGCAACCACAGCAGCCGATCAAGTCACTTGCTTTTCAAACAGTGCACCCTATTTAAATCTGCTGGCGCCAGGCGCCTTGGTGACCTCTGCTGGCATCACGATGGCAGGCACCTCCCAAGCCGCTCCGCATGTGGCAGGGGCGGTAGCGGTATTACGCGCCGCCTTTGTCAATGAAACCGCCGAGCAAATTCAAGCGCGGTTAATCAGTGTAGGCAAAGCAGTCACGGACAGTCGTAACAACATTGTGAAGCCACGCTTGGATTTAAGGGCTTCTGCGCGTCCATCCAATGATGCGTTTGCTAACCCTGTGCTGATGTCAGGGGCATCTGGCAGTGTGAATGGCACCAATTTACTGGCTACGGCGGAAGTGGGAGAGCCTGCACATGCAGAACTACCTGCACAACACTCAGTATGGATGCAGTGGACTGCACCAGAGGCGGGTCAAGTCACGCTCAGTGTTAGTGGCAGTCTTTCAGTGCCAGGATTGGCGGTGTACACAGGAGCGTCGATTAATACATTAACACCTAAAGCAATGAGCAATAACGCCAATGTGCCGTTGTATTTTCAGGCCGCGGCGGGTACAACCTATCACATTGCAATCAATGGCAATGCTAACAATGCGGGCAATTATCAACTGGATTGGACGTTAAATCCGTCGGCTGATGCCAATTTGGCCGTTAGTTTAAGCGGGCCTAGCCAACCACCTGTGGTGGGCACTCCTTATTTTTACACCCTGAGCGTCACGAACGCTGGGCCAGCCAATGCGATCAATGTAGCCGTGCAGCTGACATTGCCCAGTGGCGCATCCCTGATCAGTGCAGATCCACGCTGCCAAAGCAGCAATCAACAGTTGACCTGTCGTCTATCACAGTTGGATGTGGCAGAAGTCAGCCACTTAAATCTGGAACTCGTCTGGAATACGCTGGTAAATCAGCCGCCACTTGTGATTTCAGTGAGCTCAGATGTGGCAGATGCTGATAGTAGCAATAACATATCAACGTTTAACTTGCCAATGCCTCCGACGTCTGCGGTCACAGATGTGCCCACCTTGCCGCAGTGGGGGCTGATAATCATGGCATGCATGTTGATGCTGTTAAACCGCAGACACCTCAAAGCGCACTAACATTGTCTGTTGATTGCTACCCATTGGACGCATTGCAATATTTGGCAAATAGGGTGAATGGCGCATTGCTTTGTTGTGAGTCAGGGGGATGCACTGAACTGTCGTCTAAAGTCGTAGCATATTTTAAGTGAGCAAAGTCTCCAGTAAACATCATTTTGCATGCCCTTAATTTTTTGGCATACACGGCTGGCAGAACGACTCCACAGCAACGCTTGGGCGATCTTTACCCTCTTGATTGCGCGATTGGGGGATAAAACGGCTTAAATCCAGCATATCGGTAACAAGTCGGTTAAAATACGGCTTTATGTCACGCAGTGTGTTCTACACGACCCATTTCCATCCATGAATGTTTTTTACGAAGAAGACGGCCACTTTAAGGTGGCCTCTGTCATGTCCGAAGCCGACAGTAGCATGCAGGTTGAATCCAGCTCGGGTAAGCGAAGCAAAATTAAATCCAATCATGTGTTGATGCGGTTTGAAAGCGCGTTGCATGGCTTTATTGAGCAAGCACAGGCCGAGGCCGATACCTTAGAAACTGATTTTTTGTGGGAATGTTGTAGCGACGACGAATTTGCTTTTGAAAGCCTCGCGCAAGAGTATTACGGTGGCAAGCCCAATGCAGTGCAAGCGGCGGCCACCGCGATTAAATTGCATGGCGCACCGATGTATTTTTACCGCAAAGGGAAAGGGCGGTATAAAAAAGCGCCGAGTGATATTTTAAATGCCGCGCTGGCCGGGTTGGAAAAAAAACGGCAGCAAGCGGCGCTTGTGGCGAGTATGGTCGAGGCACTGAAAGCGCAGACCTTACCAGACGCGCTGAAACAAAAGTTAGATATGCTGTTATACGCACCTGACAAAAGTAGTTTGGAGTTTAAAGCACTCGAACAAGCGGCGGCTGACTTAAAACAATTGCCCATTCAGGTGTTATATGCGGCGGGTGCATTGAGCTCAATTCATGATTATCATTTGGGTGCATTTTTAAGGGAATATTTTCCGCATGGTGAGGGGTTTCCTGCGTTTGAATTAGGCGCGATGCCAGCGGATTTGCCATTGTCTGACGTTGCTGCTTTTAGTATTGATGACAGCACTACAACTGAAATTGATGATGCACTGTCTTTGACGTTACTTGCCAACGGGCATCGTCAAGTTGGGATTCACATTGCAGTGCCAGCCCTTGGGGTGTTGCCGGATCAAGTCCTTGACCATGAAGTGATGAAGCGCCTTTCCACGGTCTACATGCCCGGACACAAAATCACCATGTTGCCAGAGGGTGCGATTCGTCCATTTAGTTTGGATGCAGGCCATACCAAACCCGCCTTGTCGTTATATTTAGAAGTCGCCCCAGACTGGACCATTGTGCATCAGCACAGCAGGCTTGAACGCGTCAATATTGTTGAAAACTTGCGTCACGACACCTTAGAACCTTATTTTAATGCGCAGACGTTAGCGCAGGACAGTGGACATCCACTATGGTCATCGCTGGTTTATTTGCATCAATTTGCCGAAAGCTTAGAAAAGGCACGCGGTAAATTTGATCCGAGCAGACCTGCACAGGTGGATTATAATTTTTATGTCACCGATGGCCAGGTCCGTATTGTCAATCGGCAACGTGGTGCACCGATGGATAAGTTGGTGGCCGAACTAATGATCGCTGCCAATAGCCAGTGGGGCTTGTTATTGGCTGAGCATGGTGTTCCTGGCATTTATCGTGCGCAAAATGGCGGTAAAGTCTATATGACCACTAAAGCGGAAGGGCACCAAGGCTTAGGCGTCGCACAGTATGCGTGGTGTACTTCGCCATTGCGTCGAGCAGTCGATTTAATCAACCAGCGTCAATTGATTGCAGTCCTTAGCATGCAAGCCCCCATCTATACCGCACACAGCGATGTGTTGGCTGGGCATATGCGCAATTTTGATCAAACCTATAATGCTTATAACGATTTTCAAACGCGCATGGAGCGCTATTGGTGTTTGCAATATTTAATTCAAGCACATATTACTGAAATCGATGCCACGGTGTGGCGCGAAAACTTAGTGCGGCTGGCAGGATTACCTTACATAACTAAAGTACACAGTTTGCCAGCGATCAAAGCGGGTCGCAAAGTGCGCTTGAGTGTGCAAAGTGTTGATCCATTGTTGATGGCGCTCGAATGTAAATTTTTACATCTCTACGAGGAGGATGCGCAGGAGACTGCATTTGTCATAGACGAGGATGACATGGCAATGGCAGCGAATACATTAAACCACGTAGCCACTGATCCGTCACCCGTATCTGAAACAGGCGCCAATGACGCAAAGGGTACTGCGTCGCTGAGCACTTCCGAGTCTCTTAGCACTTCCGAGACCGCTACAGTGCCTTTAGCAAATCAACCTTAACACGCTGAAATGTTTAAATTAAATCGAAAAATTCATAAAGCCATTTCAGCAACCGAGATGGTGGAAGTCACTGAAGTGGATGGTGTGCGCTCCCTGCATTTAGGTTCGCCAACCATTCAAAGTAGCATGAAGGTGAAAGACCCTTATGCATTAGTGCTCGCCTATTCTTGGGGCATGATGTTCAGTGTGTTGTTTAAACCAGAGATACAACGCAGTGTGTTGATTGGCTTAGGCGGAGGCTCGATTGCTAAATACATTTGGCAATATTGCCCACAGATCAAGCAAACAGTGATTGAACTCAATCCGCAAGTCATTCAAGTGGCACGAAGCCACTTTTATGTGCCAGACAATGATGCGCGTTTAACCATTCTCGAGGGCGATGGCATGGCGTACATAGAAACCCATCCTGGCTGTTGTGATGTATTAATGATGGATGCTTTTGGCAGTCATGGCTTACCGCCCGATTTTTGTACCCAAGCATTTTTTGATGATTGCGCCAACACCATCACCCCTGACGGTTTATTTGCCATTAACTTATGGGGGTCTGATAAACATTTTGATATTTATTTGCAGCGGATGCTGCAGGCATTTGATGATCGGGTACTGACCTTGCCCACGGGAAAACCCGGCAATATCATCGTGTTTGGGTTTAACCCTGAACTCGCGATGCCCAATTTAGCGTTATTGCGCAAACGCGCACAAGTGGCCATGCAATCGCATGCGCTCCCATTTCTTGACCTCATTGACCGTTTACAGGGCGCCAATCCAAACAACGGTCAAACTTTTAGTATCGGCACCTAACCCATGATGAATCAATATTTTGCTACCTGCCCACGTGGTTTGGAAGCGATTTTGCAACAAGAACTACAAACAAGTGGCGCAAAAGAAATTAAAGTCACCGATGGTGGTGCCAGCTTTGCGGGGGAGTTGGCGGTGGTTTATCACGCCAATCTGCATTCAAGGGTGGCGACCCGGATATTGATGCAAGTCGGGCGTGGGCAATATGTGAAAGAAGACGATTTATATCAGGGCGCGTTTAAAATTAATTGGCCCAATTGGTTTGATGTGAAACATGCGTTTATGGTGAAAGTCACTGCGGTACGTTGCCCACTGAAAAGTTTAGAGTTTGTGACCCTACGCATTAAAGATGCGGTCTGCGACAAATTTCGCCAAAGTGTCGGCTCACGCCCGAATATTGATACACGAGAGCCAGCGGTGCGGGTCCATGTCTATCTGACCGCAGATACCTATCAATTGTATGTGGATACCTCAGGCTTGCCTTTGTATCAGCGTGGTCATCGTAAAAACAGCATCGAAGCGCCACTACGCGAAAATTTAGCCGCGGGTATCTTGACCTTATCTGGCTGGAAACCGGGTCAACCCTTGTTAGATCCGATGTGCGGTAGTGGTACTTTTTTAATTGAAGCGGTGATGATGGCGCTCAATATAGCACCGGGCTTGTATCGTACCTTCGGCTTTGAAAAATTAAAAAACTTTGAATCTGATACCTTTAAAAAAATTAAAAATGCAGCCAACAAAGCGGTTAAACCCGTGAGTTTTCAAAAGATTTATGGCAGCGATATTGATTTACGTGCTGTGCGCATCACCAAACAAAACCTCTCAGAAGCAGGCTGGTTAGAGGCCGTTCAAATTTCACATGCTGATTTTAATCAGGTCGTGCCGCCTGCAGAAGCGGGGGTGTTGGTGGCGAATCCGCCGTATGGCGTTCGTATTGGTGAAGACGATACGCTGAGCGCGTTATATCCTCTGATGGGTGCGACCCTCAAACAAAAATTAGCGGGTTGGAACACCTATTTCTTAACCAGTGATTTACGGATGCCTAAGCTCATGCGCTTGAGCCCAAGCAAAAAAACACCGTTATTTAATGGGCCGCTGGAATGTCGTTTATTTGAAATTAAAATGGTTGCAGGCAGTAACCGTAAGCCCTAAAGCCGTTCTTTCCCTCAACCTACACTCCAACATCGTACTCTCCAACAGCGCACCATGTAGAACCGCAAAATCTCCCAGCGATTGCAATCATGCGTTAAGGCTTGAAAAGATTGTGTGCGATTGAATCGCTCCATGAAACCTTGTGGTATGTTTCAAGGTATAACAAATAGACGTTTCCTTGGGACGGTTCAAAAAGTTGTCTAGCGTGCTGGAGACAATGAGGGGTATGTCATGGATGGTATTATTAATGGGTTACTGCCACAGCATTTTATGCCGCATGGCCACTGTTATTTGTGGCAACCACAGTTGTTATGGATGTTCATTCTGTCTGACAGTGTCATTGCGATCTCTTATTTTACAATTCCGCTTGCGTTCATTTATCTGATCAAAAAACGCATTGATCTCGAATTTAACTGGGTGTTTATTATGTTCTCCCTGTTTATTTTCGCTTGCGGCACTACACATTTAATCTCGATTGTCACCATCTGGCATCCCCTCTATTGGTTAGATGCCAGTGTCAAAAGTATCACCGCGATTGCTTCACTTGCTACCGCCGTCATGTTGTGGCGATTAATGCCTGTGGCCCTGACCATCACCAGTAACAAGCAGCTTAAAAACACCATTGTTAAACTTGAAACCGAAATTCAAAAGCGCCAACTGGCCGAACAAGCGCTCGCCGAGCTCAATGCCAACCTTGAACAACTGGTGATTCAGCGCACCAATGATTTAAGTGTGATTAATGAAAATTTAAGAGCCGAGATCGTACAACGGAAAAAAACCGAAGAAGCCTTATTTAACCAACAGCAATTGGCCATGGTCACCCTTGAATCGATTGGTGACGCGGTGATCACCACCGATTTACATTCCGTAGTTACTTACTTAAACCCTGTTGCCGAAAAAATGACAGGCTGGACCAAAGCAGAGGCACAAGGGCGACCGATTTTAGAGGTGTTTAGAATCCTCAATGAAAGTACGCGTAAATTGGCGGCCAATCCAGTGGATGTGGTGTTGGCTCACAATAAAGTGTGTGGCTTGGCCAACCACACCGTCTTGATCTCCAAATCCGGCCATGAATTTGCCATTGAAGACTCTGCTGCGCCTATCAGAAATGTTGAAGGCGAAATGTTAGGTGTGGTGTTGGTGTTTCATGATGTCAGTGATGCCAGACAAATGGCGCAAAAAATGACCTATTTGGCGGAACATGACTATCTCACCGATTTGCCAAACCGCTTACTATTGACCGACCGTATTACGCAAGCCATTCATGCAGCAAAGCGGCGAAGCGCTAAGCTCGCTATTTTATTTTTTGATATTGATCACTTTAAACGCGTTAACGACACCTTAGGGCATGAAGTCGGCGATCAGCTGCTTAAAATCCTCAGCACCCGTTTAAAAAATTGTATTCGCGGTGCAGACACCTTGAGTCGGCAGGGTGGGGATGAGTTTGTGGTGCTACTGCCAGAATTGCAAGAAGATGCTGTGCCCGCAGAAATGGCCCAAAAAATTCTAGAAGCCGTTAAATTGCCGATACAAATTCATCCGCATGAGTTATCCGTCACCGCCAGTATTGGCATTGCGGTGTATCCAGACGATGGCGACAGTGTGGATGAACTGACGCGCCATGCCGATGCTGCCATGTACCATGCCAAAAGTGCAGGGCGTAATCAGTACCAATTTTTTACACAGGAAATGAGCGCGCGGGTGGCCGCGCAACTGTTGCTCGAAAACAGCCTTAAAAAGGCTATATCTAATCAAGAATTGGTTTTATATTATCAACCCAAAGTGTGTTTAAAAACTGGCAACATTATCGGCGCTGAAGCGTTGATACGCTGGCAGCACCCTGAATGGGGCTTAATCATGCCCGACCGTTTTATTCCGATTGCAGAAGATTCGGGTCTGATTAAAAATATAGGCAATTGGGTGTTGCGCGAGGCCTGTACTCAAAACAAACGCTGGCAAGACGCGGGTTTACCCAAATTGCCGATTGCGATCAACGTATCGGTGGTCGAGCTTAATCAAAATGCATTTATGCAAGAAATCACGCGGGTATTGATGCAAACTGGCCTGCAACCGCACTATCTCGAACTCGAAGTGACTGAAAGCGTGGCGATTCAGGGTCAAGTCAGTGTGATACAAGACTTAAATGCGCTTAAAGACATGGGCGTACGTTTATCCGTGGATGATTTTGGTACGGGTTACTCTAGCTTATCCTATTTAAAAATGTTGCCTGTGAACACCATTAAAATCGATAAAAGCTTTATTCGTGATATACAAATTGATTTAAATGATGCCGCCATTGTGACCGCGATTATTAAAATGTCGCAAAGTTTAGGCTTAACGGTGATTGCAGAAGGGGTGGAAACCCCAGCGCAATTGGCTTTCCTAAAAGCCCATGACTGTGATGAAATGCAAGGGTATTTGTTTAGCAAGCCATTAGATG
The DNA here is from genome assembly GCA_027488395.1 of Methylophilaceae bacterium. GTDB lineage: Bacteria > Pseudomonadota > Gammaproteobacteria > Burkholderiales > Methylophilaceae > Methylophilus. The sequence goes on along the minus strand of JAIYBT010000025.1, from coordinate 47,820 downwards.
CGGAGGCGTTTGCCGACCTGATTGCACACCCTTCGGATGTGCGTAAGTTATGGTGAGCACCTCTGATTGACTTTTGAATGCGTATGACTATGAACGGAATGCTGATCAATGGATAAACATACAAAGGCCTCTGCTGCTGCTCACGACTCACTAGACCATTTACGTCAACGCATTGATACATTTGTGACAGAGCGTGACTGGGCACAATTTCATTCGCCTAAAAATTTAGCCATGGCCATGATTGTAGAAGCCGCCGAAGTGGTTGAACATTTTCAATGGATGACAGCGCAAGACAGTCAGCAATTGTCAGAGGATCAAAAACGAGAGGTCGGGCAGGAACTTGCGGATACCTTTGTGTATTTGCTCAGGATTGCCGAAGTATGTGGCATTGATTTAATCGAAGCCACCCACGCCAAAATTGATTTAAACGCACAAAAATACCCCGTTGATCAATGTAAAGGCAGTAATGCGAAATACACGGTTTATCAAGCGTCGGATGCGTCTTTATAACGCATTGAGCTGCATGGCAAGATGCTGGTGTAGCCGGTAATAGGGTAACGATGGGCGGCTGAAACATCTGTGAAACCCATAAAAAAGCCCGGTTAACACCGGGCTGATTGAGAACCGCCTAATTTACAATACAGCCAACGCTGCTTCGTAATTGGGTTCTTCGGCAATTTCTGCCACTAATTCGCTATGTAATACCTTGTTGTGCTCGTCTAACACGATGACGGCACGCGTGGTCAAGCCAGCTAAACTGCTGTCTGTAATCAACACGCCGTAATCGGTGCCAAACTTGGTGGTGTCACGGAACGTAGACAAGGTCGCCACATGTTCAATGCCTTCGGCGCCACAAAAACGGCTTTGCGCAAATGGAAGATCAGCGGAAATACACAACACCACCGTATTGCTCGCAAGGCTCGCTTTTTGATTGAAGGTGCGCACTGACGTGGCACAGGTCGGTGTATCAATGCTTGGGAAAATATTCAATACTTTACGTTTACCTGCATAGGCCTCTAAGCCGACTAGATTACGTTTGGCATCAGCCAATTGGAACGCGGGTGCGTTATCACCGGTTTTCAAAAACTGGCCACCGATTGAAACAGCATTGCCTTTAAGGGTTACGCTAGACATGTATACATCTCCAAAACACAGGGTTAAAAATCTTTTTAAACAGGCAACTACTTTAACGTGCTAAGCCAGACCAATCAACCATTTTTGCTGGTCATGGCTTGTTCGAGGCTTGCGATAGCAGCCAAATAATTAGGCGCAGTATTCAAATCAGGCACCAGCTCGACATACTGTATATGGTTATTCTGATCGGCCACCATCAGCGCGCGCGCAGGTAACCCCGCCAATTTACTGGTGACCATCAGCACGCCATAGTGTTTGAGCATGTCGCGACCACGCAGGGTGGACAGATATACGCCGCGTGATAATTGGTTAAGCGTTTTAAAGCGGCTCAATGCAAATGGTAAATCTGCTGAAATATGCAGTAATGCAGTGTTGGCAAAAGGCGCGAGTAAGGACTCTAACGTACGCACACTTTCGGCGCTGGTGGTGGTATCAATGCTGGGAAAAATGTTGAGTATTTTGTACTGGCCTGCAAAGTGTTCGAGTGTGGCGTCATTCAAGGTATCTGTCACTAGGCTGAAAGCAGGTAACACTTCACCAATGGTGGGTAATGTATCCTCAATCAGAATCGGTTCTTGATCTAGTGTGATTGCACACGGCATGTAAGCAGCTTCCAAACATTTAACAGCGCTCATCATAAAACAAAAAATGCCGTACGAAATTTTTTTGTGGCTAAAGCGTGCTTGGCGTTGCCGCAGAGGTTGTAGTGTTTTTTCTAGGTGATCAGGTGAGACAACTCCAGCTTGTCAATCAGATTATTTAGCAGCGGATGATGTGCAAATAAAACTGAGCCGAGTAAAATAACTGTTATGCAAGACACGTCCAATACGCCGATCATTCCTACCTTTATTCACCTGCGTTGTCACAGTGAATATTCGATTGTGGATGGTACGGTCAGGATTGATGATTATGTCCATGCGGCTAAAAATGATGCAATGCCCGCATTGGCCCTGACTGACTTATCTAATTTATTTGGGGCGATCAAATTTTATAAAGCAGCCCGCGGCAAGGGACTCAAACCCATTATTGGCTGTGATGTTTGGATTGAAAACCCGCTACAACGTGATCAACCGCAGCGCATGTTGTTGTTGGTACAAAATGCCACAGGCTACCGACATTTATGTGAGTTGATCAGCCGCGCTTACCTCGAAAATCAGTACCGTGAGCATGCTGAAATCAAAACAAGCTGGTTGCTTGAAAAAAATGCAGGGCTGATCATGCTGTCTGGTTTTCAAGCAGGCGATGTTGGGCAAGCATTGCAAGCGGGCAATCCATTGGTGGCTAAACAATTGGCAACGCAATGGGCCCACACCTTTGCTGGACGTTATTATCTTGAGATTCAACGCGTGCATGAGGTGGACACGGCAGCGCATCGCGCCCAAGAGCATCTCATCGAACACACTTTGCAATTAGCGCAAGCGCTCGATTTGCCAGTCGTGGCCACCCATCCTGTACAGTTTCAAACCGCTGACGATTACATGGCGCATGAGGCGCGTACCTGTATTGCGGATGGCTATGTGTTGGCGGATACGCGGCGTCCGCGACGCTTTGTGCCCAGTCAGTACATGCGCTCACAAGCGGAAATGCAAGCCCTATTCGCAGATGTGCCGATTGCATTACAAAATGCCGTTGAAATTGCTAAGCGTTGTAATCTCTCGCTCACCTTGGGCAAAAATTATTTGCCTGACTTTCCTACACCCAATGGTGAGAGCCTAGATGCCTATTTAATTGCTCAATCGCAACTTGGATTAGAGCGGCGATTAGCGTATTTGTTTAGCGATGAAAGTGTGCGCGCAAGCAAACGGCCAGAATATGAAGCGCGCTTGCAATTTGAGTGCGGCATCATCATTCAAATGGGCTTTCCTGGCTACTTTTTGATTGTGGCGGATTTTATCAACTGGGCAAAAAATAATGGGGTGCCGGTTGGACCTGGTCGTGGCTCTGGCGCGGGCTCGTTAGTGGCTTACAGTTTAGGCATTACCGATCTCGATCCGCTTAAATATCACTTGTTGTTTGAACGTTTTCTTAACCCTGAGCGGGTGTCGATGCCCGACTTTGACATTGATTTTTGTCAAGAAGGGCGGGATCGCGTCATTGATTATGTCAAACAAAAATACGGCTTGGCCTCGGTTTCGCAAATCGCTACCTTCGGGACCATGGCGGCCAAAGCAGTCATTCGCGACGTTGGCCGAGTTCTGGATTTACCGTTTAATTTTGTGGATGGTATTGCCAAATTGATTCCACTGGAACTGGGCATTACGCTTGAAGCCGCGCTGGAAAAAGAACCACAATTACAAGAGCGGCGACAAAAAGAAGAAGAGGTCGAAGCGTTATTATCCCTTGCGTTGCGCCTAGAAGGCTTGGTACGAAACGTCGGTATGCACGCGGGTGGGGTGCTGATTGCGCCAGGAAAAATCTCTGATTTTTCCCCCATCTACTGCCAACCCAACGGTGATAGCTTGGTCAGTCAATATGATAAAGACGATGTCGAAGCGGTCGGGTTAGTTAAGTTTGACTTTTTGGGCTTACGTACGCTGACCATTTTGAACATGGCGTTAGAGAATGCCAATGTTCAACGCGCGCAACAGTCTTTGCCGCCACTGACGTTTGAAACCATTCCTTTGGACGACAAAAAAAGCTATCAATTATTAAAGTCAGCCAATACCACCGCAGTGTTTCAGTTGGAATCTAAGGGCATGAAAGACATGCTCAAACAGGCAAAACCGGATGTATTTGAAGACATTATTGCCTTGGTGGCTTTGTATCGTCCTGGACCGATGGATTTGATCCCTGATTTCTGCCGTCGTAAGCATGGGCTACAACGTGTCGAGTATCCGCATGTGTCGACCGAGAGCATCCTTAAAGAAACCTATGGCATTGCCGTGTATCAAGAGCAAGTGATGCAAATTGCCCAAGTGGTGGCTGGCTATAGTTTAGGCGGCGCCGATTTGCTACGGCGGGCAATGGGTAAGAAAAAGCCTGAAGAAATGGTCAAGCAGCGCGAAATTTTTAACGAAGGCGCGTTGAAAAACGGCTTGTCGTTGCAACAATCGAATGATTTGTTTGATTTGCTGGAAAAATTTGCTGGCTACGGCTTTAATAAATCACATGCGGCAGCGTATGCATTGGTCGCTTATCATACCGCCTATTTGAAAGCGCATTATCCTGCCGCTTTTATTGCTGCAACCATGTCTGCAGACATGAACAACACCGACAATATTCGGACCTTTTTTGATGATTGCGCGGCGAATCAAATCGATATGCTACCGCCCGATATCAATAGCAGCGTCTATCAGTTTAAGCCCATCAATCACCAGCAAATTTTGTATGGTCTGGGGGCCATTAAAGGGTCTGGCCAAGCAGCCATAGAAGTCATGATGGCGGCACGTGAGGCGCATGGTCCTTTTAAAGATTTATTTGATTTTTGTCAGCGGCTAGATTTACGTAAAGTCAATCGTCGTGTGATGGAAGCGTTTATTCGCGCAGGTGCGTTTGATCAGTTAGAGCCAAACCGCGCTGCCTTGCTGGCGGGCTTAGAGGTTGCCATGAGCGCGGCAGAGCAAACCGCTGCGCATGCAGGTCAGGATTGTTTGTTTGGGGGGATGGTGGCAGCACAACCACAATTACCCACGACGGCGGCATGGAGCCCTGAACAAGCCTTGCTGGAGGAAAAGGCTGCCTTGGGCTTTTATTTAAGTGGTCACCCTTTCCTTCACTACAAACCACAATTGATGCCTTTTATTAAAGGGCATTTAAACGACTTGGTGCCACAAGAACAACCCAAATTATTAGCTGGCGTGGTCATGGGGATTCGCGTGCGCATGACGCAACGTGGAAAAATGGCAATCGTGACGCTGGATGATGCTGTTGGCCGTGTCGATGTTGTGATTGGGTCTGAGTTGTTGCAACAGCATGCTGCTTGGATTAAAGAAGATCAATTGCTCATTGTGGAAGGCCGTATTAGCAATGATGAGTTCTCGGGTGGGATTCGCGTCAGTGCTCGAAAACTGTTTGATTTGGCTGCGGTGCGTAGTCGCTTTGCGCAAATGTTGACGATTGCTTGTAATGGTCAGTCTGATCTCCACCGTTTGATGCAAGTGCTCACGCCTTATCGTTATGCCGATGACGATACCAAGCGCTGTCCGATCAAGGTCGATTATCATAACCAAGCTGCGCAAGTCAGTTTAATGCTGAGTGAACAATGGCAAGTCGTGTTGCATGATGATCTGATTCATAATTTACAAAGCTGGCTCACTAAAGAAAACGTCAAAATCCTTTATAATGCATAACCTTTTTTCATAAGAATTCATCATGAGTGCTAAGCGTTTAACACCCAGTAAATTGACTTATCTTGATTTCGAGCAACCCATTGCTGAGCTTGAAAAGCGGATTGAAGCCTTGCAATTGTCCCACGACGAACATGATTCGATTGACATTGCCAAAGAGGTTGATCAGCTCACTAAAAAAAATGAAAAGCTGTTGCAAGACACTTACCAACAATTGTCCGCTTGGCAAATATCCCAAGTGGCACGCCATCCACAGCGGCCGTATACGCTGGATTATATTCAAACAATTTTTACGGATTTCCAGGAGTTGCACGGCGATCGTGCCTATTCGGATGATCCAGCCATCGTCGGTGGCTTAGCCCGTTTTAATGGCATTCCGGTGATGGTGATCGGCCACCAAAAAGGCCGTGATATCAAAGAACGCCAATACCGAAACTTTGGTATGCCTAGACCAGAAGGCTATCGTAAGGCCCTTCGCCTATTTAGAATGGCTGAGAAATTTCAATTGCCCATCATTACCTTTATCGATACGCCAGGCGCCTATCCTGGTATCGGTGCCGAAGAACGCGGTCAGTCGGAAGCCATTGCACGCAATTTATATGTGATGGCCGAACTCAAAACACCGATCATCGGTATCGTCATCGGTGAAGGGGGTTCAGGCGGTGCGCTGGCATTGGGGGTCGTGGACCATTTAGCCATGTTGCAATACTCGACCTACTCAGTCATTTCACCTGAGGGTTGCGCGTCCATTTTATGGAAAAGTGCAACCAAAGCGCCCGAAGCGGCTGAAACTCTTGGCATTACTGCCGATCGCTTAAAAGGCTTAGGCTTGGTGGATAGCATTATCAGCGAACCGTTAGGGGGGGCGCATCGCTGCATTGAAGAGGTGATGGAACGTGTGAGCAACACCATTGCCGCACAATTAAAGACCCTACAAAGCAAAAAATTACCGCAATTGCTTGATACTCGTTACCAGCGTTTAATGGGTTACGGTAAATTTAAATTGCTCGGTGAAAAATAATTCCTCATTGCAAATCGCGCTGCTAGACCCGTTGCAGCGCTTTTGTGCCATACAGTTAGCGCACGGCACCGTGCGCCCGCATGTGCTTGTTGCATTGAGTGGCGGCGTTGATTCAGTCGCCTTATTACATGCTTTGCACGCATGTCTTTCTGCGGTTGATTTTAAATTGTCTGCCATGCACGTGCATCATGGGTTGAGTCCAAACGCAGATGACTGGTTACAGCAATGCCAAGCGATCTGTCACCAGTTAGCCATTCCCTTTTATTATGAACGTGTCACGCTGGAGATGAGCGAGGGGCTAGGGGTTGAGGCGCTGGCCAGAGCCGCACGCTATCAAGCCCTGGAGCAAACCCGACTCGCTATCGGCGCGCATGCGATTGTCACTGCCCATCATGTGCAAGATCAAGCCGAAACCTTGCTGTTGCAATTGTTACGGGGCGCGGGGGTAAAAGGCTTAAGTGCCATGGCTGAGTGGGATGCAAACACGCTACGCTGGCGGCCATGGTTAAAGGTTGCAAAAGCCGATATTGTTGCGCTCGCTGCAGCGCATCAGCTGCAATGGGTTGAGGACGAGAGTAATACCAATATGCGTTACGATCGTAATTTTTTACGGCATGCAGTATTGCCGCAGATACGTCAACGCTATCCACAAGCAGACATCAGTTTCGCGCGTACTGCGCAGCATTTGGCTGATGCGCAAACCTTATTGGATGTGATGGCGCAACAAGATTTGCTGTCCTGCGCATTAGAACCCACTTGGTGCGGTCAATCGTTACACATGCAACCCCTGCTGGCGTTAGGCGATATACGCGCTAAAAACCTGTTACGTTGCTGGATTGCGCAGCAATGTTTATTGATGCCGAGTACCTTGCAATTACAAGACTACTGGCAGCAATTATTGACTGTAAAATCGGATCGCTATTTACATTTGCCACTGTATGCCAGCTCTGGCAAAGCCAGTGCCTTTTTACATCACTATCAAGGGCGTTTGTATTGCATTACACCACCACCGCCATTGCCAGATGCGCCGATGACTTGGCATGGTGAAGCGACTCAAACTTGGGGCCGATGGCAAGTGCAATTTAGATTGGTGAAAGGACAGGGCATCTCATTGCAATTGTTGGGCATTAGCCCAGCCGCGATCACCTTATTTAAGCGCTATCAGCAACCGCTTCAAATGTCGGCGTGTATGCAATTGCAACTCCATCAGCGGGTCGGTGGTGAGGGTTTGCAACCAGATGCTAAACGGCCTTCAAGATCACTAAAAACCATTTTTCAAATGCTTGCCATTCCGCCATGGCAACGTGCTTATCAAGCGCTGGTAAGTGTTCAACATCCATCCGGTGCGCACTTGATTGGCCTGATTCCAAATACTGTAGATTGCCACTGGCAAGCCGGTCGAAATGCCTATGGTATCGTCATCGACTGTACGCCTATCCTTACCTCTTAACATTGTAATCTTTTCTGGTATTTCTAAAATAAATGGTTGCTATCAGCCATGTGCAGCCATAAAATTGGTTTAATACAACCACATTCACGTCAACGACTTGCAATGAAAGCATCTCATCTGCAGTTAGTCATTGAATTGATGACACATTTTATTCACGATGAAAAGTGGAATGTAAATTGCACGGAAATGGTTACAAAACAAAAAAACTTCTTCATTACATTTCCCGGGAATAGATATTGATATGAAACAACATACGCCTTTTAAACCGATACTGATTGCGATTTTGTCAGCGTTTGCTGCACAGCAAGCCATGGCTGAGGATCGTAAACTTGAACTTGATCAAATTGAAGTGGTGGGTACCACGCCATTAAAAGGCATTGGGTTACCGCTGTATAAAATTCCTGCCAATATCCAAATGGCCAATCCAGCCGCGATTAACAACCAAACTGGTGTGTCAATTGCTGATTACATGAATAACAATATGCAAGGGGTGACCGTGACCGAGCTGGGCGGCAACCCATGGCAACCTGAGATTAACTTCCGCGGGTATTCATCCTCCCCATTACTTGGCAACCCACAAGGCTTATCTACATATGTCGATGGCGTGCGCGTCAATGAGCCTTTTGGGGACGTCACGTTATGGGACAAAATTCCTAACTTTGCGATTGGCAATATGCAAGTGGTGCCAGGCTCTAATCCTTTATATGGTTTAAATACGTTGGGCGGCGCGATTACCGTACAAACTAAAAATGGCCGTGATAATCAAGGTGCGGCAGTGGAATATGAAGCGGGTTCATGGGGCAGACAGCGTGCTTTAATCGAATATGGCGGTGTGTCTAAGGATGGTTCAGTCGATTATATGTTTGGCTATCAGCACACGACAGAAAACGGCTGGCGCGATTTTTCACCCTCCCACGTTAACCAGTTATTTGGCAAAACCGGCTGGCAAAATGAAACCACTAAATTAGAGCTTACTTATTTAGGCGCAGATAATAATTTGATTGGTAACGGCTTGACTCCCGCGTTTTTATTGCGTGGTGACCGTGAGCAAATTCATACCCGTCCAGACGCTACCAACAACTATTCGCATTTTTTAGCCCTGAATGGTTCGCATTGGTTAAGCAATGATGTGATGTTGTCTGGTAACGTCTATTACAAAAAATCCAACCGCAGAACTTTAAACGGTGATGGTTATGAAGGTGAAATTGAACCAGGTGATGCATTAACAGGCTATAACAACATTACTTGTGACGCCAATTCACCGGAGGATTGTGAATTGATCGGTTCTGTATTTAATCGCACCAACACTAAGCAAGATTCTTATGGTGCCACCGGACAAATGGTGTTTAATCAAAATTGGATGGGTAAAGAAAACCAATTTACTGTGGGTGCTGGCTACGATTACAGCTTGATTCGATTTAAGCAAAATGAGCAAATCAACGTCGGTGATTTTGACGGAGATGTGCTCAATGCCGGCGCGCCATTTAGCGAAAGTGCGGCTGTATTTGACGCAACACGTGCGCCGATTACAGAAGGTGATGGTACCTTGGGGCAACGTCAAAGTGTTGGCTTGACGGGTAAGCAATATACCGGTCGATTATTTGCCACCGATACCTTGTCCATTAACGAGTTTTGGCACATCAATGCGGGAGCGAGCTGGAATTTTACGCGGATTGACAATACAGACACCTTACGCGGCCCCGCATCGGCTGCCAATGACTTCAATAGCTTGACTGCAAAGGATAGCTATACGCGTTTAAATCCAACGGTGGGTGTCACTTATACCCCCACCAAAGCGCTGACAGTGTATTCGTCCTATAGCGAGTCAAGTCGTGCACCGACAGCGATTGAAGTGGGCTGTTCAAACCCAGCATCGCCGTGTCTGTTACCAGCAGCCCTGGCGGATGATCCACCATTAAACCAAGTGGTTGCTAAAACCTATGAGTTTGGTGGTCGTGGTCAACTCACCGATACCATCAGTTGGAATGCAGGGGTATACCACGCGGTCAACCATGATGATATTCAGTTCACAGCAGCCAATACGATTTCTGGTGCAGGCTATTTTAAAAATGTGGGTCGTACCAAACGTCAAGGCTTAGATCTTGGTTTGTCAGGCGTGGTCGATCAATTGAAATGGAGTGCCTCTTACAGCTTTGTGCATGCGACCTATGACACCGATGTCGACTTTGTCAATGCATCAAACGCTACTGGAGATGCTGATGGAATTTATACCGCAAAAGCTGGCGATCGTATTCCCGTTATTCCGCAACATCAGTTAAAACTGCGTGGCCAATACGCAGTCACACCAAGCTGGAATGTGGGTACCAATCTCGTTGGTTATTCAGATCAGTTTGTATTGGGTAACGAAAACAATAATCATCGAGCCAACGCTGCCAATTGTAATGCTGGGGCAGATTGTGCAACGGGCAACGGCAAAATCAGCGGCTATTTTATTGTGAACTTAGACACCCAATACAACTTTAATAATGGTTGGAAAATGTTTGCTAAAGCCACCAACATTTTTGATAAAGAGTACAACTTAAGTGGTCGTTTGGCAGAGTCATTGTTTGATGCCACTGGTGCGTTTGGAAACGAGTCTAAAGTATTGAGCTTATTACCAGGTGCGCCGCGTGCGGCTTGGATTGGTTTCCGCTATGAGTTTGGTGCTAAACCCTCTTTGGCCAGTTATGACAAAGAGTAATTTAATTTAGATCTAAGGAGGTCGCGTGCTCGCACAATTGTCTGGTAATGCAGAGAAATCCACCCACTTTCCGTTTAAAAAGAAGGTGTTATTGGTGGAAGACGAAGTGCTCTTTGCAAGAGCCGTCGTGAAAAGGCTGCAAAAAGCAGGCTTTGAGTGCGAGCATGCGGAAAACCTGCATGATGCTAAGTTACTACTCAAGCAGTTTGAGCCTGATATGGCGTTGCTTGATATGCGGTTGCCAGATGGCAATGGCTTGGATATGTTGACGGAATTTGTGCTTAAAAACGTCAACACCATCGTGATGACAGCTTTTGGGGAGGTTTCTGATGCTGTCAATGCCATCAAAATGGGAGCAATTGATTATCTAAAAAAACCGATTGATCTAGATGAGTTATTGCTCATTATCCAGAAAAATGAAAAAACCTCAGAATTGCAAACCAGCTTAGATTATTCGAGGCAACGTGATTCTGTCGCGAACGACACGGTGCAATTAATCGGTGAGAGTGCGGCGATGCAAAGTGTTCGCCAACAAATTAGCCGTATTGCGCAGCTCAGTGCCTTAAGTGATGCGGTACAGCCCACCGTACTGATTGTGGGTGAGACGGGGACGGGTAAAGATGTGGTGGCGCGTTATCTACATGCGCATTGCGTAAATCGCGATAAACCCTTTGTACATATAGATTGTGCCTCGCTACCTGCCGAGCTGATTGAAAGTGAATTATTTGGACATGAAAAGGGCGCATTTACTAACGCAATTGCCACCCGTCCTGGCTTGATCGAATCCGCGGAAGATGGCTCGTTATTCTTGGATGAAATTGGTGAATTGCCTTTAGGCTTGCAAGCAAAATTACTCAATGTGCTGGAACGCAGAATGGTTAGGCGCTTAGGCTCGACCAAGGAGCGACCAGTGCTGGCGCGTATCATCGCGGCAACCAATCGCGATTTACATGCAATGTCGGCGGAAGGGCGCTTCCGTTCGGATTTGTATTATCGACTAAATGTGATCAGCATGCAGATGCCGCCGTTGCGAGATCGCGGTCAAGATATTTTGTTATTAGCCAATTATTTTAAACAGCTCACAGAAAAACGTTACGCGCTACCCACGCATGAATTTAGCACGTCGGCGTTGATGGCGATTCAAGCCTATCCTTGGCCTGGTAATGTACGTGAGATGCGTCATCAAATCAGCCGTGCTGTATTGATGTCGAATCAATCTCAAATTCATGAATCCGATTTAGGACTGCCGACGGTCATGACCTCGACCATGGCAATCCCATCCTTAATGGATGTACCAATGACCTTGGATGATGCAGAACGTGTCATTTTAATGAATGCGCTCGATCAAGCGCGCAATAATGTGTCGAAAGCTGCCCGTATTCTTGGTATTACCCGTATGACCATGCGCTACCGCATGGATAAGCATGGCATTGCACTATAAACGTGATTTGCATGCACTGATTGCGTTTGCTGTTGGCACGCGATCCGCCATTTCTTAAATCCTCGCTCAATAGCCCTTGCACTGCCATGTTATCATTGCGCTTTTTATCGGAGCATGAGCATGATTGGAACCCCTTTAAGCGCTAACGCCACCAAAGTCATGTTACTCGGCAGCGGTGAGCTGGGAAAAGAGGTCATCATTGCATTGCAACGTTTAGGGGTGGAAGTCACGGCAGTGGATCGCTATGAAAACGCGCCAGGCCATCAAGTTGCGCATCATGCGTTTACCATCGATATGACAGATGCAGAGGCATTAAAAGCATTAGTCAATCAAGTCAAACCGCATTTGATAGTACCCGAAATTGAAGCCTTAAATACAGACGCACTGGCTGAGATTGAAGCCTCAGGTGTGACGGTCGTGCCTACCGTGCGGGCAGTACAACTCACCATGAATCGTGAGGGGATCAGAAGGTTAGCGGCAGAAACACTGGCATTGCCAACGTCTTCTTACGCCTTTGCCCGCAGTGAGGCGGAGTTACAAACCGCCATCGACCAAGGCATTGGATACCCATGTTTTATTAAACCAACCATGTCATCCAGCGGCAAAGGCCAATCACGTATTTCTAGCGCCTCTGAGGTCTCTGCAGCCTGGGCATATGCAGCATCGGGTGGTCGCGTCAATCAAGGTGTTGTCATTGTGGAAGGTCAAATTGAGTTTGACTACGAAATTACGTTGCTCACCGTGCGCTCAAAAAATGCGGCTGGGGCAATTGAAACCAGCTTTTGTGCGCCGATTGGCCATATTCAAAAGCAAGGTGATTATGTAGAAAGCTGGCAACCACAAGCCATGCATCCTCAGGCGCTGATAAACGCACAACACATTGCTAAAAAAATCACTGATGCATTGGGTGGTTTAGGCTTGTTTGGCGTTGAATTGTTTGTCAAAGGTGAGCAGGTTTGGTTTTCGGAGGTGAGTCCGCGTCCACACGATACTGGTATGGTGACCATGTGTACACAGCGACTCAATGAATTTGAGTTACATGCACGGGCCATATTAGGCTTGCCAGTGGATGTGACGCAACGTGAGTGTGGCGCCAGTGCAGTGATTTATGGCGGTGCCGATACGCAAACGCTGGCATTTCACGGGGTTGATCAAGCGCTGCATGTGCCAAACAGTGATATTCGTTTATTTGGTAAGCCCGAATCGTTTATCAAGCGACGGATGGGCGTGGCGCTTGCGACTGCTGATACTGTCGAGTTAGCGCGTGAACGTGCGAAATTGGTGGCGAATCAGGTGTTGCCTACGTCTGACCGCGTTGTAAAGGAATGATCCATGTCTGAGGTTAGTGGGAATTTGACGCCACCGAAACAATCGTTATTTGATTGGTTGGGTGGCGGCGAGCAGGCCACCGCGCGGCTGAGAACGCTTGTTGAAACCTTCTATGACACCATGGAGCAAGATCCAAAAGCGGCAGGCATTCGTGCCATGCATCCTGTTGACATGACGCAAGCGCGAGAAAAGTTGTTTATGTTTTTAACAGGTTGGTCTGGCGGCCCACCACTGTATGTGGAGCGCTACGGACATCCAAGATTACGTGCGCGTCATCTGCCGTTTTCAATCGGTGAGTCAGAACGTGATCAATGGATGTATTGCATGATTAAAGCCATGCATCATATTGAGTTAGAACCTACTTTGATTCAACACTTTGCAACGCAATTGTATGGGGTTGCAGACTTTATGCGAAATCGTGCTGAATAAGCTTCAGCACGATTTGCTCTGGCTTGCCATCACATACTGACGGCGAATTGCGATAGCAACCCTACGATGATTCGCTAGGTTGTTGCGCTTCTTTTGATTTTGTTTGGTTTGATTCGCGCGTGCGCGTGCGCTTTTGCGAGGTCAATATCGTGGGTTGAAAGCCATTGAGACCCCCTAACAACGCGGCGACCACTTGACGCTTATTTGCATGCGTTGTTATATTGGCTGGCGTGTCTTTAGCAACCACTGGGTTGGGTTGGTAGGGTTGGTTAAACCAAGCATCTTGTGATGATTTAGCGCCATGTTGCCGCCCAATTGATTTTCTAACAGCACTCTCTTCTTTTGTTGCGCGTGTTGAGGATGTTCGCTCAATCTGTGCTTGGACTCTTGGGATCTGTTTTTTAATCAGTTTTTCAATGTCATCAAAGTATTTGGTTTCTTCTTCATCAATCAAAGAAATCGCCACCCCTTTTGCACCCGCACGACCAGTACGACCAATGCGATGCACATAATCTTCTGGTGAGGTTGATATTTCATAATTGATGACTAATGGTAAATCTGAAATATCTAAACCGCGTGCCGCAACATCGGTGGCGACCAATGCATCAATGGTGCCGGCTTTAAACGCATCTAGCGCTTCAATGCGTTCTTTTTGCGTTTTATCACCGTGAATCGCACTGCATGAAATCTCTGCTCGTTCTAGGGTTTTAGCCAATTGGCTTGCGGCCATTTTGGTTTTGGTAAAAATAATGACTTGTTTGCTTGCTTGCTGTTTGAGCAGTTGTACCAAAAAACGCGCTTTGTCTGCGCTATTCACCAAATATGCTTTTTGTTCAACGTTGTCATTGGTCGCATTGCTTCTTGCCACTTCAATCAGCGTCGGTTGATTTAAAAATGCATCTGCCAGTTTTTTAATGTCGTTAGAAAATGTCGCTGAAAACATCAAGTTTTGACGCTGTGTTGGCAATAAAGCCAAAATACGCTTCAAGTCCGGCATAAAGCCCATGTCTAGCATTCGATCTGCCTCGTCCAGTACTAAAAATTGTACTTGGCTTAGCGAAAGTGTTTTTTGCTCTACATGGTCCAACAGTCTGCCTGGCGTCGCAACCAATATTTCCACACCTGTTTTTAAACTGGGCGTTTGCGTTTTGATATCTACACCGCCATACACCACTAAGCTTCTCAAGTGGGTGTGTTTGGCATAGGTCTTAATATTGTCATGCACTTGAATCGCCAGTTCTCTGGTCGGTGCAAGTACGAGTGCTCGGATTGGATGTTTGGCAGGCGAAGTACTACTGCTTGAAAACGGCAGTAGTGTGTGCAAAATAGGCAGGGAAAACGCTGCCGTTTTCCCAGTCCCAGTTTGTGCGCCAGCCATCAAATCAGTGCCTTGTAATGCAATCGGAATAGCTTGAGCCTGTATCGGCGTTGGCGTGGTGTAGCCAGATTCGTTAATGGCCTTTAATAACGGCTCAGCCAGTCCTAATGCACTAAATGTGGTGATGGTTTGATCACTCATGGTTAATCGTTAAACAAATGAACGTGGACGTCTAGGCGCTTGATCGCCATAAGATTTGGTTGCGTTAGGTTTATTTCCTGCCGCTTTGTTGGTACGTTGACCACTTGGTTGACCAAAGCGCTCACCTGTTTTTGCGGGCGCTTGACCTTGTGTACGAGGACGACGTTGGCCAAACTCTTCAGTTAACGCGCGAGCAAACTGAAAATCCGTATCTTTGGTGTAGCTTTTGCTATTGCCATTTACTTCACGATCAGTTTTGGGTTTCATTGCGCGCACCTGTCCTTCAACACGTGGTGCGCGGTTTTCAAAGCCGCGCGCTTGATCTGGACGTGCACTTGGGCGAGCGGCGCGATCGCCTGCATTGCCTTCACGCATGACGCGGTCACCAAAAGAACTGTTTGCATCACGGCGTTGCCCTTGTGGCGCACCGCGACCTTGAGGTCGGCTTGGCCGTTTGCCACGACGACTATCTCCAGCGCTATCATCATTACGCATGGCACGCTTTGGCTCAAAGCCAGCGATGACTTCAGCCGTTAATTTCTGCCCTGTATATTGCTCAATTTTCCGTAATAAATGACGGTCAGTATTTGAAGCAAATGAAATGGCGACGCCAGTGTTATTCGCACGGCCAGTTCTGCCAATACGGTGCACGTAGTCTTCAGCAAATTTTGGCAAATCGTAGTTGATTACATGGCTAATCCCTTGTACATCAATACCACGCGCAGCAACGTCGGTGGCAACCAATACTTTGACATCGCCATGACGCAATTTAGTTAAGGTGCGGTTACGTGCACCTTGCGTCATATCACCATGCAACGCTGCAGTGCTATGGCCGGCTGCATACAAGTCTTCGGCTAGTAAATCTGCATGACGCTTGGTACTTGTGAAAATGATGGTTTGATTCACATCTGGGGCGATTAATAAATGCTCAAGCAATTTGTTTTTGTGGTTCATGTCATCCACAAAGTGCAAGCGTTGCTCAATGTTGGCATGTTTTTCTTTTTGTCCTGCCACTTGAATGGTCAATGGATTTTTCAAAAAGCGTTTGCCGATATCCATGATGCCATCTAAGGTGGCAGAGAACAGCAAGGTTTGGCGATCGGCCGGTAAGGCGTCACAAATTTTCTCAACATCAGGCATAAAACCCATGTCGAGCATGCGGTCGGCTTCATCGAGGACCAACATTTGTAAACGGCTTAAATCAATACGACCACGCTCTAGGTGATCAATAAAGCGGCCTGGTGTCGCGACTAAAATATCAAGCGGTTGCGAGAGTAATTTGTTTTGCAATGGGTAAGGCATGCCACCCACAATACTAATGCAACGCGCACGCAAAAACTTACCATATTTACGCGCGGCTTCGTTCACTTGTGCTGCGAGTTCACGAGTGGGCGTTAACACTAGAATACGTGGCCCACGGCTACGCACTGGGTGTGGTGTTGCTAATAAATTTAAAGCGGGAAGTGTAAATGCGGCTGTTTTACCCGTGCCTGTTTGCGCTGAAGCCATAATGTCACGGCCTAGTAAAGCATCAGGAATAGATTGCGCTTGTATTGCGGTTGGGTTTTCGTAACCTGCGTCGGTTAAAGCACGCAAAATGGCTGGATCAAGATTTAATTCTGCAAAAGACAAGGATGTCCCTTTCATAAAACAATTATAAAGGGCGCTAGTAAAGCAGTCATCAACACTTATATAGGGTCATACAAATTGTATTAACCACAAAAAGTGAAAGCATTCATGAGGATAGTTTGCTTTTACCGGCGCAAAGGGCATGGCCACTAACCGATAAAAGAAGAGGAAAGATACCTCTAAAGATAAACGCTTCAATCATTCACGAAGGTTTGATGGGTCAGGGCAATGATCTCAAAACGTAGATGAAGAATAGAGTTACGTTTTGAAGTTGTGCGCAGTATAGCCATTTTATTTTAAAAGTCAATTATTTAGTGAACTGTGATAAAATCGCGCCCTTTAAAACTGATGGCAGTATACATGGCACGTAACCTTAGAAATATCGCAATTATCGCGCACGTCGATCACGGCAAAACCACCATGGTTGACAAACTTTTGCAACAGTCAGGTACTTTTGCCTCACACCAAGCGGTGACTGAGCGTGTGATGGATAGCAATGATCTTGAAAAAGAGCGTGGCATTACCATTTTGGCCAAAAATACCGCTTTAACGTATGAAGGTACACATATCAATATCGTGGATACCCCAGGCCACGCCGATTTTGGTGGTGAGGTAGAGCGCGTATTGGGGATGGTGGATGGTGTTCTGCTGTTGGTGGATGCGGTTGACGGCCCAATGCCTCAGACCCGTTTCGTGACGAAAAAAGCACTGGCCTTAGGCTTGAAGCCAATTGTTGTGATCAACAAGGTAGACCGTCCAAGTGCGCGTCCGGATTGGGTGATTAACCACACGTTTGATTTGTTTGCCAACTTGGGTGCAACAGATGAGCAACTAGACTTCCCTGTGGTGTATGCATCCGCCTTGAATGGCTTTGCAACACTTAATATGAATAGCCCTTCAGACAATATGCGCGCTTTGTTTGAAACGATTTTGAGTCACGTTGAGCCACCTAAGGGCGACAGCAATGCACCTTTGCAATTGCAAATCTCAGCCTTGGATTATTCAACTTATACAGGGCGTTTGGGCGTTGGTCGTATCACCAACGGTCGCATCAAGCCAGGCCAAGTCGTGGCAGTGATGCGCGAAGATGAACAAGTCGCACAAGGCCGCATCAATCAGGTACTGGGCTTTCAAGGGTTGGAGCGCGTGCCAGTTGAAGAAGCAGAAGCTGGTGACATTGTCATCATTTCAGGAATCGAAGAAATCGGTATTGGTTTCACCATCTGTGATCGCGACAAGCCTGTCGGTTTGCCGCATCTGGGAGTAGATGAGCCAACGTTGACCATGGACTTTATGGTTAATACCTCACCATTAGCGGGCACTGAAGGCAAATTTATCACCTCACGTCAAATTCGTGATCGTTTAACTAAAGAGTTGTTGGTGAACGTTGCTTTGCGCGTTGAAGATACTGAAGATACCGATGTGTTCCGAGTGTCTGGTCGTGGTGAATTGCACCTGACCATTTTGCTAGAAAATATGCGTCGTGAAGGCTTTGAAATTGCCGTAGGTAAACCACGTGTTGTGTACAGAGAAATCAATGGTGAAAAATGTGAACCTTATGAAATCCTGACCGTAGACGTTGAAGATGAAAATCAGGGCGCGGTCATGGAAGAGTTGGGCCGTCGCCGCGGTGAAATGAGCAATATGGAATCTGATGGTAACGGTCGCACACGTTTGGAATATCGCATTCCAGCGCGTGGCCTGATTGGCTTCCAGGGTGAGTTCTTAACCTTAACCCGTGGTACCGGTTTGATGGCGCACATTTTTGACGAATACGCGCCTCTAAAAGCAGACATGCCAGGCCGTCGTAACGGTGTACTTATTTCAGCCGAACAAGGCGAGGCTGTTGCCTATGCTTTATGGAAGTTGCAAGATCGCGGCAAAATGTTCTCTAGCCCAGGTGACAGGCTGTATGAAGGCATGATCATCGGCATTCATAGCCGCGACAATGATCTAGTTGTGAACCCGATCAAGGGTAAACAACTGACAAACGTGCGCGCCTCTGGTACAGATGAAGCGGTGCGTTTGATTCCGCCAGTTTCATTAAGCTTAGAAAGTGCTGTAGAGTTTATTGATGATGATGAGTTGGTCGAAATCACACCAAAAACCATTCGTCTGCGCAAACGCTACCTGTTAGAGCACGAGCGCAAACGTGCTTCAAAAGACTAATTCACCAAGCCAGCTTACGCTGGCTTTTTTTATGCCATATTGTGTGGCTGATTCTCTATTGCTAGAAGTCAAACAACGCTATTGAGCATACGCTGACAGCATACTTTTAAGTTAAACTCATTCAACATGTATTCTTTTGGCGACTAAAATAATGGCTGACATTGAACGGTATCGGGTAAAAGCGAATAAGTTTTCCCTTAAACAATTTAAACCAACCGATCAATCGCTGCGCTCGGGCGATAAGCTTAAAGATAATGCAGCGTTATCTCGTATTGCTGAGTTGATTAGTGCCCGCCAAGACATTTTGCACGCACAAGGTAAACACAAGTTATTGCTGATTTTGCAAGGCATGGATGCCAGTGGCAAAGACGGTACGATTAAGCATGTGTTTAGTGAGTGTGATCCATTGGGTATACGTCTGGCGAGTTTTAAAGCGCCGACGCATCATGAGCTCGCGCATGATTATCTTTGGCGCATCCACGCGCAAGTGCCGCAAAATGGGGAATTAGTCATTTTTAATCGCAGCCATTATGAGGATGTCTTGATTGTCAAAGTACATGATTGGATTGACGACGCTGAATGCAATAGGCGCTATCAGCAAATCAACGATTTTGAGCGCATGTTGACAGAAACTGGGACAGTCATTATTAAATGTTTTTTGCATATATCCAAAGAAGTACAAAAAGAGCGCATGGAAGAGCGTTTGCAGGATCCACAAAAATGTTGGAAATTTGATCCCAAGGATTTGGATGAACGCGCACATTGGGATCGTTATATGCAAGCTTATGAGCAAGCGCTCAAAGCCACGTCAACTTCGTATGCGCCGTGGTATGTGATCCCTGCCGACTCTAAAACCAATCGCAATTTATTGGTTTCAAACATTTTGCTCCATGCACTTGATCAGATGCCTTTGGCTTATCCCGCTCTGCCTGCGGCTTGGGCAAAGATTGAGGTAAAAGACTAATTTAATGATTTTACGCTGTCATGCTTTGTGCGCATCGCGTTTAATGTGGATTCTGTGTCATTGTCTTTCCCCATGAGTTTACGCTTTCGTTTGAATTTACTGGTCACCATGCTTTCGCTAGCCTTTTTGCTGGCTGCTGGTGCAGTGTTGGTGCGCGATACTAAAGACAGTATCCGAGAGCGGGTAGAGGCTGCCATGCGGGTCACGGTGCAATTGTTGGATACTGTGATCATCAGTTCTGCCATCAACCCCAGTCTTGGCCCAACCCACTTTGTATTGCAAGATTTTCTAAAATCGCTAGGCTATGTGCGCAGCAGTCGCATTGAGTTGTACGATTACTATCACACCCCGTTGTATGTTTCCCCAGTATCCACCTTTAAAACTGAAGTGATTCCCCCGCAATGGTTTACCCGTTTAGTTGCGCCAAAAACCGAGGTGGTGACCCGTCGTATTCGCTTTGGTACGTTGATTGTTACTTCGAGTGCAGATGGTTCTGTGCGTGAAGCTTGGTCTGGATTTAGACAACTGATGCTGATCGGTGTGGGATTTTTTGTGTTACTTAATTTATTGGTGTATGGCTTGCTTAGTCATGCGCTGCGCCCTGTACGCCACATATTGCGCGGGATTAATCAAATCGAACAGGGTGATCTGACCACGCGGTTACCAAGATTTTCGTTGCCTGAATTTGATCGGATTGGGATTAGCCTCAATCAAATGGCCGTTTCATTAGATGCGGAACGTCAGTTAGAGGAAAGTCGTCATCTCACCCAGCTGATACAGCAGCACATCGAAGACGAGCGGCGTAGCCTTGCGCGTGAATTGCACGATGAGTTGGGGCAATATGTAACAGCAATTAAAACCTTTGCCGTCGCAATTGTGAATAAAACCAAAGACAAGACTCCCGATATTGCAGCCAATGCACAAACCATTGTGGCGGCAGCCAATCATATTTATGACGGTATGCACAATATTATTCGTCAATTGCGGCCTGCTGCCATGGATAATATGGGCCTGATCGAAACATTGCGCGACATGGTGGCCAATTATCAGACGCAGCATCCAAGCATTGAAATAAGTTTGCAGTTAACGGGCAGTTTTTTACCCATGGGTGAAAACGTCAACATTAACCTTTACCGGATTGTGCAAGAAGCGGTTAACAATGCAATTAAGCACGCACAAGCGTCAACAATCACGGTGGGTTTGGCTGGCACTGCTACGCATTTAAGTTTGACCATTCAAGATGATGGCATTGGCATGGATATGTGCGCTGTTGATCAAACACAACATTTTGGTCTGCTAGGCATGCGCGAACGCGTGCAAGCGTTACATGGTCAATTTACAGTCACATCGTTAGAAAAAGGCAGCAATGGCACGCGTTTGGATATCCAATTGCCATTGTCAGAGACAACAGAAAATAAAGGGAATACATGAGTGCAATTAGTGTGATGTTAGTCGATGACCATGCGGTGGTTCGGATGGGATTCAAAATGTTGCTTGAATCTGACCAGGATATCAAAGTGATTGCCGAAGCGGAAAGTGGCGAAGCGGCCATCCGTGCGTATGTGGAGCATCAGCCACAAGTGGTGGTGATGGACATTACCATGCCTGGTATCGGTGGTATGGAGGCCATCGAGCGGATTTTGGCCAAAGACAGTCATGCCCGCATTTTAGTGTTGTCTGCGCATGAAGATTCTGTGCATCCTAAACGTGTATTAAATGCTGGCGCGATGGGGTATGTGACCAAGCGCAGTGCTGCAGAGGAATTGATTAAGGCAATTCGCAGTGTGGCCAATGGTAAAAAATACATTGAAGCGGGTGTCGCACAACAAATGGCAATTCAGCAGCTCTCCGGCGAAGAAAACCCAGTCGATGTCCTGAGTGAGCGTGAATTTGAGGTGTTTATGTCGCTCGCGCGAGGTAAATCAACCAACGAAATCGCAGAAACCTTATTCTTAAGTCCTAGGACGGTGGGCACGCATCTCTATAACATCAAACAAAAGCTCAACGCACAAAACTCTGCCGAAATTGCGCTGATTGCCATGCGCTGTGGTTTGTTGGAGCCTTAGCCGTCATCAGGAGTGGGTTGCTGTGGCGCGGGTGCTGATCACGCCACTGATCATGATGAAGAGCATGCCTGCCAATTCAATGGTGCTGAGGTGTTCATGCCATATCACCACGCCAATCAATGTAGCAAATATCACCGTACTGTATGCCAAGGTGGCCACAGTGAGGGTGTGTCCAGTACGGTAGGCGCGGGTCATCGCGAGTTGACTCAGCGTTGCAGAAACGCCTAGGCCCAGCAGTAGGGGTAGCTGGGTCCAAGTCAGTGGTGAACAGTGGCCTTGTAGCATCCATAGACCGCTGCCAAGGCTGCAAACCGCTGTGAAGTAAAACACCGTCCGCCAATCAGGCTCGCCTAAATTGCCCAATTGTTTGACATGTATGTAAGCGAAAGCAGCCCCTAGGCCAGACAATACACCGATACAGAGAGCAGGCCATGACGCGATCGTCCACACTGGTTGTATTAATAATATGACGCCGACAAACCCAATCAACATATATAAGATTAAGTAACGTTGTTGTTTGCGTTGACGCATATGTTCTTGTTTCAAGCACCATGGAATGAGCAGTGCTAAAAACATCGGTGAGGTGTAATTCAGCGTGATTGCAGTGGCGAGCGGTAACTGGCTAATGGCATAAAAAAATAAAATCAATGCAACAAAGCCGATGATGGCACGGGCCAGTTGTTTGCCAAGTACGGGTGTTTTTAAGGATTTTTTTTGCACCCATACCACGATAGAAATGCTGATTAAGCCAACGATTGAGCGATAAAACACCAGTTCAGCCGGTGAAAAAAATTGGGCGCCTTGTTTAACAAACGCGCCCATCGTCGCAAAGCCAAAGCCTGCAATCAACATCCACAAGCTGCCTAATTGCCATGTGCGTGCTGAATTGATAGGCAAGGTATGCGCCTACGGTCAACGGGTAAGGTGGTCTGGAAGGTGGACTTCCATCTGTTGACGATACCAACGATGAAAATGTGCAAGACCAGTTTCCATCGGGTGTTGATATGGACCACGCTCATCTTTGCCTAGTTGAAACAATGCCTTACGACCATCATGCATACGCTGACAAATTTCTTGATCTTCAATGGCTGTTTCTAAGTATGCCGCTTGTTGCGCATCCATGTAGGCTTGTTCAAACAATGCAATATCTTCAGGGTAGTAAAACTCAACGACATTTTTACAAGATGCTGGCCCAGTCGGGATTAAATGAGAAACCACCAAAACATTTGGATACCACTCGATCATCAAGAATGGATACATGACAAACCAAATTGCGCCATGTGGCGGCGTGTTGCCATTTTGATAATCACTTACAGCTTGTTGCCATCGTTTATAGGTGGGTGAGAGAGCATAGCCAGTTTGAGGCTTGTAACCCACCGTTTGCACGCTGTAATGCTCACCAAACTCCCAATGTAACTCTGCGCAATCAACAAACTGATTTAGGCCAGGATGAAAGGGTCCTACATGGTAATCTTCAAGATATACCTCAATAAATGTTTTCCAATTGAAAGCGTATTCATCCACCATCGACCGTTGAAAGTGGTAATTGGTAAAGTCAAATGCTTGCTTACAGCCTAACTGTTTAAGCATGCTGCCAATGTCGGAGGTGTGGGTCGTGGTGGGGTTATGCGGCGCTGAAAACAATAATCCTTGCCAATGGGTCAGTGCGGTATGTTCTAGGTGTAAACACGGCGTTTCTTCAAAGTGCGGTGCGCCGAGCAATTGACCTTTTAAGTCGTAGGTCCATCGATGTAACGGACAAACAATATGTTGTGTATTGCCTTGGCCAGTGAGCATGAGTGCCTGTCGATGGCGACATACGTTACTGAGTAACGTAATGTTGCCTTGTTGATTGACCAGCGTTTTGGCTTGATGCATCCAATCAATCACATGGTAATCGCCAGCTTGCGGGACCATTTTCTCGTGACCAATATATTGGGGGAGCATCGTGAACAAATGGCTTTGTTCTAATGCGTATAGTTCAGGGCTGAGGTACCACTCAACAGGTAACTGTGGACATGGCGATGGCGATACTTCAGTAATTAAACGTGTGACAGAGCCCATATCCTGTTCGAATTCAAGCGCTTAGAAAACCGACTATTTTGCCTTAAAACCAGCACTTTGCAAAGGCTGATATCTCGTTTATTGATTAAATAATAAATCTAATGTATTGATTTAACATCACTAAATACATAATGGATAGCAATTAAAGGCCGCTGGTGCATCATCAAGGATGCCATTTTGCAATTCACTTTGTTGTTCAAATTCAGTTATAATGCGGCAAGTTTTTTTGTATGACCTATCGTAAACGTTATTTGCAAACATATTATCAGGAGCAAACACATGGCAAATTTATTAGACCAGTTGAAGGCAATGACAACAATCGTTGCTGATACTGGTGATGTTGAGGCAATCAAAAGCGTTAAACCAGTGGATGCAACCACTAATCCTTCTTTAGTGTTAAAAGCCAGTCAAATTCCACAATATGCGCCCTTGATTGAAACTGCGATTGCTTACGCAAAAGCACAAGGCGGTTCAAAAGCCCAACAAATCGATAATGCTGCCGATAAATTAGCTGTGTTGATTGGTGCTGAAATTACCAAAGAAGTCCCTGGTCGTATTTCGACTGAAGTGGATGCGCGTTTGTCATTTGATTTAGACGCCATGGTAGCTAAAGGCCGTAAATTAATTAAACTATACGAAGAATCTGGCATCAGTAAAGATCGCGTATTGATTAAATTGGCATCCACTTGGGAAGGTATCAAAGCGGGTGAAATTCTTGAAAAAGAAGGCATCCAATGTAACCTGACCTTGTTGTTTGGTTTTGGTCAAGCCCGTGCATGTGCTGAAGCAGGCGTGTTTTTGATTTCACCGTTTGTTGGCCGTATCCTAGATTGGTATAAAGCCAAACATCCAACTGAAAACTACACACAAGAAACCGATCCAGGTGTTGTGTCAGTGCGTGCAATTTATCAGTATTACAAAGAGCACGGTTACAAAACCGTGGTTATGGGTGCTTCTTTCCGTAACACAGGCGAACTGATTGCATTGGCTGGTTGTGACCGTTTAACAGTGTCCCCAAACCTGTTGCAAGATTTAGCAGCCACTGAAGGTACTTTGGTACAAGTGCTTAAAGATGGTGGAAAAACCAAAGAAGCGCCTGCCAAAATGACTGAAGCAGAATTCCGTTTTGAACTCAATCAAGATCCAATGGCGACCGAAAAATTGGCGGAAGGTATTCGTGGTTTTGTTGCAGATCAAAATAAATTAGAAGCTGCTTTAGCCGCAAAACTGTAATAATTAAATGAGAAAATGCAATGCGTTGTGATGGCGCATTGCCTAACAAAGACAGGGTGCAATTTGTCCTGCCACATTGACTTATTTTGACTGTACCCTTACTATAGGCGACCAGTTTGAATTGGTAGTAAGCTAGCAATAGCATTTAGAAACTTAACATTTTTGGAGAAAAACATGGCATTAACTCAAATGGCATTAGACTCATTAGATTTTGACGCAACCATTGCTTTAGCAGAAAAAGTTGCCCCACACGTTGACATCTTAGAAATCGGTACCCCATGCATTAAGCACAACGGTATCAAATTGTTGGAAACATTACGTGCTAAGTTCCCAAACAACAAAATCTTAGTTGACTTGAAAACAATGGATGCTGGTGAGTACGAATCAGAGCCATTCTACAAAGCTGGTGCAGATATCTGCGTCGTGTTGGGCGTATCTGATATCGGTACAATCAAAGGCGTAATCAAAGCTGCAAACAAATACGGCAAAAAAGCCCAAGTTGACTTGATCAGCGTTGAAGACAAAGTTGCAAAAACAAAAGAAGTTGCTGCTGCTGGTGCTCACATCATCGGTATTCACACTGGTTTGGACCAACAAGCTGCTGGTCAAACGCCTTTTGCTGACTTAGCTGCTGTTGCTGCATTGAACTTAGGTGTTGACATCTCTGTTGCTGGTGGCGTAAAAGCGGCTACTGCTGCTCAAGTACGTGATGCCGGCGCGACTATCATTGTGGCTGGTGCTGCTATCTACGGCGCTGCTGATCCAGCTGCTGCTGCTGCTGAAATCACTGCTATCGCTCACGCTTAATTTTTTTAAGCATCAATAAGCAATTATTGATTAGCGAGACAAAAAAACCCGACTCAGTAATGCGTCGGGTTTTTTTATTCACGTGTTACGTGATCGAGCAACGTTGTTCAGCACGTATTAATTTTTAAGTTTTTGCTATGGATAGGACATTCAAATGGATCATCAACAATTTATTTTAGATAATTTAAAACGTATTTTAGACGTGACCGACAAAACTAAAGCTGCCCAATTATTGAAATTGGTTGAAGAAGCGGGTTCTACTTTTATCGGTGGTGCAGGACGTTCATTATTAGTCTCACGTTTTTTTGCGATGCGCTTGGTGCACTCTGGGTACAGTGTATATATGATCGGCGAAGTGGTTACCCCAGCGATTAAAGCGGGTGATTTATTGGTGCTGGTATCTGGTTCAGGCGGCACTGCCACCTTACTGCCTTTTGTGAAAAAAGCCAAAGAAGTGGGTGCCAAACTGGTCGTGATTTCAATGAAAAAAACCTCTGCAATGGCAGACGTGGCTGATTTAGTGATTCAAGTGGGTCAAGATGACAGCTTCCCATTAGTGAAAGGGATGCCAATGGGTGGACAATTTGAATTGTCTACCTTGGTGTTCTTAGAAGGTGCCATTTCTGAGCTGATACATGCGAAGGGATTGACTGAAGAAGGCATGCGCGCACTGCACGCCAATTTGGAATAAGCCTTGCGTTGATCAAGTATAAAAAACCGGCTAATTGCCGGTTTTTTTATGTGCAATCGCAGCCAATGACTGGCTGTTTAATCCGCCATGATGGAGTGCGCTGGCAATCAATACGCCTTGTGCTCCATGTTGTCGTAAGGCTTCAATATCTTCTAGGTGCCGTACGCCACCAGCCGCATAAAAAGAGTGTTCGGGGCGCTGATAAAGCTTCTGTTTTATTAATGGTAAATTTGGACCACGTTGCGCGCCTACTTGCGGTAGGCTCATTAAAATAGTGGGTTGTGTCCAATGTTTGGGTGAAGTATCCAGCGCTGCGGGCCCATGAAAACCATCTGCAAAATAATCTAAAGAGAGTACTGGCGTTGTCAGCGTGTCTTGTAAAGCTTGATAGTCTGCTAGGCTCGTTTGTGCTTCTGAGGCTAGCACAAGCTTAACGCCTAAAGCTTGCCACGCCAAAGCTTCAGAGGCCTTGGATACGCCAGGATCAATCCACCAAGTTATCTCTGGAAACGCCTGCATTGCGTGCGCGATCAGTGCGCGATGATCGGGTACAACTGCATCGCGCATAATGGCGTTGAGATCAGCAATATATACACAGTCAAACGGATAAACTTGTAAAATAGCGGCCACGACATCGATTAACTGATGACTGGCTGTTAACTGAGATTGCAGGGGAAGATACCGATTGCGTTGGCCCTGGATGGCTTGTACCACCATGCCATGCATGAGATCAATGACGGGAATAATATGCAAAATAAAACTCGTTTCACCATTTGGGTCTGCGAATATATCAGTGCGGGCGGTTTGGCAAACGAACAATTGCCAGAAAGCTTGCTTCAAGAAGGTCAATTAATGCGCGACGCTTTATTGAATGATCTGACGCGAGCAGGCGTGCATTGTATCACTAGCCACGATGAGCGTGTAGCACCGCCAACACATGGACAAATCCAGAGTGTTGCTATCAAGCCTGGTGACGACGCTTGGCATATTTGGCAGTCTCAATTACAAAATCCTACAATTGATGCGGTTTGGATCATTGCCCCTGAAACCGACGGCATATTGGCACGGTGTCATGCCTTGGCGCATCAAGCGGGGATACCATGGATTGGATGTTCGGCGGCTGCTATCGCGCTTTGTTCCAGCAAATCACAGTTGGCAGATTACTGTACTTCGGTGGGTATTCTCAATATCCCACATGTGTTCGTGAGCGATTGGTTAGAAAACCATGCCACGCTTCCATACATGGCGGGGCAACAAGGATGGGTGATAAAACCTGACGATGGCGCAGGTTGTATCGATACGTTTTACTGTGAGGCGCACGATGTAGCCCAGCAGGTGCTGAGCATCCAGCTACATACTCCGCTGACAAACTTTTTGATACAGCCGTATATTGTCGGACAAGCCTTAAGTTTTTGTGTGATAGCCACAACGCATGGTGTGCAGGTGGTGACGGTCAATACACAATCGATCTCAATACAACATGGTCAATTTACATTTAGAGGGGCGGGCGTTCACCACGCCAAACAGTATTATGCGCAGATGCAAACGCTGGCTGAACAGTTACAAACGGTGATCCCTGGATTGATTGGATATTGGGGGGCTGATGTGATTTTGACACCCCAAGGTGCGTTATATGTGGTCGAAATTAATCCCAGATTAACCACGCCCTATATTGCTTTGTCTCAAGTATTGGCGACCAATCCAGCCACAACGATTTTAAATGCGGTGATTGCTGACGAGCCTACACAGGAAGTAGCATATCGCGGTGCTGATCTTGATTTAAATACAACGCTACCCGCATCGATGATGGCGGTACAGTAAAATGCACACAGCGGTGATCGGGTGGGATATCGGTGGCGCGCATCTTAAAGCCGTGATGTTGAATGAGGCTGGGTGTGTGGTGCAGGCGACCCAACGCGTTTGCCCGCTTTGGCAAGGGCTGGAGCAACTGGTATTCGCCATGCAGCAAGTATTAAGCGATTGGCAGATTAATGCCAGTAACTACAGCCATGCATTGACGATGACTGGTGAGTTGGTGGATGTATTTAGCCATCGCGCGCAAGGTGTGATGGCGATCGCACATACTGTGCAACCATACCTTGAACATTGTTTTTTTTATGCAGCCAATGCCGCTAAAACGGAATTTGTGACCGATGTGACCGGTCTTTCAAAACAGATTGCATCAATGAACTGGCATGCATCCGCGTTGTGTATCGCCCAACAGACACAAGGCGCATCTATTGTCATGGATATTGGCTCCACCACTACTGACATCACGGCTTGCGAAGATGGACGCGTAATAACACGCGGCTGGACGGATGCAGAACGGATGGCACAAGGCGGGTTGTTTTATAGCGGCGTGGTACGGACTGCATTAATGGCATTTGGCCCTTATCTTGATTGGCAAGCCAAGCCCTACCATCTGGCGGCTGAATACTTTGCAACCACCGCGGATGTTTATCGCTTATTAGGCTATTTAAGTAAAGAAGAGGATATTGTGCCGACTGCAGATGGTCAAGATAGATCACAGATTGCCACCATGCGGCGACTGGCTCGCATGGTCGGGCATGACATGGAAGATTTCCCCGAAAGCACTTGGCACGCATTAGCAGAAGCATTTAAACAACAACAAATGAAAATGATATCGCAGTTAATTTCACCGTTATTGGTCCGTTCGGCAGCAACGCCTACCTTAATTAGCATGGGTGCAGGACAGTTTCTCGTTGAAGCGTTGGCGCACCAGCTTGGCTTACCTGTCCAATCTGCGCAAAGTATGATCAATGCCAACAATCTAGACTTACAGCGACAAGCAGCAATTGCATATCCCGCCTTTGCTGTCGCTAGATTGTGGCAACAATGGCATTAGTGCAACGTCATCTGGCCTATGAAGAAGGCATTGCCTGGCTGGCAAAATTGCGCCAGCAGCCTACCATGTTCGATTGGCCCATGTTGTTAGAAAGTGGTCAATTAACGTCAACAGATTTAACCAAACGTCTTGCACAAGATGAAGAAATGAGTTTGGGCGCTCGCTTTGATATTGTGGTGGCCAACCCAGTGGTGAAGTTCTGTCATGCGCAACATCAAACCACCATCACCACGCAATCACAGCCTCCGATTTTTGAAGTCAGTGAAGGCGATCCATTTAGCTTGATTGCACGTTGGCTTGCGCCACAGGTCAGTGACGCCGCTGTGTTAAAAGCGGCTGAATTGCCATTTGCGGGCGGTGCGTTGGGTTATTTTTCCTATGACCTTGGCCGAGAAATCGAAAAAATGCCCTCGCTGGCGGAAAACGATACGCCAGTGCCAGAAATGTTGGTCGGTATTTACGATTGGGCCATTGTCGTGGATCACCATCAGCAACAGTGTCAGTTGGTCTCTTTGCTTCGATATCAATCAGAGGCCGCGTTTGATGCCTTACATCAACAATTGGGCGCAATCACCGTATCCCCTGATAAGCAACCTGCGTTTCAAGTGTTGAGTCCCATCGAATACAACTTAGATGCTAACGCTTATGCGGAGGCTTTTCAGCAGGTGAAATCGTATATTTCGGCGGGGGATTGTTATCAAATCAATCTAGCACAAAGAATGTCGGTGGCAGTCACGGGCAATGGTTTTGAAGCTTACAGCCAGTTTCGTCAATTAAGTCGAGCACCGTTTATGGCGTATTTGCAGGTAGCCGATACCCAAGGTCAACCCATTGAAGTGCTGTCGATGTCCCCCGAGCGTTTTTTACAAGTCCGTGCGGGCAGGGTAGAGACGCGACCAATTAAAGGTACGCGTCCGCGCCATACCGATCCACTACAAGATGCCGACATTGCCAACGCGTTAGTCAATAGTGAAAAAGACCGTGCCGAAAATGTAATGATTGTTGATTTATTACGCAACGATATTGGCAAGGTATGTGAAGTTGGCAGTGTCAATGTCACCGCATTGTTTAAATTACAGCGCTTTACCAATGTGCACCATATGGTGAGTATTATTCAGGGCCAACTGACAGAAACGCAGTCAGCACTTGGATTACTGCGTGCTTGTTTTCCAGGCGGGTCCATCACTGGCGCGCCAAAATTACGCGCGATGGAAATTATCGAATCCTTAGAGCCGCACCGTCGTCATGTGTATTGTGGCAGCATTGGCTATATTGGTTTTGATGGCAGTATGGATACCAATATTGCGATTCGGACGGCGTTGATATATCAACAAACCATGACCTTTTACGCAGGTGGCGGCATCGTTGCTGATTCTGATTGCGATAAAGAGTATCAAGAAACACTGGACAAAGCGTCACAGTTTATTACACTTGTGCGCCATTTTTCTAACCCAAACCATTGAGGAACCACCTTGCAATGGGTGATTAAATTAGGCGGTAGTGTGACCCACTACAGCCAGCTCACGCACTGGTTAACACTGATAGCGCAACATGGGGATGGGCGGGTCATTATCGTGCCAGGAGGCGGTATCTATGCCGATGCGGTGCGTACCTTTCAATCCATGCGTGCCCAGCTACCTGATGGACACCTCAGCGATATGCACGCACATCGTTTGGCGATTTTCGCCATGGATCAAATGGCACGCAGTTTCGTTGCGATGGTGCCCGAGCTGGTATTGGTTAGAAACCCACTTGAGATCGCAGAGCGCGGTTGGCAGCACCGCGGCTTGGTGTGGCTGCCAAGTGAAATGGCGCTCGATACCGATGCATGGATAGCCAGTGGTTTGGCTGAAAACTGGACCGTCACCTCCGATACGTTAGCGGCCTATTTGGCCAATCGCCTAGAGGCCGATCAATTATTGTTGGTAAAGTCTGATCCACGGTTACTCACGCCCGCCGCCGATTATGCATTGGCCACCTTACAATCGCAATCCATCGTCGATATGGCCTTGCACACTTGTTTATTCAATGCACGTTTTAATCTGCATGTCATGCATCATGCGCATTTTGCAACGTTTAGCAAAGGCTTTCATCATGCGCCTACTACTGGGCGCGTACGCTACAACAATGACTAAATAAACAACTAGTCTTAAACGCTTAGGTTGGGTGGGTTGAGGATTGTTCAAACCGACCAAAATGTAGCATCAAAGTGGGCAGAATGAGTAAATTGAGTAGGGTGGATGAGATTAAGCCACCGACAATGATGGTTGCCATGGGCCCTTCAATTTCACGGCCAGGTTCACCACTGCCTAAGGCCAGCGGTAATAAGCCAAGCGCAGTTACTAAGGCAGTCATCAGGATAGACGGTAATCGTTCACAAGCGCCACGGATGCAGGTGTCTAGGTTCCATTCGCATTGTTCTGCATCGATTAAATGTTGATAATGGGACACCATCATAATGGCGTTACGAAGGGTAATGCCAAATAAGGTGACAAACCCGACCAGCGAGCCGATGGAGAGCAAACCGCCACTCCAAAAGGCGGCAATCACACCGCCGATCAGCGCAAAAGGTAGGTTGGCAAAGGTCAGCAATAAGTTACGCATACGACCAAAAGCAATATATAACAGTAAAAATATGGCAATGCTTGCAACCACCGCATGCATGATTAAATCATGGCGCGATTGTGCATTGGCTTCCGCTTCGCCGGTGATTTCCAGATAATTACCTGCATGTAGATTTAATTGTGTGCGTAGCGACCGCTGAATTTCTTCAACCACCAAGCCTTGGTCTCTATCCGTAATATTGGCGGTGATGGTTTGTATGCGTTTTGCCCCTGCATGTAAAATTTTGGAACGGCCATTTTCTTGCGTGATATAAGCCAAGTCAGACAGTTTGAGCATTTGCCCCTCTGCATTAAAAATTGGAATATTCCTGAGGTCACCAATATCGTCGCGGGTATCATCATTTAACAATACACTGACCCCAATCGGTCGATTACCTATATAAATTTGATTCACCGGTACGCCTTCATAACAGGCTTTAATCGTGTCCAATACCTGCGTTGGATGCAGGCCCCACATGCTCAATTTATCTTGTTTTAGCCGGATTGCGATTTCAGGCGTGCCGGGGGGCGATTGCAACATCACATCATGTACCCCATGCGTTTTACTGAGTAGGTGCGCGATTTTTTGTGCATCTTGATCAATGGCATCTAACTCTTGGCCATAGACATTGATCACGAGTCCCGCAGCATAACCAGAGATGGTTTCTTCTATGCGCTCAGTAAGAAACGTATTGATAGCAAAGTGTGCTCCAACAAAGCCAATTTCAGTCACACCGTCACCGTCTTGATCTTCATCCTCACCAATCAGCTCTTCGCGAATATCTGACAAAATTCTCGACTGTTCTTTACCAGAACGGGTGCCGATTTCAATTTCGAATTCACTGTAATGTGTGCCAAAGGTGTCTGCACCATTTTGCGCACGACCTACCCATTGAGCCACTGATTTTACGCCCGGAATGGCCATTAAGCGTTTATTCACCGCTTGTCCGAGTCGGATGGATTCGGTTTCAGAAGTGCCTGGCACCGTCGTCATGTGCATGATGAAATGGCCCTCATTGAGGGCTGGAATAAACTGACTACTAAACAAGGGTAATAGACTCAAGCCCAATGCAATGGTCAATAAGCTCGCTAATAGGATCGTGGTTGAATATTGCTCTATCCGCTGCAGTAGTCGTTGATAACGCACTATCAGCCAGCGCATGGTGGGCGCTTGTGCTTGATCAAGATCACTCCGTGCTAGCAATGCGTAGCACAAGGCGGGCGTGACCGTAAGGGCAACCAATAGTGAGGCAAGGATGGCAGCAATATACGCATACCCGAGTGGTGCGAATAGTTTGCCTGCTACACCTGATAAGGTGAGTAGTGGTAAAAAGACCATGGCGACAATCATGGTGGCATAGACAACAGAGCCACGCACCTCCATTGACGCATCCAATACTACTTGTGCAACGGATTTAGGCGTGTGCATTAATTTGTTTTCGCGCAGGCGTCGAAAAATATTTTCAGTATCGATGACCGCATCATCCACCACTTCGCCCAAGGCAATGGCGAGTCCGCCCAGCACCATGATGTTCAGGCCAACGCCATATTGATGGAGCACAATGATTGCGCTCAACAACGACAATGGAATTGCGGTGGCCGAAATGACCGCGGTGCGGATATTAAATAAGAACACAAACAAGATGGCGATGACCAACACCGAGCCGATTAAAATATCCTTTTTTACCCCTGAAATGGCTGTTTCAATAAAGTTGGCAGGTCTAAATAAGCCTTCATGTAGGGTTACTTGTTGTTTATTCAAGCTGGGTTTGAGGTCTTTAAGTGCACGTTCTAGCGCCAGCGTCACCGCATGGGTATTGGCGCCTAATTGCCCTTGTACCGACAAATAAACCCCACGCTGACCATTAATCGTGGCGGCACTGATCGATGGGGCAGCACCTTCAACCACTTCTGCCACATCTTGTAACCTGATGGTGCGACCCGCCTTTCGGACCAAGGTGACTTGTGCAAGCTGTGCTGGCGAGGTGATTTGACTTTGACTATTGAGTGTGATGCGTTGGTTATCATTTTGAATGTAACCCGCGCCACGCACCCCTGTGGCAAGTTGCGCTGCGTTGACCACATCTGCCACGTTCAGTTGGTACATCATTAATTTACGTGGGTCAATTTTGATTTGGAACTGTCTTACATCACCGCCAAATACATTGACGTCTGCCACGCCTGGAATGGCCAATAAATGCGGCGTGATTTGCCAATCCACGATGGTACGTAATGCCATTAAGTCCAAGCTGGATGCGCTCACCCCAATCCCCATTACCGTGCTCGCGGAGGAGGTCATCGGTGTTAAATTTGGAATCATGCCAGTTGGTAAATGGTTGCCTAGGGTTGTTAAATGCTCGGCAACGATTTGTCGGTTTCGATAGGGGTCAGAATTTTCTTTAAAGATGACGGTGACTATCGATAAGCCAGGAATGGATTGCGAGCGTAAACTTTGAATCCCAATCGCGCCCGCAATGCTATGTTCGATGGGTTGCGTCACCAATTTTTCCACCAAGCTCGCTGACAGTCCAGGCGATTCGGTTTGAATCACAACTTGCGTGGGTGAAAACTCAGGGAATACATCTAAGTGGCTTTGCGTTAAGCTGTACCCCCCATACAACACCACCAGTAGGGCAAGGCCGATGATGACGCCATAGTAGCGAATGGCAAAACTTACCAGTGTGCGCATGACAAAAAGCCGAGTAAAAGATCAATGATCAGGCTAAAACGTAAGGTTGTAGACAGGGGTGGATTAGTCGTCATTTTCGTTTTTAATCAAAAATTTAAACTCTTCTGACAGTAGCAATTGCGCACCACTAACGACCACTTGCGTACCGCTTGGTAAGCTTTCATCAAACCATCCACCCTCAACTTCTGCATTGACCGCAACGGGTTTGCGCAAAAAATGTTGCTCATCTGTTTTAACATACACCCAAGCCAAGCCCGCGTTCCAAACGATGGCCTCATTTGGCACGATAACCCCATGATGACGTTGTTGGCTAAGTTGCTCTGGCACTACGTTCACCCGCATTCCAACACGCAAATCGTCAGCGGGCGCAGTAAAGTAATAGGTTTTTCCCAGAACGCTGATATCACTCTGAATGGATTGTGAAATGAATGTAGCTCGGATCGGTTTTGCGTGATCGTGAATGGGCGTGATGGTCAGGGTTGAAGCAGGGCGGGGTGGTGCTTCATTCAGAGGAAAGCTGACCTGCACCAGGACGCTTTTTTGAGTCAATAATGCTTTCAACGCATCTGGAGGATTTTTTTGCGTGATCAGTGCAGACAATTGCGATCCCCATTGCGCCTCTATCGTAGATTTAAGCGTGCTCAATTGTTGTTGGGTTGTTTTGATTGCTACTTGATCAGCTAGCACCAAGGCATACGCTTCTTGTACCGCTTTATCCGATATATTTTTATCATCGTCATTGAGCTGTTTAAATCGCTGATATTGCAATTGGTGATTGGGTAAACCACTTTCAGCAATACTCAATTGTGCCAGTAGGCTTTGATATTGGCTGCTGTAATCCACTAACGTTTGAATAGACACCACTGTGCCCAGCGCTTTGGTTTTACCTTGATAGGCGAAAGCGTTGAGAGGCTTCACTTCAATGCCACTATTTTTTTGCGTGGCCGTGTTGATGCTGACCACTTGTAAGCCGTCTTGCTCAACCACATTCGAGCGCACATCCGCATCCTCGTGCGCAGATAGCTGTTGTTGTTCGTATTCATCACGACCATAAAAAGCCAAGAGCCAAACCAATGTCACAATGAGGATGGTTTGTAATGCAATAATCAAGGTGGTTTTTTTGGTCATTTTGAATCAGTCGAAACAAGGTATGCAGGCATTTGCGTATTAAACAAAAATGGTGTTTGCATCTGGTTTTCAATATCAAGCAAGGCTTGCACAACGGCCACTTTTTGCAAAACTACCCGCTGTTGTGCCATATCATATTGTATTTTGGCTTGTAACCATTCCGTTTTATCTACCAAGCCTTTTCGCCATTGTTGTTCTAATTGATTGAGTCTTTGTTGTTGACGGTTGCTACCCTCTAACAGCGTAGCCAATAATTGCACGGACTGTTGATAATTTAAAAAACGTTGAGCTGACTGTTGAATCACTAGTTGTTGTAACGAATAAAACCGCTTGGCTTCGTTCGTCCGTACTTGCTCTGCTTGAGCCCAAAGAGCGCTAGCAGGGTTTAATAAATTAAGCATACCACCAATACCCAATGCCCAAATACGGTCTCCATATTCATACAACAAACCGGGACTTAACGATAAATCAGGGTAACGCTTTGCCATTTGCAGTTTCAACTGCGCTTCCGCCTTTGCGTATTGGGATAGTCCGCGTTGGATATCCATACGGTTAGTCAATGCTTGATGTTGTATCCATCTAGGAGGCGGTAACTCTTTCACCTCAGGCAGACGCACTTTGAGTAAATCATCTAGTGAGGGTGTGTCAATTTGATCTGCTTGAAGTTGAGCATCGGTTAAACCCGCATCATGGATAATCTTTTGCTCATTTTGACTGCGTTGTAACGTTAACTGTTGAAGTTGAGCTGTGACTTGATCTAGTTGTAAGCGAATCTGCAAGACATCCGTGTTGCCAGCCACCCCTAAGGCCAACCGTTTTTCAAAAGCATTTAACAGTGCCGATTGTGATGCTTGTAGTTGTGTTAATCCTTCCAATTGCGCTTGTAGCGCCATCCTTTGCACTAAATCCGCACAGAGTTGATAACGCAAAGACCAAGCAGTTTCTGCCATGGTGATTTTGGCAATTTCAGCTTGATGTTGCGCAACTTCAATATTGATCTGTCTTTTATTAGCGGTTATAACTGGAATATCCACCTGAAGGCCATAGGCCCAAGGCTTAAGATCGCCATTGGCTTGATTGCTTTTATCAAGATTGGTGGTCAAGCCCACATTGGGTTTTAAGCCTGCCGTTTCGATACCCGCTAGC
The DNA here is from genome assembly GCA_027488395.1 of Methylophilaceae bacterium. Lineage (GTDB taxonomy): Bacteria > Pseudomonadota > Gammaproteobacteria > Burkholderiales > Methylophilaceae > Methylophilus. The sequence goes on along the minus strand of JAIYBT010000025.1, from coordinate 10,455 downwards.
GCAACGGCATAATCGGCAGCGGCAATTCTAAGTGCTGGATGAAAATAAAGCGCTGACAGGGTCAGCGTGTTTAAGTCCCAATGTTGGATGGGCCATGTGAGATGAGCCGAATTTTTTTGTGCAAACTGCTTAAAGCCTGCGTCATTGGGGGTTAATGAAGCAATTTCTTGAATGTTACGCTGTGGTTGCAAGGGCGTCGCAGCGTAAAAAGGGGCGCAAGCGGTAAATGGCAAAAATATTAACCAAATAAAACACCGCATCATAGAACTTATTCGACGATGGTAGCGTGCACCGCGGCCAACGCGTCTTGCAATAAATCTTCAGGTAACTGATTGATCGAAGTGGCGAGTAAATCTGCTGCTTCAACGGTACGAATAGGTAAGTCAGAGGTGTTGAGCTCTGCAATTAAACCCGCGGCAACCCCAGTAATTTTTAATAAGGTTTCTCGTTCTTTCATTAAGAGTTCTAATTCGGCTCTTAACATCGCTTCTTCAGCGTTATTTGCATGTTGTCCCATAATCAATTTCTGTCATTTACTAAGCCCTGCATCTTGCAGTTGAAAGCCATGCTTGTCAATGTCGATCATGATTGTTTAAAGCCGGTGTTTGGGACTCATTGAAAATACGGTATAATCTCAAAAATTGAATGTTTATACGTTTTATTTTTAAACAGGCAATGCGAAAGTGGCGAAATTGGTAGACGCACTGGATTTAGGTTCCAGCGCCGCGAGGCGTGAGAGTTCGAGTCTCTCCTTTCGCACCAATCATAAAGATTGATATAATCGAAATGTTGGTGCACTTATTAAAATTGGCTTCCCTCACCTGGGAGGCCTTTTTTGTTTGGATGGCAGTGTAGCCTTTATTACCCGTGTGACAATTTTAAATTAGAAAGCAAACGTGATGCATATCATTAATACACCTCAAGCCCCAGCTGCAATTGGGCCATACGCGCAAGCAGTGGTGATTGGTTCTTTATTGTTTACTTCTGGTCAAATTCCATTGCGTCCAGATGGTTCGCTTAATGATGGCGATATTGCGGTGCAAACACGTCAAGTATTAGAAAATTTACGCGCCATTGTTGAGGCTGCTGGGGTATCAATGCAACAAGTCGTGAAAACAACGGTCTTTCTAAAAGATTTGAATGATTTTGCAACAATGAACACCATTTACGCCGATGCATTTGGAGCGCACACGCCTGCGCGTTCAACGGTGCAAGTGGCTAAGCTACCACGGGATGTACTAGTCGAAATTGAGGCAATTGTTGCATTAAATGTTTGAGTGAGCGTAAGAAAAAGTACATAAGTAGATCAGTGTGATTGATTAATTAGGCAAGCAAGTAAATATTTCCATCATTTAAGTGCCTGTCTATCATCACAAACCATGATCCAAGCGCCATACAAGTTTATTTCAAATTGGACTTGTGTTATATTTTAATGCTGTTTTTTTGCAATTTGATATCGTTTTGCTTTGATTAAAGTGATATCAGGTTGTGAATTTTTATTTGAGCGCGCAACCATTGCGTCGCAATTATCATAACTCATCGTTGATTCAACGATTTTTACAGGAAGTGCAGCATGGCAGCAGTATCTGTTGAAACAGTTAGCAATTTAGAGCGTCGCATGACGATTAAAGTCCCTTTGGCGCCATTAGAAGGGCAAATTAGGCAGCGTTTGCAACAAATTTCTCGTACCGCTAAGTTTGCAGGTTTTCGGCCCGGTAAAGCACCGATTGGCCTTGTCAATCAGCACTACGGTGATCAAGTACGCGATGAGGTGTATTCTAAAGCGGTAGAAACCAGTTTTGGTGATGCTGTTGAAACCAATAAGTTACGTGTGGCTGGCTTCCCAAATATTGAACACAAGCCATTTGAAGATGCCGCAGACGCATTCGAATATACCGCTACTTTTGAAATTTTCCCGGAAGTGGTGATTGGGGATTTGAGCAAATCTAAAATTGAACGTCCTAGCCTGGAAGTTTCCGATGCTGATGTTGAAAAAACGTTAGAGGTGTTGGTGAAACAACGTGTGAGCTTTGAGCCTGTGAAGCGTATGTCTAAAAAAGGCGATCGCATCAATATCACATTAACAGCCACGATGGAGGGTCAAGAAGTTGAATCCACAGGTGACAAAGGTATTGACTTAGTAATAGGCGAACCTGGCCGTATTAAAGCGTTTGATGATGCATTATTAGGCAGTAAATCAGGTGCTGAAAAAAGTTTTGATATCACGTATCCAGAAGACCACAATCCTGCGCAATTGGCTGGAAAAACTGTGACTTATGCTGTGAAATTTATTTCAGTTTCCCAGCCAGTCTATCCAGAAGTCGATACAGCGTTTGCCAAAACGCTAGGTGTTGAGGATGGCAATCTAGACACCATGAAAGCCGAAATCAAACAAAGTTTAGTGCAAGAAGTTGAAAAACGCGTAAAAGCGCGAGTAAAAGAAGCGGTTTTCAATACATTGGTTGCCGAAAGTCAATTTGATGTACCGAAAGCCATCGTATCTGCTGAAGCCAATCGCGTGATGCAAACAGCTGCACAGAATTTGCAGCAGCGTGGTTTAAATCCTGCGGACATGCAATTAAGCCCAGACATGTTTGAAGAGCAGGCATTACGTAATGCTAAGCTACGGTTGATTTTAACTGAGCTTGTCAATACGCATCAGTTACATGCCTCTGCTGATCAAGTCCGTGCGATGGTAGATAGCTTCGCGCAAAGCTTTGAAAAACCAGAAGAACTCGTGAATTGGTATTACGCTGACGTTAAACGCTTAGATGAACCAGCAGCGCTTGCCACAGAGGAAAATGTAGTGGCATGGGTGCTTGAAAAATCCAAAGTAACCGATAAGAAAATTAAGTTTGATGACCTAATGGCAGGTGTATAAACATGAACTATATGAGCGCAAGCGAGCACATGATGCAACAAAGAATAGAACCACAAGGGTTGGGGTATATCCCCATGGTCATTGAGCAAAGTGGCCGAGGCGAGCGATCATATGACATTTACTCACGTTTACTTAAAGAGCGTGTCATTTTCTTAGTAGGTCCAGTCAATGACATGACCGCTAACTTAGTGGTTGCACAGTTGTTATTTTTGGAAGCTGAAAATCCAGATAAAGATATTTCGCTGTATATCAACTCACCAGGGGGGTCGGTGACGGCGGGGATGTCCATTTACGACACGATGCAATTCATTAAACCTGATGTCAGTACCTTGTGTATTGGTCAAGCAGCCAGTATGGGCGCTTTGTTGTTAACGGCAGGGGCTAAAGGTAAACGTTACTGCTTACCTAACTCACGGGTCATGATTCATCAACCATTGGGTGGTTTTCAAGGTCAGGCATCAGACATTGAAATCCATGCCAAAGAAATCTTGTATTTAAAAGATAAATTAAATGCAATCATGGCACATCATACTGGCCGTTCTGTAGATGAGATTGCCAATGATACTGACCGTGATAATTTTATGAGCGCAGATGCAGCGCAGCAGTATGGCTTGGTTGATCAAGTAATTGCTGCACGTACTATCGCTTAAAGATCGATACGACTCGATTAACAGAGGAATAGCATGGCTAACAAATCCGAAAGTGAAAAACTTTTATATTGCTCATTTTGTGGCAAAAGTCAGCATGAAGTTAAAAAACTGATTGCTGGCCCCTCTGTTTTTATTTGCGACGAGTGTGTTGATTTATGCAATGACATTATTCGTGAAGAAATACAGAATCTGAACGAAATTAAATCGGCAGATAAAAAATTACCAACGCCACAAGAAATTTGCTCTATTCTTGATCAGTATGTGATTGGTCAAGTACAGGCTAAGAAAAATCTGTCGGTGGCGGTATACAATCACTATAAGCGTTTGGGCTACAACCCATTAGCCGATGGTAATCAAAGTAATAAAGACGAAGTCGAAGTTCAAAAAAGTAATATTTTATTAATCGGTCCAACTGGTTCAGGTAAAACATTATTGGCACAAACGTTGGCGCGCTTATTAGATGTACCTTTTGTGATGGCCGATGCAACGACGCTTACGGAAGCTGGCTATGTTGGCGAAGATGTAGAAAACATCATGCAAAAGCTGTTGCAAAAATGTGATTACGATGTTGAAAAAGCGCAGCGTGGCATCGTCTATATCGATGAGGTCGATAAGATTTCTCGTAAATCTGACAATCCTTCAATTACACGTGACGTGTCTGGTGAAGGTGTGCAGCAAGCTTTGTTGAAACTGATCGAAGGTACGATTGCTTCTGTACCACCACAAGGTGGCCGTAAACACCCAAATCAAGAGTTTGTTCAGCTCGACACTACCAATATTTTATTTATTTGTGGTGGCGCTTTTGATGGTTTAGAAAAAGTGATACGTCATCGTTCGGAAAAGGGTGGCATTGGTTTTGGTGCGCAAGTGAAAAGCAAAGAGGATGTGCGCGCAGTCGGAGAAGTGTTGCGTGAGGTTGAGCCAGAGGATTTAATTAAATTTGGTCTTATTCCAGAGTTTATAGGTCGTTTGCCAGTTGTCGCCACGCTTGAATCCTTAGATGAAGCCGCGCTCATGACCATTTTGGTTGAGCCAAAAAATGCGTTAACCAAGCAATACATGAAACTCTTCAAGATGGAGGGCGTTGATCTCGAGTTTGAAGAGTCAGCTTTGTTGCTCATCGCTAAAAAGGCATTAGAGCGCAAAACAGGGGCTCGTGGGTTGCGCTCCATCATGGAACATGCCTTATTAGATCTGATGTATGAATTACCATCACTCAAAGGGCTGACGAAAGTAATTGTCGATGACGGCGTGATTGACCATCGTTCTGAGCCTGTGTTGCTATATCAAGATGATCAAAAGCGGGTTGAAAACGCGCATTAGTGTTGCCTGAACACTGCATCAAGCTTTTCTAAATGCATCTACAGACGATCGTCTGTAGATGCTATTGAATTATCAAAGAATGTTCCCATCTAATGACAAAGGTCAATCCTTTGACACTATTGAAAGAATCTATGACTGAACAAACTTTGTCTGCCAGCGTTCAAGCTGACTCCCCATCTTTAATTCCGCTACTGCCACTGCGTGATGTGGTGGTATATCCGCACCTTGTCATTCCTCTTTTTGTCGGTCGAAGCAAGTCCGTGAAAGCCTTAGAGCGTGCTTCAGATGGCGATAAAAAGATTTTATTAGTCGCCCAAAAGTCTGCAAATAAAGATGATCCAGTGGCTGAAGATCTGTACGAGATTGGCACGCTTGCTACGGTGCTACAAATGCTCAAATTACCCGATGGCACTGTTAAAGTGTTGGTAGAGGGATTGCATCGTGTACGTGTCTCGCAATTTACTGAAACCGAAGATTGCTTTATGGCAGCAGGCGAGGAAATTGCACAAACTGATCAACACGAGAGTGAGGCGGAAGCGTTAATGCGTACCGTGATGACGCAGTTTGATCAGTATGTGAAGCTCAACAAAAAAATTCCGCCAGAAATTCTTACATCCTTAGCCACCATCAACGATCCCGGTCGGATGGCGGATACCATTTCAGCCCATTTAACCCTTAAATTAGAAGAAAAACAAAAAGTGTTAGAAATGCTCAGTGTCATTGAGCGTTTAGAGCATTTGCTATTTTTGATGGAATCTGAGATTGATATTTTGCAAGTTGAAAAACGTATCCGTGGGCGCGTTAAACGTCAAATGGAGAAAAGTCAGCGCGAATATTATTTAAATGAACAAGTAAAAGCCATTCAGAAAGAACTGGGTGAGCAAGATGAAAATGCCGAGATGGATGAGCTGGAAGTACGCATCAAAGAAGCGTCCATGCCTAAAGATGCCCTGGCTAAAGTCAACGCAGAGTTTAAAAAACTCAAACTTATGTCACCCATGTCTGCAGAAGCGTCTGTGGTGAGAAATTATATCGACACCCTGCTTAATTTACCTTGGAAGAAAAAAACCAAAATTAGTAAAGATTTAACCGCTGCTGAAGCCATTTTAGATGCAGATCATTATGGGTTAGATAAAGTGAAAGAACGTATTGTTGAGTATTTAGCTGTGCAGCAACGCGTTGGTAAATTAAAAGCCCCTATCTTATGCTTGGTAGGGCCACCCGGCGTTGGTAAAACTTCGCTTGGTCAAAGTATTGCCAAGGCGGTTAACCGCAAATTTGTACGTATGGCGTTAGGTGGGGTAAGGGACGAGGCTGAAATTAGAGGTCATCGAAGAACTTATATCGGGTCTATGCCAGGCAAAGTCCTCCAAAGCATGAGCAAGGTTGGAGTTAAAAACCCACTATTTTTATTAGACGAAGTCGATAAAATGGGTCAAGACATGCGCGGTGATCCATCTTCTGCATTGCTAGAGGTGCTTGATCCTGAGCAAAATCATACCTTCGCGGATCATTATGTTGAAGTTGATTACGATTTAAGTGATGTCATGTTTGTAGCCACCGCCAATAGCATGAATATCCCCGAGCCGTTACTAGATCGTATGGAAATTATTCGTCTGGCAGGGTATACCGAAGATGAAAAAATTAATATTGCGCAACGCTATTTATTACCTAAGCAGTTGAAAGCTCACGGATTAAAAGCCACAGAAATTCAAGTGGCAGAAGGCGTGTTACGTGACATTGTTCGTTACTATACCCGCGAGGCTGGTGTGCGACGGTTAGAACAAGAAATTGCAAAAATATGTCGAAAAGCGGTGAAGGAATTGCTGCTTGCAAAAGCGAAAAGTAAAGTCATTAAAAAAATCAATGTCAGCAGTAAAAATGTTGAACAATACCTTGGCGTAAAACGGTATGACTTTGGTGTGGCTGCAAAAGACAATCAGGTCGGTCAAGTGACAGGTTTAGCATGGACATCGGTGGGCGGTGAGTTACTGACCATTGAAACTGTCATTTTGCCTGGTAAAGGCAAAACCATTACCACGGGTAAATTAGGCGATGTGATGCAAGAGTCGGTGACAGCTGCCATGAGTGTGGTTCGGAGCCGTGCAGAAGGCTTGGGAATTTCACCTGATTTTTACGAAAAAAATGACATACACATACATCTTCCTGAAGGGGCAACGCCAAAAGATGGTCCGAGTGCAGGGATTGGATTAACGACTGCGATTGTATCTGTATTAACTGGCATACCTGCGCGTGCGGATGTAGCCATGACAGGAGAAATTACCCTACGCGGCGAAGTATTGCCGATTGGGGGGTTAAAAGAAAAGCTACTGGCGGCGCATCGAGGAGGCATTAAGACAGTGTTAATTCCAAGTGCAAATGAAAAAGACTTGGTTGATATTCCAGCCAATATAAAAAAAGATTTGGAGATTCATTGTGTGAAATGGATAGATCAAGTGTTGGATTTAGCCCTAGAGTCAGCCCCCAAACCGCTGGATACAAAAGCTTCACCCGTTGAAATTGTAGCGGCTACTGATACAAATTCAGAACAAACCATAACACACTAACCAAAAAGGCATGTTTTGACTGCAAAATGCAGGAATTGGCTTGACAGCGCGTTTTGCCGCTTGATATAAAGTCATAACAGGATGTGCCTGTTTTTTCTAACTCGATATAGGGGATACACGTGAATAAATCAGAATTAATTGATCAGATTGCAAATGCTGCAGGCATTTCAAAAGCAGCAGCAGCGCGCGCATTAGATGCCACGACTGAAGCAATTGCTGGTGCATTAAAAAACGGTGATATAGTGACCTTAATTGGTTTTGGTACATTCTACATTGGCGAGCGCGCTGCTCGCTCTGGCCGCAATCCTCGTACTGGCGCAACAATTAATATCAAGGCTGCAAAATCTCCTAAATTTAGGGCTGGTAAAGGCCTTAAAGATGCTGTAAACTAATGTTCTTTGATTGATTCATCAATCGATATGAAGTGATAACATTTATTAATGTTGTTACGGGTGCTTAGCTCAGTTGGTAGAGCGTCGCCCTTACAAGGCGAATGTCAGCGGTTCGACCCCGTTAGCACCCACCAAGTAAATAGAATTTCAATAAAGAGTGCGAAGCTGGCGCTCTTTATTTTTTAAGCTGATTTACTTAATAAACTACATTAAATATTATTGCTAAGTCATGGATAATAAATAAGTTGTTGAAATTATAAATGACCATGTTATAATTTTGTTTTTACTGGAGTGGTAGTTCAGTTGGTTAGAATACCGGCCTGTCACGCCGGGGGTCGCGGGTTCGAGCCCCGTCCGCTCCGCCAAATAAAAAGCCCTGAGTTATCTCAGGGCTTTTTTCATTTCTAAAATATTATGTGTTTTTTGCTTGAAACGATTTTGTAAATTTTGGCTCATTTATCCTAAGCGCTTGATTGTATCAAGCCATGCAATATGCGCTAAGCATGCCAATCAAGATGCGGTTGTGGTATATTCATGCGCATCAAAAAATATCGAATATTGGAACATACATACTATGTTAGAAGCATTAAGAAAACATACGCAGGGCTGGATGGCGAAAGCTATTTTGGCACTTATTACCATTCCATTTGCGCTATTTGGTATCGATTCATACCTCAATCAAGCGGGTAACCAAGTCGCTGTTGCCAAAGTCGATGGTCACAAGATCTCTTTGCAAGAATATTCCAGTGCGGTAGAAAATGCGCGCAACTATATGCAAGGGCAGGGACAAAAAGTAGATGCAGCGTTACTGGAAAGTCCTGCGTTTAAACAGTCTGTGCTGAACGGTATTATTTCGCGCCGCTTGGTTGACAATGCAATTGATGATTATCGTTTTAAAATCAGTGACGAGCAGCTATCTCAACACATTTTAGGGATGTCTGAATTTCAAGCAAATGGTAAGTTTTCTGAAGAAACCTATAACCAATTACTCTCACAAAATAAATTAACCCCTGCTAAATTTGAACAAAGTGTACGTCAAGATTTAGCGGCACAACAAGTGCGTGATGGTTTGAGTAATTTAGTATTTATGCCAAAAAAAGTAGCTGACCAAGCCTTATTTTCTGAGTTTGAGCAACGTGAAGTCACTGTCGTCGATATCAAAGCCAGCGAATTTGCAAATCAAGTCTCGATAAAGCCTGAGCAAGTACTGGCCTACTACAACCAACACAAAACAAAATTTATTGCGCCTGCCAAAGTGAAGTTGCAGTTTACGTTACTTTCTGCTGCTGGCTTAGTAGGCCAAGTATCTGTTTCAGACGAAGAAGTGAAACAATATTACGATGAAAATGCGGCTAAATTTCAAGGCAATGAGGAGCGTCAGGCCAGTCATATTTTAATTGGATTCAATGCAGGTGCTTCAGCACAAGATAAGGCAACAGCAAAACAAAAAGCTGAAGACTTACTGCAACAAGTGAAGGCAAATCCTTCTAAGTTTGAAAAGTTAGCCATTGAGAACTCGCAAGATACTGGATCAGCTACCCGTGGTGGCGATCTGGGTTCTTTCGGTCGTGGTGCGATGGTGAAACCGTTTGAAGAGGCTGTTTTTGCGATGAAGGTAGGAGAAATTAGTAATTTGGTGGAATCTGAATTTGGTTACCACATTATTAAGTTAACAGGAGTGACAGGTGAATCTTCGGACTTTAATAGCGTTAAAACTAACATTAAAGCCGAGCTTATTTTTCAAAAAGCGCAAGCAAAGTACGCTGAACTAGCGGACGATTTTGGTAACACCGTGTACGAGCAATCGGCAAGTTTAAATCCTGTTGCAAAAAAGTTTAACTTACAAATTCAGGATTCACCGGCCATGACCCGTGATGAGATAGCTAAATTTTTCAAGAGTGAGCGTTTAGCGACTTTGATTTTTTCTGATGAAGTGCTTAAGGAAAAGCGTAATACCGAAGCAGTAGAAGTTTCAGCCAATAATTTAGTCGCGGCTCGTGTGGTTGCGTTTACACCTGAAGCGCCTCGTTCATTTGATGAAGTGAAACCTGGGATTGAATCTTTATTGAAGATTGAAGCGGCAACAGCGTTGGCTAAACAAAAAGGTGAGGCACTGGTTGCTGAGCTTAAGGCAGGCAAAACGCCTGAATTAGATTGGATTTCTCCTGTGACGATTGATCGGAAAAACGCGCAAGGGTTAAGTGATGCTGTGATGAAGCATGTGTTTAAAGTCAACACGCGCACCTTACCCGCATACGCTGGCTTTAATGAGGCGAATAAGGGCTTTACGCTGATTAAAGTCAATGCAGTCACCCAAAAGCTTAAAGACGATCCTGCGCTGGCTGAAAAGGCCTACCGCGTTTATCAATCAGCGATTGGCAGTGAAATTACATATGCCTATGTATCCTCATTAAAGGCACAAAAGAATATTCAAGTGAATCCTAAAGCCTTGTTATCCTCATCAAATTAAACAGGTATTTAGGTATCAAAAAACCCAAGCATAGCCTGGGTTTTTTATTGACTCAAAGATATCGAGCATTCCAAAATTGATCACTAAACCATGGGATCATTGGTACATGGATTACTGGTACATGGATTACTGGTACATGGATTACTGGTACATGGATTACTGGTACATGGAT
>JAIYBT010000001.1 GCA_027488395.1 Methylophilaceae bacterium | reverse complement strand
TACGCCCGCGTCTGGTGCAACCCAAAGCCACGCCAATCTTTACTGCCCAACAATGGTTGCCGCCGCCAGTGAAACCGCCGCCACCGCCACCGCCCATTGCGCCCCCGTTGCCGTTTAATTATGTGGGTACATTTGACGAGTTACCAGAGGGCAAAACCGTGTTATTAATGCAACAAACCAAAATGTTGATGATTAAAGTGGGGGCTAATGTCAATGGACAATGGCGGCTTGATCGAGAAGATGCACAACAAGTGTATTTTACGTATTTGCCGCTGAATAAGCCGGTCGCATTAAATAAATCCGCCAAAGGGTTGGCAGCTAATCGGTCAAACGCAAATAATGACAATCCAGAAAATCCAGATGCCAACGTTGATCCATCGCTCAACCTATGATGGCAGCGAATTATTTTTTGAAAGTAAATAAGGTTATGTTTCTAGTTAATAGCACGGCACGCGTGATCACTTTGCACCGCAACGCTTTAGCCATTGCAGTGACACTGATGCTCATGACAAGTTGTTCAGGCATGCCCTGGTTTTCTAAACAACGCCCGAGTTCGCCTGAAGCCAACGTAGCGGGATTGGCCGCTGAGATGGAAAAGCATCCCAACGACAAAGCGTTGCGTAATCGCTGGTATCGTGAGCGCGAAGTAGCGCTCAATGCGTTGCTTGCAGAAGCAGAAAAAGCAGAAGCCAGTGGCGACGAGGAGACCGCTGGCAGCACCTATGCGCGTATTTTGCAGCTTGATCCGCATCAGCGTAAGGCGCTGGAGTATCCTGATCGCAAGCAACAACGGCTTGAAACCAAGCAGCAAATTGCTTTAGCCAAAGCGCAACCCAATCCCACATTGGCTAAACAGGCATTGAAAGATGTACTGATTGAACAGCCCAGTAATGTGGAGGCAAAGCAACTGGAGCTGTCGTTATTGCGCCAAGACCCCAAAGCGCGCGCAGTATTACCCACCTTACAAGTGGCCAACAAAAAACCGGTAACACTCGAATTGCGTGATGCCAATATCAAGGTGGTGTTTGAAGCCTTATCCCGCGCCACAGGCATCAATTTTGTGTTGGATAAAGACATCAAGCCTGAAACCAAAACATCGGTGTTTGTCAAAAAATTACCCATCGAAGAAGCCATTGATTTGATTTTAGCCAGCAATGGCTTAAATAAAAAAGTGATTGGGCCGAATAGCGTGATGGTGTTTCCCGCCAGCCCGCAAAAAGCCAAGGATTACCAAGAACTGTTGATCCGTAATTTTTATTTTAGTAACTCGAGTGCGAAACAAACTGCGGATATGTTGCGCAGCATTCTTAAAATTAAAGATATCTATATTGATGAACGTCTAAATATGTTGGTAATACGTGAACGCCCAGAAGTGATGGTGCTCGCGGAAAAAATGATACGCGCACAAGACATTGCTGACCCAGAAGTGATGTTGGAAATCGAAGTGCTTGAAGTGACCCGCGGCAAGCTGACGCAACTGGGCATTAACTATCCAGGACAGTTGTCGGTGATTGATTCACCGCTCACTTTGGAGATTTTAAAATCACTTAAATCAGGCAATTTTGCGCTATCGCCTAATCCTAGTGTGCAATTTAATGCGGCAAATAACGATGTCGATTTGCTATCCAACCCACGAATTCGCGTTAAAAATAACGAAAAAGCCAAAGTGCAAGTCGGGAATAAAGTGCCAGTGATCACCACCAACACCATTACTGGTGGGGTCACCTCAGAGAGTGTGTCCTATGTGGATGTCGGTCTCAAGCTTGAGGTGGAGCCACGCATTATGATGGATGATTTCGTCAATATTAAAGTGAATTTAGAAGTGAGTTCGTTAGGTGAAGCGGTGACGCTGACCAATAATTCCAAAGTATTTAATATCGGCACCCGCAATGCCAGTACCACGTTACGCTTAAAACATGGCGAAACGCAAATTTTGGCGGGGTTGATTCAAGACTCAGAACGTAAAACCATTAACAAACTTCCAGGTTTGGGCGATATTCCGCTGGTTGGACGCTTGTTTGGCCGCACAATTGATGACAAAACCAAAACAGAAATTGTGTTGGCGATCACGCCTAAAATCCTCAGTAATGTAGCGATGCCAGAAGCGAATTATTCAGAGTACTGGAGTGGCACAGAATCGGTGATCTCGGATAAACCGTTGATCCAAAATGTGCCAACGGTGGCGCCACGGTTACGTGGGCAAGAGGCGCGCGAACAACAAGAACAACGGTTACGTGAACTCAATGATAATACCCAGCAGCCAATCAGTGATCCTGAGCCAGAAACGCCAGCCAGTGCGGGGAGTAGTCCCGCGCTTGCGCCCGCTGAAACGGTAACGCCAGCCAGTACGCCTCCCAATACCTCTTCATCAACAGCACCGCCTAGCAATGTAAATAATGATGGCAATGGCCTTGGTGTGATTAACGGCGCGCCCTAACCGCTATGTTTACGCTGCGCAGGCATGCAACACACGGCTTTACGCTGATTGAAATTTTAGTGTCATTGGCAATCGTGGCGGTGATGGCCAGTGTGGCTTCGCCTTTATTACAAGTCACGGTGCAACGGCAAAAAGAACAAGTGCTCCGTGAACAGTTGCGTGAATTGCGCCATGCCATTGATGCCTATAAAAAAGCGACTGATGAGGGCCGCATTAAAAAATCTGCGGACGCCAGTGGTTACCCGCCAAATTTGCAAGTGCTGGTGGAGGGTGAAGAAGACCAAAAAGATACCAAGCGCAAAAAGTTAAAGTTTTTAAGACGCATCCCGATCGATCCCACTTTGCCAAAAGTCCGTAATAATGAGGCAAGCCAAGGTTGGGGGTTGCGTAGCTTTGATAGCAGCGCCGATCAGCCACGCTATGTGCAAGATGTGTACGATGTGTATTCGCTCAGCACCGCTAAAGGTTTAAACGGAGTGCCCTATGCGCAGTGGTAATCAACAATCCGCTTGGATGCGTGGCTTTACCTTAGTCGAGTTATTGGTAGTGATGGCCATCTTGGCCATGCTGCTATCGTTGTCCTTGCCGCGCTACATTTACAGCGTTGACCGCGCAAAAGAGCAGGCGCTCAAACAAGAGCTGGCGACTGTGCGCAAAGCGCTCGATGAATATTTTGCCGATCAAGGACAATATCCAGAGGACTTGCAAGCCTTGGTCGCTCAGCGCTATTTAAACAAATTGCCATGGGACCCGATCGTGGAGTCGAATACGCTTTGGGTGATAACACCGCCAGAACTACCTACCCCAGGGGGTGTTTACAATATCCATAGTGGTGCGACCACCACTGCGGCAGATGGTACGGTCTATGCTGAATGGTAAACCGCGCGCAGCGCTTGGTTTTTCCTATATTGGTGTATTAATTACCTTAGCGATCGTCGGCTTAGGCCTGAGTGGCGCCGCGGTGTTGTGGCAATTTCAAGCCCAACGGGCCAACGAACTGGCGTTGCTCGAGATAGGCGAGGCCTACCGTTTGGCGATAGGCCGTTATTACGAGGCAACACCTGGTCAAATCAAAGCGTTTCCACTCACATTGGAAGCGTTGCTGGAAGACAAGCGCTTTCCAAAAATTCAGCGTCACTTGCGGCAAGCATGGCCGGATCCCTTTTATCCCAAACAACCGATGCGCTTAATTTTGCAACAAGGGCAGATTGTTGGCGTGGCAAGCCAGTCAACATTAGCACCCATCCGCGCGCAAGGTTATTTAGATGTGGAATCAGGATTTGCAGCCGCTAAAAGTTATCAAGCTTGGCAGTTTATTTACACACCCAACACCTTGGCTGAGTTGGAAACCCAAGTGTTATCTCGGGATTGGTAGTGTTGTTATCGTTGATGTTGATTAAAAATCGTTACAGCACGGGGCTAGGATTGAGGACCAGTTGCTGTTTAAAGCGCGCATAGTAATAGAGCACTTGCGGTACATATTTTTGCGTTTCAGCATATGGCGGAATTTGTGCATGGTATTTCACCACCGCTTGTGGCCCCGCATTGTATGCGGCCAGCGCTAAAGTCAGTTGATCATCAAATTGTGTCAGCATGCTTTTTAAATAGCGCGCACCGACATGAATTTGTTCATAAGGACTCATTTGCGTGAGAGGCTTTGCGGAATAGGCTTTGGCAGTGGCAGGAATCACCTGCATCAAACCATACGCACCCTTGCGTGACACACTTTTTGCTTGATAGCCCGATTCAACCATTATCACCGCGTGTAATAAGGCTGGATCCATCGCCAAGGCATCAGCCACCGCTTGCACCTCATCACGATAAGACATGACGACTGGCAAACTCCCTTTGGCATGATATTGCGCTGGGGATGCGGCAATGCTGGCGGGTGCAGTCACGACGTATTCGTTTTTAATGATGATTTCATCGGCAGACTCTAGCTCAGTGAGCGTCACATCCATCGTTTGATTAAGCGGTGTTTGCGCAACAGCCAGCCCACTCACCACAGTCAGCGCGAAGATACTGCAAGCAATCCTAAATAAGCCCCAATTCATAATTGCAAATTTTCGCAAACATTTGTGACACCTCTAAGACAGGCATGCGCCGCTACGCCTGAAAATACAAGGATGAGCGGATAGCGGGTGATGATTGTCATATTTCCTTCATCTGGTTGACCTGATTTAGTCACGAATTTGTCATAAAGCCACGGCACACTCATGCAACTTTTACAGAATGGCTTTCATGGACGCATTTAGCAAGATTTCGCCACCTGCACAAGAAGGGGCAGAACCGCAGCTCTCCGACGAGCAACGCCTCATTTTTATGGAGGTGATCGATGAGTCTTTGCGCGTATCTAACCGCTCACACTTGTTCAATTGGTTGCAACGTAGCTTTCAATGTCTAATCCCGCATGATGTGATGATCGTCGGCATCCGTAGTTTAGACAGTGCTTTGTTTGATTACGAATACATTACCTCTACGCGCTACTTCGGCGACAAGCAGTTTGAACAATCGCTAGACGAGACGGATGGTTTGGTGGCGCAAGGCTTTGAGCAATGGAGCCGCGCCAACTTACCTGTGTTTTACAGCAGTGAACTGCCCACCAAAGAATATCCCAATTACTCGGTGATCGCGATGGATGCCGAAGTGCTGCAAGCCGCCGAGCTCAAAAACTTTGTCGTGCACGGCTTTAAAGATGAGCGCAATAAAATTTCCACCTTGGTGATGTTTGGTCGCTTAGGTAAGCAAGCGGAAGCCGTTACTGCACAAGTGGTGAAGTTGCTCATGCCACATCTGCATTGCGCCATTGTAAAAGTGACGTCTAATAAATCATTTATAGAGACTACCGCGCAGGTCAGCCCCTCTAAAGTGCGTCAACTCACCGCGCGCGAGCAAGAAGTGCTTACATGGCTGCAACTCGGTAAAACCAACTGGGAAATTTCCAGCATCATCGACGTCAGCCCGCTCACCGTCAAAAACCACGTGCAAAATATTTTGCGCAAACTCGATGTAGAAACCCGCCACCAAGCAGTATTGGTCGCCGTCAAACTCGGCCTGATCTCCAAAAAGCAATAGTACGCATTTTTTGTGCGTGACTAGCTAGTCCGCGGACTAGTCCTCAGTGACTAGTGACTTGTTTTTTATCGTCACATTCTCTTTCTATAATTATTTTGGATTTGGATACACACCCTAGTCCGGGTGGATTACGCCATGACATCGTGCTGACTTTTGGGTTAGCTAAGATGCAGTGATTAAAAATTATTTAGATGTTCAACCCTCGTTCTTTCATGTTTATTGTTTTAAAAGGAGTCTTTAATGAAATTCTACGCAAAAATACTGGTTGCTGCAGTTGCAATGTCTGTTTCTTCAATGGCAAGCGCTGCTTTATCATCAACAGGTGATGGTTCTTTGTTTTTAACACTTATTGATACAACCAACAAAAACGAAATTTTCTTTGATACTGGCTTTACTTACAGCCAATTTAACGAAATCGGTAACGGTACTGATACCAACTGGGGTTCTTCAACCTTTGCTGATGGCAGACGTACATTTGATTTATCTACCAATACAACTTTCTTAAACTTCATTGCAACAGCGGATCTTGCCAACACCATTTTTACAGTGTTTGCTGGTGATAACGCGGGTACACAAACTGTATTTGGTTCACGTGGTTTTATCTCAAGCTACGATACCTCTGTTGATCTGGCAAACGTCAACATCACTCGCGCTAATATTGTAGATATTAATGCTGGTCATGACTTTGCTGTTAACAACAGTCCGTTTGATAACTCTTCTTTTGGTCAATATTACGGCGATAGCTTAATTAAAGGTTATAACTTACCTGTTGCAGCAGCACTTGGCACTGACCTGGGTTTGGTTCAGTTTTCAAACAACACAAATAACTCATCACGTAACTTTGCTTACCCATCTGCGATTGTATCTTTCAATCAACAAGGTTTATTTGCGATTTCACCGGTACCTGAAGCCGATACATCTGCATTGTTCTTGGCTGGTTTGGGTTTGATGGGTGTAATTGCACGTCGCCGCAAAGCAACTAAATAATTTTAATGGGGAGATCACTCCCCTTTTTTTCGATTTTGAAGTTCTCGTTTACAAAAGGAAATATCATGAAAATGAAACATATCGCTTTTGCTATATTAGGCATGTCATTAAGCGTTAGCGCTTTTGCTGGTGTTACACCTGCTCAAATTGAAGCCGCACGTGTTGCCAACACATTGGATCAAGCTTGGATTTCTGGCGCTTCTGCACCAACTAAAACCATTTACGAAGCTTGGGCAAAAGGTTGCAAAGCAAATACCCTTTCAATTTTTTCAACTTCTACTAACACAACCACGACACCAGGTTCTATCGGTAACTACAATGCTTACGCTTGTGAGCGTACAGGTGGTACTCGTCTAGCAGTGTTGTATCACACTGTAGATGGCGGTTCTTTAAATGCTTACACACCACACACTATCGGTGCTAAGTTGGCGCGTATTGCTTACGCTGGTCGTACAGTCGGTGCTACAGGTGGTTGCGGCGCAACGGTATTAACTTACAATGATTCTACCAACGCGCAAAACAATGCAACTGTGTACAAATCATGTGCACAAATTGGTGTGAACTTACCTGCCTCTGGTGCAAATGCAACCTCAAATGGCACAAACAGTACAGCAGTTGCTGCGGACGCAAACGGTCCACAAACGCCAATCGGTGGTTTTTCAGATGTTGAAGCGGCCTTGTTCCCTGCAACAATCGGTGGTGGTAGTTTGATTGGTAAAGGTACTGAAATCAATGCATTCTTGGTGCAAGGGTTTGGTGTTGCTGTAAGTATTCCTTTATATCGCAAACTGCAAGAACTTCAAAGTTTGTCTGATGTTGATGCAACAACTTTTGATCCTGTAAATGCACCATCATTAAGCAAGGGTCAAATTGCTTCAGTATTGCAAGAAGGTGGCGCGGTATCTGCAGTTGAATCATGGTCTCCAATTTTAGGCGATGCAGCTGGTGCAGAAGAAGTGATCGTACAACGTCGTGTAGATACATCTGGCACCCAATCATCTTCTAATGCTTATTTCTTGGGTAACCCATGCTTAGCATCAGCCGGTTTAACTGCATCTTCTGTATCATCTGGTGCTTATCAGGTGGTGCTGAACTCAGGTTCAGGCAACGTTAAAGCAGGCATTACGACAGCTTCTAATAATGCTAACCCAGCAAAAACTTATGCAATTGGTGTGTTATCCCTTGAGAATGATTGGCGCGTTGAATCAGCTGCAAACGCAGGTTATCGTTATATCAAGATTGATGGCGTACACCCAGAGCAAGGTGATGTAGTCAACGCGCGTGCTGCATTTGCAACTGGCAAATACACATTTGCAAATGAGTTGAAAGCTTTTGTTGCAGCAACTGCTCCAGCTGGCTTCCAACGTACCATTGTTGGTACCTTAGTGGCGGCTTTAAGAAACCCAGCGGCTGCCCAATGTGCTGTATTGCCACGTGGCATTGCATTGGCTGCAGATGGTGGTAACACATCTTGCGAATCTGGTGTAGTTCGTGCTCAATACACTAAATCAGGCAAAAACTGCGCACCAGCAGTGTTGTTTGAGTAATCTTATGTAACGGACTGCTCTACGTCCTTGCTATCAAAACGCACTCCTCAAAAGGGAGTGCGTTTTTCATTTGATTCCGACATTAAGTAGGACTAGTCCTTTTCATGTGCATGACATAAAACTTTAAGAAAATGCAACATTGTTCCTTTTTTTGATGAGTTTGCTTTGCGTCTGCATTATTTATCCCTCCCTCTCTTACTGTTGTCAGCGCTTTACGGTGTTTGTGGTATCTCTACAAGTCTTGCTGCAGATGTTGAATATCAGGCGGGTCCTGTTAAAGCAACAACGCCAAACGTTGAAGCTCCAGCAGAAGTGCTTACCTTTGATGTATTTGAGTTTCAAGTGGATGGCAATTCAGTATTGCCCAAAGCGGACATTGAAAAAACGGTCTATCCGTTTATGGGGGAGCAAAAAACCATTGAAGATGTCGAGCAAGCCCGTGCTGCATTGGAAAAGTATTATCAAGACGCGGGGTATTTAACGGTATCCGTATCCATTCCGCAACAGGAAGTGAATGCGGGTTTGGTGAAATTGTTAGTGACCGAAGGCAGTGTAGAGCGCTTACGCGTTGTAGACAGTCACTACAACACGCATGCAGAAATTAAAGCGCGCGCAAACGAATTTTCCGAAGGCAAAGTACCGCATTTTCCTACGGCGCAAAAAGAGTTGGGTACGTTAAATCGCAATCAAAACCGACAAGTGAATCCAGTGCTACGTCCCGGGCAAACGCCGGGTAAGCTTGAGGTGGATTTAAAAGTGCAAGACAAACTGCCCTTACATGGCAATGTGGAATTAAACGACCGCTATTCGCCGAATACGACGGAGCTACGGTTGAATGCAGGGGTGCGTTACGAAAACCTATGGCAAAAAGACCATAGTTTAGGTCTTAACTTTCAAGTGTCTCCTGAGGACACCAATCAAGTAAAAGTATTTTCTGGTACTTATATTATTCCACGGTTAAACGGCGATTACTTTGCGGCATATGCTGTGGTTTCTGATAGTAATATTGCCGCTGTAGGCGATATTAATGTGGTGGGTAACGGTTACATTACAGGTGCGCGTTATATTCATCCATTGCCGTTGCTCGAGGGTTATTACCACAGCATTACCTTAGGCGCAGATTACAAAATTTTTAAAGAATCCCTGACCTTGCAAGGTGCGGATTCAAATATTAATACGCCTATTTCTTATTTAACCACTTCACTTGGCTATGATGCCACTGCGCAATCCAGCTTGGGCCAAACGCAAGCATCCTTGGTCGTCAATATGGCACCCAGATTATTGGGAAATACTTCTAAAGAATTTGATGCAAAACGTGATGGTGCGGGAGCGAACTACATTTATTTACGTAGTGATATAAAACAGTTGTATACCCATGCTACGGGTTGGGCGCTGCAAGCTAAGTTGGCTTGGCAATTAGCTAATCAAGCTTTGATTTCGACAGAGCAATTTACAGTAGGGGGTGTGGAGTCTGTGCGTGGTTATTTGGAGTCTAGCCGTCTGGGCGACAGCGGATTATCTGGCAGCATAGAGCTACGCACGCCGCCCATCACCAAGTACCTCAAAGAATATCGTTTTGCCGAATATTTAAAAGAGTTTTACGCATTTACCTTTGCAGATGCAGGATACGTAAAAATTCGGAATGCCGCTGGATTAGAGCCAAATTATGAGCTTTATTCAGCGGGCTTAGGCGCTAAGTTAAAAACACATTCTGGCGTGTTTGCTTATGTGGATTATGCAAAAGCCTTTAATGATGCACCCGAAGTAGATAGCGGTGATTATCGCGTGCATTTTAGAGTTGGTTATGAATGGTAGTGGTTGTAACAAAGGTGGAGAACAGCAATGAATAAAGGCATCTATCAATTGGTATTTAGTCGGGTGCATCACGCCATGGTCGCAGTGGCGGAAATTGCTTCTTCACGTGCAGGCGATGGCAACAGTCGTGCTCGTCGTGCAGCTGCGGTATGGTTGGCGCTTTCAGTGTTGCCTATGCCTTGGGCCATCATGAGCGCATGGGCGGAATTGCCGGCGGGGATCAATATTCGTGATCAGATTAATGTTGATACGCGGGTGATTCAAAATGGTCTGGTAGATGCTACAAAAATTATTAGTTCAGGTGCTGACCATATTCATTTTCAGCAATTAATACCGCAAGCCATTGTTAACTACAATCAACTCAACCTAGAAAAAGGCCAATCTTTTAACGTCAATATGCAGGCGGGTTGGTCGATGCTCAACCGCGTGCATAGTGTAGACCCCAGTGTTATTAACGGTAACGTAAATGCAGCGGGCAATATTTATTTTATCAATGCCAATGGCGTGGTGTTAGGCAGAGATGCGGTGTTCAATGTGGGTTCGTTGTATGCGGGCACACTTAATGTCACCGATGATTTGTTTAAATCAGGCTTTGTGAATGAGGCAGGTTACACCAGTGTATTTCAGTTGGTGGATACGATTGATGTCGACCAAGCGGCACGTGCGAATAATGCGCAAGTGCGTGTGGAGACAGGTGCCCAAATCAATGCTGCTAAAGGTGGCAAGGTTATGCTGTTCGCGCCTAATGTAAACGTTGAAAAAGATGCTGTGATCAAAACACCAGATGGTCAAACCATTTTGGCTGCAGGTAAAACGATCTATTTGAAGAGTAGCCAGGACCCTGCTGGTATGCTTGTTGAGGTAAAAGCGGGAGGTGCTGCGACAAACTTAGGTCAAATCATCGCTGATCGTGGCAATATCACCATGATGGGCTTGGCAGTGAACCAAATGGGTAAGCTGTCGGCGTCCACCTCGGTGCGAGCAAATGGCTCGATTCAGTTGATTGCGCAAGAAGATGTCAGCGTATTTAATGGTCAAGCGACGCAACAACGTAATGGCATCATTACCCTGGGTAAAGACAGTATCACTGAAGTCACTCCCGAAGTGAAAGACAAAGAGGAAGTATTGGCGTCCTTGCCATTTAAAACCTCAAGCATTGATTTACAAGCGAGTTTAATCAATATAGATGGTGCAATTTCCGCTAAAGGCGGCAATGTTACCGCAAGTACTGCGGTAAATGCATCTGCGCTTCTCAATAGCGCTGTTGCACAGCGTATCCATTTGGGTGAGCATGCAACGATCGATGTGTCAGGTGTAGATGTACTGGCACCTATGTCGCGCAATCAGCTGACCGTGCAACTGAACTCTGATGCGCTTAAAGATAATCCGATTTTGCGTGGCTCTGCACTGTTTGGTAAAACCATATTTGTGGATGCGCGTAAAGGTACCGATCTTTTTGATTTAACGCCCTATATTGATTCCAGCCGAACCGCAACCGTTGCTGAAAAAATGACCAATGCAGGTTCGGTAACCCTTTCTAACGCCAATGAAATTGTTGTCGAAAAAGGCGCGAAAATTAATGTTTCTGGTGGTTCCACTACCTACAGTGCTGGAACCGTTAAAGAGTCTGCGCTGGTGTTCAACGGTAAATTGGTTGCAATTTCAGAAGCTAAGCCAGGTGTTGCTTATGAACGGGTTGCGGATACTACAACCGTCATTGACCGTAAATGGGGCAGTTCAACGTCATATAGTTCAGGGATTGTGAATAATGCTGTCCCCAGCTATTTTGAAGGCGGTGATGCAGGTACCGTGAGTTTTGTTACCCCCATCGAAAATGGATTTGTTCAAAAACTGGTTTTGGATGGCGATTTAATTGGCAATACTAAAGTCAGTCCGCAACAATTGTTGGCAGATGCAGCGCCTAAAGGCGCAACCTTAGTGGCAAGTGCGATTAACCTTATTTGGTCAAACACCCTAAGCACGCTATCGCCTACGTTTAATTTTGGAGATGCCCTTGCAGGGGGTGATAATTTTGTATCAACCATCAGCACGCAGTTTCTGCGGCAAGGCTTTAATCAAATCAATTTGGGAGACGTGAGAAGAATCATCATCAATGCGCCCATACAGCTTGATCCGAATGGTTCACTCACGCTTTCACGTGCAGGCGATACTACGACAGCCATCAATCAAAACATCATCGCCCCGGGCGCTAATGTTTCGTTAAACGCTGGGGTGACGGGTATTGCTAACAATGTATCGATTTCTACAGCCGGTACGTTTGTCAATAATCGGGCTGGGGTGCGCGGTGCTTTAACCGTAGAGGTGGCCCCCGATGCGGGCAATATTACAACGGGAGCATTGTTAACCGGGGGAAATAACGTACGTTTTGACGCTAGTGCAGGTGCATATGTCGACAGTACTGGCACGGTGCACTATGGTAAAGCAGGTAACATTAGCATCAGAACGACTGATTTTGGACTATCACCACGTTTATCTTTGTCTGCTTATGGGTTTGATCACGGTGGCGAACTGAATATTCAATTCAGCGAAGGTCAGCAAACTAACTTATTTATTGGTGCGCGTGCGCCACAAGATACTGCTCTCAGTTTTGAAGTCGATAACGCTTTTTTTAGTCAAGGTGGATTTTCAAAATATCACCTCAGTGCTTTTAATGTGAATATAGGGGAAGCTGGTCAATCTAGCCCGAGCATGGTGTATGGTGTAGCACAGACCTTAATGATGCAATCTGGTTTTCAGCGCTCTTCAAGCCGCAACAATATTTTTGAGGTAACAAGATTAGTCACAAAACCAGACTATGCGCGTCCAGCAGTGTCTTTTGCGTTTGATACGTATCGCGTAAATGATGATTTAGGCACGCTGACGGTACATGAAAACGCACATATTAAAACCGATGTTGGTGGGCAAGTCGCCTTATCAGCAGGCAAACAAGTCAATGTGTTGGGTGATATTACTGCTGCGGGCGGACAAATCACTTTAAAAGTAATTGATGACGATACATCATTACCCGAGGATCCAACACAAATGGTGTTTATCGGTGAGAATGCGCGTCTAAGTGCTGCTGGTACAGCGTTCACCCTGCCTGATTCTCGCGCAGGTAAACTGCATAATAAGATTGTTAATGCCGGAAGTATCACCATCAACGATGATAAAAATATTAAAGCTGCAGTTGTTATTAAACAAGGCGCAGTGCTCGATGTGTCAGGCAGTCAAACTCAAACACATACCTTTACAAATCGTGGCTATGTATTAGAAACCTTATACGGTGATGCGGGCAGTATCAATGCGTATGGTGTTGGCAGTCTATTAGTCGATGGTTCTTTATTGGGGCAAGCGACTGGTACAGGTCGTGGAGGTCGTTTGGGTCTTTATTTCGATTCGATACCGTTTGATTTTGTTAACCCTTATCCAAATCAAAGTGGCCGCTTTTTAGTGACCAATGCCCAGCAGGTGTTGACCACTGATGTGCAAGTTGGTGAAGCTTTGAAAGATATCAATTTGCCAGCCAGCCCAACACAGGGCCGCTTGCAAAATGCACAGATTTCAGCCGAGCAAATCGAGGCAGGTGAGTTTGATCATGTGACATTAGCGAGTTATATCAATAATCCTACCAACCCAAATAATCGCATTAATTTTGCCGCTGATTTAGATTTAAGTATTGACGGTAATTTACGTTTAATTAGTCCTGTCTTGGGTGTGCTTGACAACGGGAATGCCAAGTTAACCAGCGGACATTTACAATTATCGAGCATAAATTTGTTTGTTGACCCCTCAGTGTTGACAGATAGTTCAGGACAGTTAAATCTGAACGCGAATCAGATTTATGTTGATGGTTTATTGGCTGTTACTGGCACGAATAAAACTGTGCTGTCCGCAGTAAAAGATATCCATGGACAAGGTACTGCGACTTCTGTGCAAGCAAGTACAGTTGCCACCCCTTCAGGGTTAACAGTAGCGGGTGATCTTACTTTACAAGCCCGGCAAATTTATCCTGATTCTGGCGCGTTGTTAAGTTTTAATGCAACGGGGGCTAATAGTCGAATTGAGGTGCAATCGAGTGGCGTTGCGCAAAGTAATGTCTTGTCTGGCGGAGGCACTTTATCTTTGGCTGCGGATACCATTATTCAGGCTGGCGTATTAAAAGCACCTTTTGGTCAGATTAAGTTAGAGGCGACCAATCAGGTAGTGTTGGCTGATGGAAGTCTGACTTCAGTTTCAGGCACTGGTCAAAATATACCATTTGGGATTACGACTTCCTCGGGTGAAGTATTTAATCCAAGCTCTGGTGTATCTAAAGCGCCCATTGAAAAAGAAATTGCCATTAATGCGCCTGATACCCAATTAAAAGCAGGTGCTACTGTAGATTTGACTGGTGGTGGTGAGTTATTTGCTTATGAATGGATTAGCGGTGGCGTCGGCGGTACGCAAGATATTTTGGCGCAGCCAAATACTTACGCGTTGATTCCAACCATGCAAACAGACTTTGCAGCCACTGACCGCCTATATCAAAGCACGTCGGTAGATGCAGGAATTGGGCAAACGATTTATTTAACAGGTGTGAATGGCGTACCGACTGGCAGTTACACCTTAATGCCTGCGCGGTATGCTTTGGTACCAGGTGCCTTTATTGTGCAAAAAACCGATGTGAGTCTGGCACGTGGTCAGACCGCGATCATGCAAGATGGTAGTGCGCTCACCACTGGTTATCTGGCAGATTTAAACACTGGCGCAAGAGATGCCAATTGGTCTACTTTTAAAGTAATTGATGGCAGCGTATTACGCCCTGCCATAGGGGCTGTATCAAAAGCACCTTCGCAATATATTGTCACCAATGCCAGCACCTTTTTTGCAGACCCACTCAATACCAATGGCGTGGATGTCAAAAACACGCAAGATGCGGGCAAGCTCGCATTACAAGCACAACAGCTGACATTGGATGCCAGTGTTCAAGCGCGCAAACTGACGGGCGCTGATGGCTTGGTGGTCGATATCAGTGCCAATGCGATTCGCGTGGTGAATCAAACGGATACAAGTGATACAACCAGCTTGCAGTTGCAAACCGCAAGCCTCAATGCTTTAAATGCCGACAGTATTTTATTGGGCGGCACCCGCCAACGCCTGAATAATCAAACTGTGATTAGTACGACAGCGGATTCCATCAGCATTGAAAATGGCGCAAACACCCCATTGCGCGCACAAGAACTGTTATTTGCTGCGAATAATCAGGTGTCGGTTGCAGCAGGCAGTCAATTAAATAGTGGTGCGCGTGCGACCAACGCACCAAATGTTCAGGTACGAACCAATGGTGATGGCGCATTTCTTGGATTGTCATCGCTCAATAACATTTCTTACACACGTGCAGGGGCCTCAACCAGCGCCACGCAAGGTAATTTGAATATTGATTCAGGTTCACAATTGGTCGTGGGTAACTCCCTGATTTTAGATGGTAGTCAAAATGTGCAATTTGACGGCGCGATTAACTTGGCCAATGGCGCAAATGTGACGCTGGGTTCAAACCGTATTTTGATCGGTGATGTGCCCGCCAATGTCTCTGGCTTACGTGTCAGTGATCAAACCCTGACGCAACTTGGTAATGTCTCAAATCTGACTTTAAACAGTTACAGCACGATCGATACTTACGGCACCGTTGGTTTTGGCAATAACCAACTGAATTTAACGCTAAATACTGCGGGGCTTGCAGGTCATTTGGCGGAGGGTGAAACCGTGGCGCCGGCAAATGCCGAGGTGACGATTACTGCCAATACGCTCACGCTCAAAAATAGCCTAGATGCGACTTATGTGAATAGCGGTGAGTCCTCAGGGCGTAATTTGCAAGTCAACGCAAACAATGTGGTGTTAGAGGGAGACCTTAATGCCGTTGTACTCAACAATGTGTTGGCAGATACAGATAAAAACACGATTGCTGGCTTTGATAGCGTCAATGTGAAAGCCAAACAACTGACCGTGGCAAATCGAGGCGAGCTGGTACTTGATGTGGCGCAAAGTAATTTTGAAGTTGGACGTATGGTGACCAGCAGTGGTGCCAATTACCAAATTGGAAGCAGTGGGAATATCGCTACCAGCCAAGGTGAGACGACAGGCTTAACTGCAAACACCAATATTGGCGGCGCATTGACCTTGCAAGCGGCGAATTTAAACGTGAATAGCCAACTGCAAGCGCTGAGCGGCCAACTCTCATTACAAGGTGCCCAGAGTGTTACCTTGGGTGCAAACGCCCAACTATCAGCGGCGTCGCAACAAAAAACCTACGCGACCAAAACCAGTGACATTGATGCCGGACATATCAAACTTACTAGTGGGGGAGATATCTCGATTGCGCAGGGTGCAGTGGTGAATGTCAGCAGTCAAGGGGAGGCTGACGCTGGTAAGGTAACGCTCAATGCTGTGAACGGTAATATCGGTTTGCAAGGATCATTGAATGGTCGTGCCAATGGCACTGGCCTTGGCGGTAGTTTAGCCGTGGATGTTGAAAGTTTAGATAATATTTCTGCAATCGACCGTCAGGCCACAGGCTTTAGTGAAAGCCGCAGTTATCGCGTGCGCCAAGGTGATGTCAATGTGGATGGTATCGGTGCGCAAGCACTCACCGCAAGACAGGTATTGGTTAGTGCTGATCAAGGGGCGATCAACGTCACGGGTACGATTAATGCTAACAGTGCGAAAAACAGCGCGATTAGCTTATTCGCAAACAACGATTTGACTTTGAGTAGTAGCGCGCTTCTATCAGCCAATAGTAGTCAATCAAAAGCCGAAGGTGGCAAAGTGACGCTTGCCACGGCCAACGGCGCCCTAAACTTAGAAGATGGTTCCACGATTTCAGTGGCAGCGGGCGTTGGCGGACAGGGCGGCAATGTACATATGCGAACACCACGCACGGGCACTGGTTCGGGCAATGGTGTGGCGGTAACTGCGTTGGATGCGGATATTGTCGGTGCTAGCTCGGTAGTGTTAGAAGCGGTGCGTATCTACAATAATGTCAACACGATCAATGGTGGAACAGGCACAGGAACTACGTTAGGTTTTAGTGTACTTGCAACGGATGTTAGCAATTTTATGGCTAATAAAAGTAGCATTCTGACTAATCTTGGCAAAGAAAATGACAGCATTTTTCATCTCCGCGCCGGACAGGAGATTCGTTCAAACAACAATTTAACTGTTGGAACATCAGTGGTTGATTGGAATTTATACAGTGAAACGCGTGCTGGCAATGAGCCAGGCGTATTGACGTTACGCGCTGCAAATAATTTGATTGTGAATGGCTCTATTAGCGATGGGTTTGTAACTGCAGCTAGAAACGGGGCGTTGGCTACAGGTGAATCATGGAGCTATCGATTGATTGCTGGGGCTGATCAAACTGCTGCCAATGTCATGGAAACATTACCCACATCATTAGATACCGATGGAAACAGCACATCCGGAAATCTTACCCTTGCAAACAATAAATTAATTCGAACAGGTACTGGAAATATTGAAATTGCCACTGGTGGAGATTTAACTTTAAATAATACCAGCGCTGTTATTTATACCGCAGGACAAAAGGCAAGTGATTTAAATGGGTTTACGATACCTCCAACAGGCACTGGGGCGCAAAGTTATGAAGCAACGTATCTCACAAATGGTGGTGATATTAAAATAAACAGCAAAGGGAGTATAAAGGGCGCTGAAGACGATAGCAGTCAGCTAGTGAATCAATGGTTGTTTCGTCAGGGAAGTAGTACCCGTGATATTTCGTGGTGGATTCGCCCAGATCAGTTTAGACAAAGTTTGGCAGCACTGGGTGGCGGTAACATCACTATCAATGCGGAAGGTAACATTTCGAACTTCTCCGCTTCTATCCCGACGACTGCTCGTTATGATAACGCTGGACTCGATGCAACCGGTAACAGCGTTACCAATGGTGGTGGCGACTTAAGTGTTCATGCCCAAGGTGATATTTTTAGTGGGATGTACTTTATTGGTCAAGGCACTGGCACGATCAAAGCAGGCGGTAGTATTGCCGCAAAAGAAGATAGATTTTATGGCACTGTATTGGCAATGATGAACGGACAATTTGATGTGTCATCAGCCAATGATCTTCGCATTGAAGCTACGTTCAACCCAACGATATTGCCGCAATCGACACTCAACGCTCCTCAAGCTAACTCAGTTCAAAACAGCTACTTCAGTACCTATGGCGAAAGCAGTGCCGTGCGGTTAACCTCTGCAAACGGTAATGTGAACTACAGTGCCAATCCTATCGATGTGATAAACGCCACTGGGGGGTTGTTTAGCGAGGGTAGAGGTGGTGTGAGTTTAAATCCAATGACTGTGGAAATCGCTGCTCATCAAGGAAGTATCAGCGTAGGTCAGGCCTATTTATCACCTTCACCGGTTGGTAATTTAGCTCTATTAGCAAACCAAAATGTCGGTATTGGACGTGTGTTAATGTCTGATGCGAATGTGGCTGATATTTACAATCCCAACAAACCGACGGACTCAACCCAGCTCAATAATGAAGATATCTTGCTGAGTATTTTTAATTTGCATGCAAACAGCTTATTGCATGCAAATGATATTCAACCAGCTCGTGTGGTCGCATTAAACGGCGACATTACTAGCAATCAAGATACCGTGTCTGGGATGCTAATGGTGCCTAAACAAACCCAGCTTGTATCTGGACAAGATATTACGCGGTTAAATATTGGCTTACAAAATAATCGCTCGACAGATGTCAGTGTGTTACTCGCTGGACGAGATATTAATACGCAAAATGTCGTGATTGCAGGCCCAGGTGAGCTATTAGTACAAGCTGGCCGCAATGTGGATTTAATTTATTCCGATGTTACCAGTATTCAAGCGAGTGGTAACACTGGTACTACGAACGGTGCATTTGAGTTTACTGGAGCATTTTATGCGAATACCGCGCTACCAAGTGATGGCGCCTCGATTACAATGTTGGCAGGAGTAAGCAATAATATACGCTTACAAAGCTACATAGATACTTACATTGCACCTACTGGTTTAGGACCTGAAACCATTCGTGGGGATGATAAACGTTTGACTAAATACAAGGCAGAAACTGAGGCTTTGCTTTTAGATTTTATGCGTAAATTTACAGACAACGAGAACCTCACTGAGACGCAAGCTTTTACACAATTTATTACCCAATCCGATGCGGTGAAAACGGTGTTTGTAAATAGACACCTCAACACTGAACTCATTAACTCTGCGAGCGATTTTGCGAAGGCAAAAAATCATGATCGTGGTAACAATGCACTCGCTATCTTATATCCAACACAACAGGCGGGCGATATTTTGCTATTTAATACCAAAATATCCACCAACAGTGGTGGCAGCATCGATATGATTGCACCTGGCGGCCTGATCAATGTCGGTGTGCCTGGTCGTGGTGGAGATGATATTGGCATCATCACAGAAAAACTTGGGGCAATACGCGCGGTATCGGATGGTGATTTTTCTGTGAATCAATCCAAAGTGATTACCCAGTTGGGTCCCACAGATAGTCAAGTGAATAAAGAGATACTTTTGGGTAAGAGCGATATTGTGATCTGGTCTACAAATGGGACTATTGATGCAGGTCGTGGCTCAAAAACGGCGACATCTGTACCAGAACGTATTGTACAAACAGATGTGTTTGGTAATACGTTAGTGGAAGTGCGTGGTGTTGCTGCAGGTAGTGGTATTCGTGCGCAAACCTATGATATTGATGGCCCAAATGAAGGCAGGCCAGAGGATGTGCCTCGCGCTGGTAAAGTTATTTTAACTGCCCCAGTAGTCGATGCGGGTGAGGCAGGCATTGAAGCGGGTGACTTGCAAATTGTGGCGCCGATTGTATTAAATGCAGGCAACATTCAAGTACAAGGTACTTCTTCTGGGGTTCCTGTTGCAGCGACTAGCAGTTTAGCTGGCGTGAATGCAGGTGTTTCACCTGATGCAGTCAATGCGGCGGCGCAGGCAGTAGCGCAAAATGTGGCCAACTCTGCTGCCTCAAACGCGATGGTGAAACCAGTATTGCCGTCGATTATTTCAGTTGATGTGATCAGTATTGGTCGCTAATTTTGGTAATGTTGTTTGCTTAGCAAAGGACGAAGTAATCTGTTAAACGCCCGCACCATGCGGGCGTTTTTTTGTGCGTGTGTTGCGTAGGTGTGTTTTAAATTTGTCACATAACTGCGTCTAAGTGGTCATTTCACTAGTCCTCCCTGCCTAGATTTTCCGCCTAAATCTTAATAATTCACGTGGATTTGATTGCTACATTAGCAATGCTAAATGTCAGCAATTTATTGATACGGAGAATTCCATGCAGTTGAAGAAAATTTCTTTGGCGATTGCCTTGTTGGGCTTGATGCCATCACTTCATGCGTCTCAAAGTGGCGTGGTGATCAGCCAGCTCTATGGCGGCCAAAATAATGTGTACAACCAAGATTATGTGGAGTTGTTTAATGCGAGCGGTGCCGCAGTGGATGTCACTGGCTGGTCGATTCAATATTCAAGTGCGACAGGGACTGGTAATTTTTCCGCCAACGGCGTGACTGTACTTTCTGGTTCAATTGCACCGGGTCAATATTATTTAGTGGGTTTACGCACGGGTACAACGGGTGCCAGTTTAACTGGGGTGAGTGCCTCGAATAATGCGACAGATCTGAGTGGTACCAACGGGAAATTAGTGTTGGTGAAAAGTGCGACGGGTTTAGCATGTAACGGTGGTTCAACCGCATGTAGCACAGAGCAACGTGCGTTGATCGAGGATTTGGTGGGTTACGGCACCGCGAACTTTTTTGAGGGGGCTGCAGCGCCTGCTGCAACAGCCACCCGCGCGTTGTTCCGTGCGAACAATGGCTGTACCGATAGCGACAACAACCAAGCGGATTTTGCGACAGGTACACCAGCCCCGCGCAACGTGGATAGCCCACGCAATGTGTGTGCAGGCACGGGTGGCGGTGTTGTGAATCAGCCAATTGTGCCAAGCTGTAGCGGGCTCAGTTTACAAGTTGGTGAGGCAGGCAACGTGCAGGTATCTGCAAGCGATGCCGACAGCGTCGTGAATGCCATTAGCCTCTCAGCAGGTGCACGCAATGAAATTGCGCTGAATTTAGTACAAGCAGCGAGTGCTGAGGGTGGCGCGGCAACGGCGCAGTTACAAGTGGCGGCTGGATTGTCTGCAGGCAGCTACCCTGTGACCGTGCAGTTTGCCAATGATGATGCGCAAATAGCGACCTGCCAAGTCACCGTGACTGTACAAAATACGCCGGTCACACGTATCTATGATATTCAAGGTAGTGGTTTGGGTGTGAGCGCCGCGAGCCCGCTGCTCAATCAAAATGTGCTGACTGAGGGTGTGGTGACGGCTGTCATGCCAGGATTGAGCGGCTTTTATCTGCAAGATGTGTCTGGCGATGGCAACCCACTGACTTCGGATGGTATTTTTGTGTTCATGGGTTCTGGCATTGCCCCAACCGTCCAAGTGGGCCAAACCATACGTTTAAACGCTACCGTCAATGAGTTTAATACAGTCACGCAATTGGTGCAGCCAACCAATATTCAAGTGACCGGCACCGCCAGCGTGCAGCCAGTGGCATTGAATTTGCCAGAAGCCACAGAAGGCGATTTAGAAGCGGTTGAGGGCATGTTAGTTGAAATCAGCAGCCCACTGACCGTTTCACAAAACTTTTTCCAAGGTCGTTATGGTCAAGTGACCTTGTCGGTCAACGGTCGTATGACAAAACCAACCAATATTTATCCAGCCAATTCTGCAGAGGCGTTGCAGTTAGCGGATGAAAATGCGCGTCGTCGTATTGTGTTGGATGATGGTTCAAGTGCACAAAACCCGAATCCAATTCCATTTATCGGCGCAGACAATACCTTGCGCGCTGGTGATGTGATTCCATCGTTGGTTGGGGTGATTGATCATGGCTTAATTACCAATGCCAGCAACGGTCCGCGCGACTACAAAATTCATCCTACGCAGCCAGTGGTCAGCGAGCGTGTCAATCAGCGTTTAGCAAGTCCACCCGTTGTTAACGGTAATGTCAAAGTCGCCAGCTTTAATGTGCTCAATTATTTTACAACCTTTGTCAACGGCTCAAACGTTGCAGGCCAAACAGGTCAAGGTTGTTCACTTGGCAATAACGTGTCGGCAGGCAATTGTCGTGGTGCTAATAACCTGACTGAGTTTAATCGCCAGCGTAACAAAATCATCGCTGCCATGAGTGCCATCAATGCTGATGTGGTTGGATTGATGGAAATTCAAAATAACGGTGCAGTTGCCGTGCAAAACTTGGTAGATGGTTTGAACACAGTATTGGGTGCGGGCACCTATGCGCGAGTACCTGATCCTGTTGCAGGAACAGGCACAGATGCAATTAAGGTGGCCATGATCTACAAACCCGCCAAAGTGACGCTGGTAGGGGGCGCCTTGTCCGATACCAACGTTGTGAACAATCGTCCAACCTTGGCGCAAACCTTCAGTGCACTCAATGGTGAGAAGTTCTCAGTATTGGTCAATCACTTCAAATCTAAAGGCTGTGACACTGGTTCTGCATCTGCAGATTTTGATCAAAACGATGGCCAAGGTTGCTTTAACCAAACCCGAACCGCGCAAGCTGAGCGTCTCAAGCAGTTTGCACAAACTGTGCAAGCACAAGCCAACGACCCTGATCTGCTCATTATTGGTGACTTAAATAGCTACGGTGTAGAAGAGCCTATTTTGTCTCTAGCCAATGGTGGTTATGTCGATCTGATTGCGCGATTTAACGGGCAAGCAGGCTATACCTATGTGTTTGATGGTGAATCAGGCTACCTCGATCACGCGCTGGCCAATGTAAGCTTAGCTGCGCAAATCACCAATGCAACCGAGTGGCATATTAACGCGGACGAGCCTTCAGTGATTGACTACAACACCGAGTTTAAACCGCAAGACTTATATGCCAATAATCCATACCGTTCTTCAGACCATGATCCAGTCGTGGTCGGCTTACAACTGCTGAAAAAAGTACAAGGCACAGCGCAACGTGACACCTTGGTCGGCACAGCAGGCGATGATGTTTTAGAAGGCGGTATAGGCGCAGACACCATCACCGGTGGGGCAGGCAATGACACGTTTGTATACACAAGTATGCGTGATGGTGTTGACACCATTACTGACTTTACCCCTGGTCAAGATCAGCTCGATATCCGTGCGCTCCTGCAAAGCCTAGGCTACAGCGGTAGTCAACCGTTTGCAGAGGGTGTGACGCGTTGGGTCACTATTGCGGGCGGCGTGCAATTACAGATTGACCCAGATGGATCAGCAGGTGCGGCCACCGCCAGACCATTGTTGACCTTGAAGGGCATTGCCATGAATGCGTTAGAGGCACACAGAGATGTGCGTTGGTAAAGCAATATTTAGTTTCATCCATTGTTTGTAGTTTATTAATCACATGTTTATTTAAGGATTTGATATGAAAAAAATTAGTGTAATTGCAGCGTTATTGTTATCTAGCCAAGCCCATGCGGCACTCACTGCGGGTGACATTATGTTTACCGCCTTTAATGCAGATGAAGATGGTTTATCGTTTGTGACTTTTGTTGATATTGCAGCAAACACTACCATTTATTTTTCAGATAACGAGTGGACAGGCACCGCGTTTAATACTGGCGAAAGCTACAACCAGTGGGTGTCAAGCAGTGTGGTGAGTGCAGGCAGCGTGGTACGTTTCTCTGCTTACGACGTTGCTGGTTTGTCCGCTTCTACCGGTACTTTATCTCGCGCCACTGTTTCAAATAGCAGCAACTGGGGTATTTCAAATAGTAATGAAACGGTATACGCATTTTTAGGGTCAGCGGCCAATACGCCAACCACATTTTTATCTGCGATTACCAATGGCACATTTGCTGCTGACGGCGCCTTAACCAACACTGGTTTAACCGCAGGCGTCAACGCTATTCAGTTGACTTCGAAAGCGGGTGCTTCAACCAATCCAGATTACGCTGAATACAACGGTGTGCGTTCAGGCTTAGCCAGCTTTGCCGACTATAAAGCAATCGTTGCTAATGTTAACAATTGGAATGTAGATACCGTTAATAACAGCACTTCAGCCGCTTTAGTGCCTAACACAACAGCCTTCACTGTTGCCGTAACCACACCGGTACCAGAACCAGAAAATATCGCCATGTTGATGGCAGGTTTAGGCTTATTGGCATTCAAACGCCGTCAAGCACGTTAATCCAAGTATCTATTTTCGGAGAACAGTATGTTTAAATTAAAACAGTTAGCGGCTTGTGTGGCATTGACCTTGTCTGCTTCCAGCGTATGGGCAGAAGGTGTCACGGTATTGCATGTGGGTGACCAAGAATCCTGGTTACTTTCAGCACAAGGCAATTTACGCGATAACGCCGGCCAAGCCATTTCTTTTTATGGTGGTGTGGATCGTTTAGCTACCGTCATTAAGAACGCAGAAACGCAAGCAAAGGCGCAAGGCCGTGCTGTGTTGAAACTCAATGCGGGCGATGCTTTTTTACCAGGCCCACGTTTAACGGCAAGTTTTGCTAATTTAGGTCAAGCGTTTACTGCCGATGGTGGTCAAGATTTCTATGACACCATTGCATTGCGTCAGATTGGGTTTGATGCTGCAGTATTTGGTAACCACGAATTTGACTTAGGCCCAGAGGTAGCGGCGCGTTTTGCAAAAGTATCTGGCACCACGTATTTATCCGCCAACTTAAACTTTGACGCGACCCCTGCTTTCAGTGCGTTAAAAGCCTCTGGTCAAGTGGCCCCTTCTAAAATTGTAACCACGCCAAGTGGCAAAAAAATTGGCATCATTGGTGCCACTACACCGTTGTTGCCTAATATTTCTTCACCAGGTGCAGTGGATCTGCTGGCTTACCAAGGCACTAACACCGAGGCGCAGAATTTATTGGCGCTTGCGGATTTGCTGCAAACAGAGATCAATCGTTTACGTGGATCAGAAGGCGTATCCACTGTGGTGTTAATTAGCCACTTACAAAACGTGAGCAACGAACGCAATATTGTGATCCCAGCGTTGACAGGCGTGGACTTAGTATTGTCAGGCGGTGGTCATGAATTGATGGTGGATAGCGATGATGCTTTAATCAATGGTGGTGTTGCGCCAACGTTTAATTCACATCCGATTACCGCAGTCGATGCCAGTGGCAAAACGGTCCCAGTGTTGACGAGCCACTTTGGTAACCGTTATGTAGGGCAAGTCAACTTTACCATTGATGACAGTACAGGTCAGTTCGTGGGCATTGATTCGACCAAAATGATTCGTGTTTCAGGCTATACCGGTATTCCAGATGTAGCGACCACGCCAGTGGATGAATCTATTCCAGATGCAGACCGTGTGGTGGGCGATGCGACGATCAATGCACAAGTGATTGTGCCGATCAAAAATTACATTGATGCGCTCAATAGCCAAATTATTGGCACCACGGCAGTGAAGCTTAATGGTCCTACTCACGGTACTTGTTCACCTGCGCCTTGTGTTTTTGCAGCGGGTGTACGTAACGCAGAAACAGGCTTGGGGAATTTGGTGGCAGATGCCATGCGTTTTGCAGGTAAAAGCGATGTGGCCATCCAAAACGGTGGTGGTATCCGTACCAGCATCGGTGCGCCAGGTAACTTTTCTGTGGGCGATACCTTTAACATCTTACCGTTTACCAACTTAGTTAAACGTGCGCCAGTGATGAACGCGACGCAGCTTAAAGATATTCTTGAGCATTCTGTGATCAGTTCAAATGCGACAGGTGGTAATAACGGTCGTTTCGCCCAAGTGTCTGGTATGCAAGTGACTTACGATACGCGCTTATCCCCCCGTGCAAGTACGAGCAATCCTGCAGCTACAGCGCCAGTGGGTACCGGTAATCGTGTCCGCCGTGTGGTATTGGATGACGGTACTGTGTTGATTAACGACGGCGTCGTGGTCAATAACACACGTACGTTCTCATTCACCACCATTGATTTTACTGCGGCAGGCGGTGATGGTTATCCATTTGCAGCCAATGGCGTGGTATTTGAAAATGATCCATTCACCATTACCTACCAAGAAGCGCTCGCTAACTTTATTCAAACGCCGAAATCAGCTGGTGGCTTGGGTCGTTTAAACAATGCAGATGGTGATGAAATTACCACCAATGTGTATGGCCTAGAAAACCAGTATGACTTCGGTGGTCGTTTAATTGATTTGGCGATTGCGCGTCAAACGACAGGCGTCACACGCAACGGTACTGCCAGTCGTGACACCATCGTTGGTACCGCAGGCGATGATGTGATTAACGGTGGTATCGGTGCAGATACGTTAACAGGCGGCGCAGGCAATGACCGTTTTGTGTTTGTTAGCATGCGTGATGCAGGTGACACCATTACCGATTTCACCCCCTATGCCGATAAGTTGGATTTAAGCGGCCTATTTGCTAGCTTAGGCGTAACACCCATCGCAGCATTGACCCAAGGGTATATTCGTTTACAAGATGTGGTAGGTGGCACACAAGTGTCGATTGATACCGACGGTGTGGCTGGTAGTGCAACCGCAAAACCATTGTTGATCTTAAAAGGCTTAACTGCAGCACAAGTAAAACCTGCTCGCGATTTCGCGCTTTAACTTTTAATTAAAGGAAATACATCATGCAATTTATGAAACATTTAGTGATGGTCGCCACATTAGCGACTGTGTTACCAGCACAAGCGGCCGTTCAGTCTTTCGCATTGTCAGGTGCCTTTGAATCAGGTCACTTTTCAGGCGCTACTTATCAAGGCCAATTGAGTTTTGATGATGCCGCATTGAGTCTGACTGGTTTAGAGTTTGTTAGCTTAAACAGCCTACAATTTCAATTGTTGGGCACAACCTATGACTTAAGCACCCCTGCGTTACAAACTGCTTCTGCAGTGTACCAAGATGGCGTGTTTACTGGCGTAGAGTGGGCTTTTGATACGGCTGTGAATGGCGGCACGCTTGGTTTTTCTATTATTCCAGGTAGCTTTAATACTACCGATACATTTGTCGCTTATGACACTTCGTTAGGCTTGTCTGGCACAGGTAGCTTGAATGTAACCGCGGTACCAGAACCAGCACCGTTGGCATTTATGTTGGCAAGTCTTGGCTTGGTTGCCATCCGTCGTATGAAAGCGTTGTAAGACTTTGTATTAACGCCTTAAACGCCCGCGCAATGCGGGCGTTTTTATTTAAATCGGCAGTGACTAGTCCTTAGTAATTTAACTGAAACATTAGGTGATTAGAATTGCACCACAATTTAATGTGTAGAAGCCCCATGAGAAAGTTTATCTTTAGTTTGTTCCTAACCTTAGGCGTTGCTTTCAGTACCACCGCATCTGCGGTTGAACTGGGTGATTGGAGCACGCAACAAAAAATCACCGTGGATAACGCCACTATTAAAACCACGCTACAAGAAGCGGCAGTGTTGGTGCGATTACATTCAGGTAACTTTGATTTCACTACTGCAAATATCGATGGTTCGGATGTGCGTTTTGTGTCCGAAGACGGCAGCGTCGAGTATCCGTTTTATTTTGAAAAATATGATCCTGCCAATGAATTGGCGATTGCTTGGGTGGTGTTGCCAGAAGTGGCTGCAGGAAAAGCGCCGATCACATTCACGTTACTCAGTGGCAATGAAAATGGAACCGCGACTGGTTCCATCAAAGCGTTGCAAACAAGCCGTTTAGCAGCGCGTTATGCCTTCGACGAAGCGGCCTTATTACAAGATAGCAGTGCGTCAAATCAACCATTGGTGGGCAGTGTGACCGCGCAAAAAGCGGGTTTGATTGGCAATAGCGCTGTATTGGCTGGGTCAGCCATCACCTTCAATGTCACGCAAGCGGTGCCAAATGGGTATACCTGGTCTACATGGTTAAAACCCGCCACCTTGCCACAAACGGGGCGTTTGTTTGCGGCAGGCGCAATTAACCTTGCCGTGGAAGGCGATCAGTTGGTGTTAAACGCAGGGGCAACCCCAAGTAAAGTGGCGCTCAAAGCAGGGGCATGGCAACACATTGCATTGGTGGTATCTCCGACCAATGCCACTGTGTACGTTAACGGCATTGCCGCTACCCCAGTTACATTATCTGCGGTGCCAGCGACCACGGCCGTAACAGTAGCCGATGGCTTAACGGGTGAAATCGATGAAATGCAATTGGTCAATGTGGCGCAATCAGAAGCAGAAATAGCATTCGCCGCTAAAACCCAAGGCGCTGAAGCCAGTTTGGTCAGTGTTACGCCAGCGGGTGAGGCCGAGGGCGAAGAAGGCGAAGCTAACTACATGGGCATTTTGATCAACAGCTTAACGCTGGATGCCAAAGTAGTGATTGCAATTTTAGCGGTGATGTTTGTGATCAGTGTGTGGGTGATGTGGAGCAAAGGCGCATTGGTGAGCCGCACAGACAAAGACAACAAGCGCTTTTTAGAGCGTTTCCAAGCGGCGTCTAGTCACGATCTACTTAAATTAGATCAGGGTGCGCAATTCAAGCATTCCACGTTATATGGCTTATACCAAGCTGGTTTACGCGAAATTAAAAAACGTGAACATGATGGTCATATTTCACTCGGCGGCGCATCGATTGATGCCATTAAAGCCGCGGTGGATGCAGACTTAGTACGTGAAACGCAACGGATGAACAGCATGATGGTGCTGCTGACGATTGCCATTTCAGGTGGCCCATTTTTAGGCTTACTCGGCACCGTGGTCGGTGTGATGATTACCTTTGCTGCGATTGCTGCCGCGGGTGACGTCAACGTCAACGCGATTGCACCAGGGATTGCGGCAGCGTTGTTAGCGACCGTTGCTGGGTTGGCGGTGGCGATTCCAGCGCTGTTTGGTTACAACTACTTAGCCAGTCGTGTCAAAAACATCACGATCGCCATGCAGATTTTTGTGGATGAATTTATCACCCGCACTGCAGAACTCTACGGTAAAGAGTAAGGCTGACCATGTCTGAAGGCGTCAAAGAAGAGAACCAGCTCTACGACGAGATTAATATTACGCCCATGCTGGATTTGGCGTATGTATTGCTGGTGATCTTTATCATTATGACCACCGCATCGGTGCAAGGCGTGAAAGTGGAAACACCGCACACGGCCAATACCATGCCATTGGCCAAACCCAAAATGCGTGCCATCACCATCACCACCGATGGCAGCGTTTATCTCGATGCTTTTCCAGTTGATATGGCGCAATTAGAAGAGCGCTTAGCGCAATACAAAAGTAATGACCCACAACTGCCGGTGGTGCTGAAAGCCGATGCGGCTGCGCACTACGACAAAGTGTCAGAAGTGCTCGAGGTGTGTAAACGCCTCGACATTACCGAAGTGGGCTTGATTACCAAAAAAGGCACCGAATAATGCAGGTTCAAAATGATGCACAACCTTACGACACCATCAACATCACGCCGATGTTGGATTTGGCTTACGTACTGTTGGTGATTTTTATTTTGATGACTACCGCAGGCGTGCAAGGGCTCACCATGAACTTGCCAAAGCCTTCCAATAAACCCAGCACCGAGAAACACGAGATTAAAGTCGTGCAAGTGCAAGAAGGCGGCAGCTTGACCATTAATGGGGTTGGCGTGTCTATGTCCGAATTAGCACAACAACTGAAACAAGCCAAAGCACAAGATCCAAAGTTTAACGTGATGATCAAGGGCCAACCGCAAGCGCCTTATGCAGGTGTGGTCGGCGTGATTGATTTAGTCAATCAGCTTGAAATTGAAAATGTTGGTCTAGTCACTGGCAAAATCGGAACCTAAGTAACATGCAATCCGCTCCTATTCCTGAAGAAATCTCAGCGACGCGCATTTGGTTAAAACGTGGCTTGATCACCGTGCTAGTGCTCGCGGTGATCTATGTGATTGGCCTTGGCATACAAAAGTTATTTTCGGGTGGCGCCCCCCATAAAAAGCAAATGACCA
This sequence comes from Methylophilaceae bacterium, assembly GCA_027488395.1. Lineage (GTDB taxonomy): Bacteria > Pseudomonadota > Gammaproteobacteria > Burkholderiales > Methylophilaceae > Methylophilus. The sequence goes on along the minus strand of JAIYBT010000001.1, from coordinate 2,015 downwards.
CGGTGAAATTGATTCCAGATACACCACCGCCACCGCCCCCGCCGCCGCCAAAAGAGCCGCCTAAGGAACAGCCGAAAGAACAACCTAAAGAAATGCCTAAAGCGCCTGAGCCTAAACCCGCTGAAGCGCCGCCAGCTGAGACTTTAAAAATGGAAGGTCCCGCTGGGGATGGTCCGAGTGCCATTCAAGCCGGCACAGTCACCAACGAGAATTTGGCAGGCAAGCTCGCCACGATCGGTTCTGATGGTGGCGCTAAGTATCAATGGTATGCAGGGCAAATTAAAAACCAAATTGAAAAAGCCATTGAAGCGAATAAAAAGCTGACGCAAGGCCAATACAAATTAGTGGTGAGTGTCTGGCTGAAGCCAAATGGAGAGTTTGAGCGCTTATCGCTGGATCAATCTGATGCACAGCCTGAGGTCGAGCAGAGTTTGCGAGAGACCTTGAATAATCTCAGCGCAATGCGTGAAAAGCCGCCAGAAAACATGCCCATGCCGATTCGGCTACGTATTAGCGCCAAAAAAGTTGGCTAAATTTTAACGTTTTTTTGTATACACCCGCATTTATTAGGAATAACACGCGTGAATTTTATGTTGAACCCTTCGCCACCCCTTAAAAAAACCGCGATTGCGGTGAGCTTCGTTTTAGGTACGACGTTGTTGCCAACCGTACATGCGGATGAGCGTGAATCGTTGGAGCAGCTCAAAGCCACCACGACCAATTTGATTGAACTGTTGGTGCAAGAAGGTGTGTTGTCCAAACAAAAAGCCGATGCTTTGATTCTAAAAGCCACTGCGGATGCCAAAAAACAGATTGAACAAACCGCTAAAGTAGAAAAAACCGATGGCAACGCATCGCAAACGCAAGTGCAAGCAGAAGTCGCCAAAGCGTTAGACGAAAAAACCGTGCGTGTTCAATATATTCCACAGCATGTCAAACAAGCCATGCAGGAAGAAATTGAAAAAGATGTCATGGAGAAGCTTAACTACAAAGCGGGTGAGCGGTTAGGCGTGCCTGAGTGGATTGATCATGTTAGCTTTCATGGTGATTTACGTTTACGCGCACAGTCAGATACTTTTGATAACAGTAATGCCGACTTCCAAGATCTAAGCGATGATCCATTGCGCGCAATGAATCTTGAAAACTCTTCAGAAGAACGTCGTCGGGCGCGGGTACGTGCACGGTTGGCGGCGGATATTAAGGTCAATGATTGGTTAAGTGGTGGCATACAGTTTGTGACTGGCTTACCGAATACGCCAGTGACGCCAAACCAAACCGAGGGGATTGCGCAAGGCAAGTATCAGTTCACGCTTGACCGTGCTTTCTTAAAAGCGCAAATCACACCTTGGGCCAATGTGAAGGGTGGTCGTTTTGAGAATCCATTTTTGTATACCGATATTTTATGGGACCCAGATTTAGCGTTTGATGGTTTTGTGGCAAACTTCACGCCAAAAATTAGTGAACGCTTAAGTAATTTCACTACAATTGGCGCGTTCCCAATTGAAGAAGTGCAATCTTCTGCAGCGAATAAAGCAGATGACAAATGGTTGTATTCTGTTCAAACAGGCATCAATTGGGCAGCGACCGCCAAATCAAATGTTAAAGTTGCTGTTGCCTATCACGATTTTAAAAACGTAGAAGGTAGACTCAACTCCGTCGGATTGCAAGATTACAGCAACACTGCACCTCTATTTAGACAACGTGGTAACAAAACTTTTGATATTAATAACAATAACGCAGGTACAGACCCACTTTACGGCTTGGCCTCCAAGTTTGAACTGGTGAATTTGTTGGCACAAGTGGATTTGTTGTATTTTGATCCTGTACACCTCACTTTTACCGCAGATTACGTTAAAAACATTGGCTTTGATAAAAACGAGATCTTAAAACGTACAGGTAATAATTACTCAGAAGAAACCGATGCCTATAACCTACGTATGGATTTAGGGCATACCAGTTTTAACGGGCCGTTTACAAAAGTCATCAAAGCGAATGAATGGTTAGTCTCGCTAGGG
>JAIYBT010000008.1 GCA_027488395.1 Methylophilaceae bacterium | reverse complement strand
GCTGACGGTGCATCGGTGGGTTGTGGGGCAGAAGCGAGGGTAGGCAATTGGCTGCAAGCGCTGAGCACTGCAGCCATCATGCCCATGACGATATAGGGAACTAGCAAGCGGTGCAGTAGGCGCACCGAGCACGTATCCGACCAAGCCATTACAACGCGATATTGAGTTTTTGCGCGGTGGATGCGATCAGTTCATTATCTGGGTTGGCTTTTAAAGCCAGTACTAACACTTGTTTGGCTTCTTGCAATTGGCCTTGTTTCCAAAGAACCTCGGCGAGGTGGGCTGCAATTTCAGGATCTTGCTGAATCGCGTAAGCGCGGCGCAATTGCTCAGTGGCTTGTGGTAGGTTGCCTAAGCGGTAATACACCCAACCCAAACTGTCCATAATGTAGTGATCTTCTGGCGAGAGTTTGGTCGCGGTTTCAATCAAATTTTTGGCTTCCACCAATTTAATATTCCGGTCCGCGTAAGAATAGCCTAGCGCATTATAGGCCGCTGCTGATTCAGGTTTTAATTTAATCACCTGGTTGAGCGTTTCTTCCATCAATGGATACTTGCCCAGGCGTTCAGCGCTCAATGCTAAGTCGTACATCAGGTCAGGCTGATTAGGCATGTTTTGCACGGCTTTTTCTAGCAAAGCAAATGCTTCAGGCGTGCGTTTCGCTTGGTTTAGTAGTAAGGCTTCGTTTTGGATCACCATGGCTTGCTGTTCTATGGTGAGGCCGTCTACTTGATCTAACAGGGTAATGGCAGCGTCTACACCATCGCGTTTGGCAATCAAGCCAGCTGCAGCCAAACGTGCAGCTAAAAACAACTCGCCATCTGCGATTTTGTCGTACCAGTTCAAAGCACGCGTGACATCTTGCTGTTCTGCCGCCGAACGGCCCAAGTTAAAATACAGTTTACTAGGCTCTTTAAAGCCCACATCTAAGGCGTGTTGTAAGTAGCGATCAGCAAATGCATATTCTTTGGCATCCAACGCTAGCAAGCCGACAATTACATTCATTTCTGGATTGTTTTGATGTTTATCAACCAGTTTGGTGAACTCGACTTTTGCCTCAGGGATGTTTTTTTGTGAAATCAGTGTACGTGCGAGTACTAAACGGATTTGGTCGGCATCAGGATAAGTCTTTAAAAAGTCACGGTAAAAAGTCACTGCTTGTGCAGGATCTTTTTCGGCCAAAATTTGCCCGCGGATTTGCGCGGGAGGTTCCCAGCCTGGACGCAATTTTGAGGCTGTGAGTAGTTCACTTTCCATTAAAGGACGGTTTTGCGCGAAAAATGCGGATTGTGCAATCGCAAAATGCGCTTCAGCGAGCGCTGGGTAGGGTTTGGCTAAAGTCTGTACGGTTTGTAAAACCAAGGCTTTGTTTTCTATACGCGCCAAAAGCGCATTAATTTCCATAAAGGCATTAGCACGTACTTTTTCGTTGGCTAACACTTTTTGCATTTGTGGGATGGCTTTATTTAAGTCGCCTGCTGCGATAAATAATTGACTGGCTGCTTCAGCGGCGGGCATTGAATCAGGCGCAAGCTCTGACCAAAGCGCTGCAGATGGTAATGCTAACTGTGGCGTGCGCGCCAGCGATGCCGCTTGTGTGGCACGTTCCGCTAAACTAGCATTACGTGTTTGTTTGGCTAAATCTAAAAATAATTGTCCAGCCAATACATACTCACCGCGCTGTGCAGCAACCTCGCCTAACAGATATTTATAGACAAACTCTGCAGTCGGTTCGGTGATGGTGGCCGTGTTATTGGCAGCCCACGCAGTGGGCGTGAGCATTGCAAACCAAAGCGCTAAAACACGACGTGAAGGGAACCGTTGGGGATTGGCGCGGCGGGTTTGAGGCATAAGTTTTCCTGACTGTTGTAATTCTGTGAGCGTGACAGACTGTAACATGTGAACCGCAATCTGCATTGTGCGATGATTGTCGGTTTAGTCCGTGACAGTCAGCGCAAGTTCATCCATAATGCGCAATTTGTAACTGAATTGTAATCTTACGAGATTCTTTTAAGTGCTTAAGTCCTGACAAGTACTATAACTTTATGCGGAAAACTTTGTCTAGGGATTTGCATATAAATTGACGATTTAAGTCAATGTGCTCGGATTGTGCTGGCATAGAAGCTTAAGCAAAGCATGTAAGAGCAAAGCATGTAAGAGCAAAGCATGTAAGAGCAGAGCATGTAAGTATGATTCATTAAACGATAACTACGTTAAAAAGTATGGTGTAGAAAAGCATGGCAAATTTAACCGTTGAAGCAATCGAACTGACCCGTTTATATGGCGGACGCGCTGCGGTCAGCGACGTCACCTTTCAGCTACAACAAGGGCAAGTATTAGGCTTTTTGGGACCCAATGGTGCGGGTAAATCCACCACCATGAAAATGCTGACAGGGAATCTTGCGCCCAGTGCGGGTTCTGTCAAGATCTGTGGCATTGACATGATGGAACACCCTAAGCAAGCCAAAGCTTTGATCGGCTATTTGCCAGAAATGCGACCGTTATATAAAGAGTTTACGGTCGATGAATACCTCACCATTGCAGCACGGCTCCATCAAGTCCCCAGTGGCCAAATTAAAAAAGCCGTAGCACATGCCAAAGAGCGCTGTGGTTTAACCCACATGAGTAAGCGCTTGATCGAAAACTTATCCAATGGCTATCAGCAACGCGTTGGCATTGCGCAAGCCATCATACATAACCCGATGGTGGTGATTTTAGATGAGCCCACTGTCGGTTTAGATCCGATTCAAATTCGTGATATTCGCGCCTTGATTAAAGAAATTGGTCAAGCCCACAGCGTGATTGTGTCTACGCATATCTTGCCTGAAGTAGAAATGGTATGTGACCACGTACAAATCATTGATAAAGGACAACTGGTGTTTAATGGCGGCATTGATGTGCTCAAACAACAGCGGATTGGAAACAAACTGTTGGTCGGTTTACGTCACCCACCAGAAGCTGCCGCGTTGAGGGCCATTCCTGGCGTGACTGCGGTTGAAGCTATCGATGGCTTGTGGCGCGTGCAGTTTGCCGAAGGCGCACAACCACATGAAGCGATTGCCCAAGCTGCGGTCGCTCAACAGTGGGGTCTTTATCACTTGGCGCCTGATCAAACCAGTTTAGAAGATGTATTTGTGCAATTGACTTACCATGATGCGGCCACTGATGCACCAGCAAAAGCAGCCTAAGCAACATCATCAGTCATAGTAGGATGGGATAAAAAATGTTCAATATTGCAAGAAAAGAATTAAAAAGCATGTTTGCCTCGCCGATGGGTTGGGTGATTTTGGCGGTGTTGGCGGCCATTTTTGGTAATTATTTTGCCAACGGTGTCACCAATTATTTAGAGGTTGCATCTGGCGCCATTCGTCCTGCCGAGCGCGTAGGTATTACACAATTTGTATCGCAAACGGTGTACGGTTCGGCTTCATTTATTATGTTATTCGCTGTGCCTTTATTATCGATGCGTCTGATTGCGGAGGAACGCCGCAGTCAAACCTTGCCGTTTTTATTTAGTGCACCTTTGTCGATCACAGATATTGTCGTGGGTAAATTTTTAGGGTTATTGATTTTTTTATCGACGCTGATTCTCTACATCGGCTTTATGTTAACCACCTTGAACTTATGGTCTGATATTGATTTTGGCTACATTTTGGCCAACACATTGGGTCTGTTTATGTTGGTGGGTAGTTTTTGTGCACTGGGTATTTACTTCTCAAGCTTGACCTCACAACCGATTATTGCGGGGATTTTGAGTTTTATCGCCTTATTTATTTTAATGATTTTAGATCGTTTCTTTGCGGCTGATCCCACCAGTGTGGTGTTGCAGTTTTCACTGATGAAGCATTTTCAATCCTTTGCCAATGGGTTGATTGATACTGGCGATATTGCTTACTTTGCTTTGTTTGTGACGACGTTTCTCACCCTCACGATTCGCCGTTTGGATGCAGATCGGTTACGCGGCTAAGCCGTGTTTGTATAGACGCATCCATCCAAGCTAACCATACCAAGATAACCATAGCGCACTTGTTCTCGCAGAAACTACTATGAAAATTAACCGTAATTTAAGACTACAACTGTTGGCCCAAAACTGGACGTTTGTGCTGGTGTTTTTATTGCTGGTAGTGATGATCGGCTACCTCACCAATCAATACCGTTGGGCGAAAGACATCACCCAAGCCAACCGCAACATCTTGACCCAAGGCAGCGTCAATGTGCTTAAGCAAATGGAAGGCGATATTCATATCACTGTCTTTGCCACCAATGACGATGCCAATCATGGCGATACCTTTCGTAAAGGCATGTTGGATTTTATTGCACGTTACCAACGTGCCAAGAAAAATGTGTTTGTGACGTTCGTCAACCCATCTGAAGAGCCAAAATTGGCGCAAGATGCAGGGGTCAAAGTGGATGGTGAAACCATCGTCGAATTTAACAAACGTAGCGAGCACATTACACCACCGTTTGCCGAGCAAGAAATGACCAACCTATTGGTTCGTCTGTCGCGCACCAACCAACAACCCGTGATGTATTTGGACGGTCACGGTGAGCGCTTACTGCAAGGCTTGAAAAATCAGGACTTAGGCGAGTTTGGTAAACAACTTGAAAGTAAAGGCTTTAAATTTGCCAACCCAGATTTGACCATTGCACAAGCTGTGCCAAGCAACGGTGCCATGTTGGTCATTGCTTCCCCCCAAGTCGATGTCAGCGAAGTCGAAGCCAAAAAAATCAAAGCCTACATTGAAGCAGGCGGTAATATGCTCTGGTTGTTGGATGACGATCACCTGCATGGTTTGCAAGACGTCGCAACTTATCTCGGCATTAAAGTATCGCCTGGTATCGTCGTCGATAAAGCGGCTGAGCAATACGGCGCTGATCCCAAAATGGCGTTTGCCAGTGCTTATGGCGACCATCCGATTACGCGTACCTTTATGTTGCGCACTGTGTTTCCTGAGGCGCATGAAGTCGATGGGCAAGCGTCTGATGATCTCGGCTGGAAAGTGGGGCGCTTGATTGACGTGGCACCAAATGGATGGCTAGAGTCAGACAAAATTGCCCCTGGCGCACAAAATTTAAAAGTGAGTTTTGAGCGTGGTAAAGACAAAGCGGGTCCGATTAATATCGGCGTTGCATTGGAACGGCAATACGGCAAAAAAGGCCAGCGCGTGGTGGTGATTGGTAATGCTAACTTTTTAGCCAATACTTTTATTACCAATGGTGGCAATTTAGATTTAGGGATCAATATCATTAACTGGTTATCTGGAGATGATCGCTTGATTACGATTCAGCCAATGCCGTTAAAAGATATCAATATTAATATTCCTGCTGGTTCTATTTTGGCCCTCATCGTGGGCTATGGTACGCAATATGTGTTACCCATTGCAGTGCTGGTTGCGGGGTTGTTGTTGTGGTGGAAACGTCGCAAAGCCTAAGGGCGAGCGACGCGGTGTAGCGAGGTCGTTTATGCAAAAAAGATGGTTAGTCAACGTGATCATGTTGCTGTTGGTGATTGGCATCGGTGGATTTCTATATTTGAAACCTGCGCCTACCGTGGAAACCAAACAGTTTGAAGTCTCTAGCCTCAAGATGGCAGGCTTTAATCAAGTCAAAGCGGAATTTCCTGCCAAAGCCGCCACCATCTTTGAGAAAAAAGACGGCTATTGGATGATGCGTAAACCATATGCATCGCGGGCAGATCAGCCATCGGTGCAACGCATTATTTCCATCATTGCAGCGACCACGGCGACTAAGTTACCTCTGCAAGATCCTTCGAAGTACGGCTTAGATCAACCTAGCCTTAAACTGACATTGTCGGGAGAGGCGGGCGAGCATGTGTTTACGTTTGGCACGTTTAATCCAGTGACCGAAGAACAATATGTGGGCTATGCCGATGCCGTATTTTTGTTGAGCGGTCAATACGGAGAAGCGGCGGCCACCCAACCCATTGAAATGGTCGACAAATCGCCGTTAGCGCCCGCTGAGCGTAAACAGTTAGCCGGCTTTGATCTGGCCCATTTAGAACAGTGGGAAGTCAATGCGCTGAAAGTCACCCTGTCTGACACCGGACAATGGCACGTCAACGATGCCAAGGCCAAGCCCACGCAAAATGAATTAAACGAGTGGATGGATTTTTCATGGGCACAAAGCCAAGCCAAAGCGGTGGAAATCTACACGCCTGACCGCCGCCAAACGTATCCATCGTTTGAAGTGCTATTAAGAAATGGTCAAAAGATTCACTTTGATAAAATGCAAGAATCGCCCGAATACTTGTTAGCGCGTCCCGATGAAGGACTGATCTACCATTACAGCAACGATGTCGGATTCACCATGGTCAATCCGCCAATTAATCTTAAATAATCGTCTTTGAATCGCTGTCAGCATGCCTGAATTACCCGAAGTCGAAGTCACCCGCCTAGGCTTGCTGCCTGTCACAGGTGCACGCATAGCATCGGTCACTGTCCGCCATCATGGCTTACGTTGGCCTGTCCCTGCCGATTTAGCACAACATTTAGTCGGGCAACACGTGTTGCAATTGACACGGCGAGCCAAATATATTTTGGCCGAGATTGGTGATGCCAGTACGACGCGAGGCACGCTGTTACTCCACTTGGGCATGTCTGGTCGCTTATGTTTGCTCGAGCGTTTTTTTCCAGCAGAAAAGCATGACCATGTCGATATTGCGTTTGAAGATGGTCGCGTGATTCGCTTGCGTGACCCGCGTCGATTTGGTGCTGTATTGTGGTTGTCTGGTGAGGCATCACAACATGCGCTCCTTGCCGCCTTAGGGCCAGAGCCGTTGTCAGCCGATTTTACGGGCGATTATTTGTACCAACACATGCGCACGCGCAGTGCAGCCATTAAGACAACCATCATGGACGGTCATTTGGTGGTGGGTGTTGGCAATATCTACGCTTCAGAATCTTTATTTAAAACAGGCATTCATCCAGAAACGCCAGCACAAGCGTTGACTTTGGCGCAATGCACCCGCTTGGTTGCAGATATCAAAACCACCTTGCAAGCAGCGCTGGCAGCGGGCGGCAGTAGCTTACGCGATTTTTTTGGTGCAGACGGTAATCCAGGTTATTTTCAGCAAACGTATGCGGTCTATGGGCGCACTGGCGACCCTTGTTTAGTCTGCCAGCAGTTGATTCAAACGATTCGACTTGGCCAGCGCTCGACTTTTTTTTGCCCGCGCTGTCAGCCCAGAGCGCGCTCATAAGCCATTACTTAGTACACATTTTGTGTAGCTTAATGGCCGTGCGGATGTGCCGCATGCTCATGCAAAAAGCCGTGCGGCTTACTTGGGCTACCGCCAATTTTTTGTGGCAATAGTGAGCCGACGATCATCGCGATTGCGCTTATCACCAAGCCGATCAGCTGCGCTGGCACCAAGCTTTCTTCGCCCAATAAAATTTCAATGGTGACCCAACTACTTACCCCAAGCACGATGGCGGCAAGCGCTCCTTGACTGGTTGCCCGTTTCCAAAATGCACCAAACAACAAGGGGACAAACGCCCCGGCTAAGGTGATTTTATAAGCGCTTTCTACCATACCAAAAATCGATGATTCGGAGTTGAGGGCATATAACAGTACCAAACTGGCAAAGCCAACTAAACACAGGCGCATCAAGCGTAAAAATGCACGATCATTCATGTGCGGCATAAAGTCTTTTACCACGTTTTCTGCAAAGGAGACGGACGGAGCGAGTAAGGTGGCAGAAGAGCAGCTCATGATTGCAGATAACACCGCACCAAAAAAGATGGCTTGTGCCAATAAAGGCGTATGGGTGAGGACTAACGTCGGCAGCACCCGTTGCGAATCGGTCACCACTAATCCCCCAAAGATTTGAGGGTCGATGATGGTGGCGGCGTAGGCGATAAACATGGGTACAAAGGTAAAGCAGAAATAAATACTGGCACCCAATAGTGAGCCCCACAGTGCAGTATTGGCGGTTTTCGCTGATGTAATCCGTTGAAATACGTCTTGTTGTGGGATAGAACCTAGCATTAAGGTCAACCAGCCTGCCAGAAAGGTAAGCCAAACACTCCAGTCAGCTTGTTGCGGGAAGAAGTGTAATTTGCCCGCCGCGTTGGCATGCGCAATCACCGTGCCTACACCGCCGGTTTGTGCAGAGACGATATTGGCGATATATAACAACCCACCAATGACGACAATCATTTGGATGAAATCTAAAATGGCCACCGATAACATCCCCCCCAACGTGGTGTACGTCAGTACGATGGCGGTGCCTAAGATCATGCCGTTAGATTCACTGATGGCGCCCTCTGTGATGAGATTGAAAATCAGACCGAGGGCTTTAATTTGTGCCGCGACCCAGCCCATATATGAAATAACGATAGCGAGCGTGGTTAAAATCTCCACCGTGCGGTTATAGCGCATGCGATAAAAATCGCCCAACGTCAGTAAGTTGAGTTGGTAAAGCTTGCGTGAGAAAAACACGCCAGCCAGCATTAAACACATACTGGCGCCAAATGGATCGGCTGCGACGCCAGTCAGGCCCTCGCGCACAAATGTTGCTGAAACACCAAACACGGCCTCCGCACCAAACCAAGTGGCAAACACTGTTGCGGTAACGATTGGCCATGGCAAATGGCGGCCAGCAATCGCATAATCTTTGGTATTGTGTACTTTGGTGGATGCAAACAGGCCGATGCCGATAGACATCATTAAATATGCAATTACAAACCAAATCAGCATGTCGACGTTCCCTGAAATAATCCAAATATTGTAATGCACATCACCGCATTTTTGCCGCGGTTACTGTGGTTTCTGACGTCAAAAAAGCCTGTTATCACAGGCTTTCATCACATTCAATCTAACGTTTTAAAGGGGGTTACCGCGATTGCATCAACATCAGTACCAAGCAAATGAGTTGGATGATGACTAATACAGCCACGCCAAGGCTCATCCACGTTTGCCAGCGCTTAAGTTGGGCTTGTTGTGCAAGTAATAATGGCAACACAGATTGTTCTTGTTTTGCAGCAAGTGTTTGCTCGTTTAAATAGCTGTGCATCATGCGAGGCATTTGTGGCGCTTGATTGATCCAATGCGGCAGTTCTTTTTTAAGCGAATTGACAAAACTGCGCCAGCCCACTTGTTCACTCATCCAGCGTTTTAAAAATGGTTTTGCGCTTTGCCATAAATCAATATTGGGATCGAGCTCACGCCCCAAGCCTTCAATATTGAGTAAAGTTTTTTGCAACATGATCAATTGCGGTTGAATGTTCACGCCAAAGCGACGTGACATTTGAAACAAGCTTAATAACGTGCGTCCAAATGAAATGTCTTTTAACGGTTTGTCAAAAATAGGCTCACAAATGGCGCGTACTGCGGTTTCCAGTGCTTCGACATTGGTGTCTTTCGGGACCCAGCCCGATTCAATGTGGGCCACTGCAACGTCGCGATAATCGCGATTAAAAAACGCTAAAAAATTTCGAGCTAAATAATATTGGTCCGTAGGCGCAAGACTGCCCATGATGCCAAAATCAAGCGCGATAAATTTGCCTTTGTCTGGCCCACTGACCGCGACTTGAATGTTACCAGGGTGCATGTCGGCATGAAAAAAACCATCACGAAATACTTGGGTAAAAAAGATTTCTACCCCATCATGCGCGAGTTTGGCTAAATCAATGCCGTGTGATTGCAAGGTTGCGGTATCCCGAATCGGCACGCCAAACATGCGTTGCATGGTCATGACATGCTGAAACGAATAATCCCAATAAATACTTGGTACCAATAAGCTACGATCACTGAAGTTGCGGCCTAATTGCGTGCATTGTGCTGCCTCGAGGGTGAGGTCGAGCTCATGTGCGGTATGACGCGCAAACTCCTCCACAATCTCATCAGGCTTTAATCGGCGGCCTTCACTCGATAGACGTTTCACCCACCACGCTAAGGTGCGTAACAGTGCAATATCATCAGCGATGATCTCAGCAATGCCGGGGCGCAACACTTTCACCGCGACCAATTCACCGCTAGGTAAGCTGGCAAAGTGCACTTGGGCCACTGAGGCACTCGCAATCGGCGTACGATCAAACTGGGTATACACTTGGTCAATCGGCTTGGCAAAGGTGGTTTCTATGATGCGTTCCACCTGCGCATAGGGAAATGGCGGTACTTGATCTTGCAGTTTAGTCAGTTCATTTGCAACATCTGTAGGCAACAAATCGCGCCGTGTTGAGAGCATCTGACCAAATTTCACAAAAATAGGGCCTAGGCTTTCAAGCGCTAGGCGTAAGCGGGTAGCCCTGTCGTCACTTACTTTGCGCCAGAAAAACAGGAGGTTAAGCACTGGTGTAATCGGCAGACGTTTACTTTTGCCAACCAAGAATACGTCTAGACGATACCAGATCAACACCCGCACAATTTTAAAAAACCGTAACCAATGCATGTTTAGGTGCTTTCTTGCTGGGATGGGGTGTTTACAAGTTTGTCCACGCGGGCTTGTAAGCGGGCTAAGTCTTCGCGCAGGGTGTCCACGGATTGATTGAAATGCAACACACCAGCTTTTTTTGCAAGCAAAGGACGCTCTTCTTGCCAGTATTCCACCAGCATTTCTGATAGTTGCTGGCTGCCACGCCGCATCTGCTGAAACGTCTGTTGACTGAGTTGCACCATTTGATAGGCAGCCACATCACCCAAAATGTGACTAAGATCCCCTTCAATATCCCAACGAATCCCAGCCAACACTTTTGCGATTTCTGTCGCGAAGGCGCTATCACCTTCAATCTTCACCAGTTGCATGGCAAGCGGATCTTGGCGGATCAGCCGCAATGCTAAACTCGGTGGCAAATGCATGATGGCATCCGCGCTGGCGGTATCCGCAGCGATCACCAAATCGCCGTGTTCCAAGACGGTCAGCGTGACTTGGGACACTTTAAAGTCTATGGTGAAGGTGCGTTGCGCAAAGGGAGTCAGCTGCGTGGCTGCCCACGCGTTTTGTGCCATTAAATGCTTTAAAACCAACTGAATCAATGGTTTAAACATGATTAACGTTTTACCCCTTTGTGCAACGCGACCACGCCAGCAGTCAAGTTGTAATACTCAACTGTACTAAAGCCTGCAGTATGCATCATGTCTTTGAGTGTTTCTTGATCGGGATGCATGCGTATACTTTCCGCTAAATAACGATAACTGGGTTCGTCATTTGCAATCCACTTGCCAAATTTAGGTAATAACTTAAAGGAATAAAAATCGTATAACTTTTCTAATGGTTGCCACACTTTAGAAAACTCAAGCACCAGTAATCTTCCACCTGGTTTGAGGACACGATACATTTCAGATAACGCCGTCGTTTTATGTGTCATATTGCGTAAACCAAACGCCACCACCACACAATCAAATTGCGCATCCGCGAACGGTAAGTATTCGGCATTACACTGCATGGCTGGAATGCTTAACCCCGCGTCTATCATGCGATCACGGCCAACATTGAGCATAGATGCGTTAATGTCGGTCAAAATGACTTGGCCTGGTAAATGTGCTAATTCGGTACCTACTTTGTGCGCAAATAACTTAGATAAATCACCGCTACCGCCCGCAATATCCAGCACACGGTCGCCATGACCGACGCCGCTTACATCCACGGTAAAACGCTTCCAAATACGGTGTAAGCCTGCAGACATGACATCATTCATCACATCATATTTGTGTGCTACAGAGTGAAATACCTCGCCCACTTTGGCTTGTTTTTCAGCCTCTGCAACGGTATTGAACCCAAAATGGGTGGTGCCGTGCGCCGCGGCAGTGTCTTGTGTGCCAGCTGCATCAGTCGCTTGAGAAGGTGACGCTTTAGTGTGCATGTAACGGCTCCTTGCGGGTATGGCCTGCAATGGCAAGTTTGCTAATATAGTCTTGCCAAAGGCTTTCATAATGCTGCGCGAGATAGTACAAGTAGTCCCATGAATACAGACCAGTATCGTGACCATCATCAAAAAAAAGTTTGATTGCGTATCGACCTACCGGTTCAATCGCAACGATATTTACGTTTTCTTTATCCAGTTGTAGCACTTCTTGTCCTGCACCATGGCCGCGCACCTCTGCCGAGGGTGAATAAAGGCGTAAAAATTCACAAGACAACATGCATTCAGTGTGATTATCAAAGTGCACTTCGAGTAAACGTGATCGCTGATGCAATTCGATATGGGTAGGCAATGGGGTGTTGGGAGTAAGGCCGCTCATGATTGAAGAAACACGCTAAATTGACCGATAACATTAGAATAAACATGATAGCAGATGAACGCAGCACTCGCTTGCTTGCAAACATTTAAGCTTATGGTTGATAATTCATTTGATTTATGAATTAATAACGGTATATAGTTGAATTATAGGTATTTTTACATGGCTTCATTTGCAGGGTAGTCGGCTTCCTGGGTCATAGTCGGTAAAAAAGCAATCATCCACGTTAGACAATGCATTCTATGGAAAACAATAAGTTAGCCCTACAATTTGATGGCTACGCCCGCTGGCGACAAGGCATAGGAGATGTATTAGAGGCTTATCAACACTGGTTGATGGAAAAGCAACTGAGCGACGCCGAAACCGAGCAACGCATTCATCACCAGCTCAACCGCTTACGTGAAGATAAATTAGTGGTTGCGTTTGTCGCCGAGTTTTCTCGTGGTAAATCTGAGTTAATCAATGCTATTTTCTTTGCAGGCTATGGCCATCGATTGCTCCCCTCCGGCGTGGGGCGAACGACCATGTGTCCGACGGAGCTACGCTTCGATCACGGCAACCCTGTCAGTATCTCTTTGCTGCCGATCGAAACCAATCACCAACAAATCACCATTGCCGAATATAAGCGGTTACCCCAAGCATGGTCTACCATTGCGTTTGATGCTTATTCTCGTGAAAGTATGGTCGAGGCTTTTAAAGAAGTCAGCCGTACCCGCCGCGTCAGCATCGAAGAAGCGCAAAATTTAGGCTTGTTCGATCCTGAAGTGCAAGATGACGGCATGTTGGTAGGGGCCGATGGTCAAATCGAAATTCCCTGCTGGCGTTACGCCATGATTAATTTCCCGCATCCTTTACTCAAGCAAGGCTTGGTGATTTTAGATACCCCAGGCCTGAACGCGATCGGGGCAGAGCCTGAGCTCACCATGAACATGCTGCCCAATGCACATGCGGTATTGTTTATTTTGGGTGCAGATACTGGTGTGACTAAATCCGAAATGGAAGTCTGGCGTCGCTATATCAGCGGTGAACGCTGGAAACAAAAAGGGCGCATGGCGGTGCTCAATAAAATTGATGGCCTTTGGGATGCGCTGAAATCGGATGATGAGATCGAAATTGAACTGATCAAACAGTTGCAATCCACTGCCGATTTATTGGGCATGCACCGTGATCAAATCTTGCCAACCTCTGCACAAAAAGGCTTGTTTGCCAAAGTAAAAGGGGATCAACCGTTATTACTCAAAAGTCGATTATTGCAACTTGAAAAAACACTGACGGACGCCTTAATGCCCGCCAAGCGGGAGATTGTCGGCGAGGGCATTCGGCATGAAGTGAACATTTTGATGCAACAAACCCGAGATTTATTGGCGCTCAGATTAAAAGGGGTTCATGCCCAATCAGAAGAGTTGCGGTGCTTGCAAGGTAAAAACGAAGACGTGGTTGCGCAAATGATGGTGAAGGTCAAACAAGACAAAGCCAATTTTGAAAAAGGCTGGCAACGCTATCAGGCCATGCGCAGTGTGTTCTCGGTGCAATCGCAACAGTTGCTGGAAGAAATTGGTTTGTCTGGGCTTAAATCAAAAGTGCGTACCACGCGTGAAACCATGGTCAAAGCGGTGTTTACCAAAACCATACGCCAAGCCATGGATGACTTTTTCTTTGATTTAAAGCGGCGCATGATGAATGCAGATGTTCAAGTGCTTGAAATTCGTAAAATGATGGAGGCCATGTATGAAAAATTTGCCAAAGAGCATGGCTTGATGCAAAAAACACCCCCTCCTTTTTCCACGTCACGCTATTTAAAAGGGTTGAACAAGCTTGAAACTGTGTATCGCGATCAATTTAATACCATGTTCAACATGATCGCTCATGAAAAACTGACGCTCACCAGTAAATTTTTTGAAACCTTAGCCAGTCATGTCATCGTAGAGTATGAAGCTGCTAACCGTGATGCTGAAAGTTGGCTTAAAGCGGTCATCGCGCCGATGGAAAGCCAAATGCGTGAACATCACATGCAAGTGAAGCGCAGATTGGAAAGCATCAAACGGATCTATCAAGCCACGGATACGCTAGAAGAGCGGATCACCGAACTGAATCAAGTGGACTTAGCCATACAAAGACAATTGGCCGAGCTCAGCCGCTTTGAGGCGCAGATCAATCAAGCGTTAAGTGATGAGATTGTAGAAACACAAGAAGTTGCGGCTTAATTGCAAACTTGCTTGGCTAACATGACACAGCCTTCAAGCACATATAAAAAAAGCCCCGACATCGGGGCTTTTTTAATGTACTGCAGGGATCAAGCACTGAGCATCAGTGTTTTAATTTTTTGCATGGCTTTTTGCTCGATTTGACGAATACGCTCGGCGGAAACGCTAAATTCTGCAGCCAAATCATGCAAGGTTAACCCACTGCCTTCGGTTAACCAGCGTGCTTGCAACACACGCCGACTCCGCTCATCGAGCTGCGACAATGCAAAACTTAAGCCTTCTGTTTGCAATTGTTCTGTTTGTAAATGCTCGAGTAGTAGCGACGGCTCTGGACTCTCGTCCTCTAAGTAAGCAATCGGGTTGTAGGACTCTTCACCGTCATCGTCAACAGGGCCGTCTAATGACACTTCCTGACCATTTAAGCGATACTCCATTTCGGAAACGTCTTCTGGTTTTACATTCAACTCGGTGGCAATGCGCGACACTTCATCTGGGCTTAGGGTTTCATAGCCTTGTTTCATGCTGCGCAAATTAAAAAACAATTTACGTTGTGCTTTGGTGGTCGCTGTTTTGACTAAACGCCAGTTACGCACGATATATTCGTGGATTTCGGCCTTAATCCAGTGCATGGCAAACGAAACCAAACGCACGCCACGTTCTGGGTCAAACCGTTTGACCGCTTTCATCAATCCAATATTACCTTCTTGAATTAAATCTGCTTGCGGCAAACCATAACCACTGTAGCCACGGGCAATGCTCGCGACGAGTCTAAGATGAGAAACAATCAATGCACGCGCGGACTCTAAGTCACCCTCTTGCTTTAAGCGAGTGGCATATGTGTACTCCTCTTCAGCACTGAGTACCGGAAACTGCTTAATGGTACGTAGATACTGATCTAGGCTGTCCGCCGAGGCAATCACAGGTAAAGTTAACGTGTTGATAGTCAAACTCCTTCAAAAACAAGAACAATAATTTTAGCACTCAAATCACTAGAGTGCTAGTTTTGCTAAAAGTTCAGCCGCAGGCGTTGTTTAACGGCGTGGCAGCGATATGTTGAATGCCGAAGATCGAAGGCATCTTAACCAAGCGATTGCGCAGCATAAACATTAAAAAACCAGCCAAAAGACTGGTTTTTTATCACTTTGATGCGCTGTAAGTTGGGCGATGGCTGAAGCTACTTTACCTCGCGCACAGCCATCCAACCTAAGGTATGCATGCATGCCACAAACCCGCGTTTAAAAGATTGAGTTGCATAGTCAGGCAGATAATCGTTGCCTAATTTTTTTTCACAACTGGTTTGATCTTTTTTTAACTGTTCTGGAAATGCGCCCATTTTCCACCACGAGTTAATCTGGTAAACGGTATCTGGTCCATCGTTGACGGTCGATGTGGGCGACGTGGGGGATGGTAAAGGCGCTTGAGCCAGTTGAGTAGGCGATGCGGTTTGCGTGGTGAAGGGGCCAGACTTTGATGCTGCAACCGCTGCTGCCCCATCCTTTGATGCTTGCAATATCGGTGTGGATTCGCTTAGTAAGCCTTGCCGGTTATCAGTGACCGATACCGTTGCAAATAATGGATCAAACGCATCCATCTGTGGTGTTTGCCAACCGTGTTGCTTTAAACAATTGGATAGTTGATCGCCACTACCGCGACAAGCGCGATGCGCTTGCTCGATTTCTTGCGCAGTGCCACCACGTTTATAAGAGAGCTCACCGCAGGCCGTGAGTGCGAGCGCACTTAATATCAAACAGTATTTCAATACAGTCATTGCCAGTCCAGATTCAAATGTGTTAAGCGCAGTCTAGCGGGATTTTCTAATCCGCAACAGTACGCAAATTGACGTATTTGTCACACCTCCATCACTCGTTAAGCTGAGCGCAAGTTTAATCAACGATGACTTAGTTTAATTAACGCGAAAAGGAGCTTTAACAATGAAACTCAAGGTGAACGGATTACGTGTTGCAGTCGCTTTGGCTTGTGGTTTAACCGCACAGTTAGCCAACGCAGGCGCCACCATTAATTTTGGTGAAGATAAATATATCAGTGCTGGTTTCGGCTTTATTGGAGGATATAGCTCATTTGAAGATGCTGCTAACAGTGGATCAGACCGATCAAATGATTTCTCACTAGACAGCGCGCGTATTTATTTGTCAGGTTCTTTTAACAAATACATTAAAGGTATGTTCAATACAGAGCGTGATATCGCGACACCTAGCGGTGGTAATGCAAGCGGTATTCAAGTAATTGATGCAAACGTACAGTTTCAAGTA
Source organism: Methylophilaceae bacterium (assembly GCA_027488395.1). GTDB lineage: Bacteria > Pseudomonadota > Gammaproteobacteria > Burkholderiales > Methylophilaceae > Methylophilus. The sequence continues at coordinate 114,989 of JAIYBT010000008.1, read as the reverse complement.
ACACCTGAAATTGCCATTTGGGCAGGCCGTTTCTTATCACCAAGTGACCGTGCCAATATGGCTGGTCCTTATTATTCACAGGGTGGTGGCTACTGGAGTGGTATTGCATCACGTTATGGTTTTAACGGTGGTGTAATTGGTCGTGACGAGGGTGTAGCAATAGTTACTAGCTTTATGGAAGATCATTTAGCAGTATCTTTAGGGGCATTTGAAGGTGATAAAACATTTCGTTTGAGTGGTGTAGGTGCACTTCCTGATTCTGCAGCTGTTAAAGATAAGCTTATGTATGCCGGTCGTGTGCAATACAACTTCTGGGATGCGGAACCTGGCTACTACGGTACAGGTAACTATTTTGGTGCCAAAGATATTCTTTCGATTGGTATTGCAGGTCGAACTAAAAAAGATGGTGCTGTTTCAAGTGCTGGGTTAGCAGGCGATTACAAATCTTACAGCGTCGATTTTCTGCTTGAGAAAAAAGACGTCGGTCCGGGCACCTTCTCTGCCGAAGCGGCTTACTACTACTACGATACTGACAATGTATTTTTAGGCGAACAAGGTCATGCCTATTCTGCAGGCTTAGGATATTTGTTTAGCGAGCCGGTTGGTTGGGGAAAATTTATGCCAATTATCCGTTATCAAAAATTTGATGCTGATGGATTAACAGATAATTCGAGCGTAAACAGAAATGTCGGAGCAACAAGCAAAAGTTTTGAAATTGGTACAAATTACGTTATTGCACCTTATAACGCAGTCATAACTGCTACTTATGGAAAACAAGACAGGCCAAATTCAGACAATACTGCAATTGTGGATAGCAACTTCCTCAAAGTCGCGTTGCAAATGCAATTTTAATCTACGCTTTTTAACCATTTCTTCATAAGGAGATGAGTGTAATGAAAACAATCGTAAAACTGGATTTGGATAAAAAACCGTGGGAACAAGACGGCCAAATTCATAACCGCTGGCATCCAGACCTTCCAATGGTGGCGATGGTCAAGCCAGGCGATGAGTTCCGTGTGGAATGTATGGATTGGACCGGTGGCCAGATCGGCAATAACGATAGCGCAGATGATGTGCGTGATGTGGATTTGACACAGGTGCACTATTTAAGCGGTCCGATCGGGGTTGAAGGTGCCGAGCCAGGTGACTTAATGGTAGTTGATATTTTAGATGTCGGCACTTTTGAGGACTCACAATGGGGCTTTAACGGGATTTTTGCCAAAGAAAACGGTGGCGGCTTTTTGGTCGATCATTTTCCAGAGGCCAGAAAATCCATTTGGGACTTCCACGGGGTGTACACCACTTCACGCCATGTTCCCAAAGTACGTTATGCCGGCATCATGCACCCAGGCTTGATTGGTTGTTTACCCTCACGTGAGTTGTTAGATACCTGGAACAAACGTGAAGGTGCCTTAATTGCAACAGATCCTGAGCGTGTGCCGCCATTGGCCTTACCGCCAGAGCCTAAATCCGCGGTCATGGGTAGATTGTCTGGTGAAGCTGCCAAGCAAGCCGCCCTCGAAGGTTGCCGTACCGTGCCGCCACGCGACCACGGTGGTAACTGTGATATCAAAAACCTGACCAAAGGCTCACGTGTGTATTTCCCCGTGTATGTCAAAGACGGTGGCTTATCCATGGGGGATTTGCACTTCTCCCAAGGCGACGGCGAAATTACCTTCTGTGGCGCCATTGAAATGGCCGGTTACTTAGATTTAAAAGTCAGCCTGATTAAAGATGGCGTGAAAAAGTACGGTATCAAAAACCCTATTTTCCAACCAAGCCCGATTACCCCGACTTATCGTGATTATGTGATTTTTGAGGGCATTTCGGTCGATGAGGCTGGCAAGCAACATTATTTAGATGTGCATGTGGCTTACCGTCAAGCTTGTTTGAACGCCATCGAATATTTGAAGAAATTTGGGTATAGCGGTGAGCAATCACTCGCCATTTTAGGCACGGCCCCAGTGGAAGGACACATCAGTGGCATTGTGGATATTCCAAACGCTTGCGCCACCTTGTGGATCCCAACCGAGATTTTTGAGTTTGACATTCGTCCGAATGCCGATGGACCAAAAATCGAAGTACCGCAAGGGTTTGATACCTCCAAGTGTTCATAACTTGATGAGTCAATATCCACTTGGCTTGAAATAAAGGAAAACGCAGATGCCGCTTTATGAATATGAATGTGACCAATGTGGCGTTTTTACCGCGCTACGCAAAATGAGTGATTCCAGTTTGCCCGCTGAATGTACAGATTGTGGGGCAACCAGCCCGCGTATTTTATCGGTGCCAAAACTGGCCATCATGAGCAAATTGCAACGGTCCGCCTATGAGCGTAATGAGAAATCTGCGCACGAACCTAAAAGTGGCAGGCGCTCAAGTTGTGGTTGTACTGGAACGCATGTGTGTAAGTCAACGGATAAACAGGCAAAACAAGTCGATCCTGAACACGCCAAACCTGCGTTACAAATGCAAACCAAAAAAACAGCCCGGCCGTGGATGGTCGGACACTGATGGTCTGCGTTGGCATCGGTGACTAAACAGTACATGCATCAAATGATTGAATCGATTGATTTATTGCAAATATATTTTTCAAGGAGAAGAACGTATGAGTAGCTTAAATAGACGTGGTTTTATTAAAACCAGTGGCGCTTTAATGGGTGCCATGATGGCAGCAGGCCTGATCAGTGGTTACGCCTTTGCCGCTGATTTTCCAACGGCAAAAGTCAATACCACTGGTTTGGCAGTGACGGATACCACGGTGAAAGTCGGTATCTTGCATTCAGCAACAGGCACCATGGCCATCAGTGAAACAGGCTCTATCCAAGCTGAAAAGTTGGCGATTGAGCAAATCAATGCCATGGGTGGTATTTTGGGCCGCAAAATTGAAATCATTCAAGAAGATGGCGCGTCAGACTGGCCAACCTTTGCCGAAAAAGCAAAGAAATTACTTGAAAAAGACAAAGTGGCTTCGGTCATGGGTTGCTGGACTTCTGCATCACGTAAGGCTGCATTGCCAGTGTTTGAAAAAGACAATGGCTTGTTGTTTTACCCAACTTTTTACGAAGGCTTAGAGCAATCTAAAAACGTGTTTTACACAGGCCAAGAAGCCACCCAACAAATTTTGGCAGGCTTAGATTGGATTGCAAAAGAGAAAAAAGCCAAATCGTTTTATTTGATTGGTTCTGATTACATCTGGCCACGTACCTCAATGAAAATTGCGCGTAAACACATCGAGCAACATTTGGGCGGCAAAGTGGTGGGCGAAGAGTACATCGCTTTGGGTGATACCCAATTTGGTTCTGTGATCAACAAAATCAAATTGAAAAAACCGGATGTGATTTACGCTGCGGTGGTGGGTGGTAGTAACGTGGCATGGTTCAAACAATTAAACGCAGCTGGCTTAAATTCTAGCAAACAAACCATGTTGACCATTTCAGTGACTGAAGATGAAGTGTTAGGCATTGGTGGTGAAAACTTAGCTGGTTTCTACTCAGCAATGAAGTATTTCCAATCGCAAGATAACGCAGAAAACAAGAAATTTGTAGAAGCGTTTAAAAAGCGTTGGGGTAAAGATGCGGTGATTGGTGATGTGACACAAGCGGCTTATTTGGGCCCATGGTTATACAAAGCGGCCGTGGAGCGTGCGGGTAGTTTTGACGTAGACAAAGTTCAAGCTGCCTTACCAGGCTATACCTTAAAAGAAGCACCAGAAGGTCCAGTCACGGTAGAAACCAACCATCACTTGACTACGAAATTGCGTATCGGTCAGTGGGGCAAAGATGGTCAAGCCAAAGTGGTCTATACCTCTGATTACATCAAACCTGATCCATTTCCAAAAGGTTATCAATAATTTAACCGTTTGACTGTTCATGCGGTAGCCGCGGTGCGGCTACCGTTTGGTACAGGTGTCACCAATGATGTGCACTGCGCTAGATGTTGGCATGGCACATCCGATGGTGGACACACGCAAGACGTGACACATCACAAGTCATGCAATCCGATTGAGAAGTTGTGTTTTAAGGAGACCATATGTTTGGGTATTCAATGGCAGAAATTGGCAATATTGTCGTCATGCAAGGCTTTTCTGGCTTGAGCATGTTTACGGTGTTGCTGTTAATGGCGCTCGGTCTCGCGATTATTTTTGGGCAAATGGGTGTGATCAACATGGCCCACGGCGAGTTTATGACAATTGGGGCTTACACCACAGTGATGTTATCGAAAGTGGCTGCAACGTATGGCTTTACCAATTACTACTTTATTTTCGCTATTTTGATTGCCTTCGTGCTGGCGTTTGCCGTCGGTTACTTTATCGAATTCATCATGATTAGACATTTATATAAGCGCCCACTTGATACGCTGTTGGCGACTTGGGGCCTCAGTCTCGTCATGCAACAAATTTTCCGTTCATCGTTTGGTGCGAAAGAAGTCAGTGCTGAGTTGCCAGAGTGGATGCTGGGTTCGTTCAACCCGACGCCGGATATTGATATCCCAATTAACGGCGTGTTTGTGATGGCGCTGGCCGCGCTTGTGACCTTTGGCGTCTATGCCTTTATGTTTAAGTCACGTTGGGGCTTGCGCGTACGCGCTACCGTTCAAAACCGTACTATGGCAGGCGCTGTGGGCATCAACACCGCAAAAGTGGACCGTATTACGTTTGCCCTCGGGTGTGGCATTGCGGGGATTGCGGGTGCGGCCTTTACCACCATTGCCTCCACTGGTCCAACCACTGGCACACTTTATATTGTGGATAGCTTTATGGTGGTGGTGTTTGGTGGCGCAGCCAGCATTATCGGCACCATCGCCTCTGCTTTCGGCATTGCCCAAGCGCAATCGGTATTGCAATTCTTTATGACCAGCTCGATGGGTAAAGTGACTACCTTGCTGGCCATTGTCAGTATTTTAATGGTGAAACCAGAAGGCTTGTTTGCCTCTAAATTGCGCAAATAGTCTAGGTAATTGCACACATTTTTAAGTATAAGTTTGACCAAAGTACGCCCTATCAACTGAGGAGAATGTTAATGAATCTATGGGAAAAATTGACAACCAGCCGTGTGCTGGGCGGCAAAGAAGGGGTGCTGGGCTTGGCGTTGTTAGCGGCCATCATCTTTATCGTGTTGCCGCTTGGGGTGGATATTTTTCGCCTAAATTTAATTGGTAAATACCTCACCTATGCGTTTGTTGCGGTGGGATTGGTGATGTTATGGGGGCACGGTGGGGTACTCAGTTTGGGTCAAGGGATTTTCTTTGGCTTGGGTGGGTATGCCATGGCCATGTTTCTCAAATTAGAAGCCTCAGACCCGATCAGCACCAAAATTCAATCCACGCCAGGTATCCCTGACTTTATGGATTGGAACCAACTGACTGCTTTGCCTTGGTTTTGGGAGCCGTTCAAGAGCTTACCGCTGACGATCATTGCCGTGCTAACTATCCCTGCTTTATTTGCCTATGTGATTGGCTACGCCATGTTTAAACGGCGGGTGGGCGGGGTGTATTTCTCGATCATTACCCAAGCTGTGGCGCTGATTTTGAGCATTTTGATTGTTGGGCAACAAGGCTACACCGGTGGCGTCAATGGCATCACCGATTTAAAAACCATGCTTGGTTGGGATATTCGTACCGATAGCGCCAAATACATTCTTTACTACGTCAATGGCTTGTTATTGATTGGTGCCATTGTGTTATCGCAATACATCATGAGCAGTAAGTTTGGCATGTTGTTATTGGCGATGCGCGACAAGGAAGAGCGCGTCCGTTTCTCTGGCTACGATGTCTCCAACTTTAAGATCTTTGTATTTTGCTTTGCTGCCATTTTGTCAGCGGTCGGTGGCGCCATGTTTACCTTGCAAGTCGGCTTTATGTCACCTTCATTTGTAGGCATCGTGCCTTCGATTGAAATGATTATTTTCTGTGCAGTGGGTGGCCGTGCCTCCTTGATTGGTGCGGTATACGGCACGTTATTGGTGAATTACGGCAAAACCGTGTTCTCTGAAACCTACCCAGAGTTGTGGTTATTTTTGATGGGTGGACTGTTTATTGCGGTGGTGATGTTCTTCCCAAATGGCTTGGCGGGCATCTGGAACAAATATGCTGAAAAATTCGGTTGGTTTAAACCTAAGGAAGATGCGTCAGGCACGTCTGATGTAAAAAAGCCTGAGGCAAAAAAGTTTGAGGTAAGTGCATCTGAGGTAGATAGCGAAGCAACTGCACTTACCAGCGCTGTAACCAACACTACCCAGGTTGCAGCCACCACCAAAACATCCAGCAAACAAGCCAATGTGGTCAACACCCCTGCGGCAAGAGGAGCTTAACCATGAGTAATACCGATTTTGTGTTAGCGGTAGAAGATTTAACCGTGTCATTTGATGGCTTTAAGGCGGTTGACAAGCTCACCATGTATATCGATAAAAACGAGTTGCGCGTGTTGGTGGGCCCGAACGGTGCTGGTAAAACCACCGTGCTCGATTTGATTTGTGGCAAAACCAAATCAACCGCAGGTTCGATTAAATTTAAAAATACCGAGCTGACCAAGCTGTCTGAGCATGAAATTGTACGCTCAGGCGTGGGTCGAAAATTTCAAAACCCATCCATTTATGAAAACCTCTCGGTGTATCAAAACCTCGAGGTGTCCTACCCCAAGGGCCGTGGCGTGTTTGGCAGCCTCACCTTTAAGCGCACCAAAGCGGTTGAGGAGCAAGTGCGCAAAGTGGCGGCCGACATCATGCTCACCGATTTTTTAGACATGGAATCCGCCTTGCTTAGCCACGGCCAAAAACAATGGTTGGAAATTGGCATGCTGCTGATGCAAGAGCCTGAGCTTTTGATGCTCGATGAACCAGTGGCAGGCATGAGTGCGAAAGAACGCGATCAAACTGCGGAGCTACTCAATCGCATTTGCCAAAACCGTTCCGTGATTGTGATTGAACATGACATGGAGTTTGTGAAAAAAATTGCGCACAAAGTCACCGTGCTACACCAAGGCAAAATTTTGGCCGAAGGCAGCATGGATAAAGTGCAAAACGACGAAAAAGTCATCGAAGTGTATTTGGGTCATTGATAGCCAGCACACGACAGTCTAGGAGCCCCTATTATGTTTGAAATTGAAAACCTACAAGTAAGTTATGGACAAAGCCAAGTCATTCATGGCCTAAACTTTAAAGCCAACAAAAATGAAACCTTGGCGATTATGGGCCGTAACGGCATGGGCAAAACCACCTTGTTTAAATCGTTGATGGGTATTTTGCCAAGTAAAGCGAGCAAAGCCACCGTGGATGGCGTTGATGTACAAGGTGCCGCCACCCATGAACGGGTGATGAAAGGCTTGGCCTATGTGCCGCAAGGACGCTGGATTTTTCCTAATATGACGGTACAAGAGAATATCGAAACAGGCCTTGAGAAATCCGTGACGCGTGAAATTCCGGAAGATATTTATGCTTTGTTTCCTGTGCTGTTTGAAATGCGTAAACGCAAAGGCGGTAACTTATCAGGCGGCCAACAACAACAACTGGCGATTGCGCGTGCCTTAGTCACCAACCCAAAAGTGTTGTTACTGGATGAACCCACCGAAGGCATACAACCTTCCATCATCAAAGACATTGCCAGAGTGCTCAACGAAATTCGTAAAATGCGTGAAATTACCATCATCGTTTCCGAGCAGGTTTTGAGCTTTACCATGGAAGTGGCCGACCGCATCATCGTGATTGATAAAGGTAAGTTTATTCATGAAGATACTCGCGGCAACGTCGATGCCGCCAAGGTGAAAAGTTACTTGTCCGTGTAGCAGACCCGCACGCCGTTGTGAAATGCGGCGTGCACTGGTGCGTTTCATGGTGGACGCGCCAATCTTGGCACCCTTCACAACATCAGCCGTGGCGTTCATGCTCCAAGTATCCCAGAGGACTTAGATCACAATCTTCTGCAGGGAAGTGGGCGTCTGTTAATTGGCGTATGAAATGGGTTGTGATGAGCGTTTTATGCAACATGGCAGGGATTAAACGACGTTGAAAATAATGTGCATGCAGTTCAGGCTATGGCATGATGTGTTGTGATGGATGACCTAACAATACCAACCCCGAATGCCACAACCGAGATGCCTGTAGGTAAACAATGGCATGCAGAATTAACCCTGGCGTTTAGCCATCGAAGCACTGGCACTTATTTGTCGCATCGCTTGCATCAAGGGCCGTTGGTGGTACAAAAAACCTTGCATCCGGAGGGCCCAGCGGTGTGTCACGCCGTGATTGTGCATCCGCCCGGCGGTGTGGCTGGCGGGGATGTGCTTCGCTTAAATGTGACGCTCCATCCACATGCGCGCGCACTACTCACCACCCCGGGTGCGGGTAAATGGTATAAAGCGCATGGCGGGCAAGCCACACAGCAATTGAGGTTTGCGTTGGCGCAAGGCAGTATGCTCGAGTGGTTGCCACAAGAAAATATTTTGTTTAATGCCGCGCAAGTGGCGTTTCAGGCCGAGATCAGCTTAGCCCATGATGCCAAGCTTGCGATGTGGGATATCGTGTGCTTGGGTCGGCAAGCACAACAAGAAGTGTGGGCTTCGGGCCATTATGCTTTGCAACAACGCATTTCACGGGCCGGCCAATGGATATGGCATGAGCGGGCAATGATGCGTGCCGATGATGGCTTGCGGGCCAGCGTGATTGGGTTAGCGCAAGCACCGGTATTTGGTACTTTTTTGGTGTGTGCGGGCAGGGTGCCAGAAGAGATGCTCGCCGCATGTCGTGCGATTGAGGTGGTAGGCGCCAAGGTTGGCATCACCGCGTTGCCCGAAGTGCTGGCCATCCGCTATGTGGGTGCGGCTTCACAACAAGCAAGAAATTATTTTGAACAATGTTGGCAACTGTTGCGCCCTTGGTATGATGAACGGGATGCTCAGCGGCCACGCATTTGGAATACTTGATGTGGCACAGCGCAAGTGACGCAGCGTTTAACGTTGTAAACGGATGCGCGCATGCATTGAACCCTCTAATAAAAAGTGATTGTCATGGAACTGACCCCAAGAGAAAAAGATAAATTGTTGATTTTTACTGCCGCATTGGTTGCAGAACGGCGCAAAGCGCGAGGCTTAAAACTCAACTATCCAGAAGCGGTCGCGTTGATCAGCGCTGCCATCATGGAAGGCGCGCGGGATGGTCAAACCGTGGCGCAACTGATGAGTTATGGCACCACATTGTTATCCCGCGACGAGGTGATGGAAGGCGTGCCAGAGATGATTCCAGATATTCAGGTGGAGGCGACTTTCCCTGATGGCACCAAATTAGTCACGGTACATCATCCGATTCCATAAGTTTTATTGGGATGCCGCTACCCGCTTGTATGCGCCCCTTGATGCAATACTAACAAATAAGGAAGCCGTTTATGATTCCAGGTGAAATGCGGATTGCCGATGGCAATATTGCTATGAATGTGGGTCGAGAGACCCTCACTTTAGATGTCGCCAATACGGGTGACCGTCCCATTCAGGTTGGGTCACACTACCACTTTTATGAAACCAATGATGCGCTAGCGTTTGATCGTGCCCTTGCCTATGGCTACCGTTTAAATATCGCTGCGGGCACCGCCGTGCGGTTTGAGCCGGGTCAAACCCGCACCGTTGCCTTGGTCAAACTGGCAGGCGCCAGACAAGTGTATGGCTTTTCTGGCCGCGTCATGGGGGCCTTGGATGATGCAAGCCATGCATAAACAACATCAATATCGCTTTAAGCAAAGCCTAGGTAAGGATAGCGCATGACAGTTCATATCGATAAACGCGCATATGCCGAAATGTTTGGTCCCACGGTGGGCGATAAAATGCGCTTGGCCGACACTGATTTGTGGCTAGAGGTCGAACACGATTTCACGATTTATGGCGAAGAAGTCAAATTTGGTGGTGGTAAAGTCATCCGTGATGGCATGGGCCAAGGCCAAGGGCTGGCGGCTGAGGTGGCCGATACCGTGATTACCAATGCACTGATTGTGGATCATTGGGGCATTGTGAAGGCCGATATTGGCATTAAAGGCGGCTATATTGCTGCCATTGGCAAAGCGGGGAATCCAGATATTCAACCCGGTGTCACCATTGCGATTGGCGCGGGTACCGAGATTATTGCAGGTGAAGGCATGATCATCACCGCTGGTGGCATTGATACGCATATTCACTTTATATGCCCGCAACAAATCGATGAAGCGCTGATGTCTGGTGTGACCACCATGATTGGTGGCGGGACCGGCCCTGCGACAGGCACCTTTGCCACCACCTGTACGCCAGGGCCTTGGCATATACACCGGATGTTGCAAGCCGCTGAAGCATTTCCGATGAACCTCGGCTTTTTGGGCAAAGGCAATGCCAGTCTGCCGCAACCCTTGCGCGAGCAAGTCGAGGCGGGGGTGATCGGGTTAAAACTCCATGAAGATTGGGGGACGACCCCCGCGGCCATTGATAATTGTTTAAGCGTTGCCGATGAAATGGATATTCAAGTCGCCATCCACTCCGATACGCTGAACGAATCAGGCTTTGTTGAAACCACCATCGGCGCTTTTAAAGGCCGCACGATTCATACCTTTCATACCGAAGGCGCAGGCGGTGGACACGCACCCGATATTATCAAGGCGGCAGGATACGCCAATGTTTTGCCTTCATCGACCAATCCAACCCGTCCCTTTACTGTGAACACGATTGATGAGCATCTCGATATGCTGATGGTCTGTCACCATCTAGACCCAGCGATTGCCGAAGATATTGCCTTCGCTGAAAGTCGTATTCGCCGTGAAACCATTGCTGCGGAGGATATTTTTCATGATTTAGGTGCGTTCGCCATGATGTCTTCGGATTCGCAAGCCATGGGCCGTGTCGGTGAAGTGATCATCCGCACTTGGCAAACCGCACATAAAATGAAAGTACAGCGCGGTCCCTTGGCTGAAGATGCGCCAGGCAATGACAATTTTCGGATCAAGCGTTACATTGCCAAATATACGATGAACCCCGCCATCACGCATGGCATCTCGCACGTGGTGGGCTCGGTGGAAGTGGGCAAGTTGGCGGATTTAGTGATTTGGAAGCCTGCTTTTTTTGGCGTGAAGCCGTTTACCATTTTGAAAGGCGGCATGATTGCCGCCGCCGCTATGGGTGATCCGAATGCCTCGATTCCAACGCCCCAGCCTGTGCATTATCGCCCGATGTTTGGTGCGTTTGCTGGCGGTTTAAAAACCGCCATCACGTTTGTCTCGCAAGCCGCTTTGCAAAACCCTGCTGTGCAGGCCCTTGGGCTTCAAAAGCCTTTGGTCGCGGTTAAAGGCACCCGCCATGTGAAAAAATCAGACATGATCCATAACACCTGGTTGCCCAAGATTGAGGTCGACCCTGAAACCTATGAAGTGTTGGCGGACGGCATGCCGTTGGTGTGCGAGCCTGCGACCGTATTGCCGATGGCGCAACGCTATTTTCTGTTTTAAGCCTATTTAACCATGCATTCTTTTTACTTAATTCGGCACTGCAATCACCCATGGTGTGCAGCGAGCAAGTGGCGGTCATCCTTATGATGCATTTAACCGAGCGGATGGCGGGCAGTGACGTGATCCATGACCAACTCGAATTACCTTTTGAGTTAAGACAAAAGAGTCGCTTACGCGTGACCTTGGCTTCGGGGCGTGAGGCTGCCTTGTTTTTAAACCGGGGCACGATTTTACGCGGCGGTGATTTAGTCGGTGCTGAAACGGGCGATTATGTGGTGCAAATTGTGGCGGCGCTCGAACCTGTGCTGCGCGTCACCGCCAACACCACGCGTGAGTTAATGTGTGCCGCTTACCACTTAGGCAATCGGCATGTGCCGCTGCAAATTGGCGATGGCTGGTTACGCTTGGAACAAGACAGTGTGTTACAAGCCATGTTGCTTGGGTTACATGTCAGTGTCCAAGCAGAACTGGCTGCATTTGAACCTGAAGCTGGCGCCTATGGTGGCGGGCATCGCCACGGTGATGCCGAGGCGCCAAGTCAGCTTTTACGCCCACCTAACAGGCGGCAGCATGGCTGATGCCCTCGCATTAAGCCGCTTATTGCAATTGGCGAGCCCCATGCTGCCAGTGGGGGCCTATACCTACTCGCAGGGCTTGGAATGGGGCATTGAGTCGGGGGAGGTCAAGGATTTAGCCACGGCGCTCACCTGGATAGGCGATGTGTTAACGCACTACCAAGCCCGCTTTGAGTTACCCGTGTTGCAACAACTGTATGGCGCGTGGCAACAGCAAGATTTTGATGCGGTGCAGTCTTGGCAGGCGTTTTACTTAGCGGGGCGCGATACCGCCGAAGCCTATGCGGAAACCCAACAGATGGGCTATTCGCTGGTGCGCTTGGTTACGGCGCTAGAGGATTTGCCGCTGTCGTTGCGCCAAACACTTGCACAATGGCCATCGCCTAGTTTTCCACTGGTGTATGCCGCCTTGGCGCAACACTGGCAAATTCCGTTAGCCGATACCCTGCAAGCCTATGCTTGGGGCTGGTTAGAAAATCAAGTCAGTGCCACCATGAAAGCCGTGCCCTTGGGGCAAGTGGCTGGCCAAAAAATATTGCTGACGCTGGGTGCGCAGTTGCCAATGTTGGTTGCGCAAGCCATGGCATTGCCTGAAGCCGAGATCAGTAATTTTAATCCCTTGCTCAGCATTGCTGGGTGTCGTCACGAAACCCAATATAGTCGATTGTTTAGATCATGAAAATACACGCACAATTTACAACGCCCACCCCTGAAGTCAGCGAATATCTAGAGCCATTACGGGTGGGTATTGGCGGCCCTGTTGGTTCTGGTAAAACCGCTTTAACCTTAGCGCTCTGCCAGCGTTTACGTGAGGTATACGACATTGCGGTGGTCACCAACGATATTTTTACCAAAGAAGACGCAGATTTTTTAACCCGTCATCAAGCGTTAGCCCCTGAGCGTATTATTGGCGTAGAAACAGGCGGTTGCCCACATACCGCGATTCGTGAGGACGCCTCGATTAATCTCGAGGCAGTCAACCAGCTCAGTAAGCGCTTTCGTACCTTAGACATTGTGTTTGTGGAAAGTGGGGGCGATAACTTGGCCGCAACCTTTAGCCCTGAATTATCCGATTTAACCATTTATGTGATCGATGTGGCGGCGGGCGAGAAAATCCCTCGCAAAGGCGGACCTGGCATTACCAAATCTGATTTATTGGTGATTAACAAAATTGATTTAGCCCCGATGGTGGGCGCCTCATTAGAGGTCATGGCGCACGATGCCAAAAAAATGCGCGGGGATAAACCGTTTATCTTTACCAATTTAAAAGTCGGGCAAGGGTTGGAAGAGATAGTGCGCTTTATCGAAAAGCAAGGCTTAATGTTATAAGCGTTCATCACCAGTGATTGTATTGAAAGGAAAACACACATGAAACAGATCTTAATACTGGTCGGGCTGTGGATCAGCATGACGGCTTCGTTGGCTTGGGCACACCCTGGCCACTTCGCACATAGCACCCTGCAAGCAGGACTATTACATCCTTTAACGGGCTGGGACCATTGGTTGGTGATGTGCGCAATCGGGCTCTGGGCGGCGCGGTTGCCTGCGGCACAAGGCTGGCCATTGCCGCCGCTATTTATGGGCGTGATGCTGTTGGCGAGTATGGCGGCCCTCTGGGGTTTGCATGCTTCTTGGGCAGAACATATTGTCTTGCTGAGTGTGCTAGGGTTGGGCTTATTGCTGTTGCTGTCATTGCGACTGACCTCCTTGATGCAACGATGGGTGGTCGTGATCACCGCCAGTGCGCAAGGCTATCTACATGGACTTGAATTAGGAACGGATCTGTTGCCGCTCATCGGTATGGCGATGACCAGCACTGGTTTATTGGTATTGGGATGGGTGGTAGGACGCTTGCAGCCACAATGGGGACTTGTTGTAAGCCATGGGCTTGGGGCGGTGATGATGGTGTTAGGCGTTTGGGCACTGTTTAACACGTAACCAAAGGTCGAGCGCAATAGCGCGCGCGACGAATACAAAATACGCTAAGATGCGGACACGTGAAGTGTCCGTTTTTTTTCGCATGCACGCCCTGTAATGGGCATCAATCACTACGTTAAATAACGTAGTGATTGATCGCAAAATGTTGGTTACGATAATGTTGACAAACTTTTTTTAAGTATTTGGCTAGATTCATTCAAAGGGTAATTTTTTGTCCACAGCACCAACCAATTTGGCTTCACACGTGCAACCAAAACCAATACAGCGGATTGTCAAAGTCCGCCGAGACTATAACAATTGGGTCGCCAACGAAACCATTGAAGATTATGCTTTGCGCTATACGCCGCGGGCGTTTCGTAAATGGTCTATTTTGCGGGTGTCGAATACTGCGCTGGGGGCCATTTCGTTTTTAGTGTTAGAAGCCATCGGCGGCACCATCACCATTAATTATGGATTTGCTAACGCCATCTGGGCGATTTTGGCGGTGGGTGCGATTATTTTTCTCACCGGCCTACCCATCAGCTACTACGCCGCAAAATATGGCCTAGACATGGATTTGCTCACCCGTGGTGCAGGGTTTGGCTATATCGGCTCGACCATCTCTTCTTTTGTTTACGCCAGTTTTACCTTTATTTTGCTCTCGCTCGAAGCCGCGATCATGGCCTATGCGCTCGAGTTGTATTTTCATTTGCCGTTGTACTTAGGCTATTTGGTCAGTGCGTTGATTGTGATTCCCTTGGTCACGCATGGGGTGACCTTGATCAGCCGCATACAGCTGATTACGCAGCCGATTTGGGTCGCCTTGATGTTTTTACCGTTTGTGGCGATTTTCCACATGGACCCAGACGTGCTATCCAAGCTCAGTACTTTTGCTGGCATCCATGAAGGTGGCGATCACTTTAATTGGACCATGTTTGGCGCTGCTACCGCTGTCGGTGTAGCGTTGATTCCACAAATCGGTGAGCAGGTAGATTTTTTAAGATTTATGCCAGAAAAAACCCAAGCCAATCGTTGGCGTTGGAATTTGGGGGTATTACTTGCAGGGCCAGGCTGGGTGATTTTAGGCATGCTCAAGATGGTGGCGGGCGCATTGCTGGCGTATCTGGTGTTTAATCGCGATATGCCTTTGAGCTCAGCGGTTAATCCAACGCATATGTATTGGGTAGGCTTTGAGCATGTGTTTAGCCACCACGAAGTCGCCCTAGCCGTCACCGCATTGTTTGTATGCGTTTCGCAAATTAAAGTGAATATGACCAATGCCTATGCAGGTTCATTGGCATGGTCCAATTTTTTTGCCCGTTTAACCCATAGCCACCCAGGTAGGATTGTGTGGGTGGTGTTTAACGTGATGATTGCCATTGTGTTGATGGAGCTCAATGTGTTTCAAGCCTTGGAGGAGATTTTAGGCTTGTATGCCAACATCGCCATCGCTTGGATTGCAGCGGTGGTCGCTGATTTGGTCATTAATAAACCGTTAGGCCTCAGCCCCGCGGGCATTGAGTTTAGGCGTGCTTATTTGTATGACATCAATCCTGTCGGCGTCGGTGCCATGTTCGCCGCTTCTGCCGTCTCCATCATGGCCTATACCGGCGTCTTTGGCGTGGCCATTCAACCTTTCTCAACGTTTATCTCTCTATTTACTGCGTTGGCGCTATCGCCTTTGATTGCGTGGCTCACCAAAGGGCAATATTACTTAGCCAGACCCCGGCCAGAATACAGCATCCCAACCACCATGAAACGGTGTGTGATTTGTGAGCGTAACTATGAGGTCAACGACATGGCACATTGCCCTGCCTATGGCGGCTCAATTTGCTCATTGTGTTGCTGCCTCGATGCGCGTTGTCATGATGCATGCAAACCAAAAGCACGGCTCAGTGCACAGTGGGAGGCCCTCAACCGTAAACTGTTACCCAAAACCTGGTGGCCACATCTCAATGGCGGCGTTGCCCATTATTTATTGCTGATGGTGATTGCCATGTGTCTGTTTGGGGCCACCATCGGCCTGATCTACTTACATGATGCATTGACCATCGGCCGTGAGTATCCAGAACTGTTACGCCACTTTAGATTAGGCTATCTCAAAATTTTTGTGGCCATGCTGTTTTTAGGCGGTATTGTTGCGTGGTGGTTAGTGCTCACCTCCAGCAGTCGGCGCGTGGCGCAAGAAGAATCCAATCGTCAAACAGGTTTGTTGCTCGAGGAAATCGAATCGCACAAAAAAACCGATGCGCAGTTACAAAAAGCGCGCCTGATTGCCGAAGATGCCAATCAAGCCAAAAGCCGCTACATCACTGGCATCAGTCACGAGCTACGCACGCCCTTAAATAGTATTTTGGGCTACGCGCAATTACTCACCAATGACCCCAGTATTCCCGAACACCGCAAACAAGCGATTAAAACCATCAGCCGTGGTGGTGAACATTTGCTCTCACTGATTGAAAGCACGCTGGATATTGCGCGTATCGAAAGCGGCAAAATGGCGTTTGATTTAAAGCCCTTACATTTTCCTGATTTCATCACGCAAATCGTCAGCATGTTTGAAATTCAAGCACAAAACAAAGGCTTGCAATTTCGTTTTGAGCAAGTCGGCAATCTGCCTGAATATGTGCGTGCAGACCACAAGCGTTTGATGCAGATTTTGGTCAATATTTTAGGCAATGCGGTGAAATTTACCACCCGCGGCAGTGTGACATTCCGCGTCAGCTATGCGCGTGAAATTGCGCACATTGATGTTGAAGATACCGGCCCTGGCATCGCCCCTGGTGAGGTAGAAAAAATCTTTGAGCCGTTTGAACGCGGCACGGCTGCCGACACGGTGGGCATTGGTGGCACGGGCTTGGGGCTCACCATCAGCAAATTATTAACCGAACTGATGGGGGGCGAAATCCATTTTGATAGCGTGGTTGGCCATGGCACGCGTTTTGAAATTCGATTATTTTTATCGCAAATCCGCGATACCTCTGGCTTTGCTAAAAAATCAATCCGTCAACGCATCGGTTACGAGGGCCCGCGCAAAACGATTTTGGTGGTGGATAACGAGGCCGTCGACCGTGAATTGCTCAAACATACCTTAATGCCACTAGGCTTTCATGTGTTTGAGGCCGCTAATGGCCAAGTCTGTGTCAATTCGTATCAACAAATCAACGCAGATTTGATTTTGATGGATCTGGCCATGCCTTTGATGGATGGCTGGGAGGCGGCGTATATTATTCGCAAAGTGCATCAAGCCAGTTTGCCGATTGCCATCCTGTCGGCCAACGCATACGATAAAAACTTAGATAACCAAGCCAAAATTCCCGCGCAAGATTTCTTTGTCAAACCCGTCAATCTTGAAGAGGTACTGGATTGGATCGGGCAACAATTGCAACTGACTTGGCGCTATGCGCAACCTATTTCCTTGCAAACCACTGCCATGATGGGGCCGCCAGCGCCCATTCAAACCCCCACGGCAGATGGTCTCCCGCCTTTACCCGCTGCTTTGCTGGATCACTTAGCCCAATTTGCACGTATGGGCTATGTGAAAGGGATGCGCGAAGTGATGGCGACCTTGCAAAAACAACATCCACAACACCACACCATGATCAATGCATTACAACAAGCGATAGAGCGCTTTGATTTTGCTACACTACAGCGCTTGATTGAGGAGTACCCAAAATGAGCAGTCCCAACCACACCGTCTTGATTGTCGATGATGTGCCAGAAAATTTGGCCTATCTGCACGACGCGCTAGACGAGTCTGGCTATCAGGTTTTTGTTGCCAACTCGGGTGAAATGGCCTTACAAGTGGCCCATTTAATGCAACCGCAAGTCATTTTAATGGATGCGATGATGCCGGGCTTAGATGGCTTTGGCACTTGTCGACGGATTAAAGCCGCGCCAGAAACCCAACACATCCCGGTGATTTTTATGACAGGCCTGACCGAAATTGAACACGTCACCATGGCGTTTGATGCAGGCGGCGTTGATTATGTGACCAAGCCTGTGCGCCCGGCAGAGGTCTTAGCCAGATTGCGCACCCACATTCAAAATGCCACCAAAATGCAACAAGCGACCTCGGCGTTAGATGCCTTTGGTCAAGCCACCATTGCGATTTTGCCTGACGACAAACGCTTGGTTTGGCAAACCCCCTTAGCCAAACAATACCTGCAAACCTACTTTGCCGAATGGGCCGCAAAAGAAGCTAACGCCATCACCCCCAGCCTACCGCCTATGATTTATCAGTGGCTAGAAAGCTGCATGCAACAACAAGGTGGTGAACAAACCATGCCCGGCCTCAACGTCAGTCATGGCAACGCCCGTCTCAGTTTAACCGTGGCCAGCACCAGCGAGGAACAATGGGTGGTGGTCTTACGTGAGCACTCCGACGAAGCGCAAATCGAAGTCTTAGGCAAACTATTCCAACTCACCAAGCGCGAATCCGAAGTGTTGTATTGGATTGTCAAAGGCAAAACCAACAAAGATGTGGGTGAAATTTTAGGCACCAGCCCGCGTACCATCAACAAACACTTGGAGCACGTATTTCAAAAGCTGGGGGTGGAAACGCGCACAGCCGCGGCTTCGTTGGTGGCCTCTAAGATTAAGTTTTAGCAAGGGCGCGTGCAGGCGTCAATATCAACATACAAGTTGAGGTTGAAGTGCCTCGTGGCGTCAATGGTGTAATCAAACACCATCCAACAATGACCTCAAACAACAACGCGCTGTTTACAGCTTAGATGACGACACAACACATGCTAACGGTGTATTTCAGCGCGAACATTCATGGCCATCGTTTACAGAGAGCTGCCGTGTTTTAAAGGGCACACATATGCTTAATCGGCGATTGTGCATGGGTCTGCGTGATGGCGGTTGGTATAGACATTCCCTATCAACATTCAACTGGATCAAGGATGTTCATCGCCTGTGTTTCCTCGTATGATGGGTGCAGATTTACGAAGTACACCTATCTCTAACACCGTGGAGGCGCTCGCTATGCTGTTTATCACCACCCGTTTGCCCAAGGTCAATACCGAACCTAAACTGAATCCCAATTTTGAATTTGATTTAACAAATAATGCCTCGAGCCGCGGCTTTTTTTGTTGCCGGCGCAATAAAAAAGGCAAGTACGAAGAAGTCGGCAGTGCGGCTTTACTGAGCGAAATCAAAGCAAGTCAGTATCGCCAAGTATTGTTGTATATCCATGGTTTTTCTAACCTGCCCGAGGATGTGTTTCAAAACGTGGAGGAGTTTCAAGCGCTGTGTAACAAGCAGAAAGCGAAGGAGGTGTTGGTGATCCCGCTCATTTGGCCGTGTGATACTGATTTAGGCATTGTGAAAGATTACTGGGACGATCAAAAAGCGGCCGACCAGAGTGCGTTTGCGTTTGCGCGGGTGATGCAGGCATTTATGAAGTGGCGCAGTGATGCGGAAATGAACCCAGAAGCAGACCCGTGCTTAAAGCGGATTAATATTTTGGCGCATTCGATGGGGAATCGGGTGTTGCGTGAAACACTGGCAAACTGGTATAAATATGACCAACCCGCAGGCTTGCCGTTATTGTTTAGAAACACTTTTTTAGTGGCGGCGGATATTCTCAATGAGTCATTACACAAAGGGCAAGCGGGTGAGCTGATCAGTCATTGTTCACGCAATGTGGTGGTGTATTTTGCCTCGGATGATTTGGCGTTGCGTGCAAGCAAGGTCTCTAACCTTAAAAATGGTGAGGCTTCGCGGCGATTGGGGCATAGTGGGCCAGAGGATATGGATAAAACGCCTAAAAATGTCTACGCAATAGATTGCGATGATGTGAATACGCTATACGACCCGCCCAAAGGCCATTCTTATTTCCGTGCAAAAAATAAAAAAGGCGATCCTGGCGTGGTGTTTATCCATATTTTTAATAGCATCGTAAGTGGCCGCGTATTTCCCAATGATGAACACCGCAAATCGAGTATTTTATCGCTCGCAAAATAGGCTTTTGGGTGCATTGATTAGCCGATACGGGGAATGCAAAGTGATTCACCATGCATCCCCGTTTGCATGCGGCCTGCCATCACCACCAACCGCAACCCACTAGAAGCGGTAAACCACGCCCACACTGCTGACATAGGTGCCAAAGTCTTTGCTGCCTGTGGCGGTATCCACTTGCGCACCATAATAATCCCAACCCACGCGCATTGATATTGCGCTATCAAATGCGTATTCAGCCCCTAGCCCGATTGAGCTTGCAGTCCGTCGCGCATCACGCACACCAGTCAGTGGGCTAGATACCGTCGTTTGGGTATTGGCCACGCCGACTTTAGCCAATAATTTGAAGCTATCGTTGATGGGCAGACTGCCCACCACAGTGAGGCTTAAGGCATCAGCTTTGACACTGCCTGCTAGATTGTCAGTGGCTTCCCCAATCCCCGTATATTGCGCTTCTAACGCCCAATAAGGATTGGCTTGATAGCCCACCAGTGCACCCAGCACGGTTTGACTATCGCGGTCAGTACCGTTGGGGGTGCGTAGGTTGGCAACGCCCATGCCGAGGTTCAAACCCGCGTACCAGCCCTCGGCCATGACAGGGTGGCTTGTCATCAAAGTCATCAGTAACAGTAAGCTACCATTGGCACGGAGGCGCATAGTGGCAGACCTTACATTGCAGCGGAGAAGCATTTACTTTCTGACTTTACTTTCAGCTTGTTTTAAGCCTGCCTCAACTTCTTTTCTGCGGCCAGCATCGGCATCTTCACGGCCAGGACGGGGTGGGGCTTGTAACGCTTTTTGATAAAACGCAACGGCATCTTCATACTCGGCTTGCCCGTATAAATAATCCGCATAAAAGAAGTTGCTATCCATGCCGGTGGGATTGATTTGTAGGGCTTTTTCCAGATATTGCTGTGCTTTTTTCTTGTCGCCAAAACCGATTGGCCAGCCTGGTACTTTAAAATATAAAGTACCCAAGGTGGTGTAAGCGGAACCGTGTTGTGCAGATGGATCGCGTGCGATGGTGCCTAACAGTAAATCACGCGCTTGCTCGGCGGCTTTTAACGCATTGATTGGATGTAACGGCCCCATACTTTTGGCGTAGCCACTTAACACAATCGCTTCCCAAATTTTGGCATCGTTGCTGTCAGGGTGGCGTTCACTCAACTGATGCGCGGTGTCAACCAAGGCTTTAAAGCTGGATTCTTGTTGGTCTTTTGCTGTTTGATAGTTGGCTTTGGCCCAAGCATGTTGCAAATTGCTAATGTCGGTTTGAAGGGTGTCTTCCGCATGGGCGGTGAGGCCTAACATCATCAATCCTAACATCATCAATCCAAAGATCATCCATTTTTTCAATTGTGTGCTCCCTATAAAGTTTAACGTGACAAACCTATGCCTAGGTTATGTTGCAACTTTGATGCCACTTCCGTTGCAATCCAACAGAGTGAAATTTTTGTCAATAATTCAATGGATTAGCGTTTTAATCGTGGTCGCATACGCGCGCAGTTCGGTAGTTTTTGCAGATGAAGAGCCATGACTCTGCAAAACATGCACAGATTGTGTTGCTAAGTGTGACTGCGTTGAATGATCATGGTGTACAGCGCAATTGATTACAAAATCATCGCTTTTCAAAGTAAACCGTGATGTATAAAAAATGTTTAGCTATGGAAAAGTTTAGCTTTGGAAAAGTTTAACCATGGCAAAGTTAAACTATGGCAAAGTTAAACTATGGCAATATTTAGCCATGGCTAAATTTATCTGAGGCTAAGACGGTGTACTTGATCGGCGAGGTTGCATGAGCGCAATAAAAGCCGCGATCCAGCCTAAACCGATGCTTACTAACACCACTAATCCGCTCACACCCATCCATTGCAGTGAACCGCTGGCTTGCTCGGGAAAATGGCGGAGTACGCCTTGTAAAGGTTGCTGAACACACAGCATGACGATATCAATACTCACAAATGCGATGACACCGCCACCCAAGCCATAGGCGCTTCCCAAATATAAAAATGGACGACGGATATCGCTGTGCGTTGCACCGATCAAGCGGCTCACTTCAATTTCTGCTTGATGCGTCAATACTTGCATGCGTACCGTATTGCTAATCACCGTGACCATGGCCACGCTCAGTAAACTGGTAAAGATGACGGCTAAACGTTTCACCAGCGTCAATGTGTCGTGGAGTTGTTGCATCCACAGACTGTCGATCACAATTTCATCAATTTCAGGCCGATCTTGTAAGGCGGCTTGTATCGGCTTGATGGCGGCGGGGTCGGTGTCTTGCAGGCTAATGTAGAGCGCATCAGGTAATGGGTTGCTGGCACCATCACTGACTAAGGCTTGCGTGCTTAATTGTGCGCTGAGTTGTTTTAGCGCATCTTCCTTGCTGACGTAGCGGACCTCAAGCACGTGTGGCAATTGCTGACTCTCGTTAATCAGGCGTTGCAAGGTATTCGCTGAAAGGCCTGCTTTTAAAAAGACGGATAATTGTGCCTGTTGTTTAAACGGATTTGCCGTTTGTTGTAGATGATGGATGCCGACAAAGATTAAGCCTGGCAGGGTGACGGTGAGGCCGATCACGATACAAATCATGGCGCTATTCAGCCATTGTTGCCGTAGACGGCGACTGACTTGTTGAAGGGTTAATAGATGTTGATTTAACCAGCGTGTCATAGGGTTCATTTACAAAATTGCGCGTTGCACTGGCATGGCAGTGACAGACTGTTGTTCGATATGCAAGCTGCGGTCTGCAATGGCACTGACTTGCGTCATGTCATGCATGGCAATGATCACTGTCACCCCAACCTCATTAAAGGCCTTCAGT
This sequence comes from Methylophilaceae bacterium, assembly GCA_027488395.1. Classification (GTDB taxonomy): domain Bacteria; phylum Pseudomonadota; class Gammaproteobacteria; order Burkholderiales; family Methylophilaceae; genus Methylophilus. The sequence continues at coordinate 92,261 of JAIYBT010000008.1, read as the reverse complement.
AATTGCATGATTGACCAGGCGGCCGCTTGATCTAGTCCTGCGGTGGGCTCATCCGCAATCACAATCGATGGCCGACTGACGACCGCGCGTGCAATCGCTAAGCGTTGCTGTTCGCCACCCGATAAAGTGATGGGCATGGCTTTTTCTTTATGTTGTAAGCCGACTTTTTCCAGCGCGGTCCGCACGCGGCGCGTAGCTTCAATGCCCGTCATGCCTTGGATATGTAAGGGCAACACCACATTGTCAAACACGGAGCGGTCAAACAGGAGTTTATGGTCTTGAAACACCAACCCTAAGCGTCTGCGTAGATAGGGGAGCGCGGCTGGATTGAGTTGTTGTAACACTTGTTGTTGCAAAATGATGTGGCCACTGGTCGGGTTGACCAGGCCCGCCATCAATTTGAGCAATGTGCTTTTGCCAACGCCGGAGTGGCCGCTGACTAAAATAAACTCACCTTTTTGAATTTCGAAGCTGACTTGGCGAAACAGATGCGCGCTGTCTGGGTAGCGCATACTGACTTGGTCAAACACAATGGCGGCGGTAGCGGGCTGCATATCACTCACTCGCGTGCTCGCACAACACAAGGCAATCGTGGATTAGGCTGCTTAGTTTGATGCATCATGACGCGTCATCATCCAATAGCGCATCCACAAAGGCTTGTGCATCAAACGGTCTTAAATCATCAATTTGTTCCCCTACGCCGATAAAACGCACCGGTATCGGTTGCGTGGTTTGTTGGCTTAAATGGGCAATGCCAGCAATGACACCGCCTTTGGCGGTGCCATCGAGTTTGCTCAGTACCAAGCCAGTGATGCCCAAGGCGGTGTGAAATGCTTGTAATTGCATCACCGCATTTTGGCCGGTGTTGGCATCCAGGACCAACAAAATCTCATGCGGCGCGCCGGGTAGGGCTTTGTCGATGACCCGTTGTACTTTTTTAATTTCATCCATGAGATGTAATTGCGTCGGCAAACGGCCAGCGGTGTCCGCAATCACCACATCAATTTTTTTAGCAATGGCAGAGTTGACTGCATCGAAAATGACTGCAGCGGGATCGCCGCTTTCAGAGGCTACCACATGGACTTGGTTACGATCGCCCCAAACTTGTAATTGCTCCCGTGCGGCGGCGCGAAAGGTATCGCCTGCTGCAATCAGCACGCTGTGGCCTTGCCCTTGCAAGTATTTAGCCAGTTTGCCGATGGTGGTGGTTTTGCCAGCCCCATTGACACCCACCATCATCACCACGTAGGGACGCTGTGCATCGAGTGTCATCGGTTGCGCCAGCGGTTGCAATAACTCAAGCAGGGTATCTTTGAGCGCAAGTTTAAGCGCATGGGTGTCTTTTAACGCTTGTCGTGTCACCCGTGCGCGCAGTTGTTTGAGTAAATGCGTGGTTGCCTGAATGCCGACATCCGAGGTCAATAAAATGGTTTCTAATTCTTCATAAATCTGTTCATCAATCTTGCCACCGCTAAATAACGCGCTCAGTTGCCCGCCTAACTGGGCTCTGGTTTTCGCCAAGCCTTGTTTGAGGCGTTGTGTCCAACCTGTTGCCTCGGTGGGGGCAGGGGAGGTAACTGGCTCGGCGGGTTTTTTGGCAAAAGGATTAAACATAAGGGATCAATACATAAGGTAGACGCTATTTTAAGCCGAATCACAGTTTATCGCCACGGCTATCCCTCGCAACTGTTAACATGGTGTCGAACTTCAACCAAGGTGAGACTGTCCGAACAGGTTATCTATACAAACCAACTTAATTGCAAAGTTATTCAACCTTCATCCTCATTATCTGTGTACCTTTAGCCGCGAGTCAGTGATCCATGAACCCATCTATGAATAAACAATGTTTTTCTCAACCTTGGTTACGCCATTGGTTACTCGGCCTGAGCATCAGTGTGGTCGCACTCACGCCTGTCGTCGCGCAGGCTGACATCATGCAAAAAACGCTTAAAAATGGCCTCAATATTATCGTGCAAGAAGACCATCGCGCCCCTGTCGTGGTCTCGCAAGTGTGGTACCGAGCAGGCGCTTTAGATGAAGTGAACGGCAAAACAGGGGTGGCACATGTACTTGAACACATGATGTTTAAAGGCACGAAAACGGTGCCTGCTGGTCAGTTTTCACGTCAAATTGCAGCTGCCGGCGGCAAAGAAAACGCATTTACTGGCATGGATTACACCTGTTATTTTCAGCAGTTGGAAAAATCGCATTTACCGTTAGCGTTTACGCTGGAAGCGGACCGCATGGCCAATTTGCAAATTACCGATGCTGAATTTGCCAAAGAAATCGAAGTCGTTAAAGAAGAACGCCGCTGGCGGACGGAAGACAAACCGCAATCCAAAGTCGCTGAGCAATTTCAAGCCATGGTTTATCGCGCCCACCCCTATGCGCGGCCCGTAGTTGGGTTTATGAATGATCTTGACCACATGACGGCAGACGATGCCCGTGAGTGGTATCGCACTTGGTATGCGCCAAATAATGCAACCGTGGTGGTGGTCGGTGATGTGAAGGCGCAGGATGTATTTAAATTGGCTGAGAAAACCTTTGGTAAATTAACCGCCAAACCGATGCCTGCGCGTAAACCGCAGGTCGAACCATTGCAACTGGGTGAACGTCGCGCTGTGGTGAAAGCCCCTGCTAAATTACCGTATTTTGTGATGGGCTTTCCAGCGCCTGTTCTTACAAATGGTAAAGCGTATTCGACCGCCGAATGGGAACCGTACGCGCTAGAAGTGTTGGCCAGTATTTTAAGTGGCAATGATTCATCTAGACTCAATCAACAGTTAGTGCGTACACAAGCGATTGCTTTGGATATTGGTGCGGGCTATGACAGCACTAACCGCGGTCAATCAGCCATTTTTGAAATTGCAGCCTCGCCTTCCGAAGGCGTCAGCGTGGCCACCCTAGAAAAAGCCATTTGGGCAGAAATTGAGCGGGTAAAAACGCAAGGTGTGACCCAGCCAGAACTCGATCGGATTAAAGCCTCGGTGATTGCTGCAGATGTTTACAAACGAGACTCCATGTTTTATCAAGGCATGCAGATGGGACAGTTAGAAACCATGGGCTATCCGCATAGTTTGCTCGCGCACAATGCAGATCGCATCAAGGCCGTGACTTCGGAGCAAGTGGTGGCAGTGGCCAAAAAATACTTGGTTGCAGATCAACTGACGCTGGTTAGCTTAGATCCACAGCCGTTAGATCCTAATCAAGCCCCTGTCGGGCGGCCACATCAACACTAAGTGGTGTGGATGATGCATTGCGCTGAAGCTGATTGGATAAACGCGTTTGCCGCCATCGACGACGTCTTTCACGTGATGAAGATCAAACGAATCAATATGTGATGTGGATTGAATTAACCCTTGATAACAAGCACGCGTGTTACGCGTGAGGAACAACATGAACCCTATGCTCAAAAAAATCTGTATTTTAACCGTTGGTTTTACCCTGCAATCCATGGCGCTGATCGGAGAAGCGGCGTTAAATATTCAACACTGGACCACCAGCCATGGCAGCGAGGTATATTTTGTAGAGAGTCATGATTTGCCGATTGTTGATCTCAACCTAAGCTTCGCAGCAGGCTATGCACGGGATACCAACGCCACTGCTGGCACGGCCACCATGACCCATTATTTAATGACTTTGGGCGCGGGCGGCTTGGATGAGGAAACCATTACCAATCGTTTTGCTGACATTGGTGCGGTGTTAGGCGGAAGTTTAGATGCGGATCGCGCCAGTTTTAAGCTACGTAGTTTAACCAGTGAATATCAGAAGGCCCTAACCACCTTTAGTAGCATTTTACATCGACCTGATTTTCCAATGGCGGTGCTAGAACGCGAGAAAAAACGCGTGGTTGCGAGCTTGCAAGAAGCGGACATTGAACCAGAAAATATCAGCAAAAAAGCCTTTATGGCGGCAGTGTATGGTGACCATCCCTATCGTTTAGAGGAGGGCGGCGAAGTCGCGACAGTACAGGCCATTCAACCCGCGGCCTTGCAGGCGTTTTACCAACAGCATTACACCGCTAAATCAGCGGTCATTGCGGTGATCGGCGATCTCACCGTTGCACAAGCCAAACAAATGGCGGAAGCATTGAGTGCAGGCTTGCCACAATCGGCCGCCGTCCCCGCCCTACCGCCAGTGCCCGCCTTGACGGCGCCGGTCATGAAAAAAATCGCGCACCCAGCCACCCAATCACATATATTGATTGGCCAGCCAGGTAACAAACGTGGTGATCCTGATTTCTTTCCCTTGTATGTGGGTAACTATATTTTAGGCGGCGGTGGCTTTGTCTCGCGTTTAACCGAGGAGGTGCGCGAAAAACGTGGCTTGGCGTATAGCGTGTATAGTTATTTCGTGCCGATGGCCGAGCTTGGCCCCTACGAAATTGGCTTACAAACCAAAAAAACACAAACGCAAGCGGCACTGGACTTAGTCAACCAAACCTTGCGTACCTTTGTTGAAAAAGGCGTCACCGCCGAAGAGCTTAATAATGCTAAAGCCAACCTGATTGGTGGTTTTCCGATGCGAATCGATAGCAATAATAAAATTTTGGAGTATCTCAGCGTGATCGGCTTTTACAAGTTACCCCTCGATTACCTCGATACCTTTAATGCCAAGATTGCGGCGGTCACCGCACAGCAAGTGCATGATGCATTTAAACGCCGCATTCATCCCGAGCAAATGGTGACAGTGGTTGTGGGTGAGGACTAACTAAGCTTACCAGACTGGGATTGCGATGGCGGCGATGTTTCGGCGACATTGCCTCATACCCCGCGCCAGGTGGTTCAATCGAGCGGGGTCGCCACTGGGCGAGCACGATCCTCTGCCTGCGGAGGATCTGAACGAGGGTGCTCCCCCAGTACTTCATCGATGCGCCTGTGTTTCGACAAACTGCAACATCGCTTTATAATGGCGCGGTGTATGAAAAATCCCGCGCTTAACCAAGTACGCATCAACGCTGGGCAATGGCGTAGTCGATTGCTCAAGTTTCCTGATGCACAAGGCCTTCGGCCCACGCCCGACCGCGTGCGACAAACCCTGTTTAATTGGCTTGGCCAAGACTTGACGGGTAAGATCTGTCTCGATTTATTTGCAGGTACCGGCGCATTAGGGTTTGAAGCCTTATCGCGCAACGCGCAACACGTCACCATGATTGAATTGGCGCGGCTGCCGTTTCAAGCGTTGCAACAGAATCAACAACAATTACAGGCCCATGCTGCGGATGTGCGGCAAATCGATGCGCTACAATTTTTAGCCAACAACACACAGCGCTATGATGTGATTTTTTGCGATCCACCTTACCGTCAAGGCTGGATACCCAAATTATTACCACATTTGGCTAAGCATATGACGGACACTGGCATGCTGTATGTGGAAGCGGAATATGCGCTCAATACGGATGCCGAGTGGCAGGTATTGAAATCTGGCCGTGCAGGGCAAGTGTTTTATCATGTATTGCGCCCCCAGCTGATTGAACCCCCCTTGAGCGATGTCGCTTAATTGTAGCGGTGTATGAGAGGCACATGACATGAGCAAAATTAGAATCGCGGTGTATCCTGGCACGTTTGATCCGATTACGTTGGGGCATGAAGATGTTGTACGGCGCGCCGCACATTTGTTTGATCATGTGATTGTGGCGGTGGCTGGCAGCACCAACAAAACCACCTTGTTTGATTTAGAGCAGCGGGTGGCGTTGGCGCAGTCCCTATTTCAAAGCAGTGACAATATCCAAGTGATGGGCTTTTCTGGCTTGCTGATGCAATTTGTGCAGGATCAAGGTGCCCAAGTGGTGATCCGCGGGTTACGTGCTGCCAGTGATTTTGAATATGAATTTCAATTGGCTGGTATGAACCGCAAATTATTTCCGCGCTTAGAGACGTTATTTTTAACCCCTGCCGAAGAATTTATGTTTATTTCCTCCAGTTTGGTGCGCGAAGTTGCACGGTTAGGCGGTGCCGTGAACCAGTTTGTCTCGCCAGCAGTGGCCGCTGCCATCATGACCAAATTAACCGATGAACAACGCGTGAAGTGACCCTGCAATGGCGTTAACCATTACCGATGCATGTATTAATTGCGATGTCTGTGAGCCTGTGTGCCCAAATGAGGCAATTTATCAGGGGCCAGACATTTATGAAATTCATCCCCATTTATGCACGGAATGTGTGGGTCATTTTGACAAGCCACAATGCCAGCAAGTGTGCCCGATCGATTGCATCCCGATAGATCCAGATCACCAAGAAACACATAGCGCACTGATGGCCAAATACTTACAACTGACGCAAACGTAGGGGTTGCAGGTTGGACACTTTTTAAGGAGAGTACGATGAGAATTTTACATACCATGTTGCGCGTTGGCGATTTGCAACGCTCGATTGATTTTTATACCCAAGTGCTGGGCATGAAGTTGATCCGAAGCCAAGATTATCCAGATGGTGAATTTAGTTTGGCGTTTGTTGGTTATGGCAACGAATATGACCATAGCGTGATTGAGCTGACCTACAATTATGGCAAAACCAGTTATGACCTAGGCACCGCCTATGGCCATATGGCGCTAGAGGTCGATGATGCGTATCAAGCCTGCGAACGCGTCAAGGCCAAAGGCGGCAAGGTAGTGCGTGAAGCAGGTCCGATGAAACACGGCACCATCGTGATTGCCTTTGTCGAAGATCCCGATGGTTACAAAATTGAGTTTATCCAAAAAGGTACCATTGACTATCCAGTCAACGTGTAATGGCATGACCACACACGCTGACCCTGCTGCGTTACTTCCCGCTGTGGCTGCCGCCTTGGCGGGGGATTGGCACCTTGCGCACAGCTTGACCCAAGTCTACGTTGACCCAATGGCAAACTGGTTACACGCGGTGTTACATAAAATGGAAGGCGATGTCGCCAATAGCCAATATTGGTATGCGCGTGTTGCAGGGCATCGGTTTGACGATTTTAAAACGGTCACTGAAGAGCTCATCGCGATTCAAACGGCTTTGCAACAGGCATTACCCTCCGACCCAATATCTCCAAAAAATTGAACTGGCGCATGGATGTTGCGCATAGATCTGCCGACTTGTGTGGCATCGCAACGCCTATAACGAGCGCCAAATCAGTGCGCAACCTTAATTAATATAGTGCATGCAGTACCTAAGACATTGCTAACTAGTTGATTTATAAAGGTGTCAATTTAAAAATCAAGATGGACTGGTTGTTGCTAGTATCTTTAAAAAAGCGAAGGAGAACGCAACATGAACCAGCCTTTGACGGTGGTGGATTCGGCTGAGTCCCGCTTGTCTGACAATATCGCGTTATTGAGTGCCTTACTCAATACCGCTATTTATGACACGGTTGGCGCAGACGACTTCGCCTTAATCGAATCCATACGCCAAACGGCACTCAAAGTGCATCAAACCCATGATCAAGCCGCCTCCTTGCAGCTTGAGCAGTTGTTATCAGGCTTAACGCCAGCGCAAACGGTGTGCGTGGTGCGCGCGTTTAGTTACTTCAAACATTTGGTCAATTTAGCAGAGGATCTTTACGCTCAGCAATTAGCCAACAGCCAAGAAAATACCCCCAGTCCTGGCATGTTGAGTCACTCTTTACACTGTTTGGCGCAGGCCAATTGTGCGCCAGAAACCATCATGCAATTTTTTGCAGGTGCGCTGGTGTCACCTGTGTTGACTGCACATCCTACCGAAGTGCAACGCAAAAGTGTGTTGGATATTGAGCGTACCATTGCCGAGCTTCTGTCGGCTCGCGGACCGCTGATTTCTGACAGCCAACGCACACGTAACCGCATGTTGTTGCAAGGGGCGGTCTGTGCATTGTGGCAAACGCGTATGTTACGGTTTTCCAAGCTGACGGTGATCAATGAAATTGAAAATGCCCTCACTTATTATGAAAGCACTTTTCTCCATGTGATTCCTGAGTTGTTGCAGGATTTAGAGCGCGATTTAGGTCAGTTAATGCCCGCAGCCGCCCCCTACCAGCTGCCCAGTTTTTTACGCATGGGCAGTTGGATTGGTGGTGACCGCGATGGTAATCCCTTCGTTAATGGCACCACCTTACGGGAAGGCGTGCGCTTACAAGCGGCCACCTTGTTTAAATTTTATTTGCAAGAGCTGTCCGCACTCAAACGTGAACTGGCCGTCTCTACGCGCTTGGTTGGGGTGAGTGATGCGGTGTTAGCCCTCAGCAAGGCTTCACGCGATCAATCGCCGCATCGGTTAGATGAACCCTACCGCTTAGCATTAAATGGTGTGTATGACCGCTTTTTAGCCACTGCCGCGACCTTGTTGCCCGATGCAGGTTGGTCGTCAGAACATGCAGAGACCTTGCCGTTTGAGCATCCAGAGGCGTTGTTAGCGCCGCTACAACTGATTGCGGATTCGCTGAAACAACATCACGGCGAAGCCCTGATTTATCCTCGCTTAGGCAAGCTGATGAAAGCCATCAACACCTTTGGGTTTCATTTAGCCTCCGTCGATATTCGCCAATCGTCGGATGTGCATGAAGCTGTGATCAGCGAGCTGTTGCACAAGGCGGGCTATGATTTTGATTACACCAGTTTTAACGAGCAAGAAAAAATTGAGGTATTGCTCGAAGAACTCAAGCAGCCGCGCTTATTGTTTTCCCCTTTTCAGCAATATTCAGAATTAGTGCATAAAGAAATTGGGGTGCTTGAGGCGGTGCGCGACATGCGTCAACGCTTTGGCGACCATACGGTGCGCCAATATATTATTTCGCACACTGAAACGCTGTCTGATTTGCTCGAGGTCGCCTTATTGCAACGTGAAGCGGGCTTATTGCGTGGTGCATGGGGCTCGGCCTATATCCAAGTAGATTTAAACATTGTGCCTTTGTTTGAGACGATTGCAGACTTACGCGATGCGCCAATGATCATGGGTAAATGGTTAAGTTTAATCGGCATACGCCATGTCATTCGCTACCAAGGCAATGAGCAAGAAGTGATGCTGGGGTACTCGGACAGCAACAAAGACGGTGGCTTTTTAACCTCCAATTGGGAACTGTATAAAGCAGAAATCTCCTTGGTGGAGTTATTTCACCAAGCCAAAGTCAAGCTGCGTTTGTTTCATGGCCGCGGCGGCACCGTGGGCCGTGGTGGTGGTCCTACCTACCAAGCCATCATGGCGCAACCGCAAGGCACGGTGGATGGGCAAATTCGCCTGACGGAACAAGGTGAAATCATTGCCAATAAATATGCAGATCCTGTGGTAGGGCGTAAACATCTTGAAACCTTAATTGCAGCGACGTTGGATGCGACGTTGTTTCCCGCAGATCAACTCGACCCTGCCAAACGCCGCAGCTTTGAAAGTGTGATGGAAACGTTATCTGCCACGGCCATGACCAGTTATCGGAGTTTGGTCTATGAAACGCCCGGCTTTGCAGAATATTTTTTCCATACCACGCCGATTGACGAAATCGCTGGTTTAAATTTAGGCAGTCGCCCAGCGGCACGAAAATCCACACGCCGGATTGAAGATTTAAGAGCGATTCCGTGGGGATTTTCATGGGGACAATGCCGCTTGTTATTACCGGGCTGGTATGGCCTGGGCAGTGCGATTCATCAGTTTTTGCATCATGATCCGCAATTAAAGGCGTCGCGCACCGCGCTGTTACAGGAAATGCTGCTAGGCTGGCCGATTTTTAATACGCTGATTAATAATGTGGATATGGTGTTGGCCAAAACCGATCTTATCGTGGCGCGGCATTATGCCCATTTATTGCTAGATCGCCAGTTACGTGAGGAAATTTTCAGTCGGATTGCGCATGAACATCATCTCACCACCGAGGCAGTCAATGGCTTGTTAGGCTCACAAGAACGGTTAGCCAGTCAGCCTGTGTTGGCAAAATCCATCCGCGATCGTCTGCCGTATTTAGATCCGTTAAATCACTTACAAGTAGAGATGATTCAACGCTATCGCAATGGTGAAGACGATGAAAAGCTAAAGCTGGCAATTCCGCTCACCATCAATGGCATTGCCGCAGGGTTACGTAATACGGGGTAGTGATTGCACGCATAGCGCAGCTTGGGGAGATGACCTTGGGGCGACGGCGAATTGATGGGTGACGCATCAGATGTTGATCGCGCCCCGCCTGTCAATGACGCCAATACTCGGCTGATGGCGTATGTTGCATCGCGCTTAGCCTTTTAAGTGGTACCGTGTCAGATGGTATTGTGTTAACTGGTATCGTGCTAAATGGTATCGAGGCGAAAGGCTTGCGCCTTGTATGATGGCGGCTTACTTGTGGCGTGTCGCATGATAAAGGCTGTTCATGCATCCATGCTGGCCTAGAGGTGCCTCAGCGCGATGGGCTATGAGTGCTGGCAAGATGCGCGACTTTTAAAGGTGGTTTGTGTCCCGCACTTTAAAACTGTTAAGATACTTCGCATGCACATGAATGACTTTTCAAGATTAGCGCAGCAGTGGTCGCAACGATTGCCTTACGAATTGTGGATAGGCTGGCGTTACACCCGCGCGCAGCGCCGTAACCACTTTATTTCATTTATCTCCCTCACCAGTATGATCGGCATCGCTCTTGGTGTCATGGCATTGATCGTGGTGTTATCGGTCATGAACGGCTTTCAAGACGAGTTGCGGCAACGGATTTTAGGCGTCGCGTCGCATATTGAGGTACGCAGTTATCAAGCAGGGCTATCCAATTGGCAGGGCATGCAACAGCGCATCGTGCAGATTCCCGCAGCCACCCTTGCCAGTCGCATCGAAGGCAGTGCCCCTTATGTGATGGCGCAAGGCATGCTGACCTATGATCAAGCAGTACAAGGGGTGCTGATTCGGGGCGTGTTACCTGCCGCAGAAGCCAACGTATCTGATTTGTCCAGTCAAATGAAACAAGGGCAGTTAGCATCGCTGAAAGCGGGCGAATTTAATATGGTATTAGGCGCAGATTTGGCACAGGCGCTGGGTGTGAGTGTCGGTGACAAAGTGGTATTAATGGCGCCGCAAGGACAAGTCACTCCTGCAGGGTTGGTCCCGCGCATTAAGCAATTTCACGTGGTTGGCATATTCCAAGTGGGCATGTACGAATATGATGCAGGGCTGGCCTTGATCCATCTGGAGGATGCCGCAAAACTGTATCGCATGGGCGATCAGGTGTCTGGGATTCGGCTTAAATTGGATGATTTGTTTCAAGCCGACCGGGTCAGTCGTCAATTGACCAACGTCTTGGGCCCGAATGTGTATGTCAGCGATTGGACCCAGCAACACGCCAACTTTTTTAAAGCGATTCAACTAGAAAAGCGTGTCATGTTTATTATTTTGGCGCTGATTGTGGCGGTGGCTGCATTTAATATCGTATCGACCTTGGTGATGGCGGTGACTGATAAGCGCGCCGATATTGCTATTATGCGCACGATGGGGGCGACGCCCAGCGCAATTCGTTGGTTGTTTGTGGTGCAAGGCACGCTGATTGGCTTGATCGGTACCTTGTCGGGCGCTGTACTCGGGGTGGCGCTGGCACTGAACATTGAAACGGTGGTGCCTTGGATTGAGCGTACCTTTCATGTGCAATTTTTATCAAAAGATGTCTATTACATCAGTGATTTACCTTCCAAATTATTGTGGTCCGACGTGACCACCATCGTGGTGCTTTCCATCTGCTTAAGTTTAATCGCAACCTTGTATCCCAGTGCGCGCGCAGCCAAAATGAACCCAGCGGAGGCACTACGTTATGAATAATATTGTGTTGCAGTGCCAAGGCTTGACCAAAACTTATTCAGGCTTGGAAACCTCGGTATTGATGGGGGTGGATTTACAAGTGTCGGCGCGAGAGCATGTGGCGATAGTCGGGGCGTCTGGCAGCGGTAAGAGCACCTTGTTACATTTGTTGGGCGGACTTGATAGCCCAACGCAAGGCGATGTGCAATGGTTGGGGCGACCTTTACAAACGCTGACAGAAACCGAGCGTTGTGCCATGCGCAATCAATACTTGGGTTTTGTGTATCAGTTTCACCATCTATTGCCTGAATTTACAGCGCTTGAAAATGTGGCTTTACCGCTGATGGTGCGGCGCATGCCACGTCGGCAAGCCCTGGAGCAGGCACAACATTATCTGACCTTGGTCGGCTTGAGCCATCGCTTGGCACATTTGCCAGGCGAGTTATCTGGCGGCGAGCGTCAACGTGCAGCACTGGCGCGTGCTCTGGTGACGCAACCACGTTGCTTATTGGCCGATGAGCCTACCGGCAATCTCGATCGTCAAACAGCTGCCCATGTGTTTGAACTGTTGCTCAATATTCAAGCAGAGGAAGGCACTGCTTTGGTGGTTGTGACCCATGATTTAGGCTTGGCGGCCCGCATGGATAGGCAATTTCACTTGCAAGATGGGGTGTTGCAAGCGATTGCAGTGTCAAGCCAGCCACAAAGCTAGCCCGCAATGCCATGCCGAGCGCCACCCTAGGCTTGCTGTTCGGTGTATGGCTGTTTCAACAGCAAGCCGTTGTTTGGGCATGGCCTACTTTGTTGGCATTGGGTGTTGGGGTGTTAACGGCGGTCGCCGCTGTGCCTTGGCTAAAGGCGCGTGATGCTATCCCTATATTATTGGCCTGCGCACGGCATATCCGTCTGATTCTATGTGTTGCCCTGTTTGGCTTTGTCATGGCGCAAGGCCGTGCTTGGTGGCGTTTGAGTGAAGCTTTACCGATCGCCTGTCAGCAACAGCCCTTGGTGGTGCAAGCCGTGATTACTGGCGTACCAGAACAAGATGCGCTTGGACAGCATGTGGATGCCTTGATTGAGGGTCACTTTTCCACAGCGTGTACCGTGCCACGTCATGTGCGATTGCATCTGTACCAAAGCGGCTATCGGCAAGCGGTTGCGCCCAAGCCCATCATGCATACACCTCAGCAAGCCGTGATCTCGTCGCCGCTTCCTCCGCCGATGTCATCACCACAGCTCGCTGCGGGTGAACGCTGGCAGTTCACTGTCCGCTTTAAGCGGCCACATGCTACGCGCAATCCTCATGGCTTTGATTACGCGGCTTGGTGTTTATCCAATCACATTGGTGCGATGGGGACCATCGTCAACAAAGCGCCGATGCGGAAATTACAGCCGTTTGTCTGGCGTTTAGATACCATCATTGCACGTGGCCGTGTATTGGTCGGGGCGCGGATTGCGCGTGTATTAGGGCGTACACCCGAGAGTGCCGTGATCAGGGCCTTGGTGATCGGTGACGATAGTCAGATTCGTCGCGCAGACTGGCAACTGTTTGTGGACAGTGGCATTAATCATTTAATTAGCATTTCTGGCCTGCATATTACGATGCTGGCGTCATTGGGCTATCTGTCGGTGATGGGGGTGTGGCGCTTGCGTCCTCGGTGGGGTCTTTATCTACCCTCGCGCATGGCAGCGACGCTGGGCGGTAGCATGGTCGCCATTGGCTATGCCGCCTTGGCTGGCTTTTCTATCCCCACCCAACGTACCTTATTCATGCTGCTCACTGTCGCAGTCATGCTTTATCTGCAGCGACCTTTGCCATTTTTATGGATCGTGTGCGCTGCGCTGTGGGTGGTGCTGTGTATCGACCCTTGGTCGGTATTGGCGCCAGGCTTTTGGCTGTCGTTTGGCGCAGTTGCCGTATTGGGCATGGCGATGGGCGGGCGCCTCGGTGTAGCCAAGTGGTGGCAACAGGCGTGGCAGTCGCAATGGGTGATGACCTTGGCATTTGTGCCTGTATTGATCAGCTTGTTTAATCAGGTATCGTTAGTGTCGCCGCTGGCCAACGCGATTGCGATCCCTGTGGTCAGTTTGGCCGTTGTGCCTTTAGCCATGATGGGTGCATTGTTGCCGATGGATGTGCCTTTGCAATGGGCATCTTGGTTACTATCACGTTGCATGGATCTGTTGCATTGGCTTCATGGGGTCGACATGCCCGTTTGGTTTCAAGCCACGCCACCTGCTTGGGCGCTGGTATTGGCGATGGTAGGCGTGCTGGTGTGTTTAATGCCACGCGGTTGGCCGCTTCGATGGGCAGGGCTGCTGTGTTGTCTCCCGCTTGCACTGCCCACCGCTAAGCCGTTAAGTCATGGTCAAATGCGGGTGCATGTGTTGGATGTGGGTCAAGGGCTGAGTGTGTTGGTGCAAACCGCGCAGCATGCGTTGCTCTACGACGCTGGCCCGCGTTATGGGACAGAAAGTGATGCAGGGCAACGTATTGTATTGCCCTATTTGCGTCATTTAGGGGTGGGTGCGCTAGACATGGTAGTGATTTCACATGATGACAGTGACCACGTGGGCGGCATGTTGTCGGTAGTGAATGGTGTTGTTGTCCAGCGCATCTTAAGCTCGTTGACACCGCAGGCTACGTTGTTTTCGGAGATGCAAGCGCTCCCCAATCTGCACACCGGCCCATCCATCGCGTGTCACACTGGGCAGCGTTGGGTGTGGGATGGCGTGGTTTTTGATATCCTCGCACCAACCCATGATTGGGCATTCAATCAAAAAGATAACGAAAAAAGCTGTGTGCTAAAAGTAACGTCTGCCCATGGCAGTATATTGCTCACTGGCGATATCGAGCGGCAAGCCGAGCAATGGTTAGTGGATCATGCGGCACAAGCACTGGCATCAACAGTGATGACGATTCCGCATCATGGCAGTAAAACCTCCTCCAGTCTGCCTTTTGTGCAAGCGGTTCAGCCCAGGATTGCCATTGCCACACTGGGCTATTTGAATCGTTTTGGCCATCCCAAGCCCGAGGTGATGGCGCGTTATCAGGCCATCCATGCGCTAATGTATCGTTCAGATCAACATGGTGCACTGTTGCTATCGTTTGAATCAGGCCAGCAACCCAATGTGACGCCTTGGCGGCAAGTAGACCCGCATTATTGGGAAACCCCAGCTTGGTAAGGGGATGGATACGTGTCAGACCTTGCCCAAAGCCTGACTTAAGGCTAAAGTAGCGAAAGTTTTAAATTCAACTGGAGTATATGCTGTGTGGGAAATTATTTTAGCCGCAGGCTGGCCAATTTGGCCGCTAATTTTTGCTTCAATCATTGCGGTCGCTATTATCGTTGAGCGTTTTTGGGCATTACGTGCCTCTGTGGTCACCCCCGATCGCTTATTGCAAGAAGTGCAGCACTGGCTCACTCAAGGCGGCATTACCAAAGAAACGTTGGCGCGGTTAGAACAACACTCACTGCTTGGAAAAGTATTTGCCAGTGCTTTGGCCAACGCCAATCACTCGCGTGAAGTAACCAAAGAGGCCATTGAGGAAACTGGCCGTGCCGTGGCGCATCAGTTGGAACAATACCTACCTACGTTGGGCACCATCGCCACGATCGCGCCTTTACTTGGTTTATTAGGCACGGTGATCGGCATGGTGGAATTATTTGGCTCATTTACCAACAGTGGTCACGATGTGGCGCAATTTGCGCGTGGTATTTCAGTGGCGCTTTACAACACGGCTGCAGGGATTGTGGTTGCGGTGCCAGCCATGATTACCTATCGCTATTTCCGCAGTAAAGTCGACAGTTTTTTAGTCGACATGGAACAACAAGCGATCAAATTAGTTGAAATTATTCACGGTGATCGTTAACACGCGCGTATTGAGAGTAGATAGCCATGAATTTTAAACGCGGAAGACGAGACGAAGAGCTGGAAATTAATTTTATTCCGCTCATTGATGTGTTGTTGGTGATCATCATCTTTTTAATCGTCAGCGCGACCTTCACCCGCACCAGTGAACTGCAAATTAATTTGCCCACTGCCGACGCCAGTGCCAGTCAAGAAAAACCACTCACCATCACTGTAGAAGTGGATGCCACCGGCCGCTATTTAGTTAACGGTAAAGATGCAAAAGGCGCCGACGTCGCCGCGTTATCAGCGGCGATGACACAAGTTGGGCAAACAGCCAACGGCAAAGAACCGACCATCGTCATCAGCGCCGATGCGAAAGCGACGCATCAATCGGTGGTAAACATCATGGAAGCGGCGCGTATGGCCAATTACAGCCATATTACGTTTGAAACACAAGCCGGCCGCTAATGGTATTGCGGCTTGGTGATTGACACATTTTTGGCGGTATTGCCAGCATCCTGCTGCAACCAACGCTGCTTATCCATCTGTCATAGTCGTGATCGACATGACGCTTTGATTTAATTTGCCATGGCGCGCAAACACAAAACCCCCATCCCCCCCATCGAGAATCCTGGCCGTCTTTATCGGCGTTTGTTCGAATACGCTTGGCGCTATAAATATCACTTTATGGCGTCGATGATGGCGACTGCCATCCTTGCGCTCAGTAATACTGCATTTTTGGCCCTGATCAAAAAAGTCACCGATGAGGGCTTTGTGCAACAATCTGCTGAGGCAGCCTTTGTATTGCCGATGATGTTATTTGGCCTGATGAGTTTGCGCGCGATTGCTGGGTTTATTTCGATTTACAGTTTAAGAATGGTGACGCGGCGGGTGGTGGAGTTGTTGCGTGTGCAGTTGTTCAGCAAGCTCATGATGTTGCCAGTCAGTTTTTTTGATGCCAATGCCAATAGTCTGTTGGTGTCTAAAATGACTTACGATGCAGAACGTTTGTCGATCGTGGTGACGCGTTCGGCGCTGAATGTGATCCGTGATGTGATTACTGTGATTGGCTTGATTGCCTATATGTTGTACCTCGATTGGAAACTGACTGCCATTTTTGCCGTTGTGACGCCTGTCATGGGTTTGTATTTGACACGGTCCACACCAAAATTGCGGGCAAATGCAAAACGTGTACAAGAAGCGGTGGGTGAAATTACGAAAACGGCGGAAGAAGCAATTGCTGCGCAGCGTATCGTCAAAGTGTTTGGCGCACAAGGCTTTGAGAATGAACGGTTTTCGGCGGTGGTTGGCAAAAATCGCATGTTAGAGCTGCGCAGTGCACGGATTTCTGGGCTCAATAGCTTAGTGATTGAAGTACTGTCTGCGTTGGCGCTTGGGCTGGTGGTGTATTACGCCTTGGGTAAATTTACGGTGGGTGAATTTGCCGCGTTTGTAGGCGCGTTGATGATGTTGATTGCGCCGATTAAACATATCACCTCAGCCAACGAGGATTTGCAAGTGGGCTTGGCAGCGGCGCAAAGTATGTTTGAGCTGATGGATTTAGACAATGAGCGCAACACCGGCACCTATCAACTTGCGCGTGCGCAGGGGCAGATTGCCTTTGAAGCAGTCAGTGTGCGCTATCAGCAAGCCAAATCTAACGCGCTAGAACAAGTATCGTTTCAAATTGAAGCGGGTGAAAAAATCGCCTTGGTCGGCCGCTCTGGTAGTGGAAAAACCACCTTGGTGAATGTGTTACCGCGGTTTTACGAATGGAGTGCTGGACGCGTGTTGCTTGATGGTGTGGATGTGCGCGACTATCAGTTAGAAAATTTACGTGCGCAGTTTTCGATGGTGAGCCAAGATATTGTGTTATTCAATGATAGCTTATTGAATAATATTGCCTATGGTGCGTTGCGTCATGCCAGTGAAGAGGATGTCATTGCCGCCGCAAAAGCAGCCAATGCGTGGGAATTTATCCAACAAATGCCGCAAGGCTTACACAGCGAAATTGGCGACCGTGGCGTGAGGTTGTCAGGTGGACAACGGCAGCGGATCGCCATTGCTCGCGCGATTTTAAAAAATGCGCCGATTTTATTATTAGATGAGGCCACCTCTGCGCTCGATACTGAATCTGAGCTGCATGTGCAAGCGGCGCTCGATACCTTAATGCAAGGCCGCACCACCATCGTGATCGCTCATCGCCTGAGCACCATCGAAAATGCCGACCGTATTTTTGTGATGGACCACGGTCAAATCGTTGAGTCTGGCGCGCATGCGACATTGATGGCGCAACAAGGCTATTACCATAAGTTGTACACCAAGCAATTTCAAGACGACTGATGTGGCAAGCTTGGGTTGAGTCGCAATGGCAAAGTCGGGCTTGGCTCTATTACGGCCTGAGACCGCTGAGTTGGCTGTTTGCCTTGTTGGCGCGGTTACGGCGCACTGCTTATCATCTCGGCCTGATTAAATCGTCCGCGTTGCCAGTGCCAGTGATTGTGGTGGGCAATATTTCGGTGGGTGGGGTGGGAAAAACGCCTTTGGTGCTATGGCTTGCGACAGCCCTGCGCACGGCGGGTTTTCACCCAGCGATTATCAGTCGTGGCTATGGCGGCCAAGGCGCTGGAATAGTGACTGCAGATGCAGATCCCATGACATTCGGTGATGAGCCAGTATTGCTTGCCAAGCGTGCTGGCTGTCCTGTTTGGGTCGGTGTCAATCGGGTTGAGGCAGGGCTCGCCTTATTAACAGCGTATCCAAACACAGATGTCATGCTCTGCGATGATGGTTTGCAGCATTATGCGCTCAAACGTTGCATTGAAATTGCAGTGGTGCACACCGATAGCTTAGGCAACGGTGCTAGGTTGCCAGCAGGCCCGCTGCGTGAAGGCCTAAACAGGCTCAAACATGTGGATATGTTGGTGGTTGCAGGTGCATTCATGCCGTTGGAGTCTGATATCCCTTGTTTTAGCATGCAACTGACGGCGGATCGCTTGGTTGCGCTAAATGGTGAGCGCCAGATACCGCCGCAAGCATTGGTGGGTCAAACAATTGTCGCTGTTGCAGGCATTGGTCATCCACAGCGTTTTTTTAAACAACTGATGGCATACGGGCTCACCATCAAAACGCGGGTGTTTCCAGACCATCATGCTTACTCCTTGCAAGATTTTGCTGATGTTGGCGATGCCATCATCGTGATGACAGAAAAAGATGCCGTAAAATGTACACAGTTTGCGTTAGCCAACGCATGGTATTTGCCAGTCACTGCGAAACTGCAGGCCATGCAAGCGGGTCCATCATTAGACGCGCAACTGATCTCCCTGTTAACCCAACGAAAGGGGCATAACCGATGAACCCAAAGTTATTAGAAATATTAGTCTGTCCTGTTACTAAAGGCCCCTTGATTTATCACAAATCTAGCCAAGAGTTGGTGTCCTTATCGGCACGCTTGGCTTACCCGATCCGCGATGGCATTCCCGTGATGTTGGAAGACGAAGCGCGTCGTTTAGAAGAACACGAGTTGCGGGAATAGCGAGTAGGCCAGCAGTGATGTTTTACGTCGTGATTCCCGCTAGGTTTGCCAGTAGCCGCTTGCCAGGTAAGCCCTTGCTTGATATTGCGGGCAAACCCATGGTGGTGCAAGTTGCCTTGCAAGCTGCCAACAGTCAGGCCAAGCAGTGCGTGATTGCCACGGATCATCTGCCCATCGTAGAGGCCGTGCATGCACATGGTTTTCACGCAGTCATGACCCGTGCAGACCATGCGTCTGGCACAGACCGTATTGCGGAAGTGGCGACTAGCATGGGATGGTCAGACGATGCCATTGTGGTGAATGTGCAAGGCGATGAGCCGCTGATTACGCCAGCGTTAATTGACGCAGTAGCGGCATGTTTGGCGCAAGATACAGCCGCAGTGATGGCGACTGCTGCGCACCCATTGCATGAGACCGATAGCTTTGCCAATCCCAATGTGGTGAAAGTGGTGCTCAATGCCAAGCAACAAGCCTTGTATTTTAGTCGCGCGCCGATTCCTTTTCCGCGCGATGATGCCGAGCGTCAACCCATTCAAGCGCTGCGACATGTCGGCATTTACGCGTATCGCGTTGGTTTTCTCAAGACGTATGCGCAGTTGCCAGAGTCGCCACTTGAAACCATCGAGCGATTAGAACAGCTGCGGGTGTTACACCATGGACATGCGATTGCAGTGACCGTGACGTCAGAAGCGCCAGAGGGCGGTGTGGATACGCCAGAAGATTTAGCCCGTGTGCGTGCTTACTTTGCAAGCAAACAACAGCGCTGATAATTTCACTTATGCAGGCCGTCTTATAGGCCACTGCGAAACATAAAATACACCGCACCTAACATGCACACGCCCGCCCATAGGTAATCCCACTTAAGTGGTTGTTGCATATACAACACGGCAAACGGCACAAACATGACCAAGGTAATCACTTCTTGTAATATTTTTAGTTGCGCCAAACTCAATTGGGTGTTGCCAATGCGGTTGGCTGGCACTTGAAAGCAATACTCAATCAACGCAATGCCCCAGCTCAATACAATCGCGATGATCAAGGGCTGATGCTGCTGCGTTTTTAAATGGCCATACCAAGCAAACAGCATAAATATATTGGCAATGCACAGTAATACGATGGTTTTTAATAATGGATAGGTCATAGGGATTTCTGTTTCCTAACATACGATCACTTGGTAACCGTGCATCGCTAAGCTTGCACCTGTAACGGTCTACAATCACGTAAGACATAAAAAAACCGAGTGCTGAGTTCACTCGGTTTTTTTACCACAAGAGATCGGCTTAAATGGCAGATTCGCCTGTTTCACCGGTACGGATGCGGATGACTTGCTCCACATTGGTCACAAAAATTTTGCCATCACCAATTTTACCCGTATGTGCAGATTTAATAATCGCATCAATGGCGGGCTCCACCATGGCTTCAGTCAAAATCAACTCCACTTTAATTTTAGGTAAAAAATCCACGACATATTCAGCTCCGCGGTATAGCTCAGTGTGCCCTTTTTGCCGACCAAAGCCTTTCACTTCCGTCACGGTTAAACCATTGACGCCAATGGCCGAAAGCGCCTCGCGAACTTCATCCAATTTAAAAGGTTTGATAACGGCTTCAATTCTTTTCATATGTGCTCCGTGACTAGGTTTTTTTTCGTATTCTACGCAAGCTCACTGCTTTATTCAAATGTGAGCTTGCAAGTAATCGGATAACGGCGATCTTTGCCAAAGCCACGCGCCGTGATGCGCACACCAACGGCGGCTTGTCGGCGTTTGTATTCATTGCGATCAATCAACCGGGTGACGCGTAACACATCTTCGCGGCGGTAGCCTAAATCAATGATTGCGGCCACACTCAAGTCGCGCTCAACATAAGCAGCCATAATGCCATCTAAAATGTCGTAAGGCGGGAGGCTATCTTGGTCGGTTTGATCCGCGCGTAATTCGGCGCTGGGCGCACGGGTGATGATGCGTTCAGGAATCACGATGTGCTCGCGGTTGCAATACCGCGCTAAGCGATACACCATGGTTTTTGGTACATCTTTAATCAGTGCAAAGCCACCTGCCATATCGCCGTAAAGCGTACTGTAGCCCACAGCCGTTTCAGATTTATTGCCGGTGGTGAGAACCAAACTACCAAATTTGTTGCTGATGGCCATCAGTAGCATGCCACGAATGCGCGCTTGTAGGTTTTCTTCAGTGGTATCAAATTGTGTGCCAGCAAACTCATCACTTAGACTGGTACAAAATGCATCATACATTGGTTGAATCGGCAAACTGCTATAAGTGACGTTTAAGCGTTGTGCCATGGTTTGCGCATCGCTGATGCTGATATTGGCGGTAAATGTTGAGGGCATCATCACCGCTTTAACGTTGGCTGCGCCTAAGGCGTCTACAGCAATGGCAAGCGTGAGCGCCGAATCAATGCCACCCGATAAGCCCAATACCACGCCTGGAAAACCATTTTTAGTCACGTAATCTTTGAGGCCTAAGCAAAGTGCGGCATAGACGGCTGCTTCAAGGCTTAATGGGGCGCAAATATGACCTGCTTGCGGGATATGGTGCTTAAAATAGACAAACCCTAACTGGCTTTCAAACGCAGGCAATTCTTGCAGTAAAGTGCCTTGGGCGTCGATCACCATCGAACTGCCGTCAAAGACTAATTCATCTTGGCCACCCACCATATTCGCGTACACCATGGCGAGGCCTGTTTCTTTGATACGCTCGCGTAGCACTTGGTAACGTGTGCGTTGTTTATCGATATGATAAGGCGATGCGTTCAGCGCAATCAGGACTTGGGCGCCAGCTTGTGCGGCCTTGAGCGCAGGGCCAGGCTCCCAGCAATCGGCGCAAATCAATACACCAAACTGGGTGCCTTGCCATTCAAACACATAGGCTTGTTCGCCCGCCTGAAAATAACGCGCTTCATCAAACACACTGTAATTGGGTAAATGATGTTTGAAATAGGTGCCTTGGATGGCGCCAGAATGTATCAATGATGCTGCGTTATAGCGGTTGCCATCAGCTTGCTGTGGATGACCAACCAGCACGGCCATGTCAGGGGGTAATGCCGATGCCAACCATGACAAAGCGTGGGCATTGGCTTGATGGAAATCATCGCGAAACAATAAATCTTCAGGTGGGTAACCGCATAAAGCTAATTCGGGGGTGACTAACAAACGTGCGCCTTGGGCATACGCTTGTTGCGCATAGGCCAAAATCTGTTGCGCATTGTCTTGCATGGCACCCACCATGCTATTCATTTGCGCAATGGCGATCTGCATCAATGCAGCACTTGTTGGCGTTGCAACGTTAATAGCGTCCCCCTGCGGATTTGAGTAATTCGATGATGGCAGGGTTTTGTCCTTTGAGCGCATACACATAGGCAGTGAGGCCGTATTGATCACGAGTTTTAACGTTTGCTTGGTGATTTAACAATAATGCAACCACACTGGTAGCATTATTATTGACGGCTAAATGTAACAGTGGGGTGCCTTGGCTGTCCGCATGGTTGGCATCTGCACCCAGTGTGAGCAACACTTTAACGACCTCTGGTTGGTTTTTTTTCACCGCCCAGGTCAGCGCTGTCCAAGCTTGTTCATCTTCTATGGCTAAGTTGGCACCATGTTGCGCCAGATAATTGACGGCATCTGTATGCCCCTCACGCGCAGCAATCATCAGCGCTGAGGTGCCAAGTTTGTCTTTCAAATTGGCATCTGCACCATGAGCCAATACGCTGGTGAGGGTAGGCACATCGCCACTTTTTGCGGCATACATCAGTAATGTTTTACCATCGCTACTTTTTACGTTGGCATCAAAGCCATGGCTGATCATCAAGCCTACAATTTCACTAAACCCTGAGGTTGCGGCGAGTCCCAAGGCACTCCAGCCAGCGGGATCCCTGACTTTGACATCTGCGCCTTGATCTAGCAAGGTTTTCACTGCATCAATATTATTTTTCTTGGCAGCAAACATGAGGGCTGTCCAACCGCCCGCATCTATACCGTTGATGTGAGCGCCGTTGGCTAGCAGCACTTGTATCACGGCAACATTGTTTTTACGTGCGGCGTACATTAAAGGCGTGAGTTTTTCACTGTCGGTGACATTCGGATTGGCGCCACTTTTTAATAACGCAGTCACGGTGGCGACATCACCCTTGGACGAAGCGATTAGTAAGTAGCTGACATCGGCACTGTCTGGGTTGGGCGCGGCCATGCTGTGCAGAGGGCTCATTAATACAAGGCTAATGCTAAAGAGTCCAGCGGTAAGCCAGTGCAACAGCCATCGAGTACGTTTCATTTGTTCTCCAAGCGCGTGCAAAACACGATGTTTAAGCCCTCGCCATCGCGGCAACGACCGCTTGACCTAAGCCTGCAGGTGAGTCTGCCACCACACAGCCTGCCGCTTCTAGGGCAGCAATTTTGTCCTCAGCGCGGCCTGCACCGCCCGAAATAATAGCGCCAGCATGGCCCATGCGTTTACCTTTGGGTGCGGTCAGGCCCGCAATGTAGGCCGCCACTGGCTTCGTTACATGGTGACGGATATATTCCGCAGCCGCTTCTTCGTCGCCACCACCAATTTCACCTACCATGATGATTGCTTCGGTTTCTGGGTCTTGTTCAAACAGGGCTAACACCTCAATAAAATTTAAGCCTTTAATGGGGTCGCCCCCAATGCCGACACAAGTGGTTTGACCCAAACCAAGTGCAGAGGTTTGGTGCACGGCTTCATAAGTTAAGGTGCCAGAACGCGAGACCACGCCGACTTTGCCGCGCTGATGAATGCTGCCAGGCATGATGCCGATTTTGCACTCACCAGGGGTGATCACGCCTGGACAGTTGGGACCAATCAGTTTGGTGCCATTGGCTTTTAGCGCTGCTTTCACATTCAGCATATCCAGCACTGGGATGCCTTCAGTAATACACACAATTAGATCAATGCCTGCGTCAGCCGCCTCTAAAATTGAATCCGCTGCGTAAGGGGGCGGGACGTAAATCACGCTGGCATTGGCCTGTGTTTCACGCACTGCTTCGCGCATGGTATTAAATACGGGTAATTGCAGATGGTGTTGCCCGCCTTTGCCGGGGGTGACGCCGCCCACCATCTGCGTGCCATAAGCGAGCGCTTGCTCAGAATGGAACGTGCCTTGTTTGCCAGTAAAGCCTTGGCAGAGTACTTTAGTGTGTTGATTGACGAGAATAGCCATTATTGGACTGCCCCTACGGCTTGTTTGGCAGCGTCGGTTAAACCATCTGCCGAGATAATATTTAAACCACTGTCACGGAGCATGTGTTTGCCGAGTTCAACATTGGTCCCTTCTAAACGCACAATCACGGGGATGGTCATGCCCACTTCTTTCACCGCAGTGATAATGCCCGTCGCAATGATGTCACAGCGCATAATGCCGCCAAAAATATTGACCAATATGGCTTTGACTTGTGGGTCTGCCAAAATAATTTTAAAGGCTTTGGTCACGGTTTCTGCGGTAGCGCCGCCACCCACATCTAAAAAGTTGGCTGGCATACCACCGTGTAATTTAATCAGATCCATGGTTGCCATGGCCAAGCCTGCGCCATTGACCATACAACCAATATTGCCATTTAGGGCAATGTAATTGAGGCCTGCATGGTGCGCTTCCGCCTCTTTGGCATCGTCTTGTGACCAATCACGAATTTCAGCGAAATATTTTTGCCGATATAAAGCGTTATCGTCGACTGTCATTTTGCAATCCAGCGCCACCAATTTGCCGTCTGCAGTGACCACCAACGGATTAATTTCCAATAACGATAAATCATTGTCTTTAAATAATCGGTACAAACCTTTTGCTAATTTAGTAAAAGCGGCAATTTGATCACCCACTAAACCTAAGCCAAACGCTAAGTTGCGCGCTTGAAAATCAACTAAGCCATTCAGTGGGTCACAGACTTCTTGCAAGATTTGTTCTGGCTGGCTGGCTGCAATCTCTTCAATATCCATGCCGCCAGCACTCGATGCAACCATCACCACACGCTCAAGCGTGCGGTCTACTAACATCGATACATATAATTCTCGCGCGATGGGTAAGGTTTGCTCCACCAGTACTTGATGCACAGGTTGACCATCTGGCGCGTTTTGATAGGTGATAAGGTGTTTACCCAGCAAGCTACCTGCAACTGTTTGTGCTTCGAGTGCAGAATGCACCACTTTAACGCCGCCCGCTTTGCCGCGGCCACCTGCATGCACTTGTGCCTTCACCACCCATGCCTCGCCACCGATTTCTTTGGTGGAGGCAGCGGCTGCTTCTTCAGATTGGGCGACTAAGCCTACGGGGGTTACCAAGCCATATTTTTGTAATAGCTGTTTTGCCTGATATTCGTGCAGATTCATGAAAAATCTATCATTGATGTAAGAAACGGCTATTTTCGCGCAAATGCTGCTTGTGCGCCAGCTGAACCAGTAAAAAAACGCGATATGTGCCGTTCAGATAGGGCGCTAGAGCACCTGCGACCAAGCATGCGCAAGCCACGTGAATGCCGTAAACATGCGCATTATTGTGTTGTAATCAATCAATTGCATGCGCGCTGTTATAATCAGGCTTTGTTTATGTGCGGATGTATTATGCGTTTAGTGCTTCAAGGCCCAGCCATCCAAATGGCGCATCTCAGTCATATTCATGGATTGATTGGCGGGCACACCCAATTTATGCAAGTGGGTCAGCATGCGTATTATTTACCCGTTGCGGGGGATGTTGCGGATGTTGTAAAGACCTTTTGTGCCGAACAAACGATAGATTGCTGCGTGGTGCAAGATAAACACCAACTGCCATCGTTTGGCTTGTGTGTAATGGACATGGATTCGACGTTAATTGCGATTGAATGTATTGATGAAATCGCCGATATGATGGGCATCAAGCCGCAAGTGGCAGACATCACCGAAGCTGCTATGCGTGGCGAGCTTGATTTTTCAGCCAGCTTGCGTCAGCGCGTGGCCTTATTAAAAGGCTTGCCAGTAGCGGCATTGCAGCGGGTGATTGATGAGCGCCTTCGGTTTAACCCTGGCGCCCATGCGTGGATTGAAGCTTGTCAAGCGCATGGCATTAAAACCATGGTGGTGTCGGGTGGATTCACCTTTTTTGCTGAGCATGTAAAAAACATCTTAGGCTTAGATTACGCGGTTGCCAATACATTAGAAATCGTCGATGGCAAACTCACTGGCAATATTTCGGGCGATATCATTGATGCGCAACGTAAAGCCGACGAACTGATCAAGCTGCGTGATCAATTAGGATTAACCGCGCAACAAACCATCGCCATTGGCGATGGTGCCAATGATTTAACCATGATGTCGGTAGCAGAAGTCGGCGTTGCCTATCATGCTAAGCCCATTGTGCAACAACAAGCGCGCTACGCCATTAATATCGTGGGGCTGGAAGGGGTTGCGCATTTGTTGACGTTGTAGCGATGGTCAGGCGATCATTGCAAGGTTGCGCTATTTGCGTTGCAAACCATCACAATTTGCGCTTTTATTTCACGACTACTCGATTTATTTGTAAATAGTGTTTGCTATTCTCAACAATCTAGCGCATAGTGCGAAACTGCGAAGCTCAAGTAGTGTAGTTGTTCTCTGGTGTTATCTTTTCGGTTCTATCGTTACTTCCCGCCATCTTGATCATCGCCCTTACAGGGGGAAACCCTTCATTTATTTTCAAAGGATGTCAACATGGCAACAGGTTCAGTAAAATGGTTTAACGATTCAAAAGGCTTTGGCTTTATTACACCAGAAAACGGTGGCGATGATTTGTTCGCGCACTTCTCAGCAATTCAATCAGCAGGTTTCAAAAGTTTGCGTGAAAATCAACGCGTAAGCTACGAAGAAACCAATGGCCCAAAAGGCAAACAAGCTTCTAACATTCAGATCCTTGACTAAGTGTGAGCTTCATTGGATTGCTTAGGCAATCCACCCGAAAGGCCCGGGAGACCGGGCTTTTTTATTTTCTGAAGAAAGGCCCTCATGGCTAAAGAAGCACTGATTGAAATGCAAGGTTCTGTGTTGGAAATACTGCCGGATGCGCGTTATCGGGTAAAGCTCGATAATGGCCATCAATTAATTGCCTATACTGGCGGCAAAATGCGTAAGCACCATATTCGTATTTTGGCAGGCGATAAAATTACGATAGAAATGTCACCTTATGACATGGGCAAAGGCCGCATCACCTTTAGACATTTAGAGCCGCGTAAACCGTTTACCCGTTAGTCAATTCGCTGGCTGTCCCACACAAGTAAGCCAATTCCGCTTGGCTGAAACCAGCTTGCTGACGTGCGGGGATATTGAAGGGTGCTTTTAAGGTTGGCGCCTGATAGTCGGCACATAATTGCACAAACGTCGGCAAGGGTGCTAATCCTCGTTGTGCACATAACCAGCCATACCAGCGATTACCAATCGCAACATGCCCAATTTCATCACGTAAAATAATCTCTAAGATTGCTGCGGCCGCTTGATCACCTGCTTGTGCAAGTTTTTGTTTGAGGGGTGGGCTGGCATCGAGGCCACGCGCTTCTAGCGTTCGCGGTACCAGCGCCATCCGTGCCAACACGTCCGATTGCGTTTTTTCAACCATCTCCCACAGGCTGTTATGGGCATCAAATGCGCCGTAATGAAAGCCTAGATGCTGTAAGTGCGCGCTTAATAGCCCAAAGTGGTAGGCTTCTTCTTTAGCCACTTGCATCCAATCTTGATAGTAAGCGACTGGCATATTGGCAAATCGCCAAACCGCATCCAGCGCTAAATTAATCGCATTAAACTCAATATGGGTGAGCGCGTGAATTAACGCCGCTCGGCCCGCCACCGTCTGCATGGTCCGACGTTGTAGGTCTTTGGGTGGCACTAAGCGAGGCTGGTTTGGACGTCCTGGGATACAGTCTGTGCTGTTGAGGTGAAGTGCGGGGTCGATGACGACATTGCCAGCATGCATGCAATGCCAAAGTTGGCTGACGCCCGCACATTTTTCGGCAGGATCAGGGCAGGTGAGTAGGTGCAGGGCTTGGGTGCGTAGGTTGGGGAACATAAGGCGTTAATTTTACCGTGAATTGACTGCCCTGCGTATTTTGCGTTGGATGCTTGTCTCCCGTTGATAAATCAATCTGTGCCCCGTGTTGCGCCAAAATTTCAGCCACGATGGCCAGACCCAAGCCACAGCCGTTGCCGACATTGGGGTCGATGCGGTGAAAGCGTTCAAAGATTCGATCTTGCTCTGTAACGGGAATACCGATGCCGCTATCCGTGACTTGTAAACAAAGCGTCTCTGATGCCTGCCACAATCGCAGTGTGATGGTGCCACCAGTCGGCGTATATTGAATGGCATTATCAACTAAATTACCGAGCATTTCTGCCAGCAGGATGGCTTCTCCCCATACTTGATCTGCATCGGTCTCAATGGCCACATCTAACGTAATGTGTTTGTCGGATGCAGCGCCTATCCAGCGCGCACATACCTCATGAATTACGCTAATTAATCTGACTGTTTGAAACTGGCTGGTGGCGGTATCCGTTTTTGCCATGGATAACAAGCGTTGGATTAAATGCGATAACCGTGTCGCACTTTGCAGTAAATAGCGCAGTGTTTCATGTTGTGTTTGGGGATCATTGGCACGCAAGGCCAATTCAGCTTGGGTTTGCAAGCCCGCAATCGGGGTGCGTAATTGGTGCGAGGCGTCGGCAATAAATTGTTGTTGCTGTTGGACGCTGGCTTTAACCCGCGCAAGCAGGCCATTCATCGCTTCAATCAACGGCTTGAGTTCCAAAGGTGTCGATTGGGTATCGAGGGCACTTAAGTCCCTTGATGAGCGCTCATGTAAGGCTTGTTTCAGGTCTTGCATCGGTTTTAAGGCGAAAAATAAACCCAACTCAATCACAATGGTCGCCAGTACCATGACTAGAATCTGTGGTACCAAGATTTCTTCCACCATGTCAGCCACCATGGCATCGCGTTTAACTGTTGTTTCCGCCATCGCTAACAAGATGATGGGTGC
Organism: Methylophilaceae bacterium; assembly: GCA_027488395.1. Taxonomy (GTDB): domain Bacteria; phylum Pseudomonadota; class Gammaproteobacteria; order Burkholderiales; family Methylophilaceae; genus Methylophilus. The sequence goes on along the minus strand of JAIYBT010000008.1, from coordinate 63,187 downwards.
ATGTTGGGCGAGGCTGGTAGGCAGTGCAAATACCACGCCACGAATCGATTCGCCCGCCCGTTGCGCGTTAAAAAAAACATGTTGGTTGCCTAGCGGCAAGCGCTTTGGTAGCGGTAGCGTGGTGTCGCCAGCCACCAAATGACCATTGGGGGCATTGATACGCAAATACAGGTGGTCGCCATCGTTATAGCTGAGTAAACGTTGCGCGACATCGGGCAGTTCGATACGAACATGCTGTTGATCATCAACCACGACTTCGTCAGACAGCGCGAGTACGGTCCGTAAGAGGGCTTGATCAAACGCCTGCGTTGCATAGTGTTGCGCATGGCGGTAAGACAGCACTGCGGAAATGCTTAATACCACTAACATGGTGAGCAATAACCACAACCGCAGTTGATGTTTGAGTGCGCGGGCAATCATGCAACGGGATGTGCTTGCGCTGCCTCGAGCAAATAGCCCAAGCCTCGGATGGTGCGGATTTTAGCGCCACTGGGATCAATTTTTTTACGCAATCGGTGCACATACACTTCTATTGCATTGTCGCCCAGCGTGCTATCCCAATTACATAAGGATTCCATGATTTGCTCTTTGGTGACAATTTTGCCCATGCGCATCATTAGGGTCTCAAGAAGGTGTAGTTCACGCGCAGATAAATGCAGCATTTGATCGTGAATACTTGCCAATTTACTGGCAATATCTAAGCTTAGATTGGCACATTGCAGAGGTAAGTTTTTGCCAAGTTTACTGCGCCGAATCAACGCGCGTGCGCGCGCTTCGAGTTCTTCGAGATGAAACGGTTTGGTCATAAAATCATCCGCGCCCACATCCAAGGCTTTAATTCGCGTGTGCAGTTCATCGCGTGCAGTCAAAATTAAAATCGCTACGGATTGTCCGTGGGTATGATGATGCGTTTGTCTCAATTGACTTAAAATATCCATGCCATCCATGGCAGGCAACCCTAAATCAAGAATGACTAAATCATACACACCCTCTTGTATGGCTCGCAAGGCAACTTTGCCATCCGCCACATGATCGACCGCATATTGTGCTTGGGTTAAGGCCCGCACCAAGCCATCGGCAATGATCAAATCATCTTCAACAATCAGTACCCGCATGATGGTGACCGTTTAATAAATTAAACAAAGAGTGTAACGCAAACTTTACGCGTAGGCCCGTTGTAAGCTTGCTGCAAGCTTATTGTCAGGGCGCTGTAAGTCACACCCTGTATTGTGAAGCCATGGCAGATCAGACGCTTGAAGCTGACACCATGGGTTATCAATCAACATATTTTGGAGATCACAAATGAAAAACAAATCAGTCGTAACGGGTGTATTGATCAGTATCAGTCTGGTCTATGCGATGGTAGCAACGGCAGGGACTAATCCTGCTTTTCATGATCAAATGACCATCAATAAACAGCAAATGAAAGTTGCCAAACATGTGACCAGCGTGCAACCTACGCCATTGAGCGCGCCACAAACCAGCACGCATCATAAATAATGTTCCTTGCCGTAAATGCGGTATGCACCCATACACCAGCCACCGACTTTGGTGGCTGGTGTATGTCGTCTAACCAATCAGGCGCCTGTTGACCATGCTTTATGGATGCAACGGCAGAGTGATTAACCGACCTGCTTTCATGTCGGGGACATATAAATGTCTACCATCATTGCTTAAAGCAATGTCCGCTGAGGCTTGATAGCCTGATTTAATCAAGGCGACTTTACCCGTTGGGCTGACCGAAAATACCTTGCCCCCTTTCCAATCACTGACATACAGGGTTTGATCTTTGGTCATGACCACGCCATCGCCACCACCAAACCCTTGCGCGATGTCAGTCAGCTTGCGGTCGGCTAGGTTGAGGGCATGTAATATGCCTGAGCTAAAATCGACGATCCACAATTGTTTACCGGCAGCATCGACCCATAAGCCATTTGGGCACAACACACGGGGGTCTATTTTGCCATCAATGATTAAACTTACTTTTCCTTGCTTATTAACTAAGTAGACGGCGCCGCCATTGCCCGCGCCTAATAAATCTCCACTATCACTGACATAAAGATTGCCAGCGGCATCAACGGCTAAATCATTTAAAAATTGTGGCGTGGAAGGAAAAGCACTGGCCGGCACAAAGACTTCGGCTATTGGCTTAGGCTGTTTGATATCCACTTTTAAAATTTGTGTTTTATCAGCAATGTAGAGCGTATTGCCAGATATGATTAAGCCTTTAGGGTCGTTGAGTCCCGTCACTAATACGCTGGTTTTTCCATGGTCGATCACTCGAATCTGACCATCACCATCTACCCCAAACCCATTGATTTCAGACACATAGAGTTTGCCGTCTTGCGCTTGCACCACGGATTCTGGTGTGAGTAAGCCTTCGATTGGGGGCACATTGTGCGCGTAACTGCTGAGGCTATAGCTACTCACAGCAAACAAAACACACAGGATGGACAAGCAATGGTAGCTACGTGAATACAAAGGGAATTCCTTATAATGTTAGGGTTAAGTTAGAAAAATAATTTGGGTTGGCTCAGGGTGTCGATGCTGGTGCATAGGGCCTGATAGGTTTTGCTCGTTGCAGGCACAATTGAAGTATTGAATGTTTCGTTGGCAAGTAACTGTGTAATCACGTCATCATAAGCCACAGCATAGGCCTTTTGCATAAAAAATTCAGGTGCTGCGTTGAGGTTACCCACCATCTGACCCTTGCCTTTGAGGGTCAAGGTAGGGGCGGTTAATGAGGCGTCCACACTCGCATTTAAAAATACTCTGGCGGTAATTTCGCTATAAAACACGCCCATTTTGGGGTTGTAGAACATATTGGGCTCTATCACGACCAAGGCTTGCCCTTGTGCGCCAGAGGCACATGAGTTCACAGTGATATTTTGTGCTTGTAATTGGGCGGTGCCCGCTTTTTCGGCCGCGTCGGCGCGGTTATGCCAGACGTTTAAAAAAGGGTGTAAAAGACGTACTGGGTTTTTGTGATAGGTTTCAGGGACTTGCAGTACCAAAGTGGTATTAGCCGCGCTGATTAGGCTGCTAGCAAACAGCCAAATGCCAACGCCAATGTGTACATAGTTTCGCATAAACTTCCTTTGTGCCGAGGCACTGTCATCTAGAGTTAGGGCTGACTTTATAAATCCAACCATTCAAGTCATCGCTGATGTAGAGCATGCCGTCGTGACCAACAATCACATCCACAGGACGACCCCACGCTTGTTGTTGGGTGAGCCAACCATCAATCAATGGGACGACCGCAACCGGTTGATGGTTCCTAAATTGTACCCTGACCACACGATAACCGCTTGGTTGTTTTCGGTTCCATGAGCCATGTAAAGCAACAACGGCATCGCCAAGATATTGCACGGGTAGCTTGCTTTTGTCTAAAAAACTGATGCCGATGGGCGTGCTATGTGATTCAAAGGTGATTGCGGGTGCCTGTGTTGTCGCGCAAAACTGATCATCACCTAAAAAGTTGGGGTCTTGCATCATCTGTCCAGCATGTTCGGGGTCGGCCCAGCAATACGGCCAGCCGTAATGTTGACCACCTTCAATCTGATTTAAATGCTCAGGAGGCAGCGCGTCATTGATAGCACCATTTTTTTGATCACTGCGGTTATCGGCGCCTTCATTGGTGGCGAACATTGCGCCTGTGATGGGGTGCCACGCAAAGCTTTGGCTGTTACGTAAGCCCTTGGCCCAAATGGCGCTCTGTGTATGGCGGCCTAAGGTGCGCAGTGCGCCTGCTGGGCGACCGTTGTGATCAAAGCGCAATATGGTGGCACGCGTTGGATCGTTTTCGATACAAACATTGCAGCTTGAACCGACATTGATCAATAAATCACCTGTTGGCGATTGTTTAATCGTTTTAAGGGCATGGCCGCCGATCGGTAAGTTGCGAATAAACGGGACCTTGGCGCCCCATCCTTGTGCGAGCTTGGGTAACTTAACAACACCATCGATTTCCGCTACCAAGATATCTTCATCACGCACCACCAGACCATTTGGGTTGTTCAGTCCGCTGGCAATGATGCTGGGCGTACCCTGCCCATCTAATTTAACAACAAGGCCAGTATCCACCAGCGTGACGAGCAGTTCGCCAGAGGGCAAAACGGCGAGCATGCGCGGCTTGCCAAGCGGGCTGACATCTGCAAAACGCTCAATCTTGAGATCATTTGGCAGGGTGAGTCTGGCAATGAGGTGTTGATGCACCGTGGTGTTTGCGAAAACACGATAACCAACACCCAAGTACAAGGCGACTGCCCCAGTCAGCAAAGCGGCTACCAGCAAGATGACTTTGGATGATCGTAAGGAGCGGCGTAGTGTCTGCATCGCGTTAAGTCAGTGTATCGGCCCAGATATTATTGGCCCAAGCTTGCGCATATTGGCCTTCTAATAGCGAAGCCTGAGTAGAAACTCCGCCCCCTTCAGCCCCAATCATGGTTTTTTTGGTCGCATCAAAGCGATAAACGTTTGCCACATGCATGGCTTGCTGATCATCGACAAAACTATAGCAAGTGTTGGCAAACACGGGTAGGGGATTAGGCGCTTGTCCGGCCAACAGATCGACCATAGCAGCGGCACAAATTTTTGCTTGTGAAGTAGCCATGTGCGCAGATTTGGGCAAACCCGCTGAAATACTGTCACCAATGATATGAATATCGGGGGCGATGGTGCTGGCATAGGTTAAAAAATCGACTTCACACCAACGTTGATCTACGTTGTTTAGCTGTGCTTGTTGTGCAATTTTACCTGCCAACTGGGGCGGAATAACGTTTAGTAGGTCGGCATGGACGGTTTCAAAGTCCGTTTTCACAGTGTGTGTGTTCGGATCTATCTCAACGATCTCGCTATTGGGGCGATAGTCAATGATGTCTGCATAGAGGCCACGAAAGCTCTGCATAAATAACCCTTTTTTTGAAACGATATCTGGATTGGCATCTAACACAATGACCTTGCTACGAGGTTTATGTTGCTTGAAATAATGCGCAACTTGGCAGGCACGCTCATAAGGACCAGGTGGACAACGATAGGGGGCTTTGGGGATGGTGATGACAAATACGCCACCATCTGCCATTGCCGTAAGTTGCTGGCGCAACTGTAAGGTTTGAGCGCCTGCTTTCCACGCATGGGTAATATGTGCAACTGGCTGGGTCATGCCTACAAGTGGACGGTAATTAAAATCCACACCTGGTGCTAAGATCAGTTTGTCATAGTGGAGTGTGCCGCGCGCGAGTTGTACCTGTTTGCGGGTGGGTGAGATTGCAACCACTTGATCATGCACCCACTTGAGGCCATGTTGTGTTTGCGCAAGCTGATAAGAAAAACTCAATGCATCCATGGTTTTACTGCCACCCAACACTAAGTTACTCTGCGGGCATGAAATAAATTGCATATTGGGTTCGATCACGGTGACGCCGACGTTACCGCGGCTCCATTGCCGAATGTATTTGGCTGCGGTTAACCCGGCAAACCCTGCGCCTACCACCACGACTTGGCCTAATGGTGGCTTATTTGCCCGCGCAAAAGCCGGCAGTCCGTAGAACGCTAAGCCACCATACACCACCTGACGGCAAAACTGACGTCGATGCGTGGAAGATAACGCCTGCGATGCATGCACAGCAAAGTCACGCGTTTTCATGGTTGGCCCTTAAAGGATTGATATGGTAAAGGCTTAGGCGTTTTTCTTGGCAGTGTGGCAAAGTAATCAGCGAGTGCCAATATTTCAGTCTGGGTTAAACCCTTGGCATGTTGATGCATGACGGTGGCTGGCATGCTGCCATCTTTAAACCCTTGCATGCGCTCAGCAAAATAGCTTGCATTGAGCCCAGCAAGACTGGCTGTGCCACCCATACTATTGCCATCTGGTCCGTGGCAGGCATAGCAAGATGCGGCGAGGCTTGTGACTGAATTTGCTTGAACGGGCTCGGTGAAGCCTAGGGGCGATAGCCCCATGGCGAGCAAGCTGACGATGATACAGTTCAAAGGATGTTGCACGACTAGTCCCTGATAAAACAAATTATTTCTGAATTGTATCCATTTAACAGCATTGCAATGTGACTTGCGTTACACATCATGGGTTTAGATACCATGGTTTAAACAAGATGCTTCAAATAGGCAGGGTTCGTGATGCAGTATGTTGGTGATGTCAGAAATAAAAAAAGGCCATGCAAGCATGACCTTTTTTATTGCGACAAACATTGCTAACTGATTAAACTAGTGTGCGTAAAGCGTCAGCCATTAGAAACATTTTTCTTCATGGCAACCGTCGTTTTTCACCCCTAACTCGGTTAGTAATTTCACCATAGGCTCATCTTTTTGCTCTGTGAAATAACGAATCAATGACACATCGCCTTTGAGTTTTAAGTTGACATCAGCACCAGAGGCCGCTAAATACTTCATGGTTTTTACATCTTTGTTAAATGCCGCCATGTGGAAAGCAGTGTTGCGACTGGCAGGATGCACATAATCTTTATCTGCACCTTTTGATACCAAATATTTCACGGTATCCAATTGGTTTTTAGAAGCAGCCATCGCCAAAGGCTCCCAAGCAAAAAACTTTTGTTTTACCAGTGTAGGGTCTGCTTCAACATATTTTTTGACCACTTTTACATTGCCGTTTGTGAGAGCTTCGGTAAATTCAAGGTATTCTTCATCGGTGAGTGCAAACGCATTCAATGTGAAAAAAAGGGACAACAAGATAAGACCTGCTTTGATTGATTTCATAATCTCCAACCTTCTATTTTTATATAAACATTTAAGCGACAAATTGTCGTGCATTACGGAACATGCGCATCCATGGACCATCTTCTAACCAATGATCAGGGTGCCATGAGTGCTGTACCGTTCTAAACACGCGTTCTGGATGCGGCATCATAATGCTAAACCGTCCATCATGCGTTGTAAAACCTGTTAACCCTTGGGGTGAGCCGTTAGGGTTGAATGGATACATTTCAGTGGGTTTCAATGCAGGGTCCACAAACCGAAGCGTTGCCATGTGCTGTTGTAACACGTTTGTGACCATGCTTGCATCAGTAAATTCCGTAAAACCTTCACCATGTGCGACGGCGATCGGCATTTGACTACCGGCCATGCCTGCAAAAAACAATGAAGGTGAGGGTAATACCTCGACCATGGCGACCCGTGCTTCAAACTGTTCAGACTTATTGCGCACAAAGTGTGGCCAGTGTTCCGCGCCCGGAATGATGCTGTGTAAATTACTCATCATCTGACAGCCGTTACAGACCCCGAGTGCAAAACTGTCGCTTCGATCAAAAAATGCACTAAACGCATCACGGGCACGGTGATTGAATAAGATGGATTTTGCCCACCCTTCGCCTGCACCCAGTACGTCGCCGTAAGAAAAGCCGCCGCATGCCACCAAGCCAGCAAATTGCGCAAGCGATACACGGCCGCTAATGATGTCACTCATGTGAACATCGACACTGTGAAAACCTGCGCGATCAAACGCGGCAGCCATTTCGGTTTGACCATTGACACCTTGTTCACGCAAAATGGCCATGCGCGGACGCACCCCAGTTTGAATATACGGAGCGGCAATGTCTTCATTGAGATCAAACGTTAATTGTGCCTGTAAGCCAGCATCATTGCTATTTAAAATGCGGTCATATTCTTGTTGCGCACATACAGGATTGTCACGCAGTCGTTGCATGTGATAAGTGGTTTCTGACCACATCCGATGTAAGTCAATCCGCGAGGCTTGATAATGGAGGGTCCCATGGCGAATACTGATCGCGTGCCCTGATTGCACATGCCCAATGCGATGCACTGCAGCACCGATCTGTTGACGCAAAGCTGCCACAATCGTATCTGCTTCGTCGGCACGTACTTGAACCACTGCGCCTAATTCCTCGTTAAACAGCACAGATAGATGATCGCCTGCGATTGCGCTGAGATCAATCTCTAGCCCACAATGTCCAGCAAATGCCATTTCTACCAGCGTCACAAACAAACCACCATCCGAGCGATCATGGTAGGCGATCAATGATTGCGCGCGATTGAGGCGTTGAATCTCGCTAAAAAAAGCTTTGAGTTGCGCTGGCTGATCCACATCGGGCACTTGGTTGCCAATATGACCAAATACTTGCGCCAGCGCGGAGCCGCCCATCCGATGTTGGCCATTGCCTAAATCAATTAAAATTAGCGCGGTTTCGCCTAAATCCGTACGTAACTGTGGCGTTAAGGTCTGCCGCACATCATCGGTATTGGCAAAGGCCGAGATCACCAACGAAATCGGCGACGTCACCGATTTTTGTTCGCCTTGATCTTGCCAGACGGTCTTCATGCTCATTGAGTCTTTACCCACCGGAATGCTGATGCCCAAGGCTGGGCACAACGACATACCGACCGCTTTTACGGTTTCAAACAGCGCGGCATCTTCGCCAGGATGGCCTGCAGGGGCCATCCAGTTCGCGGATAGTTTGAGATTACTTAACGATGGGATGCTTGCCGCCGCAATGTTGGTGATCGACTCACCGATGGCCATGCGGCCTGAAGCCGGCGCATCGACCAAGGCCAGCGGCGCTTTTTCACCTATGGCAAATGCTTCGCCTTGTAAGGTGTTGAATCCCGCAGTGGTGACGGCAACGTCACTCACTGGAATCTGCCAAGGACCCACCATTTGGTCTCGCGCAATCAGGCCCGTTACGCTACGGTCACCGATGGTAATTAAAAAGGTTTTGTCAGCCACCCCTGGTAGGCGTAACACGCGCTCGACGGCATCTTGCAGGTTGATGTGTCGCGTATCCAAGGCTGGAAGTGTTTTTTTGACCGAGTGCACGTCACGTAACATTTTGGGTGGCTTGCCTAGCAGCACCGATAAATCCATGTCCACTGGCTGATTATCAAAATGGCGGTCGGCCACGGTGAGGTGACGGTCCTCTGTTGCGATGCCTACCACTGCAAACGGACAGCGTTCGCGGGCGCAGATTTGCTCAAATCTTGGCAAATCCGCTTGGGTTACGGCTAACACATAGCGTTCTTGGGCCTCATTGCTCCATAGCTCTCGTGGACTCATGCCAGGCTCTTCGTTATGCACGTCGCGCAGTTGAAACACTGCACCCACTTTGGCATCGTTGACTAACTCTGGAAACGCATTGGAAATACCGCCAGCGCCCACATCGTGAATACTTAAAATAGGATTGTGTTCGCCGAGTTGCCAGCAACGATCAATCACTTCTTGCGCACGCCGCTGCAACTCTGGGTTGCCGCGCTGTACCGAATCAAAATCGAGATGTTCGGTATTAGCACCCGTATCCATGCTGGAAGCGGCACCACCACCTAATCCGATCAGCATGGCAGGCCCGCCGAGCTGTATTAATGCAGCCCCCGCCGGAATGGCATGTTTATGGCTGTGGCGATCAGATATATTGCCAACACCGCCCGCCAGCATGATGGGTTTGTGATAGCCACGGACCTCGCTATGTCCATCATGGGTGGGCGTGGCTAATTCAAAAGTACGGAAATAACCTGCAATGTTGGGTCGGCCGAATTCATTGTTGTAAGCAGCCCCGCCCAATGGTCCGTCGATCATGATTTGCAACGGGCTCGCAATCCGACCAGGTTTGCCATACGGCGTTTCCCAAGGGTGGGCGAAATCAGGAATGTGCAAATTAGAGACAGAAAACCCGGTGAGCCCTGCTTTGGGTTTGGAGCCAATACCGGTGGCCCCTTCGTCTCGAATTTCACCACCAGCACCGGTCGCTGCGCCAGCAAATGGTGATATCGCTGTCGGATGGTTATGCGTTTCTACTTTCATCAAGTAGTGCATATGATCTTCATGAAACTGATAGTCACCCTGCGCGTTGGGGTAAAAGCGCTGTGTCACTTGTCCACCCACAATAGACGAGTTGTCAGAATATGCGACAACGGTGTGACCAGGATTAAGTTGATGTGTATTACGGATCATGCCAAACAGAGAACTATCCTGCTGCACGCCATCGATGACCCAATTGGCGTTAAAAATTTTATGTCTGCAATGTTCAGAGTTGGCTTGGGCAAACATCATCAACTCAACATCGGTAGGATTGCGCCCCATCTTGCTAAAATTGTTGAACAAATAGTCGATTTCGTCAGGGGATAACGCCAAGCCCATGTCTTGGTTTGCCGCTTCCAGCGCCGCTTGACCGCCCGCCAGCATATCAATATTCGACAAAGGCTTGGGTGATGCATGATGATATAAATGTTCAGCATCTTCGATACGCGTAATCACGGTTTCTGTCATGCGATCGTGCAGCATGGCACGCAAACAGGTGCGCTCGTCTGCAGTCAATGGTTCACCATTGTGGGTGGAGACGTAATAGGCAACACCCCGCTCAAGCCGCAGTAAATCCGCTAAGCCACAATGGCGCGCAATATCGGTAGCACGTGACGCCCAGGGTGAGATGGTGCCAAAACGGGGGATGACCAGCAACAATTCCCCTGAGGTTAACCCCTGTTGCTGCATTGGGCCATACGTCAGAATTTGTTGTAAACGCTCGATGTCATGCGCTTGAAATGGCTGGCTACTAAACGCAAAATGCACAAATGCTGTGTCGATGCGCGCAATGTTGGGCGCATGTTCATTGAGACGTTGAAATAACTTATCAAGTCGAAATTGTGAGAGTGCAATGCTGCCAGATAGGGAGAGAAAGTGTGCTTGACTGGACATGAGGCGGCAATTAAATTGAGTAAAAAATAATCACGTATTCTATCAGAAAGCGTGCCTTTTCGCTGTCATGTCCCCGATCTGTGGCCCAGCATCAGGCAAAGAATATCGCCGTTAATGAGACGTTGGATATAAAAAAACAGCAACCATATTGGTTGCTGTTTTGATTCACTGCCAAGAAACAACTTAATCTTTGCCAATTTCGTATACTTCTTCTTCAGTTTCACCGATGAGACCTGTCACTGCATCGACCTCGACCTCGACTTCTTTGCCGTTGGCTTGTTTAATATCAAACTCAAAAACAGGTTTTCCGTTTTCAAGTTCGTATTCTATGCTTTCGATTTGACCAGGAAACTTAGCTAATGCCGTTTTCTTGGCATCTTCTAAAGACACTTTAGCTTTGGATTTGAATTCTTCACTATTGGCATCCACATCCACTTCTTCTTCGTACACTTTTGCGGTTTTAGCATCGCATTCTACTTCCCATTCTTTGCCATCATCACCAACAATATCAAATTCATAAATTGGGCGACCTTTTTCCAGTTCGGCTTCGAGTGAAACGACTTTACCTGGATGTTTCACCAGCGCTGCGCGCATACATTTTTCCATGGCGCCATTGTGGCTGTGGGGTGCGGCTTGCACACTGATTGCAAATAATGATGCAAACGATACGACAAATAGTTTGTTTAACATGGCTAAGTTCTCCTTAAAGGTTATAAAAAACAACAAAAAACAATTTCAAGACGCTTTGTGTACAAAACACTTCAAATAGTGCCATTTTTTATTCAAAAAATCATGCTTTTCAATCATGGCGAGCGTATCTAGAGAATCAGGCGGCCTAATAACCTAATAAACGGGCCGTTTGATAAAACATAAAACTGACGATCCATGCCAAGGTGAGCGACCAAGCTAACGATAGCCACATAAACGCTTGGCTTTTCGCTTCGGTGCGTAGGGTGGCAATGGTGGATAAGCAAGGCGTATAAATCAGGGTGAACAACATAAAACTCATGCCTTGCACCCAGTCAATATTGAGGGCAATTTGTTGACTAAGGGCGTCCCCCTGCAGACCATAAATTACGGCTAAAGAACCCACCACGATTTCTTTTGCCACAAAGCCAAAAATAAGCGCAATCGCCAGTTGCGTATCAATGCCTATCGGATCCAGTACTGGTGCAAAAAAATGTCCAATACTGCCCGCCCAAGTTTGTGCGCTGGCCGGCGTGGCGCCCATCGGTAAATGGGTTAACAGCCAAACCATCAACACCCCAATTACGATAAATTTACTGGCACGCTGCAAAAAGTGTTTCACCTCTTGCCAGCCACGCAACCATATCTGACGCGGGGTCGGGAAGCGATAGGGCGGTAATTCCAACACAAAGGGTTCATGACTTTGGTAGCGATGTTTAAATAGGATAGCCGTTAAAAAGATGGTGAAAAAGCTCACCATATACAGCGAAAACATCACCAATGCCGCTTTGGCTGGTGCAAATAAAATGGCAATCATGAACAAAAAGACTTGGAGGCGGGCAGAGCACAAGGAGAGCGGTATCACCAGCATGGTTAATAGACGCATTGGTCGGCTGCGCATCACGCGGGTACCCATCAGTGCGGGCACATTACAGCCAAAGCCCATCAATACCATGACAAAGCCGCGGCCATCTAAGCCCATTTTTGCCATGAGGGCATCCATTAAAAAGGCAGCCCGCGATAAATAGCCACTGTCTTCCACCATGCTCATGACCAAGAAAAACAAAACAATAATCGGCACAAATGCTGCCACCGTGCTCACGCCAGTATATAAGCCATCCAACAATAAACCATTGAGCCAGCTTGGGAGGTGGGCGAGTGCCGGTTCTAGCCATTGACTGCGCAGATTGTCAAAAAGCCAAGCCATGCCCGCTTGCAGCGGGGCGCCTACACTAAAAATAAATTGAAACAATAAAAAAATACTGGCAAAAAACAAGGGCAACCCAAAGATTGGATGCAGCAGTACCCGATCAATGCGGTCAGTGGTTTCATCGTTGAGCTGCACAGGCATGCTGACCGATTGCGTGATGATGGTATCCATGGCTTGTTCAATGTGGTGATCTTCAGCCAATTTTTCTGCGATTTGAGCGGCCGCGATGGGTGCGTGTTGTGCCATGACTTGTGCCGCTAATGTAAGCGCTTCCGGGCAACTTGCGCCATATTTCGCGCTGATGGCGAGCACGGGCATGCCAAGATGTTCACGCATTTTATCGGTATCGATATTGATCTGCGCACGTTTGGCTTCATCGGCCATGTTTAACAGCAATACAGTCGGTAAGCCAAGCGCGCGGATTTGTAAAGCTAACGATAGCTGACGGTCGATTTGTACGCTATTTAACACAATCAGGGCGAGATCGATGGTGTGCTGACTCAGGAAATGACGCACCACTTGCTCGTCGTCGGAAAAGCCGTGCAAGTCATACAGTCCTGGTAGGTCGATGAGCTCTGCAATGTGGCCACCCACCAATATTTTTGCGCTCATTAAATCGACGGTGATGCCCGGCCAATTGCCCACTCTGGCGGAAGCGCCGCTCAAGCGATTAAATAGCGTCGATTTTCCGGTATTGGGCATCCCCAATAATGCAATTCGTTTCATAGCGCGTGATTTTCCGCGAAAGGCTGAATGGGAGATAGATAAATGGCTTTTGCATCGTTGAGCCGAATAATGACATCGGTGCTGCCGATACGTACATGTAATGGGCCATTAAATAATGCTTGCCGTATCACATGAATCTGCTTGCCAGGACGAAAGCCCAAGGCGGTCAGACGTTGACTCAGCGCTTGTTCAGATTGTACATGCGCAATCACTGCGCGTTCACCGGGTTGGAGTTGATGGAGTTGCATCTCGATTTCGAGTTTTTTAAATGAGAACCGTTCCGATTTTATAGAACAACCGCGAAATTTCCTAACGATGTTGGTTACGATAGCTGGTCAGGCAATGTGCAATACCTTTTGAAAATAGCCGCTTGCGTACCATAAACAGGGTGACAGAGGGGTTTGGTTTATTGATGCAGTCAAGCGGGCAACAATATAAAAAAAGCCAACGATACGTTGGCTTATTTTTAAGGGTGTTACGCTTATTTTTTCTCTAAACCAGTTACTTCGATTTTAGATTTTTCTTTCAGGCTCAGCATGAATTTCTCAAGCTTACGTTGTTGAATCGTGCGTTCAATGCCATCTTTCACTTTGTCGTAAGCGGGCGCTTGCAGGGCGCGGGTATCGATCAGTTTAATGACATGCCAACCAAATTGTGATTGCACAGGCTCTTGCGTCATGTCACCTTTTTTCAAATTGACTAAGGCATCTGCAAACGGTTTAACCATGCCAGCCGGTGAGAACCAGCCTAAGTCACCACCTTTTTCTTTAGAACCTGGATCTAATGATTTATCTTTGGCAATTTTTGCAAAGTCAGTGCCTTTTTTCAGATCAGCAATAATGGCTTTCGCTTCAGCGTCAGTTTTTACTAAGATATGACGGGCGCTATATTCTTTATCACCAAGCTCTTTTTTGTATTGTTCGTAACCTTCTTTTTTCTCAGCTTCTGTCACTGGATTTTTTTTAATAAAATCAGCTAAAAATGCATTTACAAGCAATTTACGGCGCGATAGTTCTTCACTAGCGACAAAATCCGCTGATTTATCAATGCCTGATTTTTGAGCTTCTTGGTAGGCTAATTCAGAACCTACTAACTCGTTGATCACAGCCGCTTTCATGTTGTCATTGGCTTTTTGGCCAGAACGCGCTTCTGCATCACGCAAAATAAAATCAACCCAAGTTTTTTTAATTGGTTTGCCATTGACCGTTGCCACGGCATCTGCATCTAAGGCGTGCGCTGTTGACAGGGCGCTTACGCAAGCAATGGCTAATAATAGTTTTACAAATTTCATGCAAAGTCCTTTTAAAAACAAATATGAAGTGATGCGTTAATTCACTGCGTGTTCATTGACGATTCATCGTCAATGAGTGCCTCTATCCGTAAAGCATGGATACGATGCGGCATTAAATCTTGTAACAATTGATATACCATGCGATGGCGCATTATCAGGGATTTCCCCGAAAATAGCGAGCTTTTTACCGTGACAAAAAAGTGTCCGCCACCGCCATTTCCAGCGTGTCCCGCATGCTGTGCACTTTCGTCTACGAGTGCTAAATAGCTGGGTGCGAGGGCTTGTAACCGTTGCTGGATTTCTTCATGTAGAGATGGGTTCAACTGGAATGCTCGCTTAGGGAAAATAAAGTGACGTTACATTGAATTTTTTTTATTACGGTAGGGTTTGTCGAAACGGACGTACGGTGACGCTTTGATACACGCCTGCATGCATGAAAGGGTCATCTTGTGCCCAAGCATGGGCTGCTTCAAGGCTCTCAAATGTGGCCACAATCAAGCTGCCAGTAAAGCCCGCGTCACCCGGATCTGTGCTGTCGATGGCAGGCAATGGGCCTGCCAACACCAAGCGGCCTTCCGCTTGTAAGGCGTGTAATCGCGCCAAATGCGGTGGGCGATGTTGTTGTCTCAGCGCTAAACTGTGCTCAGTATCTTGGGCAAAAATCATGTAAAGCATGCACAATCCTTTGTTTATTTGGAGGCATCTTGTTCATGCCAGTAGGCCTTGAGCAACAGCACTTGCGCAATCATAAAGATAAACATAATGGCGGTGACGCCAAACAGTTTAAAGTTGACCCATTGATCTTCACTAAAATGAAAAGCGACATATAAATTTAAAAGGCCTAGGCCAATTAAGAATAATGCCCACGCCCAATTGAGTTGATCCCACACCCGCGCAGGTGGCGCTAACACTTTGCTCAGCATCTGCGCAATTAAGTTACGTTTAAATGCATAGCGGCTGACGATTAAAGCGATCGCACCGATCCAATACAACACGGTAGGTTTCCACATGATAAATGTTTTGTCGTGCAACAGCAGGGTAATGCCGCCCAAGACCGTGATGACCGCGCCGTTGATCAATAACATCTTTTCAACTTTGCCATGCTTGATTTTGCTGTAAACCACCAGTAATAAAGTGGTGGCAATGGCAACCGCGGTGGCGACAAAAATGCCCGCTTTTTTGTAAGCAATAAAAAACAGAATCACTGGAAGTAAATCGGTGAGAACTTGCATGCGTGTGTCTGACTTCAAGAATTGCTGCTAGGAGCGAAGCGTCTATTTTGCTATGATTCAAACTCAGTTGTAAAGCCGCTTGTCACGTTTGGCGGCCGAAAATTGCGCCTTTTCATGCTGATAAGACCATCATGCCCGTTGCCATCGATTTACACTGCCATTCTACTTTTTCAGACGGTGCGCTCTCCCCTGAGGCGTTAGTGGCCTATGCTGCTGAGCGTGGGGTGAAAGTATTGGCATTAACCGATCACGACGAAGTTGGTGGCCTAGCGCGGGCACGACAAGCGGCGCAACAACATGGCATCACCTTGATCAACGGCGTTGAAATATCGGTCACTTGGAAAAAACGTACCATCCATGTGGTCGGCTTACGGATTGATGCCGAAAACGCTGCAATGCGGCAGGTATTTGAAGGTGTGCGCTTGGCACGAGAAGCGCGCGCGTTTGAAATGTCACAAGGCTTAGCTAAAGTCGGTTTCGCAGACGTGTATGCGGGTGCGAAAGCGTTGGCAGGCAATAGCATCCTTACTCGCAGCCATCTAGCGCAATATTTGGTGAACGCTGGGCATGTCAAAAATGTAAAAACAGTGTTTAAAAAGTATCTCGTGAAAGGGAAGCCCGGGTTTGTTGATCACGAGTGGATGGCTTTGCCAGAGGCGATCCATCTGATTCAACAAAGTGGTGGTGTGGCGGTGTTGGCGCATCCAGGCCGTTACGATTTAGGCATGATCAACCTTCATCTATTGCTCAATGAATTCAGAGATTGCGGAGGGGTTGGCATTGAAGTGGTGACAGGTAGCCATCAACCCCCGCAATTTGTGCAATTTGCAAAACTTGCGCACCGCTTTGGTTTAAAAGCGTCGCAAGGTTCTGATTACCATGGTCCAGGCATGTCTTTTATCGGCATGGGCCAACTGCCCGATTTGCCACACGGTTGCGAACCGCTGTGGCGCGATTGGCCAGAGGCGGACTTTTTGCAGTAAGCTACTATGGCTCAATATTTTGTAGTGCATGCACAAAATCCGCAGGCAAGATTAATCCAACAAGCGGTGCAATTATTGCAACAGGGCGGTATTTTGGCCATGCCGACAGATTCAAGCTATGCCTTGACGTGTTTAATGGATTTCAAAGAGGCGCAAACCCGTATCCGACGCATTCGACAAGTCGATGAGCAACATCCTTTTACGTTGATGTGTCGAGATTTAGCTGAAATTGGCACCTATGCCAAAGTGAACAACCAGCAATTTCGCCTATTAAAAGCCTATACGCCTGGCCCTTATACGTTTTTACTGGATGCCACACGAGAAGTGCCACGTCGGTTGCAACACCCCAAACGCAGTTCAATCGGGTTGCGCGTGCCGCATCATGTGGTGACACAAGCGCTACTGCAAGCGTTGAATGCGCCGGTTTTAAGCATGACTTTGCAATTGCCTGGGGATATTCAGCCGCTGTCAGTAGGCTGGGAAATCCGTGAGCTGCTTGAGCATCAAGTGGATGCCGTGGTGGACAGTGACATTATGCACGTAGGCTTAACTACCGTGGTTGATTTGACGGAAGATCCCCCAAACGTGGTGCGGACTGGCGTTGGTGTTTGGCCTTAATGTTGAATATAAAGTACTCATTTCTTAACTATAATTGTTGATTGAAAGTTGTGCGATCACCTTATGCTGGAACCCGCTACCATTCAAAAGCTCACGGCATGTGCCTTGCCCATTTTGTTTGCCATTACGGTGCATGAAGCCGCACATGGCTACGCGGCCAAGTATTTTGGCGATTTAACCGCTGAGCGGCTGGGCCGCATCACGCTCAATCCTTTTAAGCACATTGATCCGATTGGTACGCTGTTGCTGCCTGCGCTCAGTTTGATATTGGGTGGTATTTTGTTTGGCTGGGCAAAGCCTGTGCCCGTCAATTTCGGCCAATTACGGCGCCCCAAGCAAGACATGTTATGGGTGGCTTTAGCAGGTCCTGCCTCTAACTTTGTGATGGCCTTGTTGTGGGGCCTGATGTACGCACGCATAAGCCTTTTTCCCGAAACCGCACAATTATTTTTATCGCAGATGAGTGTCGCTGGTATCCAAATAAATCTGGTGTTGCTTGTGCTGAATTTGTTGCCATTGCCACCGCTCGATGGCGGCCGGATTGCCGTCAGTTTGTTGCCGATGCCAGCCGCTGTGCAGTTTGCTAAGCTCGAACGTTTTGGCATGTTGATACTCATTGCATTGTTATTGACAGGGGTGCTGGGTGCTATCCTGTCACCTGTGTTAAGATTTTTTCAACAGTTGATTCAGCAGTTGTTGTTTTAAACAGCAACGCTTACGAATGCGACACTTTATTCAATAATAGGAATAACCATCATCATGGCGGTCGAACGCGTATTATCGGGGATGCGCCCCACGGGACAGTTACACTTGGGGCATTATCATGGCGTACTCAAAAACTGGCTCAGACTTCAACATGAGTGTGAGTGCTTATTTTTTGTGGCTGATTGGCATGCACTGACCACCCATTACGACACACCAGAAGTGATTGAAGCCAATGTATGGGACATGGTGATTGACTGGTTGGCTGCTGGTATTGACCCAGCCAATGCAACGATTTTTATTCAATCAAGAGTGCCCGAACATGCAGAGTTGCATACCTTACTTAGCATGATGACGCCGCTCAGTTGGTTGGAGCGCGTGCCGACCTACAAAGATCAACAAGAAAAACTCTCTAGTAAAGATTTATCTACCTATGGCTTTTTAGGTTATCCCTTGCTGCAAAGTGCGGATATTTTAATTTATAAAGCCACCCAAGTGCCTGTTGGTGAAGACCAAGTACCGCACATCGAACTTACCCGTGAAGTGGCTAGACGGTTTAACCATATTTACGGCCGCGAAAAAGGCTTTGAAGAAAAAGCCGAAGCCGCCATTAAAAAGTTAGGCTCGAAGCGCGCTGCCCTCTATGAAGAAATGCGGAGTGCTTATCAAGAAAGCGGTGACGCTGAAGCGCTGGAATCGGCACGCGCCATGATCACTGAACAGCAAAATTTAAGTTTAGGGGATAAAGAGCGATTGCTCGGGTATTTGGAGGGCGGTGGCAAAATCATTTTGATTGAGCCTGATTATAAGCTCACCCCCGCATCCAAGATGTTTGGTTTAGATGGTCAAAAAATGTCTAAATCCTACAACAATACGATTTCATTGCGCGAGCCGATCGATGAAGTCACTAAAAAAATCAAAACCATGCCGACCGATCCCGCTCGTATTCGCCGTACCGATCCGGGAGATCCAGCAAAATGCCCAGTGTGGCAGTTACATGAAGTGTATTCCGATGAACCAACCAAAGCATGGGTGCAAGAAGGCTGCCGCACTGCAGGCATTGGTTGTATTCAATGTAAACAACCCGTGATTGATGGTGTGGTTGCCGAACTGACGCCGATTCAAGCCCGTGCTGCCGAGTACGCAGAAGATCCAACCATCGTTAAAAATATCGTGGCGGAAGGGTGTGAAAAAGCCAGGAAACTGGCGCGCGAAACCATGCGTGAAGTGCGTGACGTGATGGGATTAAATTATAGCTAACGGCGGTTCAAGTCTAGTTTATTTGGGTCCGTGACGCACCATGTTAGGCGAGTGTCTGCGCGCACATGGGTCCTTGGTCAAGGTATTACTTTTGACCAATTTAAGGTATGCTTTTGCCTATCGTATTACACAGGATGCTGTCGCCAGCATAATATATGGCTTCGGAGCCAGAAAAGTTTCCCCATAAACCCTCCTTTTTAGAACGTCTCAGTCACCTACTTTTACGTGAGCCAGAAGATCGCGAACAGTTAGTGGCCCTTCTGCATAGCGCTTATGAAAACCATTTAATGGATGGTGATTCACTCGCGATGATAGAAGGCGTATTGCAAGTCAGTGAAATGCAAGTGCGCGATATCATGATCCCGCGCTCACAAATGGATGTCATTGATATTGCGCAACCGCCAGACAGCTTTTTGCCATTTGTGATTGAAACCGCGCACTCACGTTTTCCGGTGATCGAGGATAATAAAAATGAAGTCGTCGGCATTTTGTTAGCCAAAGATTTGCTCAGATTTTATGCAGGTGAAGAGTTTGATTTGCGCGATATGTTGCGTCCTGCTGTGTTTATTCCCGAATCAAAGCGTCTTAATGTCTTACTTAAAGAGTTTCGTAGTAATCGAAACCATATCGCGATTGTTGTGGATGAATACGGCGGCGTTGCG
This sequence comes from Methylophilaceae bacterium, assembly GCA_027488395.1. Classification (GTDB taxonomy): domain Bacteria; phylum Pseudomonadota; class Gammaproteobacteria; order Burkholderiales; family Methylophilaceae; genus Methylophilus. The sequence goes on along the minus strand of JAIYBT010000008.1, from coordinate 43,144 downwards.
GGCATGGTGACTATCGAAGATGTACTCGAACAAATTGTTGGCGATATTGATGATGAATACGATTATGACGAAGATGAAGATAACATTATTCAACAGACCACAGGTCAGTATCGAGTAAAAGCCTTAACCGAAATTGCGGAACTCAATGATGCTTTAGGCACGCAATTTAGTGATGAGGAATTTTCAACCTTTGGTGGGTTAGTGGTGAATCGATTCGGCCATTTGCCAAAACGTGGTGAACAGATACAACTGGATCATTTGAAAGTAACGGTAGTACGTGCGGACAGTCGCCGCGTGCATGCGTTATTGGTTGAACAAGCGGAGCCAATACAGCACAACGTTGAGACTTGATGCAAGTGTTAATTTGTTAACCCGGTGAACTAAATGGTGTTTTAACTCACCAATTCACCATTAAGGAGCGAATGATGAGAAAACAAACAGTGTTAACCGCATTTCTAACCATCAGCATGTTGATGGCTTCACATTTGGCATCAGCGGGTAACGTATCTCCTGCCAGCTTGCCGTTGGATGAGCGTGGGTTTGTCGATGCGATTGGTAAACTGAAACGTGCCGAAATTGTTGCGTTACTCGGTGAGCCAGCCAAAGCTGAAGACATTAAACTTAAGGATTCTGGCCGTGTCGTGGCCTCTATTTGGCATTACCACAACATTAATAAAGATGCGCAAGGGGCTTTTTACCCTACCACAGAGCTGGATATCATTGATGATCAAGTCAGTGTGGTGGTGTTTTTGAACAATGATGGCAGTGATGCGAACGAAGGGCAAAGCTATCAAATTCAAACCAATCCAGCGGGTGGTATGTAATCGGTCGCTGTAGATGTACATAAAAAAAGGTGCTTTAAGCACCTTTTTTTATTTAACCCTGCGTTATTTTTTTAGACTATCTCTGATTTCACGCAGTAACACAATGTCCTCTGGTGTGACGGCAGGCGCGGCTGGTTCTGCTGGCGTTTCTTTTTTTAGGCTATTCATAAATTTAACCATTTGAAAAATCACAAACGCCAATATGACGAAGTTCAACACGATGGTAATAAAGTTACCGTAAGCCAGCACTGCACCTAATTTTTTGGCTTCTACCAAGGTTAGGCTTGCCTCTTGGCCGTTGAGTGCAATAAACATATTACTGAAATCTAACCCACCAATTAACTGACCCACCACTGGCATGATGATATCGTTGACTAAGGAGTCAACAATTTTACCGAAAGCGCCGCCGATGATGACGCCAACTGCCAAATCCATCACATTCCCTTTGAGCGCAAATTGTTTAAATTCAGATGCGATACTCATGCCTAACTCCCATTGTTTTTGATTAAAAGTATCTGCAATATAGGGGGAGTGTAGGCGTCTTGTCAATTGGTGTCATACAGTCTCAATGACTGGTCTGTGCTATATTGCAGCCACATTTCCATCGATGTAAGGTGTTTCAAGGGTGTTTTATGCAAATTGTGCATGACATACGTGCGCTGCGCGCAGCGTTAGATCCGCAATGCGGGAAACGTGTCGCATTGGTGCCCACCATGGGCCATTTACATGCGGGCCATCTGGCATTGGTGCAGTTAGCACGCTCGCATGCAGATGTTGTTGTCGTCAGTATTTTTGTTAATCCATTGCAGTTTGGGTTGGGTGAGGATTTTTCGGCTTATCCGCGCACCTTACTTGAGGATTGTGACAAGTTGCAAAAGGCGGGGGTTGACCTAGTCTTTGCACCGACCGTCATCGAGATGTACCCAGAGGCGGATGACCAAGGTTTGCACCAAAGCGTGCTGATTCAACCACCTGCATTTGCTGATCAGCTGTGCGGGGCGCATCGACCTGGGCACTTTGCTGGGGTGGCGACGGTGGTGACTAAATTGTTTCATCTTGTCAGGCCGCAAATGGCAGTGTTTGGCAAAAAAGATTACCAGCAATTGATGGTGATCCATGCCTTGGTGCGCCAACTCAACTTTCCAATAGAAATCATCGCCGGCGAAACTTCGCGTGAAGCGTCGGGCCTCGCCATGAGCTCTCGTAATGCTTATTTAACTGAGGCACAAACAACACAAGCGCCGCAATTGTATGGTCAATTGCAACGGATAGCACAAGCGTTGTTGGCGGGCGAACGTGGGTATTTGGCGCTTGAACATTCGGCGTGCACGCAGTTGCAAAGTGATGGCTGGCAGGTGGATTATGTGGCCATACGCAACCCAGTCACATTGACATTACCTCGTACGGATTCTACAGCTTGGGTCATGTTGGCGGCGGCAAAACTTGGCAATACACGGTTGATTGATAATCTAGAACTGGCCGTTTCTCTGCCTTAAGGGTTGACCTTGGTGATAAATTTATTTTGCGCTAAGCTATTGATAACTTTATAATTGCCAGCTTTTCCGAGTGATGCGGAAATTTTGCAAAAGGGATGCAATGCAAAGAGTGATGTTGAAATCAAAGCTTCATCGGGTGCGTGTGACGCACAGCGAGCTGCACTACGAGGGTAGTTGCGCAATTGATGAAGCTTTGTTGGAAGCTGCCAATATTCATGAATATGAGCAAATTCAAATCTACAACATTAATAATGGCGAGCGATTTACCACCTACGCCATTTGTGCTGAGCGTCACTCCGGCATTATTTCAGTGAATGGCGCCGCAGCCCATAAGGCCAATCCAGACGATTTAATTATTATTGCAAGCTATGCGCAATATACCGAAGTCGAAGTCAATCAATATCATCCCACCTTAATTTATGTGGATGCCCAAAACCGTATTGTGGCCCAAAAAGACCATATTCCAGCGCAAGCCGCTTAAACCTATCATTGATGATCACAATGCAACTTGAAGAAATGAAATTGGCGGTGGTTGACGCGCTAGAAGATATTAAAGCCTTTGATATCAATGTCATGGATGTACGTCAGATGACATCCGTGACCAGTTATATGGTGGTGGCCAGCGGTAATTCGACCCGTCAATGCAAGGCGATTGCCGACAATGTACGCGACAAGCTGAAAGAAAAAGGGGTGGAAGCGCGTGGCATTGAAGGTGAAAAAGACGGTGAGTGGGTGTTGGTGGATCTCGAGGAAATTGTGGTGCACGTCATGGTGCCAACCACACGCGCCTACTACAACTTAGAGCAATTGTGGAGTGAGTCCCAGTCGCGCCGAGCGGCGTCAGCTGCCTAGGGTGCTGCTGGCATGAAGCTCAATATTTTCTCTGTTGGGCATAAAATGCCTGATTGGGTGGAGACGGCGTGTGCCGAATATCTGAAACGCATGCCACGCGAACTCGATACCCGCATCATCGAAATAAAGCCCGATAAGCGTGCATCTGGCAAAAACAGTGACGTGGTACAAGAGGCAGAAGCTAAGCGTATCTTAGAAGCCGTTGGACGAGACTATTTGGTGGTGCTTGATGAGCATGGTCAGGCGGTCACCTCGTTACAATTGTCTGAAAAACTCAAACAATGGCAAGGCATGGGGCGCGATCTTGCCTTTGTCATTGGCGGTGCAGATGGTATTCACCCCTCGCTCAAGACCAGAGCAGACTGGCTACTACGTTTATCCCATCTGACCATGCCTCATGGCATGGTGCGCGTGATGTTGACTGAGCAACTTTATCGTGCACATACCGTCCTAAGCGGACACCCTTACCACCGAGAATAATTTATGACAGCTGCCCTCGTTTGGCTGCGCCGTGATTTGCGTGATGATGATCACGCTGCCTTGTATCATGCGCTGAAACAACATACCCAAGTCTATGTGGTGTTCGTTTTTGACACTGAGATTTTAGACAAGCTTGAAGATCGCGCAGACCGCCGCGTGGAGTTTATCTGGGAAAGCGTATTCCAGTTGAAACAATCGTTGCAGGCCGCAGGTGCAGATGTCATTGTCAAACATGGTAGCGCGCGTGATGAAATCCCCGCATTGGCAAGCCAATTAAAGGTGCATGCGGTGTATGTGAACCGTGATTACGAGCCTGCTGCGATTGCGCGCGATGAGGCCGTCGCAGCGCACTTGCTTACAATGTCCATCCAATTTCACGCTTTCAAAGACCATGTGTTATTTGAGCAAGATGAAGTGCTGACGCAAGCGGGCAAGCCTTATGGTGTGTTTAGTCCGTATCGCAATTCACATTTAGCCAAATTAAATGCCTATTATCTAAAGCCTTACCCAGTCAAACAATATTGGCATGCATTGGCCAAATCATTACCTACCGACATGCCAAGTTTGGTGCAGATGGGGTTTAAACGAACAAATTTACAGGACATGCGTTTACCTGTCGGTATGCACGGTGCGCAGCAATTGTTTGAGGATTTTTTGCAGCGCATTGATCAATATCATGATGCACGTAACTTCCCTGCCGTTAAAGGTGTTTCCTATCTTTCGGTGCATTTGCGTTTTGGTACGATCTCAATTCGGCAAATAGCCCGTGCGGCTTGGCAGCTCTCGCTCCATGGCAACGCAGGCGCGGCTGGATGGCTGAATGAGTTGGTTTGGCGTGATTTTTATGTGCAGATTTTGTATCACCGGCCAGATGTGGCGCAAGGCAGGGCTTATAAAGCGCAATATGAAGCGCTGGTGTTCCCTAATCAAGTGGACTGGTTTGAAGCGTGGTGTGCGGGGCGTACTGGCTTTCCAATCGTAGATGCAGCCATGCGACAACTCAATCAAACGGGCTATATGCACAATCGATTACGCATGGTGGTGGCAAGCTTTTTAGTGAAAGATTTATTGATTGATTGGCGATGGGGCGAGCGTTACTTTGCGCAAAAATTAATTGATTTTGATTTGGCTGCCAATAATGGCGGTTGGCAATGGGCGGCATCCACAGGGTGTGATGCGCAACCTTATTTTCGAATTTTTAACCCGCAGTCGCAATCTGAAAAATTTGATCCAGAAGGCAAGTTTATTCGTAAATATGTCACTGAGATTGCACATTTAGATCATAAACGGATTCATCAGCCGTATTTAAAACCCTCGAAAACGTCGACATTGTTTGCGTCAAGTGCATCGATAGCGGGGTATCCCAAACCAATTGTAGATCACGCGGAACAACGTGCTCTTGCGCTCGCGTTATACAAAAATAGTATGAATGTAACATGACATTTGTTGTAGAATGATTAAGCTTTTATGCAAATAGGCTCTTGTTAGAGGGTGGTGATTAAACATGTTGCTAACGGTTTGGCATGCATTGAAACGCTGTTTAATGATGCATCAATGGCTAACAAAGAGGGTGTTGATTGTGCATTGCACAAAATTGAAGCGTAATGGTACATATGAATAAAATCAAAATGATAATGTTGTTGTTGGCGCTATGTGTTGTTTCAGGCTGCGCATCAACCAATAAAGATCCACTCGAAGGGCTCAATCGGGGTATTTACAAATTTAACGATGTGACTGATCGTTATGCGATTCAGCCAGTGGCTAAAGGCTACAAGGCTGTGACGCCTTCGCCTATCCGTTCTGGTGTCAGTAACTTTTTTAGTAATCTTGGTACACTCACCACCATCGTCAATGATTTATTGCAGTTAAAATTTGCGCAAGCCTTTACCGATGCTGGTCGGTTTGTGATTAACACCACTTTTGGCGTTGCAGGTTTGATTGATGTGGCCAGCATGGACAATATTCCTAAGCACCATGAAGATTTTGGTCAAACCTTAGGGTATTGGGGCGTGGGTTCTGGTCCTTATTTGGTGTTACCAATTTTGGGGCCGAGTTCAGTACGTGATGCAGGCGGATTAGTGTTTGATACGGCAACCTCAGATCCGATTACTTACTTGCACAATACGGGCCAAATTCGTGCACACAACCAAGTTCGCCTAGTACAAGTGCTTGATAAGCGGACACAACTACTGGATGCCACCGATTTAGTCGATAACGCATCAATCGATCCATATGCTTTCATGCGTGATGCTTATATGCAACGCCGTGCCAGTTTAATTCAAGATGGCTTAGTACCCAAAGATTTACTGCAGGATGACTTTGAGCCGGCAGATGAAGAGCCTGCGAAATCGACCGCCATCCCGGTGAACGACCAAGTGTTGTCTACACAGCCTGTGCTAATGCAAACTGAACTGTTGCAATCCGAAGTGCCATTAGAAGAAGAAGCACTACTACTGCCTGCGTCAGCGGAGTTAGATGTTCCAGCTGAAACTTTGGTTGACTTTCAGCCATTAGATGAAGTGACGCCAGTGTTAAATTTTGAAGCGCCTGAGAATCAAGCCGAAACTCAGTTGATCCCCCAAGATACAAACGATTTAAAGCCTGCGACTGAATCCTCTTTGGATCAGTCGCTCGCAGTCTTGGTCACTTTACAACATACCCTTCACACTTTATCGCAAGTGCACTAAATACTCAGTGCACATTAAGTCAAAAGCGCACTGAATTTTAAGCACACTCGCCACGCAGTATTTTTTAAGGGTTGCTTTGAAATAAAAAAGGCTTTGCAATGCAAAGCCTTTTTATTCGTTTTATTTTTTGAAAACGGATTAGTCACCACCCGCGGCAACCGTCATCCGTTCAATCAAAATGGATCCAGTTTGTTTTGCATTATGCGGAATCGTATCGTTGCCAATGGCTACGATCATATTGAGCATGTCTTTTAGATTGCTTGCAATCGTGATTTCTTCAAGCGGATGTACAATCAGCCCATTTTCTACCCAATAGCCAGCCGCACCACGTGAGTAATCCCCTGTGACCATATTCAGGCCATGCCCTAACATTTCTGTCACCAGTAACCCGGTGCCCATGGTTTGCAATAATTGATTAAAATCTTGCCCAGTCGATCGTACACGAATGTTATGCGTGCCTCCTGCATTGCCTGTGGTTTGCATGCCTAACTTACGTGCAGAGTAACTGCCCAATACGTAGCCTAATAAACGGCCATCTTCTACCAGTGTGCGGCGTTGGCATGCCACTCCCTCACTGTCAAATGCACTCGATCCTGCGCCTTTTAATACAAACGGATCTTCATCAATATGCAATAACGGACTCGCAATTTGTGTATGCAAACTGTCCAATAAAAATGAAGATTTACGGTAAAGATTGCCGCCAGAAATGGCACTGAGAAGATTACCGATTAAGCCACTGGCTAAGGCTGCTTCAAACAACACAGGATATTGTCCTGTTTTAATCGGTTTTGCGCCCAAGCGTTTCACTGTGCGTTCGCCTGCCATCATACCCACTTGCTCTGGACTGAGTAAATCGGTGGCGTCCCGTGCACTGCTGTACCAATAATCGCGTTGCATGGCCCCCGCATGTTCAGCAATTACAGAACAGCTAATGCTATGACGTGAACTGGGGTAGCCACCGAGAAAACCATGGCTATTCGCATAAGCAAACGCACCACTTTGGGTATAAACGCTGGCACCTTCGCTGTTAGTAATGCGGTCATCGATGGCAAGTGCGGAGGCTTCGCATCGTTGGGCAATCGCCAATGCTTGATCCACATCAATATGCCATGGATGGTGCAATGAAAGATCTGGCATCTCTGTTGCCATTAAATCGGCGTCTGCTAATCCACAAAAAGCGTCTTGCGCAGTATATTTTGCAATATTGCAAGCTGCAGCAACGGATTCCTTTAGTGCTTGCGGGTTTAGATCTGAGGTGCTGGCATAACCCTTTTGCTGTCCAAAATACACCGTTACCGAACACCCTTTATCACGGTTATATTCAATATTTTCGGTTTCACCTTGGCGAACCGAGACTGTTTGTCCCGTACCAAAACTCACTTCGGCTTCGGCACCGCTGGCACCTGCTTGTTTAGCCAATGAGATGATTTCTTGAGCGATGTGTTTGAGTTGATCCAGTTGCATGCGTAGGGGGCTTGTTTAGAGGTTGTCGAGTAAAGCTGGTATCATACCGTGATTTAGCACAGATTGCTTTTATGATGACAGCGCCCTCTAACGAAGATTCCCTCCCCAGTAAAACCAAGCTCAAAGCAGAAGCCGATGCCGCGCAAGAGATTGGTCGTCAACTGCTTGCGTTACCTAAAGAACGTTTAAAAAAGTTAGCGCTAGAAGAGTCTTTGTTTGAGGCGATTGCTGAAGCAAAACGCTTAACAGCCAACGGAGCAATCCGCCGTCAACTCCAGTATATTGGTCGATTGATGCGTGAGGTAGATTTAGCGCCTATCGTTGAGCAATTGCAAAAATGGGAAGGTAAGCATCAAGAAGAAAATGCGCGCTTTCATCAAATGGAACGTTGGCGAGTGCGTCTTATCGCTGAACCAAAAGCAATCGAAGAATTCATTGCTCACTTTCCGCAAGTGGATATTCAAGCCATACGCACGCTGATTCGTAACGCGCAAAAAGAACAAGCGGGCAATAAACCGCCGAAAAGTAGCCGTGAATTGTTTAAAACCATTCGTGCGGTCATGGAACAAATGCCTGCAACATCGTCAGAGCAAGTGTCACTGTAAATGCAAGAGGTGTGTGCCTAGGTTGATGTAGCCCTACGTCAGTTTAGGTAGCTCATCAGTTCAGTAACGTAAGCAAAAATAAAAAAGGAGTTGTGATGGCTGAACCCACCGTCGATATTGAATTGGATTTGATTGGCCTTGATAGCCCGTTACCTATGCTTAAAACAAAAGATCTGATTGATACTTTATTGCCTGGTCAACAAGTGTTGGTTAAAACCAGCTCGATCGGCAGTGAGCAAAATATTCGAACGCTATTACAAAATCTGCCAGCCACTTTGACCTACTTTAAAAAAGAACAGGGTGTCTTTTATTTCTGGATCGAAAAACAAGCGATGTAATATGCATTGCTATCGTTGCTTTAAAGTACGCCTGCCTATCGCGCAGGCTTTTTTAAAGCATTGATTTTTTTGAATATGCCTTAAGCAATCTTGGGTGTTCTGCGCGTGATAGCGCATCAACCAATGTTGTGTGCAAGTCTGTTGGTCGTTACAACGCCCTGCGATCATATGATTAACTTGTTGAGATGACCCATGCCGATGACCAAGTCAACCTACCTTAAAAAAAGAAATGTGTGGCTCACACTCATCGTTTGTTTATGGAGCTTCAGCACAAGCGTGATGGCTGCAGACATTGCCGCATTAGATTGGGTGGCACAGCCAGTGGGCTATAGCATACTGGCGATATTTGTGGTGGCATATGGTCTGGTGATGACCGAGGAGCTGACCCATTTAAAAAAATCAAAACCGGTACTGATCGCCGCTAGTTTAATCTGGATAGTGATTGCTTGGGTGGGGCAGGCGCAAGGGTTGGAAGCGACAGTGTCAGCGGCTTTTAGACATTACTTGCTTGATTATGCTGAGCTGTTACTTTTTCTGGTCGTGGCCATCACCTACATCAATGTGCTGGAAGAGCGACAGGTGTTTGAAGCTTTACGGGCGTGGCTCGTCAGTAAAGGGTTTACCTACCGTGGCTTGTTTTGGGTCACTGGGTTGCTGGCCTTTTTCATTTCGCCCGTGGCAGATAACATGACGACCGCTTTGGTAATGGGTGCAGTGGTTTTGGCCGTAGGTGGACAACAACCGCGCTTTGTGTTGTTGGCTTGTATTAATTTAGTAGTTGCAGCCAATGCAGGCGGTGCGTTTAGTCCGTTTGGCGATATCACCACGCTCATGGTGTGGCAGACCAATATCCATGCCACCAATGGCATTGTCGGTTTTAATAGTTTTTTTTATTTGTTCTTGCCGGCACTGGTCAATTGGTTGGTCCCCGCACTGTGTATGCAGGTTGCGCTGCCACGTGCGCTACCTAGCCGCGCGCATCTCCAAACACCATTAAAGCGGGGTGCGCTGGTGATGGTGATCCTGTTTTTAATGACGATCACGCTTGCAGTGTTGGTGCACAGTGTCCTTGCGTTGCCGCCCGTATTGGGCATGCTTATGGGCTTGGGCTTGTTGTCACTGTTTGCATACGTGCTGCAGCGCGGTGGCGAGCAAATGCTGCAAGGCAATCAGCGCGTTGGATACGACATTTTTCCACAAGTGACCAAGCTAGAGTGGGATACCTTGTTGTTTTTTTACGGCGTTATTGCCTGCGTCGGTGGTTTGGGGTTGGTGGGCTATCTAGGCCTGTTATCACAATCGCTTTATGGCAGCATGGGCGCAACCAGCGCCAATGTCATGATCGGTATCATTTCGGCGATCGTTGACAATATTCCCGTCATGTTTGCGGTGCTCAATATGCATCCTGAGATGAGTGTGGGGCAGTGGTTGTTAGTGACCTTGACAGCGGGGGTAGGTGGTTCTTTACTCTCGATCGGTTCGGCCGCTGGGGTGGCGTTAATGGGGCAATCCAATGGCCTATATACATTTGTCGGCCATTTAAAGTGGATGCCAGTCATTGCATTAGGATACGCTGCGAGTATCGCAACGCATCTGATGCTCAATCAGTTTTTATTTTAAAACGTGTTTGGTGCCTGTTTATTTGGGTGGTAAAAAGAACTTGCCCGGGTGTTGCCATAATGCTTTGAGCAATGATCTAAAAAATACTTTCCAATGTTGATAGCGCACTTGACGTGACTTCATCGCAATGTAAATGGCTAAACCAAAACTGGTCAACAAGTTAACCGTTGCAACCAACACGATGCCAGCAATGGCGCCACCGAGCAGGAAATGACTTAAATGAAAATCCAATGCTGAGATCGCATAGCCCGAAAACGCGGCTACAAACGTCACATGACGAATGTCTAACGGTAAACCCAACATGACACCTAAGCCAGACGCAAAGCCCAACAAACAGCCAAAATAAAAATTTCCGGCCAAAGCGCCTAAATTGTGTCGGATATATTCCGCTAAGCGCGCTGAACGCGGTGCGCCTATCCATCGCTTCAACCAAGCTAAGTGTGAGATGCGCTCAGGAATGCGATTGTAAGCAGCTAAGTTATCGTGATAACCCGCAATCAAACCAGATAAAAATAGACAAACGCCCGCCACCGCTGCATACAAGACCGTTAAGCTGGTTAAGGGATGATTGCTCTCGAGCAAAGCCAATGCTTTATCGCTGTTGATAAAATGCTGACCGCTCCATTGCATGATGCCCCAATCAATCGCCATACATACTGGAATCACCACCAACACATTGCCCAAAATCGCGATGGTTTGACTGCTGGTGGTTTGTGCAACGATGGTGACTAATTTGTTCACATTTTCGCGATCGTGGCCATTCACATCCACGGTGGCGGCGATGGTTGCGGCGGTCATTGCCGGCTGTTTGGTGGCCACAGTAAAGTGCAACATATGGATAAACACAAAACCTAGCCCATAATTGAGGCTGAATAAAATTGCTTCTGACAGTGGCGGCAAGTGATGGCTCGCAATCACAATTTTAATCATCCCCATTAAAGCGATGATCAACCCTGCACCCATGGCAGAACGCATTAATTTGAAATATTCATGCCGATGTTGTGCAATGTAATGCTCACCGGTATGGCTCGCATTTTCAGTGATTCTAAGTGCCAGTAATTCAGTATTTTGTCGCCAGTAATCAGACACATCATTTTTTTTGCACTCAGCCACCACCAGGGTTTTGAGTAACTGCGTCAGAGATGGGTGCACGTCATGCCGTAACAACAAGCCATGCAAAATATCCAACAATAATTGCATACGACGGATTTGTTGCAACATCCTTTGCATGAGCGCGGTCAGCGCAATACTCGTGCCCGTGTGCGCATTGGCTCGGCGAATTTGCTGGGTCAGTTGCTCACATTGTTTAAGCCCAGCATACAAGCGCTCAAAGTCTGTAGCGTTGGGTGATGACAAATTCAAAAATGACTGAATTTCGATATTTTGACGAATAAACGGTGAGTCTTTATGTTCCAGATCTTCATGTTGACAGACCAGCTCTGGGTCGAGGCCCGAAGCAGATAAGCGATAAGATAAAATTTGCAATGCATCTTTAAACGTTTGCGTGGCCAGATCTCGTTGTGTTTGATCGGCCAGTGGCATTTGCATCGTCTGCATCAGATCACACCAAACACTTTCAGGCACCCCGCAAACCCATTCATCATCATCGGCGTGATGAAATATTTGAGCAAATACGTCTTTTAAGTAACGGTTATCTGGTGCATCAGGCAACAGTTTGTGCGACAGCCGACGATACGATTCCGCAAAAAATCCGAGGTCCGATTGAATGCCTTGATCCGAAAACAGTGAGCTACCATTTTTACCAACAAACAATTGTAAAAATGCATGTCGCACCACTTGTGCGTGATGTGGGTGTTGCTGCAGTAAAAAACACAAGGCTTGGATTGATTTGCTCGCATCATCAATCTGCGATGGGCGGGCAGGACGTAATTCATCGACTAATGATCGAAATAAAGCGATGGCATCATCATCGCCTGCGGCTAAGTTAGCCGCATGGTGCTCAAAAATAGTGGTCAGCATGCAAGTGATTTCCCGAAGGTGAGGTCTGCGGAGGTGGGCGGATTTCCGCCCGGTATTATCACGGCGGTGTACCGCCAAGTTTAATTCAAGGCGGTGTACCGCCAAGCATAATTATAGTTGTGTTGGAATCGTCAGGGTCTGATCACCGCGTTTAATGAGAAGTGTGACCGTTTGTCCGCGCAATTTTCGCACCACACTGGATAAATTGGCAGCATCATTAATGTTTTCTGATTGAATTTTGAGCAGTTGATCGCCACGTAACACCCCAGCTTTTTCAGCTGCAGAGCCATGAATCACAGCTAAAATGCGCACACCTTGTGATTCCAGCTTCGCGTCCTTTTTTTCATCCTGTGCTAAATCCGATTTAGGGATCAATTTGATGACATGGACGCCCAAAATGGAGGGCGGTAACTTCGCCCAATAACTGGCATAGTAAATAAACTTTTTCGGATCTGCCGCGACATCCTTTTCCGTTAACGCAGTGCCTTTGCGCGCAGCTTCTTTAATCACTTCTAAGGTGGCAGCAGGCGTTGGTCTGCCTGCTTTTTTCACATACACCAGCACTCTGTCTGCAAGAATCTTACGCGCCTGTGCCACCGCTAGTTCTGGCGCAATTTCTTCGGATTCAAAACCACTAAACCCCATCAGATCATACCCATTTTCCAGCATGCTGATGTTGTCATCTTCGCGTTGTTTACCCATGAAAATTTCTGGCTCAACTTGGGTGTTGATTGAATGCAACCCGCCCTGATTTTGCGCCTGGTAGCTCATGGTATAAGGATTGTCATCGGCCTTTGCCGTCAGCGTATGGCACAAGCCTGTGATTAAAACCAAACAGGCAAGCAACTGTAACACGCGGATGTGAAGGCGCTGGCGAACTGCCTGTGCTTGTTGTGAAAGGGGCAAACGCGATGCGCTCATGAAGCTCTCCAAAGTGATAGATCTTAAATTGTAATGTTATGATGGTGCGGTTATACATTATCACAGACCCTGTCATGCAAAAACAATTCACTCGTATCGGGTTGGTCTCTATCAGTGATCGCGCTTCACAAGGGGTGTATCCTGATCAAGGCATTCCTGCTTTATCAGATTGGTTAACGCAAGCGATCGTATCCCCATTTGAAACAGTAACCCGCTTGATTGCAGATGAACAGCCGCTGATTGAAGATACGCTTAAACAGTTGGTAGATGAGGTGGGCTGCCATTTAATTTTAACCACAGGCGGCACAGGGCCTGCGCTACGTGACGTTACGCCAGAGGCCACACTGGCAATTGCAGACCGTGAAATGCCAGGATTTGGCGAGCAAATGCGTCAAATTAGTTTACGCTTTGTGCCCACGGCTATTTTATCGCGGCAAGTGGCGGTGGTGCGTAAACAATGCCTGATTATTAATTTACCAGGGCAGCCAAAATCCATTAAAGAAACCCTTGAAGGCTTAAAAGATGCGCAAGGGCATCCGCTTGTACATGGTATTTTTGCAGCGGTCCCTTATTGCTTAGATTTATTGGCGACGCCAACACAAGCAATGCCATATTTAGAAACATCTTCACATGTGGTTCAAGCCTTTCGGCCAAAATCCGCGATTAAAACGCCTTCTTTATCGTGAAAGTATGTCTGTGAATACAGTATTTAAAGTGCTGTCAGTGCTGGTGTTTGTGTTGCTGAGCTACTTGCTGTTGATTGAGCTCCCCCCTTCTCCACATCCTATTGTTTGGTTGGATAAAATCCAGCATTTAATTGCTTTTGGCGGTTTTGCAGGGGTGACCATGTTGGCTTTTCCAAAACGTATCATGTTGGTCGCCTACAGCATTGCAGGCTATGGTGCAGTGATGGAATTCTTACAAGGCTGGTTGACATTGACGCGTCAACCTGGGGTGATGGATTGGTTGGCAGATGTGGTGGGTATCTTACTTGCGATGCTGGTAGTTAACTTATGGTTGGTTTGGTGGGCGCGTCGGCATGCAAGAGTTTGAAGCCATACAACAGTTTTTTAAGCGGCCGACTACCGCAGATTTAGGCATCGGTGATGATGCTGCTTTAGTGCAAGTGTCGGCAGGTCATCAACTTGCAATTTCTACCGATATGTCGGTGGCGGACACACACTTTTTTGCGGAATTGGATGCGCAGGACATTGGATGGAAAGCCATGGCGGTCAATGTCAGTGATATGGCTGCAATGGGAGCGTTACCCAAATGGGCGACCTTGGCCATCGCAATGCCGCAACTCGATCCGAATTGGGTACAACGCTTTGCCGACGGCGTGTTTGCATGTGCCGCGCAAGCCGGGGTGCAGTTGATTGGAGGAGATACCACGCGCGGCCCACTCAATATTGCAGTGACCATCATGGGCGAACTGCCAATCGGTCAAGCCTTAAGACGAGATGGTGCAAAGGTGGGAGACGATATTTGGCTCAGTGGTCGCTTAGGTCAAGCAGCGCTTTGGTTAATGGATCGGCAAGGTGTGATTGCCCTCGACGCGCAGGCAAGAACATACTACGCGCGCGCAATGCATCGGCCACAAGCACGCTGGCAACTTGGGCTGGCATTACGGCAAATTGCCAATAGTGCGTTGGATATTTCAGACGGATTGTTAGCTGATTTGACCCATCTCCTTGAGGCTTCCAACGTGGGGGCTGTGTTAGATTGGCGAGCAATTCCCAAGCCTAATCTACATAAAAATGAAATCGCCGAAGATACCCTGCAACAAGCAGTGTTGTCAGGCGGCGACGATTATGAGTTATGTTTTACTGCGCCTGCTACGCAACGTGCACGATTATCCGTTTTAGCCGCGCAACTTGCGCTCCCATTAACCCGTATCGGTCAAATTACGGCAGAAATGGGGTTGTTGGTGTATGACGGCAATACGCGCATACACCGCCCTCAGAAAGGGTATGTACATTTTGCTTAACGTATCCAAGCTGAATGAGCCAAACTGGCGCATGGTCTTTTCGCACCCCTTACATTGTTTGAGCTTGGGTTTTGGTTCTGGTTTATCGCCTAAGGCCCCTGGCACTGTCGGCACGTTACTGGGATTCCCATTGTTTTTCGCGATGGCGTCGTTACCTGCCTTAATACAGTCTTCGCTATTAATCGGCCTGTTTGCACTCGGTGTTGTGTGTTGCACCAAGACAGGAAAAGCCTTGGGCGTCAGCGATCATGGCGCCATTGTTTGGGATGAAATTGTGGCCATGGCTTGGGTACTGACAACCATACCGCCTACCTTTGGTTGGTTTGTATTGGCCTTTGTTTTATTTCGACTATTTGATATTGCCAAGCCGTTTCCAATCAGTTGGTGTGATCAACATGTGCACGGTGGGTTTGGCGTCATGTTGGATGATGTGGTGGCAGCGGGCATGGCGATCGCCTGCTTGCAATTGATCAAATCAGTATCGATATGAAGGATGCAATGACATTTGATCAGCATGCATCGTCACTGGCTCACCAATTAGGTCAACAATATCAATCACGCGGCTGGCAACTTGCCTTGGCTGAGTCTTGTACGGGTGGCATGATTGCCCAAACGGTGACATCGTTGGCTGGCAGTTCGGCATGGTTTGAGCGTGGGTTTGTAACGTACAGTAATGCCGCAAAAACAGAGTTACTTAGTGTTCCTGTTGCGATGATCGCGGAGAAAGGTGCGGTGAGTGTTGAGGTTGCACAAGCCATGGCAACGGGAGCGCTTGCACATAGTCATGCCGATTGGTCAGCCTCTGTGACTGGCATTGCAGGTCCAGGTGGCGGCTCAGTATTGAAGCCTGTAGGCATGGTGTGTTTTGCGTTTGCACGGCGCGTTACCTCAGGCGAAATTGTTTGTGTCAGCCACTTTCAACAGCAGTTTGTGGGTGATCGGCAGGCGGTACGTGAACAATCCACCTTATTTGTGCTTACACAACTCATTCATTTAGACGCGCAAGCCAACGAGCACAACCCAGTGTGATCATATCAGCGCTTAGTGGTCATGATCTCGATCCCAACCGCGAGCGTCATGACGTTCGTGGTGTTCCTCATTGCGACGATAATGACGACCTTGTCGACGTTGATCATCTCTATGATAGTAGCCGCCTCCATAGTAAGGAATAGCGCTTGGAAATGCGGGTTGATAGACCGCATTTGGCACACTGTAGTAACGGCTGTGCGGGTGTCGATACACTACTGGCGGTGGCGCATAATAGGCAGCGGGCGGTAAATAGTAGGCTGGTGGAGGCGCATAATAACGCACTGCAGGCGGATAAGGATTGCCGATTGCGATGCCGATCGACCATTGATCATCATGCGCATTGGCCATTGCGCTGGAAACAAACAAGCCAATCAACAGACTAAGTTTTGCCAAACCTACATCCCATTTAAGCATACTGACTCCTTTTAACCACGCAATTAAAGCAACGAAAGTTTTCAACGTCCAACCTTAAAATTGGTTGACGCAACAACCTGCAAGCTAATCCATATCTTTCGTTCACATGGTATGCTTTTTATGAAATAATTGGCAGTTTGATAAATGGTTTGATGACATTTTCTTAACAAATGTGATGGCCAAAGATAAAGGTAAACACCATGGATGACAACAAAAGCAAAGCCCTCGCCGCAGCGCTTTCACAAATTGAAAAGCAGTTTGGTAAGGGGTCCATCATGCGGATGGGCGACGCAGATATTGGCGAGGATCTTCAAGTTGTTTCTACCGGTTCGCTCGGCTTAGATATCGCCCTTGGCGTAGGTGGTTTACCACGTGGTCGTATTGTCGAAATCTATGGTCCAGAATCCTCGGGTAAAACCACGCTGACTTTGTCTGTGATTGCAGAAATGCAAAAAATTGGGGGGGTCGCGGCGTTTATTGATGCTGAACACGCGCTAGACCCACAATATGCTGCCAAATTAGGTGTCAATGTTCCTGAGCTGTTAATTTCGCAACCAGACACTGGCGAACAAGCCCTTGAGATTGCCGATATGCTGGTCCGCTCAGGTTCAGTAGATATCGTGGTGGTCGACTCGGTAGCGGCGTTAACCCCGCGTGCTGAAATCGAAGGTGAAATGGGTGATAGTCACATGGGCCTACAAGCCCGTTTAATGTCACAAGCATTACGCAAACTCACCGGTAACATCAAACGTACGAATACTTTGGTGATTTTTATTAACCAAATCCGTATGAAAATTGGTGTGATGTTCGGCAATCCAGAAACCACAACTGGCGGTAACGCTTTAAAATTTTATGCTTCGGTACGTCTCGATATTCGTCGGACTGGTGCCATCAAAAAAGGTGATGAAGTCACCGGGTCAGAAACCCGCGTAAAAGTAATTAAAAATAAAGTGGCGCCGCCGTTTAAGCAAGCAGAATTTGACATCATGTATGGTGAAGGTATTTCGCGATTGGGCGAGATAATTGAGTTGGGTTCCAACTTGAAAATGGTGGAAAAAGCGGGGGCTTGGTACAGCTATAACGGTGAAAAAATTGGTCAAGGCAAGGAAAATGCCAAAGAGTTTTTACGTGAGCATCCTGAAATTGCCAGCGAAATTGAAGGCCGTATTCGTGATAATGCCAAAGTGTTGGCAGACGTCATGGTCGCGCCTCGCGGCGAAGATGATTAAGTCAGAGATACGCGCCTAGATGCGGGCGCAGCTTGATAAGTCCTTACGCCAGCGCGCACTGGAGTATTTAAGCAAACGTGAATACTCTCTGGTCGAGTTAGGGCAAAAGCTGAAAGCATATGCCAGTGAGGCAGACGATATACCCGCTTTGCTCGCAGATTTTAAGCAACGTGGCTGGTTAAGCGATGCAAGATTTACTGAGCAAATGGTACATGCTAAACAAGCTAAATTCGGTACTAGTAAAGTTGCGCAAGTATTACGTGAAAAAGGCATTGAGGAAGACCTCATCTCCGCTGCAATTTCGCAATTAAGCGAGACAGAGTATGACCGCGCCAGTGAAGTCTGGCGCAAAAAATTTAAAGCGGCCGCGACTTCTCGGGAGGAATGGGCGAAACAAGCCCGTTTTTTGCAAAGTCGCGGATTTTCGTTTGATGTAATCAAAAAAGTATTGAATAGACCCACTGAAGATGACAGTTAAATACGGCAGTAACCCCACCAGCAAGCAAATTCGCCAAGCCTTTTTGGACTTTTTTGCCTCCAAAGGTCACCAAGTTGTTGCCTCCAGTGCGCTGGTGCCGCACGGCGACCCGACCTTGTTGTTTACCAACGCAGGCATGAACCAATTTAAAGATGTGTTTTTGGGGTTTGATAAACGCCCCTACACGCGCGCAACTTCTAGTCAAAAATGCGTACGTGCTGGTGGCAAACACAACGATTTGGAAAATGTAGGCTATACCGCGCGTCACCACACCTTTTTTGAGATGCTGGGTAATTTTAGTTTTGGCGATTACTTTAAACGCGATGCTATTCAGTTTGCTTGGGAATTGTTGACTGAAGTTTACGCGCTCCCCAAAGAGCGGCTGATGGTTACTGTGTATGCGGAAGATGATGAGGCCTACGAGATATGGCACAAAGAAATTGGTGTGCCCGCTGAAAAAATCGTCCGCATTGGCGATAACAAAGGTGCGCGCTATGCCTCAGATAACTTCTGGATGATGGGCGACACAGGCCCATGTGGACCGTGTACTGAGATTTTCTATGACCATGGTGAACACCATTTCGGCGGGCCACCAGGCAGCCCAGATGAAGATGGTGACCGCTTTATCGAAATCTGGAATAACGTGTTCATGCAGTTTAACCGCGACGAAGCGGGCGTGATGCATCCACTGCCCAAGCCTTCGGTCGATACTGGCATGGGCCTTGAACGTATTTCGGCGGTATTGCAAGGTGTGCATGCCAATTACGAAATCGATTTATTTCAAGCGTTGATTCATGCCGCTGCACGTGAAACGCACACGCAAGACTTAAGCAGTCCCAGTTTAAAAGTATTGGCTGATCATATCCGCGCATGTTCTTTCTTGATTGCGGACGGTGTGATTCCTGGGAATGAAGGCCGCGGTTATGTGCTACGCCGTATTATCCGTCGTGCGATTCGGCATGGTTATAAACTAGGGTGCAGAAGTGCGTTTTTCTATCGGCTTTTGCCTGATCTCGTTGCTGAGATGGGAGAGGCTTATACTGAGTTGGTCAACGAACAAAAGCGCATCGCTGAAATGTTAAAACTTGAAGAAGACCGCTTCTTTGAGACTATTGAAAACGGGATGCAAATATTAGAAGCGGAATTGGCAACCAAGCCAGCCATTTTCAACGGTGATTTAGCGTTTAAATTGCACGATACATTTGGTTTTCCTCTCGATCTCACCGCTGATATTTGTCGCGAACGCGAGGTGACCGTAGACACCGCTGGATTTGATGCCGCCATGGCGCGTCAAAAGGAACAAGCACGTGCTGCGGGTAAATTTAAAATGGCTACCAACCTAGAATATGAAGGCCAAGGCACGACGTTTCACGGTTACGACACCCTTGATACCAATGCGAAAGTACTGGCTTTGTACAAAGACGGCAGTGCAGTCACCCGTTTAAATGAAGGGGATTTAGGCGTGGTTGTATTGGACGAAACGCCATTTTACGCTGAGTCTGGTGGACAAATTGGCGATAGCGGCGAGCTCAAATCCAGCAATGGTATTTTTGCCGTTGAGGATACGCAAAAAATCCAAGCGGCAGTGTTTGGCCATCACGGCATATTGCGCACAGGCAGTTTATCCGTCGGCGATACCTTGACTGCCAAAGTCAATTTTCAAGCGCGTACTAACACCATGCGCAACCATTCCGCCACCCATTTAATGCACAAGGCCCTGCGGCAAGTATTGGGTGAGCATGTGCAACAAAAAGGCAGTTTGGTCGATACCGATAAAACCCGTTTTGATTTTGTGCACCATGCGCCAATGTCCGATGCCGACATCGCCAAAGTAGAAGCCATCGTCAACGCCGAGATTTTAGCCAATGCCGCCTGTCAAGCGCGGGTGATGGATATTGAATCCGCACAAAAAACCGGTGCCATGATGTTGTTTGGCGAGAAATACGGTGAACAGGTGCGTGTGTTAGATATTGGTACCAGCCGTGAATTATGCGGCGGCACCCACGTGCAACGCACAGGCGATATTGGCTTGTTTAAGATTACCGCAGAAAGTGGCGTTGCAGCAGGCGTGCGTCGTGTGGAGGCGACTACGGGTGAAGGTGCGCTTAAATTAGTCAATACGCAGCAATCGTTGATAGCACAGTTAGCCGCAGATTTAAAAGCGCCAGCGCATGAAATTGCGACCAAGGTTGCGCAACTGTCAGAACATGCTAAAACCCTCGAAAAAGAACTCGCCCGCCTTAAATCAAAACTGGCTTCATCGCAAGGCGATGATCTGGTGCTACAAGCGCAAGATGTTCAAGGTGTAAAAGTGTTGGCAGCCACCTTAGACGGTGCAGACGCCAATACACTGCGTGAAACACTCGATAAACTCAAAGACAAACTAAAAACTGCAGCCATTGTGCTTGCCAGTGTTCAGGATGGCAAAGTAAGTCTGGCCGCAGGCGTCACTGCAGATCTCACCAATAAAATAAAAGCGGGCGCGTTGGTGAACCATGTCGCCAGTCAAGTCGGCGGTAAGGGCGGCGGTAAGCCCGATATGGCCATGGCAGGCGGCACGGAACCCGCCAAGTTGCCACTCGCTTTAGCCAGTGTTGTTGATTGGGTGAAAGTAAACATTTAATTTCCTTGAATCAAATCACCCGAATGAAATATAGCCTTATTTATTAACACTTAGAACAAATGATGTCACACCCCGATGATGGGATTGAATAAGAATAGAACGCTGCTCAGTTAAAAACAAGGATTTAAAATGGCATTAATCGTACAAAAATATGGCGGCACCTCCGTGGCCAATCCTGAGCGTATTCGCAATGTGGCGAGACGTGTCGCCCGTTACAAAGCGATGGGACATCAAGTCGTGGTCGTGGTATCTGCAATGTCAGGCGAAACCAATCGATTAATTGCCCTAGCCAAAGAAATTATGCCTGAGCCTGATCCACGGGAATTGGATGTGATGGTTTCCACAGGCGAGCAAGTGACGATTGGTATGACTGCATTAGGGTTAATGGAACTCGGTGTAAAAGCCAAAAGTTACACCGGTGCACAGGTAAAAATACTCACCGATGAAGCTTATTCAAAAGCCCGTATTTTAGAGATCGATCAGCACAATCTAAAAAAAGATTTAGAGGATGGTTACGTCTGTGTAGTGGCAGGTTTTCAGGGTGTGGATAGCAAGGGCAATATTACAACTCTCGGACGTGGTGGCTCAGATACGACAGGTGTCGCGCTGGCAGCCGCGTTGGGTGCAGATGAATGTCAAATTTATACCGATGTAGATGGTGTGTATACCACTGACCCACGCGTGGTGCCTGAAGCACGTCGTCTAAATAAAATCACTTTTGAAGAAATGCTGGAATTGGCCTCGCAAGGCTCAAAAGTGCTGCAAATTCGCTCGGTTGAGTTTGCAGGGAAATATAAGGTCAAACTCCGTGTGCTCTCCAGCTTTGAAGAAGAGGGCGACGGCACACTGATTACATTTGAAGAAAACGAGGCAAACATGGAAGACCCAATCATTTCCGGGATTGCGTTCAATCGCGACGAAGCAAAAATTACCGTGGCAGGCGTGCCTGACAAACCCGGTATTGCTTATCAAATTTTAGGCCCAGTGGCAGATGCAAATATCGATGTGGATATGATTATCCAAAATGTGGGCGCAGACGGCACTACCGATTTTACATTTACGGTACATAAAAACGAGATGAACAAAGCCTTGGCCATCTTGCGTGAAAAAGTACAAGGCCATATTCAAGCAAGAGAAGTGTCTGGTGACGATAAAATTGCCAAGGTGTCAGTCGTGGGTGTTGGCATGCGCTCACACGTTGGCATTGCTAGCCAAATGTTTCGCACCTTGGCAGAAGAAGGTATTAACATTCAAATGATTTCAACCAGTGAAATTAAAATTGCTGTGGTGATTCAAGAGAAATACATGGAATTAGCCGTGCGTGTATTACACAAAGCGTTTGGCCTAGAGAATGCGTGATAAAAATTAAAAGTCGTCACAAATCGCGTTGATTTTTTAAGGCTTTTCGCGTAGTATCACGCGCTCAATGCACTACTGCAGTACGTGATGCATTGCGCAGTATTGAACACATTTGATTTAAGCAGTACAACACGTTTGAAAAACGGTGAGCTGGCCGAGCTGGTCGAAGGCACTTCCCTGCTAAGGAAGCATACGGGCTTAAACCTGTATCGAGGGTTCGAATCCCTCGCTCACCGCCAAAATGCTAAATCTTGTGCTATAATATTGTTCTTGTTTGAGATGCAAATCAAAAACAAACCCTAGCGCCCGTAGCTCAGTTGGATAGAGTATTTGGCTACGAACCAAAGGGTCGGGCGTTCGAATCGCTCCGGGCGCGCCACAAACAAAAAGGCTGATACCACAACGGTTTCAGCCTTTTTTCTTTGCCATCGAAGGCGATGAATCTTGTTACTTTAAAAGGGTATGCATTTAAGGCCACATTTTATTTGCATCTCACTGCCGCAATTGTGAGTGCTCAATGAATACCGTTTAGGGATAATGGCAAGTCTCACAAGGTGGGTGATGACCGTGGAGGAGAGAGAAGTATGTTTGCGCAACCTGTTCCTTTTTTAAGGCTGCGTGGGATGACGTTTAGTTTCGTCAAGCTTGGATGATTGAATCAAGGTGCGGATAAAACGATTGGCTGCGATTGCGGCTAAGGTAGCGCCTAATTCATAATCGGGACATCGCGTGGCTTCTAAATATGGAACAGCTTGCAAGCCCTGCGTATCAGAAACGACACGACAACGATCAACCCATTTTGCTTGTGCTTGACGTTGATATTGTTTGCGACTTAAAGCCATGCTCATCACCTTGTATGAAGTCTTTTCATCCTAGGTTGGCTGTAAGTTGTGTGCAATAGCCTGATTGGGCTATGGCGTTATGCAACAGGTTTGCATTCTAGCAATCTCGCTTCACCTGAGTGTCGCCATGTCATTCATTGACATTTTACAATGCGCTCTGAATCTGGCTTGACTGCATCCTTGCTGTAACGCAACAGCACATTGCATGTGTTTAAAAAAACTCAATATGTGCAGAGAGATCAGATGTTGGCTTGGCATGAAGATGTTCTAGCGCTTGATATTCATGATTGAGCGTGGCCATTTTGTTTGCCAAGTAATGAAGCTCTTTGTCCGAATCGACCGCAAACGCCAATGACTGCATGATATCGTCGCACGTTGACATGGCATCTTGCATGCGCTCTATCGTTTGCCGCACGATGTCGTGAAACTGAAAGTGAGACTGCATTTCAAGCATGATGCCTAAAATATTGGCGTGTTGATCCGCGATTTGTTTGAATACTTCGTGATTCGTATTGGGGGCATTGCCCACATGTGAGTGATCTATCAGGCTGGTTTGATTGGCTTCTATCAGGTTAACGATTTTTTTGGCCGCCATCAAGGCGGCAATCACCGAGGTTTCGGTATCGGTTACCACAACAGTTAATTTTTCATCCACTTGCCGCTGAAAGATGGAAAACTGATTGAGTAAGTTTTTTAATTCTGCTTGATGATGAGCATTCATACGATCACTTTCTTAGCGCATGCTAGGCTTACATTGCGTGGCATCCAGCCACACGACCATTCAGGGGTGAAGCGCAAGCGTTATGCGCCCGGTAACATTTGTTTTACCACTTTAATCAAGTCGGCACTGGTCACAGGTTTGACCATCCAGCCAGTAGCTCCCAGTTTTTTTGCTTCTTCGCGTTTGCCTTGTTGGCTTTCGGTGCTCAACACCACAATCGGCATAAAGCGAAATTGCGGCAAAGTGCGGGTGCCTTGAATCAATCCAATGCCATCCATATTCGGCATATTGATATCGGTGATCATTAAGTCTGGTTTTAAACCGCCTTTGAGTTTATTTAAGGCGTCGACGCCATCGACTGCGGTTTCTACGCCAAACCCCGCAATTTCAAAGCCATTTTGCAAGCTCATCAACATGGTTGCAGAGTCATCTACTAAAAAAATTTTTTTTGCCATTTTTGTGTCCTTCGTCTGTGATGCAAGCGTGTTTAAAAAATGTAGTTATGCCGCAACTTGCGGCGGTAATGCGGCACTGATCCAAGACCGCAAGCCGTCATGATTGGGCAAGGCGGCGATGGTCGGGCGTTTGACCATCAGTACTTGTAAGTTTGCGGCATGGATATGGGTGCAATCACTTAAATCTAGCTGACCCTGTGGGTGGGCTTGCAGCCAATCGAGCAAGGTTGAGGCTTCTTCGATGCCCACCACTTCTGCTAGGCGTGCGCACTGCGCTTCAAATGTGATCATTCAACTAACTCCTTGGGATTGAGTACCATCAGCACCGAGCCATCACCCATTAACGCCGAGCCTGAGTACCATTTCATGCCAGCGAGCACCGCTGGTAAGGGTTTTAAAATAATGTCGACCGTGGCTTTAAAGCTATCCACCATCAGGCCAATGTACTCGTGATTGATTTTCACTACCAAGGTGGCGACTTCCCCTTGTTCGTTTAATTGTTGGGGCGCATCTAGCCCTAACAGTTGATTGAGCGATAACAACGGCACAATGCGATCACGCAGCAAGGCGGCACGGCTTTGTTTAATCTGCCTAATGTCTTGGGGTGCAATACGCACCGTCTCCATCACCAAATCCATCGGGATGCCAAACTGCTGCTGATGCGACTCGATCACAATCACATTCGTAATCGCCATCGAGAGCGGTAGCACCAAACGCAAAGTCGTGCCTTGATCGACGCTGCTATCGAGGGTGACTTTGCCATTGATGCGCTCAATCGCACTGCGAACTACATCCATGCCCACGCCGCGGCCGGATAAATCAGACACCACTTCAGCGGTTGAAAAGCCTGCGGCAAACACTAAATTCACCGCTTGTTGGTCGGTCATGCGTTGCATGGCGGCCTCCGTGATCAAGCCTTTTTCTAAGGCTTTGCGCTTAATCACCTCGGGATCTATGCCTTTGCCATCATCTTGAATTTCAATCAATACGCTATCGGTTTGTTGCGAGGCACGAATCAGCAATTGACCTGCCGCGGGCTTGCCTTTGTTTAAGCGCACCGCTGGCAACTCAATGCCATGGTCTAGGCTATTGCGCACGAT
Source organism: Methylophilaceae bacterium (assembly GCA_027488395.1). GTDB lineage: Bacteria > Pseudomonadota > Gammaproteobacteria > Burkholderiales > Methylophilaceae > Methylophilus. The sequence goes on along the minus strand of JAIYBT010000008.1, from coordinate 17,640 downwards.
ATGTATCAATGGATCGGCCAACGCCTCAATCACCAATTTGTCCGCCTCGGTAAATTCACCTTCTAATACGAGGTTGACTTCTTTACCCAGTTTGCGACAGGTGTCGCGCACCAAGCGCGGAAAGCGCTGAAAAATAAACGACACCGGCATCATGCGGATTTGCATGATTGATTGCTGCATTTCTTCGGCAATCCGATTAATCACGCTGTATTGATTTTTGATTTCTCGCGATAACTCACGCACGCCATATTGGTTTTCGGCGCGGTCGGCCAAATAGGGCAGGCTATTTTTGGCCACGACCATCTCGCCGATTAAATTCATTAAGCGGTCAATTTTGTCTTGATCGACTTTGAGCGTTTTCGCCGTGTGCGCCTCGTCGGTGCGCACTTGCGCTTTGTTGTGTTCAGCCTCGTTCGCACCCAACGTCATTGGCGCCTCTGTAACCTGATCGGTGCTGGCCTGTGCGGCTTGCCATTGTTGATAAATACCAGCCACATACAACATCAACGGCTGTGGCTCACCCACACTTAAGGTGCTGGCCAATGCCTGCGCTAAGGGCGCGATGCAATCGGGTTGTTGTTGCGCCATACACACATTTTGGACGGTGGTGGCCACCGCCTGACAGACCCCGGCAAAACACGCCGCTTCAATCGGTTGCTCTAAGACTTGCACTTGGGTTTTTAACAGGGTGAGCGCCACTGCGCGCAATGCTTCACGCGCATCACTGTCATCCACCTTGCCAGTGACATCAGCCGCTGACACGGGCGCCGCGACTTTCCAAGCCTCTGCTGGCATGGCGGTAATGCTGACTTGCTCTGGCACATATCGAAAGTGGGCGCGCACGTCGTCAATATGCGCACTCGAAATCGCCATAAAGCGCAACCCACATTGGTATGGGTCCCACAGCGGGTCGTCTTGTGCGGTGAGTGCGGAGGCGTCTGCGTCTGTGGTGACTGAGTCCGCCATAGACGCATCGTTGGGTTGCACATAATCCACCGCAAACCACGCCACCTCGGGGCATTGTTGCATTAAATAAAACGGGTCTTCGCCTTTAAAAAAGCACTCGGCCTCAGGCTGATAATCCAACCATTGACATTGCCCTGCTGCCAGCGCGGGTGCCAAACTGGCGCGCATCGCTGGTGGCACGCGTTGCCACTGGGCGAGCAGTTCTGGAGGTGGGCTATCATTGTCTGCCGTGTCAGCGCTTGCGTTAGCAGGGCCCCCCGCTATGGGTGCCGCTTGAGGATAGGCGTGGGTATTGAGTGCGATTAAGCGGGTGGTAATTTCGCTGGCGGTTTGTGCGCGGTGCGCAGGAATCGTGCCTTGCTGCTCAATTTCATCGGTGAGCAGCACCACAAAATCGGTGGCTTCAAGCAACACATCCGCCATCTCGTGCGAATATGGCAGGTGCCCTGCACGCAAGGCATCTAACAAATCCTCACCGGCATGCAATACTTTGGTCATCTCCGGAAACTCAAACAGACCGCTGTTGCCTTTCATGGTGTGAATGACGCGAAAAATCTCGTTCAATAGCTGTTGATCGGTAGGCGATTGCTCATAGGCGACCAGTGCGTCGGTCACTTTTTGTAATAACTCGCGTGACTCAGAAATAAATTGTTCGATTAAGGTGGTCATGCTTGCTCCTCACCCACCATGCAACGAACATATTGCAACAGTTGCGTGGGTTTCACTGGTTTGACCAAATAGCTATTGGCACCTACTTGATAGCCGTGATGCCTATCGACCAATTCTGCTTCGGTAGAAATCATCAGTGCAGGCGCTTGCGGAATGGCTTGACTGCGCAATTCTTTTAAAAAGCTACAACCATCCATTTGCGGCATATTGACGTCAACGATGTACATGTCATACGGTTTCGCCAGCGCTTTTTCTAGGCCCTCTATGCCGTTGATCGCTTCGTCGATGCAAAAGCCAGCCGGCACAAGCACACTGCGGTAATACATGCGGATGGTCGCCGCATCATCTACAATTAAGATACTTTTCATACTACGTCACGCCCTTTCTGATACACCACGGCATCGGCAAACTGCCTGACTTTAAATAACGGTGAAATGCGACTCATCGACTCAGAGTGTCCTAAGCAGACAAAACCACCAGGATTGAGGGCGTCGTACAAGGTATCGGCCGCCATGCGTCTAGACACATCGTCAAAGTAGATCAGCAAATTACGGCAAAACACCACATCAAATTGCTTATAGCCGCGCACGCTTTGCTCGTTCATTAAATTGACACGGGTAAACTGCACCGCTTCACGTAAATCATCGATGATCTGATAGCCGTCACGCACTTTGCGAAAGTATTTTTTAAGCAGGGTATCTGATAAATTTTGCACCGACCGCTGGCTATAAATGCCTTTTTCCGCCTTGTGAATGATGTCGGTATCAATATCCGATGAAATCACCTCGACATCCCATTGCTGCAAGGCCGGCCAATGCTCCAATAAATAAATCACAATCGAGTAAGCTTCCTCACCCGATGAAGAAGGCACCGACCAGATGCGGATCGGCTCATGCGGTTTTTTATGCGTGATGAGTTCGTTGAGCATGCTGTTGACCAAGCACTTAAACTGATACTCTTCACGAAAAAAATAGGTCTCGTTGACCGTCATCAGGTTAATCAAGGTTTGCAACTCGCTGTCGCCTTGCGAAAAGCGCAACATACTAAAGTAGCTCAAAAAGCTGTGCGATTCGGTGGCTTCCACCCGCTCAACCAAGCGTTTATCCACAAAATAACGTTTGCTGTTTTCAAACAAAATGCCCGTTTTGCGATAAAAATATTCGCTAAAGCGCGCATAGTCTTGATCGCTGATGGTGATTTTGTCGATGATGGGGCGACTAGTGCGCATGGAGTCTCCCGAGGGTCAAGTCTGCTGCAAAACAAATATAGGGCTCGTCAGCAAAACGGTTTTTTAATTGCGTCAATACTGGCACACAGGCCACGGTGCCGATTTCACCCAATAAATTGACCACGGTTGCGCAGACATTGACATGGGTTTCATGTGCCAAGACCTCTAATAGGGTCTGCTCTACCGCAGGGTCGTGCATCTCTTCTAATAAGTTCACCGCATAAATACGCACATCTGGATCATCATCTTTGAGTAATGATTGCGTCACAGGAATGCTTAAGCTGGCGCGCGCTTTTAGCGCCTCAAACACTTCATTACGCAAGCTCACTTCGTCGCTTCTTAAATAATCACTGAGGGCACTGACGCAATCGGCATCACCGATTTTGATCAAGGTGGATAAAATCGCCTCGCGCACAGCACGGATGTCTTCGATGGCCAACGCCTTGAGTAGATAAGGCCCGGCTTCGGCAAATTGCGCCAATCTGATTGCGGCTTGGCGGCGATGGTCAGGCTGGCTAGACGTGAGTGCCGTCAGGCAATCCGATAGACTTTCTGCTTGCGTCTCAAGCGTTGCCACCGCAGTGGCTGCTGATTTTTTAATCAAGGACATCTTTACTCTCCATTTATGTCACGTTGCCACAGGTGGCTTTGCAATATGGCCCGGTTGCAACGCGTTGTTGGCGATGGCAGGTGAGACGCGATACCCGCATTCGCTGGTTCTATGTAGCCCCAACAAAGGGCAGGGCAGTGCATCGAGATCTTATGCACATACCCACTCAATCAATTGCTCAGCAATGTCATGCGCGGGCAATACCGTGCACGCGCCGCCCAGCTTGACCAACTCTCCAGGCATGCCATTCACCACCGCGGTGCGCTCTGATTCAGCAATGGTTTTTGCGCCACGTTGCTTGAGGGTGCTAAAGCCGCTCGCACCATCGTTTCCCATGCCGGTGAGCATCACCCCAACCACATGCGCGGGGTCGCAGGCTTGTAGCGCTGAGCGTGCCAATACTTCTACAGAGGGGTGCCACAAAAACCCTGCGTGCTCAGGCTTCACCACCCCAATTAATTGGCGGTCGCGCTTGACCAACTCGACATCGGCGCCACCACGACAAATATAGGCATGCCCCGCTTTTAATGGCGTTAAACGTGACAATTCACTGACTTCTAGTGCGCACATGCTGTGCATGCGTTGCGCAAACGATTGGGTAAACTTGGCTGGCATATGTTGCGCGATGACCACAGGGCACGGAAAATCTGCAGGCAATTGCGGCAAAATCGCCTCTAAGGTTTTCGGCCCGCCAGTGGAGACGCCGACAATGACCACCTCGGTTTGGGTGCTTGGCTTAGCCGGACGCACTGGTTGGCTTACCTTGCTTGGCTGCCGCGCGGCGGGGAGGTGCGAAAGCGTTGCCTGTGCCAGACTGGTTGCCGGTGGGGCGACATGTTGTCGGCTGCCTTCACGCCGCAGATTAGCGTGTTTTGCCGCCGTTACTTTTTCGATTAACTCGGCTTCTATCTGGCTTAACGACAACGAAATGGTGCCGCCTGGCTTGGCAATGTAATCGACCGCGCCCAGCGCTAACGCCTCAAACGTCACCAACGCACCTTTTTCGGTCAGAGAGGACAGCATCACCACCGGTACCGGGCGCTCGGTCATCATCAGGGCCAGCGCGCTTAAGCCATCCATTTCTGGCATATTAATGTCGAGCAGCACCACATCGGGTTGAAAACTTAAGTTCAGTGCCACTGCCTCTTTGCCGTGACGGGCAGGCATACAGGTATAGCCCGGCAGTGCACTAAACACACTGGTTAACTGTCTGCGCATCAGCGCAGAATCGTCCACAATCAGCAATTTAGTCGTCATCACGCACCTGCTTAGTCTGTCAGCGCCATATCACTGAGCGCATGTTGCGCGTGCTCAGCCAACAAATATTGCGGATCAATCAATTGAATCATGCGTTGTTGTTTGGCTAAATTGGCCACGCGACTGATCAGCAACGCTTGCTCGCCTGATAATTTGGGCGCAGGCTCAATTTCGTGGGCATGAATTTTCAGCACTTCGGTCACGGTATCTACAATAAAGCCCGTCCGTATGCCATTGAGCATAAACACCATGATGCGTTGATGGTCGTTTCGCGGCAAACTTTGCATGCCCAAGCGACGCCGTTGATCGATCACGGGCAGCACCGCGCCGCGCAAGTTAATCACCCCTTCTACAAAATCTGGCGTTTTCGGCACATGGGTGAGCGCTTCTGGAATACGCACAATTTCTTGCACCGTTTCAATCGGCACCCCAAACTCTTCATGGTTGAGGGTAAAAATCACCACTTGTGCATCTTCTTGGTTAGGGTCTGGCAGCGTGCTACGCTGGCTGGCAACGTCGAGCGGATCGCCGCCCACCGCATGATCGGTCGATTGCATATTAGATAAGGCCTCCTGCACCGTGCTGTGCTGAAATAGATGTGCGGTTGAGATGACAGACACCAAGCGTTTACCACCTTCAAGGCGACAAATTTGACTGATGTCATGGCACTGACCATCACGCGCCAGTAGCGCGGGTAAACGGTCTACTTCTTGATTGGCAATGCGCAAGACTTCACTGACGCTGTCGGTGACTAAGCCCACCGCATGCGCACCCACCGTGACCACCAACACCCTTGATTGCTCATCTGGCGCTTGCGCTGGTAAGCCAAATAGGGTTCTTAAACTCACCAACGGCAACAAACGTTGGCGCAACGTCATCACCCCCAACACATGCGAAGCCGTGTGTGGAATATGAATCATGTGTGCCGGCATTTGCACGATTTCTTGCACATGCTCAATCGCAATCGCATATTCTTGTTGTGCGGCTTTAAAGCTCACCAACTGAAACTCATCTTGATGCGAGATGAGATCGGTTTTTGCCGCTTGTTCGGCGTTAGCAACAAAACTACGCTCGTCTGCATGCGCTTCGGTTAGATGCGCTTGGGTTAAATGCGCAAACTCATGCTGAATCAGCTCAGCAAAATTGAGCACCATCACCATTGCGTGTTCACCCACATTTTTTAAAATGCCGGATAAACATTGGCTATCGACCGTGCCGCCTAATTCACTGGCACTTTCTAAAGCGTCGGGATCAACCTCAATCACGCTGGTGACTTTGTCTACCACAAACGCCAATGGCTGAAGGCCCGCGTTAATCACCACGGCGCGGGTCGCGTCGTCGTGGGCTTTATCTGCTAATTGAAACAAATAGCGCAACGAGATAATCGGCAACACTTTGCCGCGCAAATTAGCCAAGCCCATCAGGCACGCGGGCGCTAAAGGCACGCTCACCACCTCGGGCATGCGAATAATTTCTTGCACTGGCGCCATGTCGACGGCAAAGGCTTCCTCTGCCACCATGAATGTGACATATTGGTGGCGCACAGCGGGTTTGAGTGCTGCACTTTCATTGCCTAGTGTCGTCAACGCGCCAGCAACCACCTCAGGCGCGATGGCAGGCTGAGACTTTTTTACTGCTGTTTTAATAGCCATGACATGTTCTCCGCTCGCCGTTGATTAGTTACTTTGCAATTCGTCTGCCAACGAGGCGATTTCTTCAATCGCGGCGGCTAACTCCTCCGTGCCTTGCGCTTGTTGTTTGGCGGCAGTCGCGGCATCTGCGGCGGATTGTTCGGCTTGTTGAGCGGCGCCCGCAATCAATTCCACACTGACTTTGACTTGCCCGAGTGCTGCTGAAATACCTAATGAAGAGGCCAAAATGGCTTCTGCACTGTTTTCGACTTCAACCATGTCAGACTCAATCGCATGCAAGTTACTAGCAATCACCTTGGTTTTTTCGACCTCGGACAGCGAGGACACAGCGATGTCGTTTAAGTCACGTCCCACCAACCCAATTTGATCTTGCACCGCTTTGACTAAGTCTTTAATACGGTCGGCATTTTCTGCTGAGTCGTGCGCGAGGTTACGAATGTCGGTGGCGACGACCACAAAGCCTTTACCAAACTCGCCAGCCCGTGCGGCTTCAATCGAGCCATTGACGGCCAACATATTGGTTTGAATCGAAACCGTGGCAATCGCATCTACAATTTTGTCGATGCGGCGAGAAATTAACTCTAAATCGGTAATTTGTTTCATGCTGACACGCGTCGCATCTGCAGACGACTTAATGCCGCTCACCAATTGATTGACTGAGCTATTGTTGGTTTTGAGCAATTGTTTAATGGACTGCACTTTGCCAGCACCGGCTTGCGCGCGCTCAGTCGCAACTTGCAAGCCTTTTTCAATTTGCGATATGGCTGCCGCAGATTCTTCGGTGGCTGCTGCTTGCACACGGGCACCATCACGAATTTGCTCAAGGGCGACCATGATTTGTGTGCTTGAGCGGTTGATCTCTTGCACTGCCGAAGACAGCTCTTCTGCAGACGAGGCGACTTCTTCAGCACTCTTAGATAAATCGGTGGAATTTTTAAGATCTTCTGATAAATCAGACAAAATCTGTGCAGTTTGCTCACATTCAGATAAGGCGCGGGTTTGCTCACTAACGGTTTTTGCAGATTCTTCTGCGGCCGATGATTGCTCTTCTGCCGCGCTGGAAATGCTTTCGCTGCCTTTGAGCGCTTGTTGCGCCGCCACGGTCGATTGTTCTGCGCCTGCCACTATCTCGGCAATGCCCGCCACAATTTCACCTGCATCCTCCTGAATTGTCGCCAGTTGTTGCGTGATGGTTTGGCTATTTTGCACTTCGCCCTCAATCAGTTCGGCGGACGAGACGATGCCTTCGGCAATCACTTTGACTTCGGTTTGAATTTGCCCAACCAAGGCTTGAATTTGCTGCGCACTTTTTTCTGAGGTTTCTGCCAAGGTGCGCACTTCATCGGCAACCACCGCAAAGCCTTTACCATGTTGCCCCGCACGGGCGGCTTCTATCGCCGCGTTTAACGCTAATAAATTGGTTTGGTCTGCAATCCGCGCCACCGCTTTCACAATGTCGCCAATGTTGGCCGCTTGTTGCTCGAGCTCTTGCACCATTTCAACCGAGTTGGCTTGGCGTTGTGCCGCTACTGACACATTCGCAATCAAACTTTGTATCTCGTCGCTGGTTTTAGTCACCAAGGTTTGGGTCGCGTCAATTTTGCTTTGACTGACCATGGCATTGTCCATTTGTTTTTTTAGATTGGCATTGATCTCATTAAACGCGGTCAGCGACTCTTCGGCTGCCCCCGAGGCTTGCTGTGCGCCAGAGGAGATTTGATCGGCGGCACGCGCCAGTTCTTCGGCTGCCGATGCTGCTTCATTGATGCCAGAGGTGAGTTGTATGGTGGCTGCGGCAATACGCTCTGCCACTTGCTGTTGTTTTGCCAACGTACGCGCACGCTTACGTCGTATATCGGCTTCGCGGTTGATGAGCCCAGTGGACTTGCTGTCTAGCGAGGTTGCACTTTCCGTGGTGAGGGGTTTTTTTACGAGCGCCATAGACGGTTGTCCTTTCAAAAATGGGTGCGCGAACAATGTCCGTTGATCCATGACATGACAGGGGTTTGTCAAGTGAATGCAGTAAAAACACGGACAGCCATCTTGGTTAACGACGGCTGTTTTAATTTCTTTAATTAAATTTTAAAAATTTTTTGCAAACAGCGACAAAAGAATGCGGTTGCATTGTGCTGGCGCAACAGGGTGTGAACTCTCACCGCGGTCGATCATATTTGTTTGTGTGCAACGGTGAGGTGTTTGCCAACCGCGTCGCATTGCGCTTTGCGCGATCAACACCGTTTATTTTTTGCTGTTTGTATAAAGTTTTTGCAATTGGGTTCGTTATTGCAAGTTGAGCCGCAAAAGATTTTAAAAAAAGCACGCACGATGTCACCATTGATAGAGGCATAGCTAGCTATCTGTAAAGTGTGAACGGTGTCAGTGCATGTTCGTGGAGTCAACATGAGAAATCGCAGTATGCCCCCCATGCTATCAAGCCTTCGCTTTCCAACTTGGGCGAATATTATTCACGCTGGCAACACGATGTCCGATTATGTGAAAAAAAAGCGCAACTGGCGCGCGCAGGCAAGGATAAACGCAGCGCAAGCACATGCTTATGCGAGTGGTTCTTTAGCCAGCTTAGTTGTCGATACGCAAGCGCACATTGTGCTGGTCAATGCGGCGGGGCTGACATTTTTTAAAGACTTTGAAGCGGCGTTTAAACAAGATGCGGTGGGGTTTGATGCCAGCGCGTTGACACAGCAATCGCTCGCGCAGTGTTTTCCATGCTTGGTCGATTACATCGATATGCTTCCCATGGTTGAGCATTTACCGTTTACAGCAGACCTGACGTTGGGTCGACATACACTGCAAATCACCATATCAGCGATGAATCCTGCTTCGATGGGGTTTTTAGGCAATGTGATTGAATGGCGGGATGTGACCGCTGATCGCTATTGCGCCAAGCAAGATCAAGAAAATGCCAATCTAGTCTCTGCCATTGAACGGGTGGATTCAGTCGCTGAGCTTGGATTAGATGGACGGTTTTTACGCGTCAATGAAAACTTTTGTCAGATCATGGGGTATCGCGCAGAGGAATTAGAACAAGCCGAGCACTCTTGTTTAATCTTACCCTCCGATATTGCAAGCGGTGAATATGCCGATTTTTGGGCGCAGTTAAAAAACGGCCAGTTTATGTCTGGACGTTATCCTCGCATGTCTAAACTTGGACAAACGGTATGGCTAGAAGCGAGCTACAGTCCGATTTTTGATTGTTTTGGCGAGCCCGTCAAAATCGTTGAGTACGCGATTGATATCACATCACAAGTGGCCATGGAGCAAGAAGCGGCCACCTTGGCTTTGGTGGCCAATGAAACGGATAATGCTGTCATTATTACTGATGCATCGGGCCGCATTGAATATGTCAATCCTGGCTTTACTAAGCTGACTGGCTATGCACTGGATGAAGTGCTTGGGAAAAAGCCAGGCGCGATATTGCAAGGGCCTGAAAGTAATCCCGAGACGATACAAGCGATTCGTCACCAATTAACGCTGCAACAGGCCTTTAGTGGTGAGATGTTGAATTATGACAAAGCAGGTAATCGGTATTGGATTTCACTGAACATCAATCCGATCTTGGATAAAGAAGGTCAGTTGCTCAAGTATGTCTCGGTGCAAACCAATATTACGGCGGTAAAAACGCTCCATATTGAGGTCAACTCTCGCTTAGAAGCCATTTCACGCAGCACTGCAGTGGTCGAAATGACACCTGATGGCAATATCGTTCAAGCCAATCAGCAAGCCTGCCAGATGCTTAGGATGACGGAGGACAGCTTGATCGGTTGCCACTATCCATCTTTGATTGTGCCCAGTGATCACCTTGAGCAAGCCTCCGAAGCGCCGTTTGCCCAGCAATGGCAACGCCTCTTGCAAGGTGAAAGCATGGCTGGGCAATATGCCAGTGCGCTCAAGGATGGCAGCATGGTATGGATGCAGGCAAGTTTCAATCCGATTGTCGATATTGATGGCAATGTGACGCGAGTGATTCAATATGCAACCGAAATCACCGCACAACACCAACAAATGGTGGCGCTTCAACAAGCGGTGGCATCCACACAATATGTGATTGATGGTGCGAGTCAGGGTAATTTAAGTCGCCGTATCGATGTAGAAGATACCTCGGGTGCATTGGCAGACTTGTGTGCTGGCATCAATGCCTTGATGGATCGGTTTACCGAAGTCGTTAGCACCTTGGGCACGGCCAGCCATGCCATTACAGAAGCCTGTGCAGAAATCGCCAGTGGTAACCATGAGCTTTCACAACGCACGGAAAAACAAGCCGCCAATTTGGAAGAAACTGCAGCAAGCATGGAGCAACTGTCTGCCACCGTGCGTCAAAATGCGGCCCACGCCGCTGATGCTTTTCAAATGGCTGACAATGCCTCCAAAGTCGCTTCCAAAGGCGGTGAAGTGATGGGAACCGTGGTGAATACGATGGCAGAAATCAATAAAAGCGCACGAAAAATTGAGGACATCACCAGCGTGATTGATACCATCGCTTTTCAAACCAATATTTTGGCACTGAACGCGGCTGTGGAAGCTGCCCGTGCCGGCGAACAAGGCCGTGGTTTTGCTGTTGTGGCGGGTGAAGTACGCAACTTAGCGCAACGTTCCGCCACCGCTGCTAAGGAAATTAAAGTATTAATTAATGAATCGGTGACTAAAACGGCGGAAGGTACGCGTCAAGTCGAAACCGCAGGGAACACCATGTTTGATATTGTCGACTCGGTGAAAAATTTTACTGACATCATGAATCAAATCACCACCGCCTCTAGTCAGCAAAGCGATGAAATTGATCAAACCAAATCTGCTATCAATACCATAGACGAAGTCACACAGCAAAATGCAGCCTTGGTCGAACACGCCGCCTCTTCTGCACAGTTGTTATTTGACGAAGCCAGCCAACTGCTCGACATTGTGCGCGCATTTGAATTAGATCCGCCAGTTAACGCTGACAACACCTATTCAACTGAAGACGTGATACAAGATGTGCCGCAACGCCGTTTTGCTGTTAAATAAATGCTCACAGTGAATTGGTGCTGATCTCAGTTACCTGATGTTTTTGCGGGTAATCTTAATTGAAATGAATGATGCACTGCTGGCTTGATTGATCGCATTTAAAGCACATCACAAATAAAAAAGGCTGATTCCATCATGGATTCAGCCTTTTTAACATCTTGATCAACCTCACAAGAAGCCACGCAAAATGGTTGCGTGACTCTTGGAAAACAAGCTTAACATTTAAGCAACGTTTTTACGACGTGCAACAAAACCCATCAAACCCAACCCCGCTAACATCATTGCGTATGTTTCAGCCTCAGGAACGGCAGCAACATTTGAAGACAAGAACTCAACACGTAAACCGGTTGGATTGCCAGTGAGTTGAGGTGCGTTAGTCAATACAAATGAAAGCGTGTTTAATCCAGCTACAAAATCATCGGAAGTTGCAGAAAATGAACTCCAAGAAGTGAAGCTGTTTGCAGTACCAATTTGCATTCCGTTGAGGTAAGCAATGGCTGAGTTATCAGAGGCAAAGCGACCATTCAAACTCGCTGTATTGGCGTCAAAGCCAGTCAGATCAAAAGAGGTTGTCCATGTATAGACACCGTTTGTTGTCGTATCGAAAGATTCTGATTGATTTGCTGTGGGCGTTAACCAAGAAGAGGTTGTATCGTTAGCAAGCCAATTGCCAGCCAGTGGAAATGTACCATTGGCAGTCACATAACCAAAAGAGCTTACTGTAGAGGTGCTGCTAGAAAGTGCATAGTTGGTATCTTGTGAACCAGCTGCAAAACCTGCCCCGGTGTTGTTAAGACCTACAATGGTGGCAGAGTAAGCGTTTAAAGAAGCCAACCCTAATGCAATCACTAATGCTAATTTTTTCATCTAAATCCCCAAAAAATAATTATTAAATATGTAATTTTGATAACCGCACATCGACATCAACACATCGTCATCAATATTAGATAATTGAACTATATTGCTGAAACACTTGATCGTCATTAGCCCATGTGGGCTAATTTATATATATCAATTATACCTTAATTATGTATAAAAAATATGCAAACAGTTGCGCGGCATGCAGTCAAGCACCTGTATGCCTAATGGTTAAAAGTTAACTAAGGTGAAATGTAACGGCTGACGTACTTGATTATTTTTTCAAAAAAGCATTATTTAGAACGATGTATGCATCAGGAGACATTTAAATGACGCTTCACTTTTTGACCTGCGGGTGACTACAATGCAAGCATTCTTGATTGAGCGTGCAAGGTATTTTGGGCCTTTAATAGACAATTTTTTAAAAGGTATCCCATCCGCCATGACGGCTGATAATGATGCTGTAATGCGCGTGATCAAAAACCTTGTTATGGGTTGCTCATTTGGATGATTGGAATCATTTTCCGCTATCGCTAGCGCACGATTGGAGGCTAGTACATGTTCGGATGAAAAGGTGCCAGTAAGCTTATTCTCTGAATTGTCTGCATGCGTTTAAAAGCGCTGAGCCTAAACCATATCGTATGTTTTCTTTAAATGGTTGAGTGGTGTTGGCGTACCAATGTCGCCATTTTGGATAAAACTAAAGACGATATTGATTTAAATCCATCTGTCTTACCCTTTGCGAGTAGAAACTATGCTAATTTAGTGATACTTTTAGTACATAATTTATGTGTAAATGACATCAATTAAATGCTAACCATTTCTGCCTAGAGGTGATTGTGAGCAATGCGAACGACTTAATAACCATGGATGGATTTAAAAGTGGTAAAAGAGGCCAGCTCGCAAAGCCTGTTTTTGATGGTTATGTGGTTGCCATTGGTGCTTCCGCGGGCGGTCTCAACGCCTTAGAATTATTTTTTCATGCCATGCCAGTCGATTCTGGCGCCAGTTTTGTGGTGATTCAACACCTCTCCCCTGACCATGTCAGCATGATGGATAAGCTGTTATCCAGACATACGGCGATGCCTGTGTTGATTGCGGAAAATCAACAAGCACTGGTCGCAAACCATATCTATTTAATCCCGCCGGGAAAAATCATGCGCATTGCGGGCGACCGCTTGCTGATCAAGCCAAAAGCAAAGCATGGCTTGAGCTTGCCTATTGATGCTTTTTTTATGGCGCTGGCCCAAGAATATCAGGCGCATGCAGTGGCAGTGGTGCTGTCTGGCACCGGGTCAGATGGTACGCGTGGTGGCGTCGCGATTAAAGATGCCAACGGCTTTTTACTTGCACAGGATCCAGAAAATGCTGCTTTTGATGGCATGCCACGCAGTGTGATGGCGACAGGCTTGGTGGATGTGGTGATGGATGCCAAGGCGTTGGCAGCGCGCATTTATCAGCATGTGACGCAGCTGCAACCGATTGATGCGTCACAGTTAGTCAGCCCGCATTATCCGCCGACCACAGACAGTATGGATACCATTCTCAATGTATTGTATCGAGAGGGTGGCGTTAATTTTAAAGATTACAAGCCACTGACCGTGCAACGCCGTATTGCCAGGCGAATGCAGATTAAAGGAAAGCTCACCCTTGAAGCCTATGTGCAGTTGTTACAGGAAGATAGAGCTGAGGTCTTGGCACTTAAACGCGACACGTTAATTCCAGTGACGCGTTTTTTTCGAGATCATGAAACCTTTACTAAAATTGAAGAGATCGTGATTGCAAATTTACTGTCCTTGGTGGGCAGTCATCAAACGTTGCGGGTGTGGATCGCGGCGTGTGCTACTGGTGAAGAAGCCTACAGTTATGCCATTTTGTTTGCTGAAGCCCGTGAGAAATATAAAAAATGGCCGCAGGTGAAGATTTTTGCCACAGACGTTGAGCAAAGTTATATCGATTTTGCCAGCGCTGGGGTCTATCCAGAAGCCATCTCCAAAGAAATATCCCCTGAACGATTAGAGCGTTTTTTTACCCCATCGGGTAACCACTACGTGATTAACAGTGAAATACGCCAAACCATTATTTTTGCAAAACATAATATTTTAGAAGACCCGCCATTTACCAAAATGCATGTGGTCAGCTGTCGTAATTGTTTGATTTATTTTGATACTCCAGCCCAAGAAAAAGCGCTGTTGCGCTTTCAGTATGCCCTGGTGAAAGATGGATATTTTGTGCAAGGCTCCAGTGAGTCACTGGGGATATTCAGTCAATACTATCAACCGATCAGTGCCAAAAATAAAATTTATGCATTGACGCATGCCACGGCAACTGCGGTGAATTTAGACCATGTGAAAGCGGTGATCAACCAGCCTGCCAGTTTGCGTCGCCCCGTCATGGATCGCAAATTGGGTCTTGAAGATGCTTTGATTGCCTACGCACAAACAACGCTGCTTGATACTTACGCAGTGCCTAGTTTGCTGGTGAATCAACATCGTCAATTGTTACATGTATTTGGGGATGCCAGCCCGTATATGCAAATCCAGCAGGGCGATGTCAGCTTAGATGTTGCTCGGTTATTGCTGAATAAATTATCTCCCGTCGTCATTGCCTTGATTCATAAGGTGACGCTTGAACATAAAACCTTGTACTCGGAGATTCATCTCGCCACCCCCAGTCATCCATTGCAAGATTTATTGCGGGTGACGGTGCGGCCCTTGGCCCAGCATGTATTCGCAGAAAAAAACTTTTTGATTAGTTTTGAATCGGTCAGCGCCTTGCACCCCATGGCAGAAATTGCAGCTGCTGTGGATGTCAACGCGGCATTTACTGACCGTATTTTGGCCTTAGAAAACGATTTACATTCAACGCGCGACAGTTTGCAAGCCGCGATAGAGGAGCTAGAAACTTCTAATGAAGAGCTGCAAGCCACCAATGAAGAATTGATGGCTGCCAATGAGGAAATGCAAAGCACCAACGAAGAGTTGCAATCGGTGAATGAAGAGCTCTATACCGTCAATTCGGAAAATCAAGAAAAAATAGAGATTTTGAATCGTTTGAACGTCGATTTAGACAACATGACGCGCGCCGCTGAAATCCCCACTATTTATTTAGATGAGCAGTTTCAAATTCGTCGTTTTTCGTTTGAGATGGGCCAAATTTTCCGTATTCGTGAATCAGACATTGGTCGGCGCATTGATGATTTTCAACACAGTATGGCGTATCCGGAGTTTATGACCGATCTCTACAATGTGTTGAATGATATGCGTACCAGCGAGCGCGAGGTGCGGCTGAATAACAATCAGTGGCTTTTGGTGCGTATCTTGCCTTATTTTGATGTGAGTAAAAAAGTCAATGGCGTCGTCGTCACCTTTTTTGATATCACCTACGTCAAAGACGCGCATAAAACGCAAGCCATTTTGGATACGCTTAACGCTAATATTGCCCTGATTGATGCCCAAGGCGTGATTATGGTGACCAACAAAGCGTGGAAACGCTTTGCAGAAGACAACGGCGATATTGGATTGCAAACCACGGGCGTTGGTCAAAATTATCTACAGATGTGTCGCGCTCAAGAAGGCACAGCGCTACTGCCGCAAGATAACGTCTATCAAGGTATCTTGGATGTGATTCAGGGCAAGCGAACAGAATTTTCAGTGACATATCCGTGTCATGCGCCGCATGAACGCCGTTGGTATGTGCTGCATGTTGCCCCTTTGCAGCATGTGGAGGGTGGAGCCGTGATTAGTCACTTTAATATCACCAAGTGGTATCAGGAGCTAAAAGATGAAGCCATTTAATTCGGACATTGAGGCCAACTCAGCATTGAGCGCATCAGCGTTGAAGCCTTCGACCAACGCGCCTAACACTTCTGACAAGGACAGTCTTGTTGATGATGTTGCGCTAGACTCGACCGATGGGACGCCTGCCGAACCTTCGCTTCACAAAGGTCCATTGGATATCAAGTCCGAAGCGATGAAAGCGTTACGGCGTGGTGACTTTCAGTTGGTGATGGCAGGCTTGCCGCAAGATGATGCAAGTTTGTACGAGCTGTTTGAAAATATCAAAATTTATCAAGCTGAGCTCGAAATGCAAAATGAGGAGCTCAGAAGCAGTCAACTGGTCGCCGAGACTGCGGTGCGCCGATTTACACATTTATTTACAGCATTGCCCTTGCCCGCGTTGGTCATGACCCATGCTGGTCATGTGATTGATTGTAATGAGGCGGCGCGGAAACAGTTGCAACTAGATCAAGATCAAGGCGCCTCGTTATTTTTTCCTAAAGTCATCAAAATGCACCACCATTTGAAGCTGAGGCGTTTATTAGATACGGCGCAGTCATCTTTGGGCTTGGTGGTGAGCGAGCCCAATTTTGAATTTAAATCAAAGTTTTGTTTATATGGTGATTTGCATGTAGCGTCTGTGGCTGCCATCGACAGCTTAGAGCCTTTGTTTATTGTCATTATTGTTGATCAAACCGTGATCGTTCAACAACGTTTGGCATTGGAGGCCCGTAAAAAACACTTTAAAGCTTATTTTAATGCGTCGCCTGTCGGCATGTGCGCGCTCGATATTCAAAAGCAATGGATCGAATTTAACCCGGCACTTTGTCAGTTGTTGGGTTATAGCAACCAAGCGTTAATGGAAAAAACATGGGAATTCATCACCTTTGCAGATGATTTGCCGATTGAGTCGCGTCTTTTTAATAAGTTGATTCAAGGAGAAATTAACGATTTTGAATTGGATAAACGCTTTATAAAACGCGATGGTAGCTTTGTCTATGCCAATGTGCGGGTGACTTGTTTACGCAAACAACAAGGCCAGCTCGACTATTTTGTTGCGATTGTAATGGACATTACTAATCGCAAAAAAGTTGAAGAGAAGATGCAGTTTATGGCACACCACGACACCTTGACCAACTTACCAAACCGCGCCTTGTTGGAAGATCGTTTTAAACAAAGTAAAGCCTATGCGAATCGTCACCGCAGCATGATGGCGGTGTTGTACTTAGATTTAGATCACTTTAAAAATATTAACGATAGCTTGGGCCATTTGGTTGGTGACAAGTTACTGATTCAAGTCGCCAAAAGGCTGAATGCCTGTATTCGCGACACCGATACGGTATGCCGCTTAGGCGGCGATGAGTTCCTAATTTTGCTCACCCATTTAGACAGTGTTGATAGTGTCGCCAAAATTTCGGCCAAGTTACTCAGCGAGTTAGGTCGCGCCTTCAAAATAGAAATGCATGCCTTAAATATTTCATGCAGTATCGGTGCGGCCTTTTATCCTAACGATGGGGATACGTTTGAAATACTGCTGCAAAACGCGGATACCGCGCTTTATCAAGCCAAGTTTAACGGACGTAATGTCTTTCAATATTTTACTTC
>JAIYBT010000009.1 GCA_027488395.1 Methylophilaceae bacterium | reverse complement strand
TAAAGGCGTTAACACATCGTCGGCACTGAGTACGTCAATGCCGTGTTCGGTTAAATTCGTAAAGTAGTGATTGCCCGCAGCATCGGTCGTCGCGCCATCCGAGATCGGTTTATGTCCGACCAGCACAATGGCCGCCGCGATTTCGTCATTCGAGGCTTGTGAACGAAACAATTTGGCAGGCACGGCATACCAGCCATGTCCATTCATAGCACCGTAGTAAAGAGTTTCGCGATCGTGTGACAAAGTAATGGGGTCGATCGCAACTTCGGCGGGTTTGCCGTTAAACTGTATGGCGACTTGATCGATCACCATGGCAACGCCTGGTTCTTTTTCCAGTGACGGATGGTGGCCAAAACGTCGGCTCTCGCCCGTTGCCATATTCAGCGCAATGATGCCGGGATCGGCTAAATCGGCCAAATAGATCCAGCCATTGACATCATCCACCACGAGATCTTGTGCAAAGCTGCCTTTGGGGGCGATATTTGCAGGTACATCATAACGTTTTACCAATCTTCCCGTGGCAATCTCAAACCCCCACACGCGGGTTTTACCAAGGTGCAAGCCCATATCAACGATCCAGATACGGCTTTTGCTATCGCGGTAAATGCCCAACGGTGAATCAATCTTATCCTCCGTGAAATGCACGCCATCATTTTGATATTGCGTACTTGGCCATGCGCGGTAGCTGCTGTTGCCTGTGATCTCCATCAATTGCACGCCAGAAGGTTTATCGAGCGGGTGTACCGTCGCAAATACGCGACCTTGTGGCGTGGCTGCAACATTACCAGGCCGTATTGGCAACGCAGCAATCACCTCTAGATGCTTCACATGTAGCGCTGATGTTGCGGGTGCAGGTATAGCCTTGGCGCGCTCAGCATGAAGATTAGGCGCGCATGCGAACAACATCATCACAACGAACCATGATTGCAGTAAAGGGTGATTCAAAGACATGTGCGTTTTCCTAACAATAAAGAGAGCATGCAGATGCACGCATGATGGGTTGCGGCAGATTGATAACACTGAAGCTGAGGTCGACTTGCATGATGCAACAAGGCAACACCCTAGCGATTGCGAAAATGGGATAGCTCACAAGCGATGATCATCGCATGATAACGCTGTAAGTAAAACTCAAAAAGGAGAAAATTGCATGAGTACATCGCTAAAGCCAACCCTCAATGGGTGGCATTTGTGGGGGCTGGCTGTGGGCTTGGTCATTTCTGGCGAATATTTTGGTTGGAGCTATGGTTGGGACAAAGCAGGCACGTTAGGGTTTCTCATCACCACCTTACTCATCGCGGTGATGTACACCACCTTTATCTTTAGTTTTACCGAGCTTACCACCTCGATTCCGCATGCCGGTGGCCCTTTCGCTTATGCGAGACGTGCATTTGGCCCTAAAACGGCCTATGTGGCTGGCTATGCCACTTTGGTAGAATTTTTATTTGCACCACCCGCCATTGCCATGGCGATTGGCGCTTATTTAAATGTACAGTTTCCTGGCGTCGACCCCAAATTGTTTGCGGTGGGAGCTTATTTTGTATTTGTTGCATTGAACATTGTCGGCGTGCAGATAGCTGCCACGTTTGAGCTGTTGGTCACCCTATTGGCAATTATTGAGTTGCTGGTATTTATGGGTGTGGTCGCCCCTGGCTTTTCAACGGCTAATTTTGTGGCACATGGTTGGTCTGGCCAAGATACGTTTAGTAGCGCTGCGATTCCAGGCATGGTGGCCGCAATCCCGTTTGCCATTTGGTTTTTTCTCGCCATTGAAGGGGTGGCCATGGCCGCTGAAGAGGCCAAAGACCCAAGACGCACGATTCCTAAAGCCTATATTGCAGGGATTTTAACCCTTGTGGTATTAGCCTTAGGCGTGATGTTGTTTGCGGGCGGTGTTGGCGATTGGCGTACATTATCCAACATTAACGATCCCTTGCCACAAGCAATGAAAGCCGTCGTGGGTGACAACAGTAACTGGCTACATATGTTGGTTTGGATCGGCTTATTTGGTTTAATTGCCTCTTTTCACGGCATTATTCTTGGCTGTTCACGCCAAATTTTCGCGTTGGCGCGTGCGGGCTTTATGCCTGGCTATTTTTCACATATCAATAGTCGCTTTAAAACGCCGCACCGCGCACTGATTGCAGGCGGCGTTGTCGGTTTAGCGGCGATTTTAAGTGATGATTTGCAATTTAATGGCATGACGCTCACCGCCAATTTAATTACCATGGCCGTATTTGGGGCGATTGTGATGTATATCGTATCGATGCTCAGCTTTTTTGCGCTACGTAAAAACGAGCCCAATTTAGAGCGTCCTTTTGTCACCATTGGTTACCCCGTTTTTCCAGCGATTGCTTTGGTGTTGGCAACACTGAGTTTAATTACCATGATTTATTACAACCAAGGCTTAGCGTTTGTGTTTGTGGTGTTGATGGCGTTAGGCTATGGCTACTTTAGCCTCACCAAAACGCAACGCGATCAAGCGCTGGATCAGTTGTAGTGGGTAGTAGAAGTAGCCAGTCATGGTGACCATCAACATTTGCAATCATTAGGCAAGGATGATCGGGCTGCAGGCGTTGCAGCTTGACATCCACAACAACGAGGCAGGGTATGGCATATCGTTATCAAGTCGGGGTACAACAATACCTCTTTGCAGATTTAAAAACCGTCATGGCCAAAGCTTCGCCCGCACGCTCGGGCGATTTTTTGGCAGGCGTGGCTGCGGAAACCTATGTTGAGCGGATGGCAGCGCGTATGTGTTTGGCGGCCATTCCGCTTAAACAGTTTTTGCAAGAACCGTTAATTGCCTATGAGGCCGACGAAGTCACGCGCTTAATCATTGATACGCACGACGCACAGGCGTTTGCTGAGATTAGCCATTTAACCGTGGCAGATTTTCGGGATTGGTTACTGCAAGACAGCACCGATACCGCTACGTTGCAACGGGTGGCAAAGGGCATCACGCCAGAAATGGCAGCCGCCGTCAGTAAATTAATGCGCAATCAAGATTTAATCTTGGTGGCCAAAAAATGTTCGGTGGTGACCGCGTTTCGTAACACCATCGGCTTGGATGGCAGGCTATCCGTGCGCTTACAGCCCAACCATCCAACCGATGATGCGCGAGGCATTGCCGCTTCTATCCTAGATGGCCTGTTGTACGGCGCGGGTGATGCGGTGATCGGCATTAACCCAGCCACCGATAATTTAACTGCCTTGATGGATTTGTATTATCTGGTTGATGAAGTCATCAATCAATACGCAATTCCCACCCAATCGTGTATTTTGACCCATGTCACCAATCAAATTCAATTAATCGAAAAAGGCACGCCGATTGATTTGGTATTTCAATCGGTGGCGGGCACCGAAAAAACCAATACGTCGTTTGGCATTAATTTAGCCATTTTGCGCGAAGCGCACGATGCCGCACAATCGCTCAAACGTGGGACGGTTGGGCAAAATGTAATGTATTTTGAAACAGGCCAAGGCTCGGCGTTATCCGCCAATGCGAACTTTGGCGTAGATCAACAAACCTGCGAAGCACGCGCTTATGCGGTGGCCAGGCATTTTTCGCCCCTGCTGACCAATACCGTTGTTGGATTTATTGGGCCTGAATATTTATATGATGGCAAACAAATCATTCGCGCTGGCTTGGAAGATCACTTTTGTGGCAAATTGCTCGGCCTGCCGATTGGCTGCGATGTGTGTTACACCAACCATGCCGAAGCCGACCAAGATGACATGGACACGCTGATGACACTGCTCGGCGTGGCTGGCATTACTTTTATTATGGGCATTCCTGGTGCAGACGACATCATGCTCAATTATCAAACCACCTCGTTCCATGATGCTTTATATTTACGCAAATCGCTGCAATTACAACCCGCACCAGAGTTTGAAGCATGGTTAAAACGCATGCTGATCATGGATACACACGGCGTGGTGCAACCGATTACCGCCGCGCATGCCCTATTGCAAAATAAACCCAGACAATTAATGAATGTGAGCTGAAATGCCACCGACATCCAAGCCACCCAACGATTGCGTTGATAGCAAGCAAGCGCAAGACGTATCTCACGCAAGTGAGGCCTCCCTGGTACACGCTGACCCTTGGGCACAGCTAAAATCGTTTACCAAAGCGCGCATTGCCCTCGGGCGAGTCGGCAGTAGCTTACCCACGCAAGAAGTGTTGGATTTTAGCCTTAGCCATGCACTGGCCAGAGACGCCGTACATTTAGCCTTGGATGTGGATACCCTCACCGCAGGCATTCGCGCCATTGGCGGGATAGACGTGTTGCAGGTGCATAGTCGCGCGCCAGACCGTGCCAGTTATTTACTTCGCCCAGATTGGGGCCGCCAATTAGATGAAGCGAGTGTCGATGTATTGAAGCAGGCCAAGCTCCCATCAGCAGTCGATTTATTGATTGTGGTGGGCGATGGATTATCGTCGCTGGCCACACAAAGCCATGCAATTCCGTTACTCAAAGCCATTTATCAACAAGCCCCCCACACATGGCAAATGCCGCAAGTGGTGGTGGCGTCACAAGCACGTGTGGCGTTGGCTGACGACATTGCAGAAACATTGGGCGCGCGCATGGTGGCGATGTTGATTGGCGAACGCCCGGGATTAAGCTCACCAGACAGCTTAGGCATTTATTTAACCATGCACCCCAAACGTGGCTGTAGTGATGCGGACCGCAATTGTATTTCGAATGTCAGGCCTGATGGCTTAAGTTATGAAGCCGCAGCACATAAACTGCTGTGGTTAGCAAAAGAGGCGCAGCGCTTAAATTTGTCAGGTGTCGGCTTAAAAGATGAAAGTGATGTCTTGAGCATTCAAGCCGATGCCACACCCCGCATTTCACCGCCTGCAATGACTTAAACTGGGTGACAAGCATCGCCCGCTAATTGTGAAAGCGTTTAAAGGTGGCGGAGGGTAACTCCCCAAACATTTTTTTGTACTCTTGCGAAAAATGGCCAAAATGCCAAAAGCCCCAAGTCGTCGCCGCCTCCGTCACCGAGCTAGCGTGCTTGAGCATATGGCGCACGGCATTGAGCCGCTCAGTGCGCAAATAGGCAATTGGGCTTTTATCCAGCGCTTTTTTAAAGTGATATTGCAAGTTTCGATGACTCATCGCCAAGGTTTCGCACAACTCTAATACGGTAATCGGATCGTCTAAGCGTTGTTGCACGATATGTCTGGTTTTGGTGAGCACTTGCCACGATTGGTGTGGGTAAGGCGTCAATGGCTCATCAGTTTCAATGTCCAGTAAGGTATCCGTGACCAATTGCAATGCGGTCATTTTCAGCTCAGTGGCAATCAGTGGATCATGCACAAACGAGGGCAAGGTTTTCAACGTTGCAAACACCGATTTTAAAAACCGTACTAACACCGCATGCGCATGGGCTGAAATCGGCATAATGCGCGCATGTTGGCATTGTGCGCTAATCTTGGCCTGATCTTCATCCGACAATGATTGCAACAGCATGGCTTTAGACACCACAAACAAGCCTATCCATAAATTTGGTGGTGATAAAAATTCAAAACCAAGTTCGCCAGAATAAATATGTACCGCATGTTGCTCACAGACATTGCCACAAAACATCCCCTTGCCCATTGCTGCCATCGGCACGCCAATGGCAATCACATCATCACTTAACACGCCTTGTTGATGCAGTTGTTGATTGGTGTATTCCAAAAACAGGGAAACATCGGGTAAATCAATTTGTGTCACTGAGCCTTTAAAATGGCCAGCCGAAATTTGTGCGTAATCTTGGTTCCAGCCAGCGAGAAAGCCTGCCTGCTCATCAAAATCATTACTTTCTTGGTGACTGTACCGGGTGGGCAATGCGGCATGTGATGGTTTGACTGCTGCTGACATCGTTGTAGTAGGTTGCGTAAGTGTGAACACGATGAATCCCTGATTATTGTTATAAGCTCAATTTAGCAATAACCATTCCAAACCTAATCCGGTATAGAGCAACCCTTTAATTTGCTAAATGCTTTAATTTGTAGCGAACTGCATTTAATGATTATCTAAAAATAGATAAATGTACTGATCTTACAAATATAAAATTGATCAACATACACGCTTGCTGACAACCCTATCAGCCATGCTACTTTGAGGTGCATCGAACGCACCGAGATCATGCATGCGCTACTTGCAAAATTCAGTGTTTTTACGCCCGTACAGACATGATTGCGGATTTGGGATAGTCGGTCCAACTTGATGTCAGCACAATCAAATTGCATTTTTATTCTTTGAAAGGTAATGATTTTATGCGCATCTCCTATTTGTTGGCTTTGGCCACACTTGCTACGCCTTGGATTTCACCTGCTCAAGCAGAAGAAGCTCCCGCTTGGACCGTCACCAAAAATATTGCATTTGTGTCTGACTATTATGCGCGTGGCGTTTCACAATCTTGGCACAAACCAGCAGTGCAAGGTGGCTTTGATGTTGCACACAGCAGTGGCTTTTATGCCGGCATGTGGGGTTCTAGCATTTCACCCCAAACTTATGTAGATAGCACCACAGAAATTGATGTGTATGCTGGTTACAACGGCTCAGTACCCTGGGTTGAAAATTTAGGCTGGACTACAGGCGTCATTGGTTATATTTATCCGGGTGGTAACTGGAACAAATGCCCAAGTTGCACCCTCGCGGACGGCGTCACACGTGTTACATCGAATCAACGTTTCGACACCTACGAAGCAAATATTGGTCTGACGTACGGTTGGTTAAGTGCTAAAGGCTCAATCACCTTGTCAGACTGGTATGGCGCTAACAAAACCACTGGCTTTGACGAAGGGAGTAAAGGCACGACTTACTTAGAGGTCAATGCCAATTATCCGTTGCCTTGGTACGATTTAACACTGGTTGCGCATGCAGGTATTTTGAATGTAACTTCACGCGTCACACCTGGTGCATATGGCGTGTTTGACGCAGGTCGCGGCATTCCAGATTACCAAGACTATAAAATCGGTTTGAGCAAAGTGTTTAATGGCGGACCAGCGAATGGCCTAAACCTTGGCGTATATTATGTTGGTGCCAGCGACAAAGGCTACTGGAGTGGTCAAGGCTTTGGTGGTTCAAGCTTTAACGGTGGTACAGGCTCAAAAGACCTGACAGATAACCGTTTCATTATCTCAGCGAGCGGCACCTTCTAAACATCGCTAGACTAAAAATCACCGCCATGTTGCACCATATTTTATGGTGTCATGGCGGTTTTTTTATTATACGTTTATCCGAAAAGCATCCAGAAACGCTGACTTGAACCAAGGGTTTAAGTCAGCGTTTTAGTCACTTATTTAAAACCCATTCGCAACGTTCTTAAAAATAAACACTGTTAAAAGGACTCAATTGACATAGTCTCGCCAACTATTGGTAGCAGTAATCGGTGTGGCCGATGCAAACGCATAATCCTCACAGATAAACCCCGAGACCCATTCCCCATCATCAAGCTCGACCCGCCCTAAGCCTAACGGCGCTGGAATTTCCGCTAAAAAAGTACCCAAATGCTGGGTCGGGATTTCCCAGATTTCAACTGCAATCGCTTGCCCCGCTTCCGTTACACGGCGTAAGCCTGGCCGCGCAGGTGGCCCGCCTGCCAATGCATACAATGCATAATGCGGCGCAGTATGCGTGGCACGCATCAAAGTAGCGCCTCTTTCGGTGAGTTGCCAATTGAGCGGCAAGCCACTTAAATGCGCGCCACACACCAACAAAGCAGTGCGATCGCGCTTGGCGACCGTGCTTGGTGCAGGCGCCGCCATTGCGTGCTCACCCACCAGCGTAACGCCACTGATACGCTGATAAGCATCCGCCACACTGAGCAGGTATTGGTCAGTAAACGCGCGACCAAACAGGGTGACGCCTGAGGGCAAGCCATTGCTTAAAAACCCCACAGGTAAGGCAACGGCCGCGTAATCGAGCAAATTCATAAAGTTGGTATACATGCCCAACTCCGAATTGCGCTTTACTGGCTCTGCAACTAATTCATCCAGCGTAACGGGGCGCGGATAGGCGGGAGTAATGATGCAATCCAACGTATTTACAATGTCGTCGGTGAGTACTTTCAGTTGTTGCAAGCGATAGTAGGCTTCAAACGCTTGCACCGCCGTCGTATTGGGTGCCGATTGCAATACGGCACGAATCACAGGCAATACGGCTTCTGGGTCGCGTTCAATCAATGCGCCCGCCACACTGTAACGCTCGGCCACCCACGGCCCTTCATACAATAAGCGTGCAGCTTCTAAAAACGGGGCAAAATCGATCTCGACCGCGATGCCGCCTAACTGTGTGAGGGTGGCGACTGCATGTGTAAATTGCGCTTGGCTTTCCTCACAGCCCAAAAAGTTTAATGCGTTGGGTACCCCAAACTTAAAGCCACGCTTTGGAACGCCAAAGGCGCGTCCCGAATTCCAAGCAGCGTTGTCGCGGCTAAACGCATCTTTAGGGTCACGCTTGGCCGTCAGCGCTAACAACTGACTGGCTTCAGCAGCAGTCGCCGTAAAAAATGTGGTGCAATCTAAGGTGCGACAAGCGGGCACCACCCCTGCAGTTGAAATTAAGCCTTTACTGGCTTTTAAGCCAACCAAATTATTCAATGCAGCAGGCACGCGGCCACTGCCTGCGGTATCGGTGCCCAAGGCGAAGCTCACTACGCCTAACGCCACCGCCAGCGCGGAACCCGCACTCGATCCTCCACTGGGGTAGTGCGGCAATACACTGTTGCGGCAAATGCCATACGGTGAGCGAGTACCGTTTAAGCCAGTGGCAAACTGATCTAAATTGGTTTTGCCAATCGGCACCGCGCCTAAGGCAATCAATTGCGCCACGATGGTGGCATGTTCGCTGGGCGCATAAGCAAAGGCTGGGCAGCCAGCTGTGGTGGGGATGCCAGCTAAATCAATATTGTCTTTAATGGCAAACGGCACCCCGTATAGCGGTAAATCCGCAGGGCTATGTTGTTCTAGGGCGTGCAAATAGGGCGCGAGCGCCTCTTCACTCAAGATATGAATAAACAGATGGTATTCTGGGTTAAGCGCCAAAGCGCGTTCACGCAAAGCGAGCACTAACTTTCGTGGCGTCAATGACTTTTGCTTGTATGCTGCTTGAAGTGCTGATAGTTGTAGTGGATAAGGAAATGTCATGGTTACGCCGCCTGTTCGTTGATAATCGCCACCCATTGGCCCGCTTTGACCGATGCACCCGGTTGCACGCGTATCTCAACCACCACACCATCACAAGGCGATAAAATTTCAATTTCCATTTTCATGGATTCCAGTATCAACAATGCTTGGCCAGACCTGACCGTTTGACCAACAGTAACCGCCACTTGCCATAAATTGCCAGCAATGTGGCTTTCCACCGCGACTTGGCCGGCTAATAGCGCGGCATCGTCGGCCTCACTAAGCAGGACGGTTTCGGGCGCATCGGCATCTAAGCCACTGGCGATCCATCGTTGGCGCTCGGCATCAAACGCAGCTTGTTGTTGCGCTCTAAATGCGGCAATACTAGGCGCCTCTTGCGCTAAAAACGCTAAGTAATCTGCCAAATTGAGCTGGGTGTGTTCAATGCGTAATGGATAGCGTCCGAGTGGAAAATCGCGACGAATTTGCAGCAGTTCGTCAGCAGTGACAGGGTAGAAACGGATTTGGTCAAAGAAATTCAATAACCAAGGCTTACCGTTAAAATCGGCCACTTGTTTGTAACGATTCCACATTTGCAGGGTACGGCCCACAAACTGATAGCCTCCCGGCCCTTCCATGCCATACACACACAGATAAGCGCCGCCAATGCCCACAGCGTTTTCGGCGGTCCAAGTGCGGGCAGGATTGTATTTTGTAGTGACCAAGCGATGTCGTGGGTCAAGTGGGGTGGCGACGGGCGCACCCAAATACACATCGCCCAAGCCCATCACCAAGTAACTGGCTTCGTAGACAATCTTAGCCACCTCGGCTACATCGGTTAAATCATTAATTCGGCGAATAAACTCTAAATTACTCGGACACCAAGGCGCATCTTTACGTACCGTGGTCATGTATTTTTCGATGGCCAATTGACACGCAGGGTCATCCCACGACAGCGGCAAGTGTACGATCCGTGAGGGGACGGTAATCTCGGCATGGTGGCTCACTTGTTGCCAACATGCCGTGATGACCTCAAGCAACCTTGCCAGCGGCAAAGCCTCTGGCTGATAGTGCACTTGCAGTGAGCGGATGCCAGGCGTGAGATCAATCACGCCAGCGAGTGTGTTGGCTGCAATCGCCTCCATCAGTGCATGCGCTTTAAAGCGCAACACCAAATCTAACTCTGGATCACCGATTTCGATTAATAGATGGGTATCGCCCGATAAGCGCGCCACCAATCGCGTGTTGTCAGCGCCTAATTGCAACACGATGGGGCTGCTCACAGGGCTGTTTTCCCACGCCACACTGTGTGGATGCAAGCTGGCAATTTGCTGTTGTTGCGCTAAATATAGGCGACGGGCGGTCGCAATAGTCACTGGTACAAAACGGACTTGATCGCCTGCTTTGAGTTGCCCAAGCTGCCATAAATCTGCTTCTATAATGGTGACAGGACAAACAAAGCCGCCCAAACTCGGGCCATCTGGCCCTAAAATCACGGGCATATCGCCGGTAAAATCCACCGCACCAATCGCATAGGGATTGTCATGGATATTGGACGGATGTAAGCCCGCTTCGCCGCCACTGTCGCGCACCCAAGCTGGCTTGGGGCCTATCAGTCGTATCCCCGTGCGGCTTGAATTAAAGTGCACTTCCCAATGCGTACTTAAAAAAGTATCAATATAAGCGGGGGTAAAATATTCTGGCGCACCATGTGGTCCATAAATCACCCGCAATTCGCGCACCGCATGCAATGGCGGCAACAACGCCGCAGGCAATTGCGCACCGACCGTGGTATCTTCTAGCGGCAGCACTGGCAATACATCGCCAGCACGCAATGCACGCCCCGCATGTCCTCCAAACTGACCCAAGGTAAAGGTGGCTTTACTGCCCAAATAATCTGGCACTTGTACACCACCACGGATCAGCAGATAACTACGCACGCCCTGCCCCAACACTTTGCCTAAACTTAACACGCTGCCTGCAGGAATCAGCTGTGTGGTGTGCATGGCCAATGCTTGACCATCGAGCAGTAAAGGCAGCTGCGCCCCAGTAACCACAATCACGGCCGCTGTATGAAAACGCATACTTGGCCCTTGCATGGTGATCTCTAAGCCCGCTGCATGCGTCGCATTCCCAAGCAGGCGGTTGCCATATTGAAAGGCCAACGCATCCATGGCACCAGAAGGCGGCACGCCCACCGCCCAATAGCCCAAGCGCCCAGGGTAATCTTGTACCGTGGTTTGTGTACCCGGAGACAAAATCTCGACCGTCGACGCACGGTATATCAGCTGCTCTAAACACCGCGTCCAAGGGGTGCCTGATTGAAACGGCTGATCCGCCAAAATCTGGCGCAAATATTGGCGATTGGTTTCTACACCATACAATTGCGTTTGCGCCAATGCTTGATCCAATTGTTGAAGCGCGGCCGCACGGCTGGGCGCCCAAGCAATGACCTTTGCAATCATCGGATCAAAATAGGGTGGAATTTCACAGCCGGCTTCGACCCAGGTATCAATACGCAATTGTTGGCCATCTGCTGCAGGAAACTGCACATTGGTCAGTAACCCTGGGCTAGGTTGAAAATCTTTACCGGGGTCTTCTGCGTACAAGCGCGACTGTATGGCATGGCCATGCGGTTTGAGATTGGCACGCAAGGTGGCCAAAGGCGGTAAGTCGCCTGCAGCCAGTGCAATCATCCATGCTACCAAGTCTACCCCCCAGACTTGTTCGGTCACACCGTGTTCTACTTGTAAGCGGGTATTCACTTCCAAGAAATAAAATTGTGCCGCTTCGGTGTCGTACACAAATTCCACAGTGCCTGCACTGCGGTAGTTCACCGCTTTAGCCAATTGTATCGCTGCGGCACATAGGGCATCCTCCATGCCCGCGGGTAGGTTGGGGGCAGGCGTTTCTTCAAGCACTTTTTGATTACGGCGCTGGACAGAACAATCACGGACCCCTAAAGCGAGCACTTCGCCCTGACCATCACCAAAGATTTGTACTTCAAGATGACGGGCACGTTGAATGTATTTTTCAATAAATACACCCGCATCACTAAAATTATTTTGACCCAGCCGACGCACGGTATCAAAAGCTTCCCGCAGCGCATCCGCATCTTGGCAAACGCGCATGCCGATCCCACCACCACCTGCAGTGCTTTTAAGCATGATGGGATAACCGACTTGTTGCGCAGCGGCGAGCGCATCATCAATATCTTCAAGGAGTTCAGTGCCCTCAAGCATGGGGACCCCTTGCGCTTTTGCGATGGCACGGGCAGTGTGCTTGAGCCCAAACACGCGCAATTGTGCGGGGGTTGGGCCGATAAAGGCAATGCCGGCTTGCTCACAGGCTTCGGCAAACGCGGCGTTTTCGGATAAAAACCCGTAGCCAGGATGAATCGCGCTGGCACCACTGGCCTGCGCAGCCGCCAGTATTTTGGCTACATCTAGATAGGTCTGGGCGGCGGCGCCCTCGCCTAAACTGATGGCAATATCCGCTTGTTGAATATGTAAACTGGCGAGGTCGGCTTCGGCATACACCGCCACCCCTTTCACATTTAATGTCTTCAGTGTGCGTAAAATACGGCAGGCAATCGCGCCTCGGTTGGCTATGAGCAGTGTTTTGAACATACAGTTAATCTTTTAAGCGCGGGCCGTCCCGCATATACAATCACCGCAGTATGGTCGTCCATGGCGGCAGGTTAAATACGCTGTTTATTGCGGTGTTGTCGCGTCCCAGACAAACACTTCGGCTTGGGTTGGGTTCCAACCATTACAGGGATTGTTGAGTTGTGGACAATTTGAAATCAGCACAATCAAATCTTGATGGGCTTTGAGTTCAACATATTTACCTGGCGCTGAAATGCCATCGGCAAAGGTTAAACCGCCTTGTTCTGTGACCGGTACATTCATAAAAAAATTAATGTTGGCGCCGATGTCACGCTTATCTAAACGACCATCATGCAAACAAGCACACATGAAATTATCGCGACAACTATGCATATAGCGTGTATCCATCGCGTAGCGCACGGTATTACTTTCTTGCGCACACGCCCCGCCCAAGGTATCGTGCCGGCCACAGGTATCCGCCACAATCGTGGCCAATGGCTGGCCGAGATTGGAATATAAAGTGGTGCCCGTGCTCAGATAGACTTTGTTTTGATTGCGCATGGTACGTTGTGGGTCGTAGCGTTCACGCGGATTGCGTGCGCTGTAAAACAACGTATCTACCGCTTGGTTGCCTTCACTATCTAATAACCGAAAAAACTGCCCTGCTTTGACTTCAAACAAATAGGGCTCACCCGCGGGAATCACATGATGAAACGAGGCGTGTGCTGCGTTAAGCTGACTTTCTACAATCTGCATGTGCGCATCCTTTCATGATAAATATAAGCGTTCGGTGTTTTGAAATGCCCGTGCATTTTCGGGGCGTGACTGACGACACACCGCAACAATCGTATCGCTCTCGGCAGTGCGAATCGCAAGCTGAATGGGACGGGGTTGGTACACAGGGTCTGGATCTAACGGATGCTGTAGCGTAGTCAGTACCACCAAGGTATCCATCGGCGCATACAGTTCAACATAATCGCCGATGCAGGCATTGTTGGGATGAAAGTGCATATAGCCTTGCGCATCCACCGTGACCTTACTAAAAAAGTTGATCACCATTAATAAATCCTCCAGGTCAAGATTCCACTTGCCCATCTCCACCAAAAAATTATCGGTGCCATTGCGATAAAACTGATTCCGCAGCGCCTGGTAGCGCCCGACCCCATATTTGTCTTGAACCTCTTGCGCGTTTAACACGCCACCAAAACTATCGTGCCAGCCACAGGTATCCGTGACAATTGCCGCCAATACGCGCCCCATATCAGAATACAAGCAGTGGCCAGCGGTGAGTTTGGCGGTATGTTGCGCTTTTAACGTATCGGGCAAATTCAGCCGCTCACTATGTTGATGGGCGTTGAGTAGCAACATACTGACATTGGCGTTGCCAGCGATATCCGTCATGCGCAACACCTGGCCTTGTTTTAAGATGAACGATGTATGACCGCCACCGGGCACCACTTCTTCATACAAAATAGGATGATTGAGCGTTGTTTGGGTATGCATAGGGTTAACTTTCTACTTCTGTGGAACGCAATACATGGCTGGGCAGCGTGGCCACTTGCGCCCGCTGTGATTGTCTATCCTGATTTAATTGAATGTCATAGGTGATTTTTGCACCATACGCTTTGGGGGCATGGGGGTCGATGCGCACCTTATCAAACACCAACAAACGCGTCC
This sequence comes from Methylophilaceae bacterium, assembly GCA_027488395.1. GTDB lineage: Bacteria > Pseudomonadota > Gammaproteobacteria > Burkholderiales > Methylophilaceae > Methylophilus. Next base: position 40,173 of record JAIYBT010000009.1, on the reverse strand, counting down.
CCAAATGAAAGCCCTCGGCTAAATCATGGGTCACCATGAATACGGTAAGGGTGGATTCTTGGCATAACGAGAGCAACAGTGCATGCATGTCTTTACGTATGCCTGGATCGAGCGCACCAAATGGCTCATCGAGCAACAATACTCGCGGCTTTGCAATCAGCGCTTGTGCAATAGCTAAGCGTTGCTGCATCCCACCAGATAAAGATGCAGGATATTGATGTAGCGCGTGTTCCAAGCCAACGCGGGTGAGCATCTGCGTGGCTTGCGCACGCGCTGCCCGTTTTTTTTCGCCCCAAAAGCGCCCCCATACAGGCGAGGCTGCCAACTCCAAGGCAATCACCACGTTTTCAAGCACCGTTAAATGCGGAAACACCGAATACTTTTGAAACACCACACCGCGTGATGGGTCGGGTTCGGCCGATAACGGCTTACCATCCAACAAAATTTGACCTTTACTGGGCGATTCTTGGCCAAGTAGTAAACGTAAAAACGTGGATTTACCACATCCTGAAGCCCCCACCAGCGTACAAAACGCGCCAGCTTCGATATCGAGATGAATGCCTTCGAGCACGACATGATCACCATAGCGTTGCCAAACATTTTGAAAAGAAATAAAGCTCATCGACCAGCGCCCTCCGCCCATGGAAACCAGCATTGATGGAGTTTTTTTAAGGCATAATCCGTCAACCAAGCCAATAAGGTGATCCACAACACATAGGGCAAAATGACATCCATCGACAAGTAGCGCCGCACCAAGAAAATGCGATAGCCCAAACCCTCTGTGGCGGAAATGGCTTCTGCGGAAATTAAAAATAACCAAGCGGAACCCATCAACAACCGTAACGAGGTGATTAAGCGTGACACCAGCTGTGGCAAGATCACGCGTATCATTACCGTCCACGTGTTGGCGCCTAGCGTTTGTGCCTTGATCAGGACTTCTTTGGGTAACTCGCGTGCGCGTTGCTCTAAATCACGCGCGAGCATCGGTGTGATACCAATCACAATCAGCATCACTTTCGACAACTCATCCAAGCCAAACACAATAAATAAAATGGGCAAGATGGCGAGAGGCGGAATCATCGAAAATACCGCCACCAAGGGCGAAATAGTGGCACTAGCAAGGGGAATAGTGCCCAACACCAAGCCGAGTACCAAGCCCAAGATAGACACCACCGCCAAGCTCATACCGAGCCGCTTTAAACTGGCCAAGGTGTCTTCCAGCATGAGATAACTGCCGGTGGCGGGATCCTCCACCCAAGCCATTTGTTTGGTCGCTTCTACCATCTGGGCGACACTGGGCAACAATTTATCCTCTGGGTTATCGGCTAAGCGTAGCGAAGAGTTCAGCAGATAAATAGCAGCCAGCAGCACAAAAGGAATCATTGCCAATAATAGCGAAGTGCTGCGTTGTGGTTGATGGTTGAGCAGTCTCATGCGTTGGGCCTGTTATAACTTGCCATCCACAGCAAGTTTGAGATAGGTATCATCAAACCGCAGTTTGATATTTTTAGGGTTACCCGTGGTGACCCCATTGGGGTAGGCAATGCCCACTGCATTTGCGTTTTTGGCAGTGGGGCCTAGCAAGCCATTATCAAACGAAAATTGAGACATTTTTTGCATCACCGATGGCAACTTGGGATCACGCACAAAGGTGAGTGCCTCCGCTGGCGTATAAAACATCGCGGTGCTTGCAAGTTGTTGCATGTAAGAATCAAAACTACTGCCAGACTGTTTAGCCATGTATTGCAAAGCGTCTTTGTCTTTGGCTTTCATCATCGCCAGCACTTCAAACCATGCGCCAGTTAATGCTTTGCCTAGGGCTGGATTTTTTTGCAAGGTATTGGTGTTTACCACCATTAAATCAATGATTTCGTTTGGAATTTCTTTAGAGTCAAATACTTTACTGGTATTGGGCAATGCAGATAATTCGGATAATTGTGGATTCCATGTCGCCATGGCTTTTACAGTTGGCGCATTAAATGCACCGACCACATCCGCATCTGACACATTGACCAATTTAATCTCTTTTTGAGTTAACCCTGCTTTTTCAAGTGCACGCGCCAACATGTAGTGCGACACTGAATATTGCACCAAATGGACGCTTTGGCCTTTGAGGTCTTTCAGTTGCTTTTGCGCGCCTTTAAGCACAATACCATCATTCCCATTGGAGTAATCGCCGACCACCAATGCCGTGCTATCCACGCCGCCAGCAGCGGGCACGACCAAGGCATCTAAGTTTGCCATAGCACAGCCATCAAATTGGCCTGCAGTGTATTGATTGATCGATTCTGCGTAATCGTTAAGTTGGGTGACTTTTATGGCAATGCCATATTTTTTGGCCCATTTAGCGACAATGCCTTTGGCTTGCGCATAATCCCAAGGCATCCAACCTGCGTAAATGGTCCAACAGACGTTAAATTGTTTTTTGCTATCGGCGGCATTTGCCGTGGGCTGCAAAAAAGATACACATAGGACGGTCAATATGACCAAGAATTTTTTGAGTAACACGGTGGTTCTCCAAGTTGGTTGATCGGCGATAGGAGCAACTACATTCGTTAATGTTGCCATCTCCCGGGCTTTTATCCCGCCGTGTAACCTCTTGGAGGTCGTCAGCTCTCGGACCAGCACTCAACAAGTGAATCGGAACCCTAGCCAACCATTAGGTTGTGCAGCGTAAACTTATGCCGCCCCTCACAATTGAAATAGCAAGGACTATGCCATACGAAAAGCGCTTGATTTATATCGCTATTCTGGCAATTGAGGTGGATGGCCCACGCCTCAACATGGCACAAGCGCACTCATTAAGTGCAACATTGACAAGCGGTTGATTGTGTTTGGCATGCCTTTGCACACATCTGACAAACGCCATGCGTCATTTTTCACTTTAAAACCCACCGTCATGTGCTTGCGTCAACAAGGGCTGTTGTAGAATAAGGTCATTGTTGTTTTACACGAAAGTCTCGCTTTGACCACCCCGTTTAAACTTGCCACTTGGAACGTCAACTCACTCAATGTACGTTTGCCCCATGTCCTCGATTGGTTAGCCACACATCGCCCCGATGCACTTTGTCTACAAGAAACCAAACAAGAGGATAGCAAGTTTCCTTATGCTGCATTGGCGGAAGCAGGCTTTCATGCCGTACACCATGGTCAAAAAACCTACAATGGGGTTGCAATTATCAGCCCGCATGCGTTGGAAGCGGTGCACGTGGACTTGCCCGAGTTTGAAGATAGCCAAAAACGCATTATTGCCGCCACCATTCAGGGCGTACGCGTGGTGAGTGCTTATGTCGTGAATGGTCAGGCCGTGGATTCTGACAAGTATCAGTACAAGCTACGTTGGCTAGCTGCCTTTGAGGCTTGGATCAAACAGGAACTGGCGCAACATCCACAGTTGGCAGTATTGGGGGATTACAATATTGCACCTGAGGACCGTGATTGCCATGATCCTGCCGCGTGGGAAGGCCAAGTCTTGGTCAGTGCGCCCGAACGCGAAGCTTTTCAGCGCTTACTTGCACTAGGCTTATCTGATAGTTTTAGATTGTTTCATCCAGAGGCGGGCCAGTTTAGCTGGTGGGATTACCGAATGGCAGGTTTTAGACGCAATTTAGGCATGCGAATTGACCATATTTTGATCAGTGAAGCACTCAAAGCGCAAGCCATCGCTTGTGAGATTGACAAAGCACCGCGTAAACTCGAGCGCCCCAGCGACCATACGCCTGTGGTGTTACATCTTGCCCGATAACGCAGCTTGCAGTTGCCATAACTTCAACCAAGACGGTTTTAATCAAGAAAGCTTCAACCAGTAAAGCTTCAATTAAGACAGCTGGTTTTAATCAATACCGATTCAACCAAGACCGTTAGAACCAAGACTGTTCTAACCAAGATTGTTTAACCAAGAGACAAGTAAGATTTTCGCGGACTGATTAATGCTCAAAGCAAAGGTCAAAGTGAAGGTCTATGAAAAGGGCCTAAGTCTTGGTGGTTTCGCACCCTATTCGCACCCTATTCGCTGCAATCATGTGGCTGACGAGATCACTGAAAGTCGACAACATTCACCCAGACACATCAACAACCTAGCCTATGTTGGCGAGGACTTAAGATTGAAACTGATCCGTATCGCTGTGCGATGTGGCATCACTGCCGCTAATCGGCGCATCGACCACCCACCGCACAGTTTGCAGCACGTCTTGAATGGTCTGACGCGTCTGCTGCTGCCATAATGCTGTCAAATCCGCCACCTCATCACGCACCCATTGCTGAATATCCGCTTTTAACGCTTCCCGCTGCGTTTCAACCGTGAGTGAAAATTCTTGTTGAAACGCCTGCGCTTGCAATAATGCATGTTGTGAGAATTGCGTCTCAAGTTGCGTTTGATGCTCAGTGACAAAGGCTTGCTGTAACGCGGTTTGCGCCTGCGTGAGGGCTGCCTGACTCTGTTGCAACGATTGTTCACTCATCAACGTAAACTGATCGATGATGGCTGCGCTCAAGCTTTGTAAGCGCGTTTGCAGAGCCGCCTCTTGGTCCGCCAACAACCCAGCGACAGACTGCTCAATCTGCAGCACATGTTGCTTGCCCACGTGTTGCATCGCCTCACGAAACGCATCTTCAACGCCTTCAATGCTGGCACCCACTTGACGTCTGGCTTCTGAGGCCAGCTGTGCGGCCAAGCTGGCACTCAATTCGGGCAATAACGCAACTTTAAGCTGGGCGATCAACGCACTCATGTCTGCACCCAGCATGGGGCTGGGTTTATACACTTTAGTTAACACGGGGATGTCAGACGATTCCATAGGCGTTCCTCACGGGCTGGATCAAGTGTTGTGATTAACTGTGTTTGATGTGCTGAATTTCGTAACCACGGTCACGATAAAACGCATAGCGTTGACGTCCAGCCTGTTTTTCTTGCGCATCGCTGCCTACGATTTCAAACAAATGACGAAACCGTCCGAAAAATAATGGTTGTGACGTCTGATAATTAAACAACAACTCATCTTGTACGATATGTGTTGGCTGCCATGCTAAGTGGATGGGCGTCATCGCCACCAGCGGCTCGTCAGCCATGGCATTGGCTAAAAAAGTGTCGGCTGACGCATGCCACAATTGCTTACTCATGGCCTGCGCCGCCGCTTCATCGGCAAGGTATAGGGTGACCCGCCGTTGTTTATCGAGCGCCTGCGCCACCAACTGTGTCATCAGTTGCATAGGATCGGGCACATCGGTGTAAAAGCGGATTTTAGTCATACCCAGCATTTACTGCCATTGCCATGCTCGCTTCCTGCTGATGCACGGCCCACTAGGCAACTTGGTTGATTAAATAAGTCAGCAACAAAGGCACTGGACGCCCTGTACCGCCTTTTTCTTTGCCTGATTTCCAAGCAGTGCCTGCAATATCCAAATGCGCCCAATCGAATTTTTTGGCAAAACGCGATAAGAAACACGCGGCGGTAATACTGCCAGCCGCACGGCCACCGATGTTGGCTAGATCAGCAAAATTGCTCTCGAGTTGACTGTGATATTCCTCCCACAGCGGCATTTGCCACGCCCGGTCGTGCGCTTGTTCACCCGCCTCCAATAACGCCTTAGCCAGCGTATCATTGTTCGCAAACAAGCCGCTTGGATGCGCCCCCAGCGCAATTACACACGCGCCTGTGAGGGTGGCAATATCAATCACAGCCGATGGCTCAAAGCGCTCTGCGTAAGTCAGTGCATCACATAAAATTAAACGACCTTCGGCATCGGTGTTGAGCACTTCAATGGTTAAACCTGACATACTGGTTAATACGTCACCGGGCTTGGTTGCACGCCCACTTGGCATATTTTCGCAGGTTGGAATCAACCCAATCACATTCAACGGTAAATCCAACTCACCCAACGCTTTAAACACACCCATCACGCTGGCTGCGCCACACATGTCATACTTCATTTCATCCATGTCGGCACCTGGTTTGAGTGAAATACCGCCTGTATCAAAGGTAATGCCTTTACCCACCAAGACAATGGGTTTTTGTGATTTTTTACCTTTAAGGTGTTGCATCACAATAAAGCGTGGGGGTTCATCACTGCCACGGGTCACGCCTAAAAAGGAACCCATGTTGAGTTTCTCAATGTCACGTTCGTCTAAGACTTCCGTTTTAAAGTCATACGCTTTCGCTAATTTTTCTGCTTGTTTGCCTAAGTAGGTCGGCGTACAAATATTAGGGGGTAAATTGCCCAAATCTTTCGCATACGCAACCCCTTTACCAAGCGCTAAGCCTTGCTTCAGGCCCGCTTCTGCTGCGGCTTCATCTGCTTTGGCCAACATCAACACGATGTGTTTAAGTGGGTGGCGCTCCGCTTTTTTTTCTTTTGCGGCATCAAACTGGTAAGTGGCATCTAAGCTGACGTCTACCAATGCCAATACATTGGCTTGTAGATCGTCATTTGTCACCAGCGCAGGCATATCGGTTGCGATGCTGGTGACACCTTTGGGTAAGGCTTTGATGGCTGCCCGCACAGCGGTTCGCAACCCTTTCGCATTTAACGATGCTTGTTTTCCTAAGCCCAGCACCAATACGCGATTGGCGTGAATGCCACTGACATCACGCATGAGCATATGACTCCCCAGCTTGCCATCACAGTCACCCGATTTGAGTGCGGCGCTGACGGCTGACTGACTGAGCGTATTGACCGTGTCTGCCAATGCGGTGAGTGTTTGATCCTCATAGATGCCGACAATCAAACAATCGACACGCATTTTTTCCGGGCCAGTGTTTTTTATGCTAAATTCCATATTGATCCTTATTTTTCTTGGCAGTTATTGCTGGATTGATAACTGTATTATCTAGTGTTTTGTCCCGATTTAAAAGCGGTGCGTTCAAATTGAAAATCTTCAAAAAAGCGTTGTCGAGCGAGCTCATGGCCTCGGCTTCCGCAATCTTCGTCATTATTCTTGGCATTGTAGTTGCCCAACGGGCGGCCAACATTGTGCGTCAAGTGGCCAAGGGCATTTTGCCGAATGATGCCATTGGCACCATCTTAACCTTTAGCTTAGTCAAACTCATGCCTTTAATGCTATCACTGGCAATTTTTTTAGCCGTGCTGCTCACGTTAACCCGCTGGCACCGAGACTCTGAGATGGTGATTTGGATGGGCGCAGGATTGAGCTTACGGCAATGGGTATGGCCCATCATGCGCTTTATTTCACCCATCGTGTTGATTATTGCGCTGCTCAGCTTGATCGTCATGCCATGGGCAACCGACAAAGCCGAAAACTATCGTGAGCAATTAAAAAAACGAGATGAACTGTCTTCGATTAGCCCTGGCACGTTCAAAGAATCCCACAATGGCGACCGTATTTATTTTGTTGAGAGTTTTGACAACTTAGGGGATGAAGTCAAAAATATTTTTGTGCAATCTAGCCAGCATGGCAAAAATGGTATTATGACTGCCAGTCGTGGCAGTCGATACCAAGCGGACAACGGCGATCACTTTTTACGCATGGACCGTGGTCGGCGCTATGAAACCATCCCTGGCAAACTCGAAGCCTCTACCACCGAGTTTGATCGCTACGACATTCGGATTGAAACCAAAGAAAGTGGTCCAGAAATCACCACCACGCAAGCCAAAGACACGCAAGCATTACTGGCTAACAACACTCTGGCCGATCAAGCAGAATTGCAATGGCGTATCGCCATTCCAATTTCAACCATTATCTTGGTGTTATTAGCGGTTCCGTTGAGTTTTGTAGATCCAAGAGCAGGTCGTTCGTTAAATATCATGTTCGCAATTTTGATTTTTATTATCTATAACAATGCGCTGAGTATTTTTCAGGCGTGGGTAGCACAGGGGAAAATATCCGTATGGGTAGGACTGTGGCCAGTGCATATCAGCTTCATGCTGTTGGGCTGGTATTTATATGATAGACGTAGGCAACTCAAGCCATTTTTACCCGCGTTATTTAAAGCCAAGGCTAAACCCAGTACGAGGACACCAGCGTGACCTTGTTAAAACAATATTTTTGGCGGGAAATCAGCTTTAACATCGTCTTTGTGCTGATTGGCTTATTGGCGATGTTCTCCTTTTTTGACCTATTGCAAGAGTTAGACAGCTTGGGCCGTGGCCATTATGGCATCAACGGCATGTTGATCTTTGTATTGCTAAGCATTCCAGGCCATATGTATGAAGTCGCGCCAGTCGCAGTGTTACTGGGGATTGTGTATACCCTAGGCGCCATGGCCAATAACTCCGAACTGGTCGTGATGCGCACCAGTGGCGTTTCGCTCAGCAATATTGCTGGCATATTGTTGCGTATTGGCCTGACTTTCGCTTTAGTCACATTTTTAATTGGCGAGACGATTGCGCCCATCAGCGAAAAAATGGCGCAACGTATCCGCATTCAAGCGACGGATTCGGTGGTTGCGCAGGATTTTATTTCAGGTTTATGGATTAAAGATGGACGTAGTTTTGTCAATGTTAAAACGGTGTTACCCGATAGCAGTTTGATCGACATACACATTTATGATTTTGACAGTGCGTTTCGGTTAAATCGGATCAGCCACGCTGAGCAAGGGCATTTTGATCATGATCAATGGGCATTGAGTCATGTCACCCAAACCAATTTTAATCATAGCGATCAATTGAAAGAACGGCAGGTATCTTCAGCCTTTTTTGAACAAACGCAGTGGGCTTCTCTCATACGCCCAGAATTATTGAATGTGCTGTTGGTATTGCCCGAAAAAATGTCCGCTTGGAACCTATACAGTTTTATTGAACATTTGCATCGCAACAATCAAAAAAGTACCCGCTATCAAGTGGCGCTCTGGTCTAAACTGATTTACCCATTAGCGTGTTTGGTGATGGTGGTGTTGGCATTGCCTTTTGGCTTTTTACAACAACGTGCTGGCGGCATCAGCGGTAAAATTTTCGCAGGGATTTTACTCGGGGTGGTCTATCAAATCTTAAATCGCGTTTTTGTGCATTTAGGCGTGCTCAACGATTGGTCGCCTTTGTTTAGCGCAGTCAGTCCGACCTTGGTATTTTTAGGCATTGGTTGCGGCATGTTGTATTACGTTGAGCGGCGTTAGCGGTGAATGCACACGGGTGCACTGCGCAAGAATTACTTCACTTGTATCAAGCGCGTACCTAAAATACGGTCGTGCAAATAACATTGTTGACGGTCAAAAATTGCCCACCAAAAGGTCAGCCCAGCGGGTAATAACAGTAACCATGCCAGCACATAGCGTTGCAATGCCTGCTGCCAAATTAAGGGTTGGCCTTGATCATTCACGACTTTTAAACGCCAAGTTTGGTTAGGCAAGGTTTGCCCGCTGGTTACCCAGCACCGGATAAAGTATGCGGCCATCACCAGCCACAACACCAGTTGTAACAGCACGCGTTTAGGGCCCATACTGGCATCACCAGCCATCGCCACGATGAACGCTGTGACCACCATCGCCAATGCTAACAACAGCAGAGCCTCATAGACCAAGGCCATCAATCGAATCAAGAACAATTTAATCATAGGGTGCCTGACAGTAAAAACCCCGCAAAGTGCGGGGTTTGAAAGGTAAAACGCAGCTTATTTTTGATTCCAGCTGTCTTCCCACATACAGTGTTTAATGGTGTGACGATTGGCTATGATTTCATCAATGCTAGGCTCGTCATTTAAAGCACGCTTGAGCGCTAATTTAATCGCATCGTAGTTGTTTTTGTATAAATCCGCTTTGTCCAAATTGGCTTCTTTGGCGCAGCCTGGATCAATCCATAACAGGGCAATAATGCATAAATCGTTCACCAAGTCTTTAGGAATAATCCCTTCAATCACCGCATCGGTGATGCCATCTGCCACCCCTGCTTGCACCACACCACCAAACAATTCAATATTCAGTGCGTCTTTCAAAGTGACTTTTGGCACCATCATGGTGGCTGGACGCACCATTTGGTTAATGTCGCGCACGGCAAACATAGCAGTATGCCCTTTGGTTTGCGCCATCATGTTGGCGAACGCGGTACCGACTGGACCATCAACTGCACCAATCACAATTTCCGGCATGGCGGCGGTGACATCTTTTCCTTCAGAAAATACGGTGGCTTCGCCCGCTTTTAATACGATTTTTGACATAAAAGATTCCTTAACTTTGGCAGGGTTAACAAAAAAATTTGAAGCGATTATACCAGCTTGAGGCGCATATCAACATGCAGGATATTGGCGTCAACATAGGGTGCGCTACAACAATCAAAGCCTGCACCCTTGTAGAAAGCAATCGCATGCGTTTGTGCTGATAAGCGTACTTCATCGACGCCCAGCGCGCGACATCGTGTAATGGCATGCATGAGCAAGGCACTGCCAACACCTTTACCGCGCCACGCTGGCAATACCGCCATGCGTCCAATATGGCCATCTGGCAACACGCGTGCACACGCCACTGCTTGCGCGTCCACAACCGCAAGTATATGCATGGCAGTCGCATCTGCTGCATCCCATTCGAGTGCGATTGGCACCTGCTGCTCTTCAACAAACACGCGTTGTCGAATGGCTTGGCAAGTCGGCCATGATGGATGTTGGTCATCAAAGGTATGAAATGAGATATGCATGATGGGGGATTTTTAGGGCATCAAATAGAATGGGCGCAAACAAAGTCATTTTACCAGTCACCACTACCAACCAAAAGTTATGCTTTTTCGGCATGCACACATGCTGCATTGCACTCCGACAGCATAAGCGAAAGCCCCTATCGAGATGGTTGCAATTGACTAAGGGCACAGGCATCATACGACCTTTATAAAATAAGCAAATAAGGAACAGGTATGAGTCGTTTTCAAACTGCAGCGGCCAGAATTTTGCTGGGGTTGGTATTTTTTGGCGTGGTCATTTTAAAACTGATTGCAATTACCAGCACGCCTGATGGTTACCTGCAATACCAAATGCTCTTGGGACAATTTGGCTTACCGGCGGTGTTTGCGCCGCTGCTGATTTTGCTTCAATTTGTGTTTGGTCTGAGTTTAATCCTGGGCTTTAAGACTAAATTATCAGCCACGGTATTGGGCGTGTTAGCGGTCTTTTTAGCGTTGGTGTTAGGCCAAGCATCATTAGATGCGTTTTTTGCTTACCTTGGCATTGCGGGTGGCATGTGGCTGTTAACCATTTATCCTGACACCGCATTCAGCTTTGATCAACGTAACAAGTAAATCATAGGGTCACAAAAAAGCCAGCGCTTGCTGGCTTTTTTATTGGCCGATTGCGTGGCTTTCAGGTTCTAATTTAAGCGCTTAGCCTTTGATCTTGATGCCAAGTTGCTTCAACTTACGGTAGAGATGTGTGCGCTCTAACCCAGAAATTTCAGATAAGCGGCTCATATTATTGTTGACCAACCGCATATGATGCTGAAAATAATAACGCTCGAACGCGTCTCGTGATTCCCGCAATGGTTGATCTAAGCGCAACGGCATGGCGGGTTCACTTACCTCGGTCAATTGACCTTGAAACTCTGACAATACCCGTTGTACGTCGGCTTGTGTGATGCTGCCACCCAAGCTGGTCATTAACAAGTTTTGTACCACCGCTTCCAACTCATCTAAATCGCCAGGCCAATCCGCATTTCGTAGCGCATTCAATGCTGCCACTTCAAACGCTTTGTAGTCGATCTTGCTGGCTTCAACCATTAAGGTGGCCATGGCATTCACTAAATCTGGGATGTCTTCTTTATGCTCATCTAAGCTAGGCACTTTGACAGCAGCGCCAGCCAGGGTTTGCAGTAGCGTTTGTTCCAGCATTGATTTTTCAATTAACTGTGGCAGGCCAAACTCACTGGCACAAATCACGCGCACACCAAATTTATCCGACTTGTTAATCAATAAACTTAAGCCTTTTTGTTCCGTTTTACCTAACCGTGTGACTTCATCGACAAATACCACCCCTTCACGGGCTTGCTCTAAAATTTCAATCGGTGCGGTAACCAGCTGATCATATTCACTGAGTGCGATCCAAGGCGCGTTATGCGGACGCATAAATTTGGCACACAGCGGCACGCTGCCGCCTGGTTTACCAATTAAAAATAAGGCACTTTTATGTCGCGCCAATTGTTCTAGGCGCTGTTTGAGTTCTTGAATCACCGGACTTTTACCAAAGCTGGATAAATTGATTTCGGTATGTGCCAAATGCTCGTTGTGTTTGATGGCGGCCGCCACTGTTTTTAACAATTTTTGTAACGCAATTGGCTTTTCTAAAAAATCAAACGCACCCAATCGGGTGGCTTCAATTGCGGTATCAATCGTGCCGTGCCCAGACATCATGATCACTGGCATGGTGAGCAAGCCCGCATTGGCCCACTCTTTGAGCAAGCTAATACCATCGCAATCTGGCATCCAAATATCGAGCAACACTAAATCTGGGCGCAGTTTCAGCCGTTCTTCGCGTGCAATCTGTGCGTTTTCAGCCAAGCGGACATGATGCCCTTCATCACGGAGGATATCGCTGAGTAACTCACGTATCCCAATTTCGTCATCCACCACCAATATATTTCTTGATGCCATGTTAAATGCGTGCCTTTACACGATGCGCTCTATGCGCCGTCTTTGTTTTTCTGCCTTAGTCACTGGCAAACTGATGGTGATACTTGCGCCGCCACTGGGTAAGTTATCAATCCGAATTTGCCCACCTTGTTCTTCGATCATTTTCTTTACAATGGCTAGCCCCAAGCCAGTGCCATGCGATTTAGTGGTCACATAAGGTTCAAACACCCTCGCCATCACCTCGGTTGAAAAGCCAGTGCCATTATCAGTCACCATTAATTTAACGCGTTCACCATCAAAATCAGTCATCACCAGCATCTGCGGTTCAGGCGTGTTGACCAGTGCGTCTTGCGCATTTTGTAGCAAGTTATGCAAGACTTGTCGCATCATGGTGGCATCTGCTGTGATCTCAGGCAATGGCTCTTGCAACTTGGTGACTAACTTAGTCGCAGAGGTGTGATACAAATGACTGACGTCCAAAATCAGGGCATTTAAATCCAATTTCACTAGCTGCACGCTGGGCGTACGCGCATATTCACTAAACTCATTCACCATATTTTTCATCGCCTGCACTTGATTGACGATGGTATCGGTGGCTTTGAGCAGCATTTCAGCATCTTTGTCGGCCAATTTGTCTTGCAATTTAAAGGCCAAGCGCTCGGCGGATAATTGGATGGGCGTCAGCGGATTTTTAATTTCATGCGCCAGCCGTCTGGCTACCTCCGCCCAAGCAGCGTCTCGTTGCGCTTGGGCCATGCTGGTCACATCATCAAACACCACCACCAGACCATGACCCGCGCCTTGTGGCAGCCGCGTGACGCGCAACATCAATATTTGTTGGCCTTGGCTACGCTCAATTTCAATCTGCTGGGTGGAATAACGTTCATCCTCTGTGTCCTCAATGCTGGCTTGATAATGCTGCATCACCACCGCCACAAAAGGCGCTAAATAGGGGGCTTCCGCTGCAACTTCAGTAAATACTTTGTTTTTAAGTGACACCAGTGAAATGCCTAAAATATTGGTGGCAGACAAATTATAGACACGCAGTTCTGCCCGCTCATTGAGCGTCATCACCCCCGAGCTTAAATGCGACAAAATCGCCTCTAGATAAGCGCGTGCAGATTCTACATGTTGCCGATTTTGCTCTGAGGCCGTTTTGGCATCCAGCAATTGACGGGTCATGCTGTTAAACGATTTCACCAATACGCTTAACTCATCATGCCCCAGCGAAGGTAACTGTTGGGAAAAATCGCCACTGGCAATCAAACGCGTGCCTTCGGCGAGTACCGTCAATGGCTGCGCCATGCGCCGACTCAAGGCAAAGGCCACCGCCAACGCACCCAGCATGGCCAGTAATAAAATCATGGTCAAGGTGAGCATGAAAATATCTTTAATCGATTGTCGGCTATACGACAAGGTTTGGTACTCTTGATAAACCTCTTGAACGGCCTCGGCGGTATTTGACAGTGACTTGGGAACGGGTTGCATCAACTGCAAAATACGCATTTCACCCGCTAAGCCAAGCGATTCCACAGGCGCCAACACCCGCATATACAGTCCCTTACCAGGAATAGGCTCAATTTTGCCGTAGACGCGACTGCGTGCTTGGCGCAATTGCGGCACCGAGGGTAACTCGGGTAAAAAACTGGCGGGGTCAGCACTGCTCACGGCAATGATGGCGCCTTGCGGACTGAGTAAGGCCGCGTCTTGCACCCCCGCTTTTTCACGTAAATCGTTTAGTTGCACAAAGCGAGAGCCGACCCCTTGCAATGCAAGCGAGACCGACATGTTTTGCGCTTTTTCTTCAATGTCTGTCAACATGATATCCAGTGCACGTTGACCTAAACTCAGGCCACCATCGAGCGCGGACTCGACTTTCACGTTAAACCACGACTCAATCGAACGGCTTAAAAAATTGACAGAGACTAAATATAAGATCAGGCCGGGAATCAACGCCATTAAAGAAAAGCTGATCAATAAGCGAAAATTGAGGCGACTACCGACTTGTTTGTTTTTGGCCGCCACGTACAAATGCCGCAGTTGATAGCCGATCACACTCAGCATGAGCAAGGCGAGAGCACTATTCACATATAACAATAAAATGTAATAGTCACCACTGATGGCGGTATTTGCGCTGGCAAGCGAAAGTAAATATAACAGCGCAGCCGCCAGACCAATACAAAAGAAAAGCAAATAACGCATAAGCTAGCGCACACTCTCCTTCACCCACCAGTTAAACGTGGGCGTGATCAATTCCCAATCACTTTCACCAAGCGCGTCTACCTGCAACGCTTTGGGCAGCTTGGTTTGATCAAGATGCATTTTGAGTGCGGCTTGGTATGGCTGATTTTTTTCTAAGATGGCATGCGGCGCAAGCCGCCACTCGCGGAGGATGCCAAGCTCGCGTTTGGCATCGGTTAAATTATCAAATGCTTTTTGTTGTTGTTCTAGCTGCAATAAGTATTGTTTCGTCAAGGCGTGGTAGTTGAGTGTCATCACTCGCCGCTTGGTCAACACTTCATCATCAAACCAATACTTCATGGGCTTGGTGAGTTGAAACTCATATAAAAACGTCAAGACAACGCCTTTACTTAACGCCAATTCAAGCGATTGCCCGAGTTGAACATCCAGCTCTGCATCTAAGGTCCAGACTTCATCGCGTAGCACCAACTCAGCACTTTTAATGTGGGCGTGATTATTGGCTGCCAGTAAGACACTGGCAAACAAGCCAATCAGCAACAGCAACAAGTTAGACTTTTTGTAAGCACGCATAAAACAATCCATCGTGGGATGGCGAGGGAATCAGCTGCCCGCCAATCGCATGGGCTTGCCCCATGTTTGCCGTGGAAAAATCAATGGGTAAGCGTTGCGCATCGGCATGCTGCGCCAAAAACTGTTGTATTTGCATTTCGTTTTCTTGTTGAAATATCGAACAGGTGACGTACAACAATTTACCGTTTTTCGCTAGCATTTGCCACAAGTTAGCTAAAATTTGCTGTTGTTGTCGCGCGAACTGCGCAATGTCTTGCGGGCGACGTAACCATTTCATATCAACATGGCGTCGCACGATGCCTGAAGCACTGCAGGGCACATCTGCCAAAATACGGTCATAGGGCACACCATCAAACCAATCGGCATCGGCAGCATCGCCCAATTGCAGATGGGCCTGCAAGCCTAAGCGAGTCAAGTTATCTTGCACCCGTTGCAAGCGACTTGCATCAATATCTAAGGCAGTCAGCGCAAGCGCGGTCGTTTCGAGCAAATGTCCAGCTTTACCGCCTGGCGCACTACAGGCATCCAACACGCGCATACCAGGGGATACATCTAATAAAGACGCCGCCCATTGCGCAGCTAAATCTTGCACACTGACCCAGCCTTGCGAAAATCCTGGCAAACCATGTACAGGCATCGGCTTGAGGATTTGCACTGCACCCCCACCAAGTGCTTGGGCAGGAATATTCGCGGTGTTTAAGGTGTCGATGTACTGATCAATTGCGATCAGCCGTTGGTTGACCCGTAAGGTAAACGGCGGGTGCTGATTGCCCTGATCTAATATCGCTGACCAATGTTCTGGATATTGCGCCCGCACCATGTCGACCCACCAGCGCGGGTAATTAAAGCGGACTTCTTCACGTTGCGCAATGGTGGTTTGGATGGTTTCTCGTTGCCGTAAAAAATTACGCAGCACTGCATTGACCAAGCCCTTCGCCCAACTTAAGCGCAACATGCCAGCCGCATTCACCGCCTGATTGACCACCGTAAAATCATCCGCATCGCTATGCAACAACTGACTAATCGCCACACACAGCAAGGCTTCAACGCGCGTATCACTGACGGGTTTGGGTGTTAATGTTGCCAGGGTGGCTGCAGCCTCAAGATAAAATCGACAAGTGAGGTAACTGTAATCTTGCGCGGCGGCTTGTTGCTGCGGCGTGGCTTGTTTCGCCTTGGCTAAGGCTTTGGGAAAAGATACCGTTAAATTGTGACCCGCCATGACATCGGCTACCGCATGGGCTGCGATCAGTTGCGCAATGTGCAAAATGTAACTTTCAAACTAAAAATCACATTCTACTTGAAGCTGACGCACAACGTGAGACTGATCAAGTGCTACTTGTGCGCTCGTTGTGCGCTCGTTGAGCAGCAACCCTCGCAACGTATCGTGTAAAGCATGCAACACTTCGAAGAAAACGCACCGCACATGGCATGGTCAGGCAAGGTGAGGATTAATCCATAGCTGTCTGGCAGAGACTTAAGCTTGGATTAATATTGGTTGGCAAGCAACATTAAACGGCGAATACGTTCTTCGGTTTGCGGGTGGGTGCTAAACAAACCCGCTAAGTTGGCGCCAGATAACGGATTAATAATCATCATCTGCCCCGTTTCAGGGTGTTGTTCGGCCGTATTATTTGGAATTTGATGCGCATAGTGATGGATTTTTTGCAACGCGGCGGCCAGTGCCGTTGGATCACGGCTGATCGCAGCGCCCATCTGATCCGCTTCGTATTCGCGTGCGCGCGAAATAGCCATCTGAATGAGCGATGCTGCAAGCGGCGCCAGGATCATGACCAAGATACCAATGATGGGATTGGGTCGATCTTCGCCATCGCGATGACCACCGCTGAACATCATGCCAAATTGCGCTATCGATGAAATCGCACCCGCCACGGTGGCTGAAATGGTCGAAATCAAGGTATCGCGATTTTTTACATGGGCTAATTCGTGCGCCATCACCCCCCGCAACTCGCGTGCATCCAATATTTGCATAATGCCTGTGGTTGCGGCAACGGCAGCATGCTCAGGATTACGTCCGGTCGCAAATGCGTTGGGTTGACTTTCGTTGATGACAAAAACGCGTGGCATCGGCAATGTAGCGTGTTCAGCCAATTCTTTCACCATCATGTAATAGGCTTTAAAACGGCCCTCACCATATTGATTATCAGGATGTATTTCCACGGCGCCATACATTTTTAATACGGCTTGATCACTAAACCAGTAAGCATAAAAATTCATACCCCCCGCCAACAATAAAGCGATCATCATGCCGCCTTGTCCCCCCAAGGCGCCGCCAACTGCCATAAATAAGGCCGTGATCGCCGCCATTAAAACAAAGGTCTTGGTCCAGTTTCCTAACATACAAAACTCCTTACGATACGATGATTGAATGCATTGAATATGCGGGGACAGCGCTTCGTTTTCAATAGCCACAGGGCAAACATCCTGCGCAATGGCCCCCGATTGTCATGACCTTTAATAAAACTGCTCACCCACCTGCACGTGTTGACCTTGTACAAATTGTTGTGCTGTTTGCCGCTTTCCTCCTGGCAATTGTAGAAGTTCCAACGCCAACACGCCTTGCCCACACGCCACTAGCAACTGAGGTGTGGTTTGCACAATGGTACCGGGCGCCATGACTGGGGCATCTGCATCAAGCGTGTGCACTTGCGCAAACCAAAGTTTACACACCTGCCCTTTAAACTGTGTGCTTGCGACTGGGAAGGGATTAAACGCACGAATTTTTCGCGATAAGTCTTCCGCAGACTGCTGCCAATCCATGCTGGATTCGGATTTTTCTAACTTGTGCGCATAGGTGACCTGTGACTCATCTTGCACTGCCGAGGCCAAGTGCCCAGTGCTTTGCAAGGTGTGCATGGCCTCTACCATTAAGCGTGCACCTGCCTCACTGATTTGATCATGCAAGGACTGTGTGGTGTCGGCGTCTGTGATTGGGGTTTGCCAATGACTCACCATATTGCCAGCATCTAGTTTAGGGATCACCTCCATGATGGTGACGCCAGTTACCGCATCGCCCGCTAAAATGGCGCGGTGGATCGGGGCCGCACCGCGCCAGCGTGGCAAGAGGGAGCCGTGGATGTTGTAGCACCCTAACTTTGGCATGGCGAGCACGGGGGTGGGAATCAGTAACCCATAGGCCGCCACCACTATCACATCAGCATTGACGGCAGCAATTGCCGCTTGCACCTCGGGCGGCTTGAGGCTATCTGGCTGGTAAACAGACAGTTGGTGGGCAAGGGCCAGCTGTTTAATCGGACTGGCTTTGAGTTGCATGCCGCGGCCTGCTGGCCGATCAGGCTGTGTCAACACCATCACGATCTCGTGACCTGCGTCTATCAGTGCTTGCAAGGCAGGCACAGCAAACTCGGGCGTCCCTGCATAGATGATTCGCATGAAATTGTTAACCTTTAATAATTGTTACGTTCAATTTCACGCGCATGCTTGACCATTTTGCTACGAATCCGATTACGCTTAAGCGACGATAAGTACTCAACAAACACTTTGCCTTTGAGATGATCCATCTCATGCTGAATGCATACGCTGAGTAGGCCATCCGCCTCTAATTTAAATAATGTACCGGTCGCATCGTGCGCTTCCACCTTGATCCACTCGGCACGGGTCACACTTTCGTACACCCCTGGCACTGATAAACAGCCTTCCTCGTAATCTTGCTCGCCAGACTGTGCGGTAATCTTGGGATTGATCAACACCAGTAAGTCATTTTTCTCTTTACTTAAATCAATCACAATCAGTTGTATATGTTGATCCACTTGCGTGGCAGCTAAGCCGATACCCGGTGCTTCATACATGGTTTCTGCCATATCGGCGACTAACTGACGCAGTGCGTCATCGAATACCGTCACTGGCTTGGCGACGGTATGTAAGCGCGGGTCTGGATATTGTAGGATGGGTAATAAGGCCATGCTGGATAAACACCTTCAATCTGTTAGGTAAACACAGGGGGAATCCCTGCTTTTTCTTCGTCTTTGCGCATGCTTAGCCATGCTAAATTAGCGCGAGTAGCGTTTGTTTCATTGCAAACGCATTTGCGACCACTTTGTTGAGACGCCTGTATGAATAAAATTGTTCAGATTATAACCCTGCTTGCGCTGGCCTGTATCTATCGACCAAGCGTTGCCGATGAAATCTTGCTCAACGCGCAACATCCGCAACGCCATGTGGTAGTTAAGGGCGACACCTTATGGGATATTTCAGCCAAGTTTTTGCAACATCCTTGGCAATGGCCACAATTGTGGCAACTCAATCGTGACCAAATTAAAAATCCTCATTGGATATATCCTGGTGATGTGTTGGTGCTTGATCAACACAATGGTCAGCCCGTATTGCGATTACTCCGCGATAGCGTATTGCTGGCACCTGGCGTGATTGCCACCCCCATCAAGGCAGAAGCCATTCCACCCATCCAGCCAAACGTGATTTTGCCCTTTTTGATCAAGCCCATGCTCATCGATCAGGCCACCAATGCACAAGCACCACGTATCATTGCCGGCCAAGAAGAACGTGAAATTTTAAGCACAGGCACACGTATTTATGTCCAACATTTATCCGCTGACAACATCTCCAATTGGGCCATTTACCGCGAAGGTGACGCCATCAAACACCCCGAAACAGGCGAAACATTAGGCATCGAAGCCTTGTATTTAGGGGAGGCGAAATTAGTCAGAGCAGGTCAACCTGCCACCTTGGACATTACGCAAGCCAAGGAAGAAATCGCGGTAAAAGACAAACTCACACCGATAGCAGTCCAGCCTGCGCAAGTATTCATGCCACATGCACCGCAACGTCAGGTGCAAGGTTTAATTGCTGGGGTGCGCGCTGGCATCAATGAAACAGGCGCAGGGCGAGTGATCGTACTCACGTTAGGTGAACGGGATGGCTTAGAAACAGGCCATGTGCTCAGCGTGTTACGCAAAGGGATGGTCACGAAAGATCCAGAAGGCGACCCCAAACAAGCTGTCATGGTGCAATTACCAGACGAGCCAGTCGGCTTGGTGATGGTATTTAAAACGTTTGAGCGTGTATCTTATGCGTTAGTGATGCAAGCATCACAAGCAATCCGTGTTGAAGACGTGGTAAAAACCCCCTAATCTGTCGCTGCTGAATGCGTTAAACTAGCCGCTATCCCATCGGATGGAGGCTTGAGTGATGCACACAGCGGCGATTGATCCAACGCCTTGGATCGCCTTAAATTTAGTCGATGGCTTGGGCAGTGTTACCTTCTGTCAACTTTTATTGCATTTTCAAAGTCCTGAGGCGGTATTAAACGCCTCTTTTTCGGCCTTACGTGCTGTCGTCAGCCATGAAGTCACGCAAGGCATACAATCCGCACTGGATCACCCTAAACTTGCACCCACCTTGGATTGGCTGGCGCAAGATGACAATCATTTGATCACGCTTGCGCATCCCCATTACCCCAAAAGATTATTAGAGACCGATCAACCACCGCCGCTGTTATACGCCAAGGGCAATCTGCAAGTGCTACAAAAACCGGGCATCGCCATCGTTGGCAGTCGCCATGCAACACCTCAGGGTGAGCAAACCGCAGCACAATTTGCAGAAAGTCTATGTCGGGCTGGTTGCAGCGTCATTAGCGGCTTAGCCCTTGGTATCGATGGTGCCGCACACCGCGGCGCACTGAACGCCGATGGCGCCACCATCGCTGTGGTTGGCACTGGCTTAGACATTGTATATCCCGCCAAACACAAACCACTCGCCCATCTGATTGCGCAACATGGCCTGATACTGTCCGAGTATGCGCTAGGCACGCCCTCCATTGCGTATCATTTTCCCCGCCGTAACCGCATTATCAGCGGCCTTAGCGTCGGCTGCTTGGTAGTTGAAGCCAACGTGGACAGCGGTTCACTCATTACCGCGAGACTTGCCATCGAACAAGGCCGCGAAGTCTTTGCGATTCCCGGTTCGATTCACTCCCCCGTGGCCAAAGGTTGCCACGCCTTGATTAAGCAAGGGGCCAAACTGGTGGAAAGCACTGAGGATATACTGAGCGAGTTAAAGCATTTAAACCTCGCCAGCACACACCAACCCATTAGCCCAAGTGGGCTATTACCCGAATGGGCTAATCTACCGTCTGAAGCCAGCACTGTGGCCGATTGCATGGGGTTTGACCCCATGTTTACAGAGCAGATCGCCACCCGCGCTGGGTTGACGTCTAGTCAAGTTTCCAGCATGCTGACGCTACTGGAATTAGAAGGTGTAGTCAGCCAACTCGCTAATGGGCAATTCCAGCGGTTGGTATAAAAAATAAAGCGCAATTCACGCGCACATGAGGAGTTTTTTAGCATGTTGGATGTATTGATATTTATTTATCAAAATTATTGGGACTCCCATCAAGTACTCGATTTAAAAGAAACCGATGAGGCGATTATGGCTTATGAATTGTCGCAAGCAGGCTTTAACCATGAAGATATCTTACATGCGGTCGACTGGGTGAAAGACTTACACCGCTCCGTGCAACAACCGCAGTATTTAACTGATCCGAGCGCCTTGCGTATTTTTTGTGCGCAGGAGCGCGCAAAAATTAACGACGAGAGTTTAAATTTTTTAGATTTACTCTACCGTAGTGAGATCCTTACCGCCTACGAGCGTGATCTGATTATTGATCGCGCCATGATGTTGCCGCAAACCGCACTCAGCATGGAAGATGTGCGCTGGATCACCATGATGGTGTTGTGGGATGACCGCCGTAAGCAAGATTATTTGTTTGTAGAAGATGCCTTGTCTAATCCGCAAGGGCTGTCGTTACAATAAACAAAAAAGCGCAATCTAGATTGCGCTTTTTTGATGGTGATGATTGCACTAACCATACCCGCAATTTTATCAATCACGTGGAAGGGATCCCCTTAATAATTTGGCTAATCATGCCAGCCTGATTCAGGGTGTAAAAATGCATTTGGCGCACGCCTTGCGCCGCCAAACGCGCACAGATGTCCGTGACGACCTCTACGCCAAACGCGCGTAACGATGCCAGATCATCCCCATAGGCTTCTAAGCGTAAGCGTAACCACCGTGGAATTTCTGCCCCACACACGCTGGAAAAGCGCGCCAAT
This sequence comes from Methylophilaceae bacterium, assembly GCA_027488395.1. Classification (GTDB taxonomy): domain Bacteria; phylum Pseudomonadota; class Gammaproteobacteria; order Burkholderiales; family Methylophilaceae; genus Methylophilus. The sequence continues at coordinate 17,797 of JAIYBT010000009.1, read as the reverse complement.
TGGGTAAAGTTGTAAATCGGCATGATGCCCGGAATAATGGGGGCGTTGACGCCCAAGGCTTGCGCAGCGTCTAAAAATCTAAAATAAGCATCTACATTATAAAAATACTGCGTAATGGCAGAATTTGCGCCTGCATCGATTTTGCGCTTAAAGTTTTCTAGATCTTTTTTTGCAGATCCCGCCTCAGGGTGAAACTCAGGATAGGCGGCCACTTCAAGGTGAAACCAATCGCCAGTTTCGGCTCGGATAAACTGCACCAACTCATTGGCAAACTTAAAATCCCCTGCGCTGACTTCACCCGAGGGGATATCGCCGCGCAACGTCACCAAACGCTTGATGCCATGGCTTTGATACGCGTGCAACAATTCACGAATTTCTTGCTTACTCGATGAAATACAGGAAATATGTGGCGCGGCGCCAAAGCCTTCGGCTTGAATTTCTAATACGGTATCCATGGTGCGGTCGCGGGTGGAGCCGCCTGCGCCAAACGTTACCGAGAAAAAGTCTGGATTGAGAGGGGCCAGCTGTTTGCGCACCTCACGCAGATTGGCCATGCCTTCTGCGGTTTTGGGTGGAAAAAACTCAAAACTATAATCAATGTGCATAATATTTACCAAAAAAGCAGACGGCATACCCCAGTGAAGATGTATGCCGTCTGTTGTCGTTACGCCCCTAAGCTTGCATCCACAATGCTAGGAGTGCACTGATGCATCGCACGCATTAATAACGATATTGCTCTGGTTTGAAAGGACCGTTTTTATTCACACCAATGTAAGCCGCTTGCTCGTCTGACAGCACGGTTAATTGCGCATTGAGTTTCTTCAATTGCAACACCGCGACTTTTTCATCTAAGTGTTTTGGCAAGGTATACACGCCAACTGGATAATTAGCAGTTTGGGTGAATAATTCGATTTGTGCAATGGTTTGGTTAGCAAAGCTAGAGCTCATTACATAGCTTGGGTGACCTGTACCGCAACCTAAGTTCACTAAACGGCCTTTGGCCAACAAAATAATGCGTTTGCCATCAGGGAAAATTACATGGTCCACTTGTGGCTTGATTTCTTCCCATTGGTATTGTTCAATGCCGGCGACATCGATTTCATTATCGAAGTGACCAATATTACACACAATCGCTTGGTCTTTCATTTTTGCCATGTGCTCGTGGGTAATCACGTGGTAGTTACCAGTGGCCGTGACAAAAATATCGGCGTGCTCTGCCGCATAATCCATGGTCACCACACGGTAGCCTTCCATGGCCGCTTGTAACGCACAGATAGGATCAATTTCAGTCACCCATACTTGGGCAGACAACGCACGTAACGCTTGGGCTGAACCTTTACCTACGTCACCGTAACCTGCAACCACTGCCACTTTACCGGCAATCATCACGTCCGTTGCGCGTTTGATGCCATCGACCAAGGACTCGCGGCAACCATACAAGTTGTCAAACTTAGATTTGGTTACAGAATCGTTGACGTTAATCGCTGGGAAGGCCAATTTGCCTTCTTTGTGCATTTGATACAAACGGTGCACACCGGTGGTGGTTTCTTCAGTCACACCTTTGATTTTGCTCAAACGGGTAGAGTACCAATTAGGCGCAACTTTAAGTTTTTCTTTGATGGCGTTAAATAAGCAGATTTCTTCTTCTGAACCTGGGTTGGCCAACACAGATAAATCTTTTTCTGCACGGGTGCCTAAATGCAATAACAAGGTTGCATCGCCACCGTCATCCAAGATCATATTGGTGTAACCGCCATCGGTCCATTCAAAAATGCGATGGGTGTAATCCCAATAATCTTCTAGTGATTCGCCTTTGATTGCGAACACGGCAGTACCAGAGGCTGCAATGGCGGCCGCGGCATGATCTTGGGTTGAGAAAATATTACAAGAAGCCCAGCGCACTTCAGCGCCCAAATCTTGCAATGTTTCGATCAACACAGCCGTTTGAATGGTCATGTGTAATGAACCGGTAATGCGCGCGCCTTTGAGCGGCTTACTCGCGGCATATTCTTCACGAATGGCCATCAACCCAGGCATTTCAGTTTCAGCAATGGCGATTTCTTTACGACCCCAATCGGCCAAGGCCAAATCGGCAATCGCGTAATCTTTGATATCAGCTACAGTATTCATAGTTTTTCCTTACGAAATGAAAACTGAGCATGGAAAGTTCGAATGAAGCTTGAGAACAGCGTTCGCTCACCTTTTTCCGTGCTCGCACAGTTAAAAGTGAACGCCGTTTGGAAACGTTGCATCGAGATGCAATCTGAGCCTGGGAGTAAAAACCTCTCGCAGCGTTCCTCAGAAGGGATGGATTATACCGATAAGCACAGCATTTTACAAAAAACGCTGTGATCACCATGCGTGAAACATAGGCTTATTTATCGATCAAATCGTGGGTTAAGAGGCGGGATCTTGAATTTAGTTGCGTCGGCGAGCATTAAAAGTCAGATGCAGCGTCTATAAGGGAGGGAGGCTGATTGTTAATAAGTTTACCTACTGGGCTTTTCAGTCAATAAAATAAGCCAATAAAAAAGCGCCCAAGGCGCTTTTTTGAAACCTCACTCAAGCTAAGGCAGTGTTTTCATCGCCAGCTGTAGCTCTGCGGCCTTATCTGCATCCAATAAGCGCAGGGATTCCACATTTTCAAGTGCAGCCATGTGATCCCCTGTTTTCTCGGCAATGAGCCCTAAATAATACATTGCTTGGCTGTGTTGGCCGTTCATTGCAATCACACGATGTAAGTGTTGTTCAGCCAATTTTAAATCGGTGGTACCGTACTCTGCCGTGGCTAGATAAAACCATGCTTCATTGTTTTGCGGTTCTTGCTCCACCCATTGCTGAGCCACCTGACGCAAGCCTTGCCAATCTTGATGCAAATAGGGATACACCACTCTCATAAAATGCGGCCATTGCGAGGCAGGCTTCGCCCAGAATGGCAGTTCACTTTTGACTTTAATTGGGCTGGCAGGTTGATGAATCAGTGCTTGTACCCAATCAATCGACATGTAGTAATAATAGGCATTTTTACCAGGGCTTTTAAGCGTAATCAAACCCACCAGATTGCCTGCAGTATCAAACAATCCGCCCCCACTGGCCCCTACACTAAAGCTACTCGTCGCGCGCACGATGACTGAATCATCCATGCTAAACAAGCCTTTTACCACCCCCTGTGTAGACACTGGCGCTGGCACAAATCCAGGATAGCCGATGGTAAACACAGGTTGTTCGTAGGTGAGCGTCGTGCTTGACTTCATTGCGACAGGCGTGACGGGTAAATCCTCCATTTGCAGCATGCATACATCATGTTTCCAGTCTGGTTTCACACCCACGGCACGATAAGCCGCGCCACCACTCATCACGCTAATGCTGCTTGCATTGGCCACCACATGACAATTGGTGACCACTTGATTATCCGCCACTACCACGCCTGAACCCAAGCCATATTGACCATTATTCAGGCCAACTTGAATACGCAGTACGCGGCTGTTTAATGCCTGCATCAGCTCAGCACCCGTCTCCGCTACCGCCACATGGCTCACACAGAAAGCACTTAGGCAAAAAATTAAACCAGTCACAAGTTTAGTCATGTTTCGCTCCAATCCAAGATAGCAGTTCAAGACATTGACGATGGTCTGTATTAACGCCACAAAACACAGACTCAACATGGATTCAGCAAAATGTATTCCAAGCTTAAAAACTTGGTGACTCCAGTAACAATCCACCAGCATAGTTGCTTGTGACTACTGAAATGCCAATAAAAAATATAGATTAAAACTATTTAAAAACAATCACTTACAATAAAACATTACAATACTGATGCCTTTAAACGGTCTGATAGCGTCAGGCAATGATGCACCTCGCTTGGCTAGCCTTAAGTTAATCCTTGACCTAACCCCAAAAAACGCACCATTAAGGTGCAAAACCAGCTTGCAACAGCATCCTATGCGCAGAATAAAGGCATCACAGGCTCGCATTGACGGCTATCTGATGAATTAAAAGAATAACACCTTGTTTTTCGCAGGATGCTTAGCAACTGCTGGATTACGACGAGAGGACAGAAAAGAAATATATATTTCTGGTGTCACTGCTGGGTGGTGTCTCTGCTGGGAGATATCACTGCTGGGTGGTGTCGCTGGGGTGTAGTGATTGGTGGGTGCTGCGACAAGTGTGAGAGGCAGTTACTCTTTGCTCTAAAGGCGATAGGTTGTCATGGCTTGTTGTTGTGCGAGCATGGTATTGTGCGGGCTATACGATGCCATCCCCAAACAATTCAGCTTGGGTGCCTCGGCTAGCCGAGGCTTGGCGTGATCGTCGCCCGCTTGCCTTAGGCAAACCGCGCTGCATGGCTGGAAAGTGTTGCGTTTTTCTTGAGGCATGTTGCGCTAATATTTGTGCAATTGCACCGCTCGCATGCAATGCTTGTCTGATCTCACTCAATTGGTGTTTCGCGTGTTGCATCGCCGCCCCAATTTCAACCATCGGCATCGGATAATCGCGGCCAATGACACAGCCATAGCGCTGCTGTAAATCAAGCGGCATCCGCCATGGCTCAAAAATCCAGCTGTTTGGCACCGCTCGTAGGGCGGGTAGCCAATGACGGACAAAGGCCCCTTGTGGGTCTTGCACCATGGCTTGTTTAACGGGGTGATAAATGCGTAAGGTATTGATCCCCGTTGTCCCCGATTGCATTTGCACCTGTGGCCAATGAATCCCTGGCTCATAATCTAAAAACTCTCTGGCCAAGTGCAAGCCCGTCTCACGCCACGGCAACCACAACAAATAGCTGGCCGTGCTCATCAACATGGCACGCATTCTAAAATTTAACCAGCCAGTGTTGCGTAGCATGGCCATACAAGCATCGACTAATGGCCACCCCGTTTGACCTGCCTGCCAAGCTTGCAAACGGCTTGGCGACCACGTGGCGCCAACATGGAGTTGGTCAAATCCAGGATAAAAGCTCTCGAACTCAATACGTGGTTCGGTTTCGAGTTTTTGCATAAAATGGCAATGCCAATGCAGGCGACTTTCAAACGCATGGATGTTTTTTTTAAGGGCGTCACGCTCAGCCTGTTGGTAATGTTCTCGACTGATTTGCACCACTTCTCGCATGCTGATACACCCCCATGCGAGGTAGGGTGAAATGCGACTACACGCAGTGACTGCTTTGAGCGGGCTTGACATGCCCGCGCGATATGCCGAGACGCGGCGACCTAAAAAATCAGCATACACCTGCAAGCCTACCGCCCGGCCACCAGGTTGACGCGCGGCTTGCTCATCACCATACACGGTAGGTAACCGCGCTAAGCCATGATGTGGAATCACCTCGGTTGGCACCTGCAGGGCGTGAATGGCGGCTGACAGGTTGGGTTGTTGTGGCGCGCGCATGCGCCGCTCCCAATGACTGTTCCAATGATTACGATTGGTCAAACGCCTGACCACGCCATGCTGGGGAAACTCTTGCCAACCAATGCCCTGCTGCTTGGTCCATGCGGCCACGGCAAGGTCTATTTGATACGTAATGGCATTGCCAGTTTCTTCATGACTATACAATGCAGCAATGCCATATTTTTCGTGCAGGCGCTGCAACAAGGTCAGTGGATCAGCGTGATACACATGCAAATGCAGCCCTAAGTGCTGTAACGCATTGGCCAAATCATGCAAGGCTTCTTGCACAAACCCAGCTTGTGAGCGTTGCGCGTCTGCCGCCTGCCATACTTGCGGCGCCCAAATAAATAGCGGCAACACCGCACCTTGCTGACTGGCGGCGACTAGGGCGGCGTGGTCTTCCACGCGTAAATCACGCTTAAACCACACCACATGATACCCCCGCTGTGTCCGCAACTCAGGCCCCTTGCTCGCGCATCCAACGGACGATATCTTGGAGCAGGCTGCTTTGTCCACGTAAGGGCTTGGCGAGTTTTGCAACCATATCAATGTGGTGATAGCGCGGATAGGTTTTCACTGTGACAGCACCGCCCTGTTCAGTAATGGCTTGGCCTAACCGTAAGCTATTGCGCGGCCACACGGTATCGTCTTGTAAACCAGCCAGCAGAAACATGGGCGGCGCATGCGGACTCGCATAACGAATGGGTTGCGCGCGCTCGGCCTCCAGCTGGGAAACAAAAATCGCTTTTAAGCGATCTGTTTTTAGCGGTAAAAAATCATAAGGCCCCGCTAAACCAATCACCCCGCGCACCACATGCGTCGTTAACCCAACAGCGGCTAAATAATGGGCATCCATACTCAACAACGTAGCTAAATGCGCGCCTGCAGAATGGCCGAGTAAAAACAGTCGATTTGGGTCACCTTGGTATTGTGCGATGTGATTGATCACCCAGTTGAGGGCGCTGGCGGGGTCTTGCATCAGCGCAGGGAAAGTCACTGCGGGATACACACGGTAATCGGCAATCACCACGACAAAGCCTTGACTACACAACGCCTCGGCCACAAACAAATAATCTTGTTTATTGCCTGAATCCCAACTACCTCCATAAAAAAACAGTACGACTGGTAACGGCGACTTTGCAGTGTTTTTGGGAACGTACACATCCAGCGCTTGCCTTGGTAACGCGCCATAAGCTATCGATGTATACACTGACAGCTGTCGGGTCGGAATCACAGCGTTGAGCACTGCCACTGGGCGGCAAGCCGAGACAAGGCTTGCCATCGCGCCCAACAGCAGTTGCCGTCGTCGCGGCATAAAAGAAAAACGTAACATGCTCAAGCTGACCGTATTACGTTGAATAAATTCCAGCGTGGGCTGGCATCAGCCTTTGCCAGCTTGCACCAGCGCACCGTATTCTTCGGGGCTGATTAACCCCGAAGCCAAGGCTTTGGCTTGTGTATCAGCATCTAACACTGGCTGCAAAGGTGCAATGCGCTTCCATGCCGCAAGCGGCGTTTCACAGGCGGCTTGCGGTACATAAGGGCTAGTATCGATGCGTTGGTATCGATGGATGTAGCGTGGGCAATTGATAAACATTTCCTCCAATTGCACACGGACGATCTGTTGTGCTTCTGGATAGGCTGATAGCAAGGGATCAGATTCGGTCACGGAGGCGGTGCCATGCACGCGCACACGGTGCGGTGTTTCAAAATCAATAAACAACATGCCGACTTTGGGATGTGTATGCAAATTCCCCAACGACAAAAACATACCGTTACCATCATACAAAGGAAAGGCGAGTGTGGTCTGATCCACGACCTTGACAAAACCGGGTTGGCCGCCTTTGTAGGAGCAGGTTGGAAAACCACGATGATCCACCGTACTTAGAAAAAACATATCCCGGCTTTCGATAAAGCCTTGGTGTTCAGGTGGAATGGTGTTTACCACAATAAAGCTTTCCACCGCATCAGCCAGCGCCGTGGTCTGAAGCTGTGCTTGCACGTTGCGGTGCTGTGGCCCGTATAAATTGCTCATGCTGCCCCCTAGACTTATTTAAGTATGTTTAAAAATTGGATTATTCCGCAGACAAATAATCGAGTATGACCGCCCACTCTCTGGGATCGACGGGTGTGATCGACAGACGATTGCCTTTTTGCAAAATACGCATACTGGCCAGCGCAGGCATTTCACGCATTTGCTTTAAACTCAACAACTTTGTTTTACGCACCAATTTCACATCTACATTCATCCAGCGTGGATGTTCAGGCGTGGCTTTTGCATCGTAATACTTATGGCCTGCAATAAATTGAAAACGGTCTGGATAGGCTTTGCAACTGACTTCACAAATGCCAACGATGCCTGGTGCCTCACAATTTGAGTGATAAAACAAAACACCATCACCCACGTTCATTTGATCGCGCATAAAGTTACGTGCCTGATAATTACGCACGCCATACCAATCCACTGTTTGATTGTCAAACCCTGCTAAATCATCAATCGACACATCCGCAGGCTCAGATTTCATTAACCAATACCTTGGCATCGCATTCAACCTTCATCAATCAGAATAATGTGCGTATCATAAACGAAGTATTCTTAGAGATTAATGCGAAGTTCACCATGACAGCAAAAAATGTATTAGGGACCCCACTGATCACCTGCAGCACCCAACCAATGACGGGCTTTATGCGGGATGGGTGTTGTGGTCACCATCCTCAAGATCGCGGCCAACATACCGTATGCGCAGAGATGACAGATGAATTTTTAGTGTTTTCGCAATCGCGTGGCAACGATTTATCGACGCCCAGGCCGGAATACGATTTTCCTGGACTCAAAGCGGGGGATCGTTGGTGCGTGTGTGCAAAGCGTTGGTTAGAAGCCAGCGAGGCTGGCTATGCGCCGCCTGTGGTGTTAGAAGCCTGCCATGAACGCTGCCTAGAGATTATCAGTCTGGCCGATTTGAAATACTACGCATTGCGTTGAACCGCCAAATAAAAAAGGTGTGTTAAGGGGTTACCTGAGCCGTTAATCCTGAACCAAAAAAGTCCAGGTGGTAACAACCTAAAGCACATTAGGTTCACACGCCAAGGGAGGCTTAAAAGACCACCCAACTTAGTGCAATCTCACAATGCTTGATGAGCCGAAACCGATAACAAAAACTAGTTCAAGGAATTTAGACTCAGGCAACGCCTTAACACACCAGCGCAAATGATACGTCATTTGGTTTATATGACGGTGAAAATTTTGTGAAGTTTAGCCTATCACAATAATTTATGTTGACCTGACAATACTTCGTCAATTTGATGCTGCATGGTAGTGATGCGTTTTTTGACCTCACCCACATCGACCCCGCCGCTTTTGGTATTGACCAACTCATGCGTAATATTCAGCGCTGCCATAATGGCAATCCGCTCCACACTGACCATTTTGCCGGTATCACGAATCTCACGCATTTTTTCATCGAGGTAATCCACCGCCTGCAGCAACCGCTCGCGCTCCTCATCAGTACACGTCACGGTAAACGCGCGTCCCATGATTTCAATATCGATCGGCTGACTTGCCATCTTAATGCTCCTCCACTGGCAACGCCGATAACAACCGCTCAAGTTGCACGGTGGCTTGCGTCATGTCTAGTTTGAGCGATTGCGACTCTTGATGTAAGCGCATCACCTCTTGGCGAAGCTGCACGTTATCGTCGCGCAATTGATTAGCAAGCACGATAAGCTTTGCAATGCGTTCTTCTAAACTTTTTAAATCGACATCCATGAACCCATTATCAATGAAAAAAACGAGTGTGGTCAATAGTTAAGCGCGCTTTTTCAAAGTAATTTAAACATTTGCCGTCACGCTAACTCACAAACCAAGCTAGGAAAAAATGCAGTTCACCGCTACAATCGCGGCTGTTGTTAGGTGTCTTGCACTGTGATCTCGGTGCAAGGTGAAACTGGGAAACAGGTGCATGTGATGTTAATTGCATAATGCCTGTGCTGCCCCCGCAACGGTAAGTAAGTGTGGATGTATCAATACGCCACTGAGTGAACTTCACTTGGGAAGGCGATACATCAAAACTTACAAGCCCGGAGACCGGCCTCGCAACACACATCAGAAATACCGCGGGGTGACGGTGGTTCGAAGGTGTCGTATTGCATGAATGGGCAATGGCGATGCTTTTCCTTTCTTTTCCCCGTGTTATTTAAAAAAAATCCACATGCGGGGTCGCATGTACACAAGGGAAAAGCAAATGAAAAAACAATTACTCACCGGCATTCTTGCCGCCTTCTGGCTTCCACACGCTGCCGCTGAAGCGCTCAAACTCGATGACATTACGATTAAATCCAATGGCTTTGAACGTAAAGAATCGGAAACCACCTACGCCTCTGAAATCCATACCGCTGAAGACATTGAAGCCTCGGGCGCCAGCACGTTGTATGATTTTTTAGCACAACAAAGCTCACTGAACATCTTGTCAAATACTGGTAACAAAGCCACGCCCGGTGTTAACTTGCGTGGCTTTGGTAACGAGAACGGTTACCAAAATGTAGCCATTAGCATTGACGGCCAACGCTTAAACAATATTGATATTCAACCTGCATTGTTAGCAGGGATTCCTGTCAGCAATATTGAGCGTATCGAAATCAGCAAAGGCAGTGGTTCCGTCATTTACGGCGATAACGCCACGGCCGGTTCGATTCAAATTTATACTAAAAATAAAACTGGCGTCACTGTCTCCCTCAGTGCGGGTAATTATGGACAATTAAATAACTACCTCACTGCGGGCATTGCTTCCGAGCAGGTGGAGTTGTCAGCCAATGCAGCCCATGACAGCTATGACGGGTATGCCAAAAAAGACAATACCGGCCATCGGGATAGTTTTTCAAGTGACACCCAAAACGTTAAATTCAAACTCAAACCAACAGACCGCGTGCAAATTCGCGCACAAGCCACCAACTCCGAAAACGATATTCGCTATGTCAATCCATTGAGCAAAGCGCAATTTGATGCCAACCCGAGAACAGCTGTCGGCACTTATACCCAACAGACTTTCAACACTAAACAATGGCAAATTGGCGCTGATTTTAACGCAACGGATAAGTTGAGTATTGCAGCTACCCATTATCGGGAAGATAAACGATCTGACTTTATTACGTTTAATAATGCCTTCAACTATGACTACACCATGGATGAGCTCAAATTACGCTATGTCGAGACGCAATGGCAAGTGTTGTATGGCTTACAAAAAGGCGATAGCCTTAGAAAATCAAGCAGTTCAAATACCAGCAAAAACTTTAATGCATGGTTTTTGAATACTGAATTTCATCCGCAATGGCTAGAAAACACTACGTTTTCTGTGGGCTACCGCCGTGAAAAGGTGGATTATGAATATCAGCCAACGGCAGGGACAACACTAAACCAAGACAATCGTTTGGAGGCTTGGGATATCGGCGTCAATCATCGTATCAATCCAACAACCACTTTGTTTGCCAATCTGAATCAATCTTTCCAAGCACCCGATATTGATCGCTTTTTTACCTTTTTAGGTGCATTCAATCAATTTATTTCGCCTGCAAAAGTGCGCACTTTTAACGTTGGGACAAATTTCTTTACCACACAGAACAAATTTAAATTGACGGCGTTTTACGCTGATCTGGACAATGAAATTTACTTAGTGCCTGGCATTTTCAGAAACACCAATCTTGACCGCTCACATAAGCTGGGTATTGAAGTACAAGACGTCTATCAACTGACGCCTGAAATAAATGTATCGATGTTATATAACTTCGTCAAAGCAAAAATAGACAGCGAAAATGAGCAGAATGGTGCCTATAACAATAAAGATTTACCAGGTGCGCCTAGACATAGCTTTGTCGGGAATGTGCACTGGAAAATCGCGCCAACCTTAGATTTGAATTTCAATCAAACATGGCGCTCAACCGCTTATGCTTTCAACGATTTTGAAAACAATTTTTCGCGCAAACAAGCGCAATACATCACCACCAATCTTGCGCTCAATTATCAATATCAAAATGCCACACTTTTTGCTTCGATAAACAACCTGTTTGATCGTGAAAACACCATTCAGGTCGAGGATAACGCAATTTATCCTGTTGATTTTGTGCGGACTTTCCGCGTAGGGATGCGGGCAGATTTCTAAAACAATGCTATTATTTATGTATATTTAACTGGAGAATTTCCATGCAGTCACGCTTCATCAACCGCCCTTATATCGTCGCGGCATTACTTGCATTTGTGATGTTACTCACCCGCGGTAGCCATATGCTGACACCTTTTGCCTTGCCTGATGCAAGCGTGATGGTGTTTTTAATGGGGGGCTTACTGTTACGTCAACCATTGTGGTTTGTGGCAATGTTTGTGTTAGCCACCGCCATTGATTTTGGCGCCGCCGCATTTGACCCTGCCTTGGGCTTTTGCCTAACCAACAGCTACTGGGGCATGATTCCAGCGTATGCGGTGATGTGGTTTGGGGGGCTATTCTTAGCAAAAACCTTGAACCCCTTTGCGGCCATGCCGTTTGCGTTGGTGGCCATGCTGACCAGCCAGCTTTCATTTTTAATCTCTACTCAGACTTATTATTTATTTTCAGGTCGTTTTCCAAACGATGGGGTGTGGGCGGCATTGCATCATGGCTGGGAATATTATCCCGCTTGGATGGGCTACACCTTGCTGTATGTGGGTTTGTGTTTAGTGGGTCATGGCGTATGGAAGCGCATACAAGCGACCCCTACAGCGCGCACTGTCGCCTGATTTCAAGCCATCACTTAAGCCGCAATTTGCGGCTTTTTTTATCATGATCAACCATGCTTATACCGAGGCCGAACGTGCGGCCATTTATAAAGTGATCGCCGAGCGGCGTGATATGCGGCATTTTTTACCAACGCCGATTGCGCCTGAACTGTTGCAACAACTCCTCGCCGCGGCGCATCACGGACCCAGTGTTGGGCTGATGCAACCTTGGCGATTTATCCGTATCAGTGATCCTGCATTAAAGTTAGCGATGCATGCACTGGTGGATGAAGAACGTAAACGCACCGCACAAGCCATTGGCGAACACGAGCACACCGCCCGCATGGCCGAATTTTTACGCTTAAAGGTAGAAGGCATTTTAGACTGTGGTGAGGTGTTAGTGGCGGCGCTCAGCGACGACCGTGAAGGCCATATTTTTGGCCGCCGCACCCTACCTGAAATGGATTTAGCGTCTGTCAGTTGTGCGATCCAAAATTTGTGGTTAGCCGCGCGTGCCGAGGGCATCGGCATGGGCTGGGTAAGCATGTTTGACCCACAACAATTAGCGGATTTACTTGGCATGCCTGCGGGCGCTAAGCCGATTGCGATTTTATGTTTGGGTTATGTGAACACCTTTTATAAAGCGCCCATGTTGGTAGAAGAAGGCTGGCGCAACGCGCAGCCGTTATCCGCCATGCTGATGGAAAACGGTTGGCAAACGACCCCGATACCCCCCTAATGCAAGGCCCGCAACGCATTGTCTGTTTAACCACCGAAACGGTGGAAGTGCTATATCTGCTTGAGCAGCAAGCTCGTATCGTCGGTATGTCTGGCTACACCACCAGACCAGCCATTGCACGGCTTGAAAAACCAAAAATTTCTGGGTTTACCAGCGCCAAGCTAGATAAAATTTTGGCACTTAAGCCAGATTTGGTGCTGTGTTTTTCTGACATGCAAGCAGACATTGCCGCAAGCTTAGTAAAGGCAGGTTGCGAAGTACATATTTTTAACCAACGTAGTCTCGCGCAAACGCTCAGCATGCTACAACGTCTGGGTGATATGGTGGGCGCTAGTGACCGCGCCCGTGCCTTAGTTGCGCAGTATCAAGCTAGCATGACCACCGCGCAAGCATTTGCCAATAGGTTGCCACGCAAACCCCGCATCTATTTTGAAGAATGGGACAGCCCCATGATTTGTGGCATCGGCTGGGTATCAGAACTCATCACTTTGGCAGGCGGCGTCGATTGTTTTGCTGAGTTAAGCCAAGCTCCCAGTGCCGCCGCGCGGGTAGTGACTGATGCGCAAGTGCTGGCAGCGCAACCGGATATCATCATCGGCTCGTGGTGTGGTAAAAAATTTCAAGCGCACACAGTCCAAGCGCGGCCCGGGTGGGCGTCACTGCCCGCAGTCAAACATGCACAACTGTATGAAATTAAATCGGCAGCGATTTTACAAGCTGGCCCAGCATTATTTACCGAAGGCTTGCCGCAGCTACAAGCCATCGTCCAACGCTGGCAACAAAGCGTTGCCAGCACATCACCACATTGACCATATTTCACCAATAGACCAATAAGGGCCTCCTCACATGAGTATCCATTTAATTTTAGGCGGCGCCCGCTCAGGCAAAAGCCGTTTTGCAGAACAACGGGCAGCGGCGCTGGAAACCCCTGTGACCTATATTGCCACGGCACAAGTATACGACGACGAATTTGCCGCGCGGGTTGCCCACCATCAAGCCCGACGCCCGCCTTATTGGGCATGCCTAGAACAACCGTTTTACTTGGCCGACACCCTAAAACAACAGGATGCCGCCGACACTTGCTTGATTGTGGATTGTTTAACCTTGTGGCTGGCACAATGTATTTGTGACGATTGCGAGAAACCTGCGGGACTGACTTGGCAGGCCGAGCGCGACGCCTTGCTGGCGGTCTTGCCTAGCCTTAACAGTCAGGTGTTTTTGGTGAGTAACGAAGTGGGCATGGGCATCGTGCCGCTAGGGGCCATCAATCGCCAGTTTCAAGATGAACAAGGCCGACTCAATCAAGCGGTGGCGCAGATTGCACAACAAGTCACGTTTGTGGCGGCTGGCTTACCACTTACCCTAAAAGGATAAACGATGGAACAATTTGAATTACGCGGTGAACATATCGCGCTGTGCGATTTACTCAAGCTCACTGGCATTGCCGACAGTGGTGGTCAAGGCAAAAGTATGGTGGCCGAAGGCTTGGTCAAGGTCGATGGGGTGATTGAGCGGCGTAAAACCGCCAAAATCCGCGCGGGTCAACAAGTTTCGGCGTTTGGACAAACCATACAAGTTGTAGATACTCAAGGCGTGTAGCAGACCAATCGATAACCACTGGGTTTCTTGATTACCCTGTATTTGCTGGCCAGTGGTGGCATCCATTTGAAACACATTCGGAATCACACGATAACGCATCCCATTTTGGTAAAACGGTTGCTGGGTTTCGTCGCCATAGACTTCACTGATCCCTAGACACCGACCATAGATGGGCATCTCTAAGCCCAAGCCATCAGTGGTTTTGAGCTGACTGATGCCACGGTCTTTTAGCAAACCAAAGTTGATGTGTATCACCCTATATCCTCAACCAAGATTCTAATTGGCAATGCGCTGCATTGGTTAATCGCGCGTCATCGTTCACAAACGGTCGCGCCGCATCTACGCGCGAAGCGGATAAACACAGCGCAATCGCCCCCATCAACAAAGGCCACTTAGGCACTATCCACGCCATCTCATTACCCAGTCTCTAATAGCCATGCAAGCATCTTTGCATCGCAACAGGTCAATTGGGTGTAAGGCGATCAAAAAATAGTGTGCCTAATCTAAACCATTGATGCACACTGTGGCCTCATACTGGTCACCAACCAATACAAGGGTCTGTTATGAAGAGTGTTTTTTTGTTGCGTAAGCTGACGGTGGTGGTTTGTGCGGGATTGGCGCTGGTGAGCTTGGCGTTATCATCTCATGCGCGAACAACGCTCCCCAAGATAGCGGCTGGCATGGTGTATGCAGACGCTAAACAACAGTTAATCGCGCAAGGCTGGCAACCGCTCCCTAACACAGATATTGCGCAAAGTAGTTTATATGCGCAAGCATTGGCAGAACAAGGCATGCCAGAAGTGGTGGATTGCATTTCTATGGCACTGGATGGCTGTCGCTTTCGCTTGATCAAGCAAAAGCAGGTGTTAGAGATCACGACCATTACCCGTCAACTCAGCGTGGAAACCATACAATTTGTGAAAGCAAAACGCTAAATACCCGAAGCGAGCACCGCTTAACGGTTCACAAACGAGACTTTCGGCAGGCTGCCGCTAAAATCTAACCCAGTTAAGCTGACGTAATCAATATGCAGGCGGAACAAGCCTTTTAATTGCATATTGAGGGCATGGGCAATCAGGGCGCGTATCATGCCACCATGGGTGACGACCAACACATGTTGATTGGCATGCTGTTGCTGGGCTTCATTTAAAAAATCCAAGCCACGTTGTTGTAGTTGGGCAAAGGTCTCGCCATTAGGTGGCGCCAGCGTGGCATAATCTTGCGCCCAATCATCAAACATATCGCGTGGAATATCGTTCCATGCCTGCATTTCCCAGTCGCCAAAATGCAGCTCTTTTAACCGTTCATCATGCACAATGTATTCGGTAACGCCTAACGCCTGCGCCAATTTACTGCACCGTTGCAACGGGCTGGCATACACGGCGTCAAATTGTTCACCTGCTAACTTTTGCTTGACCAGCGCAAGCTCATTCAAAAAGTTTGCCGACACATCGACATCACTTTGTCCATAACAAATGCCCTCGGCAATCTGCAAGGTAGAGTGACGCATCAAAGTAAGCTTCATGCCAACCGCTCCCAAATTAACACACCGATATAAAACGCCACTTCTGTCAATTGTTGGCAGGCACCTAAGGTATCGCCGGTATAGCCTTGCAGATTGCTTAAAATCAAGCGTCTCCACCATAGCCACACCAAGATCACGGGCAGCAATGTTGCCATTATCCAGATCAGTAGCATATCGCTTGCAAGGCTAAAATACACTGCGGCCGCAAGCCAAGGCACCCCGCCAAACAATCCTGCCCAAGCCATGTCTGCGCGGCTTAAACTGGTTGCCAGCGGTTTGGCTTTACCAGCGAAGCGCACATAACGGGCAGTCGCCATTACCGCCACCGCCATCAGCCGACTCAAGGCATGGCCTGCGACCAACACCGCACACAGATGTGCGGGCGCGATTGCCGATAAGCTTTCAAACTTAAGTAGCAACACCCCAATCAGCGCCACGGCACCATAACTGCCTAACCGCGAATCTTGCATGATGCTAAGCATGCGTTCGCGATCTAGGCCACCGCCAAGCCCATCTGCGCTATCGGCTAACCCATCCTCGTGAAAGGCCCCGGTTAAATACAGGGTGGCCGCCATACTGAGTAACAACGCCACCGTATGCGGCAACACCAAAGCGGACAACCACCACACCAGCACGGCTACCCCACCCACCAGCACACCTACTAAAGGGAAATAGCGTGCAGCGTGGTTAAGATCGCTTTCTTGAAAGTCTGCAATGGTCGGCATGGGGATACGTGTAAAAAACCCTAACGCTAACCACCAATATTTCCATTGTTTAGGCATGCGATGCACCCTGTTTTTCGCTCACCCCTGCACTGGCAAAACTCGCCATTTCATTTAAAAAAGCCACCGCCGACACCACTAAGGGATAAGCCAATAGCGCACCCGTGCCCTCCCCTAAGCGTAAAGACAGCGATAGCAACGGCTTGGCTTGTAAATAATTCAGCATGGCGCGGTGCCCACTCTCGTCCGAACAATGCGCAAATACACAATACTCCAGCACTTCAGGCTGCAAGCGGCTCGCCACCAGCACAGCGGCGGTTGCAATAAAGCCATCGGTTAAGATCACCGCGCGTGCTTGTGCAGCTGCCAGCATGGCGCCTGTCATCATGGCAATTTCAAAGCCACCAAACGTAGCCAACCCAGCCATTGGATCGGTGCTGAGTGCGGGAGCGTTTTGCAGATGGTGTTGCAAGGCACGGCTTAACACCGCTTGTTTAAGTTGCAAGCCTGCATCATCCAACCCTGTGCCGCGCCCAATACAATCTTCAAGTGGAATGTCTGTAAAGAGGTGCATCAACAGGCTAGCGCTCGAAGTATTGCCGATGCCCATCTCACCAAACGCCAACAGGTTGGTGCCTTGTGCAATGCACGACTGCGTGATTTCTGCACCACGGGTAATGGCATGCAAACATTGTGTCTGCGTCATGGCGGCTTGATGGCAAAAATTTGCAGTGCCTAAGGCAATTTTGGCATCGCGCAATAAAGGATGTGCATCAAAATGCGCATTTACACCACTATCCACTACCTGCAAAGCCACACCATGTTGTTTGGCAAACACGTTGATAGCCGCACCGCCTTGCAGAAAATTGTGCACCATTTGCGCGGTCACCGCTTGCGGATACGGACTCACCCCCGCCTCGGTAATGCCATGATCGCCCGCAAACACCAACACGGTCGGCGCGCGCAGTTGCGGTGCTTCGGTTTGCTGAATCAGCCCGACTTGCAGGGCTAAGCTTTCCAGCTGCCCTAATGCGCCGATGGGTTTGGTTTTTTGTGCAATGCGCGTGGCTAAACGGGCAGACAGC
>JAIYBT010000020.1 GCA_027488395.1 Methylophilaceae bacterium | reverse complement strand
CTTATACGTTAACTTCGATTACTGCTTATCGTGGTCAAGAGTTTGCTATTAAAAATGGCGGTGCAACACGATTTGATCTTGGGAATGGTGGGCAGCAACTTAGCAATCGTCAATTTTCGCAAGAGTTAAGGCTGAATTACATTGGCGATAAAGCCTACGATTATCAAGTTGGTTTGTACTATTTAGACGCAGAGCTTTACTCGGATGACCCCACGTATTTTGGCGCGGATGCGGGCGCATTTAACGCTAGCAATCAACAATACAGCCGTTTAAGCGATATTAAATACCGCAGTTTGTTACGTGATTCACAAGATGGTGTGTATCGTTCTTATGTGCTTAACCCACAAACAAAGAGTTATGCAGCGTTTGGGCAAATCAACTGGCATTTAACCGATAAAGCCACCTTAACCTTGGGCTTGCGTAATACCCTCGAGTTTAAAGATGGTCGTAACAAACGTGAGTTAGACCGTGAAGGCAAAGCAATCACCAATGCCGCAGGGACTGATAACACCAAAGCGGCCAGTTATGGCCTAGATATTGTTGGCAATAATGCAGATTTATTGGCTTGGAACGCAGCAAAAGACTTGTACCGCAATGCCATTGGTACTTTAAATAACCCTAACGGGATTTACGGTTGGCGCGATGGGCAAGAAATTCGAGATAACTCGTTGGGTTGGTTAATTAACCCGAGTTACAAACTCAATGAAACCACGCTGTTATACGCTTCAGTGGCACGTGGAGAAAAGTCTGGTGCCGTTGAGTTCAATAACGATGCCGCTGATCTTGCCAATTATGGTCGTCCATTGAATGTAAAGCCTGAAAAAGCACTGGATTTCGAGCTTGGATTTAAAACACAATTACTCGATGGCCGCATGTTTTTTAATGCCAATGCGTATTTCACGCAGGTGAAAGATTATCAAGGCACGGTGACCGTGCCAGATCCTACCAACTTAAACCCCAATGCCACCCGTAACTTCTTAGGCAATATTCCAGAAGTGATTACCCGCGGGGTGGAGTTTTCAACAGCGTTTGCAGCGACACCTAATTTGCGTTTAAACCTGAGTGGCGCTTATAACGATGCTTACTATAAAGAGTTCAATAGCACGACCACCGATGTGGCAACGCCTGTGTTGGTTGATTTTTCAGGCCGTCAGTTGCATGGCGCACCTCGCGTGACATTAAGTTACGGTGCTGATTACAACTACTTCTTTGGGGCAGGCTACCGTGCGCATCTCTTTATTAACAATGCATACCGTTCTGGCACCTACCTAAACGCAAACCAAGCGGAGAGCACCTATCAAGACAGCTATACCCTCACCGATGGTGGTGTTGGTATCGGCAATGCTGCGGATAAATGGGAGTTTAGTTTGATTGCCCGTAATGTGTTTGATAAAGAGTATCGAACAGGTGCAAATACCTATAGCTCAACGGGTGCCATCACTGAACAGCCAGGTCTTGGCCGCACGTTTGGCTTAGCCTTCCGCGCCAAGATGTAATTTCAAGCTGTATGGTTCATGCGTCACCTCAGCGTTGAGGTGGCGCTTTTGTACGTTTAACTTAAAGGACATTTCAAAATGACACAACGCCTCACCTTGACCGTGCTTTTGTATGGTTTATTTTTAAATAGTGCCCACGCTGAAGAGCCAGCACCGCCACCTACACCGCCTGCACGCGTCCCCGCGGCGATTGGCCCAGCCGTTGCCTTAGCTTTAGAGGCTGCCCGCATTTCTAACGATACCTGTGCCGCCGATGGCGGCCAAAAGGTGGCGACCAGTGTGGTGGATGCGGCAGGGGTATTAAAGGTATTGGTGGCTGCGGATGGCACCAGTCCGCGCGGGGTGAGTTCGAGCACCATTAAAGCGCAAACTGCGTTGCAATACAAAAAAAGTACAGGCGAATTATTTGAACAAGCCAAAACGGATAAAGCGTTTGCAGATAGCATTGCTGCGAATCCTGCGCTCAATGGCCGACCCGGTGGCATTTTAATTAAAGTTGGTAACGACATTATTGGTGCGATTGGTGTGGGGGGTGGTCGTACCGATGAACCATGTGCTTTGGCTGGCTTGAAAGCGATTGAAAGCAGATTGAGCAAATGAAGTGTTGGCATCAAGCAATGATGCGATCTCGCATGGTTGCGACAATCTTGTCATGCGGGCTCATGCTGAGTATGGTACTTGTGCCCAGTGTTGTATTGGCTGAGGCAAGCCCTTCGACCATCAGCGCTCAAGCCAGCACCCCGCAAGTAACGGCACGTTTACTCAGTAGCCATCTACAAGTGGTGGCGGGGCAAACGGTGACGTTGGGTATTGCGCTGACAATCGCCCCCGAATGGCATACTTATTGGCGCAATCCCGGTGATTCTGGCACGGTCACCACCATAGATTGGCGTTTTTCACACCCCGCCAAAGCAGGTGATATTTTGTGGCCAGTGCCTGAGCGTCATCGCATGGGGCCCATTGTGAATTATGGCTATGCCAAGCAGGTGACCTTGCCAGTCCCCATTGTGGTTGGGGACTTGGTGCATGTGGGCGAAATCTGGCGTGCAGAAGCTGTGGTCGATTGGCTGGTATGCAAAGAGGAGTGCATTCCGCAACAAGTGAAATTAGCGCTAGAGCTGCCAGTGGTCAACGCCTCAGCTTCGTACATGGCGCAACCATCACCGCTGATCACCGCCTTGCAACAACAACCCAAACCCGCCCCTTGGCCCGTGACGCTACAGGCGCAACAGGCAGGCTTACAGCTACAAGTTTTAGCGCCCAATATCAGCCCGCAAGCGAGCATTTGGTTTTTTCCTGAAGCTTGGGGCCGTATTGCGCAAAGTGTGGATCAAACCGTTACGCGTACGCCACAGGGGTTTAGCGTGGCGTTAAAGTCAGGCGATTTGCCGCTCAAAGCGGGTGAGGCCCTCACTGGCGTGTTGGTGATCGAGGACAAGGCGCAGCGCGTGGGGTATGCCATCGCGCCTACCTTGCAGGGGAGTGTGCCGCCAACTGCGCCGTCTCAGCCGACACCACAAGCAAGGTCCGCTGCTTTGCATTGGTCAGTGGCCGTGCTGTTCGCGTTTATCGGGGGGCTGATTCTAAATTTAATGCCTTGCGTGTTGCCCGTGTTGTCCATGAAAGCCCTGGCGTTGCTATCGCATCCATCGCTGGATCGCCAAGCGCGGTTGCATGAAGGCATGGCATACACGGTTGGTGTGGTGTTGAGTTTTGTCCTGCTGGCTTTATTGTTGGTATTTCTCAAAGCCAGTGGTCAGCACATCGGGTGGGGCTTTCAGTTTCAATCGCCGATATTTGTGTTGTTGATGGCGTATTTGTTATTTGTGGTGGGCCTTAATTTATCTGGTGTGTTTGTATTTGGCAGCAGTGTCGCTGGCGTCGGTCAAGCACTCACCACCCGATCTGGCCTCTGGGGTAGCTTCTTTACGGGCGTACTGGCGACGGTGGTTGCCACGCCATGCACCGCGCCGTTTATGGCGGCGGCATTGGGCGTTGCCTTAACCCAACCGCTACCGATCTTAATTGCCATCTTTGTGAGCCTTGGGCTGGGCTTGGCCGCGCCCTATTTATTGATTGCTGCTTGGCCCGGCGCACAGCGGTACTTACCAACACCTGGCGCTTGGATGGATGTGCTTAAACAAGGCTTGGCTTTTCCCATGTATGGCGCGGCCGCTTGGTTGGTGTGGGTATTGGCACAGCAATTGGATGCGTTAGTGGTGGCAAAAGCTTTAGGCGGCTTGTTGTTATTAGGCTTTGCGGCTTGGGTGTATGGCATCAGCCGCTGGGCATCATTGGCGCATCGCTGGGTTGCTAACAGCTTGGTGGCGATCAGTGTCTGTGCTGCGTTGGTGATTGCAGGCAGTGTTCAAGGCTTCAGTGTCACGGCCAGCCCTCGGCCATTATCAGACCTTAGATCAGATAGGGCGCCTGTAACCGCCAATTCACCACCCGCATGGCAAGCGTATCGCGCCCAAACCTTAGCCGATTTACGGGCAGCGGGTAAGCCTGTGTTTTTAAATGCAACCGCGGCGTGGTGTATCAGTTGTTTGGTCAACGAAAAAGTCGCTTTAAACCAGCCAGCCGTTAAGCAAGCAATGGTGGACCGAGGCATTACTTACCTGAAAGCAGATTGGACCCAGCAAAACCCAGAAATCACTGCCTTGCTCACCCAGTTTGGGCGTAGCGGTGTGCCTTTGTACGTATTTTATCCAGCTGGCTCAGCCAGCCAACCTGTGGTGTTACCGCAAATGTTGACCACAGAAAGCGTGTTGTCAGTGTTTTTAACCAAGTAATCTCAATTAATTTAAGGAGTAGGCCATGTATAGTTCATCCCGTTTAGGCGCGTTGTGGGTAGGTTTGAGTTTATGGGCAGGCACGCAAACCGTGCATGCTGAAGCAGTGATTGATCAACCCGCACCATTGTTTACAGGCACCACTGCCGATGGAGGCAAGCTGAATTTAAACAGCTTAAAAGGTAAAACAGTGGTGCTAGAGTGGACCAACCATGAGTGTCCCTTTGTGCAAAAGCATTATGAGAGCGGTAACATTCCACAATTGCAAAAAGACGCCGCGGCGAAACAAGTCACTTGGGTACAAATCATTTCATCCGCAGCGGGCAAACAAGGGCATGTCACTGGGGCCGAGGCGATTAAACTGAATGCGAGTCGAGGCGCTAAACCTGCCTATGTGGTGCTGGATGCCGATGGCAGCATCGGCCAAAGCTATGGCGCACAAACCACACCGCATCTGTACGTAATTGATGCAAAAGGCACCTTGGTTTACAAAGGCGGCATTGATGATATCGCCACCGCCAAAAAAGAGGATTTAGCCAAAGCCAATAACTACGTGCGCGAAACTTTAAGCGCATTGGCCGAAGGTAAAAAAGTGCCACATCCAAGTACCAAACCGTATGGTTGCTCCATTAAATACCCAACCTAATCAATTACCTCATCCGCTGTGATTGCATAAAAAGACAAAGCGGGGCCATGTGTGACTGATGTTGCACGTGGCCCGCGAAAGGCCACCCGTGTCACATATTATTGAAAGTCAAAAAAAGCTGCATCAACGCATTCAGCGTATCAAAGGCCAAATTGCGGCGATTGAACACGCGCTCACCGATGGCATCGAGTGCGCTCAGTTTTTGCACCAAGTTGCCTCCATGCGCGGTGCGGTGGATGGCCTGATGTCAGAAGCTTTAGAAGGCCATATCCGTGAGCATTTAGGGCATGTGCATGCAGAAGACCCATACGCAGCACATCGGCAACAAGATCTGGAAGAAGTGATTCATGTGTTGCGCACCTATCTTAAGTAAATGCCCAAACACAAAACTCGGTGTCGCTATAGAAGCAAACTTGCATACGTTGTTGTTGCAACAACAGCAATATTAAAGATAGTTAAACATAAGGTATTGAATTTATTATAAAAATTATTTGGCATATTTCCTGCAATCATTGGCCGCTATAGGGTAGCCCCCTATGCTATTGATTATTTTACTCAGGATTACCATGCCAAATTCCATTAAGAAGCTGCCACTCATCCTTGTTTGGTCTTTGTTTGAGACACCCAATGTGTTTGCAGACACCACCAATGTATTACCCGCCGTTGAAGTGCGAGCCGAAATTAATGCCCTGATAGGCATTGCCGATTCGGCTTCCGATGGCAAAGTCACCGAAAAACAACTGGCGCACCGTCCATTTTTACGCCCAGCAGAAGTGTTAGAAACGGTGCCTGGCCTGATTGTCACCCAGCACTCAGGCGACGGCAAAGCCAACCAATATTTTTTACGTGGTTTTAACTTAGACCATGGCAGCGATTTTGCGACGTATGTGAACGGCATCCCCATCAATATGGTGAGTCATGCGCATGGTCAAGGCTATATGGATTTAAACTTTTTAATCCCCGAGCTTATCGGTGGTTTACGTTACCAAAAAGGCCCGTATGCGGTAGAAGATAGCGATTTTGCTACCACAGGCTCAGCAAGGATTGCCTACAAAAAATCATTGCCCGCTGCGTTTGCCGCAGTGACACTGGGTGAATTTAATTATCAACGTGCTTTGTTTGCGGGCAGCCTTGATTGGCAAGGGCGGCAAATATTAGGGGCAGCCGAAATTGCAGGCTACGATGGCCCTTGGGATCAGCCACAAGACTTACGCAAGCTGAATGTGTATGGCAGTGTGAGTGAAGGCACGGCGACTGATGGCTACGTGTTAACCGCCATGGCCTATCAAAATCGCTGGGTGGCCAGTGAGCATGTGCCAAAACGGGCGATTGATAGTGGCGAAATCGGTCGCTTTGGGACCTTATCGCCCAACGATGGTGGACGCACCCATCGCATTGCTTTGTCTGGCGAATGGAACCGCAGTGATGAGACATCGGCCAGCAAACTGCATACTTACGTCGTTGATTATGGTTTGAATTTGTACAGTGCGCCTTCAGGTTTTATCAGTGGTCCGCAAGGGGATCAGCACGAGCAGGCAGATCACCGTACGCAATTGGGTGGTGTACTCGAAAAACATTGGCAATTGCCAAGCCAATGGTGGGATAGCGAATTGATTGTGGGCAGCCAATGGCGGCATGACCGTATCGGTACACTGGGCTTATACAACACCGTCGACCGTGTCCGCACCAATACGGTCCGCGCCGACCGCGTGAATCAAACTGCGATAGGTGTATTCTCTGAATTAAAAACACCTTGGACATCTTGGTTGCGCACCACCCTGGGCTTACGTTTCGATGATATCCGCGCAGAGGTCAACAGTGAGGCAGGTCAGTTTAATTTGTCCAACGGTGGCGATACACGCGCGCAACAGTTAAGCCCAAAATTGGGGGTGGTGTTGAGCCCTTGGCAACACCTAGAAATTTACGCCAATTGGGGCCGCGGCTTTCATAGCAACGATAGCCGAGGTGCCGTGATTTCACAAAATCCATTGGATGGGTCGGCGGCGCAACGAGTGCCCCTCATTGCAAAAAGCGAGGGCGCAGAAATTGGCCTACGCGCATCCCCCATTCATGGTTGGCAAACCGCGTTCGCCTTCTGGCAAACCAAATCCGCCTCTGAATTAGTGTTTGTCGGGGATGAAGGCATTACCGAGCCTCGCGGCAGTTCACATCGTTACGGTTTGGAGTGGACCAATCATCTTACGCTCAGTGACTATTGGTTTGTCGATGCGGATGCAGCCTTCTCAAAAGCCCGCTTTGACCGCGCAGAAAACGGTGGGCGAGATATTCCCAATGCCATTCCTATCACCGCCTCACTGGCCGCCAATTTTGACGATGGTCAGCGTTGGTCTGGCGGCGTACGTGCGCGGTTTATTGGCGCATACCCGCTAGAAGAAACGGGTACACATACCTCGAGTTCATTTTGGACAGCCAATGCCAGAGTGGATTACCAATGGGATAAACATTGGCAACTGAGTGCTAGCCTGCTTAATGTGTTTGATCGCAAAGCCAACGATATTGAGTATTGGGGGGCTGCTTGCTCACGCGCCGATGGCGCTGGTTGTGGGGGTGGCGCAGGCATTGATGGCCGATTAGTGCATCCCTTAGAGCCGAGATCGCTGCGAGTAGGGGCGCGGTATACGTTTTGATTGCACATGAATGATTGACGCATTCACAGGACAGCGCCTGTCTGTTTAAGTGCTGTTGACCAATCAGCACATGTTCTGCTGATGTGTTGCTACAGCAACAGTTGTACAAGCAATCTGTGTCCGATGCGGACGTAGGGACTGAATCATTTCTTAATTAATCCAAATAAAATCAATTGGTTATGTTGGTATTGCTCGCATTTTAAAGTGGTGAGCAATGTTGGCACAGCCATTGCAATAGACAAACAGATTTGTCGCACAGCCACGGCTGTGACATGACCGTTGTTTCAACATAAAAAATATCAAAAGGATACACATGAAAAAAATTCACTTGTTGGTGCTCAGCGCTTTAATCACATCAACCACCGCGTATGCGGGTGGGGTGGCAACGCCAGCGCCAGCAAACAATGCGGGGTATAACCAAGAAGCCAAAAAACCGCCGCTGTCCAAAAAGTTAAGCCGTGAAGAGGTCGATGCGATTTTGGCAAAACCTGCTGATTATGTGTTGATTGATTTGCGTCGTCCAGATGAGTTGATCAACAACGGTGGCTTTCCTGTGTATTTAAATATTCAAGCCAAAGACCTTGAAAAACACCTCGATTACATCCCAAAAGACAAGCAAATCGCTACGGTTTCTAACCATGCGGGACGTGCGACTGCGGGTGCGGATTTGCTGATTACCAAAGGGTTTAAAGTGGTGGGCGCGATTGGTGCGCAAGATTACGAAGCGCAGGGGGGCGTATTGACCAAAATTGCACCTCCTACGCCAAAATACGAAGTAAATGTGGATATTCCTGGTGTCATTACCAAAGGGTCTAAATACGAATTTTTGTACGAAGGCTTTGAAGGCACCGAAGGGCCGATTGCCTTGCCAGATGGTTCAGCAATTTTTACGGAAACCCGCGCTAACCGTATTACCCAACTGAAAGATGACCGT
The DNA here is from genome assembly GCA_027488395.1 of Methylophilaceae bacterium. Classification (GTDB taxonomy): domain Bacteria; phylum Pseudomonadota; class Gammaproteobacteria; order Burkholderiales; family Methylophilaceae; genus Methylophilus. The sequence goes on along the minus strand of JAIYBT010000020.1, from coordinate 16,202 downwards.
GGCATTGCCATCTTTTTACAAGATAGTAACGGCTCGAATGGTCTCGCTTTTACGCCGAAAGGGGAGCTGATCTCGGTCCAAAACTTAAAACCGCAAGTGAGCGTGATTTACCCACCAGGGAAAGAAAAGGTGTTATCGACCAACTTTGAGGGCAAGCCTTACCAGCGACCGAATGATTTGGTGTTAGATAAAAAAGGCGGCATCTACTTTACTGACATTGGTATCGTACCCAAGCCTGATGATAAAAACCAAGAGCCAGCACGCCCAGCGGTGTATTACATCACGCCAGACGGTAAAACCACGCAAGTGATCAATGATTTAAAACGGCCCAATGGCGTACAACTGAGTACCGATGAAAAAACCTTGTATGTGGCCGATACCGCAAACCAATATTTGTTGGCGTACGAAATTAAAGCCGATGGTAGGTTAGGTGCCAAAGTAAACTTGGCCAAATTAGACGGCTACTTAAAAAACGCCAACGGTGAATATAGTAGCGGCGCCGATGGCATTGCCGTCGATGCTGAAAATCGCTTGTACGTAGCAACCAATGCTGGGGTAGAAATTTTTAATGCCAAAGGCGAAAAGTTAGGCATCATTGCGTTAGCACACAAGCCACAAAACTTAGCGTTTGCGGGTAAAGACAAAAAAACTTTATACGTGGTGGGTCGCGGTGCTGCTTATCGGATTCCACTGCTCGCGCAAGGCTATTTGGGCCGCGCGAAATAATCACATGCATTTCAATTGGAGAGTTTGAATGACGCAAAAATCAGCCAAAGATTTTCATCCCGCCGTGTTGGGCTTGTTTGATAAGTTTGTGCATGGCGATATCAGCCGCCGTGAATTTATCACGCAGGCTGGGAAATATTCTGTGGCGGGGGTATCGGCCACCAGTTTGCTCGCCACCCTCACGCCAAATTTTGTGCAGGCCAAACAAATCGAGGAAGCAGATCCGCGCATTAAAACGCAATGGCTGGAAATTGATTCGCCAAAGGGGTACGGCAAAGTGCGTGGCTATTTGGTGACGCCTGCCAATGCAACAGGCAAATTGCCAACAGTATTGGTAGTGCATGAAAATCGTGGCTTAAACCCGCACATTGAGGATATTGCACGTCGCTTAGCGGTAGATGGGTTTATTGCATTTGCGCCAGATGCGTTGTTTCCATTAGGCGGATACCCAGGTGATGAAGACAAAGCACGCGAGTTATTTCCCACGCTGGATCAAAACAAAACGCGGCAAGACTTTATTGCCGCCACCCTCGCACTCAAAGCGCTGCCTGCGGGCAATGGCAAGGTGGGGGTTGTCGGGTTTTGCTACGGCGGTGGCATTGCTAACTTCTTAGCCACCAAGCTGCCTGAGTTGGGCGCTGCTGTGCCTTTTTACGGCGGTCAACCCAGTGAAGAAGATGCCGCCAATATTAAAGCGCCTTTATTGTTGCAATACGCTGGGTTGGATGAGCGCGTGAATGCGGGTTGGCCAAAATACGAAGCTGTGCTCAAAGCCAAACAAGTGAATTATCAAGCGTTTATTTATCCCAATGTACAGCACGGCTTTAATAACGACACTACCCCACGGTATGACGCTGAGGCTGCACGCTTGGCTTGGTCGCGGACGCTTGCATTTTTCCGTCAACATTTAGCCTAATCCTTTTTTTGACACCATGCCATCCCGCCGACAACGGTAGGGGTGATCATGTGTGGGGTACGCGACTGGTGGCTTCTCCTGTGCTCACCCGCCGTGTACCCTTTTCCTTTTTCTCAAACATCCCATCTGCCGTCTCTGAGTGGGCTGTTGCCATAGCAACAGCCCATGTGTGGTTTGTTGCCCGCGCAACACGCGCTACGTTTTTTAATACCAGCTGCAGAATGTTTAATAAAAAAAATCATTTTAATTCAATGGGATAGTTTTTATTTTTACTTTTTATGCTGTTGGCATAAAGGATGCATATACATAGGGGGGCGGCCTATGTAAGCCTACCGCACATCGGCCACCACGCATTATTTAGTTTGATTACAAAGAGAGCGCTCATGACCATATTAGAATTTTTACAACAGCTTCACGACTCCGCGTTTGGCACCGCCTTACGCGAGTCTTTATATATGTTTCCCTTGTTAGAAGGGGTGCATTTAATCGGTTTGGCGCTATCGGTTGGTTTGATTATCGCCACCGACCTACGCTTGATTGGCGTGTTTTTAAAACAAGTGCCGGTGGCGGATGTGCTGCATTCTTTGCGGCCTTATGTGCTGACGGGGTTTGTGATTACCTTTATCACTGGGATTTTATTGTTATGGGCTGAAGGGCCACGGATTTGGGAAATTCCCGTGTTTCCTTTGAAATTGGCCTTGATTGTAGTGGCAGGCATCAATGCGCTTTGGTTTGAGATCAAATTTGGCCGACGTGTTGCGGTGTGGGGCGGGTCGCCTACATTGCCTACGGGTGCGAAGTTCGCGGGTTGGGTTTCACTGACTTCGTGGACCGCCGTGGTAATTTGCGGACGCTTGATTCCTTATCTTGAAGTCACGCAGCATTAATCGAAAGGAAGCATGATCATGACCACCGAAACAATATTTCAAGCCATACAATCAAGTGCACTGAGCTTGTATATCTCTCACCTGAATGCCAGCGCTGGCGCCATTGCCCAGCTGTTCCATATTGTAGGCTTTTTGCTGATTTTAACTGCAGTGCTACTGGTGAATCTTAGGTTGATTGGACTTGGCTTGCATCGGCAGCCCATCCCATATTTAGCCAAGGTCACAGCGCCACTGGTCACGTATGGTCTGCTGTTGGTGCTGGTATCGGGCTTGTTCATTTTTTTACCAAGCGCGGCATTGTATTTTCCTAACCCTGCGTTCTGGTTGAAATTTATTTTATTGGCGTTTGCGTTAACCATACAGTGGACACTGTATCGGGTGACCACTCGGTTAGAGCAGCCCCATCCAGCATTGGCAGGGATTACAGCACTGTTATCGATCACCCTGTGGTTTGGTGTTGCGTTTGCTGGTCGCGCCATTGGCTTTTTAAATTAATAAGGTGAATACACGTGTTTGATATGAAAGTGACCGCATTCAAAACTTCCGCTATGTTGCTAGCGCTGGCAGGGGTGGCTTGTCAGTCTCAATCCCCAGCGCAAACAACTCTGCCACACGCGGTGCCTGTCGCTACCCTGCAAGAGCTGATGCATTCAGTCATTGATCCCAACGTTGATCCATTATGGAATGCCGTCACCACCACGGTTACCCAAGCGGGTGTGGAAGAGAAAGCGCCAAGCACAGATGCCGAATGGGCCAGCCTGAGACAACATGCCTTGCTGTTAATCGAAGCGGGTAATTTACTGTTGATTCCAAATCGAACGGTGGCAGTGGCCGGAGCCAGTACCTCGATTCACCCTGTGGAGGAAGATCCAAAAGCCATTGAGGCTTTGATTAAAGCGCATCCCGAAGATTTTGGGCAAAAGGCGCTTGCCCTGCAAACGGCTGTAAAACTCGCATTGGTGGCGATTGATGAAAAAAATCCAGACGGCTTATTAAAAGCAGGCGAGGGCATTGAACATGCCTGCGAAGCTTGCCATGCTGCGTATTGGTATCCAAACGATAAGCGTCCTGAAGCCTTTAAAGCGATCGCACATGATCACCTAGGTTTCAATAACGCTGGTTATTTCAAACCGACTCTGTTGAGCGCGCTTAACAGCCATAGCGGTTGATGGCGCACCAAAGGGTGAGTGTCTTTTAAATCGCAAGGTGAAATTGCGATATGTGATTGAGATAGGTTGGTCTGGATGCGATGCGCGCAACGCTAGAAGCTAAACCCCCAACGTCCAAATCGGTATCGATTAAATTTGAACGTTGGGGCGATAAAGCGGATGACTGAACATTAAGTCACTTCTACATACAAATATTCATTGCAAGTGGTTTCATAATAGAGGTTACATGCAAGCCTTCATTCGCAGGGTCGCTATAAACCCATTGCGAATACGGACAGTGCTTAGCCCGCTACCAACCCTTGTGCATCAAACACACCTTCAAATAATACCGAGCTTAAATAACGTTCCCCAGAGTCTGGCAACACCACAACGATGGTTTTGCCCGCATACTCAGGTTTTGCGGCATAGCGCGCCGCCACCGCGGCCGCAGCGCCGCATGAAATCCCTACCAAAATGCCTTCTTCAAGTGCTAGGCGTCTGGCAAAGTGAACTGCCTCTTCATTCGTCACTTGTTCAATGGCATCAACCAAGGATAAATCTAACACCTCGGGCACAAAGCCCGCGCCGATGCCTTGAATTTTGTGTGGGCCTGGCACGAGCGGTTCGCCATTGCGCGATTGGGTAAGCACGGGGCTGGCTGCCGGCTCAACGGCCACGCTGAAAATCTGTTTTTGTCGGGTCTGTTTAAAATAGCGACTGACGCCAGTAATGGTGCCACCCGTACCGACGCCTGAGACAAAAATATCCAAATTGCCATCGGTATCGTGCCAAATTTCTGGGCCTGTGGTGTTTTCGTGAATGGCGGGATTGGCTGGGTTTTTAAATTGTTGTAACAGCACATAACGGCTGGGATCAGCGGCTGCGATTTCTTCTGCTTTGGCCACTGCGCCTTTCATGCCTTTAGCGCCTTCAGTCAATACCAAGGTTGCGCCATAGGCGAGTAATAATTTACGCCGCTCGATACTCATGGTCTCTGGCATGGTGAGGGTGATAGGAATCCCCTTCGCCGCCGCCACAAATGCCAATGCAATTCCCGTGTTGCCACTGGTTGCTTCGATGATTTCTTTGCCTGGCCCAAGTAAACCTTGTTGTTCAGCGGCCCAAATCATGGCCGCGCCAATGCGGCATTTCACCGAGTAGGCTGGGTTGCGACCTTCAATTTTGGCCAAAATGGTGGCGTGACCAGGTTGCGGAATACGGTTTAATTTGACCAGTGGCGTGTTGCCAATGCTTTGTGCGTTATCAGAAAACCAATGTGCCATATTCATGCTCGGAAAAATATCAATACGAAAGCTTAACCATATTTAGACCTGACATAAAATAATCATTGTTTGCATGGTTATAACAGCGACTTATAAAGCACCGTAAATGCATTAAATAAGGCGATGGTAGTGTGATTTTTTTTGTAAAGGCAGCATCACATCGTTAGCACTCAGCTATATTTTCCCGATACGTGCCTACAGGATTAATCAGTCTAACGTTAAACAGATGTACAAATTGAGTTGCCGTAAAGCATCATTTGCACTATCGACATAAGAAACTATTCTATGGCTTAGACTAGGCAATATTGCGTGTTTGCACTATAGTTTGGGTTGCGCGTTTGAGCATTCATCCGTTGCATTTGTTGCTGACCAGACACCTGGAAGCCAGTCCCCTCAAAGGGACTGGCTTTTTTTTCGTCTGTCACATATGGAAATTTAGATAGGCTGAATGAGACTGGATGAACTGTGAATGAGTGAGCGATCTTTGCCCGACATTGCGATTGAACCCATTGTGCAAGCTTTGGCTGAAATTCGTCAGCAAGCACTTGCGCAAAGGAGTCGATTAGGCCAACCGCCTAAATTGCCCTCACGTAAGTCCTTAGCGCAACTGATTGAATGGTTTGCAGCTTGTTTGTTTCCTAATCGCTTAGGTGACCCAGATATTCCAGCGCATGCGATCAACTTTTACGTGGGGACGACCTTAGATCAAGCCTTACGTGAACTACAACAACAAATTCGCTTAGAACTGGCGTTTAAATCACCCACTGCGTTGGCACATGCTTTTGACCAACAAGCGTTTAATCTCGCCAAATTGTTCTCTGAACAGCTCACCACGATTCGCCGCCAATTAGATTCAGATCTTGAAGCGGCTTTTCATGGAGATCCAGCCGCGGACAATGTGGATGAAATTTTGGTGTGTTACCCAGGGATTCTTGCGCTGATTCATTACCGCATTGCACATGTGTTACACGGCTTAGGGCTTTCCTTAATCGCGCGACTGATCTCCGAAATTGCTCACTCACAAACTGGCATTGATATTCATCCTGGTGCCAGCATCGGCGAATATTTCTTTATTGATCATGGTACAGGCGTGGTGATTGGTGAAACGGCTGTGATTGGTCAACATGTTCGTCTTTATCAAGCCGTCACCCTAGGGGCAAAAAATTTTCCAAAAGATGCAAATGGCCACCTCGTTAAAAAGTTTGCACGTCATCCTATCCTTGAAGATTACGTCGTGGTGTATGCCGGCGCCACCATTTTAGGCCGTATTACCATCGGCAAACATTCCATTATTGGCGGCAATGTGTGGGTAACCCGCGATGTGCCACCCAATAGTCATGTCACTCAAGCCCACTCGGATGCTAAACCCATTCAAGCGGTGGCTTAATTTTAAATCGTTAGATTGAAGGAGAACGTATGTCAGAACAACCGTTTCAAAGTGCGCTAGGCGATGTCGCCGCCCGTACCCTGGCCAATGCCACCAAATCGGTGCCCATGCTCAGTACCATCAGCCCACGTTGGTTGGTGCATTTACTCAATTGGGTGCCGGTGGAAGCGGGTATTTACCGCGTCAACAAAGCGAAAGATCCCAATGCGATTACCGTAGATTGTTCTAACAAGGACGAAAAAGAAGTACCCGCAACGTTTGTCGATTACGAAGAGTGGGGTCGTGAGTATGTGTTAAACGCGGTCAATACCGTAGTCGACGTGCATACCCGCGTATCCGATTTATACAGCAGCCCGCACAACCAAATTAAAGAGCAATTACGCCTAACCATTGAGGTGGTGAAAGAGCGTCAAGAAAGCGAGCTGATCAATAACAAAGAGTATGGCTTGCTTAACAATGTGGCTAAATCGCAGATTGTTAAAACCCGCAATGGCTATCCCACCCCAGACGATTTTGATGAATTATTGAGCAAAGTGTGGAAAGAGCCTGCGTTTTTCTTAGCGCATCCCAAAGCGATTGCAGCCTTTGGTCGTGAGTGCACCCGCCGTGGCGTGCCACCGCCAACTGTTTCATTGTTTGGCTCACAATTTATCACTTGGCGCGGCATACCGCTCATTCCAAGCGATAAATTACCGATTGTGAATGGTAAATCCAAAATTATCTTGTTACGCGTAGGCGAAAGCAAACAAGGGGTGATTGGTCTTTATCAACCGAATTTACCGGGTCAGCAAACCATGGGCTTGTCAGTACGTTTTATGGGCATCAACCATAAAGCCATTGCTTCTTATCTCGTCTCGTTATACTGCTCGATTGCAGTGCTAACAGAAGATGCGCTTGCAGTATTGGAAGATGTTGGAGTCGACCATTACTATGACTACAAGTAATTCATTCGATTTGGCTGCTTTTGAGCCAGAGGCGATATTAGCGGCGCTACCTGGCGAGCATCCTAAGATGACCGCTGCGCTTGACGTTGGCCGTCAATTTGAACAAACGGGTGCATTGGATGTGGATACCATCGCACAAATTGCCAATGCATTGTATGCGGAGGGCTTTCCTGCTACAGCCCCTGTGGCTGCCGCCCAGTTTGCGCAAAGCTTGACCAGCCCAACGCCACCACAAGTGGCGGTGCCAGCGACCGATTCGCTGAGCACCCAACTGGCAACGCCAGCGGGCTTGGGTGCGAGCCCAACGACACATGCTAGTGCGCTCACAAGTGCAACCCTCAGTCCAAGTCATACTGCAGCGTCGGTGCAACCTGCAACGCAAGCGGTGCAAGGTCACCAGTTGACGCATGCACCAGGATTGGAAGCCTTCATCACCGATCCACTGCATGCAGATGCGCTACATGTAGATTTGGGGAGTATGGGGGCGCCAACGGCATTTCACGCTGATTTGTTTGACCTCGGTATAGACATTCCTTTTCAACAAGTGTTAACGCAGCCACTTTCCGCATTGACGCAAAATGCGGCGGCGAGTGGACTGCACATGCCGCAACCCTCAACGGCACAGTCGCCACTGACGGGTGCAACACCACATTTTTATTTTTTACAACCAGCGCAAGAAACTGCGTTGTCAGGTGTTTCAGCGGGCGCGCATCCCGCATTTGATGTGCATGCGGTGCGGCGTGACTTTCCCATTTTGAGTGAACAAGTCAATGGTAGGCGTTTGGTCTGGTTTGATAACGCGGCCACCACGCATAAACCACAGGCGGTGATTGATCGTATCAGCTACTTTTATCAGCATGAAAACTCAAACATTCACCGCGCGGCACATGCATTGGCTGCACGGGCGACGGATGCTTATGAAGATGCGCGAGAAACCGTGCGTCGCTTTATCAATGCACCGTCGGTGAATGAAGTGATTTTTGTCCGTGGTACGACCGAAGCCATTAACCTTGTGGCAAAAACTTGGGGTAAAAAGCACTTGCGTGAGGGAGATGAGATCATCGTCTCGCATCTTGAACACCACGCCAATATTGTGCCTTGGCAGCAATTATCGCAAGAAACAGGTGCGGTGATTAAAGTCATTCCAGTGGACGATAGTGGACAAGTGTTGCTAGAGCAATTCCAACAGTTATTGGGGCCTCGTACCAAACTTGTCTCGTTTACCCAAGTGTCAAACGCTTTGGGCACGGTGACCCCGGCCAAAGAAATGATTGCCATGGCGCATCGGGCAGGTGCAAAAGTGTTGCTAGATGGCGCACAATCGGTGTCGCACATGCGTACGGATGTGCAAGACCTCAATCCTGATTTTTTTGTGTTTTCAGGGCATAAAGTGTTTGGTCCGACTGGTATTGGTGTGTTGTTTGGCAAAGCCGAGGTGTTGCAAGACATGCCTGCTTGGCAAGGCGGTGGCAACATGATTCAAGATGTGACGTTTGAAAAAACGGTCTATCACGCAGCGCCTGCCAAGTTTGAGGCAGGGACCGGCAATATTGCGGATGCGGTGGGCTTAGGCGCTGCACTGAAATACGTGGAGCGCATCGGCATTGAAAATATCGCCACCTATGAGCATGCGTTGTTGGTCTATGCCACCCAAGCCATGCAAGCGATTCCGAATGTACGGTTGATTGGTACGGCGCATCATAAAGCCAGTGTGTTGTCTTTTGCATTGAAAGGCTATGAGAGTGAGCAAGTCGGCGCAGCCTTAAATGAAGAGGGTATTGCAGTACGCTCGGGTCATCATTGCGCTCAACCTATTTTGAGACGATTTGGCGTTGAAACCACGGTGCGTCCATCGCTTGCGTTTTATAACACTTACGAGGAAATTGATCGCATGATGGTTGTGATTCAACGCTTAGCCTCACATTAACCCTATCATCAGCACCTCATCATCGCCGAGAAGCCAACCGCTTCTCGGCTTTTTTTTGCGCTTACTTCCTGCAAGGAATCGCTAACATTTATATAATTAATTTGCATATATAAATTTAATTTTGTTATTGGATATTCTTTAGAGGCGCGTGTATCTTGTCGCCTCGTATCGTTGTTGTTGTCAGGAGTGCATGCAGATGAGTAAAGAAACCTATTATCCAGCGCTAGAGGCGTCTTGGTCGTCTGATGCAGAAGAACAGTCTCAATCCAAACAAGACCAATCCAAACAAGATAAGATTGTCAGCTTTCCCAATCCGCAACAATTAAGTTTGTCTATTCGCGCCAGTGCGCTGATTTTTGCTGATGACAAGTCCAAACAATTACTCTCACTGATCGAAAAAGTTGCCCCCAGCGATGCCACCGCCTTGGTCAAAGGCGAAACGGGCACAGGTAAAGAGCTGGTTGCAAGGCATATTCACAATTTGAGTCCCCGACGTGGTGGACCCTTTGCAGCAATTAATTGCGGTGCATTTTCGGAAACCTTGGTTGAAAGTGAATTATTTGGCTACGAGCGCGGCGCGTTTACAGGCGCGGTCGGCAGTAAAAAAGGCTGGTTTGAAACAGCCAATGGCGGCACCCTGTTTTTAGATGAAATTGGCGATTTGCCGTTATCGACCCAAGTGAAGTTGTTGCGCGTATTGCAAGAGCGTGAAGTAATTCCGATTGGTGCACGTAAAGCAGTGCCGATTAATGTAAGGCTGATTGCAGCGACCAATGTTAATTTGGTAGAAGCGGTGAATGCAGGTCGTTTTCGTGAGGATTTGTATTACCGCATCAAAGTGGTTCCGATTGAAATTCCACCATTACGCGAGCGTAAAGGGGATATTTTTCCGTTGGTCGAACACTTTTTAGAGGTGTATCGCAATCGATTACATACCACTAAGCCGCAATTGCCTGCTGAAACCCTACATGTACTCAATGATTATCCTTGGCCAGGCAATATACGAGAGTTAGAAAATGTGATTCACCGTGCGTTGCTGGTGTGTGATGGCAAATTATTACGGCCAGTCGATTTGAATTTACCCAATTTGCGTCATGGCAGCGTCCAATCGTCGCACAGCCAAACGCCACCAGACCAACAGTTGACGGATGTGCTTGATGCCGTTATCAAGCAAGAACCCGAAGGTTTATTTGATCAAGTGGTGGAAAAAACCGTGTTGCAAACTTATCAATATTGCCATCAAAATCAAGTGCAAACCGCGCGTGTGTTGGGGATCAGTCGCAATATTTTACGTGCATATCTCAAACAATATGGCGTGATTCAATAAGCAATCTAAAGGGCATGAACACAGGCCAGCAAAAACCACCCCTAGGGTGGTTTTTTTTATGGGGTCATGATGGTTGCTTATGACTGTTGCCTGCGCAACAGTCCGCTGTTTCTACAGAGGCAGATTACCGTTGTTACTGTAAAGATATATTGTTAAGTCATTGAATAATATATACAAAATAACTTGGCATGGATATTGATAGTAATAATTAGATTAAGCGTTTTAAGTTGTACATGCTGGTAACAGGCAAGCCGTCTTACAAGCATGCAGAAAGGAAATATGGCAAGTTCATTAAGTAGTTATGTGATCCATAGTGACGATGATCAGGTATTGCGTCAGGTGGCTGCACCCGGTGTGCAATTGGCCGCTAAGTTGGCACAAGTACGACTCAAGCCTAGCCTGACGTTTGATGATGACATTAAAAAAGCGGCCTATGTCTGGTTTGCGATGGGTATTGTGGGCATGCACTTGCTTGCGGTCTGGGCCTATCTTCATTACGAAAACCCGCCGTTAGTGTTGCCTGCAAAGCATGAAGTTGCCATTGAATTCATTACGGTAGACACACCGCCGCCAGTGGTGGAGCCGCCACCACCACCACCGCCGCCCAAGGTACAAAAAGTCGCACCGCCACCACAACCGATTGCCGCCATGAAAACGGCACCCGCGGCGGCACAGGTGGCCGCAAACGATATAACGATACAAGAAAATACCCGTGCTGAAGCCACCAGTGCGCCAGTGATGGCAGCCAGTGGGCCTTTAGATAAATCAGCAGCCATGCCAGAAGCGGCGCCGCCAGCACCGCCCGCACCTAAAGTGGAGGAGCCCATTACCGAGGCAACTGCCAACGCTGGACACTTAAATAATCCGCATCCAAAGTATCCGAAAATTGCAGAGCGCAATGGCTGGTATGGCACGGTGGTGGTGCGTGTACGCGTGCTGGCCAGTGGTCAGCCAGAAAGTGCTACGGTATTTAAATCCAGCGGTAAAAAGGTGTTAGACGATGCCGCCATCGAAACCATTATGCAATCTTGGAAATTTGTACCTGCCAAGCGAGGCAGTACACCTATTGATGGTTGGGCAACCCAACCAATTACTTTTAAACCTGAATAATTTAAAGAGGTATCCACACTATGTTAGAAGTTTCATCATCCACATCCGCTGTCGTGCAAGGCGTACTTGTCGCACTGATTATCGGTTCAATGTTTACTTGGGTTTTAATTTTGATTAAAGCCTACCAAGTCTGGTTGATTCGCCGCCAAAACGTAAAATTTCGTGCTGCTTTTTGGTCAGCACCTGATTTAAATGCAGCCGCCAAGTTAGAGGGACATGGCGGTCCCGCCTATCGTGTCGCGCAAGTGGGGTTTCATGCGCTGAAAGAATTTGACACTGCATCTGCCACGGACTTACTGCACTCAGGGGATCGCCAAGATGTGTTGGAGCGCGCGTTAAAACAACAAATTAAAAAAGAACGTGTATTACGTGAAGCGGGTTTGGTGGTATTGGCCAGTATTGGCAGTACCGCGCCCTTTGTCGGGTTGTTTGGTACGGTGTGGGGCATTATGCATGCCTTAACCGACATTAGTCGCTTAGGATCAGCCAGTTTAGAAGTGGTGGCAGGCCCGATTGGTGAGGCGTTGATTGCAACAGCGATTGGGATTGCAGTGGCTGTCCCAGCAGTGTTGGCCTACAACTTTTATTTGCGCCGTCTTAAAACCAGCAGCGATAACTTAGACGATTTTGCGGCTGATTTAATCAAAGTGTCGCGCCGTGTCACGTTTCAATCGCGAGTAGAACCTGCCAATAGTGAAAACCCAGCAGTCGTACGTAATTTGAAAGGAGCGATAGCCTAATGTCTTTTAGTTCAAATGATGGGGATGACGTATTAAGTGAAATCAACGTGACGCCGCTGGTGGATGTTATGTTGGTGTTATTGGTTGCTTTTATTGTGACCGCGCCAGTCATGACCAATGCCATCACAGTCAATTTGCCAAAAACAGTAGCAACCAAACCCACCGAGCAGCGTACACCCGTCACCTTGAGTGTCGATGCCAAAGGCCAAGTGTTTGTCGATAAAGAGCAAGTGCCGCAAGCCGCATTAGAAGCCAAGCTTAAAGGCATTTATCAAGCGCATCCAGATCAAGTGTTTCATTTGAGTTCGGATGATGCGGTGAATTACGGCGCTGTAGCCAAGGTGATGGCGGTGGTCGAGCGCGTCGGTATTTCAAAGTTAGCAGTATTAACCAAAGCAGAGTAACCCTCTTTTCAAGTGTTTAAGTAAGGAAAGCAATATGACACACCCAGCGATTAAATCCCCTTTCATTAAAACCCCTTTGATTAAAACCTTTGGTTGGATCGCCTTGATCACCACTGGACTGCTATTTAGTAGCCGCCCTGTGACCGCACATCATGCCTTTTCAGCTGAGTTTGATGCACTCAAACCAGTTGAAATTAAAGGGGTAGTGACCAAAGCCGAATGGGTCAATCCACATAGCTGGGTGTATATCGACGTGAAAGAGGCCGATGGTAGCGTCAGTAATTGGGGCTTTGAATTTGGTGCGCCGTTTAGTCTTAAGCAAAAAGGGTTAACCAAAGCCGTGTTGCCTGCAGGCACCGAAGTGGTCATCAATGGTTATCTCTCTAAAAACGGTAAAAAGTTTGCGTATTCAACTTCAATCAAATTAGCCGATGGCCGTGTCTTCCAAACGGGTGGCGCGCAAGATGCACCAACGCTGCCAGCAACTAATTAAACAATCATGATCATTGCTTTGGAGTCCCCTGTGTTAAAACAACCCCACCCGCACTCTGTTGCCTATCTTGCATTGGCGCGACGATTTTTGCTGTTGCTATTGGTCGCTGCAATTGCGCCGAGCGCCTATGCGATTGACGCTAAACGCCCTAGAAGCCAAGATAAAAAGCCAGATTTTTCAGGCATATGGGAAACCACCAGTCCTGCGGATGATGATTTAGAGCCACATACTGCAAGACGCGATGCAGCGCCGAGTGCAGGCGTGGTGGAAGGCGGTGAGATTCCCTATTTGCCGCAAGCGCTTGCGCAACGGCAAAAAAACTTTGAGCAACGCCACACCGCTGATCCAAAGTTAAAAGGCTGGTCATTGGGGGTGCCTAGAGGGATTTATCACCGTGAGCCAATACAGATTTTTCAACGGCCACGTGACCTCACCATTGTGCATCAGTTTGGCCATTCAGTCCGCACCATCCATACCAATCAAACCGAGCACCCCGATGACCCGAATGATTGGTGGTTAGGTGACTCACGTGGGCATTGGGAGGGCGATACCTTGGTGGTGGATGTGAAACATTTTAACGACAAAACCTGGCTTGATGCTGCTGGTAATTACCATAGTGATGCATTGCATGTGGTTGAGCGTTGGAAACTGGTGGATGCCAATACCATTGAATATCAAGCCACGATTGATGATGCCAAAGTGTTTAGTCGGCCGTGGAAATTAACCGTGTATTTGCATCGTCATCCTGAAAAAAATTTCCAGCTGATAGAAGACTATCGCTACACCTTAGACTACGACCAATACTATCCACCAAAACCCAATTAATCCGTTTCGGTAGCGTATTTTTTTGAAAAAAATTAAATAAGGTCAATCATGCACGCATTATCCCTATTATTTAAACAATCAGGTTTCTGGTTGGCGCTGGCGATAGGCAGCGCCAGCACCTACGCGTTTGCTGCAGACGAAAAAGCGAGCAATCCAGAAGCAAGCAAAAGCAACACGCCTACACAAGTCACGCAATCTGTGGCTGCACCTGCACCTGCACTTGTACCTGCACCTGCTCGACGTCCGCGAGAAACACGCTTTCCTATTTTGGTTAGCGAAAAATGGACAGGGCCAACACTCGCCGATGGTCAACCCGACATTAGTGGTTTGTGGTCTAACACCATCGGTAATCACGGCAACTTAGAAGACCCACAAGGCGGAGTGATTGGCGAAGCGCGTCGCACACCGCTTGGCCCGCGTGACCAGCGCGCACCGAGTCGAGTCACTGATCCAGCCGATGGTAAATTTCCGTTTCAACCGTGGGCGAAAGCCAAGGTAGATGCGTTTCGTATCGGATTTCATAATCCTACGGACCCAAGCCATGTCGAGCCCAATGCGCGTTGCGCACCGGGCGGTGTGCCAAAATCATTGTATTGGCATGGCTATGATATTCAGCAGTATCCAGGCTATGTGTTGTTTGTGTTTGATAACGGCAGCCGGATTATTCACTTAGATCACAAACCACATTTACCAAGCACACTGAAACTATGGAATGGTGACTCGCGTGGTCATTGGGAGGGAAACACTTTAGTAGTGGATGTCAGCAACCATAATGGCAAAGCCTTGTTTGGTCGCTCAGGTGAGTTTGTCAGTGCGCATGCTACGATCAAAGAGAAATATATTTTCTCAAAAGATGGTAAACGCTTTAATTACGAAGGCACGTTTGATGATCCAACGGTGTATACCAAGCCATTTACCATCACCATTCCAGCCATTAAATATACCTCGGCTGAAGAATCGGATGGCTGGAATTTGGAAGCACGCTGGGCAAAACATGCGGGTAAAGCGCAAATTCTTGAGCACGACGAACGGATATGTCACGAAAACAACGGCGGTTTTGGGCTTGGAGCGACAGAAACCAATGCGCCCCCCAGCAATAAATAAGTGATGCATCTAAAGTTACCCGTTTGTGATTGTTGATGTGTATAGGATCTCCTGGAAACTCACCCGACGTCAGTCGGGTTTTTTTTGTATGATGAAATATCACGCCAGTCTGTAAAAAGCGTGAACGTTTAAACTTTTAAGATACTGATTGGCTTTTTTAAAATAGTCTTTTGCTCACAACAGCGTTGATCACGGCGATTGGATTCACTTGTCGGTCAATCTGACTTAATAGGCGTACGATTAATGATGCTTCAACATTCACTGCTGTGGGTACAGCGAGCAATACGATATATTTTCATTGCTTACATCATGCAAATGCCCCCAACATATGCCAGTGGATTAGATCACCTGATTGGTCAACAACGGGTGATACTTTTGTTTGATCAACCGCAACATCCTGCCAGCGAACAAATGGAAGCTTGGGGCGCTGTGGATTTAGCAGAATGGAAATTACACCTCATGACCATTCCCCTGACTGATCAACAAACGCGTCAGGCATGGCACATCAATAAAGATACCCGTTTGATATTAATTGGCTTAGATGGTGGGGAAAAATTGCGGCTGAATCGTCTAGCGACCTTTGAGGAAATTACAGATTTGATCGCGCAAATGCCGATGCGTCAGTATGAACAGCGCTTAAAACGCAAACCTTAGTTTGGGGCTGTGATGATACGTTGATTCACCCAAATGTATGATCCCACTGTTGTTTAGTTACTTACTTGCTTTAATGGGTCCTTGCTTCAGATATTATTGATATAGCAAGTTGTAAAAATTACCGCTTGTACACATACGCCAGTTGTATATATGCACATGGTGAATACATAAAAAAACACCTTGCTTTCGCAAGGTGTTTTTCATGACTTAAACAGCTGTTCTTAGCTGTAATCTAAAGCTTACGCTTTCAATTACAGTGAGAATACTGTCAATGCACCACCGCCAGGAGCAGCGTTGTACTTGGTCAATTCTTTGTAACCACCAGCT
>JAIYBT010000013.1 GCA_027488395.1 Methylophilaceae bacterium | reverse complement strand
TTTAAATAATAGCCATAGGTTGCTGAACCAAAGCCACCACCACCGCGCACTGTATGGCCAGTGTCTAGCGTTAAGTTGCCGCCATAAATAATGTTGGCAGGACTATCGCCTAACAAAGTAGTACCCGTACCGTTAAACGTAACATCGCCATCGATGACTGCGGTTGTTAGAGCGCCATTACCGTTAATATTTAGCGCGCCAGTATTTGTCACAACCCCAGCAAAGGTAAAGCTATTGCCAGGATTAATGGTAAAGCTAGAGAAGGAAATATCAGCATGGGCCATATTGGGGCCTAGGGCTGATAATAAAGCGAGTGTTAATGGTTTAATTTTGGCTAAACGTGGCGGGGCCTTTGATTTGTTACGCTTTTTCATAAATGAATCTCCAAAAATTGATGATTAAAACTAAAACATTTTTCTGCAACATAAATCTTTTAAAAATAACGTACTTAACCGAGTGAGCATCAATTTATAGATGCTGCTAAAGACGTTCCGCCAGCAATACTGGTCTTAAAAATAAATGAAACCTAAAATTTAATTGATGGGTGTTTTGGTATTTTTATTAGTTACCCTAAACCCCAAGAGAGGTAAAACTGCGGCAAATAACCAAATGACATTAGGCTCTGGCACCACACTTATTTGCGGGGGTACATATTCAGTTACATTAATATTGTCAAAAGCATATCCGACGCCATTCGCGTAATCACTACCCAGCCAATACAATTCTTTTAATCCCGTAAAATTGTCAAAATTAAAAGTAACCATAGGTATACCTATAGTGTTGTTGCTTAAGTCACTTAATGTAAAAGTTTGGGTAATGGTTTGGTTGTTCTGTTTTATGCCGGTAAAAATTAAATCAAAAATGATTGTTTGACTTACATTGCCTAAGTCGATTGTATTTATTGTGAACAGTCCACCATCCGCTTTTACCAAACGAACGGCGTCAACATAGGGCGGGTCAACAGCAACTAGGCCGTTTTTAGTTGGATTTGATGTCCCCCAACCACTAAAGCGTTTTGAGTTGTCATACTTAACAACGTATCCATCTTCAATCAGTGCGTTGTATTGAAGACTGCCGATATCTAAATAATTTTCAAAGTCTAATACTGCGGCATTTGCTATTGTCGATAACATTAGGCTTGATACAACAATGATCCACCTCATGATTTACTTCCCCTCATTTTGAATATTTAAGATCAATATCATTTTGTGGCTAGGCAATATGTGATCTTGATTTTTTCTAATTTAAATCCTACTGAACAACATATTTAATTTCTACCCTACATTTGTAGGGTGTCTTATATGAAAATTATCATGTAATCTCAAATATGTTCTTCACCCATTTGTGTGATTTTTTTAATTTTTTATTCTGATAGCATCTAAATAAAATGATTTAATTACAATCAGTTAGTATTAATTTAGATTTGAATCAACCCAATTGAACAGAAGTTGATTGATTACGGGGCAACAGTTAAATGATATCCAACGAAAATGCAGCGCTTGCTGAGTTTAGTGAGATCGTAGAGATGGTTTATCAAGGGGCGACCAATATTGATGTTTGGCCTGTGGTTGCGCAAAAGATTTGTAACTGGCTCGGAGCAAAAACTTGCTTAATTTTTACACCGCAGTTTCCTGCGGAGCAGGGCGGATTTGCGATTACTTATCAATTTAATGCCTTGAATTTATATGACACTAAATTTAATGCGCACAACATTTGGGAAATGCGTGCTTATGAGCGTGGTTTACTAGCCACGGGCAGTGTGATGCGAGACCAAGACTTGGTCACAGATCAAGAGTTTTTAGATTCTGTTTTATACAAACAATATCTTGTTCATTTAAATTTAGGACGCATGGTTGCAGGCATTGTGTTTGACCCACGAGACAATGAAGGCAAAGCTGTTGTATGCGTTTGCCATCAACCGTTTGATGCCCCTTTTACACAAGCAGAATCCGAGAAACTTAAACTATTAGTCCCACATTTGTCTCGTGCATTAGGCGTAATGTTTAAACTACGTGATGCCGAATTTAAGTTAGCTAGTAGTCTTAGAGCGTTAAACAGTCTAAGCCGTGGCATTGTTTTGTTTAACGCTTTGGGGCAGGTTTGTTATGTGAATGAAAGTGCTAAAACATTAATTGAACATAACGATGGTCTACGTTTAAAACCAACAGACAAAAAAGATATTTGGCAACTTCAAGCAAGCAATTCAAAAATACAATTGTTATTGGATGATGCGATTTCAGAAGCTGTAGAGCCAAATGTTTACAACACCCGTCACTTTTCTCAGGCGTTAAATGTGGAGAGACCCTCTGGCAAATCACCCTATATTTTGAGTTTTTCTACGTTAAGTGATCATCATGAATTTGAGGTATATGAACACTTAGCCAGCGCAATTGCTTTTATTTATGATGTAGAGAAACCAGTGCAGCTAAATAATGCTTTACTTGAAGCCACATATCAAATGAGTAAAAAAGAGCTGAAAGTTGCACATCTCGTTGTCAATGGATACTCGTTAGAAAAATCTGCAAAACTGCTAGATGTCACTGAAAATACAATTAAAACGCATCTAAAAAACATACATATAAAAACCAAAATTAATAGCCGCGCTAAATTGGTAAAGTTGTTAATGACGCTCAGTAGCGATTGAGACATTACGTGGAAACAATACTACAGAGGGCATCATGGATGGTGAGGTAAAGTTTAACAAATACTACACGATGGAACAGCTCAGTACTATTCGGGAACTCATCAGCAAAGCGCCCCAACAACAGCGAAATGTTTTATTAAATATAGGCATGTTGTGTTGTAGCGGGGTCAATAGTCACCACGTTGCGCGGATCGTTCCTATGCTTTTGCGTCAACTTATGCCGATTGATGTTGCTGGTTTTTTTTGGGCAAACAAAGATTGTGAAATGATTGATGCTTATGTTGAAACTCCTTACTTTCTATCTGCCGATGTATTGTCTTCATGCATGCGTTTTCAAAATGAGGCGAGAGGAAATTGGCCCTCGTTTTCAGAAATCGTAACGCAGGTCCGGTTGCTGGCTATTTACAACATTATCAAACGCCACACTTTTATGCATCTGACCACTACTTATCTACTTATGCTCGCATAGGGATGCACCATATTGCAGATGCAGTGGTACATGATGGCGTTCGCCCCTATGGTTCTTTTTTGCTGATGCGTGACCAAAAAAAAGGCGCTTTTTCGCAAGAAGAATTAGTAACGATTAAAATCGCGATGTCGTTAATGACTGATTGTTTTAAATTGCCTGTACAGAGTGATGTGCCTAACAAACGCACATATGATTTGGGCATTGTTGTGGTTGATAAGCTGTTAAGGCGCAAATTTTGCAACCTAACGGCACATCAAATTTTATGGATGATGACGCGCGATGCAAGTTTACCCATGCGTTTTAATCATCATGATGATATTGATAGCTTGGTAAAACAAACATGTGAGGCTGGTGTGGCAAAAGCATTTGAACTTGGACAACACACTGATAGAAAAGAATGTTATTGGGGTGAGTTTATCATTAAGTATATCTACGATTCTGAACATGAAACTGTCGCAATTAATTTGCAACAAATGCAGCCCTATTCTTGCCATTTAGCCATCAAGTTAAGTCAAGAGAAACTGACGCCTGTCCGTCTGATGTCTACTTGGTTATTATTAAACGGTTATGTACGAAAAGAAATAGCAACTAAATTGCAAATTAGTGATGCGACTTGCGCTGAACACATTCAAGAAGTCTTTAGTTACTTTAATGTAAATTCATCGAGTGAATTAATTTTGAATGTTTATCGGTAGTGGCTAATACTGCACTTGCAATTGATCAGCCTAGATTTAAATTTAATCGCGTTCCGATTTATCAAGTTGAGCCTATTTTTAAATGAACACTATTAAAAAGTAATTTATTTAAATGTGCGAGATGGATTGAATACTTGAATGCAAAAAACCAAAAACCCGACACTAGGTCGGGTTTTTGTCATTTTAGCCTAAGCTAAAATTATTTGTTCATTACGTACATAGTTACTTCAAAGCCAAAACGCATTTCTGTAGCAGCTGGTTTAGTCCACATGGTATATCTCCTAAAATTTGTTTATCGGTACAACGTGTACACAGTATGCGCTTTGATTAGGGGGCTGTTGAGGGCGGTTTTACTTGAATCACACTCATGATTTTGCGCAGTTGTACTTAAGCACACTTGATTAGGCTTCTTTTTCAAACACGGCAGCAAAAAAGCCATCGGTGCCGTGCAAGTGTGGCAACAACTTGAGGTAATCGCCAGTATTGAGCGTGATTTGATATTGCGCGAGTACTTCGTGGGCGGGAACCAGTTTAAATTGCGGGTGTTGTTGCAAAAAGGCTTCGGCGATGGATTCGTTTTCGTCGCGTAACAAGCTGCATGTGGCATAAATCACACGGCCGCCCACTTTGCATAGTTTGGCAGCCCGCGCCAAAATATTGGTTTGTTTCACGTTGAGCTCGGCGACATCTTGCTCGGTTTGCCGCCATTTTAAATCAGGGTTACGGCGTAGCGTGCCTAAGCCACTGCACGGGGCATCCACCAGTACGCGGTCAAACTTGCCATTTAAGCGTTTGAGTTTGAGATCATTTTCGTTTGAGATGACTTGCGCTTGTAGATTGGATAAGCCGCTGCGTTTTAAACGGTGGCCTAAATTGTTTAAGCGTTTTTCGGAGATATCAAATGCATATAAACGGCCTGTGCTTTTCATCAAAGCACCAATTGCCAGCGTTTTGCCGCCTGCACCTGCGCATAAATCAGCCACCATCTGACCGCGTTTTGGCGCCACCAGATAACTTAACAGCTGGCTACCCTCATCTTGCACTTCGATTTTGCCTTCGGTAAACAAGATATGTTTACTGATATTGAGCCGTGCCGCCATACGGATGCCAACTGGCGAAAACGGTGTGGGACTAATCACATTGTCTTTGACCGTGTTTTCGGCATGCATGCGCGCTAACACTTCTTCGCGGTTGGCTTTCATGGTGTTGACGCGCAAATCAAGGCTGGCTTGCTCAAACATGCTACGGCAGATAACCATGGCTTCGGTGTCACCATATTGCGCGACCAACTTCTCCCACAACCAATCGCGGACGTCGGCCAGCGTGGCGGGTGACAGGCCTTCGCTATTTTTGGTTTTAATTGCAACGGCCCATTCTTTTTGGCGCTCGTCGATCAGCCCTTCTAAATCACGGATGCTTTTGCCTTCAATTTTAATCATCCAAGCTAAAATCAATTTACGGGCATCTTCGGTATCGTCGTCTTCTTGACCGACAATTTCACTTAAATAGCGATAGCGGCGCAAAATGCCATACGCGGTTTCTGCCACCCAAGCGCGGTCTTTAGTGCCGAGCTCGCGGTGGGCACGAAAAAACTCACTGAGCTTGCCGTCAGCTGGGCTGTTAAAGGTCAGCATCTGATTCACTAATATCGCCGCTTGGCGGATTAAATCGGGGGTCATCTTTTACACTTTCTGTTCGGTCTAGTCACAACGCTTATTGGACGTTGAGTTGGGTAGCGATTTGTTCTATCACCATGCCATGTTTGTCAATTTTACGGATTTTTACTGGCAAATAACGGTAGTCTGTTGCAAGCCATAACTCCACTTTTTCATCTGTTTCGCCCCGATGATGGGCAATATGCATGGTTTGCACGGTTTGGCTGCCAATCTGCAACGACTCCTCACCTTCAAATGCGTATTCGTACTCACCGATACGCTTACCATTGGTGATCGCCACTTGCATCATTTGTAATGGCGGTACAAACATAAATTGATACATAAAACTCAACATATCTTGGGTATTTAGCGGTAAATCGTTCACCACCTCGCCTTTACTGCTCACCAAGGTGAGTACCCGCTCTGACCAATTAAATTTGGCCTCATAGGTTTTGCTGGCACGCTGACCAAAGGCATAGCGATAAAATTGCGGCCTCAGACCATGCGGCAGAATTTCACCGCGACTTTCTTGCACCAGCGATGGGTACAGCAGCTTCAGTAAGCCACTGCCTTCAATCTGCCATCGCAACGCATATTGCCCATCTTGGCCAACGTAGCCAATATGCGCGGTGCCAGACGGTCTTTTGTCTCCATTTACAAAAATCGCAAACTCAGTATCAGCTCGACTGTAAGGCGGCATCAACCCAGCCGCTTCGTCATCCGTCACCACCACGGTATCTGGATCCGTGGCAAACGGAGCATCACCGGTTATTGCAATTGCGTCAACATCGTTGACTGCAGGCATCGCCTGAGGCGCAACCTCGGGCAATTGCGCCACAGGCACTGGATTAGTACTGGGTGGAGGCGCAGGCGATGGGCTATTGTTTGGCGCTAAGGCTTTACTTTTAAGCGTTGGCTTTAGCCTCGGGGCAGACATGGGCAATGCTTGTTTGAGTACCAAACGCGCCTCAATCGTTGTGCGTTCAGGGATATGGTCTGACCACAACGACCAATGCCACTGTGAGAACAAAAGGCTATGCAATAGCACAGAAATGACTAAGGCCACCCAGCCCTGTTTGGAAATTCGGGTGGTGATCCACTGCCAGACTGAAGTACCTTGCATGCTTGTGTGTAGCCTGTTGAACAGGTTGGTCACGCGCGCGTTACCAACCTGCCGCATTATTGCCCTTCCACTTTGATCAGCACTTGCTCTAGGCGTTTTCCGTCATCCACTAACACCAGTTTTACAGGTAAATATTGCCGATCTTTGGCCAAATAAACGATTTTTTCACCCTCGGCATCGACCAGTTTAACCACTTTAAAACTTCCCGCATCTGTCATCAGCGGGGCTTTTTCCTCCAACACATTAAACGTGCGCTGGGCTAATTTTTTACCATTCGTCACAGGCAAGCTGATGTGCTTACCTTTAGGCGGCTGCCACATCCAGCAGTACATCACGCTTAACAAATCTTGTGTGCCATCGCGCAACGGGCTGGTGGTTTGATTACCCTTAGCTTCAAATATCAGCGTACGCTTGGCCCAATCAAAACGATTAATCCGCGTTTTATTGGCATGTTTAGACTGATGCGATTCAAACTGTATAGGTTGCAGATGCTGTTTCACCACCAAGCCAACGCTGACTAAACTGCGCTCGCCCATCAACTGATACAGCCCCAAACCTTGCGTGCGAGATTCCAACCGATATTGTTTGCCGGTGACAGTGAGTGTTTCTTTCGTGGTGGCGATTGCTTGACCGCCTTGCAGCAATTGATACGTCAGCGTGAGTTGCTTAGGCGCTGCATGCGCTGCAGACAATACACACAGACCTGTTAATAACAACACAGTGTGCAAGCTGCAAAACCACTGCTTCATGCGCACTAGATCACCACTGTAGGCGCTTCACCCGCTTGTTGCGCACGAATCTGGCCAATGGTGTACACCGTTTCGCCCTTGGCCGCTAATACCGCGGTCGCTTGCGCCGCATCGGCCGCAGAAACAATCACCGCCATGCCAATACCACAGTTAAAAGTACGATACATTTCAAGTGGCGCAATATTGCCTTGCGCTTGCAACCACTGAAACAATGGCGGCAGCGTCCAGCTACTGGCTTGAATTTCTGCAGTTAAGCCCGCTGGCAATACGCGCGGTATGTTTTCAGTAATGCCGCCGCCTGTAATATGGGCCATGCCTTTTACGGGTAAGGTGTCGAGCAAGCTTAAAATGGATTTCACATACAATTTTGTGGGCGCCATGACCACGTCTTTAAATGGTCGGCCATGAAAATCAGCATGCATATCAATGCCTGATTTTTCAATCAACTTACGAATCAGTGAATAGCCGTTAGAATGCGCGCCGCTGGACGCCAGCCCCAACACGACATCACCGGCTTGAATGGTGGTGCCGTCAATAATCTTAGCTTTATCAACACAACCCACCGCAAAACCAGCCAAATCGTATTCACCTGCTGGGTACATCCCTGGCATTTCTGCGGTTTCGCCGCCTACTAGCGCACAGCCTGACTCTTCACAGCCATGCGCGATGCCTTTAATAACCGCCGCAGCTGTACCGACTTCAAGCTTGCCGCAGGCAAAATAATCTAAAAAGAATAAAGGTTCAGCGCCCTGTACCAAAATGTCATTGACACTCATGGCCACCAGATCAATGCCCACCGTGTCGTGTTGATTGAGCTCAAACGCCAATTTGAGCTTGGTGCCTACGCCATCGGTACCCGAGACCAGCACAGGTTCTTTAAATTTCGTTGGCATCGCAAACAAAGAACCAAAGCCCCCAATGCCGCCCATCACTTCGGGCCGCATGGTGCGTTTCGCAAATGGTTTAATCTGTTCGACTAAAGCGTCACCGGCTTCAATGTCAACGCCAGCGTCGCGGTAGGTAATGGAGGTGTTATCAGAAGCGCTAGTCAAAATCATCCCGTTTCTTGGTTTACGATATTAATATGCTATGAATGCGTCGCAGGCCTGCAGGTGGGTGAACTAAAGCACGTGCGGGGGACGAATTTCGTTATAATTTTAAAACACTCGTATTTTAACGCATCTTGCGCGTTCGACCTAAGCCGGAATTCACAGGGATTTAAGCTCACCATGTCTGACCACCACCCCACTCCCGTAGGTGCCTCACAATTTATTAGCGACCATCGCTGGTGGTTGGTGATCATTGTGTTGATGTATTTGTGTTATTTACTCGAACCCATCTTAACGCCATTTTTAGCCGCTGGCGTCATCGCCTATATGCTAGACCCCTTAGTCGACAGCCTCAGTCTCTGTGGTTTTAAACGATGGCAGGTGGGCCGCACGCTGGCGAGCTTGACGGTCATGGCAGGGGTGCTTCTTATGATTGTGGGGTTAATCTTAATTTTAATCCCGTTATTACAACAGCAATCACAACTGATTGCAGAACGCCTACCGTTACTGCTTGACCACTTGGATACCCAGATTGAACCATGGTTGTTTTCACGGTTTGGTATTCGGCTACAGATCGATCAACAGATGGTACAAAAACTAGTGAGTGAGCACTGGCAAACGGCTGGGAGCACACTTGGCGCTATCTTACTCAGCGCAGGTCAAAAGGGGCTCACCTTGCTGGGGATCTTTGCCAACATTTGCCTGTTGCCCGTGGTGCTGTTTTATTTTTTGCGCGACTGGGATCACATGATGAAGCAAGTCGGCGAGCTGGTCCCGCGGGATTGGGTGGGCCGTGTGAGCCTGATCGCCAAAGATGTCGATGAGGTGGTGGCTGAATTTTTACGAGGTCAATTATCGGTCATGCTCTCTTTGTGCGTGTTTTATAGCCTGGGCTTATGGTGGGTGGGATTGGACATGGCATTATCCATTGGCTTAATTGCAGGCTTGCTTAGTTTTGTGCCTTACTTAGGCTTTGCGCTCGCCTTTGTGATGGCGGTGGTGTTAGCCATGCTGCAGTTTGCCTCCATGACCGAGGTGTTCCCCGTGTTGATTGTGTTTGGCATCGGCCAATTGGTTGAAAGTTTTATTTTGACGCCAATCTTGGTCGGCGACCGCATTGGCCTACATCCAGTGATCGTGATTTTGGCCTTAATGGCGGGTGGCCAATTGTTTGGTTTTGCTGGCGTGTTGCTGGCATTGCCGGTCAGTGCCGCGATTGCCGTTGGCGTGCGGTATACCAAGCACACTTATTTACGCAGCGATGCTTATCTCAAGGGTCAACCGCATATTCTTTCTAGTTCGGACCATTTTCAACCGCCTTTATAAAAGTCATCGTTTTGAAACAATTGCTCTTACACATCCAGCCGCCGCCCATGCCGAGTTTTGAAAACTTCATTGTCGGCCAGCATCAAGAAGCGTTTACCAGCTTACAAGCGTTGCTGCATGGTCAGTCCAACACCCAATTTATGTACCTTTGGGGCGCGCCAGGTGCTGGTAAAACCCATTTACTATTAGCGGCGCAGAGCCTAGGGGCGCATATTGCGGATGACGTACACTTGCTGGATGAAACTGCGCAAATCATCCTGTTTGATACGTTTAATCAGATCAAAGCGGAAGGCGGAAATTTGATCATTGCAGGCCGCTACGCCCCCAATCAAATGGGGTTGCGCGATGATCTTGCGACACGGTTAGCATGGGGCTTGGTGTATCAATTACAACCGTTGCAAGATGCACATAAGGTGGAAGCGTTGCGGGCGCATGCGCAAGCGCGTGGCATGAAATTGCCTGACGAGGTTATCACCTATTGCTTACGCAATTTAAGACGCGATCTAGCCACGTTAATGGCGGTGTTAGACGCCCTCGATCAATGGTCGCTCACCATTAAAAAACCCATCACGGTTCCCATGCTCAAGCAAATACTACAATTGGAGCTTTCTTTAAACGACTAGCGCAAACAGCGTTTATGCCGCGGGGTTGGTTTCAGTCTGTGCCAATGGTGTCGTAAAACTGTACCGATTTTTGCCATTCTTTTTGGAGGCATACATGGCGGCATCTGCTGCCAACAACAGGGGCTTCACCTGCGTACCATGATGTGGATACTCCGCAATGCCAATGCTGACGCCGATTTGAACGGCTACATTTCGGACGATGATTGGCTGTTGAAACAAATGAATCAGGCGTTGTGCAAGCTGAATCAATTCTGCACGATGCATATAATCGGTTACCACCAGCACAAACTCATCGCCGCCATGTCGGGCGAGAAAATCCGATTGCCGCAACACTTTTTTAAATAAGCTCGACACTTGCACCAACAGCACATCGCCTATGGCGTGCCCATATTGATCGTTCACCAGTTTAAATCCATCTAAATCCATAAAGAAAATCGCAAACGGCTTAGAGTGGCGATTCGCGTACTGGTGAATCTGCTCAAGATGCAGGTCAATGCTGCGACGGTTAGGCAAGCCCGTGAGTAAATCGTGTTCCGCATAATGCATGAGCTGATCGGCGGTGGCTTTGTTTTTAATCACCTGCTCAATCAGCAAGGTTGTACTGCGATACGAAAAAAGCAACACCCCAATCATTAACAAGCCAGTGAATACCGCGCCAATCACCGCCGCCAGCATGCGTTTACGGATGCGTAACTCATGTTCCGCCCGCAATGCCACCAGTTTTTTATCAGCCTCATTTAACAACTGCTTAATGTGCGTCATTAATAATTGGCCTTTATCTTTGCTCAACGACAAATGGGAGGCATAAGAACCCGCACTCAATTGCACCTGAATGCCTTGCTCCATCAAATCAAATTTTTGATGGATAAGTTGATTGATGTTTTTGAGGGAGTTACGCAGGCTATCGAGTTGATCCGCATGTTGATCAAAACGCGCCATGACTTGATTGGCCTCTTCGCGGCCTTGTTCCATGCTTTCTAAAAACAAGGTGTAGCCCGTGAGCAAATAACCGCGCTGACCGCTTTCAGCGTTGGTAATGGCTTTTTCTAACGCCACAATATCGTAACGTTGGCGATCAACAAAATCTTTTTGCTCAGAATAATAGACAAGCTGATACATCGCGACAAATAGCCCTGCCATGCTCAAGCACAACAGCGTGGCTACAATCACTAAAGGTGTAAAAATCCGTCTTTTATA
This sequence comes from Methylophilaceae bacterium, assembly GCA_027488395.1. Lineage (GTDB taxonomy): Bacteria > Pseudomonadota > Gammaproteobacteria > Burkholderiales > Methylophilaceae > Methylophilus. The sequence goes on along the minus strand of JAIYBT010000013.1, from coordinate 109,386 downwards.
ACTGAACATAGTTCGTTAACGACACCATCACGGTCAGATTAATGCCTAGCTTCATGAAAATCTGCGCCTAGCCTTAATTGAATGTAATAAAATAGCGCTTTTGATAGATAACTACTATCCCAAAATTACTTATGCTACGAATCACCGAACTCAAACTTCCGATTGAACACGCCGATACCCTGATTCATCAGGACACGCAAATTCAAGCCGCCATCCTTAAAAGACTAGACATTGCAAAGGATGACTTAATTCGTTTTGAGATTTTTAAACGCGGCGTCGACGCGCGTAAATCACATGCGATTTTGTATGTGTATAGCCTCGATGTGACGGTCAAAAACGAAGCCAAGCTACTCGCAATATTTAAAAAAGATCCGCACATACAACCCTCGCCCGACACTGGCTACCATGTTGTCGCAACCGCCACCAAGCCGCCTGCCCTGCGACCAGTGATTGTTGGCTTTGGTCCCGCAGGTATTTTTGCGGCGTTAATTTTAGCGCAATCTGGTTTTAAACCGATTGTGCTCGAACGCGGCAAAGAAGTACGAAAACGCACCAAAGATACTTGGGGCCTATGGCGCAAAAATACCTTAAATCCTGAATCCAACGTGCAATATGGTGAAGGCGGCGCAGGTACCTTTTCGGATGGCAAACTGTATAGCCAAATCAAAGACCCCAAACATTACGGCCGCAAAGTCATACACGAATTTATCAAAGCAGGTGCACCGCCTGAAATTCAATATGTCAGCCACCCTCATATCGGCACCTTTAGATTAGTGGGCATGGTAGAGGAAATGCGTAACACCATCCAATCGCTTGGCGGAGAAATCCGTTTTGAAAGCCGCGTTGATGACATTCATGTTGAAAACCAGCAAGTGCAAGGGGTGACGCTACACACAGGTGAATACATTGCCACCCATCACTTGATTTTAGCCGTTGGCCATAGCGCGCGAGACACCTTTGAAATGGTGTACAACAAAGGCATTTACGTCGAAGCCAAACCATTTTCAGTCGGATTTAGAATAGAGCACCCGCAAGGCTTAATTGACCGCGCCCGCTATGGCAAAAGTTATAGCGAAGATCTATTAAACAAACTCGGCGCTGCTGATTACCGCTTGGTACATCACGCCCAAAATGGCCGCAGTGTATATAGCTTTTGCATGTGCCCAGGTGGCACTGTGGTGGCGGCCGCTTCTGAACCCCATCGCGTGGTCACCAACGGCATGAGCCAATACTCGCGCAATGAGCGAAACGCCAATGCTGGCATTGTGGTGGGCATTACCCCTGAGGTCGATTACCCAGACCACCCATTGGCAGGCATGGCATTTCAACGCCAATTAGAAAGCCATGCCTTTGTATTGGGTGGTAGCAATTACAACGCCCCCGGGCAACTGATCGGTGATTTTTTAGCCAACCGACCCTCGACCCAATTAGGTGAGGTCACCCCCTCTTATACACCCGGCGTCACCCTCACGAATTTAGATACCGCATTGCCAGAATTTGCCATCACCGCCATGCGCGAGGCTATCCCCGCTTTTGCCAAACAATTACCAGGCTTTGATTTAGCTGACGGCGTATTAACAGGGGTAGAAACCCGCACTTCCAGCCCGATTCGCATTAAACGCGATGACAACACGTTAGAAAGCATCAACACCAAAGGTCTCTACCCCTGTGGCGAAGGCGCGGGTTATGCGGGTGGGATTTTGTCAGCGGGGGTGGATGGGATTAAAGTGGCGGAGGCGGTAGCGTTGAGTATTGGTCAAGAAATTTAGCGAGTGATAACATCTCATACAAATATACTAAACGTGAAAATTTAAATGGCTCTTAACTTGGCACAAACTGTCGTTGATTTTCTTAAGAAAAATATTGACGATAAATACACGGCTCGCGACATCGCTCAATGGATTTTTGAAACTTACCCAGACGAATGTAGGGAAAAACAGCATCGGTCCACTGCAACGGTCAACCCTTTAGACAATGACGTAGCTTTGTTGCAACAGCTGGTTGCTGAAATTGGATCACAGCGTCCACGTATTCAAAAAAAGCACCCTCAAATCAAAACTACCGAAAGTAGACCTAGAAAGTATTACTTTACAAATGCTACCGATATTTCTGAAGTAGAAAAAGCTGAAGATCATATCTTGTCACCAAAAAATGTATCAAAAAAATCAACCCTCAGAGAGCACGATCTTTACAAGGTATTAAGTGCTTTCTTGTGGTCAGAACTTGATTTATACAGTAAGCGCATTGATGAAAAAAGGTCAAAAAATAATAAAGGCGCTGGAGGTAATAAGTGGCTGTATCCCGATTTGGTAGCTATGGAAAATTTGAGTCAAGACTGGAATAGAGAGATAAAAGACTGTGTAACTCAATACGCTGACAAAAAAACTAAGGTTTGGTCATTTGAAGTCAAAATCTTGGTGAATAGATCTAACATACGAGAAGTTTTCTTTCAGGCGGTGAGTAATTCATCTTGGGCTAACTTTGGCTATTTGGTTGCAAACGATATTGAAGGTGCGGATACGCTTAAAGAGCTAAGAATGTTATCTAGCTTGCATGGTATAGGGTTTATGAGGCTTGACCTTGAGAACCCATCTGAAAGCCAAATTATTATTCCTGCAAAAGAAAAGCTAGACATAGATTGGAATACCGCAAATCGATTAGTAGAGGAAAATTCGGATTTCTTGGAGTTCATAAAGTTAGTAAGACAGTTTTACCAAACTGGAGAGCTTAAAACTACTGATTGGGATGTTCAGGAAATAACGACCGATTAAGGCTAAGTTTGCGCTCTGCATACCCTTTGTTACTACCCTTCAATCACTTTCTCACCACTTCAAACACATCATTTGATAAATTTGGTGTGTCTAAAATCTCTTGCAAGACTTGCGTGTAGCGCTTCTATTTTATGAACGGGTTGACTTGATGTGAGGCGATTTGTTTGCGTGACTATTGCTTACCAAATACTTCTGCTTCTACATAGGGCACATTAGCCAACCGTGCTTCAAACTTGGCTTTTAAAGCAAGGTTGGCGCGTGCTTGATTAAATTTTTCTGTAGTCTACGCTGATACTTTTTCAGCCACCGCTGAGGCGATAAATTGCTTAATAAAGTCGTCGTTGTCATCGCCTGCAAGCTGCTTGAGTGCGATGATCAAAGAGTCAGGTAACTCAATTTTCAGTGTGCTTATTTTAAGTTTACCAATTGAATCAGCTCTGAATAGGGTTGTAGTTGCGAATCGCTGGTGATGAAATAGGCAGGCAGTGCCAGCGCTTGCGCGATCAATAATCGATCAAACGGGTCGCGGTGATGCCAAGGCAAATGCGTCACAGCATAGGTGTGGTGGGCGTGCATGGGTAGTTCAGTAAAGCCTGTTTGCAGGGCTAGGGCGTGAATATCTTGCGGTGAAAAATTGAAGTCTGCTCTGTTGAGGCTGGCTTTTATGGCGATTTCCCAAATACTCACCGCACTAAAATAAATTTCGTTTTCATTTTGAGTGAGTTGCCCTTGCAATTCTACGCTTAACTTTTCTGGCGAAATCAGCGCATAGAGCAAGATGTTGGTATCGAGCAATAGGGTGCGTTGCGCCATACTTTAATGGCTTTCAAACATCTTTAAAATCTCATCTTGATTTTGGGTGTCAAAATTTTCTGGAATAGTGAATTTGCCTTTGCCTAATCCAAGTTGACGAACAGGTTTGTGCGCTAAAGGCACTAGGCGAGCCACTGGCTTGCCTGCACGTGCAATGGTAATTTCTTCACCTGCTGCTGCTTGGTCAACGTAACGTGAAAACTGTGTTTTTGCATCATGGATGTTAATGATTTGCATGTTTGAGCACCCTGATTGAATATTCAACTGGACTAAGCTTAGTCCAGTTGAATGCGAGGGTCAATCTGTTTGGCTGCATACTACTATCCTCGCGTAGTGATTTTAGCTAGCAATGTTTGTAGCGCATGCGCGGAAAGCGTGGGTCTAAGCGAGTGATTGTTTAATATTGTGTTGTCCACCTTCTTCAATTAACAACTATGTTTGCGTCACACCTGCGAACGATGCCTAGCAGACAGTGATGCTTTAAATTTGCGTGTACGGTGGTGTATTGCAGGCGCATGTTGCGCGTTGTAATCACTAAGGAGCGCTAAGATGAATTCAAATATGAGTGGGGTAGATCGGGTGTTAAGAACCGTAATAGGACTTGCGCTGATTGTGTGGGTGTTGTTTTACCAAGGCCCGGTCTGGGCTTGGTTAGGGGTGTTGCCATTGACGACTGCAATGTTTAATTATTGCCCTGCTTATGCCTTTTTTAAAATCAATACTTGTCAATGTAAATAGCAAAACGGCTATCTTGCGATAGCCGTTTTTAATGTGAATAACGAATTAAATACTGCTTATTGACGAATCAGATAATCAAACGCACCTAACGCGGCATTAGAGCCCTCACCCATCGCAATAATGATTTGCTTGTAAGGGATGGTAGTGACATCGCCTGCGGCAAATACACCAGGCAGTGAGGTCGCATTATGATGATTAATTTCAACCTCACCATATTTGCTCAAGTTAAGTGTGCCTTTGAGCCAATCGCTGTTGGGCACCAAGCCAATCTGAATAAATACGCCTTCTAGATCAATGTGCTTTTGCTCACCACTGACGCGGTCGGTGTAAGTTAAGCCATTGACACGGGTGCCATCGCCAGTGATTTCAGTGGTTTGCGCGCTGGTTAAAATGGTGACATTTTCCAGTGAGCGCAGTTTACGTTGCAATACGGCATCGGCCTTGAGCTCGGTATCAAATTGTAAAATAGTCACATGACCAACCACACCAGCCAAATCAATCGCGGCTTCTACCCCTGAGTTACCGCCACCAATCACGGCAACGTGTTTGCCTTTAAACAGCGGTCCGTCACAATGCGGGCAATAGGCGACCCCTTTGTTTTTGTATGCCAATTCGCCAGGTACGTTAAGCTCTTTCCAACGTGCGCCCGTGGCTAAAATGACCGATTTACTGCGCAATGTGGCGCCGCTTTCGAGTTTAACTTCGATTAAGCCAGCGTGTTTGCTATCGGTTTTTTCAGGTTCAGCTAAGCCAGCCGCACGTTGCATCGGCATGATCTCAACATCGTAGCTTTTGACATGCTCTTCGAGTGCCATAACTAATTTAGGCCCTTCGGTTTCTTTCACAGAAATAAAGTTTTCAATGGCTAAGGTGTCATTGACTTGGCCACCAAAACGTTCTGCCACAATACCCGTACGGATCCCTTTACGCGCAGCGTAGATCGCAGCAGCCGCACCTGCAGGCCCACCGCCGACCACCAATACATCAAACGGCGCTTTGGCGTTTAGTTTTTCGGCCTCTTTGGCGACCACACTGGTATCCACCTTGGCTAAAATTTCTTCTACCAACATGCGACCAGAGGCAAACATTTCACCATTTAAGAAGGTCGCGGGCACCGCCATAACGTTGCGTGTATTTACTTCGTCTTGATACAACGCGCCATCAATCACCGTTGTGCTGACTCGTGGATTGAATACCGCCATCAATGTGGTGGCTTGTACTACATCAGGACAGTTGTGACAAGACAAGCTCATGTAGACTTCAAAATTGAGGTCGCGATCCAAGCCTTTAATTTGCTCAATCACATCCGCTTCAACTTTTGGCGGATGACCGCCTGTCCACAGCAGTGCCAATACCAATGAGGTAAATTCATGGCCTAACGGAATCGCCGCAAAGCGTACGCCATGCGTTTCGCCTTCACGCGCAATCACAAAGGATGGTTTACGCGCGTCTTGGCCTTGCTCATCCAAACTGACTTTATCTGACAAAGCCGCAATTTCTTGCAACAGGGTACGCATTTCGCTGGCTTTTGCCGTTTGATCCAAGCTGGCAATTAAACGTATGGGTTGACGCAACATGCCCAAATACGTTTGTAATTGGGTCTTCAAGGTATCATCTAACATGGTGTTCTCCATTCATTCGGGTGCACGCACCCGCACCAATCGATGGTGTATTTATTCGGGTTGGGGGGAATTTCGCTGAGGCAAATACACGTAGCTGTTTCAAACATGCACTCGCCTCAGCGCCCTGACACTTAGTTCAGGGCGTAGGGGATACGCTATGTGTCTTTGAACCCATGCGCATCCAGTCACACTCACTTAAATCTTACCGACTAAATCTAACGATGGTGTCAAGGTTTGTGCGCCTTCATTCCATTTTGCTGGGCACACTTGACCAGGGTTTGCAGCCGTGTATTGCGCCGCTTTCAATTTACGTAATGTTTCTTTTACGTCACGTGCAATTTCATTGCTGTGCACTTCGGCTGTTTTGATCACGCCATCTGGGTTAATCACAAACGTACCGCGCAATGCCAAGCCTTCTTCATCAATATGCACGTCAAACGCACGGGTCAATTGATGTGTTGGGTCACCCACTAATGGGAATTTAGCCTTGCCAACAGCTGGTGAAGTTTCGTGCCACACTTTGTGTGAGAAGTGGGTATCGGTGGTCACAATGTACACTTCTGCACCTACTTTTTGGAATTCAGCATAGTTGTCTGCTGCATCTTCCACTTCGGTTGGGCAGTTAAAGGTGAACGCTGCTGGCATAAAAATCAATACAGACCATTTACCTTTGAGGCTAGCCTCAGTCACTTCAATAAATTTTCCATTGAGGAAGGCTTGTGCTTTAAATGGTTGTACTGCTGTATTAATCAAAGACATGGTGTTCTCCTTGTTGTGAAATAAAAAAATAGTGATACGTGATCACCGGTGATTAAAAAAGCTTGCTGCATTTCGATTGCGTGCATTGTAGTGTGCACTATTTTATATGTAAAATTGATTATATTAATTCATTTGATAAATTAAACTAATCAATCTTGCCTGCATCAGTTTATGTACTGACTTTAATTTCGCCCTGCCCACTATACCCAAGGTTATCTTGCCAACTCACGCTAATCACATCGCCCACCTTGGCCTGGGTTAAATAAAAGGTAAAGTATGGGTTACGTGCAATGGCGGTGCCTGTTTGGGCGTCGATGATACGGTGACCGTTGTGGTTAACTTGCATCTGCTGCATAAAATGCGCAGGCAGCTTTTGTCCAGCGTCATCTTTGCCACGACCCGTGCGCATGGGATGCAAAATAATGATTTTAAGTTCAACCAGTGCGGGCACTGCGCCTTGAGCATCTAGCGGCTTAGCCCGTAACTTCATGCTGCTGGCAAACGGCTCATCACGCTCAATGCTGGCACAACCATCTTCTAACACCACCACCTGATGGCGTTGTTGGGTAAATTGCCCTTGACGGTCTTTAGCTAAGGCAATGACCGCACCAGATTGCGCAAGCTTAATCCGCGTGACAAATTTTGGGTAGACCGTGTCAGCCACCGTCAATTGCGTAACCAACGGGGTGGGATTGGCATCGGCAATCACTGCCAATTGCTGTAACTTGCCTGCGGGCCCAGGCAGTTCGATGGCGACTTGCACTACAGCGCCGTTTTCCGCTTTTTGCGGCGCATCCATGATGATGGCAGGTTGAGACTGAATGGCATCGGCGTGCAGCGCATCCAGCACCGCTTGGGTCTGGTTCGCTTCAAACGCGCCGGTTAACCAAGCCGCCGCAGCAGCGCGCTTTGGTAACCAAAGCATCACTGGCAATAAGCCACTGGCAAGCAATCCTTTTACCAAGGTTCTTCTTAACATAGGCAACTCCTTCATTTCATTGCAGTGCTATTTGGGGTCAGCTTGTTCGCGCGACAATTGCTGACGTAAGTCTTTCAAGCGCGCTTCCACTTTCGATTGCAAATAAAAGTCACCATCCCGTGCTTTGCTGGCAATTTCAAATTGTTCAATCGCGCGCGTGGTATCGTATTTACGTACAAACGCTTCACCCAACGCCTGATGACGTAACATTTGTTGATTGAGCCCTTGGTAAGCGGCAGCAAGATATTCATACAACTTGGCATCTTCATCAAAGCGCGCTACTTGCGCTTGAATAAAACGAATAGCATTTGACCATTGTTGGCTTTGTATCAGCAATTCCGCTTGCCCCAATACCAGTGCACGGTGTTCTGGATATTTCGCCATCGCATCCATCAATTGACGCTGCGCTTGATCCGCTTGACCCAACTTGGCGAGCGTGATGGCTTTTAACGTGGCCACATAGGGCAGCTTCATCGCTTGCGCCTCACACCATTTGACCTCTTGCATGGCCAATACAGCTTGATTGGCGCGCAAGTAAGCATACGCTAACCCGTAATGCTCGGCCTGTTCATTTTGAAAGCGACCTTCCGCGATATTATGTTTAAACTCTTCAATCATCTGTGCGGGGCTGGATTGAAACGCACGTATTTTTGCCCGCATCAGCGCAAACGCCACTTGCTCATTCACCACTTTGTATGGCCGATTTTGTACGCGGTTACTAATGTCTGCAATGCGTTCGCTGGTCAGTGGATGCGTCCTTAAATAACTCGGCATATTGCCGTCAGAAAAACGCGTTGCACGTTGCATGGTGGTAAAAAATGCTGGCATCGCTCTGGGATCAAACCCTGCATCTTCTAAAATGGTCAACCCGACGCGATCGGCTTCGCGCTCATGCTCCCGCGTGTAATCAATCTGCCGCTGTACTCCAGCAGCAGAGGCCGCAGTGAGCGCACCCATGCCCGCCTGCGGATTGGAGCGCGCAACCAGTAACGCCAATGCGGTGGCTGCAATATTTTTAAACATATCGTACTTTTGCGAGGCCAACATGCGCGCCAAATGATGCTGGGTCACATGGCCAATTTCATGGCCCAACACACTGGCCAGTTCAGATTCACTGTTGGCGGCCATCATCAACCCTGTATGCACACCAATCACCCCGCCCGGCATAGCAAAGGCGTTAATCGTGCGCTCTTGCACCACAAAAAAATGAAATTTTTGGTTTTTATCTGGGCTACTCTCGCCAAGACGTTTACCTAACGCAACCAAATAATCCGTGATTTCAGCATCGTCTAACACCTCGACACTGGTGGCGACTTGTTTCAAAATTTGATTGGCAATGCGCTCTTCATCCCGCAGCGACAACACCGTTTGTGAGGCATCCCCCAACTCTGGCAACTGATTAGAAGAATCGGTCGCAGGTTCGATCTCAAGGATAGACGGATAAGGTGTCGCCGAAAAACGACCATTGGTGGTGTTCGCTACATTGACACTTGGTAGGATCAACAGGCCTGCACAAGCCAACCAGCAAGCCGTTGTGATCAGGGTTGAGCATCCTTTGTGAGGTCGGGTTACATTAAGCATAGACAGCGTTAACCGCCATTAGGGGCAATCTTTTAATCTTGTTATGATAACGGCTTCGCAGCTTGAGTTCATCTTTATTCACCATGTCTACGCTTACCCATTTCAATGCCGAAGGCCATGCCCATATGGTCGATATTAGCGATAAAGCCCATAGCAAAAGAATCGCCATCGCCACGGGGCACATTCACATGCAAGCCGACACGTTTCATACCATCATGCAAGGTCAAGCCAAAAAAGGCGATGTACTTGGCATTGCCCGGATTGCTGCGATACAAGCCAGTAAAAAAACCAGTGATCTCATTCCACTGTGTCACCCATTGAGTTTATCTCGCGTAGACGTTACGTTTGAGCCAGATGCGAGCCAACACAGTATCACTATTCGTGTGCAATGCGAAACCACTGGCCAAACGGGTGTCGAAATGGAAGCCTTAACTGCGGTGCAAATTGGCTTGTTAACGATTTACGACATGTGCAAAGCCATCGACCGCGGCATGGTGATGCAAGGCATCGGCTTACTCGAAAAGCATGGCGGTAAAAGTGGGGATTGGGTGGCAGCCGCTGATTAGCTTATCCAATATTGCGATTACCGGATCCATCAAGGTTGAGGCTTAGAGGGTTTTACGACGGGCCGTCAATACGCCCTTGCAGCGCTGATTGATATCTCAACAAATATCTTAATCACTCTCAACATAGGCATCCACCAGTGCGACTACTTGGCTGGCACAGGCGGGTGCCATGGTAACGCCGTAGCGAAAATGACCTGTATTTAAAAATAAGTTTTCGATATTGGGATGGCGGCCAATGGTGGGAATATTGTGCGGAGTGCCCGGTCGCAAGCCACTCCAGTGTTGCAAAATTGGCGCCTGTTTAAGCGCAGGGCACAGCGCCTCGGCCTTGGCTTGCATTTCAGCGCGCATGTGCGCTGTGACTCCTGTGTCAAAGCCAACATCTTCAAGGCTACTGCCCGCCAACACATGCCCATCCAAGCGCTGCAACATATAAAACCCATTGTGATAGAGCATGTGCTTCAGCGTGTTGGGTGGCAAATGATAAAGCAACATTTGGCCGCGCATTGGTTTGATCTCTAATTGCATCGCCGTCTGTTTGAGTAACTCAAAACTCCAAGCACCGGAGGTGACGACAAAGGCATCGGCTTCTAACCAATCACCGGTGGTGGTTTGCCAACGGGTGAGGGGGTGGGCTGATTCTTCCAGCGGCATTAACTGCGTGTGCTCAAGTAAGGTCACGTCGTGTAGCAGCAACCATGCTTTCAGTGCTTGCAATAGCCGCGGGTTGCGCACTTGCAATACGCTGTCTATCCACAGGGCATCATCTAACACTTCGATTGCGATCTGATATTGCGCGGCCCATGCATGTGCGGCAACCAGATCAAACGGCGGGCGAATGAGCATCCCACTTTGCACACATTCGGGGTTGATGCCAGTGTCATGCCATAGACGTTGACAGATGGCGGGATAGGCTTGGGCGCCCGCCAACGCTAAGTGATTGACAACTGGTTGATACAACCAAGGCAACAGCGGGAAAATAATTCCTGCCCCCGCCCAAGAGGATTCGCCTGAGGTTTGCGCGGCAATTTGATTACGCTCAACTACCGTGACCCGATAGCCACGTTGTTGAAGTTGCATGGCGGTCATACAGCCGACAATGCCGCCGCCAACCACCACTACCGAAGGACGATTCATCGCCTCGCCGCAGTGCAAAAACTAAAGCACACCATTTACGGTTTACGGCCTGAAATTAAATAGACTTCCATGGCAATCAGCGCAGTGTTACTACCTAACAACACCAGCACATCGCCTTCGGTCATGACGATATCGGGGCGTGGCATGATGGGCTCTGGCATATTGGGACGCCGCAATTGTTTCACCTCAACCGCAAAATCTTCAAACGGGATGTGGTCAAGGCGCAAGCCATGTACATAAAAGTTTTTGTAAACTTCGACTGAATGCAATTGCGGTAAGGTAGCGGTGGCGTTATCCGTATCGCTCACGCCACGGAAATAACCTTTAAACATTTTATAGCGCTCTTCGCGGAACAAGCGGATACGTTTCACCACCCGATTGAGTGGCACGCCCAAGGTCACCAGCGCATGCGAGGCCAGCATTAAGCTTCCTTCTAAAATTTCGGGCACCACTTCGGCCGCGCCTGCATCGCGTAACGCATCCATTTCAGAATCATCATGCGTGCGCACAATCACGGGCAACTGGGGATAATGCTCGCTGATAACATGCAATACTTTCATGGTGCCGCGGGTTTCGGCATAGCTGATAATGACCGCTTTGGCGCGTTTGAGACCCGCTGCTTCCAACACAGCACGCCGACCTGCATCTCCATACACCACGTTTTCACCCGCCGAAGCTGCTTCTTGCACCCGGGTCGAATCCATATCCAGCGCTACGTAAGGGATATTTTCCTCACGTAAAAAACGCCCTAAATATTGTCCACTACGGCCGTAACCGCAAATAATCACATGGCCATCAAGCTCCATGCTTTGTTCTTGGATAGCATCGACCACTTTGGAGCTGTTGCGGGTATAACTGCGGACCAACTTACGCGCCAGCCGGCCATTGATTTGAATAATAAAGGGCGCAACCACCATGGAGAGCACCGCCACCGATAACACCAGTTGTAGCGCTTCGCCGTTGATTAACTGAGTTTGTAAGCCCAACGCTAAAATCACAAAACTAAACTCGCCTGCCTGACCTAAAATAATCCCTGTACGCACCCCCACACCCAATTCATAACCAAAAAATTTAGTGAGCATGGCAATCAAGCCAATTTTAAACAGTAAAAACAACGCCAATAACAGCAGGATAAGCACGATGTGCTGATATAGCACGGTAATATCCAACAACATGCCAACACTGATAAAAAACAGGCCCAACAAAATATCGCGGAACGGCGCAATGTCTGATTCGACTTGATAGCGATATTTGGTTTCTGAAATCAGCATGCCTGCCACAAAAGCACCAAGCGCATACGATAAACCCGCAAAATTAGTCGCGGCCGCCATTAACAACGTGACCATGAGTACGTTTAAAACAAATAACTCACGTGAGCGTTGTTTGGCGACTAGCTCAAACCAAAAGTTAAGGATGTTTTTGCCAAACTTAAACAGTAAAAATAACAAAATGGATGATTTAAGGAGCGTCAAACCAAGTACATCTGTCCAATTATCGCTGTGCGCGCCTAGGGTTTGGATTAAGACTAAAATTGGGATCACGGCCAAATCTTGAAAGAGCAATACACCAATACTTAAGCGGCCATGGCGTGAATTAAGATCGACCCTTTCCATCAAGATTTTAGACACGATGGCGGTGGAGGACATGGTGAGTGCGGCGCCGATGATAAACGCACTGGTCACGCTTAACCCAGCCATTTTGCCTAAAAGCAAACTGGCAAGTAGGGTCAGCACTACTTGGCCGCCGCCCAAACCAAACAAGGTTTTACGCATGGCATACAGTTTGGGCAGGCTAAACTCGAGGCCGATACTAAACATTAAAAACACAATGCCAAACTCAGCCACTTCACGGCCTGCTTCTTCGTCTGCAATCAAACTTAGCGCATGCGGGCCCAACACAATCCCAATCGCAAAGTACGCAAGCATGGCTGGCAAACCTAAAATGCGAAATAAACCAACCGCGAATACGGAGCTGGTCAGTAACAATAATAAATTTATGAGGGAGTCAAACATGCAATCACTCTAACGTACAACCTATGCCTGTGGGTTTGACGTTGGTCATGTCACAGTCACAACGGATGATTGAAAAAACACAAGTAAATCAAACGTATGCTATGTTAAACCGTCTGCAAATACTTGCTTAAACAGCCTTTGGGCTTGGGCATATCCTGCCATAAAAGACGCTTTAATGCAAAAAATGTGCCTATGTCAAAAAAAACGTCAAAAAATACCTTGTTTTGCTTTATTGCCAAGGGGCACACTTGCTATACTAAGGCGCCATGAATGTTGCCATTAACCCTTTAGAACACACCACAGGTCAAAGCACCCTTGCCCGTGCTCGGGCGGTGCTGACACTCGAAGCCGACGAGATTCACGCATTGGCAGCGCGTATTGATCATACGTTTGAAGCAGCGGTGCAGCTGGTATTGCACTGTCGTGGACGCCTGGTTGTCACCGGCATGGGCAAATCAGGCCACATTGGGGGCAAGATTGCCGCCACCCTTGCCAGTACAGGCACCCCAGCTTTTTTTATGCACCCTGCCGAGGCGAGCCACGGTGATTTAGGCATGATTACCGAGGAAGACGTTGTCATTGCATTATCGAACTCGGGCGAGAGCGACGAAATTATTAATATTTTGCCCGCCATCCGTCGCATCGGCGCCAAGGTGATCAGCATCACGGGCACGCAAGATTCAACGCTTGCGCGCGAATCTGCCGTGCATCTGAGTGCTGCCGTCAGCCATGAAGCGTGCCCACTCGGCCTCGCGCCGACTGCCAGCACCACAGCCGCGTTGGCGCTGGGGGATGCGTTAGCATTGTGCGTGCTCGATTTAAGAGCGTTTACCGCAGAGGATTTTGCCCGCGCCCATCCAGGTGGCAGCTTAGGCCGACGCTTACTGGTCAGAGTCAAAGACGTGATGCGCGTCAATGACGCCATGCCAAGTGTGCGCGAATCTGCCAACATACAACAAGCCATTGCTGAAATTACCGCTAAGGGCATGGGCTTTACCGCCATTGTCAACGCAGCGCAACAACCCGTGGGCATGTTTACAGATGGGGATCTTAGACGACTGTTTGTACAAGGCAATACCAATATTGACGCAACGATTACCACGGTGATGCATCCACACCCACGCGTGTTGGACATGCATCAACTGGCCGTCGATGCGGTGAGTTTGATGACAACATATAAAATTAATGGGTTTTTAGCAGTGGACCAAGATCAGCGCTTGGTTGGCGCTTTTAATATGCATGACTTATTGAAAGCGAAAGTCGTCTGACCACGCCAGTGACTTCCAATTAGATCGTATGCTAAAACACCCCATTTTATTACCCATCGCGTTATTGCTTTTTTTAGCATTGCTGACTTTTTGGATTAATCAAACGGTACAAGAACAAGGCATTAAAGTCAGCACCATGGGACGACATGATCCTGATTACTTGCTTTATGATTTTGTGAGCACGCGGACCAACCAAGCGGGGCACACGGTGTTTGCACTTGCCGCCACCCAAATGCGCCACTTCCCAGACAATGACATGACAGAATTACAACGGCCACACTTTACCCGCTTTGGCGACAATCGACCGACCATGCAAATTCAAAGTCAGCGTGGAATGGTTTCTAGTCGTGGTGAATCTGTGACCTTTCTCGGGCAAGTTAAAGTGGTGCGGCAAGCTTATGCCAATCAAGGCGAAATGCAACTGAGCACGCAAAAGCTCATCATTGAACCAGAGACTGAAATAGCGCATACGGACCAACCTGTTGTGATTCGCCAATTACCGGCAACTGTCATTACAGCCACAGGAATGCGCGCAGATCACAAGGCCAATACCGTGCAATTATTTAACCGCGTGCATGTGCATTATCAACCTGCACGCGTGTCACCCGCTACGTCGGTGGGGAAGCGCCGCGCACCTGTTGCGTCGCGCCCTTCCTCATAAATCACCCTTTTGGAGAGCGATTTGAACACGCCAAGACCCCTACTGTTTAGCTTCTGCCTCAGCGGATGGCTTTACCTATTGAGCGCTTACCCCTTACATGCGGAAGAGGCGGATCGTGACCAGCCGATCGAGCTGGAAGCCGATACGGTCACGGTCAATGATGCAAAAAAAATCAGCATTTACAGTGGGAACGTGATTTTAAACCAAGGCTCTTTGCAAATTAAAGCCGATAAAATGATTGTGCGCGAGGATGTCGAGGGCTTTCAACACAGCACGAGCACCGGCAATCCGACCACGTTTAAACAAAAACGTACCGGTAAAAATGAGTGGATGCAAGGCAGCGCACAACGCATCGAATATAACGGGCGTATGGACAAAGTACAGCTGTATACCAATGCGTGGGTCAAGCGTGGGGAAGATATTGTCAATGGTGACTACATCAGCTATGACGCCAATGCCGAGTATGCGGAAGTCATTGGCGGTACCAAAGCCAACCCCAACGGCACCGCTAATAGCCGTGTCAAGGCCACCATACAACCGAAAAGCCGCACAACCACCACTGTGTTAGAGAATAAGCCCGCCACGCAACAGGGGTTAAAATTAAATCGCAGCTTACAATTTAAACCCGATGTTGAGGCTGCACCATAAATGATGGCTACGCCAGATTCTACTTTGAACATACCTGCATCCGCCGTCGGCCAACACACCTTGCAGGTCAGTCAACTCAAAAAAGCCTACCAAAATCGCACGGTGGTAAAAAACACCACCTTAGCCCTAAGAAGCGGCGAAGTGGTGGGTCTATTGGGCCCCAATGGTGCAGGCAAAACCACGAGTTTTTATATGATCGTCGGCTTGGTTGCCTTGGATGAAGGCCGCATCCTGATGGATGATCAAGACATTAGTCGTGCGCCCATGCATGTGAGAGCGCGCATGGGGTTGGCTTATTTACCGCAAGAAGCTTCCATTTTTAGAAAAATGACGGTAAGCGAAAATATCATGGCCATTTTAGAAACTCGGCCCGGGACAGTCGACACGCGTGAAGCAAAACTCGAGTCGTTGTTAGATCAATTACATATCCAACATATTCGTCACAGCCAAGCGGTGAGTCTATCCGGCGGTGAACGGCGGCGCGTTGAAATCGCCCGCTGCCTAGCGACGGATCCCAAATTTATTTTGCTAGATGAACCCTTTGCTGGCATCGATCCGATTGCGGTGATTGAAATCCAAAAAATCATTCGTTATCTGAGCAGTCAGGACATTGGTATTTTAATCACGGATCATAATGTCCGTGAAACGCTGGATATTTGTGACCGCGCCTATATTGTGAACGACGGTGCCGTATTTGCAGCAGGAACGCCAGATGAAATCATTCAAAATGAAGGTGTACGTGAAGTATACCTAGGTAAAAACTTTAGGTTGTAATTGGCGATGAAGCAAAATTTACAGTTACGCATTTCGCAAAATCTGGCCTTAACGCCGCAATTGCAGCAATCCATTCGCTTGCTGCAATTATCGACGCTTGAGCTGAATCAAGAATTAGAAGCGATTGTGCAAGAAAACCCTCTGCTTGAAATGTCAGATTCTGAAGAAGGGGAATTTGACGATCAGACGGCGGGCACCACCAGTACCGCTGAAGCCCTCGATGCCAGCTCGTTTGATGTGGCGACTCAGCAAGACATCACCACACCAGCCGAAACGCTGCGCGAGGACTTGCATGACGATTTAAGCGGCCTAGAGGGTGAACAACCCAATTTAAACGAGGAATTTTCGCCACCAGAATTTGAAGACCGCTATGAAGAGTTTGGTAGCGCGAGCAATTGGGATGAGGCTGGGCGCAATAATAGCGACGATGACGACAGTGACTTCACACGTCAAGATGCAACATCAATCAGCCTGCGAGAACACCTGATTGATCAAATTCAACTCGCGCATTTATCTGCGCGCGACATGAGCTTGGCTAAATTATTGCTCGATAGCATTAACGATGATGGATATTTAGAGCAAGATTTACAAGAGATTGTGGAACAACTACCGCCTGAGCTTGAAGTAGAACTGCTTGAACTCGAAACCGCGCTAAAATTGATTCAAAATTTAGACCCATTAGGGGTAGGCGCGCGTGATTTAAGTGAATGTATTTTGCTGCAATTACAGCATCTGCCGTTAGAAACGCCTTTCTTAAGCCAAGCAAAAATCATTAGCAAAGATGGTCTAGCGCTGCTGGCGAATAAAGATTTTGCCAAACTGCGTAAGTTGTTGACGTGCGACGAGGCCACCCTCAAAGGTGCGCAACAACTGATTTGTCAGCAAAACCCCAAACCTGGTAGCGCATTTGCCACCTTCAGTCATGATCATTACATTCAGCATGATGTGGTGGTGAAAAAAATCAAAGGCATTTGGGTCGCCACCTTAAACGATGGCGCGATTCCCAAGTTACGCATTAATCAGATGTACGCCGATATTTTAAAACGTAACCGTGAAAATTCTGGCCAGTATCTGCAAAGCCAAATGCAAGAAGCCAAGTGGATGATTAAAAATATTCAGCAACGCTTCTCAACCATTTTGCGGGTGTCGCAAGCCATTGTGGATCGCCAACGTAACTTTTTTGAGCATGGTGAAATTGCCATGCGGCCCTTGGTTCTGAGAGAAATTGCCGAAGAACTTGAACTGCATGAGAGCACGGTATCGCGCGTGACCACCCATAAATACATGCTGACCCCGCGTGGCGTGTATGAACTGAAATACTTTTTTGGTAGCTCGGTGTCCACTGATGCTGGCGGCTCATGCTCTGCCACCGCGATTCGCGCGTTAATCAAACAAATGGTTGCCGATGAAAACCCAAAAAAACCGCTATCGGATAATCAAATCACCGATACGCTGGCGCAACAAGGGATTGTGGTTGCACGCCGCACCATCGCCAAATACCGAGAGTCACTGAATATTCCACCGGCGAATTTGCGCAAATCGCTCTAGGCCAATCCTGACAAAAAACCGCTCCATTTGAGCGGTTTTTTAACGGCATGAATAGGTTATTGGAGCGTAATCTTAGCAAATTTGCGCTTACCCACTTGGGCGATCACCGTTTGCCCTTTTGCTAATTGCATGCTTCTATCTTCAACCTTGACGCTGTCTAATTTGACCCCACCTTGCTGAATCGCGCGCATGGCTTCGCTGCTGCTGTCGACTAGCTGCGCCTGCTTTAGCATTTGTGCAACGCCTATGGTTTCGCCTTCTATCGTCAATGTCATTTCAGGGATATCGTCTGGAATGCCACCTTTGGCGCGGGTTTGAAAATCGTCGAGCGCTTTCTCAGCATCGGCTTGACTATGAAAACGGGCGACAATTTCTTGGGCAAAGGTGACTTTGATTGTGCGCGGATTTTCGCCATCAGCAACACGTTGCTTCCATTGCGCAATCGTGGCCAAGTCTGCAAACGACAATAACTCAATATACCGCCACATTAAATCGTCTGAAATAGACATCAATTTGGCAAAGATCACCTCAGGCGCTTCAGCCACCCCGATGTAATTCCCCAACGACTTGGACATTTTATTGACGCCATCAAGGCCTTCTAGCAATGGCATCATTAATACGCATTGTGGGCTTTGCCCCGCTTGCTTTTGTAACTCACGGCCCATCAGCAAGTTAAATTTTTGATCGGTCCCCCCCAGCTCTAAATCTGCTTGCAGCGCTACTGAATCATACCCCTGCAGCAGTGGATATAAAAACTCGTGAATCGCGATGGGTTGATTGCCTTTGAAGCGCTTGGAAAAATCATCACGCTCTAACATCCGGGCAACGGTATGGCTGGCCGCCAGTTTCAGCATGCCGGCTGCACCAAGGTCTGTCAGCCAATGCGAGTTAAATACGATGTCTGTTTTATTCGGGTCTAAAATTTTAAATACTTGGCTGGCATACGATTGGGCGTTTTCTGCAACTTGCGCTTGGGTCAGCGGCGGACGCGTTGCACTTTTGCCAGTAGGATCGCCAATCATGCCAGTAAAATCGCCAATCAAAAACAAGACTTGGTGACCTAAATCTTGCAATTGTCTGAGTTTATTAATGAGTACGGTATGCCCAAGGTGTAAATCTGGTGCGGTGGGGTCAAAACCCGCTTTGACCCGTAAAGGTTTACCTGTTTTTAACTTTTCAATCAACTCGGCCTCGATCAGCAGCTCGTCTGCGCCACGTTTGATAATCGCGAGGGCGCGGTTGAGTTCTGGGGATAAAGCCGCTAATGGGGCAGGATGAGCATCGGTCATACGTCTGAATTTTTCTGTAAGCATTCGCTGATCCAAGGCCTGCGAATGCGGATAATTAAACCATCATTTTAACGTAAAGGCGCGGTTTTCTATAGCGAAGCATAGCGCCAGTGTTACCATAATCAATGGTTTGATTGAACGCGCATCATCAGAATTTGGAACAGATCCCTATGACCCAGCCCTCTCCCCTTTCACGCTATTTTATTGGCATGATGTCTGGTACCAGTTTAGATGGTGTGGATGCCGTGCTTGTGCAATCCAATGCGTTGGGGGTGAAACAAATTGCCCATGCTTTTTTGGCGTATCCTGCCGCGCTTAAACAACAATTACTCACATTGCATGTTGCAGGCCATGATGAGCTACATTTAACTGCCATTACTGCCAATCAATTGGCAGATTTATACGCACAGACGGTACCGAGTTTATTACAACAAAGCGGACTCCAAGCCCATCAAATTACGGCGATTGCTTGCCATGGTCAAACCATACGACATTGTCCAAATACCAATGAAGCCCAAGCCTATACGATACAGATTGGCAATCATGCGCGGCTGGCCGAACGCACCAATATCACGGTGATTGGTGATTTTAGAAGCCGCGATATCGCCGCTGGCGGCCAAGGTGCACCCTTGGTTCCCGCCTTTCACCAAGCGGTATTTGCCGATCCACACCATCAACGTGCAATCATCAATATTGGTGGGATTGCCAATATTTCATGGCTGCCACATACGGGTGAGGTGATCGGTTTTGATTCTGGGCCTGGCAATATGTTGCTCGACAGTTGGACCGAACACCATACTGGAAAAGCGTATGATCAAGCTGGAGCATGGTCTGCCACGGGAAACGTACACCCGTCGTTATTAGAAGCCATGACAAAGGATGCCTACTTCCAACTTGGCATACCCAAAAGCACAGGTCGGGATTATTTTCATATGGCATGGCTGACGCAGCATGTATCCACCTTCGCGCTACCCCCAGAGGATGTTGCCCGCACGTTATTAGAATTAACCGCAATCACTATCACGGAAGCGGTTTCACGCTACTGTGTTGGCGTGGATGACATCTATCTGTGTGGCGGTGGCGCACATAACCATGTATTGGTGCAACGCATTCGCGCGCTCAGTCCGTGCCCAGTACACCTGACAGATGCGCTTGGGATTGGCGTAGACTGGGTAGAAGCGGTGGCGTTTGCATGGTTGGCGCAACGGTGTATTGATGGACAACCCGGAAATTTAGCCGCGGTCACTGGCGCACGTGGCCCGCGCATCTTGGGCGCCATTTATCCAGCGTAAACGGGCTGTGCTGCGCTACAGACTGTAATTGCTAGATTCACAGCGCCAGTGCATGTGCACCACACGCTTGATAAGATATGGTGCAAGTTTTGTTGTAATCGCGGATGTTTTGTTGCCCATTTTGGCTGGACGACAACAATTCAGCCTCGCAATGCGTATAATTTTATACATTACCCTGATTAAAGAAGAGTGCGTTATGGCAACCAAAGCGACCATTACTTTTGATTCTGACAGCCCACCGATAGACCTGCCGATTTTAAAAGGCTCTTTAGGTACGGATGTGATTGACATCCGAAGCTTAGGCAAGCATGGCTATTTCACCTACGACCCTGGTTTTATGTCGACCGCCGCTTGTAACTCTGACATTACTTTTATTGATGGCGAACAAGGATTGTTGTACTACCGTGGCTATCCGATTGAGCAACTGGCTGAAAATTGTGACTTCTTAGAAGTGTCGCACCTGCTGTTGCATGGTGAATTGCCCAATGTCGATCAGCGTGAAGCGTTTGTGTCGACCATTAAGCAACATACCATGCTGCATGATCAAATGAGCAATGTGTTCCGCGGCTTTCGCCGCGACGCGCACCCGATGGCCGTCATGATTGCCGTGGTGGGTGCCATGGCTGCTTTTTATCCAGACAATAACGACGTGAGTGATCCTGCCTTACGTAAAACAGCAGCCATCCGCTTACTGGCAAAAGTACCGACCATTGCAGCATGGAGCTTTAAATACAATCTCGGTCAGCCATTTATGTATCCCAAAAACAAATTGGGATACGCTGAAAACTTTATGCACATGATGTTTGCAACGCCTTGTGAAGAGTACACCCCTAATCCGATCTTGGCCAAAGCGTTTGAGCGTATTTTGATTTTACATGCCGATCACGAACAAAATGCCTCCACATCCACAGTGCGTCTCGTTGGCTCTTCTGGCGCCAATCCGTTTGCATGTATTGCGGCGGGCATTGCTTCACTGTGGGGGCCATCTCACGGCGGGGCCAATGAAGCCACGTTGAACATGCTGGAGGAAATGGGTGACGTTAGCCGTATTGGTGAGTTTATTAAACGTGCAAAAGATAAATCGGATAGTTTTAAATTGATGGGCTTTGGTCACCGCGTCTATCGCAATATGGATCCACGCGCCTCGATCATGCGTAAAACCTGTCACGAAGTGCTCAACGAGTTAGGCCTGCATGACGACCCCATGTTTAAACTAGCCATGGAATTAGAAAAGATTGCGTTAGAGGATGATTATTTTGTCACACGCAAGCTTTACCCGAATGTCGATTTTTACAGCGGCATTGTGATGCGCGCCATGGGCATTCCTAACTCGATGTTCACCGCTATTTTTGCCCTTGCCAGAACGGCGGGCTGGATTTCT
Organism: Methylophilaceae bacterium; assembly: GCA_027488395.1. Taxonomy (GTDB): domain Bacteria; phylum Pseudomonadota; class Gammaproteobacteria; order Burkholderiales; family Methylophilaceae; genus Methylophilus. The sequence goes on along the minus strand of JAIYBT010000013.1, from coordinate 87,547 downwards.
CAATGGTGTGAAATGAATGCTGACCCTGAGCAAAAAATTGGCCGTCCACGTCAACTGTATACCGGTGCTGAACGACGTGAGTTTTTAGCCCTACACGAACGCTAATCCTTGCCATTTAAACGTTGATGGTGGCATAAAAAAGCCGGGACGCTGCCCGGCTTTTTTTTATTCTGCTCAACCTGCTTATACTGAAAACGAACTACCGCATCCACAAGTGGTAGTTGCATTTGGATTACGAATCACAAACTGTGAGCCCTGTAAGCTGTCGGTGTAGTCGATCTCAGCCCCTGCCAAATATTGCAAGCTCATCGGATCAATCAATAGACTGACGCCGTTTTTATCCACTTGCGTATCATCTTCATTGATTTCTTCTTCAAAGGTAAAGCCGTATTGAAAGCCTGAACAACCACCGCCGCTCACAAATACGCGCAGTTTTAAATCTGGCGTACCTTCTTCATCGATTAACTCTTTTACTTTTTTTGCTGCGTTGTCTGTAAACACCAATGGAACTGGCATTTCTAACGTTGCTTCTGCTGTGCTCATGTTATGCTCCTATCACTTTGTCACCTATAGATGGTGACCATCATTCCATATTTCAAGACTACGCGTCTGGCGCGGTGATTGCGGCGTACTCTGCGGCCAATTGATCCCCTAGGTATACCAGTTTACCCTCAATCACCGCCCCCGTATGCATTTCAAGCGATTTGTAGTACAAATCTCCAACAATCCTGGCTTTGCTCTGCAACTCGATAAAGACAGAAGCTTTGACTGGGCCATGCATGGTACCGTTCAATACAATTTTTGAAGCCTCCACCGCACCGGTCACACTGCCGCTTTCGCTAATAATCAAGGTACTGGGATGCTCACGATTTTCAATCACATTGCCAATAATGTTGCCATCTAGGCGCAGACCGCCCGAAAATTGCATATCACCATGCACGCGCGTTTCTTTACCGATCAACGTATCGATATGACTATCGACTTGCATACTTTTTTTAAAAAACATGAGACTTCCTAGGATTGTGAATTCGAGCGTGATTCTCGCCAATAGCGCACAGACATCACTAACGCTTGCCTGTCATATTCTTATAAAACACCAGCTCTTCTTTTAATTTTATATTTTCATCTTGTTGCGCCGTTAAGGTTTTGGCAAGGTTGTTACTGGTGGCTAATTCTACCTGTAGCTCTTGTTGTGAGGCGATCATTTTTTTCTGTAATGCCGCATTTTCCAGTGTCAATTGCTTTAATCGCCAGCGCACATGCTCAGCCTCGCTATCGTGTAATACCCAATAGGCGAGTGCAAAACCTAGCAACACATAGCTGACGGCCAATACACTCTGAAAATACCAAGGTCGGTGTGACCGTACCGCGACTTGTCGTGCGGTCAACCCAAAATGGTTGCGCAAGCGTCTGCGAATCGGTCTAATCATTATGGCAACAACGGTAACACTTGCAATCCAGCATCGGCTGGCAAATCAAACATCAGATTCATATTTTGGATGGCCTGACCAGAAGCGCCTTTCACTAAGTTATCTTGCACCACAACGATGGTCACATAGCCATCCTGTTGTGGGGTGATGGCAATTCTTAATTGATTGCTGCCACGCACAGAGCGAGTGTCAGGCAATGCGCCTGCGGGCATGACATCAACAAAGGGTGAAGCTTGATAGCGTGCTTGGTAAACGGACTGCAGTTGTTGCGCTTGTCCTTGCGCGTTCAATTTCACATGTAATGTGGTGAGCATGCCACGTATCATTGGAATCAAATGCGGTACAAAGATCAGTTGTATTTCAGGATGGCCTGACAGTTGCCTCAATTGTGCGAGGATTTCAGGCTGATGACGGTGACCTGCAACGCCGTACGCGCGAAGATTATCACTGGCTTCAGCGAACAGCGTAGCTACTTCTGCTTTACGCCCAGCGCCAGATACGCCCGATTTAGCATCAGCAATAATAGGCACCGAAAGATCTAACCAATCCTGTTCGAGCAAAGGCGCTAAGCCCAGCAAAACCGTGGTCGGATAACATCCAGGATTGCCGATGACTTGTGCATCTACAATGTGTTGAGCATAGAGTTCTGGTAACCCATACACTGCTTGTTGCAATAGATCAGGGCAGGCATGGGCTAATTTGTACCAGTGTTCAAACACCTGTGTATCTTGCAACCTAAAATCGGCAGCTAAATCAATTACCTTTACGCCAGCAGCGACTAACGAGGGCGCTTGTTGCATGGCTACGCCGTGGGGCGTTGCAAAAAATACAACGTCACATTGCGTTAAATCCACTTGCGCGGGATCAGAAAACAACAGATCAACCACGCCTCGTAAACTTGGGAACATGTCTGCGACTGGCAAACCAGCTTCACCACGCGAGGTAATGACTTGTATGACTGCATGGGGATGTCGCGCAAGCAACCTCAGCAACTCAACACCGGTATATCCTGTACCACCGACGATGCCGATTTTGATTTTTTTCATGTTGATACGATTTAGATTGCAAACAGAAGTGAAACAATAAATGAAAAAGGCCGCCAATGCGACCTTTTTGCTTATCTAACTCAGCAAACGTTACAAAATTAACGTTTGGAGAACTGTTTACGACGACGTGCTTTACGTAGACCCACTTTTTTACGTTCTACTTCACGTGCATCACGTGTCACAAAACCAGCATGAGACAAAGCACTTTTAAGCGCAGTATCGTAATCAATCAAAGCACGGGTAATGCCGTGACGTACCGCACCAGCTTGACCAGATTCACCACCGCCATGCACGTTAACAATAATGTCAAACGTCGCTGTGTTATTAGTTAACTCTAAAGGCTGGCGCAAAATCATCCGTGATGTTTCACGTGAGAAATATACATCAGCTGGTTTATCGTTCACGACGATGTTGCCGCTACCAGACTTTAAGAAAACACGGGCCACTGAACTTTTACGGCGGCCTGTGCCATAGTTATATTTACCGATCATGTTTTATCCTAATCGTCTTTAGCTTAAATGGTTAATGGTTGAGGTTGTTGCGCCACGTGCTCGTGTTTGTCACCTGCGTACACCTTCATTTTTTTGATCATTGCGTAGCCTAAAGGACCTTTAGGTAACATGCCTTTAACAGCTTTTTCTAATGCACGGCCTGGAAAGCGGTCTTGCATTTTTGAAAATGAAGTGGTCGTAATACCGCCTGGATAGCCAGAGTGGCGATGATACAATTTATCACCCGCTTTGTTACCCGTTACTTTAATTTTGTCGGCATTGATCACGACAATGTAGTCGCCTGTATCCACGTGTGGGGTATAGATGGCTTTGTGTTTACCGCGCAAACGGTGCGCAATAGCGCTTGCCAATCGACCTAACACCAAGTCAGAGGCGTCGATCACGAACCAGTCACGTTGTACTTCATGCGATTTAGCTGAAAATGTTTTCATTTTATAACGACCAAGTTATAGCGTGTAAATTAAGAGGGCGGATTATATGCCGCGGTAGCAAAGCTTGTCAACGACTAATTCCAAAATTAGTCACGGGACTTTTTGAGGTTCTACGCGCGACGAACGCTGCGGCTACACTCACAGCCAATAAGACAACATAAGCCCTATCGTGAGACTGGCGCCTATCCACACATTATGCAAAAACGCTTTGAAACAGGCCTGCGTTTGACGTGCTCGAATGCGTTGAAATTGCAACACAATTTGTACGATGGCAATGCCCCATCCTGTCCAAAAAGGCCATGCCAGTGCAAGCGTGACGCCTAACCAAGCCCAAGTCAGCATCATCAAGCAAAAACAACCCATGATCATCGCAACGTCGTAACGCCCAAACGTCAAGGCACTGGAGCGTATGCCGATCTTGGCATCATCGTCACGATCTACCATGGCGTATTCGGTATCGTATGCAATCGCCCAACAAAACGTTGCGAACAGCAAATACCAAGCCGTTGCTGTGGTATGTCCCTGTATTGCGACAAACGCCATCGGGATGCCAAAACCAAAGGCAAGCCCAAGATATGCTTGCGGAACGGCAAAAAAACGCTTGGTATAAGGATAGCTAATCGTCAAAAATACGGCAGGGATTGACCAAATCACCACCAACCAATCTAATTGACACACCAGCACAAATGCCATCAGTAACAGACTGAACGCCACTAAATATGCCTGCTTGACGCTAAGCTCGCCGGTGACCAAAGGACGGTATTGCGTTCTCGCCACTGCACCATCCCAATGACGATCAGCAATATCATTGAATACACATCCTGCAGAACGCATCAATATCGTACCCACCACAAAAACGATGGTGATTTTAATGCTTGGATACCCTTCGCCTGCAACCAACAGCCCCCAGAGCGTCGGCCACAGTAACAACCATATTCCGACTGGCTTATCAAGCCGTGTCAGTCGATAAATCGCATGCCAACGCTGGTACCAAGTGACTTTTACGATCGCATCAGCATGCTGTGTCATGTAAGTCCTCAGGTAAAAACACTTCTGTCACTAATAACTGATTGCGCCCTTGTGCAAACATCGAGCGCCGCGCCCAAATCACTGGATAATGTTGCATATTGAGTGTTTGTTGAATTGTTCTCATCAGCACATGCTGCCTAGGCAATTTACAAAAACTTAGGGCGCCGCGCTGTATACGCGGATTTGCAAACAAAGCCGCACCGAGGGGCCGCACACCCATTGATCGCAATTGACGCCATGCACTTCGTAAGGCTTGCCTTGGAATTACGCTATGAGCAAACACTCGCGGTCTCCCACCCCCCATCAACCATACATCGCGTACCCAGTAATGACTGGATTGACGCCCTACTTGCAGCATCGGCCAATCCTCTTGCAACGGCTTACACCAGCCCTCGTTTTGCGTGTGCACGACAAAATCTGCATACCGCGATTTGAGCAATTGCGTGAGCGACCCTGGCGATTGCAACCAAGGCCGCTGTGAGAATTGACCAATCACATGTCGTTGCCATACCAACCGTCCCTGCGCACGCTGGACCGGCATCTTAATGCGCCACCGCCGCAGGTAGCTTCATTGTTTTTGGCAACCAGACCCAAGCTTGCCCCGTTTGACGCATGGCCCCAGCCATTTTGCCTGCAGATTCGCCTGCACCCCAATACACGTCTGCACGCACGCCTCCCTTAATCGCGCCACCGGTATCTTGAGCCATCATTAATTGTTGCAATGGCTGCGACTGATTGGGCAAGGTGGTTACCAAATAATAAGGCGCACCCAAAGGTACATAAAAAGGATCCACTGCCACACTACGTCCAGCAGTTAACGGCACACCCAACGCACCCAACGGTCCAGTCAAGCCTTGTGGCAATTCTTTAAAGAACACATAACTCGGATTGGCATCTAACAACGCACGTAATTGCGTAGGATGGGCTTTACCCCAAGCTTTGATGGTTTGCATCGAAGCCTCACTGGCGGTCATTTCACCCCGTTCAACCAGTAAACGCCCAATCGATTGATAAGGATGCCCGTTTTGGTCGGCATAGCCTACATGCATATATCCGCTCGGCTCGAGCTCGACCATGCCTGAGCCTTGTACTTGCAAAAAAAAGGCCTCCACGGCATCTTCGACCCACACCAGCTCTTGTCCCTGCAATGGTGAATTCGCACGCTCTATCTCGGCCCGCGTGTAGTAAGGCACCAATGATTGCCCCTGAATACGCCCACGAACGCGCTTGTATTTCAGCTCTGGAAACAAGCCATTTAAACTTACCGTGATTAAATCAACAGGCGTTTTGTATAACGGAATGGAATAGCGTATGGTTGGCGTTTTTGCCCCCTTTAAAACAGGTTGGTAATACCCAGTGATTAAGCCCTGATCACGACCGTCTGCCTGGGATGTTGCATAAACTTGAAAATATTGCTGCCAATAGCCAACTATCGCTTGCGGGTCTTTTGCGGAAACCGTCAAAGCGAGACTGCACACTTCACGCCATTCTGCTTTTTGTTTTAAGCCCTGACAACTTTGCAACCACACCGGCCAACTCTCTACCCATTGCTCTTGACTCAACCCTGGCAAATCTGCCCAAGAAACAGGTTTTAGCCCAGCATAAGGCACCTCATTGACAGGGGTCTGCACATTGGGCGATGTTATTGCTATCGTAGTAGGATTTGTTGGCACAGAGACTTGTGTGGGCGGCTGTGGCGACGCTTCGTTTGAATCTAGCCAAGGGGCAGATGCGCAGGCTACAAGACCTATGCTAAAAAAGCACAAGGCCAACTTAACAGATATTTTCTGCCACGATTTGGGCCACAACAAGCCAGTATTCATCGCGTACCTACGTAAATCAATGCAACCCTGCGGCTTGATGCAGCCAAAACGTCGGCACCTCAACTTCAAACCAATGTCCATCCACCGCGACCAATTGATATTTACCACGCATTTCCCCACTGGGCGTACGAAACACCACACTGCTGGTGTATTCAAACACTGCATCTGGCTCAAGCAAAGGCTGCTCCCCTACTAAGCCGAGGCCCTTGACCTCTTTGACCTCCGCATTTGCGTCGGTTATGACCCAATGCCGACTAATCAGCTGCACGGCAATATTGCCTACGTTGCGGATCGTCACGGTGTAGGCGTACACGTATTGACCCGCCTCAACCGATGATTGCTCAGATAAGTATGCGGTTTTAACCGATACTGAACACATATATGCGGTATGCACTGTCATGTTACGCGATCATGCCTTGGGTGGGTGAGCTTGGGCTGGCTGAATATAATTTCTTAGCCATCCGTCCAGCTAAATAGGATTCCCGACCAGCCTCAATCGCTTTACGCATTGCGCCAGCCATTAAAATGGGGTCACGCGCTGCGGCAATGGCGGTGTTCATCAGCACACCAGCACAGCCCAATTCCATTGCGATGGCAGCATCCGAGGCACACCCTACACCAGCATCGACCAGCACGGGAATATGCGCGTTTTCAATAATAATTTGCAAATTCCACGGATTTAATATGCCCATGCCTGAGCCAATCAAAGAAGCCAATGGCATCACTGCCACACACCCAATATCTTCCAGTTGCTTCGCAATAATTGGGTCATCAGAGGTATACACCATCACATCAAACCCTTCTTTAACCAAGGTTTTTGCGGCGGCGATGGTTTCAATCACGTTGGGATACAAGGTGTTGGGATCCCCCAGTACTTCGAGCTTGACCAAACGATGATCGTCTAATAACTCACGTGCTAAACGCAAGGTTCTAACCGCATCCTCTGCGCTGTAACAGCCTGCGGTGTTGGGTAAATAGGTATATTTGGAAGGTGGCAACACATCCAATAATGAGGGGCTATTGGCATCTTGTCCAATATTAGTCCGACGAATAGCAACCGTTACAATTTCCGCACCACTGGCATCGATGGCTGCACGCGTTTGTTGAAAATCTTGGTACTTACCAGTGCCAACTAACAGGCGAGATGCATAAGATTTGCCTGCAATGACTAAGTCATCATTCATGTATTCATTTCTCACTTAAAGGAAGGGTTTTCATTAGAGCAAAGATAGGCTTATCCGCCACCCACTGCACCCACAATTTCTAAACGATCACCCGCTGACAATGCTACGGCTGCAAACTGACTACGGGGGACAATCTCACCGTTACGTTCAATGGCAATCCGCTTACCCACCAGTTGCATGTGTTCGACCAACAATAGCACTGAGTTCACTGAGATTGGCAATTGCATGGGGGTTCCATTAACAGTAATTTCCATGTTGCTCTTCAGTTTTAAATAGATCAGCCGATATTTTACTTAAAAGCAATCATTTATGCTGGTTGTTTTACGCAGTGTTTGAAATCAACCACGTATTTATGCGTTGTTCGTTCATGCAATGCATGGCATTAAGCTTGCTTTGTGATGATTGAATACGCATGACTGGTGTACAGTGGCAAAGTTGGTCACACCCATGTTGCCGCATTCAGTTGATCGATGGAACTATTTGCGCTAAGTTGCGCCTGAATCACTGGCGAACACAATTCGTCGGTATATCGTTTATTGAACTCACTCCCAAAAGGATATTTTTAAAATGCACATTGTAGAAGCCACTCCGATTTCCGCCACCCCAGCGTTTTTATTAGATGATATTTATACGCCAGCGCTTTCAAAATCACACGCAAGCCCTGTTCCAACGCATCAATCAGTAGCGGATCAACATCAAAAAGCCATCATTGAATTACATCGATTTTTAGAATCTAGTTGCGACTGCGTTTAACCAGCGCACTTTTTAAAAGTACCTCACTTATCCAAACATTGACCAGCACGTGACGCAGCCAAGCGAAACCTAGCTAGGGCAAACTCATATTGGATTCGAACATTTGCTCCGATAGACCCAGTGAATGATCAAGCAGTGAATGAATCGACAGCGGATGACTCGCTTAATGTAGATCTCCACCAATAAAAAAGGATGGCATTGCCATCCTTTTTTATTGCAGCGCCAAGCCATTGCTGGTCGGCATCTCTCAAGTACTTAATCGATTGTTAACTGTGGACGACCTGTTTCTGGCCAATCGAGGTGGAAGAATTGACCGCGTGGTTGATCTTTACGCTCGTAAGTATGTGCGCCAAAGAAGTCACGCTGGCCTTGCAACAAGTTCGCAGGCAGATCAGCACTTCGATAACCATCATAGTAAGCCAACGCTGCAGCAAACCCCTGCGCAGGAATCCCATTGGTGACAGCCAACGCAATCACTTTACGCCAACCTGCTTGGCCCTCGTTCATGGCATTGGTGAAATAGGGGTCTAACATCAGGTTTTTCAAACGTGAGTTAAGTGCATAAGCATCGGTGATTTTTTGCAAGAAACGGGCGCGAATAATGCAACCGCCGCGCCAAATTTGAGCAATTTCGCCAAAGTTAAGCTTCCAGTTATACGCCACTTGCGCTTTATCCATCAGCTGAAAACCTTGCGCATACGCACAAATTTTTGAGCAATACAGCGCGTTTTTAATTGCTTCAATAATGGCAGGCTTGTCTTTTTCTTGCACAATCACAGGCCCTTTTAGAATCTTGCTCGCCTCAACACGCTCTTCTTTTAAGCTTGATAACGCGCGGGCATACACGGCGGCAGCAATCGCGTTAGCAGGCGCGCCCAATTCAAGCGCGTTTGCCGCTGTCCACTGACCCGTGCCCTTTTGACCAGCGGTATCTAAAATTTGATCGACCAAAAAGCCTTTTCCAGCGGGATCTTTTTGTTGCAAGATATCTGCAGTAATTTCAATCAAGAAGCTTGATAACTCACCTTTGTTCCAATCTGCAAATACTTTACCAATTTCATCCGCTGGCATGCCCAACAGATTTTTCATCAACCAGTAGGCTTCGCAAATTAATTGCATATCGATATATTCGATACCGTTGTGCACCATTTTGACATAATGGCCAGCACCGTCAGGACCAATATATTCAGCACAAGAGAACCCACCGACTACTGGTTTGCCTGGCGCACCACCTTCTAAAGGCGCACCGGTCACTGGATCCACTTTGGCGGCGATATCACGCCAAATAGGCTCTAGGCTAGACCAAGCTTTGCGGGTGCCTGAAGGCATGAGTGACGGGCCGAAGCGTGCACCTGTTTCGCCACCAGACACGCCAGAGCCAATAAATTCGATGCCCTTGGCTGCAAGTTCTTTTTCACGGCGAATGGTATCTGTCCATAACGCATTGCCACCGTCAATAATGATGTCGCCTTGCTCTAGGAACGGCAATAAAGCGTTAATTGTGACGTCAGTCGCACTGCCCGCTTTCACTAACAAGACAATTTTACGCGGACGCTTAATACTCAAGACAAACGAGGCTAAATCTGCATGACCCACGACCCGCTCATGTGAAGGCTCGTTTTTCTTACATTCCTCAATAAAGCTCAGCATTTTTTTAGGGTCACGGTTGTAGACCGCGATGGTGTATCCATGGTCAGCAATATTCAGGGCTAAATTTTGGCCCATCACCGCTAACCCTACTAAACCGATATCTGCATTTTTTGTCGTCATAAGCGTCTCTTAAATTTTTAATTTATTGAAAAAGCATTCACTTTTGGTGAACACAGGGACTGAAATAGACTGCCTAACGTTCAATCAAGCTGTTTCTACGTATCAACAGACCATCAATTGTAATGCCACTACAAATCAGCTGGTTATTTCAGCTGATTACCCAACATTTGTAATGTGAGTTGATAGCCGATGCTGGCTAATTGCGCATCATAGCGCTCACCCTCATCACGCATAAAGGCATGCTGACCATTCAACTCATGCCAAGTGTAGTGTAAGCCTGGCACTTGTGCAAAACGCTGGTAAAGCTCAATGCGTTTATCACTAGGAATATGCGGATCTTGCTTACCCCAAATCATTAATAATTCGCCTTTGATTTCCGCAATCCGCTCCATGCTGTGCTGACCAGGTTGGTTGGGGATGATCGTGGTGTGCAAATCGGTTGCATAAAAACAAGCTGTTGCTAGCACTTCAGGCTGCAGGGCAGCACGGAACGCTAAATGCCCACCAATACAAAAACCTGCTGCGCCTAATTTTCCGCTATACCACGGTTGCGTGTTTAAAAAATCAATCATGGCGCGGTTATCACTGTCGTAGGCTTGGACGTCTTTGGCCATTTTGTCATCATTGCCTTTGTCACGCCCAGCATCGTCGTAACCTAATACAGTGCCGATCGGATTTAACTCATGAAACACTTCAGGTACCAGTACGGCATAACCATGACTGGCAAGGTAGCGAGCTGCACGTTCAATTGGGGTGGTTTGTTGAAAAATCTCTGAGTAAAACAATACTGCGGGGACAGGACGGGAATCTTTAGGGCGATGGATGTACGTTCGCATGACGCCCGTTGGCGTTGGTAGGTCAACAATGTCACTTGTAATTATCATGGCGAGTCCCTTCTTATTCAATTTAACGCGCTATTCTAGCGCTGTTTGCAATGCTTTTCATACAGATTCATTCGATGCCATGGAATTTTTTCGCCTTTTGATGGTTTATGTAATAGATGTTTGATTCCCTCAACTTAAGAAAGCTTGGCCACATGCAGCGTATGCTTAAATTTGCGACAACGTTCACTTGTATGATGGGCTTTATAGGTGCCGCATGGGTACATGCAGACCCAGACCCAGAACTGGTGTACCGATTGAAAGCGTCTGTTGTAAAAGTGCATGTCGTGACTGAATCTGGTGGGCATGGCATTGGTACGGGCGTGGTAGTGGCGCCTGACATTGTAGCCACCAACTGTCACATCATGGCTAAAGCCAAAGGCGTGAACATCACGAAATTTGGCGACAGCATGAGCCCTGTCGCTATGCATGCTGACTGGCAACATGATGTTTGTTTATTGAAGTTTCAATATCTTAACTTAACGCCCGCGAAGCTTAGCCGTGCCGCCACCCTCAGTTACGGTCAAGATGTTTTTTCCATTGGCTTTCCTGGTGGCCCGCCCAAACCACAGACCAGAGTCGGCAAAGTCAGGGCACTGTATCCACAAGATCAGAGTGTGGTGGTTCGCGCAGATGCAAGCTTTTCAATGGGTGCCAGTGGTAGTCCACTGTTTAACCAATCGGGTGAACTGGTTGCCATGAGCACGTTTAAAAGCCCCGGACGCTATGCGTATTATTATTTTGTGCCTGTTGAATGGATAGTTGATTTAATGGCACATCCACCCGAGGTTAATGCGCCATATGAAACCGCATTTTGGGACCAACCACCCGCGCAGTTGCCTTGGATGATGCAGGTTGTGCCTTTATTTCAGCGTAGCGATTGGCCCGCTTTAGAAAATACGGCACAACGTTGGGTCGCTCAATCACCACAATCTGCCGAGGCTTATTATTACTTAGCGAGCGCATTACACGGACAAGGTAAATTTGCGTTGGCGCGTGAGATGTATCAAGCATGTTTAAAACAGGAATCGAAACACCTCGAGGCTTGGACTGGATTGGCCATACTGGCGCAACAACTAAACCAACCTGAAGCGCTTGCCGCGGCTAGCCAAACATTGAATGCGCTCGACAGCGAAGCGGCGGCGGCACTATCAGAACGTTTACAAGCATTACGTTTAGAAGGACTTTCCCAATAAACACATGTTGCTTGGTTTTTTGTGATCGTGAGGTAAATCAATAATCGCTACTGCGACCAATCGCATAGTTTGATGGGGTATCCAACTGCCATTCGCCACAATCATTACACTGGTGATCTTGCATGGTCGGACACAGTCGTAAATGTTGACTGTGACACACCCGACATTGCATGGCGTGATGCGACGCTGTTTGTGATTGTGGGTGCTGGTGCTGATGTTCTGTCGCCAAGCGCTTGGAGCCTAAACCATATTTATTATCCATCTCTACTTTTACCTCACTGTACGCGATATCAAATAACAAAATATCAAGTCCACTTATCAGTTTGAGATTACACCTAAGACATCGATGCCGCAAGCTTGTCACAGACACAGTGGCATACACGCGGCTCTGTTAGAATATATTTTTGGACACTATTAAATTAAAAAGCTTTTATGACCTCTCATAACCAAGAACTGTTTGAAAAATCTCAACAACTTATCCCTGGCGGGGTTAACTCGCCCGTGCGCGCATTTCGTAGTGTCGGCGGCACACCCGTCTTTTTTAAGAAAGGGCTAGGGTCTAAACTATGGGATGTCGACGGCAAACAATATATTGACTACATTAATTCATGGGGACCGATGATTTTAGGCCACGCTCATCCTGAGGTGGTCGCTGCCGTACAACAAGCCGCCACCAACAGCCTAAGTTTTGGCGCACCCACTGGCTTAGAGCTTGAAATGGCAGAATTAATTAATCGCCTAGTGCCTAGCATGGAGCAAGTGCGATTGAACAGTAGCGGCACAGAAGCCACCATGAGCGCAATTCGGACAGCCCGAGGATTTACGGGTCGGGACAAAATCATCAAATTTGAAGGCTGCTACCACGGCCATTCTGACGGCCTGCTGGTAAAAGCAGGCTCAGGCTTGCTTACTTTTGGCGAACCCGACTCAGGCGGTGTACCCGCGAGCGTCGCGCAACATACCCTCACCCTTGAATATAACAATACGCAGCAATTAGAAGATACTTTTAAGCGTTTAGGCGATGAAGTTGCGTGCGTCATTATTGAGCCTGTGGTTGGCAATATGAATTTAATTGTCCCGCATATGGCGTTTTTGCAAACCCTACGTGCGTTATGTACCCAATATGGCAGTGTATTAATTTTTGATGAAGTGATGACGGGGTTTCGCGTTGCCTTAGGCGGCGCACAAGCCTTATATGGCATCACCCCAGATATGACCACGCTAGGCAAGGTGATTGGCGGCGGCTTACCAGTCGGCGCGTTTGGTGGCAGAAAAGATATTATGCAGGTGTTAGCACCGATGGGCCCCGTCTACCAAGCGGGTACATTGTCTGGCAACCCGGTTGCAGTGTCTGCGGGCTTAACCACGCTGAAACTGGTGCAAGCGCCACAGTTTTACGAAAAGCTCACCGCACAAACCACTAAACTCACAACGGGTTTAAACGCGTCTGCTGCAAAAGCGGGCGTTACATTTAGTGCGCAAAATGTTGGCGGCATGTTTGGTCTCTACTTCAGCGCAAATTGCCCAAGTAGCTTCAGCGATATGATGGCATCAAACCGTGTTGCGTTTAATCAGTTTTTTCACAGCATGCTCGATAGTGGTATTTATCTTGGCCCTTCCGCGTTTGAAGCGGGCTTTGTCTCTGCTGCTCACAGTGATGCGGATATTGCGACGACCATTGCAGCTGCAGATCGCGCTTTTGCCAGTTTAAGCATGTAAACAGACTATTGGCATGTCGGCATATGGATCGCTAGCCATCAAAATCAATGTTGGCTGGAAGAAAAATTTTTGCCAGATGATTGACAGCCTTTGCTTGCAAAGCCGATCGCAAAAGGCCGTAAATGACTGGTGATGGTTGAGCATTGTCACTACCCTTTAACGACGAATGGTTTGTCATAAAGAAGGTCAAACATGATCGCCTGCACAACTAGCAGGCATCCCATTGATTCATACAATTTATGCCATCAATTTTTATCATTATCATGCATATAAACCGTGCTAAACAATTGAAATTGCTAAACTTTAGCGGTATGATTGAAGGTTCCACTAAACGTTTTGTAAGTGAAGAATTAAGCAATGGATATGCAGTCGGACAAACCTACTATGAATGAATCTCTCGCGCCAGCTTCCGCAGAAAATCAGCCTAGCACTAAAACAGCACTTGGCTTGATGCCGCCTTCTCAAGGTCTTTACGACCGTCGGCATGAAAAGGACAGCTGTGGGGTAGGCTTTGTCGCGCACATTAAAGGCCAAAAGAGTCATGCCATTGTGGCAATGGGCTTGGAGTTGCTAACAAACTTAACCCATCGCGGCGCCACAGGCTACGACCCAAAGTTGGGGGATGGCGCTGGCTTGTTGATGCAAATGCCGGACACCTTCATGCGAGAAGAAGCTGCGCAATTAGGCATTTCATTGCCTGCTGCTGGCCAATATGCGGTGGGTCAAGCATTTTTACCGCAACAGCCAGAAAACAGAGCCAAAGTGGAGGCCTTGTTTGCACAAATCATCGCAGAAGAACAACAAACGCTTTTAGGCTGGCGTGATGTGCCTGTCGATAACAGCAACATTGCGGATGCGGCACGTGCCGTTGAACCGACCATGCGTCAGGTATTTATTGCCAGCAGCGGAACCGACAATACAGTGTTTGAACGTAAATGTTTTGTGATTCGCAAACGCATCGAACATGCGGTACGCGCGCTTAACTTACAAGACAAGGCACAGTTTTACATGCCATCGTTTTCATCCAAAACCATCGTCTACAAAGGCATGTTGTTGGCGAATGAAGTCGGTGTTTATTACAAAGATTTACTAGATGCACGTGTGGTGTCAGCGTTAGCACTGGTGCATCAGCGATTTTCTACCAATACCTTCCCCGCTTGGGATTTGGCACATCCGTTCCGCATGATTGCGCACAACGGTGAAATTAACACGGTTCAGGGTAACGTAAACTGGATGGCCGCACGCCATGAAACCATGAAGTCCGCCATGCTGGGTGAAGACTTAGAAAAATTATGGCCTTTGATTGTAGATGGTCAATCAGATTCTGCATGCTTTGATAACTGCTTAGAGTTGCTGGTCGCGGGTGGCTACAGCCTGCCGCATGCCATGATGATGTTGATTCCTGAAGCATGGTCAGGCAATCCACTGATGGATGAAGACCGTCGCGCTTTTTATGAATACCACGCAGCACTGATGGAGCCATGGGATGGTCCAGCTGCGGTTGCCTTTACCGATGGCAATATGATTGGCGCCACGCTTGACCGAAATGGTTTGCGTCCTGCACGTTACTTGGTGACAGAAGACGACATCGTCATGATGGCTTCTGAGATGGGCGTGATTACCTTCCCACAAGAAAAAATCGTTAAAAAGTGGCGTCTACAACCGGGCAAAATGTTGCTGATCGACATGCAGCAAGGTCGCATTATTGATGACGAAGAAGTGAAAAATGCACTTTCTACCGCCAAGCCTTATCGTCAATGGATTGAACAAACGCGCTACCACTTGGCCGATTTACCGCAAGCGGGCGACCATCGCTTGTCATTGGCTAACAGCTTACTGGATACCCAACAAGCATTTGGCTACTCACAAGAAGATTTAAAATTCATCTTGCAGCCCATGATTGAAAACGGGGAAGAAGGTGCTGGCTCAATGGGTAACGACGCTGCATTGCCAGTGTTGTCAAACAAGGCTAAAACACTTTACAGCTATTTCAAACAATTATTTGCGCAAGTCACTAACCCACCAATTGATCCAATTCGCGAGGAGTTGGTGATGTCATTGGTCACGTTTATTGGCCCAAAACCCAACTTACTTGGGATCGACGAAACCCATCCTCCGCTCCGCTTAGAAAGTAGTCAGCCTGTATTGAGCATGGATGGGCTGGAAAAATTAAAGCATATTGATCAACTGACCCAAGGTCAGTTTAAATCAATCGTGTTGGACATCACCTACGACGCAACGCTAGGCCAAGCTGGCATGAAGCAAGCACTTGATGCCTTGCATGACGCTGCAGAACGTGCCGTGCATGATGGTTTCAACATCATGATTTTGTCAGACCGTACAGTATCTGCACAACGTATCGCCATTCCTGCCTTATTAGCCTGCTCGGCAACTCATGAATTTTTGGTGAAAGCAGGCTTGCGTACAAGTACAGGCTTGGTCGTGGATACTGGCTCCGCGCGCGAAGTTCATCACTTTGCCTTATTAGCGGGTTATGGTGCAGAAGCCGTTTGTCCTTGGTTAGTGTATGAAACCATCAAAACCATCAGTCAAGATGCTGAAAAAGCAGGCAAAAACTTTGTTAAAGCCGTGGGCAAAGGCTTGTACAAAGTCATGTCTAAAATGGGGATTTCAACCTACCAATCTTATTGTGGGGCACAAATTTTTGAAGCCATTGGCTTAAACTCGCAATTTGTGCATGACTACTTTACGGGCACTGTCAGCCAAATTGAAGGCATCGGCCTAGACCAAGTAGCAGATGAAACCCTACGCATGCACACCCAAGCGTTTGGCAATGATCCTGTGTTGGCAAACGCCCTCGAAGCGGGCGGTGAATATGCATTCCGTGTGCGGGGTGAGGAGCACATGTGGACGCCGCAATCCATTAGTAAATTACAACATGCAACGCGTACTAATGAATACGACACCTATAAAGAATATGCAGCACTGATTAACGATCAAAGCCGTCGTCATATGACTTTGCGTGGCTTATTTGAAATCAAACCGTTGGCTGCTGCAATTCCATTAGCCGAAGTAGAATCAGCCAAAGAGATTGTGAAACGCTTTGCGACCGGCGCCATGTCGTTAGGCTCCATCTCAACAGAAGCCCACACCACACTTGCGATTGCGATGAACCGTATCGGCGGTAAATCCAACACGGGTGAAGGTGGTGAAGATATCAAACGCTTTATTCCTGTTAAAGCAGCCAGCAGTGTTGCCAGCGTGTTAGGCAGCGATTTAATTGAAGCGGATGTGCCATTACTAGCTGGTGACTCTATGCGTTCCCGCATTAAACAAGTTGCCTCTGGACGCTTTGGGGTAACAGCTGAGTATTTGTCCAATGCTGATCAAATTCAAATTAAGATGGCGCAAGGCGCAAAACCTGGCGAAGGTGGTCAATTACCTGGACACAAGGTATCGCCATACATTGCAAAATTACGTTTTTCTGTGCCTGGGGTGGGCTTAATTTCGCCACCACCGCATCACGATATTTACTCAATCGAAGACTTAGCTCAGCTGATTCATGACTTAAAAAATGCCAATCCAAAAGCATCAATTTCGGTCAAATTGGTGTCTGAATCTGGTATTGGTACGGTTGCTGCAGGCGTTGCCAAAGCCAAGTCAGACCACATTGTGGTCGCAGGTCATGATGGGGGTACTGGCGCATCACCGATTTCATCGGTGAAACATGCGGGTACGCCTTGGGAATTAGGCTTGGCCGAAACGCAACAAACCTTAGTGCTCAATCAGTTGCGCGGTCGTGTTGTATTGCAAGTCGATGGCCAGATGAAAACGGGGCGCGATGTGTTAATTGGTGCGTTGCTGGGAGCAGACGAGTTTGGTTTTGCCACCGCACCGTTAGTGGTAGAGGGCTGTATTATGATGCGTAAGTGTCACTTAAATACCTGCCCGGTCGGTGTCGCCACGCAAGATCCTGAACTCCGTAAGAAATTCACGGGACAACCTGAACATGTGGTCAACTACTTCTTCTTTGTCGCCGAAGAAGTACGTGAGTTGATGGCCAGCATGGGCATCGCTAAATTTGATGATTTAATTGGGCGCGCAGATTTGCTCGACATGAAAGCAGGTATCGAACACTGGAAAATTAACGGCTTAGATTTCAGCAAGATTTTCCACTTACCTGAAATGCCTGCCACAGTGGCGCGTAAACACAATGATGTGCAAGACCACGGTCTGATCAAAGCCTTGGATAATCAACTGATTACCTTGGCGCAAAGCGCCTTAGAAACAGGCGAAAAAGTCAGCTTGAACCTTCCTATCGTCAACACCAATCGTACCGTAGGCACCATGTTATCGCATGAAGTTGCCCGCCGTTACGGCAATGCTGGCTTGGCAGATGACACGATCCATGTCAAATTTACCGGCACCTCAGGACAGAGTTTTGCCGCATTCTTAGCCAAAGGCATTACTTTTGAGCTGACTGGCGAAGGCAACGATTATGTTGGTAAAGGACTATGTGGTGGTCGTATTATCATTAAACCACCTACCACATTCCGTGGCTTATCTTATGAAAACATCATCGTTGGAAACACCGTTATGTACGGTGCCACCACTGGTGAGAGCTTCTTAAGCGGAGTTGCTGGGGAGCGTTTTTGCGTACGTAACTCTGGCGCAACGGCCGTTGTTGAAGGCTTAGGTAACCATGGCTGTGAATACATGACGGGTGGCACGGTGGTTGTATTAGGCCAAACTGGCCAAAACTTTGCGGCTGGCATGAGTGGCGGTATTGCTTATGTGTACGATATTGACGGTCAATTTGCGAAACGATGCAACATGAGCATGGTCTCACTTGAAAAAGTGGACAGTGCAGAAGCAGACATTGGTAAGGTACAGCATTTAAATCAACCAGATGAATTGATTTTAAAAACGTTGATTGAACGACATTTTGCATATACCGCCAGCCCAAGAGCGCAAGCCTTGTTAGCGGATTGGCCTACAGCCAGAGCAAAATTTGTCAAAGTATTCCCGAATGAATACAAACGTGTATTGACTGAAATGGCTGCAGCGACCGCAAAACAAGCTGCATAGGGCATCGGTTTTATTGAATCATTGTTGGTAACAAGATAGATTAAAGAGAAGATACATCATGGGTAAAGTAACGGGATTCATGGAATTTGAGCGCTTGAGCGAGGCAAATTTGCCAGTGCAAGACCGCGTAAAAAACTATAAAGAATTTGTATTACATCTAACAGACGACCAAGCAAAACAGCAAGGTGCACGCTGTATGGATTGTGGTATTCCATTTTGTACCACTGGCTGTCCAATCAATAATATTATTCCTGATTGGAATGATCTGGTGTACCAACAAGATTGGCGCGGTGCGATTGATGTATTGCATTCCACCAATAATTTTCCTGAGTTTACGGGCAGAATTTGTCCGGCGCCCTGCGAAGCAGCATGTACCTTAAATATCAATAATGATGCTGTGGGCATTAAATCGATTGAACATGCCATTATTGATAAAGCATGGGAAAATAATTGGGTCACCCCTCAAATAAACCCCAATAAAACGGGTAAAAAAGTTGCCGTTGTTGGCTCGGGCCCTGCTGGTCTAGCCGCCGCACAGCAACTAGCCCGTGCAGGTCATGATGTGACCGTGTTAGAAAAAAATGACCGTGTCGGCGGACTTTTAAGATACGGCATCCCAGATTTTAAAATGGAAAAAAGCCATATTGACCGTCGCATGGCGCAAATGGAGGCCGAAGGGGTAACCTTTAAAGTCAATCAACACGTTGGGGCAAACGTGAGCGCTGCGGATCTTGAACGTGATTACGATGCCGTGATTTTAGCGGGTGGTGCTGAATATCCACGGGATTTACCAGCACCTGGACGTGAGTTAGACGGCGTCCATTACGCAATGGACTTTTTAACGCCGCAAAACAAAACCGTGGCTGGCGATCATCTGCCTGACCGCATCATGGCCACTAACAAACATGTGGTGGTGATTGGCGGCGGGGATACAGGTTCTGATTGCGTTGGCACCTCGAATCGCCATGGCGCCCTCAGCATTACGCAGTTTGAGCTGATGCCACAACCCCCAGAAAAAGAAAACAAAGCCATGGTATGGCCAAATTGGCCACTGAAACTACGTACTTCCAGCTCGCATGAAGAAGGCGCAAATCGCGATTGGTCAGTCACAACTAAAGCGTTTATTGGTGAAAACGGCAAAGTCACAGGTTTGGTAGGTGCACGTGTTGAATGGAAAGACGGCAAAATGTCTGAAGTGCCTGATTCCGAATTTACCATTCAAGCCGATTTAGTATTGCTGGCCATGGGCTTTGTATCGCCCATTCAAAATGTGCTGGACGCCTTTGGTATTGAAAAAGATCAGCGTGGCAATGCCAAAGCCACCACAGATGGCGATGGCTGTTACCATACCAGCAAGGCAAAAGTATTTGCAGCCGGTGACATGCGTCGTGGTCAATCGTTGGTGGTATGGGCAATTCGCGAAGGTCGCCAATGTGCGCGTGCAGTGGATGAATTTTTAATGGGTAGCTCTATTTTGCCGCGATAAGCATTTGCATCACCACTTGCAAAACGCCGATTGCTGATATTGCAGTCGGCGTTTGTTTTTTAATTAAACAGACACATCAACCAGCGTTAACATCACTTTTAACCCGCTACATCATGTAAAGCCCCTTTATGAAGCCATTACAAAACGACACATTTTTACGCGCATTACGCCGTCAGCCAACGGACTACACCCCAGTTTGGATGATGCGACAAGCCGGCCGTTATTTACCAGAATACCGCGCCAGCCGTAAACATGCGGGTAGTTTTATGCAATTGTGTACTAGCCCTAGTTTTGCGACTGAAGTGACGTTGCAGCCATTGGAGCGCTACCCTTTAGATGCAGCGATTTTATTCAGTGATATTTTAACCGTACCAGATGCAATGGGGTTGGGGCTATATTTTGAAGAAGGCGAAGGCCCTAAGTTTGAGCGCACCTTGCAACAAGAGGAAGACATTCAAGCTTTGCAAGTCCCCGATATGGCTAAATTACACTATGTGTTCGACGCGGTAAGCAGTATTCGTCAGGCGTTAGATGGTCGCGTACCCCTGATTGGGTTTGCTGGCAGTCCATGGACCCTCGCCACTTATATGATTGAGGGCAAAGGGGGCACAGACTTTTTAACGGCCAAAAAAATGGCGTATGCCAGACCCGATTTATTACATCATTTGCTCAATATCACGGCGCAAACGGTCACCCAGTATTTAAATGCGCAAATTGCAGCAGGCGCACAAGCGGTGATGATATTTGATTCTTGGGGCGGCGCGCTGTCACATGACGCTTACCAACGGTTTTCTCTGGCCTATATGCAAACGATCGTTGCAGGCTTAACCAAAACCGCAGCAGGTGAACCCGTGCCTTGCATCGTGTTTACCAAAGGCGGTGGCTTATGGTTAGAGTCTCAAGCCGCCATTGGTGCCGATGCGTTGGGCGTCGATTGGACCGTCGACCTAGGTGAAGCGAAACGTCGGGTGGGGCACCAAGTGGCGTTACAAGGCAATATGGATCCTGCCATCTTATTGAGCACCCCAGCGGCGATAGAAGCAGAAGTTGCCAGAATTTTAGCCAGTTATGGTCATGGCCATGGTCATGTATTTAACCTCGGTCATGGCATTACGCAGTGGACGCCGCCAGAGCATGCACACGCGTTGATTCAAGCGGTTAAAACCATGAGCCCCGCCTACCATCAGGCCTAAGACAGCCGAACACTAGACACAAAAAAACCCGCCAGTGCAATTGGCGGTTTTTTTTGTTGGGCAAGCCTAAACTGACATCATGATTACTTGAATGATATACGCTTTAAGGTATCGTCTTTGTCCATAAAATGATGTTTCAAAGCGCCCACTATATGTACCAGTAATAACGCAATGATCACATTAGCAGCAAACTCGTGCAAACCTTCAAAGGTATCGCGCACCGGTTTATTATCAACCCCATCTAACACATGCATACCAAACCAATTAATGCCGTATTTACTATTGAGTGACATCAACAAACCAGTGACAGGTAGCGCTACCATCAGCAAATAGAGCGTGTGATGCGCAGCGGTTGCAAGTTTACGTTCCCAAGGTTGATAACTGGCTAACAAAGCAGGCGGGCGATGCGTGATGCGCCAGACCAAGCGAAGTACGATGAAGGCCAATAATGTTAATCCAACCGATTTATGTAAATTAAAATAAAACATACGTGGACTGCCAGGCTCGCTCATTTGCCAAGTGTAGAGACCCCAATCAAACAAATCAAACGCCATCTGTTTGGGCGCCTCTTTGGGTAACTCAACCATGTAGAGGCCAAGTGCAATCATGAAAAAAATAAATACCGCAATCAACCAATGTAAAACAATGGCTACTTTGGTGTAGCGTTGAGTGTCAGTCATGCAATCTCCTGTAAATGGTGTTTGACGGGGTGACCGCAGTCACATGGTCAATTTTTATAATCCGTTTATGATAGCAACATTCCATCTGGATGTACCCCCATGTTATCAAAAATTAGCCTGCTCTGCCTTGGACTTGTTTGCACTAGCATGGGCGTTTCCGCCGAACTTGCGCAAACATCATTTGAATTAAGCACAATTGCGGAGGGTGTGTACGTCCACCATGGCCAGCATTTAGATATTGATGATGGCTACCAAGGCGATATTTGCAATTTAAGTGTGATAATTGGCAATACGGGGGTAGCCGTCATCGACACGGGCGGCAGCAAGCGCACGGGGATGCAGTTGCTCGCAGCCATACGCCGCCTCACCGCGCTGCCGGTTCGTTATGTCATCAACACCCATGTTCACCCAGACCATACCTATGGCAATGCTGCCTTTGTCGGAGAGCATCCCGAATTTATTGGCCATGACAAGTTAGCCAAGCAAATGCTGACTCGCCAAGCCCAATATGAAAAACTCAATCAACGCCTGTTAGGCGCAGACGGCACGGATAGCCTCACCATCGTGCCAACGCAGGCCGTACAGACGCAGTTAACGTTAGACTTAGGTGGCCGCACCCTCACTGTACAAGCCCACCCCATGGCGCATACCCAAACAGATATCAGTGTTGTGGATGATAAAACCAACACCTTATTTGCAGGCGACCTCATTTTTGCTGAGCGTACCCCTGTGATTGAGAGTGATCTCAACGGCTTGATCGCGGTTCTAGAACACTTGAATCAACAACAATTTAGTCAAATTGTGCCAGGACATGGCAAAGAAAGTCGCGATCAAGCCAGTATCATTGGCAATGCGTTACGCTATGACCGAGCGTTACTTGCGGATGTCAGGATGAGTATAAAAAAAGGCATCAGCATGGAAAACACCATGGAAACGGCAGCGCAAAGTGAACGCGAGCGTTGGTTGCTGTTTGATATTGCCAATCGACGCAACGTCAATACCGTCTACCCGCAACTTGAGTGGGAGTAACACCCGCTACAAATAGCGCTGACCGATGGCCGCCTGTTTTTTCAAGCCAAGGTTCACCCATGTGGGCGCAAATCCATTCAGCCAGGCAAAAAAGGTTTGAGGCTGGCCAATAAAACATTCTTGCTGCTCTTTTTCTAGCGCGCGCACAATCGCAGTCGCCACCTTATCTGGCGCATCCACTGCTTGATCGGAGGCTTGCCACATGGCATTGGTACGGTCGTCATTCATGGCGGTTGCAATCGCACGTGGTGCCACATAGGTGATGCCAATCGGCGTGTCGACCAATTCACGACGCAAGGCTTGGCTAAAGCCATGTACAGCAAATTTACTTGCACAATACGTCGCAAAATGTGGAAAACCGAGGCTGCCAAATATCGAGCCCACCAATACTAAATGTCCGCGCTCGCGCTGTAAAAAATAACCCACAAACGCACGACTTAATTGCAAGGTTGCAATCACATTGGTATGCATGATGTTAGCAATTGCCGCATCTGTTTGTGTCTCAAACGCAACAAACTCGATGACGCCAGCGTTATTGATCAACACATCTACATGCCCCATCGCCGCCAACGCATCTTTCAACAAACTGGTAGCCATGTGGTCGGCGGAAAAATCAACCAATAACACGTGTGCTTTGCCGCCTGCCTGCGTGATTTCTTGGGCGAGTTGCGTTAATTTGCCGTGATCCCGTCCGACCAACCCTACCACTGCGCCTTTTGCCGCCAACTGCAACGCTAATATGCGACCTAAGCCGCCCGTTGCGCCCGTTAACACCACATGTTGTGCTTGTAATTGCATGCTGTTCCCCGCTGATTCAATGTGTCATGAGATTACATGGTTTTTTCAGCGACATGCCGAAAAACATCGCCGTATAAGCGATAAAACCGTTTAGCAGCATGTACCACGATGGCTTGATCTGCAGGGTTTGTGATGCGATTCATCAAGCCTTCATAAAACGTGACATGGCTGAGATCTAAAGCGCCATGTGATAGCAAATAACTAAAGGCTTTTTTCGGTAAATTTAATGATTTCATCAAGGTTTCGCCTGCTTGAGTAGCCACCGTCGTACTGGTGCCCTCTAACACCAACACCATGCCAAAGAAGCCTAATGGATTCACGCGATCTATCATATGGTAAGCATAAGCAACCATCAGTTCAGTGGCATGGCTGGCGGCAGTGTCCTCGGTCAAGCTGTGGCGCACAGCCTCTTTATCGCCACCACATACTGCAATATCGTTGAGTACCCATTCTTGGTGACCCATTTCCTCTTCAATATATTCGCCAATGGCTGTCCGCAGCCACTCATATTCACCGGTTAACCGTCCCCCACATGCCATTAGCAAAGGTGTGGTGTGTTTCACATGGTGATACGCTTGCGTTAAAAATGCGCGATAGGTCTCTAAGCGGATGTTGCCTTGTGCGCCCTGCACAATCAACGGAAGCGACATCAGCGTCTGACGCTCTTGTTGGGTAGCGTCCATCAATGTTTGATAAAAAGTCATACAATTCCTTCATGCATTGCCATCGGCGGGAGCGCCTCAATAGCGGGTTGATAATGTTGCCAAATGACGTCACGTTTTAAGCGACCGTTTGCGGTGAGCTGACCGTTCAGCGGCGAAAATGGGCTGGTAGCCACCAGCCAGCGCCCCACCCGCGCATAATCGGGCAAATGATGATTGATCTCGGCAATGGCAGCAGCCACAGCCGCGTCCAAGGCAGGTAGGCGCAATACCAGCACCGCAGTATTCCTCGGTTGTGCTTCGCCAAACACGCATGCTTGCGCAATCAGAGCATGATGGGTCAGTTCACTTTCTACCCACTCTGGCGATACATTGCGTCCAAACGAGGTAATAAATACGTTTTTCTTGCGGCCATGCAAATACCAAAAACCATCTGCATCTTGGTAGCCTAAATCGCCTGTGGCAACAAAGCCCTCCGCATCTAGATTAGGCAACACCATGCCCGTAGGGTAGGTGTAACCAGACAATAGCGCGCCTTTGATCCATAGCTCACCCGCGTCGTCGACCCTTATTTGAATATGTGGTAGCGGTTTGCCAATACTGCCGATGCGGTGGTGTGCGGGGGTATTGAGGGTAACTACCGATGCACTTTCTGATAACCCATACCCTTCATACAGTGGCAATCCTAGTGCATGCGCTTGGCGCAATAAATTAGGGTTTACTTTTGCACCTCCCACCGCTAAAAAACGTAAGGCAGGTAACGGTGTGGATTGCATAGTGACGCTGGCGACCAACGCTTGTGCCAGCTCAGGAATTAAAATAGCAGTGGTCGCTTTGGTGGTCGCCAAACCAGTGATGAAGCTATGGATATCAAACCGACTGCCCAAAAAACCGACGCGCGCGCAAGACCACACCACCAGCTCAGCACCTGCCAGCAAGCTCGCGTAGACGCCAGCCACGTTTTCGAGCAAGGTCGCTAATGGCAATACACAAAAATGTCGATCTTGAGCTGTTTGTTCAGTGCTCTGTTGAATGGCGTGTGCCACTTGCATCATGGCGTCAACCCTTAAACAAACGCCTTTGGGTTGACCCGTGGTGCCGGAGGTGTAGGTAATTTTGGCAGCATTCGGCGCAGTCAGCGCAGCCGATATCTGAAAAAAATAGAGGATTTTGCCTGCAATGGTGGTGGTTGCTAACGGTGTTATTGATGGACACAACGTTTGCCAATCCTCAGCTTGGTCGGTACACAACACATTCACCCCCGCATCACGCAAGGTGTGCAATTTTTGTGCTGGGCTAAAAAAAGCGGGAATCGGCACCAGCGGGATAGATAATGCTAGTGCGGCGACATCTTGTACCACCCAAGCTGGGCTGTTATCCACTGCAAGTGCAATGCTGGCGACGGGCGCAAACGCGCGTAGTTGCGTCATTTGTGCATGGATGGCAGCTTGCAATTGTGCGTAGTTTAATGCTGTGGTATCCCCTTGCAAGGCAATCGCATGCGGAGTCGCAAGCGCGTGTGCAGCAATGGCATCGATCAAGTGAAGCATCCTGTTTTATGCTTCTGCGATACCGCGAATGGCGACAATTTGAGGCGTATGCCGATAGTAGCTACCCCAACGTGCCGCTTCTTCAGGCGCGAGCCGGTCTGGATGGGCGGTAGCTAACGGCGTAATGTCGCGTCCCGCTTTAATCAATCCATTTTGTAAGGAGTGATGGGCGGTAGCGACCCCCCAAGCAATGCCTATTTCTAAGCTATGTTGGATAATGTGTGCAATCAACACCCCCGCATTGCGAGGATTGGCCACCGCGAGATTACCAATACATGTGATGTCTTGTCTTGTCACTGCGCGCCCTAATTGACGGCGCATAAGGACCTCAATCGGTTCATCAATATATTGCTCTAAAAATAAGTGTTCGTCTGACGCATGGCGCAAACCAAAGGCGGCGACCAAAATACCGTGTTGATCACGCAACGCAACCAGCTCAGGCATAAAGTGCGTGATGGTTGCGCCATACACCTGATGAAAAACAGCTGCAATAAATCGCTCGACTTCTAATCGACAGGTTGCAGTCACCGGCACGACATGTGCAGTGATCTCATTGACTTGATAACGTTTTGCTTGGGCAAATTCGCGCAATTGATACGCGGTGGATGCGGTATAGAAAGATTCTGTTGTTTCACCAGTAAGCATGCCAAAAACCCTTTAAAGTGCTGTTAGCCATCTATTGCAATGCCCATGCCAAAAAAATAGTCACTTAAAATCATACACTTAAGCACACATCTGCTAACAAGATATGCAAATCTTGCATCCTTCTTCTGGTTCGGTGAGGACAGATTGTGCATTTTTTGCAGGTTAGGTGGGTTAACGCACATAAGCATCGAAACAAAAACGCGAAGATAGTTCTTTTAGATTCATCCACTTAGGCCTTCAAATACAGAAAAACACCTATGTCGGCACATGGTTTGCTGAGTACTCCACCATGTTAGTCACGGATCATGACATGCTGTTATCAACCAGGCGTCGCACGCATCTCATCGATATGCAACTGATGCTAACGACTGCAGGGCGGAATTGCGCCCCCATCAGCCCATGGTGATTAATATGAATAGCAGCCCCCACAAGCAAGCATGGGTTTCCACGTCGGTGCTATTGCAACTGTGGGGTTGGCTATGCGTTGCAGCGGTGGCGATTGTGGTTGAAGCCAACCTTACCCCGTTAGATCTACAGTTGGCGGATGCCGTATTTGATTGGCAACGGCATCTGTTTCGTTATCAGCATGCTTATTTTTTGGTGTCGGTGATGCACGAAGGCGTGAAGCACGTATTAATCGCGTGGCTTTGCCTGATGCTTGCGCTGTGGCTGTACCCACGCCAGTGGTTGCCAATCGGCTTACGCCGCTACGACTTACTGCCACAGCAGCGGCATGCCTTGGGCTGGGTATTGGCTTTGGGGTTGGTCAATAGCGCATTGGTGTCTCTCTTAAAAAGTGTGATGCCGCACGCTTGTCCTTGGGCGTTATCACGTTATGGCGGTAATCAGCCTTGGGCGCCGAGTTTTATTTGGCATGGGCACGGTCTTGCGGGACATTGTTTTCCCGCAGGTCACGCCACCACCGCGCTATGGTTGAGTGGTTTTTGTTTGTTTTTTTTACCACATGCCCCGCGTCGCGCATGGCGTGTATGGTTGCTCGGCCTTTCGCTCGGCGCAGCGTTAGGCATCGCCCAACAAGTACGCGGCGCCCATTTTTTATCGCATACACTCACTTCGATGTGGATCGTGAGTGCCTTGTTAGTTTGCATCTTCACTTTTAGTAAAGCACGTTTATGACATTGTTTTCCCGCCTGAGTACATTTTTTCAAACTTGGTTTAGCCCACAAATCCGACTGTTATGGATAGTCACCTTATGGTTGATGGTGTTTGATAATCAGGCATTGCTCAAACAACTCAACTTGTTATTTCCCTGGCAAGGGCCACAGACAGGATTGTTGTTCAGTGTGTGTCTGTTTTTTACCTGCGTCACCATGATATGGCTGTTACTGATCGCACATGGGCCATTTTCCCGCTGGTTACTTGCAGTGATCATTTTTTCAAGTGCACTGACAGGATTTTATATGCACACCTACGGGATCATTATTGATACGGTGATGATGCACAACGTGATGCACACCGACCGTCAAGAAATGGTGGGGTTAATGTCATGGGAAATGGTACGCTTTGTCGGGCTTGCGGGCGTTCTACCCGCGCTTTGGCTATTGTTTAAAGCCCCTGCAGCTTGTTTTGCACGAGATCGCTTTCAATTCAGACTGTTTCACATCATGGCTTTGCTGTTGGTATTGCTCCTATGCGTATTGCCTAATACTGCGGGTTATGCCAGCTTTATTCGCGAGCACAAATTGGTGCGCATGTATGCCAATCCTACATTTTCCCATTACTCGCTCATCAAATTTATATCGCAACAATTTTCAAGTCCACCCAATAAAACCATGATCAATATCTCGCGTGATGCCACGCACATGCAAGCGAGTGGCAAACATGAACTGATTATTATGGTGGTGGGTGAAACTGCCCGATTTGATCGTTTTTCTCTTAACGGTTATCACCGGCTAACCAACCCACGCTTAAGTCAAGAAGCCGTGGTAAGTTTCGCAAACGTGAGCGCTTGCGGGACTTCGACCGGGGTTTCCGTGCCATGTATGTTTTCACATTATGGTCGCAAAGACTTTGATCTGGAAACCGCGCATCGCACCGAAAATGCGCTCGATGTATTACATCGGCAAGGGGTGGAGGTGTTGTGGCGCGACAATAACTCGGATTCCAAAGGCGTGGCGGTAAGACTACCCTACCAAAACTTTCAAAGTCCAACCTTGAATCCAGCGTGTGATACCGAATGTCGCGATATTGGCATGCTCAGCGGTTTGGATGCGCATGTGGCTAAACATGCAAACCAAGATATATTGATTGTGTTGCATCAAATGGGCAACCATGGCCCTGAATACTATCGACGTTATCCAAAAGCGTTTGCACAATTTCAACCCATTTGTCAAAAAAGTGATCTATCCCAGTGTTCACAAACTGAGATTGATAACGCCTACGACAATGCGATTTTGTACACGGACTATTTTTTAAGCAAAGTGATTCAGTTTCTAAAAAAATACGATGATCGTTATGAAACCGCCATGCTCTATGTCGCTGACCATGGGGAGTCATTAGGCGAGCACGGGTTTTATTTGCATGCCGCACCTTACATGATGGCACCTAAAGAACAAACCCATGTGCCTGCCATCTTGTGGTTAGGCAAACACTTTGACTATCAACTGTCGCAAGTACAACCCTACAAAGCAACGCCATTGAGTCATGATGATGTCTTTTGCGCACTGCTGACCGCATACGAGTTGAAATCAGAAGTGTGTCATGCCAAGTTTGGTTGGTTATACGCCAATTCTGATGTGCGTTCACAGGCACATACCAAGCAAACGCCACCCCCTTAATGCACCATGCTAACGCTGAAACGTCAATGATTGTCGCAGTTTAGTGGTGGCGACTCACTCCATATTTTGGTTGCGGTCACCCACAGTACAGGGCGTACACGTTCATCCACTTTGCAAGCATTGATATACCCGACTGCGTGATCAGTGTCCGCCACATAACGCAGCATGGCCTCTTCGGACTGGAGCGTAAATGGAGGTTGAATCCCGTTAAAGTACAAGCCATTCCAGTAGCCAACTTGGGATTTGGGTGAGCTATGTAACACCAGCTGCGAAAAGCGTTGACGTAACGGATGATCTGCAACCAAATTGGCCGGGTGCAAGGCCTTACCTTGCGCTGAATATAATTTTTTTCGCCAAAATACCAATGGTAAATCATTGGCATTTAAACTCAAGGTAAAGGCAGATTGTGCAGACACCACGACCGCGATCACTGGCTCCTCTGCCATTGCAGTCTGGACGGTGATACACAACACTAGCCCAAGTATTTTCAATAAGCAACGCATCAGAACATCACCGCAAACGAGGCAGTAAAACCGCGCGGTACCTCTTCATACGCATCGCTGCCGCCAATAAATTCCAACTTGAGCAACTGATTTGGCTTGACGCGTTTAGTCACCCCCAGTACCCAGCGATCAGCGTCCGCGTTGTTAGGTACATTGAGTGTCTCTACGCGGGTGATCCAATACCAATCATCAACCATCATGTAAGCGGATTGCAAATAGGCGCCATGCCCAGCATCTTTACCTTGTGGCGTTTGACGGGTATACGCCTCGCCTAACAACTCCCAGCGATCAAAGGCCAATAAAAAATCTAAGCCATACAGGCGAAACTGAGGGGCGTTAGGGCGATCTTCTTGATAACTGGCAATGTTGAGGCCTATGGCGTTAAGGCCTGCATTTTCACCGGAAAAATGTAGTAAGTTGTTGAGTGTGATGCGCGCACCGCGCATTTCGCGGTAAATCGTCTCATCGTTGTCTTTGTGTTGATCTTTTAACGCTTCCGCATAGACTTGATACTCCAATGAGCGCTCATTGAAGCCCACCGTACCAAACAACATGGCACCGTTGGTCGCGTAAGGAAATAACGTTTTTGTCACCAAAGGACGGCTCGCTGTCCACACCAAAGGTGCAGCATGCAGTTGGTTCCAACGGCCAATCGGGGTTAAAAAGCGACCTGAGCGCAGATTACTTTGCTCGTTGATATTGTAATCAAGGTAAAGCCGCTCTAAATCAAGATAACTACCCTGATCCGTCCAACCGGGACGACGTTGATATCTGATTGGATCTTCCAGTTCGAGCTCACCAAAAAATTTAAAGCGGGTATTTTGATCCCAAGTCAAAATCATACTGATTTCATTGAGACGCAACTGGGTGGTTTCTGTGCGCGGAATACGCAGGTCGACACTGGAATAGCCGCCTAGCCGAAAGCCCTGCCAAAAATCAGTTGGCGCTTCATCGGCCAGCGAATGTCTCCAAACCAACACGGCGATGAGACTCACCGCGATGCGGAGGAATTTTGTTACCATACGGTATCCTTGACCTATGTCAGCGAGATAAATTTACTTTGCACATTTTCTCACACTCTCTTAAACTTAAAGCCCCTTTAAGCATCCGCCAACTGCTTTTAATTGCCTTTTTATTGGCTGGCTTACTGCCGGCACTCCTCATTAGCACCTTGAGTTTTTATCAAGCCCGTAACGCGCTCCGCAGTGAAATTAAGCATGATTTGCAAACCACCGCCAAAGCAGTTGCAGAGCATATCGACCGCGTGTTGTTTGAGCGGGTACAAAATGTCAGTAGCTGGAGTCAGCTGGCCATCATGCAAGATTTGTATATTGGCGATATCGACAAACGGTTATCGGTGTTTCTCAATGAAACACAAGTCAGTTATGGGACGCAATATCAAGCAATTGATGTGGTTGATTTACACGCGAACATCATTGCCTCCAGCCTACCTAGCCATATTGGTCAAGCCCTACACACGCCGCCGATCTGGTTTACATTTCCCGTCAGTGGGCGGCCAATTACCGTTTACCGTTTGCAAGCTGATGGCTTGGTATTGTCTGCGCCAATTATTTCGAATAACTCCCTACAAGCGATTGGGCAGTTATATGCCACCTTCAATTGGTCGGTGATTGCTTCCTTACTCAATCATGCGGCACAACACAGTACCGCGTTGGCATTGCTGGATGCAGATCAGCAGGTACTGGCGCACTCGACCGATTGGTCGCAACAAGCCCATAGCCTACATACTCAAGCAGCGTTACGCTCGAACTCACCCGTCAGTGCTTGGCAGGTGCATGTGAATAAAGACCATGATGTAGCGATTGCGCCCGTGCATCGCTTAGGATTAATCTTTCTTATTTTATTGGCCATGATTTTGGCGGGCGCGGTGCTGTTAGTGCGGCCAATTGCGCAAGGCATCAGTCGGCCGCTTGAAGCGCTCACCCGTTGGGTACAACGATTTCGTCAGCCTGATATGGTCGCGCCTGTGCTAAGCGGCCCGCGTGAAGTGCAAACCTTACACCAAGCCTTTCAACGCATGGCAGATGAGCTTGCAGCCAACGAGTTACAACTGACGCGTGCGGCAAAGTTGGCTGTGGTGGGCGAAATGGCCGCCGCCATGAGTCACGAAGTGCGCACGCCTTTGGGCATTTTGCGATCTTCTGCCGATGTGCTGTTACGCGAGCCACAGTTGAGCGCAGATGGCCGCGAGGTATTAGGGTTTATTATTTCAGAAACAGAACGACTCAATCGTTTGGTCAGCGCCTTGATTGATGCGGCACGTCCGCGCCCGTTGAATAAAAATCCCTTAGATTTAACGTCGCACTGTCAGCAAGTGTGCGCCATGTTACAAGTACCAGCGCAAGCAAAACACATTCAAATACAGGTCGTTGCAACAGTGCCGATGACCATCCATGCTGACCAAGACCAGATCACACAAGTGCTGCTCAATTTATTAATGAATGCGATTCAAATGTTGCCGATAGGCGGACAAATCCTGTTGCGCCTGACGCAAGTTGGCGATCAAGCCCTGTTAGAAGTGGCGGATGATGGACCTGGGGTTGCGCCAGACCAGCAAGCATTGTTATTCGATGCTTTTTTTACCCAACGCGCAGGGGGCGTTGGCTTGGGGCTGGCCGTGGTCAAACAAATCATTGAAGCACACGGTGGTACAATTCACTATGCGTCTAGCCCTTGGCAAGGGGCGCAATTTAATATTCAACTCCCCATCCATCACCCACTCACTTCATGACAAATCCGCAACAGACGATACTCGCAGTCGACGACGAACCGAACATGCGCCGATTGCTCGAGATCAGCCTCAGGCAGGCGGGCTATAAGGCACTATCAGCCGCCAATGGTCAAGAAGCGATGGCCTTGATTCAAGCACATCCGATTGACTTGGTGGTCAGCGATTTACACATGCCCGGCATGAATGGCTTAAAGCTGCTGGAAGCAATCCGTAAAACCTATGAGTCTCTGCCGTTGATCATGGTGACCGCGCAGGGAGAGATTAAAACCGCGGTTGAAGCCATGAAACTGGGGGCTAGTGATTATATTTTGCGGCCATTTGAGTTAGAAACCTTAGAAGTTGCCATTGAAAAAGCGCTCAAGCTCAAGCGCATCACCCGCGAAAATACCTACCTTAAAGAGGCACAACAACCGCATGATGTGCATTTTATTGGCGATAGCCCGCCGATGCAGGCGCTTAAAACCATGATTCAACAAGTGGCCCCTGAGCGCGCAACGGTATTTATTGTGGGTGAAACGGGCACTGGCAAAGAACTGGTGGCCAAAGCCTTGCATGAAGCCTCACATCGAAAAGAACAATTATTTGTTGCCGTGAATTGTGCGGCCATTCCGGCTGACATCTTAGAGTCCGAGCTATTTGGTCACGAAAAAGGGGCGTTCACAGGCGCCCTAAAAGAGCGCATCGGTAAGTTTGAATTAGCCAACGGTGGTACCTTATTTTTAGATGAAATCACCGAAATGCCGATTCAATTGCAATCAAAATTATTGCGGGTATTACAAGAAGGTGTGGTCGAAAAATTAGGCGGCAATCGACCACTCCAGCTGGATGTCAGGGTGGTGGCAGCAACTAACCGCGATCCGATGCAAGCGGTACGAGAAGGCAAACTGCGTGAAGATGTCTATTATCGCCTCAATGTGATCCAACTCGCCGTGCCTGCACTGCGCCAACGCTTGGAGGACCTGCCAAGTTTGGCGGCATTCTTTTTGCGCAAACGTCAGTGCACCCTCAGTGCTGCTGCGTTCATTTGCATGCAACAATACCATTGGCCTGGCAATGTGCGGGAATTAGAAAACGTATTAGAACGTGCGGCCATTTTGGCGGGGGGTAGCCAAATTTTAGCCCACCACTTACCCGCCGATATCGCGCAACATGCCGCTGATCAAGCAGGCACAACGCCTGCACCCACCGCTACGGTCAATCATGAGGCACAAGCGCTTTCCATCCCAGTGGCTACGGAAGCGATTGAACGACGTTTAATTTTACAAGCACTGGACGTGTGCCAAGGCAATAAAACCAAGGCAGCCAAATTATTAGAAATCAGTGAGCGATCCTTGTGGAATAAGCTCAATCAATACCAATTGCGCTAATCGCAGTGGCCACACCCCATTGCGACACCCGTGCGCAACATGCAACGCGTAAACCATGCGCAACATCCATCGGTGCACCCCTTGCAATATCCATTGCGCAATCATGCATGCTGGCTACACTGCCCCCTTCTATCAACCTTGCAAGCATGCGCGTATACCTTTACTACAAAAAAAGAGAAATGAATCGCTTGATTTAAAAAATTAACGTTGTTATATTAACAACGTTAATTTTAAATAGTGTTGTATGCCGCCTAAATTTAAATCACCGCAAGACAAAGCACACTTTCGCACCTTGGTGATTGATTGCGCGCGTGATTTATTTATTGCAGAAGGGGTGCATGCCGTCACCATGCGAGAAATAGGCAAACGCATTGGCTATTCGGCAACCACGCTATACTCTTACTTTAGTGACAAAGAGCAATTATTGCGTGCCGTGGTCGATGCGGATGCGCTCAAATTAGCCGCTGCGCTCAAATCAACCCTAGCCATCCGCGAACCGCGTGCGTGTTTACTAGCGTTTGGTGAACATTATGTGCGCTTTGCGCTCGCGCACCCCAACCATTACCGTATGATGTTTATGACAGCGCATCCGCCTTGCGCCCCCGAGCTATCAGCGGTTGAAAAAAACAATCCCGAACAAGATGCTTATTATCAATTGATTTCAATTGTGACCCGTGTAACCGATGCCGGGCTGTTTCACCCGCACTGGCAAGATCCCGTGTTAACGGCACAAACCATTTGGGCGGCAATGCATGGCATGTGCGCCTTGGAAATCAACATGGCGCAAGACTTATGGATTGATTGGCGGCCCATGTCGGATCGCATGCACAGTATGATCAACATGATTACCCAAGGCTTATTTAAGGAGCCGCTCGATGTGTGATGTTTCGTATTTACGCTTGTGTTACATGGCAATGCTCGGGCTTGGCTTAACCGCGTGTCAACCGAAGGTAGAGACAGCAACGCCCCCACGCCCGGTGTGGGTGATGACGGTGGGCGAACAGGCGACCGCAATAGCCCCTCGTTATACCGGCGAGGTCACGTCACGATATGCATCAAGTATTGGGTTTCGGGTAACGGGTAAAATCATCCGACGTGAGGTCAATGTCGGCGAACTGGTAAAAAAAGGCCAAGCCATTGCGCAATTAGATGTGACCGATAGTCGCTTAAACACCGATGCCGCCCTCGCCGATCTCCATGCTGCGCAAGCAAATTTAAGCCTCGCCAAGGCTGAGTTAGGGCGCAGACAACAACTGTTTCAACAACAGTTCATCTCAACATCAGCGCTCGATAGTTATGACACGCAAGTAAAAACGGCGCAAGCGCGCTTACAACAAGCCCAAGCCCAAGTACAACTCAATCAACGGCAAGGGGCTTATACGCAATTGGTCGCCGACCGTACGGGTGTGATTGGCATGATACAAGCAGAGCCTGGCCAAGTGGTCGCGGCAGGCCAAACCATCGCTCAAATTTATGACATGCAAGCGCTAGAGGTGCATATTGCCGTGCCTGAGACCGCCATATCCACAATCAAAGTTGGTAAGTCTGCCAGCATTCAACTCGGTGACCACGGACCACGCTATCCCGGGGAAGTCCGTGAAATTGCGCCTGTGGCCAATACACACACCCATGCCTTTGATGTGCGCGTGCGCGTCCGTGATGCGGATACGCAGCTAAAACTGGGCATGACCGCCTACGTGGCATGGCAGGTGCCCACTGCGCCGCAAATGCGCGTACCCAGCACAGCGGTCACGCGTCACGGCGCACAGCCAGCCGTGTGGGTGATAGATGCCAAGCACATTGCCCATCTGCGACCAATTACAACAGGACCGTTGACCGAAGCGGGTATCGAGGTACGCGCAGGCTTGCAAGCTGGCGAGCAGATTGCCACCATCGGCATCCATACCCTGCATGAGGGTGAGCAAGTGCAGGCCGTGCAGCCGCCAGCAGAGATGCTACGCTAATGGCAACGCCACAAGCAGACAACGCAGCAGGCTGGAATTTATCCGCTTGGGCCTTACATAACCAAGTCTTGGTGCTGTATTTTATTGTGCTGACCGTGATTGCTGGCGCGGTGGCATACACCCATTTGGGGCAATCCGAGGACCCGCCTTTTACATTTAAAGTCATGCTGGTTCGTAGTACGTGGCCGGGTGCCAGTGCGCTCGAAATGGAAAGCCAAGTCACAGATAAAATCGAGAAAAAACTACAAGAAATTCCAGCCATTGATTACACCAGCAGTTACTCCCGCCCGGGCGAAGCCGTTGTGTTTATTGTGATTAAAGATGACACCTTTTCAGAGAAGATCCCTGAACTTTGGTATCAAGTACGCAAAAAAATAGGCGATATTCGTCATACCTTTCCAGCGGGATTAGAGAGCCTCACCTTCAACGATGAGTTCAGCGATGTCTATGGCACGTTATACGCATTGACTGCGGATGGTCTAACACCACAACAACTGAAACGCCAAGCCGAATGGGTGAGAGCGCGTTTATTAAAAGTAGCTGAAATTGAAAAAATTGATTTATTTGGTGAGCAACCACAAAGAATCATCATCGAGATTTCTAACCAACGCCTGACCAGTTTAGGCATCAGTCCCGCACAATTAGCGCAAAGCATACAACAACAAAATCAAGTAGCGACAGCAGGTACCTTTGATGTCGGTCCTGAACGTATTCGGCTTGATTTATCGGGCCGATTAGAAAGCTTAGACGCCTTACGGCAATTACCGATTCGGGCTGGCAACCAAAGTCTGACCTTGGGCGAAGTCGCCACCATCCGCCGTGGCTATGCCGACCCGCCGGCACAACGCATTCGATTTAACGGCAGTCCTGCGTTGATGATCGGGGTGAGCATGCAACAAGGCGGTGATGTCATCGCCTTAGGCAAAGCGCTCAATGTGGCTACCAAACACATACAGCAACAATTGCCTGTGGGGGTGACCTTGCATTTAGTGACCTCGCAACCGGATATTGTGCAGCACTCCGTCAATGACTTTGTGCGCTCACTCGCAGAGGCCCTGCTGATTGTATTGGCCGTGAGCTTACTTTCATTAGGCTGGCGTACGGGGATTGTGGTCGCAATCTCGATCCCCATCGTGTTGGCAGGGACTTTTTTGTGCATGGATTGGTTGGAGATTGGCTTACATAAAATTTCACTGGGGGCCTTAATTTTAGCGCTAGGCCTGTTGGTGGACGATGCCATCATTGCGGTTGAAATGATGGCGGCAAAAATGGAGCAAGGCTTGGCGCGCGCGGAGGCGGCGGCGTTTGCCTTTACATCCACCGCAATGCCGATGCTGACAGGCACCTTGGTGACGGTCGCGGGCTTTTTACCAATTGCTACCGCAGTGTCTTCGACTGGGGAATATACCCGCTCTATTTTTCAAGTCTCCGCCATTGCGCTCAGCTTGTCGTGGATTGCAGCGGTGATTGTCGTCCCCTATATCGGCTTTCATTTACTGCCAGAAGCCCAGCATGGGCATGCGCCTTCGTTCTGGCAACGCTGGTTTGCTCGGCTGCGTCGCACTACGCCAGTAGTCACACCGCAACCAGCGGCATTGCAGGACGAGCATGCAGGCGTTTACCAAACGCGCTTTTACTTGCGGCTCACCGCGCTTGTCAGCACCTGTGTGCACCATCGAGGCAAAGTCATTTTGGCCACGTTGCTCTTATTTATGGTAGCGATGGCCAGCTTTGGCAAGGTACAACAACAGTTTTTTCCGGATTCGACCCGCTTAGAAATTGTGGTGGATTTACGCTTGGCCGAAAATGCCAGTGATCTCGCCACCGAGCAGGCTGTTCATCAGGTTGAGCAATGGTTAGTGCGTTGGCAACAGCAACATGGCAAATTGGATAACGTGGTGTCCTATTTAGGCTCAGGCGCGCCCCGCTATTATTTACCGTTGGATGTGCAGCTGCCCCATCGCGCCTTTGCGCAGTTGGTGATACTCAGCAAAGATCTCCACCAACGCGAATCACTGCGGCAGGATTTATTAAGCTTGTTTGCACATGATTTTCCGCAATTACGCGCCTCGGTATTGCGTCTAGAAAATGGCCCACCCGTTGGCTTTCCGGTGCAATTTCGCGTCGATGGTCAAGATTTAGCCGCCATCCGCCAAGTCGCGCACAAAATTGCTGATGTGATGCGCGCCAATCCTCAATTGATCAATGTGCAATTAGGTTGGGAAGAACCGAGCAAAGTCATACACCTTGATGTGGATCAAACCAAAGCCCGCTTATTGGGTGTGAGCTCACCTGAGATTGCGCAATTACTGAACACGCAGTTTCATCAACAAGTGGTGACTGAGTTTAGGGAGGGAAATGAGCGTATCGATTTAATCATGCGTAGCCCAGACAACGAACGCGGCAAACTGTCTCAATTGGCGCAATTAACCGTATTAAGCGCAACGGGTGATCGGGTGCCGCTGGCGCAACTGGTGACTATTCGCGATGGGTTTGAAGAAGGCGTGATGTGGCATCGCAACCGCGTACCCTCTTTGACCGTACGCGCACATCTGAAAGGGAACGTGCAAGCACCCGTGGTATCGCAACAAGTACAAACGGCCATCCAGCCGATTTTAAATACCTTGCCTGCCAATGTGACAGTTGAAACGGGTGGCGCAATTGAAGAGTCTGCCAAAGGCGCGGCTTCGGTTGCTAAGGGGGTGCCCTTGTTTTTAGCGGCGGTGTTTACCTTGCTTATCTTGCAATTGCGGAGCATGGCTAATGTTGTATTGGTAGTACTCACTGCCCCGCTGGGCATGATCGGCATTACCTTTGCACTATTGTTGTTTAATATGCCATTTGGATTTGTCGCCATGTTGGGCAGCATTGCACTGTCTGGCATGATCATGCGCAACTCTGTGATTTTAGTGGATCAAATCAATCAAGATTTAGCCCAAGGTGCCGACTTAGCGCATGCGGTCGTACATGCCACCGTGCGTCGTTTTAGGCCGATCGTGCTGACTGCTGCTGCCGCAATCTTAGCGATGATTCCGCTGACCCGCAGTGTATTTTTCGGCCCAATGGCTGTGGCAATCATGGGCGGCCTTGCCGTAGCCACGGTGCTGACTATTTTATTTGTCCCAGCACTGTATGTCTGGTGGGCAAAGCGGTTTACAAAATCGATGCAAATCCCAGTTAACAAATGATCAAGCGATAAATGATCAAGCAATAAATTATAATGTTTGAATTCTCACCAGAAAGCGTATGCATATGACCAATACCACCACCGCACGTTTTAACATGATTGAGCAACAAATTCGCACTTGGGAAGTCCTCGACCCAGTGGTGTTAGCGACATTAAGCGCCACGCCGCGCGAAGAATATGTACCCGCAGCCTTTCGTGGCTTAGCCTTTGCGGACATTGAAATTCCGCTCGGTGAAGGGCAAACCATGTTAAGCCCGAAAATTGAGGGCCGTTTCTTGCAAGCCTTACAACTTCAACCGACAGACCAAGTGTTATTGGTGGGCGTTGGCAGTGGCTACTTTGCCGCCTTAATGGCGCAGCATTGCGCACGCATTACCGCACTCGATACGTCAGCCAGCTTATGTGACATGGCGCGTCAAAATTTGACCAAACATGCAGTCAGCAATGTGCAAGTGATCGAAGCCGATGGACATGCTGGGAATCCCCAAGCGGCGCCCTACGATGTCATGGTATTTACAGCCTCCAGTCCGATTGAACCCGAAGGATTGCGCCGACAATTAAATATCGGCGGCCGTTTGCTCATCGTGTTAGGACAAGCGCCGGTGATGCAAGCCACGCTGATTCAACGTGTGGCCGAAAACAGTTACAAACAAGATATCCTGTTTGAAACCAGTCTGCCCGAAATGATAAACGCCACCCAAGCAGCAGCGTTTACTTTTTAAAGCACCTTTAACCGATGTTGAACTGCGTTCGAATCGCTGGGTTGTTGCTGTTGCCATGGGCAATGAGCAGCGGCTTGCATGCTGCCCCGCAAAGCCTATATGGCATTTATCTAGAAGCCAAACAACAAGATCCCATCCTGGCCTCCGCGGGGCATGCCAATCAGGCTGCACAAGAACTGATCGAGCAAGCCAAAGCTAACTACCGACCATCGGTGATGTTGAGTGGAAGTGCGACCGCCAACCAAACGCAACTCAAACTGACCGGTAACAACGTGTTTTTACCCGATGGTAAAAACCGTTTTGAAGGTTATGCAGCCAAACTTGAAGCCAGACAACCGATTTACCGTAAAGAAAATCTGGAGCGGATTGGTTTGAGCCAAGTACAAGTGGGAATCGCCGACAAACAATACCATCTTGCGCAACAGGCACTGATGCTACGCACCACACAAGCTTACTTTGCGGTATTGCAAGCACAAGATCAAATTACATTACTGGCGGCACAACAGGCGGCAATCACGCGGCAATTAGCCCAAGCAAAAGCGACATTTGAGGCGGGCACGGCCACCATTACCGATGTCAATGAAGCCCAAGCGCGCTACGATTTAGTGGTGTCACAAAGCATTGCCGCGCAAAATGGGATGGAGATTGCAAAACGAACACTCGCCGCCATCATCGGCCACCCACCCGGTTTGCTGGCCAGTATTCGACAAGACCTTCCGCTGCAAACCGCATTCGATACCTTGCAAGCATGGGAAACTGCAACTCACACACACAATTTAAATATTCAAATTCAGCAAGCCACAGTGGATCTCAATACCCGCGCAATTCAAATTGCACAAGCCGGGCATTATCCCAATGTAGACGCAGTGGCAAGCTATACGGACAGTGATTTTAATGGCAGTCAAAATGGCTTTGGTAGCCAGTTACAAAATGCAATCATCGGCGTTGAAGTATCGGTGCCTTTATACTTAGGTGGCGCGGTGGATTCACGCGTGCGTCAGGCCAATTATTATCGACAACAAGCGCTAGACGATTTGCAAAACACCACCCGTCAAACGACGTTAGAAACGCAACGCGCCTACCTCAACTTAACCACCAATGTTGCGCAGATTCAGGCCTTAGAACAAGCACTTAAAAGTAGCCAAAGTCAGTTAGACGCCACCCAATTAGGCTATCAAGTAGGCGTACGCACCAATGTGGATATTCTCAATGCGCAACAACAGTTTTACAGTGCTAATCGGGAGTTACTGCAGGCGCGCTATCAATATTTAGTCAATCTGATTCAGCTCAAAACAGTCAGTGGCATCATCTCCGAAGCTGATCTTCAGGACATTGACCAACAACTTATTTTGATCCAATAAATGCGCAAGTCCGCCATCGCCACCACTGACGCCTGCTGGATGTTGATCGACGTGCAAACGCGTTTGTGTGGCGTGATGCCAACCGATGCCATGCGTGCAGTCATCAGCAACATCGAACGCCTGATCCAAGGTGCGTATGCCTTAAATATCCCGCTGTGGGTGACAGAGCAATACCCAGAAAAATTAGGCGAAACGCTTTTGCCTTTGCAAGCATTGATGCCGGCCAATACCCCTCGCATCACAAAACTGGCTTTTTCTGCGTGGCACGCACCCGCCTTTCAAGCCACACAACATGCACAACAATCGCAACTGGTACTGTTTGGCTTAGAAACCCATATCTGCGTATTGCAAACTGCGCTCGATGCCTTAGCCGCTGGCAAACAAGTGTTTGTGGTGGAAGATGCCGTAATTTCCCGAACAGAGGCTAACCGCAATAACGCGATTGAAAGAATGCGTGATGCGGGCTGTGTTATTACCAATACCGAGTCCATGCTGTTTGAGCCCATGCTAGGGGCGACGCATCCGCAGTTTAAAACAATATCGGCTTTGATCAAGTAGCTTTCAACTCCGCAGCGGCTCAGCAAATCCCAACGTATCAAGCTTGTCCGCCGAAAAGATCAGCATGTCATACCGTCTTTTTGTTAACTGTGTAATTTGCGTTAACTGCAACTGACTCACTGGCTCACCCAATAGCATGACTTCAAACACGTGCATTATCGACTTAAGTAGGCTTGGCAACCACGTCGGTGTCATCCAT
The DNA here is from genome assembly GCA_027488395.1 of Methylophilaceae bacterium. GTDB lineage: Bacteria > Pseudomonadota > Gammaproteobacteria > Burkholderiales > Methylophilaceae > Methylophilus. Next base: position 45,270 of record JAIYBT010000013.1, on the reverse strand, counting down.
TGATCCACCGGCGTTAAATCATATAGATATTGATAACCCAGCGTTTTAAGAAATTCAATTTCTAGGGAACTGCCGTTTTCAATGCCGCTGTTTTGTTCAAACAAAATGATCGGTTTTTGTGCGGACAAGAGACTTTGCATGCCGCGAAACGCCTGCAACTCATGCCCCTCAACATCAATTTTAACCATTCCAACGGCTTTGCCTGCGAGTGCGTCAAGGGCATCTAACGCCACGACATCAAAGGTCAGGTTGATATAGTCTTCATCTTGTTTTTTGACGAATCGGTCACTGACAACAGCGCCTGCACCACAATTACGTTTAGGGATCAGCGCCTGAATGGAGCCAGTCTCAACCGATGCCCCCAAGTTAAATAGGTGTACATTACTGAAAGGTTTTGTATTCAGTTTAAGCACTTCAAATACGACTGGGTTTGGCTCAAACGCATACACTGCTTTCGCCATCTGGCTAAATGCAACGGTGTGGTTGCCGATGTTGGCTCCTATATCCAACACAACCTTGTCCTGTAGTTTGTGCGAAAACAAATGTTCCACCAAGCTTAACTGTTGATCTTCATACCTACCATTGATCGCAATTGATTGCGATATGAAATCAAAGCTAAAGGTGACCAATTGATTTCTGTGAGCAAGATGCGCCCTAGAACTCTTTTTTAAGTACTTTTTGGCGATTTTTTTTTGCAGATAACTGATGACAGTTCTGCGTCTTTTTAACATATTCATACGATAAATCTCAAAAGGGATAGGCAATCACGTTGGCCTAGTCGGGTGTTTCACGTACGGTGAGGTACCATGTTAACCACCACACACCAATGCCGCCTCAATCAGTGGCTTTGCTACAAACGCATCGATGAATGCGCTGCGCTTCGAGGTAAATCGCGCCATCCAACGCCTATTGACCAACGGTGTACCAATGCACGTGATATTAGCAACCTGCTTATAGTATCTGAATGTTGATCACGATTTACCATTTTTTATTGGTTTACACACCGTCAACGTTTGTTTTTTTGGCTGCACACTTCTAAAGCCTATTGATTTTGAATCAGCACGCTGAATAACAAAGGTGGCGCACATTCTGCGCGAACAAGGTCAAGCGGACTGCGCTAACTAACCGCGTGCTGAAATAAGGTGGCTTGCAAAACCGAGTCTATTGAAACCCTAGATGGATACTCTTGATGGATACCTTAGATTGATATTTAAGACTGATATTTTAGATTGCAGCCATGATGCTCAACCGATGATATCCATCACGAAACGTAAGGGGGTCAGTACAATTGTATGCCCCAAACTTGCAGGCTTGCTCGCAGCACACACGGTTGCACTGCGATGGAATGCGGATGCAAGCGGGGATCGTCCAGACATGAGATACAGCGTTGTTAGCATTGTTAATGCGTTCAGGTGGATGGCATGTTCGCATACATGATTCAATTAGCCGTTTGAAAATCCGTTGGGGTTCAACGATTGCCAGCGCCAATGATCTGTGCACATGGTGACAAGATCATGCTCCGCTTTCCAACCAAGCAGTGTGGTTGCCAATTGTGCGTCGGCATAACAGGTGGCGACATCCCCCTGCCGACGCGTAGACACCTTATACGGTACGGTTTGACCACTGGCACGTTCAAACGCCTTACGCACCTCTTGTACGCTGTGACCAACGCCCGTACCTAGATTAATCGCCGTGCATTGTGGGGCGTTGAGATGCGCTAATGCTTTTAAGTGACCTTTGGCTAAATCCACCACATGAATATAGTCTCGCACCCCGGTGCCATCAGGCGTTGGATAATCATTGCCCCAAATATTGAGGTAGGCATGCTTACCCACTGCCACTTGGGCGACATATGGCATTAAATTATTAGGTACCCCACGCGGATCTTCACCAATCAAGCCCAGTGGGTGGGCACCCACTGGATTAAAGTAGCGCAAGATGGCAATGCGCCAATGTGTATTGGCCTGCCAGAGGTCGCGAAGCATCTCTTCAACCATTAACTTACTTCGTCCGTAAGGATTCGTGGCTGACAACGGGTGATCTTCAGTCAAAGGGAGTTGCTTAGGCTCACCGTACACTGTGGCGGATGAGCTAAACACCAGGGTTTCGACCCCACATTTTTGCATAGCCTGTAGTAAGCGATGGGTGCCGACGACGTTATTTTCGTAGTAATCGAGCGGCTTTTCTACTGATTCACCCACGGCTTTAAGTCCAGCGAAATGGATGACGGCATCAATTGCAAAATGATGCATGGTGGCTTCTAGGATGGCTTGGTCTCGAACATCTCCTCTGACGACGCTTAAAGAGCGTGCCGTGATTTGCTCGACCCGATCTAGCGCAGTGGGATGGCTGTTACAAAAGTTATCTAACACGACCACTTCATACCCGGCTAACAACAATTCAACGCAAGTATGGGTACCGATATAACCAGCGCCACCAGTGACTAAAATAGCCATCAACCCACCTCTTTATTGACGAACGCCAATGTATGTATCCACGTATGTGCCCTGACAAAGACGCTTTTTATTTGTTTGATTCCCATGATGATATGCAAGACCATGTGATGACTTGATCGGGTATGCAGCGACCGGTAAACGACACGACAGTTGGTCCAAGTTTGACCATACAAAACGTATTCTTGACCAAGATCATAAGAAAACATGAGAGAACACCGTGTCATATAAAATTAAAAATAATAGCACTTATAAACAAAAACATACTTATCTTAATAATTTAAAATGAAGGCATTGGTTTTCTTGATCAAATAAACACCAGTGAATCAACCAGATGAGGCCGCACGCGGTGTCTTATTCACGCAGTTTTATCAAGGCGCTTATGAACTTTTTGGTGTAGGTCCATTTAAACAGCACGCTAAACTCTAATTTAAAAGCACGTACATAAAAATCTTGTGCTAATGCATAGTGTTTTGCTTCATAAGCGGAGCGCGACAACGATAATAATCGTTGCACCATAAATGCTTGTTTTAACGATTGCAGATGTGCAGGCATTAGCGACTGATGAAACACCACCTCCACAATCTGTGTACCGACATTGACAGTATGTTGAAAAGCATGCCGCAAACTATCTGCATGTTTATAAACATTGACCAGAACAGCATGAATTTGCGCACAGCTACAATTGGCCATTAAATAAGCAAATACTGGAATATCCTCTGCGTTTCTCAGCGCCTCAGGGTAAGTGATTTTTTCAAACACACTGCGCTTGATGGCACAACCGCCATTAGAAAAACTGATGGTTTTATCAATAAGATAGCCTTTGACCCTTGCCAATGCCGTGCTGGGCAGCGGTTGTGGTAAATGCGTTTTGCAGTGGCCATTCGGCGCAATCGACCGATGACCACCGATCACAAATTCGGCGTGCGTCTCAGCAATGCATTGTTTTAAAAGACCGATCGCGCCATCACTGAGCGTATCGTCAGCATCTAAAAACACCAGATAATCTCCGCATGAAGCACGAATACCCGCATTTCTAGTGGAGGCAAGGCCGCCATTTTCCTTATGCAACACCTGCACATTGGGATATTTTTCCGAAAAAGTGGCCAATAAAGCTTGCGTATCATCCGTTGACCCATCATTGATAATGATGAATTCACAATCGGTATCGAGTTGCTGATACACCGAGCTGACAGCGCGCTCAAGCGTGTGCGCGTAGTTGTAAGCAGGAATCACAATGCTAATGAGCGGCGAGGATGACATAAGAGGTAAACAGCGTATAAACACGCGTAGCGTAATCAATAACGCAATGTCATTTATACAAAAATAACTTAGCGTATGTTAAGACATTGCAAAGAGGACGGATCATACATTGAATGAAAATTTTTGGAAAGATGGGATTGCATGGCATCTGCGCGCCATTGATAGCGTAAGCAACCGACTTAGATTGCGTTGATAAACGCTTAAAATTGATAACTCAAGGTGACTCGCGCAGACCGTGGCTCTACTGGATGAAAGTGCACGTCATTGACAGGGGCTGCCTCACCGCGCAGTTGCGAGGCGAAAAAGTAATCGATATCACTGGCTTTGCGATCAAACAGATTAAATACATCCAGCGTCAGCGTGGTGCGCGGATTGTAGCGATAGCCCACCCGCGCATAGGTGAGCAAGGTGGATTGAGAGCGGATAGAATCGTCTTCCACCAATGGTCTTGGACCAAAATAGCGCAGTTGCAAGCTACCAAACCAATCGCCCCATTGCGTGATCGTTGCGCCAAGCGAGGCGACTTGACGGATAGCACCCGGAATGGCGTTGCCTTCAGGAGCTGGCTGGGTAAAGCGCGCTTTAGAGAGGGCAATATCCAGATCGAGCAATAACCAATCGTTGAGTCGGTAATGGTTGTTCCATTCCACCCCGACACGGCGACTGGCGCGGCTTGGCGTGGTTTCGCCTGCATCGCCAACAAACACGAGTTCAGAATCCATCTCCAGTTGCCACAAGGCGAGCGAGCTTTGTAGCCCAGGCAACCATTCGCTACGCATACCAATTTCACTGCCGCGTGTGCCCACTAAGGGCGTGACTGGGGTGGCCGCGCCGCCGTCTAGCAACACGGTTTGCGTGGTGCCGCGCGCATCATTGCTATGAAAGCCTTTGCCAAAATTATAAAAAAATTCAGTATTGGCCCATGGCCCAACAATCACGGATAGTTTTGGCGAAGTGATGCCATCACTGACTTGGCCAGCGTTGGCGGCAAGCTGACTGTTCACTTTAAACTGATAGTGGTCATAACGCATGCCAGCGACTGTGCGAAATTTTTCATGCCACCACAGCGTGTTTTCGGCAAATACACCAACACTGCTTTGTTGCACACGGTCGGTGCGAATGCCTTCGGTACGTTGTCTTTGTACACTGCTGGCGAGCGCGATTGGGGCAATATTGTCATAGCGTGTTTGTAGCCCTAATGTGTTGGTCATCGGCATACCCGTAAGGTCGGTAAACCAACTTTTGCGCAGATTGACGCCCATCAAGCGACGCGATTCCCGCTGATTAAACTGGTCGCCCATGGTTGTTTGATCTAAAAAATAAGTGAAATTACTATATAAATCGAGCTGTGAGCGTACCGCATATGCACTGAGTTCCCAGCCACCAAGCGCATGTTGTTGGTGACGGTTAAACGAAATACTGTAGCGTGATGACGTCCCGCCATTGCTTGGGTCTATGCTGGCAAAGCGGTCGAGTTGGCCCGACTGCACCGCACGCCGTGGAATCTGATCAGTGGCGCGCCAACGGTTGTCATAAGCCATGGCGGTCAGATGCATGCCATCACTGGCATCGCCCTCGCTGTAGCGCAGCACGCCATTGAGTTTACGCAAGCCTTCAGCCACTTGCCATGGGCCATCATTATGATTCAGTTCTAGCGCATACAAAACATTCCCCGAAGCCACTCGGCTACTATTGGCAAACAGCAGGCGTTGATAATCGTAACTGCCTAGGGTCAAGCTAGCGATGCCGCGTGGCAACTGATTGGCCAACTGTAAATGCGCCGCCCCTGCTGAAGCAAAGTCGCCATTTTCGGCAACATAAGGGCCTTTTTGATAATGCACATGGTGCACCAGCTCAGGGATTAAAAAATTTAAATCGGTATAGCCTTGACCATGCGCATGCGTGCGCATATTGACAGGCATGTCATCGACAAAGGTGGCAAAGTCGGTGCCGTGGTCTAAATTAAAACCACGTAAAAAATATTGATTGGCTTTGCCACTGCCGCTGTGTTGGGTGACGATCATGCCAGGAACAAACTCTAAAATTTCACCCGTGCGTAAGGTAGGGCGATGTTGGATCAGTGCAGTACCGACCACCCCTTCACTCGCCGCATTGGCGGTGCCCACCGCATTGTCATAATGGCCATTGACTTCGATCGCGTCGAGACGTAGGGATTCATTGGCACACACAGGGGCACACACAATCATGAGCACCATTAGCAAACCACCTGAAACAATATGCTGGCGAACGCCTAAATGCGTGGTGTGTTTCATGCAGGCATCATAACGACTGTATCGCTGACAATGAATGCGTTGAATTACGCATGAGCAATGTGTTGACGCTGGCTGTGGGCTGATTTACCAGTGCTCTTCCACTGCAAACAAACGTCGATGTTCCCGAATCGCATAGCGGTCTGTCATGCCTGCAATATAATCAGCCACCGCGCGCGCTTGATCAAGCTTGGCGGCCAATTGGTGCTCGTCTGGCATCAGCTTGGGGGTATGCATAAATGCGTTAAATAACTCTTCAATAATGCGTTGCGCCTTGGCGCTCATGCGATTGACTTTGTAGTGTTGGTATAAATGCGTGCGTAAAAACTGTTTGAGGGCGTGGTTTTTTTCGGCTAAGGCTGGGCTAAAACTCACTAAATAAGGCGCGTTACGCACGGCGTCGATGTCGGCGGGTTGATGCTCGGCGATTTGCTGCAGGCTTTGTTGGCATAGGTCCACCACCAGCGCATTGATCATGCGACGGATGGTTTCGTGTATCAGGCGTTTATCTTCCAGCGCGCCATAGCGTTGTTTCACTTGTGCCATGTTTTCAGCAAACAATTCAATTTGTGAGAGTTGCGCGATGGTGATCAGGCCCGAGCGTAGGCCATCATCCACATCATGATTGTTATAGGCAATTTCATCGGCAAAATTGGTAATTTGCGCTTCTAAGCTTGGGCTTTGTTTATTTAAAAAACGCTCACCCACCTCCCCCAGTTGCTCGGCATTTTTGCGTGAGCAGTGCTTTAAAATGCCTTCGCGCACCTCAAAACTTAAATTAAGGCCATCAAACGCGGCATAGCGTTTTTCTAATACATCGACCACTCGCAGTGATTGCAAATTATGCTCAAAGCCCCCGTAGGCGCGCATGCAATGGTTGAGTGCATCTTGTCCCGCGTGGCCAAATGGGGTGTGGCCTAAATCATGCGCCAAAGCAATAGCTTCGGCCAAATCTTCATGCAAGCCCAACGTGCGGGCAATGCCGCGCGTGAGTTGCGCCACCTCGATGCTGTGGGTGAGACGGGTACGAAATAAATCCCCTTCGTGGTTAACGAACACTTGGGTTTTATATTCCAAACGTCTAAACGCGGTAGAGTGAATAATGCGGTCTCGATCGCGTTGAAACACATTGCGCGTGGGTGATTCGTCCTCAAGCACCCGACGACCGCGGGTGTGTTCAGGCCAAGCTGCATAGCGGGCAAGTGTCATCGTCGTTATACCAATGCGGTAAGCGTTTGCGCTAATTTTTCGGCATCGTACTCCGCGGTGATCACCGCTTTGCCTATGCCTTGTTGCAGAATCAACCTGATTTTGCCATCGGCCACTTTTTTATCCAATTGCATCAAGCGTAAGTATTCGTCAGCCCCGAGATTGGGTGGCGTTAACGGTAAATTGGCTTTGCGCATTAAGGCATCCATGCGCGCAAATTGGTGATCGTCTAGCCAGCCCATGCGTTTGGATAAGTCTGCTGCCATCATGGTGCCCGCCGCGACTGCCTCGCCATGCAACCAGACGCCGTAACCCATGGCGTTTTCTATGGCGTGGCCAAAAGTGTGGCCTAAATTAAGTAGTGCGCGCTCACCTTGTTCATGTTCATCAGCGGCCACGACTTCGGCTTTGTTTTGGCAAGAGCGATAAATAGCGTGACTGGCGGCGGCGGTTTCCAACGCCATCAATGCGTCAATATTGGCTTCTAGCCAATCAAAAAAGGGCAGATCGCGAATCAAACCATATTTAATCACTTCGGCAATACCGGCAGACAGTTCGCGCGGCGGTAATGTGTTGAGGGTATCGATATCGGCCAACACCAGCTTAGGTTGATAAAACGCGCCGATCATATTTTTACCAAGCGCGTGATTGATGCCCGTTTTGCCGCCCACGCTGGAATCGACTTGTGACAGCAACGTAGTGGGCACTTGAATAAAAGGCACACCACGCAAATAGGTCGCAGCCGCATAGCCGGTGAGGTCGCCAATGACGCCGCCACCTAAGGCGATTAAGGTGGTATTGCGTTCGCAACGGTGTTGTAACAATTGGTCATAAATGGTTTGCAGCGTTTCGTTGTTTTTAAACGCCTCGCCATCGGGCAAAATAATCTCAATCACCGCTACACCCGCATCGCGCAAGGGTTGCGCCAGAGCATGTAAGTACAAGGGCGCTACCGTCGTATTGGTCACAATCGCCACTTGCTTACGTTTTAAATAAGGCAGCATCAAGGCTGCATTACTGATCAGGCCACGGCCAATATGGATGGGATAACTGCGGTCAGCCAGGCTGACATGTAAGGTTTGCATCATGACTCCAACGCGTTCAATGCGCTTTCAATTTTTTGGATAATGACCGTCACCGGTTGATGACCAGTATCGACAATTAAATGAGAGGTTTCGGTATATAGCGGATTACGCGCATGAAACAGCTCTTCGAGTTTGGCTTTGACATCGACATTTTGTAACAGTGGCCGATTTTTATCATTTCGAGTGCGTAAATACAGTTCATTCACATTGGCGCGCAGATAAATCACATAGCCATGCTGCCTGAGGATGGTGCGGTTTTCGGGCGCCATGATCACGCCGCCGCCAGTGGCTAGGACAATATTATCCATCTGCGCAAACTCGCTTAAGGTATCGGTTTCGCGCTTACGAAAACCTGCCTCCCCTTCAAGCTCAAAAATGGTCGGTATCTTCACGCCCGTGCGCTGCTCAATAATATGGTCGGTATCGTAAAAAGATTTACCAAGATTTTTAGCAATCAGCTTACCGACCGTGGTTTTACCCGCGCCCATCAGGCCTATCAAAAAAATCTTACTTGGTATGTGTGTACCCATAAAAAAACCCAACCGTTAAGTTGGGCATTTTAAGGGATTGCCGACACACTGTCAGTAACTGTACAGCGTTTACTGTCTGGCCTAGTTTAAACTAAGGCTGTCATCTTGAATTTTTGGCGTAATAAAGATCAGCAACTCGGTTTTATCCTCTTGCTTGGTGGTGCGTTTAAAGGCGTAGCCAACGATGGGTAAATCTCCAAAAAATGGTACTTTGTCTAGGCCCTTGCGCGATACTTGCTCGTAAATGCCACCTAACACGACAGTCTCACCGTTACCAACCAACACTTGCGTTTGCACGTTTTGGGTATTAATCGCCACCCCCCCAGAGGTTTCTTCGCCGCGACTATCTTTGCGTACATCTAAATCCATGATGATTTTTTGATCAGGCGTGATTTGTGGGGTGACCTCTAAACTGAGTTCTGCCCGCTTAAAACTTACTGCGGTCGCACCACTGCTGGTGGCGGTTTGATACGGGATCTCCACCCCTTGCGCAATACGTGCTTTTTGTTGATTAGCTGTGGTGACACGTGGACTGGAAATCACTTTACCGCGGGCATCGGCTTCAAGCGCTGACAACTCAAGGTTAAGCAACATATTGGCTGACAATTTAAGCAAACTCAGCGCCACCGAGCCAAATGCATTATTGACCGGTAAGTTCGACATTAAATCGGGTTGACCGTCCGAGCTGGTCAGCACACTGCCATTATTGGTGGCGGTTTGAATACTACCGTTACGTGTGCCTTGGGTCGCCACGCCAGTGGCGGAAATTTGCGTAAAGCGATTCCCTAAGGTACCACTGATGGTGGCATTGGTATTGCTGCCTGGGGTGCCGGTTTGCGTGATGCCAAAACGCGCGCCTAAAGCTTTAGAAAACGTATTCGATGCAATCACCATGCGTGACTCAATCATCACTTGTTTAACGGCCACATCCACTTTGTTAATGATGGCTTGAATTTCTTCCAGCTTTTTAGCGGTATCTTGCACAAAAATGGTATTGGTACGCGCATCAAAGGTGACGCTACCACGCGGTGATAAAATACGATTTAATCGCCCACCTGCTTGCGTACTACCTCCCGATGACCCTGTTGTAGCGCCAGCGCCGCCCCCCAATAGCATATTTCTAAAATCGCCTGCTTTTTGATACTTGAGAGAAAACACTTCGGTACGCAGCGTTTCTAGGGTTTCGCGCTCCATTTCCGCAGTGAGTTGAGCTTTTTCTTTTGCGGCAAATTCTTCAGCGGGCGCGACTGAGATCACACTGCCATTGACGCGCATGTCTAAGCCTTTGCTTTTCATAATCACATCAAGCGCTTGATCCCAAGGCACATCTTTTAACCCGATGGTCACACTGCCAGTCACCGCATCACTGACCACAATGTTTTTACCCGTAAAGTCAGCGATCACTTTCAATACATCGCGGACATCTACACGTTGAAAGTTAAGCGAGAGCTTTTCACCTGCATAGCCTTGTTTACTGCCTTGTATCAGCTTATTGGGGTCTTTTACCAATGGGCGAATATCCACCACCAATTTGCGGTCGGTCTGATAGGTCGATTGCTCCCAATCGCCTTGCGGCTCGATCACAATTTGGGTTTGATTGCGTTGGTGTAGTGCATCCACAAACAGCACAGGCGTATTAAAATTGATCACATTCAAGCGGCGTTGTAGATGCTCAGGCAGTTCCGCATTGGCAACATCCACCACCACTGTTTTACCCACATTTTTTACATTGATGCCCATATTGTTATCGGACAAATCCACCACAATGCGGCCCTCGCCATTGCGACCACGCATAAACTCAATGTTTTGAATACGGTGGGCCGTTGGTACTTTTTCTGGCTCCACAAAGCGTTTATTTGCAACAGTTGGTGCCGTATCTGCAGTTTCATGATCGAGGCCAACTTGCAAGCCGTGGTCTTTCATTTGCAATTGATGCGGCACCGCTTGCGCCAAATTAAGCACCACGCGACTACGATCACCCGCTTGTACCACTTGTACCGTTTTAAGCACACCTTGATTGACGGCCACCACATTTTTACCCATTGCATTGTGCGTATTGGGCATGTCAAACACAATGCGCGGCGGATTGGTCAGCGTAAAACTGGTCGGCACGCTATTTAAGCTTTGTGACAGCTGCATTTGAATATTGAGCCGCCCGCCAGGCAACGTGGTGACATCGACGGTTTGGATTTGATTCAATGCAGCCGTTGCAGCGAGCGCACTGGACGCATTGCCGAGCAGCCACACACAGCAACCAAGCCAAAAGCCAAGTGTATATTTTTTCATCATTCTTTATCCTGCAATTCCAATGTGGTCATATGTACAGCCCACTCACCACTGGTGGGATCTTGTACCGTTTCTTTCACGTGCATCTCGTAATGTTGTGTCTTTGGGTTGAGGTTGAGCGCAGTAATCAAGCCAAAATGCTCCCCAATGTAGTTCCCTGGCTTTACCTGAAACACTTGTTGATCGGTGGTTTGCACGGTGGCGAATATTTTTTGCTTGCGACTGACCACCCCCACAAACCGCAAGCCTTCTAACGGATAGGCTTCTAGGGGTTCACGCCGACGCTGCATATCGGGCTGCAGAGCCATGTCTGGCAATTGCGCTTTATGCGGCACAAAGGGATCTTGTAAGCTGCCATCTGCGTTATAAGGTTTAGGCACAAACGCTTGGACTTCAGGCAGCGGCTCAATCGCCATCGCCACCAAATGATCGGATTGCTGCATCCACTGTGTTAAATCATCACTGGCTTGATTGGCACATCCAGTGAGCACACTGACCAGTCCGCATAGCATCCATCGCATCACTTGTGTCATTCTCATGGCTTTTTCCCTGCTTTTAATGCCAGCGCTTGACGGGCGGATACCTCATCGGCATCTAAATAACGATAGGTTTTGGCCACGGCTTCCATCAATAGGCCATCTTTGTGGGTTTTGTCATCTTTACCCACAGGCTGAATATGTAGATTGTTCAAGGTCACAATGCGCGATAATTTAGCCACTTCGGTCGCAAAGGCGCCTAGCTGGTGATATCGGCCAACCACTTTGATCTGAATCGGTTTTTCGGCATAAAAATCAGCAAACACCTCTTCTTGCGGAATAAAGGCTTCAAAAGCCAAGCCTTGCGCCAAGCCCGCCTCATTGATATCCGTTAACAAGCCATCCATTTGTGATTTGTCTGGCAACTGCTTTAATAGCGCACCAAAGGTCTGCTCAATCTCGACCATCTGCTTTTTATAAGCATCGATTTTGATGGCTTGCAATTTTTTGGCCATGAATGTATCGCGCAGCGCTTGTTCTTTTTCTTGCTCTTCGCGCAAGGCTTTCAGGTTTGGGTTAAGCAATGCGGCATAGCCTAACAACAAGATCACGATCGCCAATATACTGAGTAACACGGCTTTCATCGGTGCAGGTAAGTTACCCGCACTTTTCCAATCTATCTCTTTAAAATCATTGAGCTGCATGGTGAGCGCTATCCTTTAGGGACTGCAGGCACCGCGGCGGCAGGCGCAGGTGTCTTCGGCAAAGTTAACGATAATTTCAGTACAAACTCAAACAATTGACGTTCGGGTTGCGTATGGGTGGCTTTGATTTCCACCAAATTAGGGTCGCGCACGATCTGCGATAGCCCCAAGTTGTGGACTAAGCTGGCGACGCGCGCATTGGTATCCGCCACGCCGCTTAGCACAATTTCATCGCCCAATTGTTTAATACTTTTTAAATAAATGCCCTCGGGGACTTGTCGCGCAAGCTCATCCAACACTTGCACCGCGAGGTTACGATCGCTTTGTAAGCGCTCGACAATTTGTTTACGCTCTAACACATGCTGGATTTGCGTTTTTAAGCCACTGATAGCTACGATTTCCTGATCAAGGCGCGCAATTTCGTCTTGTATCCGTTGATTACGCGCCTGTTGGCCCTCAATGCTAGATTTGATAAAACTCCAACTGACAAACATAATCGCCGCCATGGCAACCGCCACCAGCGCCGCCATTAAGCCAAATTCACGCTGCTTTTCAGCACGACGTAGTTGGCGATGGGGCAATAAATTGATAGTTAATATCATGCTTGCACCCCGCGCATGGCTAAACCACAGGCCACCATCAACGAAGGCGCATCAATCGCCAGTTGATGTGCTTTAATTTTGCTGGCCAGCGCCATGTTGGCGAACGGATGTGCAAGCGTGGTGGTAATGCTGGTTTTTTCTGCAACCAACGCCGTCAGCCCTGGCAAAGCGGCTACGCCCCCCGCCAGCACCACCTGATCCACTTTGGTATGCTGGGTAGAATTCGTAAAAAATGACACCGCACGCATGATTTCAGAAGCGACGGATTGCATAAAAGGTGTTAGCACCTCCTCAGCATAAGAGGCAGGTAACTCACCTTGACGCCTCGCCAGTTCAGCGTCTTCCGCGGATAACCCATAGCGGCGTTGTATTTCTTGCGCGAGCGTGGCACCGCCAAACGGTTGCTCGCGTGTGTAGACCGAATCTAAGCCCACCATCACATTGATATGGGTCATCTGCGCGCCAATGTCGACAATCATCGTTGTGGTGCGTTTGTCGTAATCAGGCAGTTGTTTCGCCAATAAACGAAATACGGTTTCAGTGGCATACGCATCTACATCCATGATGCTTACTTTTAACCCTGCTTCTTCTGCCACAGCCACCCGATCTTCAATTTTTTCTTTTTTAGCGGCGGCGATCAGCACTTCCACCTCTTGGCTGTTTTTAGCTTTTGGCCCTAACACTTGAAAATCTAAATTCATTTCCTCAAGCGGAAACGGAATGTACTGATTGGCTTCGGATTCCACCTGTAATTCAAGATCGGTTTCCGATAAATCCGCAGCAATGGCAACACGTTTTGAAATGACAGCAGAAGACGGCATTGCCATTGCGATTTGTTTGGACCGTGAACCGAGTAATCGCCAAGCCGTTTTCATTGCATCCGCCACTTGGGTTAAATCGCTGATATTGCCATCGGTCACTGCGCCTTTTGGCAAGTTGACTTGTGCGTAGCTTTCTAAGCGATATTGCTGTTTGGTACTGGCTGACAGCTCGACCATTTTGATCGCACTGGCGCTCACATCCACTCCAATAAAGCTGGCAGCATTGCCTTTAAGTAAGCCAAAATTCAACGGATTCACCTTTTTTACTCAACAGTAGAGGGGATATGCATCAACCATGCCAAGCGAAAGTGGCAAAAAGTGTCACTTGCTTACCGATGCAAAACACAGGCGGTAACACAGCAAATCCCTGACGATAATTTGCATGATTCCATAATTAACTACCGATGCATCACTAAAAAAAGATTACAATTCAAGGGTAATTCTCTGGATGAGCACTCCTCGGCATGAACTCAAAACACTGGTTGCAGTACTTTCTTTTCTTATCTATCGTCGGCAGTTTGATCGTTGCGGCCCTATTGGTCTTGATGATGAGTATCTTGTATCCATCCCTGCCTTCGCTAGAAGCATTGACGGATTACCACCCAAAATTACCGCTACGCGTTTTTGATGCAGAAGGCAGCTTGATTGGCGAATTTGGCCAAGAAAGACGCGCATTTGTGCCGATTGAACAAACGCCAAAAGTGATGAAAGATGCCATTTTAGCGATTGAAGACCGCCGCTTTTACAAGCATGGCGGCATCGATACCACTGGCATTTTGCGTGCCATTCGTAACAACATCACTGGGCGCGGCCATGAAGGCGCCAGCACCATCACCATGCAAGTCGCCAAAAACTTTTTTAGCGAGCCAGATACCCCGCGTAACTTGTGGACCAAAATTAAAGAGGCATTACTGGCCATCAAAATTGAAAACGCCATCAGCAAAGATAAAATACTAGAACTGTATTTAAACCAGATTTATTTAGGTGAACGGGCGTATGGCTTTGCCACTGCATCAAAAACCTATTTTGATAAAGATATCAAAGACTTAAACTTAGCCGAAGCTGCGTTGTTGGCGGGATTGCCCAAAGCGCCAAGCAAATATGATCCTCTAGTACATCCAAGCTTTGCGATTAGTCGCCAACACGAAGTGTTACGCGATATGCAACGATACGGCCTGATTACGCAAGCCCAATTCAAAACAGCCATGCGCACCCCGCTCAAATTTCAATCAGCAAAATTTACACAGCCGCTGGGCGCCGAGTATGTGGCTGAAATTGTGCGGGCCACCCTGTTTAAGCGCTATGGTGATCAGATTTATTCAAGTGGCTTACGGGTCTACACCACCATCAATAAACGTCATCAACAAGCCGCCAACGTGGCTATGCTGCAAGGCATGATCAATTTTGAGTTACGGCATGGCTTTCGCGGTCCTGAAAAAAAACTCAGCATTCCACCCAATATCAGTGAAGCAGATGCCGTGGAGCGCTTACGCGAATTTACAACCTATAACCAATTTGTGCCCGCTTTGGTCACCCATATCGCCCCCAATGCATTGTCTGTTGTGACCAAAAGTGGGCTACGCCTGACCTTGCAAGACAACGCCATTACCTTGGTGAAAAACCATATGCTGCCCAAACAAGCGGGGCCCACTACCCTGACGCTGGGCGCTGTGATTCGGGTATATCGCTTAAATGATGCTTGGACCGTGGTGCAATTACCGCAGGTTGAAAGTGCCATGATTGCGATAAATCCAGAAACAGGGGGTGTCAACGCGCTGGTCGGTGGCTTTAGTTTTCAACGCAATAAATATAACCATGTCACACAAGCGAGACGCCAACCAGGGTCAAGCTTTAAACCCTTTATATATTCGGCAGCACTTGAAAAAGGCTACACCCCAGCCAGCATCTTTGAAGATGCACCGATCAGTTTTTCGGCTGAAGAAACCGGCAGCGGCAAAAGCTGGGAACCGCAAAACTATGATGAAAAATATGCGGGGCCGATGCGTTTACGCCAAGCATTGGCGACCTCCAAAAATACCATTTCGATCCGCTTGATGCGTGCAATTGGCGCGGGCTATGCGCAAAACCATTTACGTCGATTTGGCTTTGATCCAAAAGATCACCCGCCGTATTTATCTACAGCCTTGGGTGCGGGCGCCACCACGGTGTGGCAACTGGCGGCTGGTTATGCCACGTTTGCCAATAGCGGCTATCGCGTGCAACCCTATTTGATTGAAAAAATTGTTGATAGCCGTGGCAAAGTGTTACAAGCGGTGCAACCTGGCCGTCATGTGTCAGCCCAACGGGTGCTTGACCCACGCAATGCATTTATCATCACTTCAATGTTACAAGACGTCATACGCGATGGCACCGCAAAAGCGGCCTTATCGCTGGGGCGGCCAGATATTGCCGGTAAAACCGGCACCACCAACGATCAAAACGATGCATGGTTTGCTGGCTATCATCCCAAAGAAGTTGCCGTTGCATGGATGGGCTATGACAACCCCAAAAACTTGGGCAAAGGCGAAACTGGGGGACGTGCGGCGTTGCCGATTTGGATTAAATACATGCAAGACACCTTACGTGGATCACCAATTTATCAATACAAAGTGCCAGACGGTGTAGTTCAGTTAAAAATAGATGCCAACACCGGTGCGCAAATCAATGAAGATGAACCCGGCATTTACGAGTACTTTTATGAAGAACACTTACCTAATGAAACGCCACAACAATTGCCAGGCTTAGAAGACCCGGACACCGCGCCTGCAGAAGACGGCGAACCCTCGTTCCTAGATCGTTTGATTGGTGACATTACCTCGGGCAACAACGAAGATCGCAAATTACCCGTCAACCCTGCGGCACGCATGTTAGGTGGAAATTAAGTCCATGTTTGAGGATTTTGGCAGCGACTTAAGACAAGAAATCGCGCAATCTGCTGCGCGCTTGATGTACGAAGAAGGCATCAGCGATTATGGCCGTGCCAAACGCAAAGCCATCAAATCGATGGGCTTAATGCATGATGTGCCGCTGCCCACCAATGCCGAAATTGACGCTGCCTTACGTGAATATCATGCCTTGTACGGGGATGAACAAGATGCGGCGCATCTGCATGATTTGCGCCATGCCGCCATCCATACCATGCGCCTACTCGATAAACTTCAACCGCACCTCACCGGTGCCGTGCTGGAAGGGACGGCGGGACCACATGCCGATACCGAGATTCATGTGTTCGCCGAAAGTGCCAAAGAGCTCGAAATTCACCTGCTTAACCAAAATATTCCCTACCACGCCGAAGAGCAACAGTATCGATTATCTGACCGCCCCAGTAAACAAAAGCATGAATTGGTGCGCAAACGTGTCCCCGTCCTGTTGGTGGAAACCCGCTACGGTACGCAACGCATCAGCGTCTTTGAAGTGAATGATTTACGCACCGCACCGCGCAAGGCGGGCGAGCGTATCGGCATCACGCGGATGCCGTTGGCGCAGGTAGAACAACTGGTTCAGCGCACGCGTATTGAGTAAATCACTTCATCAAAGGTGAACGAGTCGGCCGTTTGCATGATGCCAAATCCATGCCAAAACTTATGGATGACTACCTGAAAAAAATGGTGATCGCTACGATTTAATCAATGATTAAACGTCCACGCGTGGTTGTCAAGAAAGCTGTCGAGCTTTTAAATACGTTCCCTTACAGTTGCAGAAAAGCGTTAGCAAACAATCCATTTTTGCGCGCGCTAATTATTCGCTTTGGTACCAATGGTGATGTGGCACTGTTTGAAGTTGAAGCGCATGCTACTGTCCCCCTTTTAGCGGTTCGGCATCAACGCGAAGACAATTATTTATAAGATGTAAGATACATACGAAAGCACTTTATATCGCTCTATAACACATGACAAACCGCTCAAAGTGAAGCAGATGACAAAGCGTACATCAAAGCACTTGGCTTAAAAGCTTACCCCAAGGGCTTGATTGATATGCCAACCAAAGAAATGTGGGTTGAGGCAAATGACACAAGCAAAGTTTCTACCTACGCCAGGGTTACCCAGTGGTTGCATGGTGTGCAAGTCGCGCTCAACAAGGGTGAAAACATTTCACCATTTTTAGCGGTGATTGCGACCGAAAAATCTGCCATCATAAAAACCAGCGACGTGCTGCCTTTTTACGCTCAAAAACACCATTCAATGGGGCAAGTCTGCCAGCCTATACACACAAAGGGCATTGGACGTTAGATGACCAATCGGATAAAGCCGCTGACAGCATTCACCTGACTTGTATGAAACTTATTGCATCGCAATTTTACTCGCGCCCAACACCGTCCCTGTGGCGTAGGCCACATCAATCAATGCGATTTGGTAATCACTCATGGCACGGATTTCTTTGATTTGCGCTTCGCCTAAGCGGGTGAGTGTTTCTAGCACTTCGGTCATGGTGCGCAAGCCTTCGTTAAATTGTTTCAGCTCGGCTTCGTAGTTAATGCCCGCAATTAGTACTTGCTGACGCGCAGCGATAATGCGTTGCCAATGTTGGTCCACTTTGTCGAGCGCATCATGGATTTCACGTTTCACGGTCAGTGTTTGCAAGGTTTTAGTAGTGAGCCGTTGCATGCGCGTCTCTACCGCGCGGTCTAGCTTGGCTTTGCGCGCCTCGTTACTCACGGGCATTTCAAATTTGAGGCCGATAGACCAATCGCGGTAACGACCATCGAATAGGTCACGGTCGATGTCCCCTAACCGTTGGCCAGTATTGGACAGTGCGCCATATTGATAATCCAAGGTAAATAACGGTAAGGTTTGATTTTGCAGGTAATCAATTTGAATCAGATCGGCACTGAGTTTGAGCTCTTGTTCCAACAGTTCGATACGGCTATCGAGCGCGTCTTTAATTAATTGTGGTCGGTCAAATTCAAACTTAACCAATTGTGGGGGTGTGGTTGGCACCCAAGGCGCGCGGCTGATAGGGTTGTCGGGCAGGTCATTTAGCAAAAACTGCAGCTGCCGTTGGGCCAATTTCAGGTTAGTTTCGGCCACAATTAAGGCTTCCATACGGTCAGCGACACCGATTTCTGCGCGATTAATTTCCACGGCAGCGGTGATCCCCTCTTGCACGCGCCGTTTGACCATGGCGAGGTTTTGGCTGGCGTATTCAAACTGATTACGACGCACATCCAGCGCGGCCCAAGCTTCATACAAATCCCAATAGGCTTTATCCACCATGGTGACGATACGAATGGTTTGTAAGCGGGTTTTCAGTTGCACGGTATCGCGGTCTAGTTCAGCAATACGAATGCTGGCTTCATTGATATCGCGGCCTGCGTTGCGCAGTAACGGCTGACTGAACGAAAAGCGCATTGCACTCCGGTATTCGTCGCTGGCAAATTTACCCAAACTTTGTTTGTTTTCGAGCGGCGCACTCAAGGTAACGCTGCCCCCAGTACGCAGCGGGATTTTAATGCCCGCTTCTACATCAATAAACTGTTTACGTTGTTCATCAAGATTGAGTTTTGCCAGTTCATTATTTAAGGCTGGGTTGTCCGACTTCACAATGACTTTATCGCCAGCCATCGCGGGTAAATCTTTGTCTGCGTATTTTGCATAGGCATAAATGACTTGGTCAAATTTGGCTTGTTCCTCACGCAGGCTTTGGTTGGCGATGCGCGGATCAAATTGCGCAACTTTGACTTGCAAGTTATTTTGCAAGGCCAACTGTCGGATATCGGCAAGCGTGACTTGATTGCCTTGTTGTCCACTGGCACTGACCAGACTATCCGTCTCGGGCGTATCAAATGGTTGTAATGCCTGTTTGAGATCGATCACCATTGCTGGTTTTTTTTGGGCTTCACGCTGTTTGATCGCATCGTGCAATGGCACCCCTGGCTGTTGGCTGTATTGCTCTAGCGCGCGCCCTTCTGGCTGGTTGAGGCGCTGCTTAGCGCGCGCATCTGCCGCTTCTGCCCACAACCATGCGGGCTGGCATAATGCGAGCAGGGTCAGGAGGGCGAAGCTAGGTTTCATGGCTTGACCTTGGCCGATAGCGTGAGCGGACTCGCTTCGTGCGGAATACGCGGCGGAAAGCCATTCAGCAATCGCCATAACTCGTAACCGATACTGACGTTATCGAGCATGACCCAGCCTTTGGCGCTGATCCCTTGGCGTAAAAAGCGTGCCGATGGCCATTCTGGCGTCCCTTCTTTGGGTACCACCATGATCCTAAAATGACCTGAGCCATTGTCGGTCGGATCAACAAATGCAATTTTTCCAGTAAAAGTGCCGACGCCCACTTGCGCCCAACCCGGCACTTGAATCGCAGGCCAGCCTTCAAACTCAACCCGTACCAAGCTCTCTTTGGTAATGAGTGGTGCATCGCGGCCATCCACCCATAACTCAACGGCCCGTTGTGAGGTACTCGGCACAATCACCATCAACGGATCCCCTTGTTTGATGATTTGCGATTGCGAGTTTACGGGAAGCCGATAAATCGTACCTGCCCGCGGCGCTACAATTTTTTGCATATTTTGCCGCGCCACCGAAATTTCGGAGCTATGCAAACTGTTCTCACTGTCGGCCATCTCGCCTTTAATTTTGTTAATGACCGCGGAGGTGGAATCCAAATAGGCTTGCGTATCGGCGCGGGTTTGTTGGATATCCGCATTAGCTGAGCTGGCCTCGGCCTTGGCTGATTGATACTGCGCTTGTGCACTATTGCTGTTGCGGCTGGCAATGATATGGTCACGCTCGGCAAGCTCCAAATCGCGTTTAGACACCAAGCCCTCATTTAACAAGCGCTGCAACCGTTGTAACTGTAAGGTTGCTGCATCCAAGGTAGCTTGCGCGGCGTTCACCGCTTCTTGGCTGCTACGAATTTTTTGGTTAGCCACATCTAATTTATACATGGCGGCCGAAATTTTGGCATCTCTGGCGGCCGTTAAGTTTTGCTTTTGTAGCTCATAGGCGCGAAGCTCTTCTTGTTTTGAGTTGAGCTTACTTTGCAAATTATCGCGCTGGGCTTCTAGCCGTTGTTTAAAGTTTGGGTCGGTATCTGTGATCTCCAGTAAAACATCGCCCTCTTTAACCGCATGCCCCTCTTGCACATGCCAACGTTCAATCATGCCACTGACAGGTGCATCAATGGTTTGTACGCGCTCAGAGGGAGAAAACGCCGTCACTTTACCCAACGCAGTGACGTTTTGCTGCCAAGGCAAAAACATAAAAAAAATCGGCAACACGATAAACAGCATTGCCATCCGTTTGACCCAATGCTTGAGTTGCAGCGGCGTTTCCACCGCTTGTAATAAGGCTTGTTGTGTCTTATGCATCTGGCGCCCCTTCTGCCACAGCATAGGCATTGAGGTCTATGACTTGATCACACTGCGAGGCGATATGTTTAAAACGTGTGGTAATGACCACCATCCACTCGGCACGCCGTTGTTGGAGCAAGCGCAATACACGGTCTAAATCGTCTTGTTCAAGACCGTCTAACAAGCCATCAATCATGACCAATGCAGGCTTTGCCACCATGGCGCGCGCCAACATGAGTCGTTGTAACTCGGTTTGCGACATCGGTGCGCCAAAATCGGTAAGCTTCGTATCCAGCCCTTCTGGCAGCTGACTGATTCGCTGCCAAATGCCCAGTGCCTTTAACACCTCGATGATGTCTTGCACACTGACTGTTGAGCGATTTAATTGCAGGTTTTCTAAAATCGTACCGTGCTGCCACTCGATTTTGCCTGCAATGCCGACATGATTACGCCAATCTTGCAGATTGATTTGGCGTAAATCGACGCCATTGACACTGAGATAGCCGGTTGCGGGCTGGCGCAGTCCAGCTATTAACTCAATCAGGGTCGATTTACCAATACCAGAATGACCCAAGATCGCTAATTGTTGACCGCGTTGTAGTTGCAGCTCTAGGCGCTGAATCAGCGGCCGCTGCGCTTGATAGGCAAAGCCAACCCCATGCATCACCAATTGGATGTACCCCTCTTGATTGGGTAAATGGGCCCCAGTGGCTTCGGTCGGGAGCTCTTCTAACACACTGAGTTTATCGACCGCCGCTAGCATATCGTAAAAATATTCAAGCTTGGTCACAAAGCGCACAAAGCCAGATAACACGCCAAAAATAATTAATTCCGACGCCACAAACTGGCCCAAGTTAATTTGACCTTTAATCACTAGCGTGCCCCCCAGTACCAACATGGCAGTGCCGATCAATGCATACATGCCAACAGCACCAATCAATTGCGTCATTAACACGGCAAAATGTTGTGTTCTGGCAGAGAGATACTCCTGTGCAATCTCCGTGGTGGTGAGTTGTGTGCGGTCTGCTGCTTGATAAAATTTAAATAGATGCATATTGCGCGCAATATTTTCTAACCATGCGGCCATTTTGTATTTGGCTTTAGATTCTTTAATGGCGGTGTATTCGGCTTGCTTGCCCAGCCACACCACAATGCCCCATAAAATCAACAAAATGACGACGACTAATATGCCAAAGTAAAGGCTATAAAACAGCAACACTAAACTACCAATCACACCTTGCAATAAAGCAGTGAGGCCAATGGTAAGCAAGGTCGCGGCAGATTTTTGGATAGTGGTAATGTCAAAATAACGGTTCACCAGTTCGACTGGATTTTCGTTATCGTAGACTTGGATTTGGACTTGTTGGGTATTTTGCGCAATCAACAAACTGCTGCGCACAAAAATACGTCGCTGGATCATTTCGACCAAATAGCTTTCGGTGGCATACAGCGCACCAGACAGGGCCAACAACGAAAATAAAATCAGGCCTACCACATACAGCGGTTGCAACACGCCGCCCATGGTGACCAAATTGACCATGGTTTGCACCGCCACTGGCGTGGCAATACCTAGTATGCCATAGGCGATGGTCATATAAATCAGCAAAAGAATATCTTGCTTTTCAACCTTGATTAACTGCAATAAGCGTTGAATCGGCTGGGTTTGTGAGGATTGTTGTGCCATAAATTATGTGTTGTGTTGGCTGTTTAATGGATTATAGACGAATTGTTTAGTTCCAAAAAAAACGGCTCCATAGGAGCCGTTCTTTCTACTACACACTCTCGTTTACAGAGTATACGCACGTTCTCCGTGTTCTGTCGTATCTAAGCCTTCACGCTCAGACTCTTCAGACACACGCAACCCAATCACTGCATCGACAATCTTCAAGGCAATGAAAGCAACGACCGTTGAAACCACAATCGCAGTGACGACTGCATAAATCTGTGCAGTCATCTGCGCACCAAAGTCATAGGCAGCAACACCGTTGGCAACGTAATCGACCACACCTGCACCCCCTAACGCTGGGTTCACAAATACCCCTGTCGCTAAGGCGCCAAATACACCGCCCATGGCATGTACACCAAACACATCTAAAGCATCATCATAGCCAAAGATATATTTGATTTTGGTAACAAACACGTAGCAAATCGGTGAAACCAACAAGCCGATAATGATGGCGCCGACTGGACCAACAAAACCACATGCTGGGGTAATCGCAACCAAACCTGCCACTGCACCAGAAGCGGCACCGAGCATTGATGGTTTTGATTTACCAAACCACTCGACAAACATCCATGAAATGGTGGCAGCACCGGTTGCAATGGTGGTGTTCAAGAAGGCGAGGGCTGCATAGCCGTTGGCTTCTAAGTTAGAACCCGCGTTGAAACCATACCAACCCACCCACAGTAATGCAGCGCCCACCATGGTTAAGGTTAAGCTGTGTGGCGCCATGGATTCTTTACCGTAACCGATACGTTTACCCAACACGATGGCAGCCACTAAACCCGCTACACCCGCGTTAATATGCACCACTGTACCGCCTGCAAAGTCGAGCGCGCCTTTCGCCCATAACCAACCTGCGTTTGCAACCACTGTTTCTAATGAAGCCGCATCCGTAATGGCATCTGGACCGTCCCAATACCAAACCATGTGCGCCATTGGCAAGTAAGCAAAAGTGAACCAAAGCACCACAAAAGCAAGCACCGCAGAAAACTTCATACGCTCAGCAAATGCACCAATGATCAACGCTGGTGTAATCGCTGCAAAGGTCAGCTGGAACCCCACAAACACATACTCTGGAATGTATACGCCCTTACTAAAGGTCGCACCCAATGAGTCTGGGGTAATGCCCGCCAAGAAAGCTTTGCTTAAACCACCAAAGAACGGGCTTCCGCCAGTAAAGGCTACGCTATAGCCATATACCGTCCACAGTACCGCCATCAGTGAAAAAATCACAAAGGTTTGCATCAATACTGACAGCATATTTTTCTGACGGACTAAACCACCGTAAAACAATGCCAAGCCAGGAATCGTCATCAAAGTAACCAAGGCAGTTGCTACCAACATAAAGCTGGTATCGCCTTTGTTTGGTACGGGTGTCGCGGCAGCGGGGGCAGCGGCTTCAGCCGCTACGGGTGCCGCTTCTGGCGCAACCGCTGGGGCAGCGTCAGTGGTCACCGTTTCTACGGTCACGGTTTCTGTTACGGTTTCTTCAGCAAAAACCAAAGGGGTTGCAGTCATGCCTAACAGGGCAACCAGCGATAACACAGAAAGAATTTTCTTCATATCTGAAGCCCTCACTTATAGTGCATCCGGACCGGTTTCACCGGTACGTATGCGATAAACTTGTTCTAAATCGAAGACAAACACTTTGCCATCACCGATTTTGCCAGTTGCCGCAGCCTTCTCAATTGCGTCAACCACTTGATCTAACATGTCGTCCTTGATGGCGACTTCTAACTTTACTTTGGGGAGAAAATCCACCACGTATTCAGCGCCACGGTATAACTCCGTGTGGCCCTTTTGACGGCCGAAACCCTTAACTTCAGTGACTGTGATCCCTTGTACGCCAATATTGGACAAAGCTTCACGCACCTCATCAAGCTTAAATGGCTTGATTATTGCGGACACAAATTTCATTTGCTTCTCCTGTTGTTATTGCTGGCGGGCAACACACCCGCCAGCATTTAAAACGACGAATTAGAATGTACGGCTAATTGTGAAAACGAATGCGCCTTCATTCAAGTTACGTTGCTGAGGAATGGCTGTACCGCCATTGTTCACGCCAGCACCATTAAAGCTCGCACCACCGTAACCACGATCACCCCAGTAGCTAGAATTGTTGGCACCTACATAATACACACCAGCGTTCCAACCTTCAGAAGAGGCAATTTTGAATGCTTTGCTTAAACCGATTTTGTAATCGGTATAGTCTGGATTCGTTTCGTTAGTTGTACTTACGCTGGCACCATTTGGCGCATTTAAATTTAATTTACCAGCAACATTTAAATGACCCACGTGCGCAACCAAGGTGAGGTCCCAAATTGGTAATGGGTAAGCGGCGTTGATTTCTAAATAAGTAGTACCACTGGTACCACCATCCCAACCTGTTTTGCTCTCAGCACCAAACCAATCACCTAAAGTGACAGATGCTTTTGCACTCAACCAGTTGTATGAAAGACCAAAGTTAGCTTCATAGGTATTCCAGCTACCGCCGCTAGGTGTTAAACGTGCACCTGTTGCGTCACGATACTTACCCCAACTGCCGTTTGGATAGAAATAACCATATAAACCAACGGTATAACCCAAGCCTTCAACTGCAGAGATACTTCCGTTATAGCCACCATATAAATCGAGCTCTACGTTGGCATCTGGGTAAGTGTTCGGGCTGACGTTAGAACCCCATACACCTGCGTAAAAACCGCTTTTGTGTGAAATATCAAAACCACCTTGAACCGCTGGCTTTTTCCAAGTTTGTGACATACCACGGAAACGGTAGTCAGATGCAAAACCAACGTTACCTGTGACTGTCCAGTCTGATGCTTCAGCTTTTGCTTCTTCCGCTGCGTATGAAACTTGTGCAAATGACAATGAACCTAACACGGCAGTGAGTAAAATAGATTGACGCATTTATGAGTCCTCTCTCTTCAAAGATACTTTAATAGAATTGTTGTAAACGAGAATGAAACAACACAGGCATCAAAGCAAAGCACATGCCAACATCAATAAATCAATAAATCAATAAAAACAATAGGTTAGGAAGGTTTAATTCTAAAATTTATTATTTTTTAATATTAAGTTGTTGATTTAAATAATTATTTTGTAATTTATTTGTGCTAAATTAGTCAATATCAGTATATTTTTAACCTCAAATCAACGATCTAAAAGGATAAAACATGCTATTTTCAAATGAAAAAATCAAAGAGTTTTCTAGCAAAATCAAGCAATTAGTGGATTCAAGCCCTATTTCCGAGCTCGAAACGAATATTCACGCACTGTTTCAGGGCGCGCTCACCAAAATGGACCTAGTTACCCGCGAAGAATTTGATATTCAAGCAAGCTTACTCGCGCGCGCACAACAGCAACTCAAGGTGTTGGAAGATAAAATTGCTGCCCTTGAGCAAGCAAACACCCCTAAAAATTAAAATTATTTTACAATTGTTCGCATTCTACTGGTTGAGGATGCGACATGAGTCTTGCAGTGTTGTACAGCCGCGCGTTGAGCGGCATGGACGCCCCTGAAGTAGTGGTGGAAGTCCATTTAGCCAATGGCTTACCAAGCTTTACCATCGTCGGCTTGCCTGAAACTGAAGTCAAAGAAAGCAAAGATCGGGTGCGCGCCGCCATTCAAACCGCGCAATTTGAGTTTCCAGCGCGGCGCATCACCGTCAATTTGGCGCCCGCCGATTTACCTAAAGAAGGCGGCCGCTATGATTTGCCGATTGCGCTTGGCATTTTAGTGGCCTCAGGGCAGCTACCCAACAAACAATTAGCCCAGTATGTAATTGCGGGTGAATTGGCGCTGACTGGTCATTTGCGGCCTGTACGCGGCGCGTTGGCGATGACTTTTCACCTGCGCGCAAGCACACAGGCGCAAACCGCATTGATTTTGCCGATTGAAAACGCCGCGGAAGCCAGCTTAGTTGAAGGCGTTACCGTTTATGGCGCCAATCATTTACTTGAAGTGTGCGCCCATTTATCGGGCAAGCAAGCATTGGCTGTCAGTACGCAAACCTTGCCTACACCCGTCAATCACAGCGCGGATTATGCCGAAGTTAAAGGGCAAATCCGTGCCAAGCGCGCCTTAGAAATTGCGGCATGCGGACAACACAGTGTATTAATGCGTGGGCCGCCTGGCACAGGCAAAAGCATGCTGGCACAGCGTTTTTCCAGTATTTTACCCAGCATGAACACACAAGAAGCCTTAGAAAGTGCAGCAATATTGTCACTTAACGGCCAATATCCAGCGCAATTGTGGAAACAACGCCCCTATCGCGCGCCGCATCACACGGCATCTGCGATCGCACTGGTGGGTGGCGGTGGCGTACCTAGGCCAGGTGAAATCAGTCTGGCGCATCATGGTGTTTTGTTTTTAGATGAGTTGCCAGAATTTGATCGTAAAGTACTTGAAGTGTTACGAGAGCCGCTGGAGAGCGGCCATATCACGATTTCTCGGGCTGCCAGGCAGGCCACTTTTCCTGCACAATTTCAACTGATCGCCGCCATGAACCCCTGTCCATGTGGCTATTTTGGCCACTTTAATCAACGCTGTCGCTGTACGCCTGAGCAGATCGCACGCTATCAAGCCAAAATTTCGGGGCCGTTGCTCGATCGTATTGACATGAATATTGAAGTGCCTGCGCTGAAGCCAGAAGAGATCGCACAATCGCAAGCGGCTGAGTCTAGCCAAGCCATTCAACAACGGGTGGAAGCCGCGAGAGCGAGCCAGCTTGCCCGACAAGGCAAACCGAATGCAGCATTGGGGCCGTTAGAACTTGCAGACCATTGCCAGCTCAATGAGCGAGCGACCCATTTATTACAAGCGGCAATGCATAAATTTGGCTTATCTGCCCGCGCTTATCACCGCGTATTAAAAGTGGGGCGTAGCATTGCCGATCTTGCGCAAAACAGCCTGATTGAAGAAACCCATATCGCGGAAGCGTTACAATACCGACGTTACGAAAAACATTAAGCATCAATTAGGATCATGATGGAACTCTACGATGTCAGCATTGCGCCGTTGCAGCGCAATTTAAACAATTTATTGCATCTTTTAAAACAAGGTGAACAGTTTGCCAGCCTTAACAATATCGACCCGCAAGTGCTGTTACAAAGCAGACTTGCCATTGATATGTACCCGTTACTCAAACAAGTGCAATTAGTGAGCGATATGAGTAAAGGCGCTGGCGCACGATTAGCAGGGCTTGAGATTCCAGTGTTCGCCGATGATGAAACCAGCTTTGAGGCGTTATATGCGCGCATTGATCGAACCGCGGCTTTTTTATCCCAAATCACACCCACGCAACTGGGGGGCGCAGATCAAAAACAAGTGGTACTCACCATACGTCAAGTAGACCTCACTTTCACTGGTCTCGACTATTTAGAAAAATGGGTGATGCCTAATGTGTATTTCCATGTCACCACCGCCTATAACATTTTGCGTCATGTCGGCGTACCGCTCGGCAAAACCGATTACCTTGGACAAAAGCGCTAAATTACACACACGCATTTAACAATCGGGTTAAAAAACGCTTTTAAAAACAAATAAAGCATTGCTTAAAGTAGACCAGTGACACAAGCGCCCGAAACAGCATAGCAACTTAATATCGCGTTAAATCATCGGCTTAAAAAACCAGTTATGCTGCGCGTTTGCGCCAGTAGCTGGGTTTACCTGCTGGCGCCTCTTTCAACATGGCTTGGCGCCGCATGTTTTCATAGGCCTCGCTGGTTGAAATTTGCTGTTGTTTGGCAAGTTTGGCAGCAGCCACATTCGCTTGTGTCACCCACGCAGGATTTTCTTGATAGCCTCGGTCTTGCATACAACGCTCCACTACATGCGCCTGCCTTGCCGCTTTTTCTAAGCGTTGAAACGGCAGAGCCTCAGGCAAATCTGCCGCCGCTTTCATGGCAATTAAATCGCACTGATTGATGGTTTGGCCCAGCGGTGACAAGCCATTGCCTTCCGCTTGGGCGAGTAGCGGGCTATTCATGCAGATCCAAACCAATAACCAAGCAAAGTGGATGGGATGACGGCGAAGCAGACGTTGCATATGGACTCCTATGTAGCGGTGAAAAACAATCCTCAATCCGATTTACTGAGAAGGCGGCGCTACACTGGTACTTGCACCTTGCCCCAAGCTAGGCGTTTCTTCTTGCAACTGGGCATATACCGTTGGGTAGCTTTGTTGCAATCGTTGTTGATATTGGATTAAATCTGCATCGTTATGTGTCTGCAAGGCATGCAAAATCAAACTTTTAAGGGTGGCTGGATGATCAGGAAAGCGTTGCAATATGGCTTGATATTGTTGGAGCGCCTCTGTTTGTTGCCCACTGTGGTATTGCGCTTCTGCCATATAAAATTGTGGCTCGACGTTGTTTGGCTCACGTGCTAACCATTGTTGAGCAATGCCCATCAGCGTCGGCCACTGTTTAAATTGATAAGGCAACACCACCTGCATAAAGAAAGGTTGCTGTGCATCGGGCGCATCCCAAAAGGGCAAGACATGTTGCGCATCTAAGGCATGCTCTGGTTGCATCAATAAGGTTTTAACCCAATTGACGGGCATATTGTAATAATAGGCATTGCGGCCCGGGCTTTTAAAAGTGCTAATCCCCACCAACCGCCCATCAAAATCAAACACTGGACTGCCGCTCGCCCCAATCGCAAATGCAGTTTGCGTGCGGATTACTTGCTCATTATCCATCGGATATAAGGCTTTTACATGGGTCATTGCTGTGTAAGGGGCAGGCGAATCACTGGGCATGGAAATAGAAATTAACGGTTGCTCATAGGTGAGTTTGGTGCTGTCGCCTAACAGCGCAGGTTTCATATCGGCATATTTCACCGTCAATATGCATAGATCGTGTGCCCAATCACTTTGTATGGCATCGACCGCGTATTCAGACCCCCACTTGGTAATGCTGACGCCACTGGCGTTGGCGATGACATGACAGTTGGTAACGGCTTTTTCGGCACTAATGGCCACTGCAGTACCAAATCCATGTCCCCCTGAACGCGTGGTGGTATTCACCTTCATCAAACTTTCACGTAAGCGATATAACATATCGTCACTTGGCCAAAGCTGTTCGCTTATTGACTGTAATGGCACCAGCACAGTCAGCAAAGCAGTGAGAGAACACACGTTTTTTAAACGGCTTGGGGATGGCGTGCAATTGGCTAAACGCATGGGATTCGCAATCTTAAATAAACAATATGAAAAACTAGACCATAGGCCTTGCAAATTGTTGCAACTAAAGTCCTCAAGAAAGGACTGACTTGGTCGATATTCAATTAACGCACACACAATATACACAGAAAGCACGTATGACGACTTTGCATGATGACCCAATCCAGTTTGCTGTGACCAGTGATGCATGGCATGAACATGTGCTGGATCACGATATTGCGTGCATTGCCCAACCACAGATTGGCGATCGTAATATTTACAGTGTTTACAAACCCGCCGACTTACTGCTAGAAGTCGTTTAATGGTGTAATACGCGACTGCGCGCATGTTTTAACATGGGCGTTCACATCTATTTTGCGTGTGATGACTATGCACATGTCATCACACGCATGAACCCAAAAAAAAGGCCTCACGATGGAGGCCTTTTTTATTGAATGGCAAATAAGCGTCATTCTGCCTATTCAATCAGCTCGCGCCAGCTTTGTTTGGTACCAAAGCTGCCGTTACTTTTTTGTTTAAAGATTTCGCTGATCCTGCCGCTGGCCGTTTCACCAAACACTTGCTCATCCATTTTTAGTTGTTGCGGCGTGGGATCATTACTGCCCGTGACCACCACATGCGGCACGCCTTTGCCGTCATATACAATGTTAAAGCCCACCGCTGGCGTGGTCATCTGCTCGGAAATTAAGCCACTGGCCAACACTGAGCCGCCATTTTTATAGTTAAAGAAATTAAACCATCCAAAGCCTGCCCCGCTGCAAGCGGCACTGTTGGGCACGATGGTCGGCATGAGCACCACTCCATTGAGCAGCAATGGATCTAAGTTCACCCGCTCACCTGCTGGAAAATCCAAGAACCAGCCAAAGCCTGAGTCAAAGTTCACACTGGCTGTGGTGGTGACCACACGTGAAGAACTCATGGTTTGTTGCACCAATTGCGTCCGGCTCACGGCTGTTTTTTGTCCGCCATCTTTAATGCTGTAGACCGAGTTTTGTGGCGTATTGGTCAAATCCGCTGGCTCTAAAAATTTACCAGTACCGACGATCACGACGATGTTTTTATCCACTTTACCCAGCTCAGGTTGGGTGGTGATTTTTTGCGGCATGCCTCCACTGTCAGTGAGCGTTGCCATTTTGCTGACTTCGTTGGTGTTGATATCAAAACGCCACAAGTTACCGTTTAAATCGCCGCCATACACTTTGGTGGCCGTGTTGTTTTCAAACATTTGCTCGGCATAGCCGGCTATTTTGCCTAAGCCACTGGGGTTAGCAGCGGAGCCTTCGCCAGTACCAAGCGTTTTTAGCAAGGTGCCAGAAGCCGCGTCCAGCACATACAAGTAGCCTCCACCATCGCCCACAGGGCTATTATTCACCAGCGTGGTGCCGTCACTCGATTTGCGCGCATGGGTGCCGTTGTTATACCCTGATGTCACTAATACCACCCAGCGGCCGTCTTGCATTTTGGTGATCAAGGGATTGCCAAAGCTAAAGCCAATATTGTTGCGTCCCGGCGCGTTTTGCGCGTAAAACTCCCACAGCAAAACCGGGGCAGTCGGATCGGTTACGTCGATTGCTACATAGCCTCGGCCGCCGCCATTGAGCCCTGACACTAATATACTACGCCACACTGCGCCACCACCACCGCAACCTGAGACACATACATCTGCCACCACCGGGTTACCGTTGACATAATTGGTGTGGTAACTGGCACCATATTCTTTGTCTGCTAAATTGGCCAAATTTTCAATCACGGGCGTCGGAATAAACGCCCATAATTCGTCGCCTGTAGTTGCGTTAAAGGCATGCAACATGCCGTCATTGGCACCCACATATACTGCGGGTAAGCGATTTAAGCTATTGGCCTTGTACGCGGCATAATTCGGGTCAAGGTAATCCGCATTTGACGCCTTAAAGTAACTTGGCCGCGATTGCGAAATATCGCCTAAGGTCGCCTGACGCTCACGGAACAAGCGGTTTTCTGCCACGCTGTTGCCATTAAAGTCTTCGTACGTTTTTTGCCCTCTGAGATAATCGACCAGCTTGCTCACCTTGTTGGCGTCGGTGATTTTGGCATCCGTGCTGGGCAAACTTTTCATTTGACTCAAGGCAAGATACCCCGTCTCTAGGCTGTTTTTAATTGGGGTGGAAAGGTTGCTACCCGTAAAATTCACCAAGCTATTATTTAAATTAAAGAAAATTTTACGGTTATCACTGGCGACTTGGGTTTGTAAACGCCCAGTACAACTGCTGGCAATTTCTACATAACACGATGTAGTTTCGCTGGTGCCCAAGGCCGCCCCCAAGCTGCCACTGGCCGCATCGCAATCGGTTTGATTCGAATTTGGCGTTTTACAGTACAAGCGTGTGCTGCCGTTACTGGTCATTTGGCTTTGGACTGCAGGGCTGGCACAATTTTCTGCTGCAACGTTTTCCACACACCAAAGCGCTTTTTGTGAGGTCTCTAAACTCACCACATCGACCGTGCGCGCCTCTAAATTGCCTATCCATTTAACGGTTTGATAACTCGCCACATATTGAAAGTTATCACCATTGGTCGGCGCTAAACTACTGGCCGCCGCGGCCGCACTGGCGCCCTGTACCGATTTAATTTCCGACAAGCCTTTACTCAAGGATTCACGCAAAATTTTGGGGTTGCTGGCACTGTAATAGGTGCCGCCAGCATTGACTGCGGCGTGCCACAAATCATCAATGCGCTGACCTTGGGTTTTTGCAATCGGATCATCCCAGTTTTTAGTGCCGCTAACGATATCGCGAAAGTCGCCCGTGGTTTGGGTTTTATAGTCTTCACTGTAGGCCAAAGTGCCGTCAATGCCCAAGCCTAAGGTCATGGTCACCATGCCTTGTTTGGCATAATCGTTGGCCGTACCGCACACCGACGACCCCAAGGCGCCCGCACAATTGGCAAAATCCGCGTCACGAATATCGGTATCGTAAAAATATTTCGCCACATCCGCCAAAGTATTGGATTTATTCAAACTATCGAGTTGTGGACGTGGGGTTGCGCCCCCGTCTAAGTTGCCGATCGCGGTGCTGCCATCAATGCGTCTTGGTGTATCGGTATCGTTCCAATAGCCGTCGGTGGTGAGCAAGGTAAAGTTGGCCTGA
Organism: Methylophilaceae bacterium; assembly: GCA_027488395.1. Classification (GTDB taxonomy): domain Bacteria; phylum Pseudomonadota; class Gammaproteobacteria; order Burkholderiales; family Methylophilaceae; genus Methylophilus. The sequence goes on along the minus strand of JAIYBT010000013.1, from coordinate 12,245 downwards.
CAGGCATATTGCATGGGGTCATCGTTACCTAAGGTTTTTTTACCGGCAAAATGCCGACCGACACTGGACAACGCAGTGCGTAATGGCGTGTTGCCAGACGGCACCGTGGCAAATAATTTTTGATACCAGTTTTGCTTTTGGCTGCTATTAAAAGGTGCCAACGCCAAGTAATTGCTCGAAGCCGCATTAATGGTGACAAAGCCCACCCGATAGCGCGCATCCAACGAGTTAAACGCTTGGCTAGCGGCTGTTTTCATCGATTGCATGCGCGTACGGTAATAAGCCCACCAGTTGGCGAAATTGGTCATTTCTTCGGTGTAATTACACACGCTACCAGCACAATCCGTACGTTCAACCGATTTACTGGTTTTGCCTGGCGCCACATAACTATTGATACCACTGGTAATGCTGACATAAACCAAGCTTCCTGCCACATCGTTGGTATTGGGGTCGAGCACACTGGCTGAGAAGCTACCATTGGTGGACATCACCACTTGTATCGGCGCACTGGGGTTGAGTGGACGGCCGATATTAGTGGTAATGGTTAATACATTTCCGCTTTGGGTGACGCCGACGCGGCCAATATCACAGTTGCCCGTTTGGTTAGTACGACAAATACGACTACGAATATCAGTTGCCAAATCATTGCTATTATTTTGCGAAACAGCTTGCGACAAAATCTCAATATTATTAATTTTGATGCTACTCACTGTCACCGTGCCGCTGTTTCGGGTGAGGGTGAGTTGATAGCGGGCGCGCGGCTGACGTAAGTTGCTGTAGGTATTGCTATCGTTGACACTGGTGACATCATTACGAATCGCTTGGCAACGTTGTCCCGTGGTTAATGTGCGATTGGTGGCTGCAGTATTGCTGTTACACCAGCGCAAGGTCGCTGGAAACGTATAGATGCCTGTGGGGGCGTTGGCGATGGTACAACTAGTGAGGTTGTTGGTGGTGCAATATTCACCTGGCACATACGCATAGTAATAAGCGGCATTAACTAAATTACTGGTGCCGCCTTTGGTAGCGCCAGTATCAGTGACATCATTTTTAACCGCAGTAAAACTCGTTTGATTGCCAAGACTGATACCACGATAATCCAGCGACGGCGTATAAGTCACTTCTGGATTGTAGTGTTGGGTGTTGTAGCTGGCGTTGTAATAGAGCCAATCGGGCGCATTGACACTATTGTCTGCAGGATCTGCCGCTGCCCAATCGGGGGTATAGCGCCAACCCATGCTGCCAGAATTGTCCAGTACAAACATTAAATTGGGCAATACGTCTGAACTGCCCGACGTTTGTAATGGCATTTTTGCCAAATCCAAAAACTCTGCGTGGGCATAGACTGACCACAGCATCATCATATTCAACACCAAGGATTTCCATAGACGAATCATGTCTTCACCTGCGCGTTAATTGGAGAAAAAAGCCTGGATAAAGGTTTGTGTTTGTTTGGGGCCGCTAATCCGCAAGGTAATGCGATACAACGGCGAATCTGCGCTCGCAATACACCGTTTAAACAGTTCGATATTGGCTTGGTTGTGTGAGCAGGTTTCACCATTACTGGGTGCACTGGCCATCATGCAACGCGCACTATCACTTTTAGCGGTGCCTGCATTGACTTCGGCCTCGCTGTAACTGCACATGCGCTCGACCACATAACGTATCTCGTTGCCTTGACGGTCTTTGCCATCCCGAATTTCATCGTTACCGTCGGTTTGACTTGGTACTAAGCGACTATTGGCATCGTTCCAGGTCATGCTGGTCAGGGTTTTTCCATCACAAATACGGTCATCAGGCACTGCGTCAAAATGACTGCAATTGGCAAAATAACCCATGCTAGGCTGGTGTTTGATGCTATCCGCCAAGGTAATATTTTTCGAAATCGAGGCCGCCACGCCTTCTAAGGCGACATTAGAGGCTGGGCTCGCCGATTGCCTAAATACCAAATTCCCTGAAAGCAGCGCATTGGTATCAACGCCACGAATCAATGCCACGGCGGCCAAAGACATCACCGCCAACGCCAACAAAGCAAAAAACAACACCAAGCCAGCTTGTGTGTGGGTGTGGTCAACAGCGTGGCGGGTGGCTTTATAGCGCATCACGGTTCCAAATCACATTGCGTAACGGAATCACCGCCTCAAACACGCGATAACGGTAGCGTTGCCAATTGTTGATATGGCTTAAATCCACATCAATCGGTGCTGCATCGCTGGACCAAACACATACTTTGCTCAACCCTGTAATCGCACCGTTACACGCTTGGCTTACCTCTTTTTTCTGTAGGGCGCCATCGCGGGCAACAACCGCAATCCGAATCGCACGGATGCGATTGCGGTCGACCAGATTCATGGTGGGGCCAAAGGTGCCGACAGCATCAGTCCAAGCATCCACCCGATTTAAATAAGCAGCGCCTGTGGCAGACGTCACTGTAGGATCAATGGTATTGGCCACACCATATTGCGCTTGCAAGGCCACCACATCACTCACCACTGGCACTGCCGTACTGTCTGGAAAAGTGGCTGATTCAGGCGTACCACCAGTCCGGGTTAATTCTTGTTGCGCATTAACGCTGTAGGCATATTCGTTCCAATCGCCTAAACATGAAAAGCGTACTCGGTCGGCACCATTTAAATCTGTCACGGGGGAGGTGGTGGGTGCCGTATTCAACTCAATTAGCGTATTGATGGTGCGGTCAGCATTCAGTCTTTGAATACGCGCCAGCGAGCAACGCGCCACGGCGGCCGTTTGATGAAACAACACCACATCATTTTCATGACACCCCAGTAATCGATTATCCAGCGTCGGCGCAGACATCAGACCAGTCGCTCGGACCGAAGCACCCCCACTGGCAGAATTGCCATAGCGAATCCGCACAATATCGCTCGCGGTGCCACCATCGTTGATTAAAATCGGTGACAAATTAAGCAGAACACCTTGCTGATTAATAGATGTATTGATTGGACACAGCAATGGTGAAGGGTCATTACTGTTGTAGGTGGGTAAACTAAACCCCGCATTTTGCGCATCGCGTTGCACGTAATATAAAGCCAGTAAACCGCTGGATTGCGCATCTGCGCCACTGGCGATCACCCGCTTACGCGCCTCAAACTCCCCAAACAAATTGCTAATTGCCAACGTGGCCACCAAGCCAATTAAAATCCCAATCAGCAACTCAACCAAGCTCAAGCCCGCTTGTTGTTTCCTGCTGGATAACCATACAGGACTGGCTTGCCAACGCATGAGAGGCGCGCGCTTCATTGTGTCACCACATCAAACAAGTAACTTGAAGCGTTGACTTGATGCACATTACCGCCTGGTACTTGCCAACTCACCGACACCGTGACCATGCTGTTGGTGATGGCAGAAAAGCTAAGTTGCCCATTCGGTAATTGTTGCTTGATTTTGTTAGGATCAATATTGCTGATATAGCTGGCTGCCGTGCCGCCATAGGTCATCATATTGGCAATATGGGTTTGCGCAATCAGCTGCGCCTCGGCACGGTAACGGTTATCGCTGCTGTTTTTAACCATCGCGCTTTGCAACCCGACCAAGGCCAACACCCCCATGCTAAACACCACCAACGCCACCAAGGATTCAATCAATACCGAACCTACCTGCTGTGTTGGTCGTGCTTGGGTGCAAGGGATAGCGCCGCGGTTTAACATGTGCGGGGATCTCCGACGCTGGTGATCGCTGGATCGCAGACTTTCGCAAAGCCACCACTGGCTAACACAATACGGAGAGCTTTACGCTCATCCGCTTTGACGGTTGGATTGGTGATATCCACTTGCGACAATGCGGTGGCTTGGGCTGGATCACGCCCACCCAAGCCTGTAAACGTGACCGAATATTGATTGGCCACAATCGAAATACCACTACTCGCGCCTTCAGCTGCACTTTTTTTAGTGATCATGGCAGGACATGCGCTGGTCACCGTCACACAACCCAATTGCCATGCACTATCGGTACTTAACTCAAACTTGATTTTGGCATTGCGTTTAATCGCTTCAACCCGCGCTAACTGTAGGCCATGATGGATGGATTCGGCTACAGTCCGAATATGGGCGTTACCCAGAGCGGTTTGAAAAGCTGGCATTGCTACTAGCGAGAGGGTGACCAACACTGCCATGGTCACAATCAACTCTACCAGTGAAAAGCCTTGTTGTTGCATGGTTAGCAGATGCCGTTATTCGAGGTCAACCAACACGTTGCGCCAATCACCCCACTAAACATCGATGATTTCGCATTGTCTTGATTGATGGTAAAGGTGAAGTACTGCATGCCTTGACTGGCTTTACCATTGGCTTTTAAGGTGTATGTGGTAGCGGTTTGATTTTCAACCACATAATCAAAAAACTTAGCATCAGCAGGCTGACAAACAAAACCCACATAACTGTAATTGTCTTGATAAAACTGCTCCGCTTGCACACGGCAATTGGACAAATTAGCGGTGGCCTCCGTCGCATTACCCGTTTGCACATACTCTTGATAGGCGGGCACCGCAATGCTGGTGACGATGCCCAGAATGGCAACCACCATCATCAATTCAATTAAACTAAATCCTTGCTGAGGAGCAAGGCGAGAAACATTCAAACTGCGCATGGTCGGACCTCTTTTATAATGAACATATCTTGCAAAAGTCATCGCTGGCTGTCTAGTGCTTCCCGATGAGTGGTGGCTTTTAGCGGACAAACGGTCATCTACGTGATGACTTGCAAGATGGCCACTTGCCACGCGCCATACGGCCGCCAGTCTAGGACCGATTTAATGTTAAAATAGCGTTTTTAAATATAGGGGTCGCCATGCAAGTGTTGTTGATGCGCCTACTTGCACTGTGCCTGATTGTGGCCTGTGTCACCGCATGTGGTCTTAAAGGGCCACTCTATATTCCTGAACGCCAATACCCTCAACCTCAACAACAATAGAGCCTAATTGTGACTGCTTTTCATACCGTTAACGGCGTATTGCATGCCGAACAAGTGGCTTGTGCACGCATTGCCGAGCAACATCAAACGCCCACGTATGTGTATTCGCTGCAAGCATTAAACACAGCGTTTTCGTCTTTTCAGGCGGGATTAATTGGGCATGATCACTTAATTTGCTTTGCGGTAAAAGCCAATCCAAGTTTAGCCATTTTGAATGTATTTGCACGCATGGGCGCTGGCTTTGATATTGTCTCTGGTGGTGAATTAGCCCGCGTATTGGCGGCTGGTGGCGATCCCAACAAAATTGTTTTCTCAGGGGTTGGCAAATCACATCAGGAAATTCGTGCGGCACTGGAAGCGGGTATTTTTTGCTTTAACGTAGAATCGATCAACGAATTACATCGTATTCAAGCGGTGGCCGAAAGCATGAATGCGATTGCGCCAATTTCGTTACGCGTCAATCCAAATGTCGATGCTAAAACCCATCCTTATATTTCAACGGGCTTAAAAAATAATAAATTCGGTGTGGCATTTGAAGATGCGCTTGCGCTCTACCAAACCGCGGCATCGCTGTCGCATATTGCTGTGCATGGGGTGGATTGCCATATTGGCTCCCAAATTACCGAGCTGTCGCCCTTCTTAGATGCGTTGGATAAAGTGCTGGGCTTGGTGGATGCCTTGGCCACGCATGGTATCCACATCCAGCATATTGATGTGGGTGGTGGCGTCGGCATTACTTACAGTGATGAAACCCCACCAGACTTTGCTGTGTATACCCAAGCCATCTTAAAAAAACTGGCTGGTCGTCAGGTAAAAGTATTGTTTGAACCCGGCCGTGCCTTGGTTGGCAATGCGGGCATTTTGCTCACCAAAGTGGAATATCTAAAACCCGGTGAGAGTAAAAACTTTGCCATTGTTGATGCCGCCATGAACGATTTGATGCGGCCAGCGTTGTACGATGCCTACCATCACATTACGGCAATTGTCCCGGCAGATGCGCCCAGCCAAGTGTATGAAGTGGTGGGCCCCGTCTGCGAAAGCGGTGACTTTTTAGGCCATGACCGCGCCTTATCCATTGCCGAAGGTGATTACTTAGCCATCCATTCTGCCGGTGCATACGGCATGAGCATGGCCAGCAATTACAACACCCGCGGCCGCGCGGCTGAGGTATTGGTGGATGGTGACACAGTGCATTTAATTCGCGAGCGCGAGCGTATCAGCGATCTGTTTAAACTGGAACGCGTACTGCCTTAGCGCTCTGTATGCCGATCAAAGATTGGTAATTGCAGCCATGGCGTGACTGACTGATATTGGTGTGTAGCGCACGTTGCTCGCTACGTTAGACACCTTTATCGCCCCTCTTGAAGCTGAGGGTGATTTTAAAATATACGCTATGTCACACAATGACAGGGCGTTCCATGAAAAGAAGTATCCTCGCTTTGTTCGAATGTGTCGCTTTATTTGCTGTATCACCGCTGTCGGCCGACGATAGCCCGCTGCCAGAGATTGCCCCTGTTGATGAATTGCCGATTCCACCGCTGGATGCGCCCGCTGAAGACGAGTTTGGTCACATAAAAAAACCGAAGCCAAGCGCTTCGGTTTTTTTATGTAGTTAACGACTTAATCAAAAATCACCGTTTTGTTTGCATAGAGCAAAATACGGTGTTCAATATGCCAACGCACCGCTTTGGATAACACCACCCGCTCCAAATCACGCCCTTTTTGGATTAAATCTTCGACTTGGTCACGGTGCGAAATGCGCGCAATGTCCTGCTCAATGATCGGACCTTCATCCAATACTTCGGTAACGTAATGGCTCGTGGCACCAATCAGCTTCACACCGCGCTCAAACGCACGGTGGTAGGGCCGCGCACCGATAAATGCTGGCAAGAACGAGTGATGGATATTGATAATTTTTTGCGGATAACGGGCGACAAATGTGGGGGATAAAATCTGCATATAACGTGCTAACACGATCAAATCGATGCCGTGCGTATCAAATAACGCAAATTGCTGCGCTTCCACCTCCGCTTTAGTCTCTTTGGTGACTGGCAGATACACAAACGGAATACCGTAATACTGCGCAAGCTTTTCAGTATCGCGATGATTACTAATAATCAACGGAATATCACAAGCGAGCTCGCCACTGTGATGACGGTGCAACAAGTCAACCAAACAATGATCATATTGCGAGACCATGATCGCCATACGCGTTTTATGTTCAGCCAACTTAAGCTGCCAAGTCATGGAAAATTGGGTCGCAATTGGCGCAAATGCTTGCTCAAATTGCGCGGCCGTGCACTTAAAATCCGTTAAATCCCACTCCACCCGCATTAAAAACAAATTATTTTCCGCATCCTGATGTTGGTCTGCGTGTAAAATATTGGCATTGTGCTCGTATAAAAATTGCGCAATCGCCGCCACAATTCCCTTGGTGTCCGGGCAGGTAATCAGCAAAGTAGCAGTGTTTTTCATAGCATGGGCTGGTTGGTAGCAACAAAACCCAAATTATACCTGATGCCCGCATCTCTCGCGGTGTGCGATTGTGTTTAACGCAAGGATGAATCCGCATGCAACCAGTAGCGCCCTCGATTGTGCTTGCCAACCCCCGCGGCTTTTGCGCCGGTGTTGACCGCGCCATTATTATTGTTGAACAAGCCCTTGAAAAATTTGGCGCACCGATTTACGTACGTAACGAGGTGGTGCACAACAAATTTGTAGTGGAGGAACTGCGGCAAAAAGGCGCCATTTTTGTCGATGAACTAGAAAAAATCCCCGCCGGCAGTATTGTGATTTTTAGTGCGCATGGCGTCTCCAAAGCCGTGCGTATCGAAGCCGAGGCGCGTGGCCTCACCGCGTTTGATGCCACTTGTCCTTTGGTCACCAAAGTGCATATTGAAGTCGCCAAAATGCGTAAAGATGGCTTAGAAATCATCATGATCGGCCACAAAGGCCATCCTGAAGTCGAAGGCACCATGGGCCAATCCGAGCAAGGCATGTTTTTGGTGGAAACCCCCGAGGATGTCGCCCAATTACAAGTGAGCAATCCAGATAAATTATCCTTTGTCACGCAAACCACGCTATCGATGGACGATGCCGCGCAAGTAATCACAGCACTAAAAGCACGCTTTCCCACCATACAAGCCCCCAAAAGCGATGATATTTGCTATGCCACGCAAAACCGCCAAGATGCGGTCAAAATCATGGCCAAAGATTGCGATTTAGTCATCATTGTCGGCTCCCCCAATAGCTCCAACTCCAACCGCTTGCGTGAAGTCGCCGAAAATCAAGGCGTTGAAGCCTATATGGTCGATAACGCGCGTTATCTCAACCCAGAATGGCTCACAGGCAAACGTAAAATCGGCGTGTCCGCTGGCGCATCCGCCCCTGAAGTATTAGTCAAAGAAGTGATTGCCAGCTTAAATGCCATGGGCGCTGAACAGGTTGAAGAGCTACAAGGTGTGGTTGAAAATGTGGTGTTTCAGTTGCCTAAAAATTTGATGAATGCCGAGAAAAAACAATCTTAATAAACGGATAAACCTTTATTTCGAGGTTTTAATTTCCCGTTTCTTTGTTTTAGAGATCTGGATCGCTAAAAAAATACCCAAGCACGAGGCTTGGGTTAAATAATATCCTCGGGAAAGGACAATTGGGAATGTATGTTTAATACACACAACATTCTTCAACAGAGATCGAGTATCTAATGAATTTTAAATACCCTTTCAATGTGTTGCATAAAATATGCCAAGCCTTATTTTAAAATAAGCTATTGATTTAAAACATTTTATTTAATATTTAAAATGTACTAACACTAGATTGGTGGTTGCCTTTGACCATATTGGCTGAAATTAACCACACGCACATATACCGCCATCAGCAACTTCGTATGCTGCAAGGTGTCATTGAGCATGTACACTTGAGTTATGTCCTTGATACACATCGCTGGAAACAACACCATGCCATTTAAAACGCCGATTTCTGCTTTGATTTTGATACACACGCCTGATTTACAAGTGTTATTGATGGAACGTGCAGATAAAGTGGGGTATTGGCAGTCCGTTACTGGCAGCCTGGAGGCCGACGAAACACCCTACCAAGCGGCGGTTCGTGAAGTAAAAGAGGAAACAGGCCTAGATGCGCTGCAATACGATTTTCAGGATTGGCAAATGCATCATGTGTATGAAATATATCCGCATTGGCGGCATCGTTATGCGCCTGGCGTGACCGAAAATACCGAGCATGTGTTTGGTTTGTGTCTACCAAAACCATTGCCAGTGACCTTGGCGCCCAATGAACACTTGCGTTTTGAATGGGTAGATTGGCGGCATGCTGCCAGACGGGTGTTTAGTTGGACCAATGTTGAAGCCCTCAAACGCTTAGGTGAACAGTATCAATTAACCCTTTAATTGTTGATCGACAATTGGGATTCATCCCTATCGGTTGTAAAATAGCGTTTTTATCCCCACCTTTAATTTCATGCAAACAGCGACGATCCAATTTGAAAAATTTCAATCTGCCCAAGACGATGATTGTCAGGCGCGCATTTTGGCTGCCCGCAAAACGTTAGGCAAACGTTTGGTGATTTTGGGCCACCATTATCAGCATGAGAGTGTGTATCGGCATGCCGATTATTCAGGAGATTCGCTCAAACTCAGCAAATATTGCGATCGCTTAGATGCCGAGTTTATTGTGTTCTTGGGCGTACACTTTATGGCTGAAGTCGCTGATATTTTGAGCCGCCCCGAACAAATTGTTGTGCTGCCTGATTTGGCCGCTGGTTGCTCAATGGCCGACATGGCTAACCTCGCTAAAGTGGAACGGAGCTACCGTGAGCTGAGCAAAGTACTCGATTTTGATCAAACCATTACGCCCGTGACCTACATCAACTCAGCCGCTGATTTAAAAGCATTTTGCGGTGAGCATGGTGGCATTGTGTGTACCAGCACCAATGCGCCAAAAATTTTAGAGTGGGGGTTTAGCCAGCGCGAAAAAATCCTGTTTTTCCCAGACCAACATTTGGGGCGGTGGAGTGGTCATAAAATGGGTATCCCGCTTGAGCAAATGCCAGTATGGGATCCCGATTTACCAATGGGCGGCTTAACTGCACAACAAATCAAAGACGCCAAAATATTATTGTGGAAAGGGCACTGCTCAGTGCACCAAATGTTCCGCAAACAAAATATCGACCAATTCCGCGCACAACATCCAGATGGCAAAGTGATTTCTCATCCTGAGTGTGCGTTTGAAGTATGCGAAAACTCTGACTTTGTTGGCTCAACGGAATATATTTTACGCACCGTGACCGAGGCCGAACCGGGCACAAAATGGCTGGTGGGTACCGAGCTTAACTTGGTCACCCGTTTAGCGGATCAAATGAAACCGCAGAACAAACTGGTGCAATTTATGAGCCATGTGGTGTGTGAGTGCTCCACCATGGCACGCATTGATCCGCAGCATTTGGCTTGGTGCCTTGAAAATTTAGTGGCTGGCAATGTCGTTAACCAAATCAAAGTACCAGCTGATGAAGCGGCCTTGGCTAAATTGACCCTAGACCGTATGTTAGCGGTATCTTAAATGAGCGAATGCGCACTCTGCCAACCCAGCCCGCAGCACATACTCTGGCAGGATGACTTTTGCCGCGTGGTGTTGCTTTCTGAGCCAGATTACCCCGCCTATTGTCGCGTCGAATTAGTGGCGCACATCAAAGAAATGACAGATTTAGCCCCTGCCGACCGCGCACGCACCATGCAAGTGGTGTTTGCAGTGGAAAGCGCCATCCGTGAAGTGATCCAACCCGACAAAATCAACTTGGCCAGCTTAGGGAACAAAACGCCACACATGCACTGGCATATCACCCCAAGATTTAGCAGTGACAAACACTTCCCCAATAGCCACTGGGGAGCGCCTGTGCGGGTTTCCGAGGTGCAAGTGCTGAACGATGCAATCAAACAACAGTTACAAAATACAGTGATTGCGCGCATTACGTGCGCACTTAACTCATAAGCCTTAAAACATTTTAAAGCCACCTTTTCGCCCCTAGGCGAGTCACTTTCTGGTGCTTGCCCCCCAGAAAGTAACCAAAGAGGATGGCACCCAACCATCACGGCCTGCGGCTCCCTTGCGTTGCTCATCTAAATAAGCGCTCGCGAAACTCGTCCTAGCAACTCACACAACCCATGAGTTGCCGCGTGACTCGAACAGTCGCTCCCTTCACCTTATGTTGTTTCCACTACTCAGCATGAAGGAATGGGAGGTAATCGAAATAACTGGAATTGCCTAAACTGAAACTTTAAACATCCAAAAAGCTCAATTTAAGTAACGCATGGTTGTATTGGGTGGGTAGTCGGGCCCCATTTGCCGCGCCGAGTAGCGCAGACAAAATAATATCAAGCGAACGTCTGTTTGAGCTCCGCGGTTGCTTGCGGGGTTTGCAAGCAACTAGGGCGAGTTACGTGAGCGCTTATTTTGTCGAGCAACGCAGGAGATAAGCGGCAGTTGGGGTGTCTTGTTCTTTGCCTGCTTTCTTATGGACAAGCATAAGAAAGAACGGTCGCCGAGGGGCGAAAAACAGCCTAGCAAATCACTTATAAACTGATTGAACGTTGACGCAGACTATACAAACAAATCGATATTTGTTTGTTTTTGTTCAAAAAAATGTCAACATCAATGGTTTTTTAATGTATGCCCTTTCGCCTCTCGGCGAGTCACTTTCTGGTGCTTGCCCCCCCAGAAAGTAACCAAAGAGGACGGCACCCAACCATCACGGCCTGCGGCTCCCTTCCGTTGCTCAACAAAGTAAGCAGTCGCGAAACTCGCCCTAACAAGCCATACACATCATGGCTTGTCGCGGAGCTCAGACAGACGCTCCTTTTCCCTTACTTTGTTTCCGCTACTCAGCGTGATGGAATGGGAAATTACCGAAGTAACCTATATTGTCTAAAATTAACCTTTAAAAATCAAAAATACTGAATCTAGATAACAAATGGCTCAATTGAGATGGTGTTTGGGCCCCATTTGCCGCGCCGAGTAGCGCAGGCAAAATAAGATCAAGCGAGCGTCTGTTTGAGCTCCGCGGTTGCTTGCGGGGTGTGCAAGCAACTAGGGCGAGTTACGTGAGCGCTTATTTTGTCGAGCAACGCAGGAGATAAGCGGCAGTTGGGGTGTCTTGTTCTTTGCCTTCTTTCTTATGGACAAGCATAAGAAAGAATGGTCGCCGAGGGGCGAAAAGCAATGGCGAAATCAAAGTGATAGCTACCTAGCAAACCTGATAACTTTCAACCACGCGCTGTGTACGGGCCCCATTTGCCGCGCCGAGTA
>JAIYBT010000021.1 GCA_027488395.1 Methylophilaceae bacterium | reverse complement strand
ATTTGTATTTTCTGAGTTTTTACACATCAAATGTGCATCACCCAACCACAAACACCCACACTTATCAGTCATCCAAATTGTTAAAGATCAGTCGGCCTTCTCAGCCTCTACATCAACGCTTTGCGTTAACGAGGTGCGCATTATACAACGCTTTTTTGACCAGTCAAGCAAAGATTTATACTGTTTTGCTTAACCTAAAATTGTTGGTTGCGGGAACAGGATTTGAACCTGTGACCTTCGGGTTATGAGCCCGACGAGCTGCCAGACTGCTCCATCCCGCGTCCGACTCGACCGTTACTGCCTGTGTTGCGTCGAGAGATGAGACTATAGCAAAGCAAACAAATACCTGTCAACCACTATGACAGTTTAATTTCAAGGCGTGGTCAGTGAGTGTCCGCAACTACTTGTTGATAGAGTCTTGCATAGACCCCTTGTAACTGCATCAAAGATTGATGGGTGCCAGACTCCACAATGTTGCCGTCTTCCATCACTAAAATACGGTCTGCATCTTGAATCGTTGATAAACGATGGGCAATCATAATCACGGTTTTTCCCTGCATCAGTTGATTAAGCGCTGTTTGAACAGCCACTTCAGACGTGCTATCAAGTGCAGACGTCGCTTCATCTAATATGAGTATCGGTGAATTTTTAAGAATGGCACGCGCAATTGACAAGCGCTGCCTTTGCCCGCCAGATAAACGCACGCCATTGTCGCCAATTTCGCTATAAATGCCTTGCGGCATTTTTTGGATAAACGCCCAAGCATTGGCTGCTTTGGCAGCGGCTATCACGGCGGCTTCGGTGTGATTGGCTAATTCGCCATAGGCAATATTTCGATATACCGTGTCGTTAAATAATAAGGTGTCTTGACTCACTACGCTAAATTGTTGACGTAGTGATGACAGCGTGTAGGCGCTCAGCGGCAGCCCATTCAACATAATCTGTCCAGCGCTTGGTAAATAAAACATGGGTAATAAATTGACCAAGCTGGTTTTACCACCGCCTGAAGCACCGACCAAAGCGAGTTTTTCTCCAGCCTTGATGGTGAACTCCAAATTGCTTAACACCGCACGTTGCGAAGCGGGATATGCCAGACTCACCTGATTAAAAGTAATGTGCGTCACTGGCTGATGCACATGTTGCTGACCTCCTTGCGCTTCTGGGGCTTCATCTAGAAGCTTAAAAACACTGGTACAGGCCGCAATTGCAATTTGTACGTCTTCATTAATACTGGTCATGGCTTTAATCGGACCGATCAACATCAACAGTGCACTAATAAAAGCGGCAAACTCCCCAGCACTAAAACGTCCAACCGCATAAAACACCACCAAGCCAAGCGCGAGGGCAGCCAACACCTCCACCACCATACTGTTTAATCCAGACAGCCTTCCAAGCCTGATCATCATTTGTCGGTTGCGTGCTGCGCGCTCAGCAAATCGTTGATATTCGTAAACTTCACCAGCATATGTTTTGACAACACGCTGCCCGTTGACGACTTCTTCAACAATTTGTGTCATTTCAGAAATACTGTCTTGCACATACTTGCCTGAGTTACGCAGCTTGGGCGACATCCGTTTAAGATACATTGCAATTAATGGCGTAATCATGACAAACAGCAAGGTCAATTGCCAATCGAGATAAAGCATGTAGACCAAAATGCCGAGAATGGTCAAACTGTCGCGGACGGCAGACGCAACCACTTTGGTCACTGCGTTATACAGTTGTTCACAATCAAACGTGAGTTTGCTCGCAAAATAGCCGGCAGCATGCTGATCAAATAAACTCACTGGCAACCGTAGCAAATGTTGAAACACTTCGAGCCGTATCGCTTCCACCACGCTGCGACCAACAATCCTCAAGCCGTAGCCAGCGGTAAAGCCAGCGGATGCTCGCACCAGCAATAAGCCACAAAGCATGCCAGGCAGATACCAAATCGCATGTTGCGCATGCCCTTGCGACCGCGCAAACCCCTCATCCGTTACCGTTTTGATCGTCGCTAAAAAGCCAGTGTTACTTAAAGACAATACCGTGAGCGCGAGTAACACGCCTGCACAAGTCCATCGATACGGGCGCAAGTATCTTAACAAGCGAAACAACAACTGAATCGCAGAAGGATGCGCTTCTAAATGCAATTTCAACAAGCGATTAACTCCAGGCTTGCGACCAAATGCGATGATTGACATTGATAGGCGCATCGACCACTGGCCGTTGCATCATGGCATCCAGCACCTCATCCACCGAGATCGCTGCAATCGGTCGATGTTGCGAATACAAGTAACGCGCTTTTGCAGACCACGGCAAGTAACGCGCTGGATCCCCTTCACCAAAAATGGTAAACGTTGGCAATCCTGCCGCCGCGGCCATGTGTCCTAAGCCCGAATCATTACCAATAAAAAAATGGGCGAGCGTTAACGCAGCATAGGTTTGAGATAGCGTTAATTGGCCACACCAATTAAACAGGGTAGCGGATGAAGCCTGCGCAAAAGCCTCGGCGTGGAATTGATCTCGCTGATCACCTAACAAAATCACCGCATCAAACGACCAAGGCAATCGCTCAAGTAAAGCAGCGTACAGCTGCGCTGGCCAAATTTTGTGCGCACTATTGGCCCCTAGACCTAATACTAGATAGCGTTTGCCAGGCTGCCAATCGCAGCTTACTTTTAGCGCGTGTACTTCACTGGACGCTGCCCACAATTGCATGTTGGGCAAGTGGCGCCCCTGATGACTCAGCGGTGACTCGTCATCAGCCATCAACGGTTTTAGCGCATGCGCATGCTTGAGCACGCTATGCATCACCGGCAAGCGCGTCGTGGTTGGGTCTGGATACAACCCCAACTTTTCAATGATGGTGTCTAGATTGAGAGATGACCATTTGGCGAGCTTTTGCTTGGCACGAATCAACGGTAATAACACATCGGTTTTTAAATCAACCGCTAGGTCATAATTAGTTTGCCGACATTGCCGAATCAACGCTAGCCAGCCTCGCACACCATGCCGTTTATCACGCACTAACAAACGGCCGCGATAAGGGCAATGCGTAAATAATGCCTGTGAACGTGGGTCGCACACAATGTCGATCATGGCCTCTGGATATTGCTGATGTAACCAGGCCAAAGTGGGCGTAGTGAGCACCGCATCGCCAATATTGGATAAGGTAACAAATAAAATAGACCGTACTGGCGTCTGCATGCGTTTTTTCATGCGGCTATGGTATGGCAAGCAGATGTCAAATAAATGACAGTCATTTTGTTGACATAGAGCATGGTCACAATACGGCAAATTGCATCAGGGTGTCATCCCATGTCAGCTTTTCCAACGTTCCCAATCACTGCACCAATCCCTATGCGTGCCATGCTTTTAATGATGGTGTGTTTGCCGGGATGTTTATTAGCCTCGCGCACCTTGGCAGATCTAAGCGTGACTGGCCTCAGCCTGTGGTTTCTATGGCAACGCATGCATCGGGCTGATTGGCAATGGTTACGTGCGCCGTGGTGTTTAACTGCAGTGGGTTTTGCCGCATACGCGGGGTTCATCAGTTTGATATTTAGCCTACACCCCATGCAAAGTGTGCTCTACAGCTTATTTTTCTTGCGCTGGCCGTTATATGCTCTGGCCATGGCTTATTGGTTACAAACACCATCATTACGCCACTACTTTATGCTGAGTTTGCTGATTGTCACCAGCAGCCTGATGTTAGATTGTGTCTGGCAATTTTGGCATGGCGTCGATGTCCTTGGGCATCCAATATTGGGGCAACACCGACTCACTGGGCCTTATAGTGCGCCGCTTCCAGGCATACATTTAGTGCGTATGGTGTTTATTTGTAACCTAGGGTGCATATTCTTACAACGCGCTTTTAAGATTCGTTTATTCATGCAGGCGTGTTATTTCCTGATTGTGCTTGCTGTATTAATGTTGACTGGCGAACGTATGGCCTTGTGGCTTTTTATCGGCGGCGCAGCCTGCATCATGGCGAGTTTAGCTTGGGGCGAGGCACAGCTGAGACGTCCACTATTTTGGACAACCGTGGGAATGACCTTACTCATGGCTGTACTTGCAACGATGATGCCTAGTTTAGGCGCGCGGGCGATTGGCAGTGTATGGGACAAAATATCGCACTTTTCCCAATCAGATTATGGCCTCGTTTTTCGCGCTGCCATCGCGGTGTGGCAACAAGCTCCTTGGTTTGGACATGGCATGCACACCTATCGCGAGGTATGTGACAGCATGGGTGTCTTAACGCGTTGGGGAATGCAATGCACCCATCCGCACCAACTTTATTTATTGGTGGCCGCTGAAACTGGCCTGATTGGGTTGGCGCTTTATTGCCTGATGCTGATATTGATGTTTCGCGCCATCTTGTTACCGCTTTATCAAACAAAGCAATGGTGGCTGATGGGTAATGTGACGGCCATATTGTTCGTAAGTTTTTTCCCGCTGATCGGTGGCATCAGCCTATGGAACAACTGGGTGGCGGCATTAACGTGGACGGGGGTGGGGGTTGCACTCGCCTTCAGTCAACACTATGGCTTGGCGGGTCAACAGTGTCGTCAAGGGTAAATAAGGCGCAATTTTGGTCAGTACCGTATTTACAGTAAGAGTGTTTAGATCTGTCACCTGCCACGTACTAAATAGTGGGGTGCGCATTTCCGACCGATTGGCTGACGTGGGCCCAAACAATGCCAGACCTTTTACCCCTAAATGGGCGGCCATGTGCGCGGGGCCAGTGTCATTTGCAATCACATACTCGGCATACGCCAGCACCAACGCCAGTGCTTGCCAACTGAGCCCGCTGAGCACCTGTCCAGAAAACCGAGAAGCCAACGACAACTCATCTGGCCCGAGCACCACAACATGCGCAATGCCTTGGTCGTAAAAATATTGCGACAATTGCGCGTAATACGGCCATCTTTTGTTTGGATGTTGGCGTGAAGCCCCTGGAATAAGCACAATGTAATGCTTTGGAAGCTCAAATTGTGCTTGATCGCGCGTGAAGTCTTGAATTAACCAACGCAAATCGGGATCACGGGCATGCGGGCACGCAATGCCATGCTGATGCATTAACACCTCAAGCCCACGCAAGCCAGAGTCAGGTGCAGGTTGATACCAAGCACGGGCCACCCAGCGTGGCTTAACGCGATGTTGCCAACGTGTTAATCGGCGGCACCATTGATCCAGATACCATGCGCGCCCGTACCAGCGGGAACGGTCAGAGTTTTGCAAATCAATCAGCGTATGAAAATCATGGTCCCGCAGCAGTTGCCAGCGTCGCTGAATCTGTCGCCAGCCGCCATGACGGTCATCCAACCACACTCGATCCACATAGGGACAGCCCTGCAGCAAATCTGCATAGGCAGGGGACGTGAGCAAGGTCAATTGTGCCTGCGGATAATGCGCACGGATATCTCGCAAGATGCCCATGGACTGAATCAAATCGCCTAGGGCGCCATGTTTAATGATTAAAATATGTTCAAGCATGCTGAGATTGATAACGAGCAAGCGTGTTCACATACATCCGCTCAGTGTGCGTTGCCATCGTGTCTAAACTCAATTGGCTTGGTGCACGATCAAACACGGGCGCCAACGATGCTCGCCATTGCACTGGATCTTGCATGGCACGCTGGATCGCATGTCGTAGTGCGAGAGGGTCTTCAATCGGTACCAGCCAAGGTTTGGGCAACAGCGCATTGGCAATCGGCACATCGGTTGCAATCACGGGTACGCGCGCCATCAACGCCTCGCCACAGACATAGGAAAATCCCTCACGGCGTGAACTAATCACCACGCCATGACACTGTTGGATCAAGCTAGGAATATCCTCTACATGTCCTAGTAATTGCACCTGCGTGGCTGGCGCAAGCCCTTTGATACGTTGTTGCAACGATGCCTCAGCCTCGCCCGCGCCAGCAATCCACAAACGTAGGGGCAAGCCATCCACCGCATCTAACAGCACATCAAAGCCCTTGGCGGAGACTAAGCGTCCAATTGCACACAATGTAAACGGATCTGACGCAGTTAACGCGATCGCGTCTTGCGCACGTTTTGCACGCGGTTGCTGTGCAATGCCGTGATAAATCACCGCAATATTTTCATGCGCAACTAAATGCCGCAGCGGCTCACTGACGGCAATCACGCCATGCATATCTGCAAAAACAGCATTATGCGACTTTTGGTTATGCAAGGTGGCGACCGCGGGCAGACCGAGATACGGCAACACACGGGCCAACACAGCGGTGGCTTTGTTGGCATGGGCATGCACCACCGTGGGTTGTAAGCGCCGTAACGCTGACCACACTTGCCAAAGCAACGCAGGATGCCAGCGCGCTCTGTGCATTTTGATTGGCACACCGACAGCGCCTGCGGGTAAGCGCGCCAGTTGTTGTGGATCGGCAAGGACGCTGACTGCATGTCCGCGTAATAATAGTTGCGCGGTGAGTTCGCGCACATGACGTTCTAAGCCACCTTCACCAAGGCTTGCACTGATCATTGCGATGTGCATGCTGTTCCCTTCGGTAAGGCCACAACTTCTGCGTACACATCTAACGTTTGGGCTAGCATCTTTTCCAGTGTAAAACGGTGATTCGGCAAAACGGTGGGTGGCTTTTCTAACCAATGCAAGGTTAATAGACTGGCTTCCGCCACGTTGCCCACTTCAACGGCACCTTCAGGCAACATCTCCGCCAATTGTTCGGCCACCCCACCATGCTGATACCCAATTACGGGCTTGCCCATGGTCAATGCTTCGAGTGTGGTGCGGCCAAAGGCTTCTGGGGTGGTTGACAGCGAATACACAATATCTGAAATTGCCATAATTTGCTTTAAATCACTGCGATGGCCGGTAATGGTAATGTGATTTGTCAGTCCTGCATCGGCAAGTTGCTTGGTCAGCGCATCAGCATATGTTCGTTTACGCGGGTCAATTTCACCAACCATCAACGCATGCACATCATCACGGTGTTGGCTGACAAAGGCCATCAATTGAATCAACTCAGCCTGCCCTTTCCAAGCGGTGATACGGGCAGGTAACAACAAAATACGTTTCCCAAAACTGGCAGGATACTGCGCATACCACGCCTGTTTCCATGCATCGTCAGGCTGATAGCCGTGTGGATACGCTTGCGGTGAGACACCGCGATAAATCAATCGCAAGCGCTCGTCTGCGACTTGGTAAGCTTGTTTTGCATCGTGTTCGATCATGCGTGAAATCACAATCACCAATTCACCATACGTCATGACACGACTGTAAGCATTTTCGTGATAGCGTCCATGCATGGTTGTCACCAACCGCGGGCGATCACCCGCGGGCATGCTACGCCACGCCAAATACACCAACCAAGCAGGAAATCGAGAACGCACATGCACGATATCAACACGCTCATCACGCCAAAGTTGACGCAACCGCGGCACTAAACGCAAACTCCAAATGGATTTGCGCCCAATCGGCCAAGTGATATGGGTGCTGCCTGCAGCTTCCAAGTCAATCACCATACGCCCGCCCGCTGACATGACCAAGGAGCGATGACCGGCTTGCACCAAACATTGCGCAACTTCCAGCGTGCCACGCTCAACCCCACCCGAGGCTAGCGCCGGCAATATTTGTAACACAGTCAGGCGCTGCAAAGCTTAAATCAACTTATGGGCAAGCCGTCCAGCAGGGTTGGCAGTGGTCGACCACAGATAGTCAAGTAACAAACGGCTACAGCGTTGCGCCTCATTAAACTGATGCACTGGACGCAGTGCCTGTTGATAGGCGCCAGCAACATCAAAACGTACGACCAATCCTTTTTGCAGTAAGCGCTCGATGCCGCGCGCGACACGGCTATGCGGCGTCGCTTTCACCTGAATCACGCCTACCGCCACTTGGGCCGTCAGCGCTTCGTACACCATCGATACTGAATCTTCAGTCACCCATGCAGTGGAAGCATGAGCCAATTCGCGCGCCACCCAATCCGCATCGGTCTGTTTATGCGGCACAATGCGTAAGTTATCCACATATACGCGACGCACGGCGTTTAAAAAATCAACCGGGGTCCGTCTTGAGGTAGTCAGTACAAACTGTTGCATTGGTTGTGAGGTCACTAAGGCATAAATTTGTGCAACGACTTCTGAAGAATCCCAAGCGTAATGTTTGGATGGCCCGCCAATCATCACAATCGTTTTTTGCGGATCTCGCGGCTGTTGCGCGTGCGCATTAAGATGGTTTAATACGCCACGTGTTTCAATAAAATTTCCCCAACCTTGATAACGGTCATGCTCTGGAATTAAACACACATCAAAACAAAACACAGGCAAGGTTGGTTGCATTAAACAGATGGTTTTACCGCCATAGGCTTTTTTGGCTGCCAGCATCGGCAGATGCGTTTGATGTCCCGCGCCCACAATCAAATCGGGCGGCGGTAGCGTTTGCCCAGCAGGAAAAACACCAGTCAACCATGCCAGCCAGCCATCACCCGTGCGCGTAACAGGTATATCAAACACTTGGGTGGCGGTGTGTGCAGCAATGGCGTTGACCAACCCTAAAGACTGATGTGCATGGCCAGGTTTATTGTCCAGTAAACGCCAGATGACTAACGTCGATTGTTGCGCGGCAGAGGGTTGCATGCTGAAACCATATAAACTAAGTTTCTAACATGATGAAAAAAATGCATGACAGGCGAGTGACAAGCTTGGGAAAGATTTGTGACGTGACGGCCTACGCCGTTATGATGCACTCCACAAGTTACTGTCACCTAAGTAGCTACCCACCTAAGTTTTAGCCCTAAGTTGCTAATCCAAAGTTGCTAGCCCAAAGTGGCTTCCCCTTATTCGGCAGCACCAAATACCTTTTTTAATAAACTACTGGCCTGCCCCATTGGGTCTTGACGGATGGCCGCCTCTTCTTTGGCAATCATCAGGTACAAACCATCTAAGGCTTTGCGCGTTACGTATTGATTAATGTTGGCATCCTCTTTTTTGATGGCGCCAAACTGACTGCCTAACTCAGCGTATTTGTTATAAGTCTCCGCCAATTGAACGTTAGCAGTGGCTTTTTCAATAATAGGCAGAAATTTAGTTGCCATGTCGGTGGAGGTGGTACGTTTAAAATACTGGGTTGCGGCATCCTGTGGCCCCGTTAAAATCCCTTTAGCATCGGCCAAACTCATTTGCTTGACCGAGTTTGTCAACAACGCTTTGGCCTCTGGCACCGCCAATTCTGCCGCACGGTTCATTTTTAACACCAACTCATCCGCTTGCTTGCCCATCCCCACCATGCGTAAGCCTTTTTCAATTTTCTTTAAGGAGTCTGGCAAAGGGATTTTGACGGCTTGGTTACCCATAAAACCATCGGAAGCACCCAAGACACCGACTGCTTTTGCAACGCCTTGCGTCAGCGCAAGCTTGAGACCATCACTGGTTTCTTGTTGACTCAATTGCCCCACTGCCGCAGACGCATTGCCGCTTGGCGCAACCCCTGCTTGATTGACTAAATCACCAATCCCTTTTAAATCTAACGCGTGTGCATGACTAATGATCAAGCCACTCAATAGCACGATGGACCATGGTTTCATTGTATGTTTGCTTTCTATCGATGGAATATTGAATGACCAGTGTACTCAAAAAACAACGAGCAAGTCTAGATAGACTTGCTCGTGAATCAAGACGATGGTACCGATTTAAGCGGTGACTGCTGCTTTAAAGGAGCTGACATGCCAGATCTGTGAGGCATATTCTCCGATGGTGCGATCACTCGAAAATTTAGCCATACGTGCCACATTCAAAATCGCCTTGTGCGACCAAGCATCTGCATCTTGATACAGCGTGGAGACTTTTGCTTGGGTCGCCACATAATCAGCATAATCCGCAAGCAGCAAATAATGATCACCCTTCGTGAGCAGGGTATCAACGATGGCTTGATAGCGGCTAGGCTCTTCCACTGAGAAAAAGCCATTGCCAATCATGTCGATCACCTGTTTGAGTTCAGGATTGGTATGGTAATAATCCCAAGGGTTGTAACCATCCGCTTTGGCTTGCGCGACTTCTGACGTGGTTAAGCCAAAGATAAAGATATTGTCATCGCCGACTTCTTCTTTAATTTCAACGTTCGCGCCATCAAGCGTGCCGATGGTGAGCGCGCCATTGAGGGCCATTTTCATGTTACCTGTGCCACTGGCCTCTGTGCCAGCGGTGGAAATTTGCTCAGATAAGTCAGCGCCTGGGAATAAAATTTCCGCAGCACTCACTTCATAGTTTGGATAAAACACCACTTTTAAGCGATTGCCCACTGCAGGATCATGGTTCACTATCGCCGCCACATCATTAATTAAGCGAATAATTTGTTTGGCAAGCCAATAGCCTGGCGCAGCTTTGCCAGCAAAAATCACCACACGCGGCGCTTGATCACTGGCTTGACCAGCGCGTATGCGATTGTACAAAGTAATCACATGCAAGACATTGAGCAACTGACGCTTATATTCATGAATCCGTTTAATTTGCACATCAAACAAAGCAGTCGGATCAATCACCACGCCCGTTTTTTGCAAGATTTTATCGGCCAAGCGTTGTTTGTTTGCCGCTTTCACCGCGCGAAAGGCTTTTCTAAAGTCGGCATCAGCGGCCAGTGGTTCAATCTGCTGAATCAGCGTTAAGTCTTTTTGAAAGCCAGTGCCAATATGCTGCGTGAGCAATTGCGTTAACAACGGATTGGCTTGATTTAACCAACGGCGCGGCGTGATGCCATTGGTCATGTTGGTTAATTTATTTGGATAGATTTTATGAAAATCGGCGAATAAGGTTGTTTTTAACAACTCACTGTGCAAGGCGGCTACCCCATTCACGGTATGGCTGCCCACCACGGCCAAATGGGCCATGCGTACGCGACGGCCATGACTTTCATCAATGATCGATACTCTTCGTAGCAAGTCAGCATCGCCAGGGAATTGTTGATTCACCATTTGTAAAAAGCGATGGTTAATCTCGTAAATAATTTCCAAGTGCCGTGGTAATAAGGTTGAAAATAAGTCAACAGACCACGTTTCCAGCGCTTCTGGCATGAGCGTATGGTTGGTGTAGGCAAATACTTTGGTCACCAATGTCCACGCAAACTCCCAATTCAGGCGATAGTGATCCACCAATTGATGCATCATTTCGGCGACAGCAATCGCTGGGTGCGTATCATTGAGCTGTATTGCCACTTTTTCGGGCAGTAGGTTCCAATCTTTATTGGCCGCGGTAAAGCGGTGCAAAATATCTTGGGTTGAGGCGGACACAAAAAAGTATTGTTGCTTGAGCCGCAACTCTTTACCCGAGGCCGAGCTGTCGTTTGGATAGAGCACCTGCGAAATCGTCTCTGCACTGTGACGGCCTTCGACTGATTTTTCGTAATTGCCATCATTAAAATGGGCCAAATCAAACTCTTTTGCCGCTTTGGCCGACCACAACCGCAAGTTATTCACCGTTTGCGTCCCGTAGCCTGGCACTGGCACATCATAAGGCATGGCCACCACACTCTCGGTATCAACCCAGTGATGTTCTATGCCCTTTTCGCTATGTACCTGCACCACACGGCCATAAAACTTCACATCACAGGTATGCTCTGGGCGCTGCACTTCCCAAATATTTTGATAACGTAACCAGTTATCTGGGTTTTCCACTTGCTGGCCCTGTTCAATGCTTTGTCGAAACATGCCATAGTCATAGCGAATGCCATACCCCGTTGCCGGAATATCCATGGTCGCCATCGAATCGACAAAACAGGCAGCCAGGCGGCCCAAACCACCGTTGCCGAGCGCCGCATCAGGTTCCATCTCGGAAACCGCTTCAAGTTGTTGACCGACGGCATGCAATCCAGCGCTTACTTCAGGTGCAATGCCCAAATTGAGTGCGGCATTGGACAGCATGCGCCCAATTAAAAACTCGAGGGATAAATAATAGACGCGCTTGGTATTGGCGCTACGATAAGCATCACGGGTCATCACCCAGCGACTCATTAAATGGTCCCGCACCGTAAAGGCGGTGGTTTGATACCAATCACGCGGCGTCGCCCATGAGCTGGATTTACCAATCGAAAACGTGAGATGGTTTTGCAGCGCTTGCTCTATCGGCAGCTGTTCCAGCAAAAAGGGTTGAGTTAGGGCGGGGTTGGTTGCGTTAGAATTTTTGCGCGGTTTTTTAGCAGTAGCGGTCATGCGTCATCCCTTGAGTTAAATCATTCACCAGTATATTAGCCTTTCAAGCAAAAAGTACGCCGAAGCGCGCGAAGCCTTGCATCATAAGAGCACAATGAGTCTATCGTGGCTGTATGACAAACATATGCATGAATAAGCACAACAAAATAGCGCGCTTAAGCGCGTGGCGAGATAAGGGCATGCAAAGCAATCCCCAGCGCCATCGCCGATAAAAACAATACGCCAGACGCTGGCTGTATGACCGCCAACAAAACAGCGGGCCCAGGACAAATACCAGCGATGCCCCAACCAATGCCAAACAACACGGCCCCTATGATCAATGGCACATCAATGTTCGCAGTGGCAGGCACTGCATGATGCGCTGCCAACAGCGGCTTAGACTGCTTCGCCATCCAGCGAAAACCAAGCGCTGCCGTGGGAATGGCGCCCATCATGACCAATAATAACGAAGGGTCCCAAAGGCCTGTGATATCTAAAAATCCTAACACCTTGGCTGGATTCGCCATCTCAGACCACAATAAACCACAGGCAAACATTGCACCTGACACAAACGCGGCTAAAAGATATTTTTTTTCTGTGGACATTACATACCCCTATTAAAAACGATGACGTAGCCAAACAGTGACCATTGCCACCAGCATAAACACTGCTGTAGCAACCACCGAGCGCAATGATCCGCGTGCAATCCCACACACACCATGACCACTGGTACACCCAGCGCCATAGCGGGTGCCAACGCCAACGCACAGCCCAGCAACCACCAGCCAGATACTGGGGGTTTCAATGGTAAGCGCTACCCCACGATATGCTTGCCATCCCCAAGCGACCGCCACTAACCCGCCCACAAATGCCCAACGCCAAGCGGACGTGGTCGGGTGCGTCATCAGCCCACCCAGCACAGATGAAATGCCAGCCACTTTGCCGATGCTCACCACCAGCACGCTGGCGGCCAGACCGATCAATAGCCCGCCAGACAAGGCAGTCAACGGTGTGAAATGTGCGGTATCAATCAGCATTGATAAGCTCCTGTTATTTATTTCATCCCCAATGTTAAACGTCGGCTTGATGGCTTCTTGATAAAGCGATCACCATTTTGCTAAGGCTATCCGTGTGCAATATGCATGGGGTGCTGCACGCTGCGCCACAGCATAGCTGGATGTTGAGTCTAGCGCAAAATTTCAGCATGATGGCATTACCCACACTAGATTGGCTCAACACTGTCAGCGATCTGGCCATTGAAAAATTACTTGCTCGATGACGCCTCTCGCTCACAGTGATTGCCTTGAATGCTCAAAATACATAAGCGATTAAAGCTGCAACGCATAAAAAAGCCCGCGCAAAGCGGGCCATGAAAGTGTATCTATGATTATAAAATGAGACTATTCATGCGTTTGACAAAACTCGCGGGATCTTCAAGCTGACCGCCCTCGGCCAGTAACGCTTGGTCAAACAACACATGTGCATAGTCGTTAAACTTTGCTTCGTCACTTTCCGCCTTGAGTTTTTCAACCAAACGATGGCCTGGATTAATCTCTAAAATCGGCTTGCTATCGGGTGCTTTTTGCCCCGCGGCTTTTAAAATGCGTGCCAAGTTGCCCGATAAATCATGCTCGCCCGCCACCAAACACGCTGGTGAATCGGTCAACCGATGGGTGACTTTGACTTCTTTCACGGTATCGCCTAACGCGGCTTTGATCCGCTCAACTAAGTCTTTGGCTTGTGCTTCGACTTGCTTTTGCGCTTCTTTATCAGCTTCGTCTTCAAGCTTGCCTAGGTCTAAATCACCTTTGGCAATCGATTGCAGTTTTTTGCCTTCAACCTCGGTCAACCCGCCCAGCATCCACTCATCGACCTTGTCTGAGAGCAACAATACCTCAATGCCTTTTTTGCGGAAAATTTCTAAATGCGGTGAATGTTTGGCTGCGGCAAACGTGTCTGCCGTAATGTAATAAATTGCCTCTTGTTCTGGCTTCATGCGCGCAATATAGTCTTTAAATGAAACCTGTTGTGTTTCGCTATCAGTATGGGTTGAGGCAAAGCGTAGCAGGCTGGCGATTTTATCTTTATTGGCAAAATCTTCACCCGGACCTTCTTTAAGTACCCGACCAAACTGCTCCCAAAACTTGGCGTAATCGTCTGGTTTGTTGTCTGCTAAGTCTTCTAGCAAGCCTAATACTTTTTTCACAGAACCGTTTTTAATCGCTTCAACATCACGGCTATCTTGCAAAATTTCACGAGATACATTGAGCGGCAAATCGGCTGAATCGATCACGCCACGCACAAAACGTAGGTATTGCGGCATCAGTTTTTCAGCGTCTTCCATGATGAACACGCGCTTCACATACAGCTTAATGCCTTGACGACGTTCACGGTCGTACAAATCAAATGGCGCTTTGGAGGGAATGTAGAGTAAGGAAATGTATTCTTGCTTACCTTCAACTCGGTTATGGCTGTAGGCCAGTGGCTGTTCGTAATCGTGCGATACATGTTTATAAAACTCGTTGTATTCATCTTCGCTGATATCGCTTTTACTGCGTGCCCACAAGGCTGAGGCTTTGTTGATGGTTTCGTCCTCATCGGTTTGCACCATTTGACCACCTTCGCCATTTTCGCCGTCTTTCCACTCAGATTTTTTCATGACGATGGGCAAGGTGATGTGGTCGGAATATTTACGAATGATGGTTTTTAATTGCCAATCATTTAAAAAATCGTCCTCACCTTCGCGTAAATGTAAGATCACATCGGTACCGCGACTGGTCTTTTGAACGGTTTCTAGGCTGAACTCGCCCTCACCGTTCGATTCCCATCGCACCGCCTCCGTCTCACCCGCACGACGGGTAATCAATGTGACTTTATCCGCCACAATAAAGCTCGAGTAAAAACCGACGCCAAACTGGCCAATTAAGTTGGCATCTTTGGCTTGATCACCACTTAAATTTTGAAAAAACTCTTTGGTGCCCGATTTTGCAATCGTACCAATATTGTTGATCACTTCCTCGCGACGCATGCCAATACCATTGTCTGAAATGGTCAAGGTACGGGCCGCTTTATCAAAAGAAATACGAATATTTAACTCGCTATCCTCTTCATATAAGCTCGCATTCGAAATGGCTTCAAAACGTAATTTATCAGCAGCATCCGAGGCGTTTGAAATCAACTCACGTAAGACGATTTCTTTATTGCTATATAAAGAATGAATCATTAATTGCAATAGCTGTTTGACCTCGGCTTGAAAGCCTAGGGTTTGTTTGGCTGACGTATCATTGGTTGCAGTGGTCATCGTGTGTTCTCCAAAATAGGTGTTGTATAAATTTATGTGCAGATGGGGCGGGTCGCGCTTGATTTCAAGCCCCTAATACACAAGTGGTTAAATTGCGTATCGACGTAGCAAGTTGCGGTCGTTCACAGCATACCGATCGCCTTGATGTGTTAGACGGTTGCAAAAAAAAAGCTGTGATATCTGCGTATGGGATTGATGCTGCTTGTTACGTTTTCATCACAAATGATTGTGCGCCATGATTTTTTTGCGTTCATTATTAATTCACATGAATTTCACTGGCAAGCCCCTGCCGTTCAAACTATACTAAGGACAGTGTTTGTCTAGTGCTAGCAGGTTAACAGGAGGGCAATCATGGGGAAGACCGTTATGCCAAATATCGAAGTGGTAGAAACCAGTCCGAATTCGTTTTCGGTGACAGTGCACGGTCAACATGTCACGGTGCACCAAGTGAGTGTTAAACCTGAATATGCGCAAGCCCTCATTCAACCACAGCCCGCGTTGGCAGCACTGGTCAGTGCATCGTTTGCGTTTTTGCTCGATCACGAATCCAATAGCAGTATTTTACGAAGTTTTGATTTAAGTGTGATCGAACGTTATTTTCCTGAATACCCCAAGGCCATTGCCCGTTACTTTTCCTCCTGACTGCATACCATGCTAGATATAAAGCAAGACACCCAAGTCGCAGCCGTCGATTTGGGCTCCAACAGTTTTCGACTTGAAATTGCCCAAGTAATCGATGGTCAATTACAACGTGTTGATTATTTAAAAGAAGCGGTCAGGCAAGGCGGCGATTTGGATGAGGAACGTCACCTGAAACCCGCCGCATTTGAGCGTGGGCTCAAATGTTTGGCGCGCTTTGGCGAACGCTTGAAGGGGTTTCCTGCCAGCCATGTACGCGCAGTAGCAACGCAAACCCTGCGCGAAGCAAAAAATCGTGACGATTTTATTGCGCAAGCACAACAGGTTTTAGGGTATCCGATTGAAATTATTTCTGGGGTAGAAGAAGCACGTTTGATTTATCAAGGCGTGAGTCGGATGTTGCCGCAATCGAATGAAAAACGATTAGTAGTTGATATTGGTGGGCGCTCCACCGAATTTATTTTGGGCCAACAATTTCGTGCCAATACCACTGAGTCCTTACGCGTTGGCTCGGTGGCTTGGTCACAAAAATACTTTGCAGATGGACAATTAAACGAACGGAATTTTGATCGCGCTGAGATTGCCGCAGAATCAATCATCGACATGATCAGCGATCGCTACACCAATCAAAGCTGGCAAGTGGCCTATGGCGCATCTGGCACAGTTGGTGCGGTGGCCGATGTACTGGCCGGTGCTGGTTTTGCCGCTGATCGCATTGAGCGTGAACAATTAGAATGGTTAAAACAAATTCTGATCCGAGCAAAAACGCCAGATCGTTTAAATATGGAAGGTTTAAAAGATGATAGGCGCGCCGTGATTGGTGGCGGTTTAGCCGTGCTCACTGCAGTATTTGATACCTTAAATATTCAAACCATGCAGGTCGCGAATGGCGCCTTGCGTCATGGCGTGTTGTATGACATGTTAAGTAGCGATGACGCCACTGAAGATCTGCGTACCGCTTCCATCGTGCGCTTGTGTAAACGTTTTGGTGTCAATATGTCGCATGCGCAAAACGTGAGCAATATCGCTTTATTTTTTTACGATGCCATGCAAGCCTGTGTCACCCAAAAGCCATTGTTACATTGGGCTGCGCTGTCTCATGAAATTGGTTGGGCGATTTCTCATACCGATAGCCACAAACATGGCGGCTATATTTTGGACAACACCGAACTGATGGGCTTTGCACAAAGTGAGTTACATACCATCAGCTTGCTCGTGCAAGGGCATCAAGGCAAGTTGCGTAAGCTGGCCGCCGATTTTGATAACCAAGATTTGGTCTGCCAACTAATGGCGTTGCGCTTGGCCATTATTTTTTGTCATTCGCGCAGTTTGCCCGAGATGAAAGCGATTGGCTTTGAACACGCTGGGCAACAATTCACCTTAAAGTTGCCTAAAAAATGGGCGTTGCATCACCCACAAACCCATTACTTGCTGGAAGAAGAATGCCTAACTTGGCAAAAGTTAGGTTGGCAGCTTAGTTTGTTCGAAAGTAGCTAACAATCTATGCCGCTAACACTGACTTGGATGAGCAACAATCCACGTAATACGCCGCAATAAACGGATGCCTGACGCCGATGTGTCAGTATCCGTTATTGTGCACGACACCTTAAATTAGCCGCGCTTTTCTACCTTCTCTGGGCGCTCTACTTTTTCCACCTTTTCGGGACGTTCAACCTTTTCCACTTTTTCAGGGCGTTCTACTTTTTCGGGTCGTTCTACTTTTTCCACGCGTTCTACGCGTTCTACCCGTTCTACTCTTTCAGTCTTCTCAGGCCGCTCGATTTTTTCGGGGCGCTCTACCCGTTCTACTTTTTCAATTTTTTCGGGCCGCTCCACTTTTTCGGGGCGTTCTGCCTTTTCAACCTTTTCAAGGCGCTCTACTTTTTCGGGACGTTCTACTTTTTCAACCTTCTCTAGGCGCTCCATTTTTTCGAGGCGTTCTGTTTTTTCAGGCCGTTGGTTTTTTTCTAACCGTTCAAGCTTTTCTCGGCGCTCGGTGCGTTCAAGGCGCACCACACCCTCTCGCGAAACTTCACGTGAACGCTCGCGTTCAATCCGCACCAGCTTCATACTCTGATCATCCACCGAGCCATCCCCACGCAACTTTACGCCGCCTAAGGCATCGCCGGTCGCCAAACTACGCGGCTGATGGTCATCGATAGAGCCATCTCCTCTTAACTTTATGCCCGCAGCGTTAAAGTCGTCCGCGCCAGCGGTGTATCCCAGACTACTGAATAGACTGGTCAACAAGATGCTCATGCCAATGGATTGTTTCAACGATAATTTTTTCATCTAAATGCTCCTTATTTATGTGTGTAAATTGCACACGTTTTTAGATTAGCACACATCGATTAAACTTCAAATACTTTGTGTGTTTTTTTTACACACTTATGGCATAATGCCGACATGACAATGCAAGACTCACCAAGCGCCGACACAGCCAACCTATTGTTAGTCACTTTTCGCAAGTTGATTAAGCCCATCGTGCGCTTACTCTTAGCGAAGGGCATCACCTATCCACTGCTATTAGAAGAAATCAAGCGTTCGTTTGTCGAAGTCGCCAACGAGGAATTTAAATTAGATGGCAAAACGCAAACCGATAGTCGCATCACTCTATTAACGGGTGTGCACCGTCGTGATGTGCACCGACTGCGTACCGAGCAACACGTTGAAATAGGCGCAAAAGCCAATTTTAGTGCGCAAATTGTGGCGCAATGGCTTGGCAATCCACGGTTTTTAAATGCACAAGGCCAACCCAAAGCCTTAGCCAAAACCCGCAAACATGGGGATGAAGACACCTTTGAACATTTAGTCGCTACCATCAGCAAAGATATTCGTTCGCGCCCTGTGCTAGACGAGTGGCTGCGTACAGGGATTGTGACGCTCACGAGTGAGGGCTTAGTACAATTAAACACAGAAGCGTTTATTCCTAGCCAAAACCTAGAGGAGCAACTGTTTTTCTTGGGCATGAACGTACATGATCACTTGGCAGCGGCAGTCAGCAATACACTCAATGCCGATAAAATGTTCGAACGTTGCGTTTATTATGATCAACTGAGTTTGTCGCAAATTGAGGCTTTACATGCCTGGGTGCATGAACATGGCATGGAGTACCTTAAACATTTAAATCAATCGGCAATGCGGGCCCCTGCGGTAGCAGTCGATGCAGAAACACCGTTATATCGTATGAACAGTGGAATTTATTTTTATTTTGAGCCGTCTGCGCAAGCTAGCGCTGCCCAAGTGACGGTTGAACATATTACCCATGAAAAATAAATGTCCTCCTTTTGCAGCATGGGCCATGTTAACGACCCTTTGGGCAGGTTTAACGTTGTGGTCAACACTTGCATTGGGTAACCCCTGCGATAGCACCATCAATTACGATCTAGAAGAAGTGAGCGATCAACAGGGTGGCATTGGTGGCACCGGACACGGGCAGGGAGGCATCGGCGGTACGGGGCATACCCCCCCTGGCGGCATCGGCGGAACCGGACATGGCACTGGTGGTATCGGCGGAACAGGTTGGAAAGTCAGCGCACAGCAGGGCAATAGTCAAGTCATCGGTGTGGTGACGGGCTTTGCGAGTATTTGTGTTAACGGCGTCGAAGTCCATTACGACAGCAATACTCTGGTCGAAAATGATGGACAAACAAGTTCGACGCAACACATACAAATAGGTCAACTGGTGTCAGTCAATGCAGCGGGCCGTGGTCAAGAAGTTCGCGCACAAAAAATCGCCATCCTGCATGCACTTTCTGGCCCAGTGACCAAAATAGATACAGGTTTAAATACCATACAAGTCATGGGGCAACCGGTGGATATCGGACGCGCAGTCAACGCGCGTGCGCAGATTCACATCGGGGATCAATTGCTGGTCAGTGGCATCGCTAAACCGAATGGCATGGTGCAAGCCACCCGTATTGATAAAGTTGCGGCAAACACGCCAGCCATGGTCACTAGCGATGTGGTTGGCAATGGCAAAGTGGGTGGCATCCCAGTCCAAACCACGATATTACCCATCAATACACCGCTCCGAATACAAGGGCAGTGGAATGGCCAGCGTTTAATTGCCAAACAGATTGATACGCTTCAGCATACTGCCGAACCTGGCACTGCGGTGCACTTACAAGGCTATGGCGTACCGACCGGCCAAGGCGCCATCAAGCTACAGGGGTTAACGTTGACGACAACACGCTCACAAGCAGCGCAATCGCAACGCCTACTGATTGTACATGGGGTGATCGATCCACAAGGTCGTGTGATTTCTAACAGTATCGAATACGTCGATAGTCAACGTATTTTAGAGCGCGGTGGAAACAAAAAACCAGCGGAAACCAACAAAAAAGAGGACCGTAAAAACGCCAATCGCGCAAACACCCATGATGATGAAAGCGCCAGTGAAAACGAAGAACAACAACGTTTACAAGAAAATACGCGCAAACAAGAAGAGCGTATGCAGAAAGCGCTGAGCGACGCGCAAGATGAATTAATAGATGCTCAAAAAGAGATGACAAAAGCACAAGAGGATTTTGCAAAAGCAGAGGAAGACGCCGCTGAAGATGCCCAAAAAGCAGCGACCAAAGCATTGGAAAACCAAACGCAAACGCTTTCAGCCAGCCCAAGCGGAAGCACGCAACTTCGTAGCCAGTCAACGCGTTCCATGTCGGTGCCAAGTCTCAACACAACACCATCATCAGCACCCACAAGCAATCCATTAGAAAGCGCCAAAAATAACATACGTGCTGAGAAAACAACCGAGACCGATAACAAGGGGCGCGTTAACAATGTTGAAACATCAGATACCCGCGTGCGCGCTGATAAAACCGAGCGCATAGACAAAATAGCACCCAGTGAAAAAATAGAACGCGTTGAAAAAGTAGAACGTATTGAAAAGATTGATCGTGTCGAAAAAGTAGAGCGTCCTGAAAAAGTGGAACGCCCTGAAAAAGTAGAGCGACCCGAAAAAGTGGAACGGCCCGAAAAAATTGAGCGTCCTGAAAAAGTAGAGCGACCCGAAAAAATTGAGCGTCCTGAAAAGGTTGAAAAGCCTGAAAAAATAGAACGTAGCGGTAAAAATTAATATTTCATCTTTTAGGAGGCTTCCATGTTGTATCCACGCGCAGGGCTGATCATCATCAGCTGTATCTCACTGACAGCACTTGCTGATCCTCGTCTCACGTTTACCTCGGGGCTCGATTACAGCAGTGGTACTTACGGTCAATCGGAAAAAACTCGGATTACCTATGTGCCGTTGATTACTAAATTTGAGCTGGATGACCGCTGGACCTTCAAAGCGGTGGTGCCTTGGTTGCGCATTGACGGCCCAGGCGGCGTGACCGCAGATAGCCGCATTACCACTGGCACGACGACCAATCGTCGCACCACCGAATCTGGCTTAGGCGACATCGTGTTGGGGACCACCTACAGCGCCCTTCAATTAGATGCCCAAAAGCTTTATGTTGATGTCGGAGCAAAAATCAAACTACCCACCGCATCGGAGCGCAATGGCTTGGGTACGGGTAAAACCGATTACACCTTATCCACGGATATTTATAAAACCTTTGATCGTTTTACTCTCTTGGGAACAATCGGTTACAAAGTGCTGGGGGACCCGAGCGGTATTTCTTTAAACAATGTGTGGTTTAGCACGGTGGGCGGGGTGTATAAACTGGATGACCAAAACGGTGTTGGCGCGACCTTAGATCTTCGGCAAGCCACCACCAATCAATCCACAGGGCTGCGCGAATACAGTGTGTTTTACTCGCATAAATTCAATCAAAGCTATAAATTACAAACCTATATTGTTGCAGGGGACACCACTTCAAGCGTAGATGTTGGTGCAGGTGCCATGTTAGCCGTGCAATGGTAAGCTTTGCACGCCATAAAAAAACGGGCTAAATTGCCCGTTTTTTTGTATTTTTTTATGACTTCTTCTCTTTTTTGTCATCCTCATCTTTAAGTCTAGCCATTTTCTCGCGCCATTCTTGTAATTGCTCATCTTCAATTTCGAGCTGTAAGGCGATAGCTTCTGTTTGCGTTAATTTTTCTTTGATTAATCGCTTTGGTAACTTGCCACCCATACGCGAGAGAATACGCTCAGACTCTTCCACGGATAATTGCGACACTTTGTCCAGATATTCTGGATTCACTTTTTCTTTCATGAACACTCCTGTTGTTGCTTTGGTTGGCAGTCTAATCAACTACCTTATAAAACGGTTTAACGATTGCTTAATACCCAGTCGACGATCGGATTCCACTGTGCGATGTCAATGTCTTTAAGCAAAGCTTTCAACTCAAAAATGCTCAACCCTTCCTCGGCGGCACTCACATACAGTTGCGATGCACGCAGCATAGAAACCAGGTCAAACGCTGAGTTTTCAATAAATGTCTGCAAACGATCTGCAGATTTTGTACGTGGGGTCACGCGCATGCCTACCAACCCCACAAATGTTTTTTCTTTGCGTATATTTTTCTCTTCGGCCAACATGGCCAAAAAATCATCCGCCGCACCAATGTCAAAAGCGGATGGTGCAATCGGCACTAACACAACATCCGCTGCACTGACTGCATCCGATATTTTTTTATCTTTTAAGCCGCCTGGCGAATCCACGATCACCCAGTCTACTTTTTGCAGCGCGGCTTTACCCATGGTCTCAGCATTTAACAACGGCAACGCGGTGGCTGGTCGACGTGCTAGCCAATCTGTTGTTGATTGTTGACGATCGATATCCTCCAATACGACTTGATAGCCCATCTGCGCTAAATAGCCTGCCAAATTGGTGGCAAGGGTGGTTTTACCGCTACCCCCTTTGGTATTTGCAACTAATACCCTACGCATGCGCGTCTCTCCATGCTAATGGTTGAATTTTGTCATTTATTTGTGGTTGATGTCACCACAAAGATATTAAATTTTTATGACAGTTGACGCAATAAATAAACGGTATAAACTGTTTTTACATCTTTTGAGGAGCTTCTCATGTCAAAACCCACCAATATCAAATCAATGCCAGTGAAAACCACTGCTGCAAAAACCAATCCTGTTGCGACACATCAAGCAACAGCAAGTCAGGTAAAAACAAGCCCGACAACTGCATCTGCGACACCTCCCAAGGGAAAACAGGCACCGGTGGCAACGTCACCAGTTGCTAAAGCAGGCAAAATATCCTCAAGCAAAAAGAGCAACACAGCCAACCAGCCCAAAGTCACGCAAACGTTGATCACAGCAAGCGCGCCGTCACCCAAGGTCAAGGTCACTTCCGTGGTCAGTCTTGACAGTGCACCAAAACTAAAAACTGAAAAAGTCAAAATGGAACGTGATAGTTTTACCATCCCCAAAGACGAATACGCGCAAATTCCAGCGCTTAAGAAGCGTCTTGAAGGCTTGGGTAAAGCAGTCAAAAAAAGTGAGTTATTACGGGCTGGATTAAAATTACTGGCGCAGGCTGATGATGTGGCATTGTTGGCTGCGCTGTCTGCAATTCCAGTGATTAAAACCGGCCGACCACACAAAAAGCATTAAACCTGTGCGAGATTGCTCTGCACAATTTAAACCTGTTGCAATCTCAACATGGCACAATCTAAACACTGATCAAGTCTGGCGACTGTACGCTGTACAACTTATACGGCCCGCCAGATTTGGGCAACCGCAACCACCATACCGCCCCTTTTTTGATACTCAACTGCGCATCCTCCATGCCGAGTTGAGAAGCGGCTAACTCTCCAATCCAAGGTTGATGGCCAACCAACATTAACGACTCATATGGACTTTGCAGCAGCAGTTGCTGGATCGGCGCGACAGCGCGATCAGGCGATAATCGAGAGTCCTCTTGCCAATCGTTGCCCCAATGCGCCAATGTTTCTCGCGCGCGTAAGGCGGGGCTAGTCATGATAAACGTGTGTTTTGGCAGATATTTTTTTAACCAAGCTGCCATTTGTTTGGCTTGTTTATGGCCTTTAGCCGTGAGCTTACGCGCCATATCGGCCTGCCCATGCACCAACACTTCCGCATCGGCATGCCGCCATAAAATCAAGTTACGTACTGGTTGTTGCATCATAACGCGCGATATTGTTCGAGCAATAAACGTTGACAACTTTGTCCATGTTCGACGTTGGATGCTGTGCGTACAGGTTGATAACTTCCACCTGCTACCAATTGCCAGGCATCCAAGGTATCGTCAAGATAGCACTGCAGGCTTTCTTGATAAATCCGTGCTTGCATGGCTGGGTCTGTAATTGGCCAGCCTAACTCGACCCGCCGCGTCATATTGCGACTCATCCAATCCGCACTGGATAACCACATTTGTACTTGACCCTCAATTTCAAAATAAAACACGCGTGAATGCTCGAGCAACCGCCCCACAATGGAGCGCACGCGGATGCGCCCAGCCAACTGTGGCAACTCAACCGGTAAAATACAAGCACCACGAATAATTAAATCAATTTCCACACCGGCACTGGCCGCTTTAATCAATGCGTCCACCAAGGGCACATCGGTCAGCGCATTCATTTTGGCGATGACGCGCGCAGATTTGCCTTGTTTGGCCATACGCTGCGCTTTTTCTAATTGTTTAATCATGCCTGTTTGCAAGGTAAATGGCGCCACTAGCAAATGGCGCATGGTGGGCAATGGTAACTCACTGGTCAAATGACGAAACACCAATTCCATTTCTTTGGTGAGGTTGGCGTCTACAGTGAGCATGCTCCAATCGGTATATAGCTTTGTAGTTTTTGGATTGTAATTACCGGTAGATAAATGGCCATAACGATGGATAGATTTACCCTCGCGCCGCATGATCAACAACATTTTGGCATGGGTTTTCAGCCCCACTACGCCATACACCACTTGCGCACCCACAGACTCCAACGCTTCTGCCCAGTTGATGTTGGCCTCTTCATCAAAGCGCGCTTTTAACTCCACCACCACTAGCACTTCTTTGCCGCGCGCTACCGCTGTTTGCAACAACCGTAACATGCGCGGATCTGCGCCGGTACGATAAATGGTCATGCGAATCGCCAGCACATGCTCATCGGCAACCGCCTCTTCTAACAACTGGATCACCACCTCGAAGCTTTCATAAGGCTGATGAATCAGTAAATCTCGCTCACGCATTTGTGTAATCAGCGATTGATTTTTTTTGATGTGTTTTGGCCATTGCGGTTGAAACGGCACGAACTTGAGATGATCTCCTTTGGCCATATCGGGTAACTGGATTAATCGACCCAAGTTGACGGGCCCGTTAACCCGATACAACGCCAAGGTTGGCAAATTAAACTGCTTGAGTAAAAACGCTGCCAAATCATCGTCGCACTCTTGCGTGACTTCCAAACGGATTGCTTCCCCATATTGGCGGTGCGCGAGTTCTTCACGCAACGCGGTGCGCAAATTGATCACATCATCTTCGTCAACGTCAAGATCGCTATTACGGGTCACCCGAAATTGTGAAAAGTGAAGAATCTTAGCGCCTTCAAACAACACGTCTAAATTCGCGCGGATTATACTGGTGAGCGAGACAAAACATTGCTCACCAAGGCTGATGGCTGGTGGCAATTGCACTAGCCGCGGCACCACGCGCGGGGCACGCACAATGGCAATTTTTTCTACGCCATTGACGTCGATGCGCACTATAAAATTCAGCGATTTGTTAGCGACTTGCGGAAACGGATGTGACGGATCTAAAGACACCGGCATCAAAAAAGGAAACACTTCGCGCTTAAAGTAATTGGTGACCCAATTGGTCTGCTCGACGGTACGCACACTGCCAGACACCAAATGCACGCCTTCTTTAGCTAAGGCGGGCATTAAATCATCATTAAAAATTTGATATTGCTGCGCCACCAGTGCGTGGGCATGCTGAGAAACAGTCTCACACGTCAGTGCGGTGACAGGGCCTTGATTGAGGGTTTGTTGATAAGCACGTAATTGCAAAGGCATACGTACTTCAAAAAACTCATCTAAATTGTTAGAGACAATACACATAAAGCGTAATCGCTCTAACAATGGAAAATCTTCACGTTGCGCGAGTGATAACACCCGGGCATTAAAACTTAAAATGCTTAAATCGCGATCAAGCATTACTGGCACACTATTTTTCATGGCCACCATTGTAACGAGAGATCGGAATTGAATTGTGACAATTTTATGAATTTATAGCAGGTTTACGTTTTCCAAGCGTTGTTGTGCAAACGTCACCACCGCCTCGCGCGCCTCCGTCTCCATTTTTTGTACATGCTTTACCATCAAGCTTGTCCGTGGGTTAGCGGCAAGCATGGGCTCGTGTTTGATTAAAAATGCCCAATACAAGGTTGTAAAAGGGCAGGCTTGCTCACCTGTTTTAAGCTTTGGCTGATAGCGGCAACCCTGACAATAATTACTCATACGGTCGATGTACGCACCACTGGCCACATAGGGTTTACTGGTAAAACGACCGCCATTGGCAAACAACGCCATTCCCGCCACATTGGGCAATTCCACCCATTCAACGGCATCCACATACACTGCCAAATACCAATCTGACACTTGTTGCGGTGACACTTCAGCCAAGGTAGCAAACAAGCCAGTGACCATTAGACGCTGAATATGATGCGCATAGCCTGTATCCAAGGTTTGCGCGATGGTTTGCGCCAAGCAGCGCATATGGGTTTTTCCGTTCCAAAACCACGCGGGCAAATCACGGGTATGGTTTAAAAAATTCGCCTGCTTCATGCCAGGCATATCCAACCAATACATACCTCGAATAAATTCACGCCAGCCTAAAATTTGTCGGATAAACCCTTCAACGCTGGCAAGCGGTGCAAGCCCAGCGTGATACGCAGCCTCGGCAGCCGCAATCACTTCCCGCGGATTCAGTAATTTTAGATTGAGTGCGGAAGCCAGCATGGAATGCCACAAAAACGGCTGATCCTGCCACATGGCATCTTGATAAGGCCCAAATTGGGCAAGTTTATGCACAATAAAATGTTCCAGTAATTGCAACGCTTGCGCGCGGTCTACTGGCCACGCAAAGTTGTCCAAGCGTCCAGGGTGTGTTTGAAAACGCGTAGCCACTAACGCTTTCACCGCTTGTGTCAGCGCATCTGGCGCAACGCTTAAAGGCGGTATGAGCCCTTGAGGCCCCTGCTTACCAATGGCTTGGCGATTATCCTGATCGTAGTTCCAAGTGCCGCCAACGGGTTCATCGCCTGCCATCAATATGGCATAACGCTTGCGCATTTCGCGGTAAAAAAACTCCATGCGTAGACTGTTCGATTGATATTTGCTTGCCCAGCGTTGAAACTGAACGGTACTGCACATGAAATGCGCATCGGGCAACACTTCTAGTGTCAGCTGCCCAGCCTCTGCCACCGCTTGCGCAGACTGTAATACCCGCCAATCCCCAGGCTCACATAACTTGATGGCTTGGGGCGCATGGCTATCAATCAGCGATTGCCACACCTCACTTAAACTGGCGAAGTGGTGCTCATCCAATGCGTAATACTGTAGCGGATACCCTTCGGCACGTAGCGTTTGCGCAAAATGCCGCATTGCCGATAAAAACAAGGTGATCCGTTGTGGATGCGACCACACATGTGTTGACTCTTCCATGACTTCTGCCATCACAATGAGGTCAAGGCTAGGGTCAAACCCAATCAGTGCAGGATTTTCTAAGCTGAGCTGATCGCCCAACACGATGACTAAATGTCGCATGCCGATGGTAAGCCTATTCTTTTAGGGGATATTAGGATGAAGCAAGTTTGGGCGCAGCCCTGCGGCAACGGTCGGAACAGTATTTAATCGATTCCCAATTTTTAGCCCACGCTTTGCGCCAAGACATCGCTTTACCGCAGGTGACGCAAGGTTTACTTGGCAGATAACTTTTATTGCCTTTAAAGTCGAGATTATTCATGCCAAAGAGACTGGCTGCGGTGTGGGAGGTTCCACAGCAGATTGCTTTTGATGTTGGCAAAGCGCCGCGGTCCGACAAATCTGAATAAAGTCCTCTGCCACCAGTGCCGCCCGTCCCAATAAACCGCCATCGATATCTGGCATACTCAGCAGGCTTTGCGCATTACTAGGCGACAGACTGCCGCCATACACAATCCGAATTTGGGTGGCAAACTCAGGGTCACGCTCTGCAATCATCCAGCGGATAAATGCATGCATGCGTTGCGCTTGCTCAGGGCTGGCATGCTGGCCTGTGCCAATCGCCCACACGGGTTCGTAAGCGATCACCATATTAAATTTTTTCGCCAAGGCAAAGGCCTCGTCATCAAGACCATACACAATATTGAGCATTTGATTTTTAACGATCAGCTCCGCCATACCGCCATCGCGTTCGTCAACGGTTTCACCCACGCAAAAAATCGGGGTCAGCCCGGCATGCAACGCATGCAACACGCGCTTCGTCGCCACTTGGTTACTTTCTAATTTCAACGCGCGTCGCTCTGAGTGGCCGACAATGCTGTAACGACAACCAAACTCCGCCACCATCGCTGCCGACACGCAGGAGGTGTAAGCACCTTCAGTAAACTGACTGACATTTTGCGCACCCCATGCAATGGCCGAATCTTGTAACATGGCTTGCGCTTGAAACAAGTACACATAGGGCAAACACACCGCAGTGTCCACGCCATGCAAATCGTGCAAAGATTGCTTGAGTAGGTTGAGTAAACTTTGGTTTTCAAGCAAGCTGCCGTGCAACTTCCAATTACCAACCACCAATTGATTACGCATGCTCACCTGCACTTTCAGTCACTAACCCAACATTCTTGATGCCGTTAATCATAGATGGCCGCAAGCTTTTCTAGCCCAATGACTTTGATTTTACTGGCGTGCCCTGCGCTGCCAAAGGCCTCAAAACGCTCTTTACAAAGTTGTTGTGCAGCATTTGTTGCCTCTTTGAAATATTTACGTGGATCAAATTCATCCGGATGTTGAAACATATAGCCACGGATGGCTGCGGTCATCGCCAATCGAATATCGGTATCAATATTGACTTTACGTACCCCATTTTTAATGCCTTCGACAATTTGCGAGACAGGTACGCCATAGGTTTGTTTGATATTGCCGCCATATTGCCGAATCTGATCCAGTAAGGCTTGCGGCACACTAGAGGAGCCATGCATCACCAAATGGGTATTGGGGATTTTGGCGTGTATCTCACGGATTCGGGTAATGGATAAGGTATCATCTGACGGCGGACGGGTAAATTTGTATGCACCGTGACTGGTGCCGATGGCAATGGCCAGCGCATCTACATTGGTCGCTGCCACAAAAGCGGCCGCTTCGTCAGGGTCGGTTAGTAACTGGGATTCATCCAGCTTGCCTTCGGCGCCCTGACCATCTTCTTCGCCAGCCATGCCGGTTTCAAGCGAGCCCAACACGCCCAACTCGCCCTCGACCGATACGCCAACGGCGTGGGCAAAGGCCACCACACGGCGGGTGACCTCCACGTTGTACTCGTAACTGGCAGGGGTTTTGCCGTCCTCTCTCAGCGAGCCATCCATCATGACACTGGAAAAGCCACTGCGAATGGCCATTTGACAGACTTTAGGCGAAGCACCATGGTCTTGATGCATACACACAGGAATATGTGGGTATTGCTCAATCGCGGCCTCTACCATTTTGCGCAAAAAGGATTCGCCCGCATAGCCGCGGGCGCCAGCCGACGCCTGTAAAATCACCGCACTGTCGACTTCATGCGCAGCTTTCATGATGGAGAGTATTTGCTCCATATTATTAATATTAAATGCGGGTAAGCCATAACTATGTTCCGCCGC
The DNA here is from genome assembly GCA_027488395.1 of Methylophilaceae bacterium. Lineage (GTDB taxonomy): Bacteria > Pseudomonadota > Gammaproteobacteria > Burkholderiales > Methylophilaceae > Methylophilus. The sequence continues at coordinate 66,781 of JAIYBT010000021.1, read as the reverse complement.
ATGATCGAGCAATTGTCTAAGTGAAATGAGTGCCATGCCTAACTCCTATGCTTGGGATTGCTGATGGTAGTGTGCGATCAAATCTATTTCTTGTTTTGCACCCAGCATGACTGGGACACGCTGGTGGATATGGGTGGGCACCAAGGCCAGCACGTCGGTCTCACCGGTGATGCTGGCACCGCCGGCTTGGGTCACTAGCAGACTCATGGGATTGGCTTCATACAGCAAACGTAACCGGCCAGCTTTGGCAGGTTGCTTGTGATCTCTCGGGTACAAAAACACGCCACCACGACTTAAAATGCGGTGCACATCCATCACCATGCTTGCGCACCAGCGCATATTAAAATCGCGCCCTCTTGGCCCTGCCAACCCCGCTACACATTCCGCCACATAGCGCTGTACTGCAGGTTGCCAATAGCGTTGATTGCTGGCATTGATCGCAAACTCTGAAGTGTCAGGCGCAATGCTGAGATCAGCAGCCGTCAGTTGAAATTTCCTAAGCGCGGGGTCTAAGGTAAAGACATGGCTGCCACGACCAACTGTCAGTACCAACAAAGTCGCTGGGCCATACATCACATACGCCGCTGCGATTTGTTGTGCACCTGGCTGTAAAAAGGCCGTATCTTCTTGCATGGCTTGCGCGGGCAGTATCGAAAAAATACTGCCTACTACGCCATTGATTGCTAAGTTAGATGACCCATCTAGCGGATCCATGCACACTAAATAAGGGGCATCGGCTGTCGCAAGCCAAATCGCTTGCTCCGCTTCTTCAGATACCACCCCCGCGACGACTTGAGATTCGGTAATGTGGTCCATCGCCAATGCATGACTTTGAATATCCACTTGCATTTGCGTCTCACCCTGCACATTGATGGTGCTGGATTTTTCGGTCACGCCTTGCAAGCCGCCTTGCGCTATCAACGCTGCAATGTCTTTACCTGCCTCAGCGAGGGCGAGTATTAATTGTTGCAATGCAGGCGTAACCGCCTGTTGCTGTAACCATTGCGTTAAATCCGTCATCGTTGTCATCCCCTAGGCTAACCCATTTCATATCACACGTTGATGATCATGTTGTGACATATGGATGTTTAAGCAAAAACAATACCGCAATATGACCACCCAGCGGCGATCAGTTGATGACTACAATCCAAAGCAGGCTACTGTCGCCCCTATGACAGCCAAAAATCAAGTCTATCAAGCCAAAAGTATCGACAAAGTAGCTTGTGCCGCCACCAAACCAGCGGTGGCAGTGACGCAGACACTGGAACCATAACCGGCACAATGTAAGCCTGTGAGCCCACCCGCGGTGTCACAGGCTTGGTCTGGGGTGTCGACAGGCTCGTCAGAGTAAATCGCGGTGATCCCAAAACGAGGTGATTTTTTGCTATGGCTAGCTGCGGGGAAGCCGTGATCTCGCCGCAGTTGATGACGCACTTTGGCCAACATGCGATCACCGGTCACCTCTGCCAAATCCGCCAGCTTGAGGCGGGTGGCATCGTGTTTACCGCCCGCACTGCCCACCATCACTAAGGGCAGGTGAACGTGCTTGCAATAGGTGGCCAGCGCAATTTTTGCTTTGCTATCATCCATACAATCGATCACCACATCTGGCAACACTTGCAACACTTGCGTGAGGTTGTCTGGGGTGACAAAGTCTTCGATTTCACGCACTTGGCACAGCGGGTTGATCTCCTGGATACGCTCCGCCATTGCCGTGACCTTTGCCTTACCTAATTGGCTATCTAATGCGTGAATTTGACGGTTGATGTTTGACTCTGCAATATGATCTAAATCCACCAACGTCAATTGCCCGACAGCATTTCTCGCTAGCGCCTCCACCGTCCACGACCCTACGCCACCAATGCCGATGACCAACACATGCGCACCTTGTAGCCGTTGCAAGCCTGGCTCGCCATATAAGCGACGCACGCCTGAAAACCGTCTATTGACATCAATCACATCTGTGGTCATTGTCCAGCACAGGTTTCTAGCACGACATACGCCAGCGCTAAGTTTTTTTCATCACTGATACTGATATGCGATTGCTGTATATGATGTTGTTTGAGAAAAGCTTGTAAAGTGGCTGACAGTTGCAGCAATGGGCGGCCGAGCGCATCGTGGCTCACTGCAATATTATGAAAACTGACCTCACCACGGATGCCGGTGCCGATCGCTTTGGAAAATGCTTCTTTGGCGGCAAAGCGTTTGGCTAAAAAGCGCGCTTTCAGCTTGCTCGCTTGATAATCCGCCCATTCACTGTCGGCTAAAATACGTTTGGCAAAGCCATCGCCAAACTGATGCAAAGCGGCCTCAATCCGTTCGACTTCTACGATGTCTGTCCCGATGCCGTAAATCATGCTGGTTACTTCGCTGAAAATTCTTTCATCAGCGCTTTCATTTCGCGCACGGCTGCATCCCAACCCACAAACAAGGCATGGGCAACGATAGCGTGACCAATATTGAGCTCTTCAAAGCCAGGCAAGCGCGCAATGTGATGTACGTTATGATAATGCAACCCATGGCCAGCATTGACCACCAAGCCAGCGGCTTTGGCGTGCTGCAGTGCCGTATCAATCCGCGCCAACTCTGCTAGCTGATCATGCTCACTGTCTGCGTCAGCAAAGGTGCCGGTATGTAACTCAATGACAGGGGCGCCCATACTGACGGCTGCATCAATGTGCGCCAAATCCGGGGCGATAAATAACGAGACCCGGATGCCTTGATCGGCCAATTTTTTAACCGCTTGTGCCACTTTTGTATAATGCGTCAGCACATCAAGACCGCCCTCAGTCGTGCGCTCCTCGCGACGCTCAGGTACTAGACAGACATCCTGTGGATTGACCTGAATCGCGATATCAATCATTTCAGCGGTCACAGCACACTCAAGGTTCATCTTAGTTTGCAACAATGGACGCAACGCAAAAATATCGGCATCTTGCATATGGCGGCGATCTTCGCGTAAATGCAGCGTAATACTATCTGCGCCCGATTGTTCAGCACGCAGTGCGGCTTGCACTACGCTAGGATATTTGGTGCCACGGGCCTGACGAATGGTGGCGACGTGGTCGATATTGACACCGAGTTTAAGCATAAAAGAGTATTTGCGTTCTTTAAAAAAGGGTTGTTAAATGCGGGTAGGCCGCAAAAAGTGTTTCAAAAAATAAGTGCGACGATGGTTGTCAACCAAGCACAGACGCAACATGGGTAATCGCACCTTCTCAATGACCTCGAAACACAGCAGGTGTTCTCTGCGCGTCGGAAATGCGATGACCGTACGGTGTTTAAAATCCTTGTAAATCTACCAACAATTGGCGGGTATGTAAGGGTTTTTCACCTAAATAATGTTGCAGTAAATAGCGCATTAATTGTTTACTTTGGCTTTGCGTGGTGGCACTACTGTAATCGCCGCGCGCCATGCCCACCAAGCTCGCACCTAAAATCAGAATGCCATTTTTGGTCGCACTGGGGGCACAAGCGCCGTAATCGGCCTCAAACCGGTAGGTTTCATCCAAGTGGATCACCTCACCATGCTCGTCGTGTGTCAGTGGCACCGCATAGCCTAATAGTTGCAACAATTTAAGTTCAAACCGCCGCATGACTTCAGCCAATTGCACGCTCTCTGGCGCTTGCAAGCTAGACAACACTTGCACGGTATGTGCGTAATAATCAAACAGTTCAGCATGGGCATCGTCGCGTGGCAGCAAGCGCAACAGTAACTCGTTCATATAAAAACCGCACATCAGGGCTTCGCCGCGCAGTAAGGTAAGGCCCGTCATCCACTCTAGGCTATGCAGTGTTTTAAGTTCGTTTTTGCCTGACCACGTGCCTGCCAACTGTTGAAACGATTGCAACATGCCACGCATGGCAGACAACGGTCTGCGTGCGCCTTTCGCGACTGCGGCCACGCGTCCAAACTCTCGGCTAAACATTTCCACCACGAGGCTGGTTTCTTTAAACGGATAGGTATGCAGAATAAAAATCGGCTGTTGCGATTGTTTATGCGTACCCGAGTCTGTCCCTCTGACCGCCATGCTGCTTGTACTGAATGCCGAACTAAAAACCTAAACTTTTAAGCGCACGCTCATCATCGGCCCAACCGCCTTTGACTTTGACCCAAGTTTCTAAATACACTTTTGAGCCAAATAATTTTTCCATGTCTTGCCGCGCTTCGGTCGAAATTTGTTTCAACTTTTCGCCGCCTTTGCCAATAATCATTGGTTTTTGGCTGTCTTTGTCAACAATAATCACAGCAAAAATACGTCGTAGCTGTTTAACGGTCTCAAACTTTTCGATCTCTACCGTCATCGAGTAAGGTAACTCATCGCCCACCAATCGAAAAATTTTTTCGCGGATCAGTTCGGCGGCTAAAAAGCGCTCGTTTTTATCCGTGAGCTCGTCTTCACCATACATGGCGGGTTGTATTGGCAGATGCGTACGGATAGAGGCCAGCAATTCATCCAAATTTAAGTTCTTTTTGGCGCTCACTGGGATAATGCCTGCAAACTCAAATAGCAAATCAAAGTCTTGAATCAACGGCAGCAAGTTGCCTTTGTCGCCCATTAAATCGGACTTATTCACCACTAACAAAACCGGCTTGTTTTTGGGCAATAATTTAAGGACCAGTTCATCCGCTTCACCGAGCTTCATCGGTTCAATCACAAACAACACCACATCCACTTCGGTCAACACTTGGGTGACCGTTTTGTTGAGCGTTTTATTCAGCGCATTAATATGCTTTTGCTGAAAGCCTGGGGTGTCCACAAACAAAAACTGGCTATCCTCGGTGGTGTGGATACCCAGTAAACGGTGTCGGGTCGTTTGCGCTTTACGCGAAGTAATGGCTAATTTGAGGCCCAAGATATGGTTGAGCAACGTGGATTTCCCCACGTTGGGTCGGCCGACAATGGCGACAGTACCGCAGCGAAAGTCTTCAATAACAGTGGTGTCTACATGGGCGTCGGTCATGATTGTATTTTTTCCATAGCGAGTTTAGCCGCTTGTTGTTCTGCGATGCGGCGGCTGGTGCCAAGGCCCACCGTGGTTAGGTTAAGTTTAGGGATTTGACATTGCACAGTAAAACTTTGTGCATGTGCTTCCCCTTCAATGGCAATCACTTGATAATCTGGCAACGCCATTTTTTTGCTTTGCAAGTATTCCTGTAGCTGTGATTTTGCGTCTTTATCAATCACTTGTGGATCTATGGTGGTCAGTTTATTGGCATAGAGTAAGGTCACTACCTGCTCGGCTGCGACAAAACCACCATCTAAATAAACCGCGCCTACAATTGCTTCTAGCGCATCGGCAAGTATCGATGGACGGCGCCAACCGGCGCTTTTTAATTCGCCCTCACCGAGCTTGAGATAATCTCCTAAGTGCAAATCAATGGCGATTTCGGCCAAGCTGGCTTCTTTGACTAATTTGGCACGCAGGCGACTTAGATCCCCTTCTGGCAGGCCAGTGAACAAATTAAACAATTGATGGGCAATGATAAAATTTAAAACGCTATCACCCAAAAATTCTAAACGTTCGTTATTGGTCGCAGAAAAGCTGCGGTGGGTGAGCGCTTGAGCCAGCAAATTGGGCTGGGAAAAGCGATAACTAATACGCGTTTCGAGAACCGACAATTCGTTCATGGGCGCGACCGATTAATGCTCACTACTCGCATCAAAATCAATCAATAAGGTCACGTTGCTGAGCAAAGGAATACGCTTTTCGTATTGCACAGTAATCAGCCCGTTCCCAATCAACAAATCGCGCCCTTGCAAGGTTTTAATATAATCAACTTGCATTTGACGATCAAAGGCGGCGCGACGATCGTTATCGGTTTGCATCATGGGATCAATCGCGATACGTTTAATGGTGGTTTCAATGGTGTAAAACTCAATATACGCTGGAATCGCTTTAAGACCCACAATGCCTAAAATACCAAACGCGGTCAACACCAATAACAGCCCCATCACACCGAGACCCGTTTGCGCGCGTGCCGATTGCGTTAACGTTGCTAATTGAGTAGATGCCATCGGTTTACTCCTCAGTAATCTTGATACGTGGGAACCATGCGTATCGTTAAAAAACAAACCATTGTTAACCAATGCGCTGACCAATACGCTGCCATTGATCAAAGTTAAACCAGATAAAAAACGCTTTACCTACCAGATATTTTTCCGCCACAAAGCCCCATACTCGGCTATCTGAACTATTGTCACGATTATCGCCCATTGCAAAATACTCGCCCGCAGGCACGGTGATCACCTCGCCTTGCATGAGACGATCGCCCAAGCTGCCTGGGGTGTATTGATTCATGATGTCATGAATTAATACCTCATGCTTCACCGTACCAAGCTGTTCCGCCAATTGCGAGGCGGTCACTTCAACGGGACGATCATCGCCAGCGGCTTCGTTGATTTTAAGGCTATAAGGATACGGCTTCACAAAATCAAGGCTCACCACTTGACCATTAATTGTGAGTTGCTTGTCTCGGTATTGAATTTGATCGCCCGGCAAACCCACCACACGCTTAATATAATCAATGGTCGGTTGCGGTGGATAATGAAACACAAAAACGTCACCACGTTGCGGTTGATTGTTGGCATAAAACACGTTGTTTAAAATCGGCACGCGTAAGCCATAGGTAAATTTATTCACCAAAATATAATCCCCCGCCAGCAGCGTTGGCATCATCGAGCCTGATGGGATTTTAAACGGCTCCACGATGAAAGAGCGGACGCTAAACACCAATAAAATCACTGGGAAAAAGCTTTTGCTGTACTCCACGTACCACGGATCAGGCACGGTGCCTAACTGATTGGCCTGACGCCGTGCGCGTAGCACCACGATATCGAGCAACCAAATCGCCCCCGAAATGACCAGTATTACCAACATAAATAATGCAAAATACATGCTTAAACCCTGTGAATAAGGCACCGTGACAACGATGCTAAGTTATAAAACGATGCCAAGTGATAAAACGATGTTAAGTGATAAATGGATCACGTTATTGATTTTTGTCGCGTTTGTATACCGTGTCACCAGACATTATTTATCTTCAACCCGCAAAATCGCTAAGAACGCTTCTTGTGGTATTTCCACATTACCCACTTGCTTCATGCGTTTTTTACCCTCTTTTTGTTTTTCGAGCAACTTACGTTTACGCGTAATATCACCGCCATAACATTTGGCAATAACGTTTTTGCGCATGGCTTTTACCGTCTCACGCGCAATAATGTTAGCGCCAATCGAGGCTTGAATTGCAATGTCAAACATTTGGCGTGGAATCAGTTCTCGCATTTTAGACACCAGCTCACGTCCACGGTACAAGCTATTGGCACGGTGCACAATCAAGCTCAAAGCATCAACCCGCTCGCCGTTGACCATAATATCGAGCTTCACCAGATCGGCCGCACGAAACTCTAAAAACTCATAATCCATGGAGGCATAGCCGCGTGACACTGATTTGAGTTTATCGAAGAAATCCAACACCACTTCATTCAGCGGCATTTCATAACTGAGCATCACCTGACGACCCATGTATTGCATATTACGTTGGATGCCACGCTTGTTGTTGCAAAGTGTCATCACTGGGCCCACATAATCCTGTGGCATCAGCAAGTTGACCACAATCATCGGCTCACGAATTTCCTCGACACGTGACAGCTCTGGCAAGCGTGAAGGGTTTTCAATTTGGGTGATTTCACCTGTGCGCAACAACAACTCGTATACCACGGTAGGTGCCGTCGTGATTAAATCCATGTCGTACTCACGCTCTAAGCGCTCTTGTACGATTTCCATGTGTAACAAGCCTAGAAAGCCACAACGAAATCCAAAGCCTAAGGCGGTGGAGTTTTCTGGCTCAAACTGAAGGCTGGAATCGTTCAATCGGAGCTTTTCCAGCGCAGTTCTTAGCGATTCAAATTGATTAGATTCCACTGGATATAAGCCCGCAAACACCTGCGGCTTGACCTCTTTAAACCCAGGCAATGGTTCGGCAGCCTGCCTGCCTGCCAGGGTCACGGTATCGCCCACTTTAGCCGCGGCAAGCTCTTTAATGCCCGCAATAACAAACCCTACTTCGCCTGCACTTAACTGCGCACGTGGCAGCGATTTAGGCGTAAACACCCCTACTTGTTCACTCAGGTATTCAGCGCCCGTCGCCATCAAGCGGATTTTTTCTTTCGCGCGGAGCACGCCATCGACAACCCGCACCAGCATGACAACCCCGACGTAATTATCAAACCAAGCATCAATCACCAACGCTTTGAGCGGTGCATCGACGTTGCCTCGTGGCGCAGGCACTTTTGCCACCACTTGCTCCAATACATCTAGCACCCCTAAGCCGGTTTTCGCAGAGCAACGCACGGCATCGGTGGCATCCACGCCAATCACATCCTCGATTTCTTGCATAACGCGCTCAGGATCGGCTGACGGCAAATCGATTTTATTCAGTACTGGGGTGACTTCTACACCAAGATCAATCGCGGTATAGCAATTGGCCACACTTTGCGCCTCCACCCCTTGCGAGGCATCAACTACCAACAGTGCGCCTTCACATGCAGATAAAGAGCGGCTGACTTCGTAACTAAAATCAACGTGACCCGGGGTATCAATCAAGTTGAGTTGATAGATTTGGCCATCGTTGGCTTTATATTCTAAAGCAGCCGTTTGCGCTTTAATCGTAATCCCACGCTCGCGCTCAATATCCATACTATCAAGGACTTGCGCTTCCATTTCGCGGGCTTCTAGACCACCACAGAGTTGAATGATGCGGTCAGCCAAGGTAGATTTGCCATGATCAATATGGGCAATGATTGAAAAATTACGAATGTTTTTCATGTGAGATTCAGGTTATTTACAAGCAAGAAAGGCGCTTATAGCGCCTTTTAAAACATGCTGCATTTTACAGCAAATGCCTAATTCTCAGTGATAAATTTAGAAACGTTGACCGCTCTTAGATAGGCCAAGCTGTGACAGTGTGCGCAATCAAAGGCGTTTCTCGCCAGCGATTGCGCATCGGCACAAGCTTAACACCAGCGATTATTTTGTAATCTTAATCGGCACATATAAGGTAGATTCACCACGCAATACCAATAAAGCCACGGTTTTACCAACAGGAATGGCATTCACTTGCTTATTAAACGCATCCACTGATGGTGCATCATTGTTATTCAAACCTAATACCACATCGCCACGACGAATGCCTGCTTGCGCTGCAGCACCCGTACTTTCAGCCACTAATAATCCAGTTTTACCATTGAGTTTTTTCTTTTGCGCGGGCGTTAAGTCACGTAAGGTTAACCCAAGCTTATTGGCTTCGGGCTTTGCACTTTCCTTAGTCACCGCTGGCGCCTCAGCTTGATCTGTTGGCATTTCGCCTACAGTTACTGGCAATGCTTTTACCGACCCTTTGCGCAAGACCTCAAGCTGAGACACCTTACCAGGCTTGGTGGAGGCCACAGCACGAGGCAGATCACTGGATGCAATGATTGCTTTGTTGTCAAACTTAACAATGACATCGCCAGCCTCTAAGCCGGCTTTATCCGCTGGACTGTTTCTTTCCACCCCTGCCACCAAGGCGCCATTGGTGTTTTTCATACCAAACGATTCCGCCAACTCTTTGGTGATTTCTTGTATTGCAATACCAAGCCATCCACGTGAAATACGTCCAGTCGTTTTAAGTTGATTGGAGATATCCAGCGCAACATCAATCGGAATACTAAATGACAATCCCATCGAGCCGCCATTTTTGCTGTAGATTTGAGAGTTGACGCCCACCACTTCACCGCGCAAATTAAACAGTGGTCCGCCCGAATTACCTGGGTTAATTGCAACGTCTGTTTGAATAAACGGCACATAGTTTTCTTGCGGTAAGGCACGCCCTTTCGCACTGACAATGCCTGCCGTCATGGTATTTTCCAAGCCAAATGGTGAGCCAATCGCAGCGACCCACTCACCCACTTTGAGCGTATTCGGGTCACCAAACGTGACTTTCGGTAAGCCCGTAGCTTCAATTTTAATCAAGGCAACATCGGTACGTTTATCGGCACCAATGATTTTTGCTTTGAACTCGCGTTTGTCTTGTAACTTAACCAACACCTCATCCGCCTCGTTAATCACATGCGCATTGGTTAAAATATAGCCATCATGACTAATGATAAAACCAGATCCTAACGATTGGGTTTTATAATCTTGGCCACCGTCTTGTCCTGGCATGCCAGGCATCCCTGGAATGCCAAATCGCTTAAAAAACTCTTGTAAGCCTTCATCATTTGGCATGCCAGGAAAACCCATTCCACCGCTGCCATGTACCACTGAAGTAATACTGATATTGACCACCGCAGGGCCCTGCTTTTCAGCGAGCTCGGTGAAGTCAGGTAAATCTTTTGCCTGTGCCGACTGCAAAGGCACCAACGCTATCGCGCAAATTAACAACGATCGACGCAACCACTGTTTCATCATGAGGAATCCTATCAACAATGTATTAATCATTTTTAAATAAACCTTACCCTATTGCGTCGCTAGACGGACAATTTCAGGATAAGAGAACGCTTGCGGACGCACGGATAAAAAACCCTTCATCCAACGCCAAGCCAATAGCAAGCCTACCGTCGCGCCAAGGATGGCGATGCCATTGCTTTGAAAAAACCACTGACAAAGGCCTGCTGACAATAACATTAGGACAAGGGGTGCAAAATACAAGAGCAAAGCTGCTTGCATGACTGCAGATTCGTCAATTGCCACAATCACAGACTGGCCAATCGTAGCGCCAATATTATTTTTTGCAGCAAATCCTGATTGTTGGTGGCCAAGTAGATTGCCCCATACTTTATTGCCACAGCCTTGGGTTTGACCACACAAACCACAGGCTGTTTTGCGCTCAACTTCAAGCAATACCATGGGAGACGATGCATTTGAGAGGATGGCCGTGATTTTGGCGCGTTCTTCGATCATGAGGGTGGTTTTATTTTTTAAAGGAGACTTGCTGTGCTATTTGCTCAACGGTTTGGCTGGGCACTTCACCGACCACAACCACTTGATAACCGTTCATCACATGCGCACACAGATTTGTAGAACCAAAAGACTTTTTACCAATGCGTGGTTGCATCCCTTTAAGCAAAGGCTCAACAAATAAAGACACTGAAGCCAATCCATCAGAAAAAATTAATTGTTGCACGGGTGCGGTTTTACCTGGCACTTGCAACTTAATTTGATCCACTTTGCGATAGCCAGGCGGTAGTACAGGCACCACCAAGTGACTATCGACATGATTTAACTCTAAATTGTCATCCATCACATACGGTTTTGTGGGATCAATATTAGGTTGAAACCAATCAAGATCTTTACTGAGCAAAAGATTGACTTGGGTAAATCCTATTTGCTCTAGGGTTTTACCTTGAATATCTAACATGCTCATTTTAAGTAATAGGCCAAATTCACTGTCTGACCAGATACGGTATTGATAACGAAGATTATCGTTCGGCACTAAATCCAGCACTTGTGCGACGCGACCAGCAACGCGCTCAGTACCCACCATTTTTAATTTGTAGCTTTGTTTAAGGATGTTCAGGTGGGTTGGTAACATGGCAGGAAACAGGTTCTGTCCACGCCGTTTTTCGATCACTATTTTGTCATGCTTTGCATTAAAAATGACAATATCGTCGCCTTCACTAAACACTTCTCGTGGGCGACCATCTAACACCACATTACGGGTAAATTCACGTCCACCTTCGAACATGTGAGTGATTTGCACTGAGCGCATCATGGCACCACTTTGGTAGACAAAGAGGCCTTGATAATTGAGCTCACGAGCGGCGGATGCCGTTTTTTGCAAATTTACCCAAAGATCTTCCTCGGCAAATGCTGAAAAGGAAATGAGGAATAAAGCAAAAAACGAAGATATAACCCGTACCATCATAGCAATACTTGAAACAGGCAACTATTCACCACTGAAAGCCACATTGTGCACGTAATAAGTCGCACTGCTAGGTGCATTATTATGATGGGCTAGTACATATTGACTCGTATCCGTTTCTGCAATTTGTGCTGGCGAAGTATTGGGTGATTGATCAAACACAAACACACCAACAAACATTGCGGCAGCCACAGAAGCGGCAATCGACCAAGCCATAGGACTAAAGCGTGTGGCTTGTGATTGCGCTTGCACTAAAGCAACGGGAGATTGTGGTGCCAACACTGTGGGTTCATCGTCTAAGGCGGTCATAATGCGCATTGTCATGTTCGATTGCACATATAGCTCATCACGCATGGCATCACGTATGACATGATAACTATGCCAAGCCTGAGCGACCTCACCTGTAGATTTTGCAGCTAAAAAAATATGCTCGCAACGCTCGACATCGGCTTCGCCATCCATTAAAGCTGAAAGTTGCTGCTTCATATTAACCCCATATTGATCAGTGTTTTTATGTTATCACTGAGAAAAAAAATTGTCATAAACACATTCATTAAAACGATATAAAAAGTATCAGATTACCCAAACACTACCAACGTTTATGTTGCGGTGTATCCAATAATGGTCTGAGCTTAGCAGCGATGGTTTCTCTGGCTCTAAAAATTCTAGAACGGACCGTACCGATTGGGCATTGCATGACTGTTGCAATATCTTCGTAACTTAACCCCTCTAACTCACGCAAGGTGATAGCCGTTCTAAGCTCATCTGGTAAGCTGGCAATTGCATCATTGACTGTTTGTGCAATTTCTTTGGTCATCAATGAGGTTTCAGGGGTTTCCATGGTGCGCATGTCATTGCCTTCTTCGAAGTTTTCTACATCTTCGATTTCGACGTCTTGCATGACTTGGGGCTTACGGCCCATAGAGACTAAGTAGTTTTTAGCGGTATTAATACCAATACGATATAACCAAGTGTAAAAGGCACTGTCCCCACGAAAGCTGTTTAATGCGCGATAAGCCTTGATGAACGATTCTTGCACGACATCTTCCACTTCCGCTTGGTCACGTATCATCCGTGACAGTAGACGGCCTAACTTACGATGATATTTTTCAACGAGTAACCCAAAGGCACGCTTATCACCTTGCTGCGCGCGCTCGACAAGCATCTGATCAAGCTCTCTGGTTTCTTGTTGTTTAGCACTGGCCGCTTGAGCAGTCATCTTTACCTGACTCCCTTGGGTAAATGTATGTTTGGGAGTAGTATACGCTTTAGTATTGTTTTCAACGAACCCGGTTCGTGAAAGCGCTTCAAGATTTGCTGTGTTTAACATCTGTTCTTCCCCTAGTGTGCTTCTCTTTATCGATGTGTAAAGTAAGCCTAAGAATGACCGCAACCATCCGCTAAAAGTTCAGTCCACGCATCTATATGTCAAAAGTATTCGATATGTCAAAAGTATTCGATATTTTAATTATCGGTAGCGGCCTTGCTGGCCAATCTCTCGCATTACGTCTTGCAGAAGAATATTCGGTATGTATTTTATGCAAACGTGACCAACCTATCAGCGCGAGTAACTGGGCACAAGGCGGCATTGCCGCAGTCATTAATGATGAAGATTCAATCGAGGCACACATCCAAGACACGCTGATTGCGGGCGCTGGTTTGTGTGACACTGAAGTCACTCGGATGGTCGTGAACAACGGTCGGTCGAGTATTGAATGGCTGTTGCAGCAAGGCGTTAACTTTACCCGTGATGATACAGATGCAAGCCTACACCTGACGCGCGAGGGTGGCCATAGCCACCGCCGCGTGGCACACGTTGCAGATGCAACTGGGGATGCTGTGCAAACCACTTTATCAGAGCGCGTAAAACAGCACCCCAACATCACCTTGCTTGAACACCACATTGCAGTGGATTTAATCACCACCCACAAACTGTTCAAAGAAACCCCTTTAGACGGCCCCAACCGTTGTTTAGGTGCTTACGTACTGAACAACATTACCGGCAAAGTGCTTACTTTTTCTGCACAATATACGGTACTTGCTTCGGGCGGGGCGGGCAAAGCCTATTTGTATACAACCAACCCCGATGTCAGCACAGGCGATGGCATGGCGATGGCATGGCGTGCAGGTTGTCGCGTCGCGAATATGGAATTTATTCAATTTCACCCTACTTGTTTGTATCACCCGCATGCCAAATCTTTTTTAATCTCAGAGGTGTTACGGGGTGAAGGTGGCATTTTGATGCTGCCTGATGGTACGCGTTTTATGCCTAGTCATGACCCACGCGCCGAATTAGCGCCACGCGATATCGTGGCGCGCGCCATCGACTTTGAAATGAAAAAACGCGGCTTAGATTGCGTTTACTTAGACATCAGCCATCAACCTGCAGACTTCATTCAATCCCACTTCCCTACGATTTACCAGCGTTGCTTATCGCTTGGGATTGATATTACCCGTCAACCCATACCAGTAGTACCCGCAGCGCATTACACCTGTGGCGGCGTCATGACGGACATGCAAGGTAAAACCGATGTGGATTGCTTATATGCGATTGGTGAAACGGCCTGCACGGGCTTACATGGCGCCAATCGTTTGGCCAGCAATTCTTTACTGGAATGCTTAGCCTTCAGCGCCAGCTGTGCTGAGGACATTCGTGCCGCGGGCAAACAAGCCACCATCTCCTTGCCAGATTGGGATGAAAGCCGCGTAACAGATGCTGATGAAGAGGTGTTGATTACCCATACTTGGGACGAGTTACGCCGCTTTATGTGGAATTACGTGGGCATTGTGCGCACCACCAAACGCTTAAGCCGCGCCCTGCATCGCATCCATATGTTACGTGACGAGGTACATGAGTTTTACAGTAACTTTAGAATCAATCACGATTTAATCGAACTACGCAATCTACTACAAGTGGCCGAACTGATCGTGCGTTGCGCTATCGAGCGTCACGAGAGCCGCGGATTACATTTCAGCAAAGATTATCCAGATACCCTCGAAGATGCCATCCCCACGGTACTGACCCCAGAAAACTATTCTAGCCTGCTGGATTAAGTTGCCATGCACGGCGCGCGCAATCACGTCATTTATCTACTGATTTTCATGGGGGTTGTCACGTCAACCGCCAATGCAAACCCTATACTGGAAACGGTGATTGATGGCGATACAGTTGTCATTCATGACAATGGTGAACGCTACAAGCTCAGGTTACGTTTCATCGATGCACCAGAATTACAGCAAGCAGCGGGCAAACAAGCACAGCGCAGTCTGCGCCAATTATGCTTGGGCGATCGGGCAGCGACGCCGGAAGCAGCCACCCAAATTCACGTTCAATTGAGTGGGCTTGATCGCTATCAAAGACGATTAGGCGACCTCTACTGTGATGGCATCAATGCCGCAGCACATCAAGTTGCAAACGGCTATGCATGGGTCGATACCCGCTATGTAGAGGAGGCCACATTATTGACCATACAATCCGCGGCACAACAGCAAGGCGTTGGGCTGTGGGCCCAAGCGCAGCCGACTGCACCATGGCTATGGCGTAAACAATTTGGCCATATTTATCATCGCCCGAACTGACACGATGACAGAAATATCCTTTAAAATATTATTTCAAATCTAACACTTGAGAAATCGACTATGCAAGTAGCAATGAACACCGTGGTCTCTATGACCTATAAACTCATCAACAGTGATGGCGAAACATTGGAAGAAAGTCATGATCCAGTCGCTTACCTGCATGGCGGTTACGATAATATTTTCCCCAAAGTAGAAGAAGCCATGCACGGCAAAAATGTCGGTGACGTTGTAGAGGTGAGTTTAGACCCAGAAGAAGCGTTTGGTGAATACGACGACACCTTAGTGCAAATTGAGCCCGCCAGTGCATTTCCAGCCAAAGATTTAAAAATCGGCATGCAATTTGAAGGTGAGGACGAAACCGGCGACGTCATTTTATATACAATTACCGATATTGCAGATGGCAAAGTAGTGGTTGATGGCAATCATCCTTGGGCAGGTCAACGTTTATTATTTACCGCGACGATTCAAGAAGTACGCTCTGCAAACAAAGAAGAAATTGAACATCAACATGTGCATGGCGCGGGCGGCCATCACCACTAATCGTCTTTTGCAATGACTGGGCGTGCTTGTCCGAGCACGCCATGATCCATCACTCTCACCTGATCAGCAACACGTGCAATCTCGTCCTGAGCATGGCTGACATAAATCGTCGGCATTGAAAATCGTTGTATCACCTGCTGTATATACGGCAGCACTTGCTGCTTTAACGCTGCGTCCAGCCCACTTAACGGCTCATCCATCAATAATATTTGCGGTTGACGTAGCAAGGCACGGCCCAACGCAACCCGTTGTCGTTCCCCGCCAGACAGTTGGCTAGGTGTGCGTTGCAGCAGCGCTTTTATCGCCAATATGTCTATCACTTCGTGCAAAGAAATAGTGGGCGTTGCTCGGCGAGGCATGCCATACCGTAAATTTTGCTCAATTGATAAGTGAGGAAATAAGCGGCCTTCTTGAAAAACCACTCCTACGGGTCGCTGATGTGGCGCCAAATGAATCGCACGCGTACCATCATACCAAACGGTGCCATGCACCAATATCTCACCTGCAGTTGGATTGAGCAATCCTGCAATTGCATGCAATAACGTGGTTTTACCAGCGCCTGATGGCCCCATGATGCCTAAACATTGACCCGCAGCCACAGTAAACGTTGCGCGATAATTTGCTTGCGCCAGTTGCGCAGTGCTAGTCGGGTGTTGATAATGAATATTGACCGTAAGCATATTAGCGATGCCTATTGAGCAAGCCACGCTCGCACCATTGACTTAACAATAACGCACACACCGATAGCAAAATACTGAATACCACCAAACGCAATGCTGCCGCATCGCCATCTGGCGATTGGGTCAAACTATAAATCGCCAAAGGTAGGGTGCGGGTTTCACCCTCTAAATTACCAGCAAAAGTAATCGTCGCGCCAAATTCACCTAAACTGCGACTAAACGCCAATATGCCCCCTGTAAGTAAGCCATGCGATGACAACGGCAAAGTGATGCTAAAAAACACGCGCACAGGATTAGCGCCCAACGTTTGCGCAGCTTGCTCAAGCTTGGGGTCCACTTGTAGGAGTGCCTGACGGATCGCCCGTACCATTAATGGATACGCCATCACCGCGGAAGCAATCACCGCACCCGTCCAATGAAACGTAAACTGCACCTGCCAGTGCGTATACAACCAACTGCCGAGCCATCCTTTACGCCCAAGCAAGATCAGCAAGCCATAGCCCAACACCACGGGTGGCAACACCATTGGCAAATGCACTATCGCATCGAGTAAAGATTTGCCGATAAACGATTTTTTTGCCAACAGCCATGCGGTAAACAAAGCAGGCAAGCAGAGGATGAGCACGCAAAAAATAGCAACTTTGATCGACAACCAGATAATGGTGAGTTCTGCAGGGCTGAGTATCCAAGAATGTGTTGTGGTCATGATTGACGACATGATTGAATAATTAGTATTTACCTTCTGCAATCGGTTTAAAGCCGTATTTCACAAGGAGTTTGGAGACTTCAG
The DNA here is from genome assembly GCA_027488395.1 of Methylophilaceae bacterium. GTDB lineage: Bacteria > Pseudomonadota > Gammaproteobacteria > Burkholderiales > Methylophilaceae > Methylophilus. The sequence continues at coordinate 49,287 of JAIYBT010000021.1, read as the reverse complement.
CAGATTGTAGATAACGGAAAAACGTGAGGGTTTCACGCGAGGCATTGGGTAAGGTCGCCATCGGATACACGATGGGCATATGATCCTGTTCAGCAAACTGACCGGCTACCCTGACTTTATCAGTCATTAAAGCATCACTGGCATACACAATCCCCACGTCACACTCCTCGCGCTCTACCAAGGTTAGCGCAGCCCGTACATCTTGCGTGCTGACTAATTTTGGCTTCACCTGCTCCCACCAGCCTAAATGCGTAAGCGCTTGCTTTGCATAGATGCCCACGGGCACAGAAAGCGTATCCCCGGTGCACCAAAAACCAGAAAGCCATGGACGGAGATCTGTGTTGGCCTGAGGTGGTATCACACTGGCTTTATTGGCGGGTGTGATCATCACCAACCGGTTGGTCAGCCAGGGTTTGATGGTGTTTGGGTTGACTAATTTTTTTTCATTCAGGTTTTGCATCCATTTTTCATCTGCGGAGATAAACAGATCGGCTGGCGCCCCTTGTTCAATCTGTTTGGCAAGGCTGCCAGACCCACCATAAATCGTCGTCACGGCGATGCCGGTTTGCAAGGTAAACTGTTTCGCTAATACATTCATAACATTGGTTAAACTCGCCGCAGCCAACACCTGCACATTATTGTCAGCGGCCAGCGTCTGTCTGGCAGGCGCTAACACCATTAAGCAGCACAAGCTTGCTATCCACCAACTGGTGATCTTCCATCTCTGCATAAACCCCTATTCTAAGCTGTGATGTGATTAAGTAATGCTGGTGCCTAAACGAACACCATGCTGCACTTAAGCGCTTGAAGCGCGCTTATTTGAATGCATCAGAGCGCTCGATGAGGCATGCACGCGCATCCATTCATTCATCAGGGGACACACCTTGCAACCCATGTGCGACATCTACATGGCATGATGATCATACCATCGCTATTTTCAATCAGGAATAACGACAACCAAAAAAAATCTAAGATGAAGCGCTTAGTTGATTGGTTTCAGCGCTTGCGTGATCCAGTCCAGTTCAGCAGTGACCGCCTGGGCTGCCAATATCAGTAACTGCTGATAATGCGCAATCAGCGCCAGTCCAAAAGGCGTTACTTGCGCGCCACCGCCATGCGCACCGCCGCTTATACCGACCACCACAGGTTGATTAAAACTCTGATTCATCACATCGACCAGCTCCCAAGCACGTCGATAGGACATATGCATGGATTTTGCCGCTGCTGAAATAGAGCCATGCTGCGCAATCGCTTGCAGTAAGGCCAACTTACCTGGACCGAGCACCGTTTGTTGTTGAAATTGCAGACGAATTTTTAGCTGAGGGGCCTCCATGCTGTCCTCTTATTCGAGCGGGATTTCTGCTTGCGCAAAGTCATCAAACGGCGGCAATTCAGCCAATGAGCGTAGATTTAAATCATCTAAAAAGTGCTGTGTGGTGGCATACAGTGAGGGCCTGCCTGGCACTTCACGTTGCCCGACCACATCAATCCAATCCCGCTCTTGTAATTGGCGAATCACATTCGGGTTGACGGCTACACCACGAATTTGCTCAATATCTCCACGCGTCACTGGTTGACGATATGCAATGATCGCCAGCGTTTCCATCACTGCTCGCGAATATTTGGGTTGGCGGTCGGGCGTTAACCGAGCAATGTATTCGCTATACTCAGGCTTGGCTTGGAAGCGATAGCCTGACGCAACTTGCACCAAACTGAGCGATTGATCGGCCCAATCCGTTTTAAGCTCATCCAATACCATCCTTAATGTAGCGCGTTCCATGCGGGTGACAAATAACTTTTGCAAATCGTCTAAGCTGAGCGGTTGTGATGCGGTTAATAACGCGGCCTCTAAGATACGTTTAAGGTTCTGAATATGATCGAGTGCAAGCATAGATTCAAATCAACCAATACTGGCTTGTAAATAAATCGGTCCAAAAGCAGTTTGTTGCGTGATGCGAATCAGGCCTTCCTTGGCCAATTCTAAAATCGCTAAAAAATGCACCACCAGCTTAGGCAACCCATCTTGCTCTAAATTAAACAACTGCTCAAATTGCAATAAAGGCGTTTGTTTGAGTAAACGTAGCACTAAGCTCATGTGTTCCCGCACCGATAATTCGGCGCGCCCAAGCTTATGATGCTGATTTAACTTAGCCCGCTTAATCACCTGCCGCCAAGCCTCTACCAGTGCTTCTAAACTGACTTCAGGCAGACTCACGGTACGTGTGTGATCGTAATGCGCGGCTGCAACATCGATGTCTTCACCTACTTTGGGCATAGCGTCTAAACGCTGTGCTGCCAATTTAATCGCCTCATATTCGAGTAAACGTTTGACCAACTCAGCGCGTGGATCATCTTCTTCGGCGATGTCGACAGGCTTGGGTAATAACATCCGCGATTTAATCTCAATTAACATGGCAGACATTAATAAATATTCTGCCGCCAACTCTAGCTTGAGTGCATGCATGTTTTCAACATAAACCATGTACTGCGCTGTGAGGGCAGCCATAGGAATATCTAAAATATTAAGATTATGTTTGCGAATTAAATAGAGCAATAAATCCAGCGGCCCTTCGAACGCATCGAGATAAACTTCAAGGGCATCTGGCGGAATGTATAGATCTTGCGGCAACGCTGATAAGGGCTGTCCGTTAATTTTAATCTGTAATGCGCTTGCTTCCATGTCACGATTGTAACCATTCGCGCTGACAGTTTAAAGCTTATTCTAGATACGGATTTGGAATATGCAAACGCGCTAAAATTGCAATTTCCATGGCTTCCATTAATTGGGCTTGCGCGTCTATTTCATGATCGTAACCATGCAAATGCAATACCCCATGTATGGTTAAATGGGCATAATGATGCAAGAGAGACTTGCCTTGTTGTTGCGCCTCTTGAGCAACCACAGGCGCACACATCACGATATCGCCGATTAATATCGGCGACTCAGCGAGGGGAAAAGTCAGTACATTGGTTGCATAATCCTTGCCGCGATAAGCTGCATTTAGGGCTTGTCCTTCCTCGCTATCTACCAAACGAATGGTGACATGCGTGTCTACCCGCAATGCAGCATTGACCCATCGTTTAAATTGGGCATGGCTAGGCAACGTCGTGGCGGATGTGGCGCGTTGCAAATTGAACGTAAGCTGGGGCATCAGTGGATTAAGTTTTGTTGAAAATATCCGTCATTATAGAAAGAAATCCTTGAACGTAAACGCCCCTATGCACAGCTATCCAACGATTCGAGATAAATGGGTCATTGCAAACCGTAAAATGCACGGCAATCTTTCGCATAACCAGCAATTTATGCAAACCCTATTACATCGCACACAAGATCATCAAGCGCGATATGTGGTGTGTCCACCCCATCCCTATTTATATCAAGCACAACAAGTACTGGCAGATAGCCACATCCGCTGGGGTGGTCAAAACATGAGTCGATTTCGTGATGGGGCATTTACTGGCTCCGTATCGCCATTGATGCTCAAAGAGTTTGGCTGTGATTACGTATTGATTGGCCACTCTGAACGCAGACAACGCGGTCATGATAGTGATGAATCGTGTGGCGAACGTTTTGAAGCAGCCATTGCTGCAGGCTTAACCCCAATATTATGTATCGGCGAAACATTGGCAGAATATGAACAAGGCGAAACTGACATTGTGATGGTGCGTCAATTAAACCCTGTGATTGCACATGTAGGCATCGAAGCCTTAGCCAAAGGAATGATTGCCTACGAACCCGTATGGGCGATTGGCACTGGTAAAGCGGCCTCCGCTCAGCATGCTCAAAGTATATTGGCTTTTTTACGTGGTCATATTGCGCTGCACAATCCAGCCGTTGCTGCAATCATGCCATTGCTTTATGGTGGCAGTGTGAAACCAGACAATGCCGAAGCATTATTTGCAATGCCCGATATCGATGGCGGATTGATTGGCGGCGCATCCTTAATTACAGACACATTTATTGAGATTTGCAACATTGCAAATGCCTTGAGCCTGCGTCAGCATTGATCATTTACTGTTGCGATAAGCGCCGCTTTAAAGATAAAAAGATGGCTTTTACCAATGCAATTTAGTGCTGAACATATCCATCAAGCTTACGAGAAACATGCAAAATAAAAAAAGCCGACTGACGTCGGCTTTTTTCACTTCGGTGAAACTAGATTACTTAGCTTCAGCAGGAGCGGCTTCAGCAGGAGCAGCCTCAGCAGGAGCGGCTTCAGCTGGTGCAGCCTCAGCAGGAGCAGCTTCAGCTGGTGCAGCTTCAGCAGGAGCAGCTTCAGTAGCGGCTGGAGCTTCAGTAGCAGGAGCCTCTTCAGCTGGTTTTTCACCACAAGCGGTCAAAGCCAAAGCCAACAATGCAGCCAACAATGCAGAACGTGTCATCTTAATTTCCTTAGTATGTATGAGCAAAAAATTATGTACGGCAAATCTCAATCATGAAACCGACCGAGTGAACAAATTGTATCAGCAATTAATTAAAAAAAGAACGAACTGCACTATAAAAATGCATGATTTTTTCTTACAGGTGCAAAAGAAGGTGATTTTTCGTGTTTATACACTTAAAAATATACCCTAGTCAGCCCTTAATCTACCAAAAAGTGCAAATAGCCAGCGAGGTAAGCTTGATGCAACCAGTGCATCATGGCATCCGAAGGCGGTGCGTTAAAGGCGCTTGCCTCAAGTTGTCTGGTATTGGCCAATCGATTTAATCGTTGCGCTTCCGAAGTTGGTAGATCAACAGCTTCACCGTTGATAAAAAACTGGTGTTGCCAATGCAACATTTGCGATTGCAAATCCAGCACAACACCATCCCGTTTTACGCGAATAGCAAAGCGGTCAATGGCCATTTTTTTGGGTGGCTGAAACAACATAAACGCTTTAGGCTCGGTCAAGTAGCGACCCAAAAAAGGGCCTAGCTGCGCAGTTGACCAAGGAATGTTACGCAACAGGGTGGCGACTTGGTTCACCATCTGCGTTGAAATGGCAGCAGGATCATCCACGGGCATCAAGTCGGGGTCTTGATATCGTTGATCTGGCCACGCGTTTGCACGGCAGTCTTCTAGAAACTCAATCGCGAGCTCTTGCGCAGCGGGCGCACGAAAGCCGATCGAATAGGTCATGCAGTCATCTTCCTCGGCAATGCCCCAATGAGCTACTTGCGGCGGCAGGTAAAGCATATCACCCGCCTCTAACACCCACTCTTGCTCAGTTTTAAAATCTGCAAGTAAGCGCAAAGGCGCATCTTTCACCATGCTATGCTCAGCTTGTTGACTAATGCGCCAACGCCTTTTACCCTTACCCTGTAACAAAAACACATCATAGCTATCAAGATGAGGCCCAACATTGCCCCCCTTCACAGCGTAGCTGACCATCAAATCATCCAAGCGCGCATAGGGAATAAAATTAAATTGTTGGAGCAATGCTTGCGCTTCTGGTAGCACATGATTCACGCCTTGCACGAGCAGGGTCCAATGACTGGGCGGTAACTGGGCAAAATCATTTTCAGCAAAGGGCCCATGCCTCACCTGCCAAGCGTCTCCATCATCCATGCGTTGCGGATCACATTGCACAATGCGGGCGGGTACTATATCTTCGCAGGCCAACCCTGCTAATGCATTTGCATCAATCAGCCCGGTAAATCCTGACATGGCGCCTCGGATCAGCAATGGTTTCTTCTGCCAGTATTCCGCCATAAATTGGGCGGGGGTTAATCCATTGAGTAATGGCAACGCTTGCATGAAACATTCTCTTTAAAAAGGAAAGAAAGGACGCGTACCAACCACCTGCGTAACGCGTGAAATAAAACGCTGTGACTTCTCAGCCAAGGTAAACGCCAACAAATCAGTGCGGGCAATGATTTTTGCAAACTCACGTTCGAAACTTAAGTTATGTGCATCACCTTGCATACTATTGGTGAGCAAACATAATGTACCTACTTTGCAGGTTGCGGTACTGAGTTTCCATATTGCAATTTCCACATTGCGAGCGGCATTGTATAGGCTTTGTGGCTCAAGGCTATCGGTAAAGATAAATGCACTGTTATGGCCATGCGCCACAAATAGCATGGACTGTATGCCCACTGTTAACGCCAATATGCGGTCACCCGTATATTCTGGCTGAAACGCCAACAAGATCGCTTGCGTACCCTGTAAATTAGATAACTGAGGAAATTGCCACTGGTGGCTTGACGCTTGCTCAAACACATAGGCCGCAATGCGCTCGGGGGTACCCAAACCAGATTTTGGCGCTTCGGCTGGATTGCGCTTATACAGTTTAAGCATCAGTGCGCGCAGACTATCTGCATTTTCCGCATATTCTAGATCCGCCAAACGATCCATATCTGTTTTAATCAGTTGCTTTAAACCGTTACGATCTTGGCGCAAAGGAATCGGTCTTGCATTGGGTGATTCGACCAACTGAGGCGATTGACAACCCACCAAGACGAGCGCGCAAACTAGCCAGCATGCGCTCCAATTTCTCATTTTACCAGCGCCCGTTCTGCAGGAAATACAATGGTAAAGCAGCTGCCTTTGCCAGGTTCACTCTCAATCTTGAGCTGGGCTTGGTGATGATGCAAAATGTGCTTCACAATCGAAAGCCCGAGGCCTGTGCCGCCTGTATCGCGGCTACGACCACTGTCCACTCGGTAGAAACGCTCGGTTAAACGAGGCAAGTGCTGGGGCTCAATACCGATGCCAGTATCTTGCACACTGAATACCAGTTGTTCGCCTTGCTGGCGCCAGTAAATATCAATATGACCTTGCGCAGGCGTATAACGAACGGCATTATTGGTGAGGTTACTCAAAGCACTCATCAGCTCATCATGACTGCCCCGCAGGTTGTAATCGGCCTCTAGATGTAAGGTCACCTGATGCTGACCTTGGCTTAACGCTTTGGCATCATTGGTGATCTGTTGCAACAGCCGCGGCATATTTAGGTCTGCCTCATCTTTCAACGTCGCGTTATTTTCAATCCTAGACAACGTCAGCAAGTCTTCAATAATGCGTCGCATGCGCGTAGTTTGCGCTTGCATCATCTCAAAATAAGGTTTGATATCCGTTGAAATCTCACCTTCCATGTCGCCTATCGTCTCTAAAAAGCCACCAATCACGGTGAGTGGCGTACGTAACTCATGCGACACATTGGCAATAAAATCGCGGCGCATCACTTCGGTTTTTTCTAAGGCAGAAATATCGCGACAAATAAGTAAACGTTGCTTGCTGGCAAATGGAATAATTTGTAACTCTAGCGTGACATCTGGACTGCGCCAAGCATGCAATTTAAGCGGTTCGCTGTATTCTTCTGCTTGCAAATAGGCAATAAACTCGGCTTGCCGCAATAAATAATAAATCGGTTGATTTTCATCATGGTGGCGCTTGAGGCCTAACCGCTGGACAGCGGGTTCGTTAAACCACTCAATTTCATTGCGATTGTTGAGTACCACCACACCGTCGGGCAAGGCACTGGTTGCATGGCGCAATCGTTCAAGCGAACTGCTTAATTGGCTTTGACTACGCGAATGTCGGCGTAATTCTTGGTATAAATTGGCAAAAATATCTTCCCAGATGCCTTTGCCATTGGGCACAAAATTTAAACTGGGTTTTAGCATCCATTGGTATAAGCGATGAATCCAATACAAGTGGCCCGCTAAGTAAACAAGCAAACCCGCTGCGTACAAAAACCATGCTTTATTGGTCTGAGCAAGCCAGCCGACCAGCAGACAGATCACCACCCAAATGGCATGAAACCAAAACGCTTTCCAACGAATATCTTGCACTTTAACACTCAAGTAAACGGGTGAAGCGATTATACGCGAGCCATGCGTTGGGTCTAGCGTGGATAGACCGCTTTTACGGTAGATTTAACAAAGGTGCCGTTTTGGCAAAAGGCTTGGCCATAGGATCTCCAATCAACACGCCTTGCATCGGCCATTTGATACTTTTCCAATAGGCTTCGATCAAGGTTTCACCTGCCAAATAATGTGACATCATCACCATTGGGTTAGGGAATTTTTGCCAATAATTACAAGGCTCAGATACCGTGCCATAACTCCCACTCATGCCGGCATCCAGCCAGCGGGTCGCCGGCATTTGCCCTTGGTTATCATGCAAAATACCGCCTGTGGAGGTAAGGTGATCACCAACCGCGCCAGGTAAGTAGGTGTTGGTGTCCAAACCCTCCACTTTCACCCGCCCTGTAAAATAAAACATCACACCACTCTCACGGCTCAACGTCTCGGCTGTTAACGTATGCATCACGATTTTTTTGGATTTAATCGTCAGTCCATCGGGTGGAAAAAATGGCTCTCTCGGTTTTGAGCGCGCGGCATCGCTGGTTTTCAAAAAGAAGCCTTGACTGTCGTTCAAAGTAAATTCACTGAGCAGACCACGGTCTATCAACGCTTTTGCCTGATCCACCGTGGTAATGGGAAGCAGCATGGCTAAGCGCAGATGATGATCGGCCCAAGGCCGTAATGATGGACTATTGAAATAGGGATTATCGCGGCCAGGGTCGCACGTTTTTTTGCATTGGTTCAGGTCCAACCCTAGCGTAAGCGCACTGGTTAAGCCATTACACTGCACTGCAAACGGTGTGCGCCACACCATTAATAACACTTGCTGTTGCTGAAGCTTGGCATCAATTTGTGCTTTTAAGGCTTCAAACTCAGCCACACTAAGACTATCTTTTGCGGTTTTGGGCAGGGCAACACCGATTAAATGACTATTCGGTATTTGTCTGGCTTGGACATAATAGCGAGCCACTTCTTCGCTTTGCGCATCGTGCAGATTATAAATCACAGCGACATCTTCAGGCTGCAACCGCGACGGACGCTCAACTAACAATCGACTGGCGTCGGCGCCAGTCGCTGCCATCCCCTGCGTGGCCGCATAGAGCGTAACCACAGTTAAACAAGCCATTAGCCAACCAAAAAAATGTTGATTAAGTTTCAACGCATCTCACCTTTGTTGATTACACATGCACGACTTGTGGGTGTTAACCCCCTAAGCGCATGCCATTTGATTTAATATGCCAATCAAACTGATACTTTAAAGGATTCATATGGACAAGCAAACGCATTTCACTGTTTTAATTACAGGCGCAAGCCGTGGCATCGGGCTTGGCTATGTGCAGCATTACGCTGCGTTAGGCCATCGGGTCATTGCCACCGTGCGCGATGTGACACAAGCGGCGGCGCTTCATCAACTCGCCGCCACACACGCAAACGTTTCCGTCTACGGCTTGGAGGTCGCTGACCCTAATGCAATTCAGGCGCTCGCAGAGCAACTCTCTACTGAAAAGATTGATATATTGATTAGCAATGCAGGGATGTACCCGAAGAGTGATGTCACACAAGCTTCAATGACTGATTGGTTAGCGGCTTTTAAAGTCAATACATTGAGCACCTATTATTTAGCACAAGCATTTACCCCGCACTTAACCCGCGCCACCACGCCCAAACTGATTGCGATGACCAGCAAAATGGGCAGCATGACCGACAACAGCAGTGGCGGCAGCTATATCTATCGGAGTAGTAAAGCGGCGCTCAACATGGTGGTCAAAAGCTTAGCGATAGACTTAGCCGAAGATCAAATTATCGTTGCCGCGCTCCATCCGGGCTGGGTGCGTACGGCCATGGGCGGACCGGATGGCTTGATTGATGTGACCACTAGCGTACAAGGCTTAACACAAGTGATTTCAACGTTGCGCGTCGAGGATAGTGGAAGATTTATTGACTACGCGGGAAAATCAATTGCTTGGTAATACTTGCGCGTCATCGGTTGCTTTGTAGGGAGAGCGCTCTTCCAATTCGTTGACATATTGTTGCACGCCCAAAGATTCACGTTGCAAAAAGCGTGCAACACTCAATTGAAACTCGGGATGACTGAGCCAATGATACGAACACGTTGCATACGGACTGAAGCCTCGCGCAAGTTTATGCACCCCTTGCGCACCGCCTTCAAAATAGGTGATGCCATGGGTGATACAAAATTGCTGAGGCTGGTAATAACACAACTCAAAGTGCAAACAAGAAACTTGTTTAAGCGCGCCCCAATAACGGCCATACAAGGTTTTTCCATCATGCACACACAAACTTGCCGCAATATCGCCATCTGCATCGCTAGCGATAAATAACACCAACTGCGCTGGCATGTGTTGCGCAATGTCACGAAAAAACGCCTCTGGCAAATACGGCTGACTGCCATGCAAATAATAGGTATTACAATAACAAGTATAAAATAATGACCAATCCTCAGCGCTGGCCTCTGCGCCGCGCACCACGCGACAGGTCACGCCTTGCGACTGCACTTTAGTGCGCTCTTGTTTGATTTTTTTTCGCTTATCGTGACTCAGCGTTTGCAAAAACGTTGAAAAATCCGCATAAGAGACATTGTGCCATCTAAACTGCACGCCCTCACGGCGTAATCCCATTGCTGCTTCACATAAGTGGGCTGATACCTGATCTGGAAACAAGCTATGCCAGCCAGACCAGCCTTGCGTTTTGCAATAATCACTCACGGTTTGCAACATCCGTTGCGCCAATTGATCGCGATCAAGCACGGATGGATGGATTAAAATACGTGGCCCCGTCACCGGTGAAAACGGAATGGCATTCAATAACTTAGGATAGTACTGGCCGCCCGCTTGCTCGTAAGCCTCTGCCCAAGACCAGTCAAACACATACTCACCATATGAATGCATTTTGAGGTAAAGCGGCATCGCAGCCAACACATCCTCCCCTGCGTATACCAGCAAATGGTGGGGCGTCCAGCCCGTTCGCCCGCCCACCGCACCAGCTGTTTCAAAAGCAACTAACCAGTCATAGCTTAAAAAGGGGTGATCACCAGCGATAGCGCGCCAAGCAGTAGCTGACACTTTTGATAAGGTCGATTGCCATTGAAACGTCAATGTAAGGTGATCTATCAAGACAGGATATATTGATGATGTAACATTTATTATGACCACAGCCCCACTAGAGGTTCCGTGACCATATGAAACTGAGGCGAGCGTTTAGCCCGGGCGTTTGCGGCTGACAGACACTTCTTTACCTGTCGTGTTGTTCAGTGGATTAAGTTTGAGCTTATTTCTCAATTTGCCTTCGACATCAAGTTCGTTGTTATTGGCTTGTTGGCCATCCGCACCCACCTCAACCGCACGTTGCCGCTCACTCATTTTTAATTGCGCGAGTTCTAGCTCTTCTAACGTAATCACTCCGTTACCATCTACGTCGACATAGGAAAAATGTCTAGCGACTTGAGGCAAACATAAGGTGGCTTCCTCGCGATCTAAGGAATCATCGTTGTCTCGGTTACATTCGTTGAAGCGCTGCGTAATACTCTCGTGCATGGCTTTACGCTTTTGCAACATGAGTTGATGATCGGGGTCAGTGTTTCGAGCGTAATCTGTGAGTGCTTTACGTAACCTCGCGCGGTCTTCCGGGCTGAAGTTATATTCAAGGGTTTTATTTAAGCCAGCCTCATCGTTATCAAGCACACGGTTTTCGCTGACGCGGATGGGGAGTTTTAAATCTGCTAATACAGGAAACGTACAGAATAGCGTTGCAATCAGGCACACCATTTTGTGATTGATCTGCATTGCACTGGCACTAAAACCAAATGCGATGCGTCTATGTGACATTGTTAGCGTTGGCATTGCTGTCATGAATTGGCGTTGCTTAGACATTTATGTCCTAAGAAGCGATGTCCAAAAGACAGCTGTGTTTGAGTGTTGCATACATTGTATATTTATCAGACCTATTGATTACTGAGCACTATACCGTGCTGAACAAATACAAAACAATTTAAAAACGGACCTAAAATACCGCAATTTAAGTGTTTGTATCAACACATTTAACAAATACTATATGACATTTATAGATGCAAAGAAAAATGCTTTTGCATCTTGCAACAAGATTGTAAATGTAATGTTTCTCAAAAAAGGTGATTTGTAACGCTTTGTAACTATGCGCCTCGATTGCATGACCCATGCTTAGAGTATAATTATTCATTAAAAGTTTTGTCTGTAATGGCAAGTGTTACGCTTGTAATTTAAGCGTATGCCATCATCTAACGGATCGAAGTAGATTAAAAAAACATACCCACTGTTACCCCGCAAAAAAGGTCAATGCATGGCAGAGCAGTTAAAAAAAATATTGATGGTTGATGATGATTTACGTATGCGTGAATTGTTACAGCGCTACCTCACAGATCAAGGATTTAATATTAAATCCGTGTCTGATGGCAAAGAAATGGATGCCACGCTTGCGCACGAACGTTTTGATTTGCTGATTTTAGACTTGATGTTACCAGGTGAAGATGGTCTTGCTATTTGTCGCCGTTTGCGTGGCGCAAATATCAGCACGCCGATTATTATGCTGACCGCCCGAGGTGACGAAGTCGACCGTATCGTTGGCTTGGAAATGGGCGCAGATGATTATTTACCAAAACCATTTAATCCACGCGAGTTGCTCGCCCGTATGAACGCTGTGTTACGCCGCCATGAAATTTCACCGCAAGCAAATGCCGTGGTTAAAAACGAAGTCTTTCAATTTGGTGAGTTTGTGTTTGATGTAAACGCCCGAAGTTTATCCAAACAAGGCAGCCCGATTACCATCACCAGTGGCGAATTTACGCTACTTAAAGTGTTCACTGAACATCCGCGCCAACCGCTTTCCCGCGATCGACTGATGCAATTGGCGCGAGGACGTGAATTAGATGTGTTTGACCGCAGTATTGATGTGCAAGTCTCGCGCTTACGCCGTATTATCGAACCTGATCCTGCGCACCCACGTTATCTGCAAACCATGTGGGGCTTTGGCTATGTGTTCATTCCAGACGGCGAATCGCCACAGTAATCCCATGTATACCCTGAGGATGCTGATCAGTGCGTTTACTGCCTAGAAGACTGCTCTCCCGCATCATGCTACTGATCGCGATACTACTCGCGATCAGTATTTATGCGTCGCTGAAGATTTTTGATTATTTTGATCGCGAACCGCGCGCCACTGCTGCCGCATTGCAAGCGGTGACTATCGTGAACTACACGCGCGCTTCGTTAATTGCCTCGCATGAAAATCGACGCCTCGCCTTGCTCTCAGAGTTATCTGGCCGTGAAGGGGTGCGTGTGTATTCAGCCGATTTTTTAGAAGATATTGATCCGCTGCCTGCCGACCCCTTTATTAATTTGGTTGCGCAAAAAATCCGTGAAAAGCTTGGTGAAGAAACCATCATCACCGTCAACCATTACGATATTGCTGGGCTTTGGATCAGTTTTAATGTCGGTCAAGATGACTTTTGGGTGGTAATCCCACGCATCCAAGTCGATCGACCATTTCCATGGCATTGGTTAGGCTGGGCGGCAGTGGTTGGTGGACTCTCTTTATTTGGTGCTTATATCATTGCCGCACGGATTAATCGCCCACTGAACATGCTGGTGCATGCCGCTGAGCGTTTGCGTAATGGCGAACCCGCACCGCGCCTACCTGTTGACAGCGTAGAAGAATTGCGCGAAGTGACGCATACCTTTAATGAGATGGCAGAATCACTGGCCCGTTTGGATGCCGAGCGTACCTTGCTATTGGCGGGTGTCTCGCATGACATTCGCACCCCTTTAGCGCGCCTTCGCTTAGCCGTTGAAATGTTGCCGCTGGAAGCCGATTACATGAAACACGGCATGATTGAAGATATTTCTGACATGGACAATATCATTCATCAATTTTTAGATTTTGTACGCGGGGTTGAAGGCGAGCCGTCGAAAATGATGGATATCAACGATTTACTGCGCGCCTTGGCCGAGCGTCAGTTGCGCGCAGGGCGTGAGATTAAATTGTCGATGGGACCAAAATATTTTATTCCGATTCGGCCACTCGCCATGCAGCGCTTACTGGATAACTTGGTCGGCAATGCCTACAACTATGGCAAAGGCAAAGTTGAAGTCCGTAGCCAAGTGATGGCTGATAAAATCGTGATTAGCGTCATGGATAATGGCCCCGGCATCCCGCCCGAACATGCTGAGCGCTTGTTGCGCCCGTTTGAGCGCATGGACAGTGCGCGTAACAAATATGAGGGCGGCAGTGGCCTAGGCTTGGCCATTTGTAACCGCATTGCCAAACTACATGGTGGTCAACTCACTTTACTGAATCGGGTTGAAGGTGGCTTAGAAGCGCGCTTAGCCCTACCGATTATGGCGTACAACTAAAGTGATCTGCTCGGCAAGCAACCCACGGGCGGATTCCAATAAAGTCCCACACCGCGTTAATCACTTTGCATTGGCGTAAACCAATTCAATCGTTCACGCAATTGCACTACCTCACCAATGATAGTCAAGCTGGGTGGCTTTAAGCCGGCCTCGGCCACCGCGGCGGCCAAATCACTCAGGGTAGAGACCACCACCCGTTGCTTTTGCGTAGTGCCTTGTTGCACCACTGCCGCTGGCATGTGCGGTGACACGCCATGTGCGATTAATTGCTGACAAATTTCGGCCAAGCCGACCAAGCCCATATAAATCACCACGGTTTGATTAGGGCGCGCCATCGCTTGCCAATCGAGGTCAACCGTGCCATCTTTTAAATGGCCGGTGATAAACAAGCAGGCTTGCGCATAATCGCGGTGGGTGAGCGGAATACCCGCATAGCTAGACACGCCATTGGCTGCGGTAATCCCTGGCACGACCTGAAACGGCACCCCATGTTGCATCAGGGTTTCGATTTCCTCGCCGCCGCGCCCAAAAATAAATGGGTCGCCACCTTTAAGCCGTAACACGCGTTTACCCTCTAGCGCCAAACGGGCGAGCAACGCATTGATTTCCTCTTGTGGCATGGTGTGTTGGTCACGCGATTTACCGACAAAAACCAACTCAGCATCGCGGCGTACCAATTCCATTACCTCTTTGCTGACCAATTTGTCATATACGCAAACATCACATTGCTGCATCAATCGCAAAGCCCGAAAAGTCAGCAAGTCGGGGTCGCCCGGCCCGCCGCCCACCAAATACACCTCACCTACGGTATGCGCGTCTTCACTTTGTGCGATTAATTCACCTAATAATTGTCTTGCAGCATGCTCTTGACCAGACAACACGCGCTCAACAAAAGGGCCATTTAAAATACGCTCCCAGAAACGGCGTCGCGCTTGCGTGGTGGCGAACTTTTCTTTGACTTGGTCACGAAACTCCCCAGCAATGCCGGCGATACGACCATAAGCGGCTGGCAGCATCGATTCAATTTTAGTGCGGATATAGCGCGCCAACACTGGCGCATTGCCCTCGCTGGATATCGCAATCACCACCGGGCTACGGTCAATAATCGAGCCCATGGTAAAGGTGCACAACGCTGGCGCATCCACCACATTCACTGGAATATTCATGCGCTTAGCCGCAATCGACACCGCTTCATTGACTGCCTCATCATCGGTGGCGGCTACCACCAAACAGGCACTGGTCAGCTGCTCGGGCGCAAACGTGCTGGCTAAATACTGAATTTCCCCTGCCTCCAACATGGCTTGTAACTCGTGATCCAGCGCTGGTGAAATCACCGTCACTGCGCCTTGCGCTTTCAGCAACATGGTGACTTTGCGCGTCGCCACTTCCCCCCCGCCGATCACAATACATAATCGATGGGCGATATTCATAAAAATCGGCAAGGCTTGCATCACATACATTTCAAAAACAAAACGCTATTTTACTGTAGATAGCGAGGTTGGCGCTTTGCTATACATGTAATGTCCAGTGCTCGTGACGACTAAATACGCTAAAATATTGTTTTTGATTGAAAATTTCCTCCGCATGAGCGCCCCAGAGTCTGGCAAAAAAATCTTTATCAAATCATTTGGCTGTCAGATGAACGAATATGACGCGTCACGTATGGTCGATGTGATGCGCGAACACGAGGGCATGACGCAAACCGACAACATGGAAGAAGCGGATGTCATCGTTCTCAACACCTGCTCGGTGCGCGAAAAAGCCGAAGAAAAAGTGTTTAGCCACCTAGGCCGTATGATTCCACTCAAGGCCAAAAATCCTAACTTAGTGATTGGGGTGGGGGGCTGCGTAGCCAGTCAAGAAGGCGATGCCATTTTAAAACGCGCGCCGTATGTCGATGTGGTATTTGGCCCACAAACCTTGCACCGCTTGCCCGAGCTGATTAAAGCCAAGCAAACGCACAATCGCGCACAGGTGGATATTAGCTTTCCCGAAATCGAAAAGTTTGATCACTTGCCGCCCCCTAAAATCGAAGGCGCGACGGCTTATTTAAGCATCATGGAAGGCTGCAGCAAATATTGCAGTTTTTGTGTGGTGCCCTACACCCGCGGTGAAGAGTTTTCGCGGCCATTTGAAGATATTTTGACCGAGGCTATCCAATTGGCCGAACAAGGCGTGAAAGAAATCACCCTGCTCGGTCAAAACGTCAACGCCTACCGCGCTGACTACCAAGGGGTTGAGGCAGATTTAGCGCTGTTACTTGAAACCATCGCCGAGATTCCACAGATTGAACGGCTACGTTACACAACCAGCCACCCCAACGAAATGAACGAGCGCTTGATTGCTTGCCACGCCAACTTACCCAAACTGGCCAATCAACTGCACCTGCCGGTACAAGCGGGCAGTGACCGCATTTTAATGGCGATGAAGCGCAACTACACTGCCCTACAATTTAAAGGGTTGGTACGCAAACTCAAAACGGCTAACCCAGCGCTTACCATCACCACCGACATTATTGTTGGGTTTCCGGGTGAAACCGAAAAAGACTTTCAAGCTACCCTAAAACTACAACGCGACATTGGCTTTGATTATAGCTTTAGCTTTTTATATAGCCCGCGCCCGGGTACCCCGGCCAGTTACTTAGAAGACAGCGTTGACCATGCCACCAAAGCCGCATGGCTAAAACAACTACAAACTGAAAATGAAACCATTGGCGATGCCATTAGCCGTGCCATGTTAGGCAGCATACAACGGGTGCTGATTGATGGCCCCTCTTGGAAAGACCCCAACTTACTCGCGGGCAAAACGGATAATGGTCGCGTGGTGGATATTGCGGCTGATGCCAGGTATATCCACCAAATGGTGCGCGTCAAAATCACCGATGTCTACAACGCGCACCGTTTAGTCGGTGAAATTATCACTGACTAAACGGTGCGCGACACAGCGCGTTCATGCCCACAATGCAACCAACCCCACACTAAATTGACCAACAGCAAGCGTTCGCATTGACCACCCGCAAACAAGATTGAAAGACCTGCATGGAAATCACCCTTAGCCCCGAAGACAACACCCTGCTCGCCAATTTATGCGGGCCGTTGGATGAAAATATCCGCCAGCTTGCCAATGGCTTAGAGATTGAGATTAACCGTCGTGGCAGTACCTTTTATTTAAGCGGCACGCAAAGCAATATGCGGCTAGGCGCGCAAATGCTAGAAACCTTTTATGCGCGCTCTAAAAAACCTATCGAGCTAGAAGATATCCAGCTCGGCTTGGTGGAGATCGACAAACTCAAGCCCGAGCAAGTCACCAGCCACATGCCTAGCCTCATGACCCGCCGCGGTGATTTGCATGGTCGCACCCCACGCCAAGTGAGCTACTTACAACAAATTCAAGACCATGACATTAGCTTTGGCATCGGCCCCGCCGGGACGGGTAAAACCTATTTAGCCGTGGCCAGTGCCGTCGACGCCATGACCCGCGACCGCGTCAAACGCATTGTATTGGTCCGCCCAGCCGTAGAAGCAGGCGAGCGCTTAGGCTTTTTACCGGGTGACCTTAACCAAAAAGTTGACCCCTACCTCCGCCCGCTATACGACGCCCTATATGATTTAGCCGGTTACGACACCGTCAACAAAATGTTTGAACGCGGCGCCATTGAAGTCGCCCCGCTCGCCTACATGCGCGGCCGCACCCTAAACCAAAGCTTTATTATTTTGGATGAAGCGCAAAACACCACGCCCGAACAAATGAAAATGTTTTTAACCCGCATCGGCTTTGGCACCAAAGCCGTGATCACGGGCGATGTCACGCAAATCGACTTACAACGCCACCAAAAAAGCGGCTTAGTCGAAGCGCAAAAAATCCTTAAAGACGTTAAAGGCATTGCCTTTACCCACTTCCTGTCACAAGACGTGGTGCGGCACCCATTGGTACAAAAAATTATTAATGCCTATGAAAAATACGAGCAGACTGGACAAAAGGATTAGCCGTCGCAAACATTTCAATCGCTATATTTTTGGGGATTGTCTGCGTGATAAGTGATGCACATGCTTTGATTGTGAGCCGTCAGCAAGGTCGTGAAAAAGTATGACTGATATAAAGGGTATTAAAAACATATGTTGCAGGCGGCGTCATAAATCGCCTTAAAAGATACATGCATCAATATACGCATGGCCAAACGCAATGACAGCGCAATTAAACCAAAGGCATTTAAACAAGCCACTTTACCAAACCCTGGTTACAAACAACTTGCACAAAGCGGCGACTGAGCAATTAGAAAAAAATATGCGCTTGAAAATCAATCGATACTCACCCTCTCCACTTCGCTGACCTCATCGATTTCCAAACATATTGATATGTCCGCCTTGCACACACGATTAAAAAAACTGTTTATATTACTTGTGATTATTTCCGTCATTACATTGAGCGCGGTTCAATGCTACGGTAGTTTAGGTTTTACTGGCATTTCGATGCTGTATTTACTGCTTGTTGTTTGTGTTGCCTATTACTTTTCAACTGAGTTATCAGTGTTGGTTGCACTGTCTAGCTTCCTGATACTCAATTATTTTTTTGTAGAGCCCAAGTTTACTTTTCAGGTTGCCCATGTTGCTTCATGGGCGAGTCTAATGAGTTTTCTAGTGGTTTCTATGGTGGTTTCTTCATTAGTAAAACGCTTAAAACTCGAAACCATCAAATTAAATGAAGCATACTCACGTGCGAATATGCTTAGACTACTTGCAGAAAAATTAGGGTTAGCTGAGCACACCTCAGCACTTTTGGTCCAAAGCCAAGACTGGTTTCAGTCCATGTTTGATCACCCAATTTTTATTATAAAAGAGGAGTCTTTGTTAAAAGGTGATTTTAAGTTAAGTGCTGAGCATATCAACGCAATCGTATGGGTAAAAGCGAACGGTAAAATGCTTGGGGCAGGCACTGAAAACTGGCCCGATGCTGATTACTGGATAGTACCTTTTAATCGGTTATCAAGTAATGACCCTGTCGTCTTCATACCCAATCTAGACGCTGGTGTAACAGCGAATACAATAGAAACCGTAAAGCTCGCAACCAGCCAAATTTCTGCGGCGTACCAGCAACTATTACAAAGAGAAAAAATGCAGTGTGTGGAGCAACAGGCGCAAGAAGCCTCAATCAAAAGCACTCTGCTAGCTTCGATTGCACATGACATGCGCACACCACTGACTTCAATCCTTGGAGCAGCAACCACGCTAAATCAAACTGATTTAATCATGAATCATGCTGACATGCGTCAGCTGACCAATATTATCAATTCACAGGCAAAACACTTAGCAAGAACGACAGAGAATATACTGTCTTTAGTGCGTTTAGCATCTGTTTCAAAACAGACTATTGCAATGACGCTTCTTTCACCCGATGAGATTATTGCGAGCATCGTGGACTTATATCAGCACGAATCAAAAGTAACATTTATTGTAAAAAGCAATCATGCTGACCTATTCATTAAGGCAAACCATGACTTATTAGTTTTAGCTTTGAATAATTTAGTAGTGAATGCAATTCAAGCGAACGAAGAAAATAAAACTTCTTTATCGCCAATTCACATCGAGGTGGCACACCTTGATAGCAAAATAATGATTAGCGTAGCTGATCATGGCAAAGGATTTAGTGAAGGTTTTAATGCAAGTATGATTGAAACATTTTCCTCGACAAGGCCTAAAGGCTTTGGTTTAGGACTACCAATTGTGTTGGCTATTGCAAAATTGCATGATGCATCGTTATGCTTCGTTAATGAACAATCTCAAGGCGCTAAAGTGAGTTTAATTTTTACGCAGCCAGGAATGCACTTGGATCATGTTGGATAACCCATACATTTTGGTTGTGGAGGACGATGCAGAAATTAGTCAATTTTTGCAGTCTAGCCTTAGATTAAATGCTTACAAAGTGCAATGCATGCCGACGCTTGAAAGCGCGACAGCGCATTTGACGACCAATAAACCCATATTAACTATTTTGGATTTATCACTCCCTGACGGGGACGGCTCAAGCTTGATACCCCACATTCGCGCTTACTCAGATTTGCCTATTATTGTGTTATCAGCCAGGCATTTAGAGACTGAAAAAGTAAAGTGTTTTGATTTGGGTGCAGACGATTACTTAGCCAAACCATTTGGCATCGAAGAGCTGTTAGCACGTATTCGTGTACATCTAAAACGAAGTTCTATGATGAGCTTAAGAGATCATGTTTACGAAGTGGGTGATTTAACGATTGATTTGGAAAATCAAGCCATCAAGCTCAAAAACTTGCCATTACATTTAACCCCGATTGAATTCAAACTCTTGCTTGAGTTGGCTAAAAAACCTGGAAAAGCATTCTCTCATCGGCATTTACTGAGTGCCGTTTGGGGGAGCGAGTATGTCGATGATATTCACTATTTACGCATCCATATGGGTAGGCTACGTGCAAGGATCGAGGAAAATCCAGCCACCCCCAGATTCATTCTGACTGAACCGGGTATTGGGTATCGATTAGCTGCCATCTAATTTTTACTTTTACACGATGTTTATGTGATTGATATGTGATCAATGTTGGAATACTCACAATATTTATATGAGGGTCACAACATGCGTCAATCATCTAAAGGCCTAGCCGCCCTGACACTGGGTGCCATTGGTGTTGTTTATGGCGATATTGGCACCAGTCCACTGTACACCGTCAAAGAAATTTTTGGAGAATCGACGGGCATCGCGTTAACGCATCTCAATATTTTGGGCGCGATATCTGCTATTTTTTGGGCGCTGATGTTTGTCGTAACACTCAAATATGTCTTACTGGTACTCCGCGCTGATAACAAGGGGGAAGGTGGCGTCATGGCATTACTTGCCTTAGCGGCTTCCTCTGTGCAACACCACCGCACAAAAACAATCTTGTTCGCGCTAGGCGTTTTTGGCGCAGCATTGTTTTATGGGGATAGCATATTAACGCCGGCTATTTCCGTCCTTTCAGCCGTTGAAGGCCTATCATTAATCACCCCTACGCTGACCCAATACGTCCTACCCATTTCAATCGCAATTTTAATTGGCTTGTTTATTTTGCAGAAAAAAGGCACCGCAAAAGTAGGAAAGTTTTTTGGGCCCATCGTCGTAATTTGGTTCTTAACATTAGGCATTGTTGGTATAACGCATATCATCAAAGCGCCCGAGATTTTGCATGCGCTCAACCCAATGTATGCCTTGCAGTTTTTTGCCGATAGAGGTGCTGGTGTATTTTTAGCCATTGGTGCAGTGGTCTTAGCCATGACAGGGGCTGAAGCACTCTATGCAGACATGGGACATTTTGGTCGCCCTGCCATTCGTATTGCGTGGTCTTGTTTGGTACTGCCAGGTTTAGCGCTTAACTACTTTGGTCAAGGGGCATTACTCTTGGCGCATCCTGAAGCCGTGACCAATCCATTTTATTTATCATTTCCGCCTAGTCTATTGATACCCTCAGTTATTTTATCCACCCTAGCAACAATCATTGCCTCACAAGCGGTGATCTCTGGGGCTTACTCCATTACACGGCAGGCGATTCAGCTTGGCTTTTTACCCAGAATGAAAATTCTTCATACTTCGGCCAAAGAATCTGGGCAAATTTATATTCCCGCCATTAACTGGATATTGCTTTTCGCCGTCATCCTAACAGTACTGGCTTTTAAAAATTCTTCAGCCATTGCCGCAGCTTATGGGATTGCCGTGACTGGAACCATGCTCATTACCTCAATATTGACTTATTTTGTAGTGCGTAATATTTGGAAATACCCACTATGGGTTGCAATCAGTGCAACCAGTGTTTTTATATGCCTTGATATTTTATTGTTGGCGTCTTGCTCGGTGAAGTTTTTTAATGGTGGCTGGTTTCCCATCGCCTTAGCGATTGGCCTTGTCATTATGATGTGGACTTGGCGTCAAGGCAGGCAAATCTTGCTGGAAAAAATCCATGAGGATGACCCAAAAATGGAGACATTTATTCAAAGCTTATCGCATAGCCGAATCCCTAAAATTGAGCGCACCGCTGTATACCTAAATGCCAATCTGGATACAGTGCCACAAGCTTTATTACATAACCTAAAACACAACCAAGTACTGCACAGCATCAATTTGATTATCACCGTCAACTATGCTGACATTCCACATGTACCAGCGCATGCGCGTTGTGAGGTCATGAACATTGGCGCAGGGTTTTGGCAAATCAAATTGCATTATGGATTTATGCAAATGCCCGATATCCCGCTAGCTCTTTCACAATCGAACATCGCAGGATTTTCCTTTGAACCGTTCACCACCTCATATTTTGTAAGCCGAGAAACAATCATTTCTGGGCATGGCGGTGCCATGGCTAAATGGCGCGATGATTTATTCAGCCTAATGTCACGCAATGCTGGCAGCATCGTTGATTATTTCAATATCCCCAGTAACAGCGTAATAGAACTTGGTTCACGTGTTCACATATAAATATCATCAAGCATCCGCATTCAATGATCTGCTAAGCGTCATGATAGCCAATTATTTTAATCATCATATTGCACGTAGTTTTTTCTCATTATTGCTTCTAAGTAGCCATAATGCCCTTGCAGACTCAATCAATATGAGTGATGAAAGTAAGATTAATATCAGCGGTTACTTAGAAACCTACTATTTGCATGATGTTAATGACGCCACAAAGGATGCAAGGCCAAGCTTTACATACAGCCATAATGCCGTTGGCAAGCCCAGCATTAACTTAGGCTTGATTAAAGCCAATCTAACTACTGATAGAGTACGTGCAAATCTTGCTTTAGGTTCTGGCACTTACATGCGTGCAAATTATGTTGCTGAACCTAAAGACTTGCAAAAAATATTTGAAGCCAACATTGGATTTAAACTGAGCGAAAATCTTTGGTTAGATGCAGGCGTTATGCCGTCCCATATTGGATTTGAAAGTGCGATTGGTCTTGATAACTGGACCGTGACCAGAAGCATGCTTGCTGATAACTCACCCTATTTTGAAACAGGCGTAAAGCTTTCATATACTTCAGAGGATGGCAAATGGTATGCCAGTGGTTTGATT
This sequence comes from Methylophilaceae bacterium, assembly GCA_027488395.1. Classification (GTDB taxonomy): domain Bacteria; phylum Pseudomonadota; class Gammaproteobacteria; order Burkholderiales; family Methylophilaceae; genus Methylophilus. The sequence continues at coordinate 26,027 of JAIYBT010000021.1, read as the reverse complement.
TTAAATGGTTGGCAGCGCATTCAACGGCCAAATGGCAATTCATCACTCTCAATAGGTCATCAACTCACCTATAGACCTCATGCAAAACTCACCCTCAATAGCAGCTCTTTTATTGGGAATGACAAATCAGACCAGGACAGAAGAATACGATATTTTCATCACTTGTATGGTCAATACCAAATAAACGATCATTGGGGGATGATTGCTGGATTCGATATTGGCGCTGAACAAGCTGAAAGAAACAGTCAAAGTTACAATGTTTGGTTATCACCCATCATCATTACCCAATATCAATATTCAGAAAAACTAAGCCTGGCGGCCAGAGTTGAATATTATCAAGATAAAGATCAAGTCATTATTTCCACCGATACACCGAACGGATTTAGTACATGGAGTTATTCAGCAAACCTAGATTACAAATTTACAAAACATGTTGCGATACGCACTGAAGTGAGAAAATTTCATAGTAGAGACCGCATTTTTCAACAAGGCAATCGCTTTGATAACGACAGCTTAACAGCCACCACGGCAGCAATTGTGATGTTTTGACCACTAGAAACACTTGCATGTGAACATGTCTGATTACTTTTACCCAAATGCTTACGTAGATAAGCATACTGTCACCAGCATCTAAAATTACCGAAGACAATGTCCGATATTACTTTGTCGGGCTAGTATTAAATTCACCAAGCATACGATCTCATCGCAAAGAGATTAGCCATCTGCATTCATTAGCGCTAGTGTATCGGCCACAATTCAAGCCATTAGCTCAAGCCATCCTTGCAAACCGCGGTATTGACTAAAAAATCATAAGGGTTGTTAATTTTTATAATTGAAATCATGACCATAGATTTAAAGTTTTAACTACTAACACCGCGATGGCATCACACGGCTAAACAGTTTTTTAAGTGGATGAAGGTTCGCCATACACTAGCTGTGATGAATTTTCTTTAAACGACATTACGCTGTATAAGTTGGCAACTTTTGCATCACTGACGCAAAAAGTGGACTCTCAACCCAACCAGCCAACCAAGCCCGCAATTTAGGATATGGGCTTTGCGCAAACCACTCGGTATCCACTGCGGCAAACTGGCGGATAAATGGAAAAATAGCCACATCCGCCACGCTTGCGGCATCGCCTAGCAGATAAGCTTGGTGGTTTAAGGCGGCCTCTAATTGTTGCAAAAACAGCGCGCCTTGCGCTCGGTAATCGGCTTGCGTTAGCTCAGGGTAGCGGTCAGGGTATTTATAACGGTCTAGCGCTTGTTTAAAAGTGCCGTCGTTGCTGCTAATCAACAGATCAGCACTGTGCATATCACTGCTTAACCAGCCGTGTGGGTCGTGTTGCTGTAGCGCCCAGCGCATGATGTCTAGGCTTTGCTCCAGTACGGTGCCATCGGCTAATTGCAACACGGGCACGGTGCCTTTAGGGGAAATGTCTAGCAGGTGTTTGGGTTTGTCACGCAGGCTGATTTCGCGTACTTCTAATGCGATATCGGCTGCCCACAATGCCATCCGTGCACGCATGGCATACGGGCAACGACGATAGGAATACAAAATGGGCTTGGTCATGCTTGCAAAGCGCGACGCAGCTCTGTGACTAAGGCGGGGCCTTTGTAAATTAAGCCACTATACACTTGCACTAAACTGGCGCCGGCAGCGATTTTTTCTTGCGCATCTGCCCCTGACAAAATGCCACCGACGCCAATAATCGGCACACTACCCTGTAGGCGCGCAGCTAAGGTGCGGATCACTTGGGTAGACCCGGCTTTGACAGGCGCGCCCGACAGGCCGCCTGCTTCATTGGCATGAGCCAAGCCCTGCACCGCCTCGCGTGAGAGTGTGGTGTTGGTGGCAATCACGCCGTCAAACTGGTGTTGCATGAGTAACTCGGCGATTTCTTGCACTTGCTCGTTGCTTAAATCAGGGGCAATTTTGAGCGCAATCGGCACATATTTGCCCTGTTGTTGCGCGAGTGCTGTTTGCTCGGCTTTGAGGCTGGCGAGCAGTTGCGATAAGGCTTCTTTTTCTTGTAGCGCACGTAGGTTTTTGGTGTTGGGGGAGGAAATATTCACCGTGACATAGCTGGCATAGGCATAAACCTTGCGCAAACAATGCAAATAATCATCGGCTGCGCGTTCATTCGGCGTATCAAAATTTTTGCCGATGTTAATGCCCAACACGCCTTTAAACTGTGCGGCTTTAACGTTTTCGATCAGTTGATCGACCCCCACATTGTTAAAGCCAAAACGGTTAATAATGCCCGCTACTTGCGGCAGGCGAAACAGACGTGGCTTGGGATTGCCCGGTTGCGCTCTCGGGGTGATGGTGCCTATTTCTAGAAACCCAAAGCCTAAGGCGGCCATGCCATCAATCACTGCACCATTTTTATCTAAACCCGCGGCTAAGCCTACTCGGTTTGGAAACATGATGCCCATCACTTGTGTGGCCTGCTCGGCCAACGTTGGCGCAAAACCACGCAATAAGCCATATTGAGAGGCCAGCTTTAACGAGGCCAGCGTGACATCATGCGCGCGCTCGGCCTCAAGCTGAAATAACACTGGTTTGATCAGGGGGTAAATATTCATTTTCACTCTCTTATATTGTGCACACCACCATGCTTATTTTTAGGTTTATGGGTGTTTAATCCATGTGCAATTATACCTTTGCCAACCACTTGGATTGATGCCTACTAAGGATTTAATCAAAGCGAACCCAAGCGTTTAGTCGGCTGATTGATGCAAAACCAATACTTGCGCGGCTGAGCGAGTTGGGGGTAACACGGGCGCTAACAGAGGTTTGTGCGCGCGCGATACAATGGACAAAAAATAACCCCGCATCACTGCGGGGCTATTCTTGATACAAATCAAAGGGTGATTACAACAATACTTTTTCAATACCGCCATTGTTAGCTTTGTGCACATAGTCTTGCATCCAATCTTCGCCAAGAATATGTTTTGCCATTTCAACCACAATGTAATCGGCTTCAATCCCTGTATCGTCGCCATAACGGGATAAGCCTTGCAAGCAACTTGGGCAAGAAGTAAGTATTTTCACGGGTTGCTCGGGCGCACCAACGGTTAAGCCCATTTTCGCCATGCCTTTTTCAAGCTCTTCTTGCTTACGGAATTTCACCTGCGTGGCAATATCTGGCCTTGCCACTGCAAATGTGCCTGACTCACCGCAACAACGATCGTTTAACGCCACCTCGGTGCCCATCAACTTATTGGTCACTTCTAATGGTTTGTAGGTCTTCATCGGACTATGACAAGGATCATGATACATATAGCGTGTCCCTGTGACGTTCGACAGCTTTTGGTCTTTCTCCATCAGGTATTCATGAATATCGAGTAAGCGGCAGCCTGGGAAAATTTTCTCAAACTCATATTTTTGCAACTGATCCATACAGGTACCGCACGATACAATCACCGTTTTAATATCGAGATAATTGAGCGTATTGGCCACGCGGTGGAACAACACACGGTTATCCGCAGTGATTTCTTGGCCTTTATCGTGATTGCCTGACGACGTTTGTGGATAACCACAACATAAATAACCAGGCGGTAGCACGGTGATGGCACCCACTTCATACAGCATGGCTTGTGTCGCGAGGCCCACGTTCGAGAACAAGCGCTCAGAGCCACATCCAGGGAAGTAAAACACTGCTTCTGAATCTTCCGTCACCTTTTGTGGGTTCCGAATCACAGGAATCATGGTGTCGTCTTCTAACCCTAACATGGCGCGTGAGGTTTTAGACTGCATCTTTTTCGGCATGGGGCGATTAATAAAATGTATCACCTGTGCTTTAATTTCTGCTTTGCCCACCGTAGCAGGCGGCGCTTTTTTATCTTTCAGCAGACCAAACTTTTTGGCGAGACTATTAGCGATATTAATCGCTTTATACCCCAAGCCTATCATGGTGCCACGCAAGAACTTGATGGTGGCTGGATCTTTGGCGTTGAGGTAAAGCATGCCCGCCGCCGTGCCAGGGTTAAATTTCTTTTTCCCTTGCTCGCGCAAGAAGTTGCGCATTTTGATCGAGACTTCGCCAAAATCAATATTGACTGGGCATGGTTTTTCACAACGATGACAGACCGTGCAATGGTCGGCCACATCGTTAAACTCATCAAAGTGTTTGAGTGAAATGCCGCGGCGGGTTTGCTCTTCGTATAAAAACGCCTCAATCAAAAGTGAGGTGCCTAAAATTTTATTACGTGGGCTGTACAGCAAGTTCGCGCGTGGCACGTGGGTAGAACATACCGGCTTACACTTACCGCAACGCAAGCAATCTGAAATATCATCTGCAATTTCACCAATGGCAGATTGCTCCATGATGATGGACTCTTGCTCCAATAAGCCAAAGCTTGGCGTATAGGCGTTTTCTAAGCCAGAACCTGCTAATAGTTTGCCTTTATTAAAGTGTCCATTGGGGTCCACTTTATTTTTATACGCGGTAAAGGTATCAATGGTGGCTTGGTCCAAAAACTCCATTTTGGTAATGCCAATACCGTGCTCACCTGAGATCACACCGTTTAAGCTACGTGCCAACCCCATCACGCGCGCAACTGCTGCATGCGCGTCTTGCATCATGCCGTAATCATCTGAATTCACAGGAATATTGGTGTGGACGTTACCATCGCCGGCATGCATATGTAAGGCAATGAATACCCGGCTCTTTAATACGGTTTTTTGTATCTCATCGAGCTTATCTAGGATTTTTTGAAACTCGCGGCCCGCAAAAATATCCGCCATCGGACGTTTAAGTTCACGCTTCCATGACACGCGCAGTTCATAAGATTGCACTGCACGGAACACATTCTCATATTGCGCATAGGCCTTACCAAACTCACCCAACACGCTAACAGGTTCATCCAGCGTATTTAAAATCATGCGCCATTTAGCGCGCACATCACGCAGTAACTGCAACGCAATATTTTGCTTAGATTTCACACCTTCAGGATCAGCATTGCCATCTTCATCGGCTTGTAACGGCAAATCGCCCAACATAAACTGCTCTAGCGAATCCACCAAACGCAATTTATTCTGAATCGATAATTCAATGTTAATCCGCTCAATACCGTCTGAATATTCACCTAAACGCGGCAATGGAATCACCACATCTTCGTTGATTTTAAACGCGTTGGTATGGCGCGCAATTGCTGCTGTGCGTGAACGGTCTAACCAGAATTTTTTACGCGCTTCGGCTGACACCGCGACAAAGCCTTCACCATCACGGGCGTTACACATACGCACCACGGCTGAGGCAACTTCACCCACGGCATTTTCATCATCGGACGCAATGTCGCACAACAACACCATTTTTGGACGTTGCTGACGCGCTGCCTTGGTAGCATAGCCCACCGCTTTGATGTAGCGCTCATCCATGTGCTCAAGACCCGCCATGATGACCGCAGGCTCTTGCTTTGCGGTGGCGTCTAAGTAATCTTTAATTTCCACAATGGCAGGCACTGCGTTGGACACATTACCAAAAAACTCCAGTGCAATGGTACGCACATGTTTAGGCATACGATGCAAAATAAAGGTGGCTGAGGTAATTAAGCCATCGCAACCTTCTTTTTGAATACCGGGTAAGCCTGATAAAAACTTATCAGTCACATCTTTACCCAAGCCGACCTTGCGGAAACTCGGCCCTGGGATTTCTAAAATCTCTGGCTCGGCCAGCAAGTTTTTATGATCAATGTCATAGCGACTGATTTTAAAACGCGCCATTTCAATGTCATGAATTTTGCCTAGGTTGTGGTCTAAACGCTCGATTTCTAACCAGGTGGCATCGGGCGTTACCATGCGCCATGAGGCGAGATTGTCCAGCGCGGTGCCCCACAATACCGCTTTTTTGCCGCCCGCATTCATCGCCACATTACCGCCAATACAACAGGCATCGGCCGAGGTGGGGTCGCATGCAAACTCTAAGCCAGCTTCAGTGGCTGCATCCATGGCTCGACGTGTGACCACCCCCGCACCGCATTCAATGGTGGCCACTTGGCGTGATACGCCCGGCAACGTGTGCATTTGCACACCGGTATGCTGATCTAATTTCTCGATGTTAATGACGGCAGACAATGGCGTGAGTGGCACGGCTCCGCCGGTGTAGCCCGTACCGCCACCCCGTGGAATAATGGTCAACCCTAATTCGATACAAGCGCGGACTAAATAAGAAATTTCCGCTTCGGTATCTGGATTAATCACCACAAACGGATATTCAACACGCCAGTCGGTGGCGTCTGTCACATGCGAGACCCGCGCTAAGCCATCAAATTGAATATTATCTTTGCGCGTAATTTTGGTCAGTTTTGCTAATGCTTTTTTACGCAAATCAAAGGTTTGCTTGAAGTCATCTGCAAATTTTTCCACCGCTTTTTTGGCTGCAGCGACTAACTTTTGCACTTTGTCGTTGCCGGCACTGCGCTCTTCGATGGCAGCAATACGATGATATAACGCGTCAATTAACGCTTTACGGCGTTTAGGATTTTCGAGCAAATCATCTTGCAAATAAGGATTGCGCGAGACAACCCATAAATCGCCTAACACCTCAAATAACATGCGCGCGCTACGGCCAGTTTTACGTTCTGTGCGCAACACATTGAGAATATCCCAGATGTCTTCGCCCAGAAACCGAATCACGATTTCACGGTCAGAAAAAGAGGTATAGTTGTAAGGAATTTCGCGCAAACGCGCTAAAGGGGTAGAATCGGCTTTAAGCAAAGCGGCTGAGACTGGTGCGTTCATTGATGTTTTATTAAACTCAAAAGTGAATTATATCATGCGGTAGACTGCACAAACACGGTAAACGTTCTAGGGTTTTATCTCAAAATTTAATCATGCTCAACTCAAAGATCTTCTCAAAAAAATGGCTTATTCCACTGGTCACGCTTGTTTTGTTGGCAGGGCTTGCTTTCGCGGTCACTCAAAAACCACAAGCGCCCGATGTGACCTTCACTACGCTGGATGGCCGCACCATTAAAATGCGCGATTTACAAGGCAAAACAGTCTTGATTAATTTCTGGGCAACTGACTGTTCTGGTTGCATAAAAGAAATGCCAGACTTGATTAACACCTATCAACAATACCGCAATAAAAATGTTGAGGTGATTGCGGTGGCGATGCCTTATGATCCGATTGGTCAGGTTAGAAACTACACCAAAACGCAGGCATTACCATTTCAAGTGATGCACGACCAAACGGGAGGCATGGTCAAGGCATTTGGCAATGTCAACTTAACCCCCACCACGTTCATCTATGACAAGCAAGGTCGTCGCTTGGAGAAAACGATAGGCGAACTCGATTTTGTTCACCTTCGTCAGTTGTTAGATCAGCAAGGAAACTAGACATGTTGTGGGTCAAAGCATTGCATATTGTGTTTGTCACCAGCTGGTTTGCTGGCTTATTTTATTTACCGCGTATTTTTGTCAACCTTGCAATGGAACAGGACCCAAACGCCTACGCAAGGTTGATGCTGATGGCCAACAAACTCAATCGCTTTATGCAACCGTTGGCTTGGCTCGCGTTGGGATTTGGTTTGTGGCTTTGGCTGGGCTATGGCATTGGTGGTGGCTGGTTACATGCAAAATTAAGCTTTGTCATCATCTTAACTTGGTATCACTATTATTGTGGCAAGCTTTTACGCCAATTTGAAGCGCAACAAAATCAACGTTCTCATATATGGTATCGTTGGTTCAATGAAGTACCCGTGCTGATATTATTTGTCGTCGCCATGCTTGTGATCGTCAAACCATTTTAACTGCACGCCATGGTGTACGCTTTATTACAATCTGAGTGGTTAATCCACATGCTAGAGAAATCTAGCCGCCGCCCCAACGAACGTTTATTGGCATTGTTTAGTGTTTTAGACGATATGTTGTCTAGCCCGTTGGCACATAACGCACCCTTACCATATTCACCAACCCCGCCAGCGTTGTTGCAACAGTATCTAACACAGCAAGCCAGATTAGCCGGGGCAACGTTACCTGAGATGTTGGCAAATCAGCTTTACTTTATGGCAATGAGTGCATGCCAAGAGGCGCTACAACATCCGGCCTCACCAGCGCTGCGACATGCAAAACATGCAGCACATGCATTGATTAAAGTACAAACAACACGTGAAATTCACTGGATGGCCGTCCGCAATTATGGCATCGTGATCTGCGGATTATGTTTAGGATTATTGGGGGGCTTTTATTGGCATGCCTCGCTCAACCCGCCTGCAACAATTGCGCAACAAGCCAACCAAGCACCACCACCTCACCCCTTATCACAAGAAGCCAGCCCCACTGAAACCGCAGCCATTTACAGTCGGCTCGAGACCATGAAACATGGTGATTGCCGCCTGCTGGAGGCAATCCAACTGCCAGACCGCTTAAAGAGTGTTTATATCGAAAACATCATTAATGGTCACGTGACCAGCAATCGTGCAGAGCAAATACTGGTCAATCAGTTACTCGATCAAGTGAAATGTAATTACACGCCGATGCTGATGATGCGCTCCAAATAACAAAGCGTTTCCCACAAAAAAGCCACCGCAGTACGGTGGCTTAATATTGCTCAACAATCGTTTTGATTATTGAAATACTGTTTTTAACTGATTTAAACCACCATCGTAGACACCTTTAATCGCATCTGAAGCCGCTTTATCGTCAGCAGGTGATTTTGCCAAGAAATGGCTTTCCCACACCACAACAGATTTACCTGCGCCGTTACTGTGCACGCTAATGGTGGATACGTAATCGTTGACTGGCAATACGCTGTCCGTGATTTTGTAAGCGTAAGTATGTTTTTTGGGTTGATAAGCGGTTAATGTTTCATTTACCTTGCCACCATCTTGCAGCGTCAATACACGTTTTGCACCGACGTGATTATTTTTACCTGCAACAATTTCAGTTTTAGCCACGGCTGGATGCCATGCGCCCAAATCAGAAAAATTTGAAACCTTGTTCCAAACGACATCTACAGGTTGATTTAACTCAACAGACTTCACTACGTACAAAGGCTCAGCTGCCAAGGCGCCATGCGAAATCGCTGCCAACACTAAAGAGGTGCACACTGCATTTAAAATTTTCATTATTTTTTCCTTGATTAAAGAGGATGACAACATTCAGTATCTCTGAATAACCGATACTATACAGGTTAGTATATTTTTAGCATCAAAAAGTTCAAAATACGTCATTAAAGTTTCATGTTGCGCTATAAACTATACAAAACGGTATATGCTGGCTATAATCAAATTATGAGTTTGCTCAAGCAAAAAATCCTAAAGGTTTCTACTGATCTGTTTCAAAGCAGAGGGATTAATTCGACTGGCGTTGATACCATCGTTGCAGTGGCTGGCACGACCAAAATGACACTTTACAAGTACTTTACAAGTAAAGAAGAATTAGTATTGGCGGTGCTGCAACAAAGCCATCAAGAGTTTCAAAACTGGATGAATGACAAACTCAATGCGCTGAGTGGCAAGCCAGATGAAAAAATTCAAAAATTATTTGAATTTATTGAGGAATGGGTGTCATCCCCTTATTTTACAGGGGTGACGTTTATTAAAGCCTCTGCTGAATTTCCAAACGAAGAAAATCGAATACATCAGTTATCGTCACAACAATCTCGTGAATTTCGACAATTCATTAGCAAACTTGCCCATGAGGCTGCGATCAAAGATGCCGATGGTCTTGCCTTGCAACTATCCATTTTATTTGAAGGCGCTGTACAAGCCGAACAAATCAAGCGGGGCTCTGGCGCCATTAAATCTGCCAAAAAAGCCGCAAAAACATTGATCGATCTCGCGCTCAAACAATCTTAAATTGAGCTAGCGCTTGTTCAAACCTATGTTTGAATATGCTTGCCTTCCTAAATGCGCACAGCAATAATGTTAAATTATCCATTAAAGCGAGCGGTTTCTCCTGTGAATATTCTTATTTGTGGTTCCTTGGCGTATGACACCATCATGGTGTTTCCAGACCAATTTAAAAATCATATTTTGGCGGATAAAATCCATAAACTCAGTGTGGCATTTTTAGTGCCTGAGATGCGCCGTGAGTTTGGCGGCACTGCGGGGAATATCGCTTATAACCTGCAGTTACTGGAGGGCAACCCCCATATTATGGCAACCGTGGGAGATGATTTTGCGCCCTATCAGGCATGGTTATCTCAACACCACATTGCGCAAACCCATATCAAAACCATTCAAGGTACCTTTACTGCGCAAGCCTTTATCACGACGGATTTAGACGACAATCAAATCACTGCCTTTCATCCAGGGGCCATGCAACAAGCACATCTCAACAGTGTCAAACAGGCAGAACATATTCAATTAGCGATCATTGCTCCCGACGGTAGAGACGCGATGTTTCAACATGCCAAAGAATGTTTTGATGCGGGAATTCCGTTTTTGTTTGACCCAGGCCAAGGTTTACCGATGTTCAACGGCGAAGAACTCTTGCATTTTATTGAGATGGCTGATTATCTCGCGGTCAATGATTACGAGTCGCAAATTATTCAAGATAAAACGGGCTTGAGCTTGCCGCAACTGGCCGCCAAAGTGAAGGCATTGATTGTTACTCTTGGGGCGGAAGGTTCGCATATTTATGCCGATGGTCAACGCCATGAGATTCCATGCGTTAAGGCTGATCAGGTGGTTGATCCCACTGGTTGTGGCGATGCATATCGAGCTGGTTTGTTATATGGCATTGTGAGAGGTTGGGATTGGAAAGCCTGTGGTCGGCTGGCATCGACCATGGGGGCCATTAAAATTGGTAGTCGTGGCGGTCAAAACCACCACCCTAGCCGTGCAGAGATTGAACATATTTACAGCCATGCACTGGTACAAGACGCGTTGAAAGAAGACCCATCGTTGGCAGCACCAGCGCAAACGTTGCATTAAATTGCTGTTTCACTACTAAGGAGATGATATGAAATTACGCATAATGGCCCACCTGTCTTTGCTGGTATTAATCAGCGTGTTAAGTGGATGTGTGAGCTCCAACTCTGGCAGCGTTTACTCACGGGATGAGGCCAAACGCGTACAAACCATCAAAACAGGTGTGGTAGAAAGCGTACGTACCGTCAAACTAGATGGCACCAAATCCCCCGTTGGCACCATTGCAGGTGGCGCAATTGGCGGCATTGCTGGCAGTAGCATTGGGGGCGGTCGTGGTAGCGCGATTGCCGCTGTGATTGGCGCTGTGGCAGGGGGCTTAGCGGGTTCAGCCGCGGAAGAAGCCGTGACCCGTAAGGATGCTTTAGAAATTACCATTAAAGTCGATGGTGGTGGGTTGATCGCGATTGTGCAAGAATCAGACGAAACCTTTAAAGCGGGCGATCGCGTGCGCATTGTGGAACATGGCGGCACCTCTCGCGTTACACATTGATTGTTTAACGCATCCCATAAGGCGACTTAGGTCGCCTTTTTTTATTGCTTTTTTTGGTCGCTCTTTTTATTGGCTTGTCACCTAACTGTCACAAAGACGTCACTAATCGTTCATCTATCGCTCCTATCATGGCCCTAATTCAATCAGGAGAAGCGTGATGTTCGAGAGCAACCTTCAGCCAAACGTAGTATTGCAAACAGAAACGACGCCACACCATCAGGCCCCTTTATCACAAAAGCCACAGCTGACTGTATCTCTGGCCAGTTGCGCTGAAGAAATCGCCGAAGCGCAACGCCTACGCTATCAAGTGTTTGCAGAAGAAATGGGCGCGCAAATCAAGGGGCATCATGGATTAGATGTGGATGGGTTTGATGCCTTTTGCGATCATTTACTGGTCAGAGATGAATCCACTCAGCAAGTGGTTGGCACTTACCGTATTTTAAGTCCCATGCAAGCGATGTTGGCGGGTGGCTACTATTCTGCGGGCGAATTTGATTTAAGCCGCTTGGCACCATTGAGCGATCGTACAGTAGAGCTGGGGCGTGCCTGCGTCCATGCAGACTATCGAACAGGTGGGACCATTACCATGTTGTGGGCTGGGCTTGCAAAATACATGCGCGCACATCAGTACGAATATATGATTGGTTGCGCCAGCGTTTCGATGCATGATGGCGGTCATATGGCGGCATCCTTGTTTGCATCCTTGCGCGAAGATCACCTCTCACCTGCAGAGTATCGTGTATTTCCACATAATGCGTTACCGATTGACGCATTAGATCAAACCTTAGACGTACCCTGCCCACCACTGATTAAGGGCTATTTACGCTTAGGCGCTTTTATTTGCGGTGAGCCTGCATGGGATCCGGCTTTTAATACTGCAGATATGCTGGTATTGTTACCTTTCTCCCGAATCAACCCAAGATATGCCGCGCATTTCTTAAAATAAGTTGCCAAACACCTTACTCGTCATCCGCTGGTATCGTATTACCCGCATTGTGTTGCACACCCTGACTGGATTGCTACTGGCAAGTTTAATTTTGCCGGTCAGCAATCGTTGGTTACGCATGGGCATTATCCAGTGGTGGTGCAAGCGTCTACTGAATTGTTTTAACTTACAAGTCACTACCAGTGGGCAACTGCCCGATATCCGCACGCATGGTACCCTATTCGTTGGTAACCATATTTCCTGGTCGGATATTCACGCGATTAATAGCCTCATTCCCGTCCGATTTGTGGCAAAAGTAGAAATCAAAGACTGGCCAGTGTTTGGTTATTTGGTTAAAAAATCAGGCACCATTTTTATCAACCGTACCAAAAACCGTGATGCCTCGCGCGTTATTCAACTGGCAAGTCACGCGTTAAAACAATTGGATAATCTGTGCGTTTTTCCAGAAGGCACCACCACCGAAGGACTGAGTGTATTGCCTTTTAAAAGTAGCCTACTGCAATCAGCTGTGAATGCACATGCGCAGGTGATTCCCATGGCCATCTCCTATCCATTGCCTGACGGATCCCCAAACTTAGCGGCCGCGTATGCCGGAGAGACGAGTATCCTTGAATCCATGCGCATGTACATAGGCATGCAATCTCCGCGTATTCATATCCACTTTTGCCCCGCCATCAATCCTAGCGACCACACCCGCCAAGCCATCGCACAAATGGCGTATCAGGCCATCAATAGCCATTTATTCCCGCAGCCAACAACCACCGCGCCTACACCTGTAACGCAGGCGCAACAGGCATAACTTTCAAAATACTCAAGACAACATGTTGCAATTTAATTGCATATGATGTTTCAAGCCAGTGCTCGCGCTGGCTTTCAATCGTTTCAGCCCCATTGTTCTATCTTAATCTTGCTGCGATCCACTGACAGCTTGATCACGCAGATCAAGGGGCACTTGCACAATGTCGTGTGTATCGAGGGCGTATGCCGTCAGTGTGCGTCCCCATAAGCATCCAGTATCTAAGCCGATTACGCCGGCACCCTGATATAACCCTAGCGCTGACCAGTGACCAAACAAGATGGTTTGCGCTGGTTGTTCGCAACGTACGGGCGCTAAGAACCAAGGCCAATAATGCTCGGGTACCTCTGCAAGCTCACCTTTAAAGGTAAACTCCATCGCGCCTTGTGCGTCACAAATCCGCATGCGGGTCAACGCATTGGTGATGGCCCGCCAACGCTCAATCCCCATCAACTGATCCGACCATTGTGCTGGCTGATTACCATACATGGCTTGTAAAAAATCAGCGTAATGCGGCGATTGCAACACAGCTTCTACCTCTTCTGCGAGGCCTTTTGCTTGCGTTAAAGACCACTGCGGATACAAGCCTGCATGCACCATGGCGTAGTCATCGGCGAATACCATGAGGGGCTGATGTCTTAACCAATGTAACAACTCTCCACCGTCTGCTGCTAACAACAACTCAGAGAGCGTATCAAAGCGATGGGGTGGGCGCACGCCGTGCGCAACGGCAATTGCATGCAAATCGTGGTTACCTAGCACCACTTTGATACTTGCTTGGTGCTGATACAGCCACCGCATGACAGCCAACGAGCCCTGCCCGCGGTTAATTAAATCGCCTACAAACCAAAGCTCATCATGGTTGCTATCGAATGCAATCTTGTCTAAAAGATGCATCAACGAATAAAAACAACCCTGGAGATCACCGATGGCGTAACGGGCCATACCTATGCACCTTTTTTGAAATTTACACCAATAAAAAAGCCGCTTATCACAAGCGGCTTTTTGTTCAAATCATGCTTATTTTTTAAAACTGGCCGAATCAAATTTAGCCCCTGCTTGATTGGCCATATAAGCCACTGCATCCGCCACCTCGTAATCAGTCAGTTCCGCATTGCCACCGCGTGCTGGCATGCTACGAATACCTTCTGTAGCGTGTTTTACCAAGGTTTCATAGCCTTGTGCCAACCTAGGACCCCAATCGCCAGCATTACCAATTTTAGGCGCACCTAAAGCACCCACACCATGGCAAGCAATACACACACCTTTTACGATTTCTTCACCACTTTTTTCGACATGGGCACCAGAGGCTTCAGCTACTTCCACCATGGCAACGGGCTTAATGGAATCATCAATCTTTTTTTCAGCAGCGGCGATGGCCTCTGCATTTGATTGCGCCTGTTGATTACCGAAGAGTCCAGAAACATACGCCACAATCACCACAGCCAATGCAACGACAATGATGATCGCTGGTTTGGCTAAACTTGAAGCACTGCCATTCACACTACTGTTATTTTCCGACATGCTGATTATCCTGTGATCAAAAATATTGCACTATTATAACGCAGGCCAGCTTGATAAACCTAGCCGCAATTCGCAGAGATCAGATGAAAAAAACCGCGACTTGGTTCCCCAAATCGCGGTGATTACTACGTCAATGAAACGTAAGTATTAAGCTTGACGACGTCTCGCCCATGCAAGTAAACCTAAGCCTAAACCAAACATGGCGTATGTTTCTGGCTCTGGTACCGCGGTAACGCTAAATAATGAAGTCGTGCTAGAACCTTCATTTGAAAAGCCAATGTAGCCTTTACCCCCAGCCACAAAAGAGAACAAGCCCTCTGGCGCAATATCACCATCGGATTTAATCATCTCAATAAAACTCACTTTGGTCGGATCGGTAATATCAAACAAGGCAATCGCGCCCGTGGTAGTGCGCTCTAACCCTACCGCAGCAATGGTACGACCTAACAAATTCAACAAGGTGAGCCCTTCAGGTTCTACCCCTTTATCATCACTACGGCTATCATCATAAATGCCTAAGCGGGCAGCTTCTTTATCTAAAATATCACCGCTGTCATACACAAGTGCGCCATTGGCGTCACGAATACTAAATGAACGTGCGCCTGCTACATAGAGATCAGTGGCGGTTGAATCTGTAAGAGACACTTGCAATCTAGATAAATCACCACTCACACCGATGGTATTAGCGCGGTCCCTGTCTGCATCATCCTCACGAAAGTCACCTTCGTTGGCAGTTACCAAGTAAGTATTGCCACTCGCTTCGTAAGTCGCGATGCTATCAGGCATATAAAAACCTTTGACATTGACGCTTTTAAAATCACCGATGGGTGCACGGTCTCGCGCGTCAATCTGATTGCCAGGTAAGCTAAAGTCTTTAACACCTAAACCGACGACTTTTTCAAAGCTATTGGTATTTAAATCTAAAATACCAATCGCGTTTGCCTCTTGCAAAGTCACATAAGCCTTGGTGCTGGATGCGTTCACTGCAATATATTCTGGCTCAAAATCCATGCCAGTATTGGTACGAATATTAGTATTAGCACCTGTGGTGGTCACCCCTGCGAATGTCGCGGTGTTAGCCACCGTGCGAGTTGTCACATCGATAATGGTAACGCTACCGACCGGATCGTTCGCAGAAGCACCGAAAGTAATTGGTGTTACACCATTGGCGCTTGTTTTAACACCGTAATCATTCACCCCACCAGACACAAAATTGGGGGTACCCTCGTTAGCCACCAAGATTTTTTTTCCATCTGGCGTAAAAGTCACCATGTCGGGCAATGAACCAACAGTAAAACTGTTGTTGCCGCTGGCCAGTGACCGGGTAGAAGTGTCATACAGCTTGACCAAGCCAGCTTGGCTACGGTTAACATTTTCAATCGCGAACGCAGCCAAACCGTTTTTGATACTGACGCTATTGATGTTACCAAATGCAGAAGTATCAATACGTTGTAACAAATTACCGTTCGTTGCATTGAGTACATCAACGCCAGTCACACCCGCAACCCATACTGTATTGGTAATGGCATCGTATGCTGGAATTTCAGCCAAATAACCCGTACCTGTATGCTGAAAGCCCCATGCTTTCGCAATGGTATACGTAGTGGCCGCTTGCGCGACACTGATACTGCCTAAAAGTAAGGCAATTGCTAGATTAATTTTTTTCATTCGTCACTTCTCCTCGTTAGTTTGCAGCGAGAATACCGAGCGATTGTGACAATACTTTGAACCTACAAGCCTAGTCCCAGACGCAAGCAATCAAGCACATTAAACCTAAATTTTGGCGTGTGCATATTGCGCGGGATACACCACTTTTTCGCGAGCATCTGTCCAGATAATGTCGCAAAGTTCATCATCCATATGCATCATGCGTCCTGTGCGATCAACGCAATATTCTCCACACACAATGCGCTCTTCAATGACATAGCCTTGCGCAATACGCGTGTAATCAAACAAAATTGAGCGAACCACCACGCTATCGCGCTGCACATGACAACCACTGCTGACCCAACTTGGACCAATGATTTTTGCACCTTTGTCGACACGCGTGCCCGAACCAATATAGACAGGGCCCTCTATGGTCACACTTTCCCAATCCACATGCACATTCAGACCAACCCACACACCAGGCCTTACCTGCGTACCGGGCATGCCATATGAAGGTAGCGCACCCGACATCATCTGTTGCATGACTTGCCAATAATCACTGACGACACCAATATCAATCCAATTAAACGGCTGCTTAATGGCATAAAACGGCAACCCACGCGCAACCAAAAGGGGAAACAAATCGGTACCAATATCAAACTCACTGCCTGAAGGAATTAAATCCAATACCGAGGGCTCAAATATATAAATCCCAGTGCTCACCCAATTAGAGCGCGCCTCCAGCGGAGAAGGTTTTTCCTGAAACGAAATGATCTTGTCTTCTGCATTACATACCACCACGCCATAACTTGAGACGTTATCCATCGGCACTTGCATCGTGACCAAGCTTGCCATCGCCCCTGATTGACGATGCTGCGCTAGTGCTTGCGAGATGTCTAAGTCAATAATGGCATCGCCACACAACACAATGGTGGTGTCATCAAAAAACCCACTAAAATCCTGAATTTTTCGCATCCCTCCCGCCGAACCTACGGCATGCGGCACGATTTCATTGGCCCGAATATCCCCTTCAAACGAGTAGCCAATATTCACCCCAAAGCGATGACCATCTTCAAAATAATGTTGGATTTTTTCGTGCAAATAACTGACGTTAATCATGATGTCAGTCACACCATGCTTAGCTAAATGCTCAATCAAATATGCCATCACAGGCTTACCCATCACTGGAATCATCGGTTTGGGTAATTCATACGTTAATGGCCGCACGCGCGTACCTTTGCCTGCAGCTAAAATCATCGCTTTCATGGTTTTTTCCTTCGCTTGATCAGCGGAGACATACAATGGGTGCCAAGCATAATCAAACAATATGACAGCACCATGTCAGTCAAAACCCATGCCAAGCCTCCACCAAACAATACTCGCCAAGCAAAAAAAACATAAATACGCATGACAAAGCCCACCTTTTTGACACAACACCAACCAAGCTGGCCTCACTTGTTTGCTATAATGCGCGCAATGCGCCCGTAGCTCAGCTGGATAGAGTATTGGTTTCCGAAGCCAAGGGTCGTGGGTTCGACTCCCGCCGGGCGCGCCAAACCATGAGGGAAGTGGGTACTTGATTCAAGTACCCATTTTTTTCGTCTTTTGCTTTTATAGCCCGCACTAAACCGATAATTGGCCCCTTCATTTCAATCACATTTTCTTTCACAGTCACTTGATCAACCAATAATTTTAGGTAGCCTTTTGCAGTATCTGGATTGGTACTTAATAGCTTGCTTGAAATAAGCTTGCTAAGCTTTTCGAGCTTACTAGCACGTAATTCTGGAAAGGCATCGTTATCAGACTTTTGAAGTTTATGCTTCTCGATCAGTAACGCTTCCTTTGAACGTTTCAAATCTTGCGATCGCTCCAGTGTCATTTCATCTAGTTCTAATGCACCAAGCTCAATGGCATCAAGCAAACGTTTTTGTCGTTCTTCAACCTGTTGAATTTGTCGATTGATCAATGTTACTTTTTCACTGATAGTAGCGTCTTGTGCTAAAAGGTTTTGTCGATATTCAGTCAAAATCTCTTGTAATTTCGCAGGTGTGAATACCTTTTGCGTTAACGCTTCCATCACCAATTTATCGACTTTATCCATTGGCAGTGATTTGCTGCTACATGCAACATTGCCTTTACTGCATCGACTAGTGCATTTGTAATATTTATACAGCCCGTACTTTCCAGTCGCTTGTGTCATAAAGCCACCGCACTCCCCACATTTAATCAAACCAGTGAGTAGAGTTTTTGATAAGACTCTTTGGATAGGTGAGGTTGAAGGTGTTCGCGCCTCTCTTTTCGCTTTCACCAACTCAAATTGGTGCGCATCAATGATTGCAGGGATGCTTGTCTTCACCCATTCATCTGCAGGCCGAGTTTCGCCCGTTTTTGATTTGATCACATTGAAATAATAATCACCGTTATAAAGCGTGTCAGAGAGGATGGTGTGGACTTTCTGCATCGTGAAAGGCTGGCCTCGCATGCGATAGCCAGTTTTATTCAAATGCATCGCAATTTCCTTGCAACCATAGTCTCTGCCGTCGTTGCCATAGGTGTACATATCGTAGATTTTGCTAACAATGACTGACTCGTCAGGATTAATCGCTAGCTTCTTCTTTTTACGTCCACGGCTGCCTTGTACATCTGTGGTGACTGAATCATAGCCATAAGGCGGTTTAGAGCCGTTAAAGAAGCCTTGGCGTGCGTTTTCACGCATAGCACGACTGGTGTGCTTGGAGTTTTCTTTTGAGCTGTATTCATCAAAGGTATTGATAATGCGCCGCATCATCTCACCTGCAGTATCGTCACTGGTTTGTTGGGTAATTGAAATTACCCGTACTTTGTTTTTAGCTAACTTGCGCTCATACAAGCCAAATTGCACAGCATCTCTAAAGAAGCGGGAGAATGAGTGAATCACAATCAAATCAAATTGCGCTGGTTTCACCAGTGCAGCTTCAATCATGCGTTGAAACTCTGGTCGCTTATCATCTGTAGCAGAAGCACCAGGTTCTACAAATTCTTCCACGATCATGTGACCATTGGCTTTAGCCCATTCACGTAATTGCCGCGTTTGGTCAGGGATCGATAAATCGTTCTCCGCCTGACGTACCGTTGATACCCGTACATATGTCGCAATTCGCATTGGCTTCTCCTGTTTTTCTGCTGCTTTGTAATGTTCTTTGATTTAACTTGGGCTACTTTTTTAACTTAGGCTACTTTTTAATTTAACTAACTGACATGAAATAAGGTCGTCGGTGGTAGCTCATCCAGAGACTCTTTTAATATTTTTTCTAATACGCGTGATTCCGCTTTTACATTACGCGCTTTTAATTGAATCGTAATCTGTAACTTTAGGTCGTCAATGAATGAGGTGATGAAGCTTTCATCAGTATCTTGATCATAGATGGTTGATACATCTTTCGGTTTTCCAATGCGCATTTTTATTCCTTTGTGTGGATTTGACATTGAGTTTATATGGGTTATTATATTTATCACAATGTTTCAAATCAAGTTTATTTAGGAGGTAGATTTGTTTAATAACAATGATTTATCGGATCTAATCAAATGTATCTTTAGGTTAAGGCATAAAACAGTTCAGGAGATCGCAAAAGAAGCAGATATTCATACCACTAATTTAACAGATGCGATGGGTGGGCGTAGACCCATTCCTGCAGAGAAGTCTGAAGCGATATATAGCGCGTTAGGCATGCATAACGGCATGCTCAAGAGTGATCAAGTGCATTATTGGGTGGTTGGTGTGGTACTGGATGATCTTCAATACGCAGTAGAACGATTATTTGTAAATGGTGCTGAACTCGCCGGTGTATGGCGTGAGGGTAGCCGATCATTCAATTTAAAACGCGTAGTAGATAACCAGGTATTTTTTTTATACGACCCGCATCAAATTGTCGTTGTGATAAGAAAACGTATCGGCATTCACTCTCCAGTTGCTAAACCCATCGGACCGGAGGTGTTGCCCAAGGTGAAATGGCGTGGTGGCAGTCTAGGTGCTGAGAACATGTTGTCGCTACCTAAAGACATGTTTAAACAACTAGAGGCTGGCCACATTCAAAACGTCGAAGAACTGCGACAAATACTGGGTGAAGAGACCGTTGTGACTTGGGATGATTGCCTTGATTACATCAAGAATAATTATCCAAACCCTAAGGTGGCTTTGAGTGCGCTATTAAGGATTGAATAAAAAAATTAAACTTTTTGAAAAATGTTACGTAAATCACCTGTAATGTAACAAAAATATTTACATTACAGATAAGGAAGCTTAATGAAAGAGTCAAAAGTTAATTATGAAAATATCAAAACCATCTGCGACAAATTAGTGGCAGAAGGCCAAAAACCTACCGTTGCCGTGATTCGGCAACAGCTTGGGTTTGGTAGTTACACGACAATTACAGAGCATTTACGTCAATGGAATAAAACGCTGCTTGTCGTAGAGCTCACCGAAGACGAAATTGCTAGAGAAATAAAACTGCCCATAAAAAATCTATTTCAAAAAAAGGTTGATCACTATTACAAAGAGTATCAATTCAAAATCATTGTATTGAATAATCAACTAGAGGAAGCATACGCTGAGAAAATCCAAGCAGATATTTTGTGCGAGGCTCAGGCTGATGAGATAGAGAAGCTGAGTGCAGGAAATTTAGCATTGCGAGCTGAAGTTGATGCGCTGAAAGCTAGCCTAGCCATTTTAGACGGCAAGTAGATTAGCGGAGATTTGATCGCTTGGATGACATTTGACTAAGATTCAATGCGACAGGGATGTCGCGTTGAATCGACTAATTTAGCGAGCAAACAGGCAAACCAAAACAACATGACCGTTATCTGTGTGCATGCAGATAACGGGGTGGCAGTCATAAGTTAGGTGTTATTTTTGAGCGGGAGCGAAAAGATAACAGCTGACTTTTGGCTGGTGTAGATGTGTAGGACTGTTTGGCATGTGCGACCTGGTCGCATGTGACAGACAGGACGGAATATCGGAACGTACCACGGCCGAGCTGGTGGCTAGTAGTTAAATATGCCAGCGCTGGAGTCCGCGTTAGTGGACGGAAGAGTTCACAATGACAGATACAGACAGGCGTGAACTACACGCAAAAATAAAAGCAGCTAGGGATGCATTAAAACCACCACATGAAGATTCAGCAACTGTAGATACTAAACTTACACCGAACACTGAAGCTGATTATTTAAAGATTGCTAAAAGGCTCTATGGTGTAGGCAAAGATAAAAACATCCTTCATCCATATGACGCTGAATCCATCATCGCTAAAGTACGCTCAGTGTCCAAATATTCAACATTGCGGAAGTATGCCAGGGCAATTCGACATGAGGCACTAAAAAAGTTATCAGAAATATTACAAAAACTTGATAAAGCGCAGCGTAACAATCAACATGATTTAGTAAAAAATGTGGTCATGCAACCATCATTTGACGGCTATATAACATTAGCGAAAATGCTCCCTGCAGAATACAAGGAAGGATGGATTCCTGAATCTAAACGAAAAAGCAAAAAAATCTCGCTTAGAGGCTTGCCAGAGGATTGGCGAGAACAAATGGCGAATAACTCTTCAGGTCAATATCACATTCCGATGTTAGTCATCTTAGCAACTGGGTGTCGGCCAGCAGAGCTTAAAAATGGGGTTAAGCTCATACTTGAGAATGGAGAATTATCTGCTGTCATTAACGGTGCAAAAGTGACTAAGCACTCAGGACAAGAAATACGTAATTTAAAGTTGGCCAATAATGAGATTACTGAAAAGCTAAAAACTTACCTAATCAAAGATAATGGAAATCCAATAATTACAGTCGAGAAGCCAAATTCTGTTAGTACCCATATGCGAAGCGTTGGCAAACGCATTTGGCCAAAAAGAAAAGAGAGTATTACAGCGTATACAGCACGTCATGCCATGGCTGCAGATTGCAAGGCCTCACCACTCAGTGAGACTAATCCTGATTTCGTATCTAAGGTACTAGGGCATCAAGCAGACGATACAAAAAGTTACTATGGCACTCGCAGTCAAAGCTCATCAGATCGATTTGTACCTTTAGCTGTAAAATCAACGAAAACTGTTAAAAAGAAAAATACAACTAGCTTTAAGAAAAGCTCAAAAAAGGCGAATAGATTAAGTTAAAAGATAGTATTGGTTTTGCAACAGTTAGCTCTTTAAGTACTTAAGTAGAATTACACAAGCCTATGAACAAATCACAGAACAATTTATTTCTATAAATGTTTGCGGCGGCTTACTCTTAGCCAAAGGCTTAGCCACCACCGCCAAATTTCTAAGCCGCGTGTGCGGCGGCTTACTTCCTATGCTTTCGGATTCAGCGCCCCAGACATTTCTAAGCCGCGTGTGCTGCGGCTTACGGTACGCCAAACCAGCGGCCAATTTCTTGTATTTTCTAAGCCGCGTGTGCGGCGGCTTACTCAAAAAAAACCAGCCATGCGACCCGAAGGAATTTCTAAGCCGCGTGTGCGGCGGCTTACGTAGCGGCTGCTCTAAATCACGGCCACGTTTATTTCTAAGCCACGTGTGCGGCGGCTTACCTGGCTGTTAGCTTTGCCAGTCGTGCGACTAGTTTCTAAGCCGCGTGTGCGGCGGCTTACGACGGGCGAAACCTCAGCCGGGCCGATATAATTTTCTAAGCCGCGTGTGCGGCGGCTTACGTTGCCAAGCGTGATGCGATTATTGCGGCTAATTTCTAAGCCGCGTGTGCGGCGGCTTACACTTGGGCAGACATGGCGCGCCAGTTCTTACTTTTCTAAGCCGCGTGTGCGGCGGCTTACAGAAGCATCACGCACAGATTCAGACACCTTATTTTCTAAGCCGCGTGTGCGGCGGCTTATTTTAAATTATTCTCATGTGCAAGCTGTATCAATTTCTAAGCCGCGTGTGCGGCGGCTTACTTTGATGCACTTGTATCGTTTGTGATGAATACTTTCTAAGCCGCGTGTGCGGCGGCTTACGCCCATTGTTGCGGCTCGCGTTTTTTCTTTCATTTCTAAGCCGCGTGTGCGGCGGCTTACGCTTAGCTGATAGGTCTGACCAATTGTAAACATTTCTAAGCCGCGTGTGCGGCGGCTTACTAAGCGTGGCTTACGGCAACGGATCGCTTGTATTTCTAAGCCGCGTGTGCGGCGGCTTACGCTTTGTGATTAATCCGCCTATGCGTACTTTTTTTCTAAGCCGCGTGTGCGGCGGCTTACTGATACTGATTGTAGAGATGATTTTCAACTAATTTCTAAGCCGCGTGTGCGGCGGCTTACGCATCTTGAGAATTGCTTGGTGAAAATATAAATTTCTAAGCCGCGTGTGCGGCGGCTTACTTTGTCACCTCGGCTTGCATGTGGGCTTCACAGTTTCTAAGCCGCGTGTGCGGCGGCTTACAATTTAAGCATGGGGTTAAGCTGAAAAAGAAATTTCTAAGCCGCGTGTGCGGCGGCTTACAACAAAATCGACGGTCCAGTTGCAATGATGATTTTCTAAGCCGCGTGTGCGGCGGCTTACCCGTCTACGATGGATTCTAGGGGTAGGGTTAGTTTCTAAGCCGCGTGTGCGGCGGCTTACGTGGCTGAATACTTCTATTGCGAGCAAAAAGATTTCTAAGCCGCGTGTGCGGCGGCTTACCATTCACCAATTCAGCTACGTTAATTGTGCAATTTCTAAGCCGCGTGTGCGGCGGCTTACTTTCGTGGGCAGTTTATTTGCAGGGCGGTTAATTTCTAAGCCGCGTGTGCGGCGGCTTACCGTCCAGCATTGCCCAGCTGCTTTCCTCACCTTTTCTAAGCCGCGTGTGCGGCGGCTTACTTGCACAAGTTGGGCACGAAAGCGGTTTACTTTTTCTAAGCCGCGTGTGCGGCGGCTTACCTATTGGTTTAAATTTACTGGATTTGTTTTTTTTTCTAAGCCGCGTGTGCGGCGGCTTACTTAAAGCTGCTAAAGCATTCAATGATGACCAATTTCTAAGCCACGTGTGCGGCGACTTACAAGTTCTTGCCCGAGCTCGACCAGCTGCCTACTTTCTAAGCCGCGTGTGCGGCGGCTTACTTATCAATCGCCGTTGATACTGTGCTTACATATTTCTAAGCCGCGTGTGCGGCGGCTTACCCTTTTTCATCTAGTTTGCGTTGCGCATCTTCTTTCTAAGCCGCGTGTGCGGCGGCTTACCACAATCTGCCGTTTGATGACTTGCTGGACTGTTTCTAAGCCGCGTGTGCGGCGGCTTACACAATTTAGTAAATGACGCAAATCAAACTATTTTTCTAAGCCGCGTGTGCGGCGGCTTACAAGTCGATGCGGCAGATTGGGCCGTGAATTACTTTCTAAGCCGCGTGTGCGGCGGCTTACGATTTTTAGAGTTTGGCCGCAATGTTTATAAATTTCTAAGCCGCGTGTGCGGCGGCTTACGATACAAGACCATACTTGGAGAGAGGATAGATTTTCTAAGCCGCGTGTGCGGCGGCTTACCAATTGACCTAAAAGCACTATCTAAGCCCACATTTCTAAGCCGCGTGTGCGGCGGCTTACTTGCTACCGACCACGGTATTAACGATATTTTATTTCTAAGCCGCGTGTGCGGCGGCTTACGAAGTGAAGCCAATTAACGATACTTTATTGTTTTTCTAAGCCGCGTGTGCGGCGGCTTACTGGTTTATACGACATAGCCCTGGAAAGACTCATTTCTAAGCCGCGTGTGCGGCGGCTTACTTAGCATGGCGAAAGAGTTATACGTTGAAGAATTTCTAAGCCGCGTGTGCGGCGGCTTACAAGAAAGACGCTGTTTTGATTGGTGCGGCAAATTTCTAAGCTGCGTGTGCGGCGGCTTACTGCCATTTTGATCAATCCTCAGCGATTGAAAATTTCTAAGCCGCGTGTGCGGCGGCTTACATTCCCAAACTAGATGCGCTGTATGTTTTTCATTTTCTAAGCCGCGTGTGCGGCGGCTTACGGCCACTTTACGAATTGATCAGACGCTTTGAATTTCTAAGCCGCGTGTGCGGCGGCTTACTTTACTCTGGCGCTGGCATTAGCGCTTATTCTTTTCTAAGCCGCGTGTGCGGCGGCTTACTTTGTATCACGCCTCCATCAACCACAACGAACTTTCTAAGCCGCGTGTGCGGCGGCTTACGGCTCCTGCACTATGTCAGCAATGAGGTCATATTTCTAAGCCGCGTGTGCGGCGGCTTACCATCTAACACATCACGGCTATACATCCTTGCTTTTCTAAGCCGCGTGTGCGGCGGCTTACCCAACGCAGTCTTATGGGCCATTTGTTAAAGATTTCTAAGCCGCGTGTGCGGCGGCTTACCTTTCCTGCTTCGTATTTTTGTAGCTTCTCTTTTTCTAAGCCGCGTGTGCGGCGGCTTACCTTTACAAATCATTTAAAGATTAACTTTACAATTTCTAAGCCGCGTGTGCGGCGGCTTACCTAGCTGGTGTTGCCCTAACGCTAATCATTTTTTTCTAAGCCGCGTGTGCGGCGGCTTACTGTCAGGTCAAACCACACGGCCTAACTTCTTATTTCTAAGCCGCGTGTGCGGCGGCTTACTCTGCAATAGTTACTTAACTCCCGTTCAGTACTTTCTAAGCCGCGTGTGCGGCGGCTTACGAGAAACGTACTGGCATTGGTGATATGACAATTTTCTAAGCCGCGTGTGCGGCGGCTTACTATAAATGAAAAATCATGAATTCTTTGCAATATTTCTAAGCCGCGTGTGCGGCGGCTT
>JAIYBT010000027.1 GCA_027488395.1 Methylophilaceae bacterium | reverse complement strand
CCAGAGGGTACAGAAATGGTAATGCCAGGTGATAACGTATCAATCACTGTGCAATTGATTGCACCGATTGCGATGGAAGACGGTTTACGTTTTGCGATTCGTGAAGGTGGTCGTACCGTAGGTGCGGGTGTTGTTGCGAAAATCATCGAGTAAATTAAACTCAATTTATTAAGCGGCAGGAATCTCCTGCCGTTTTTGCTCTTTATAAGGAAAAAAAATGGCTGCTCAAAAAATTCGTATCCGCTTAAAAGCGTTTGACTATCGTTTAATTGATCAATCTGCGCTGGAAATTGTAGATACTGCAAAACGTACCGGTGCAGTGGTAAAAGGTCCAGTGCCCCTGCCAACGCGCATTGAGCGTTTTGATATTTTGCGTTCACCGCACGTCAACAAAACATCACGAGATCAGTTTGAAATTCGTACACATCAACGTTTGATGGATATTGTGGATCCAACTGATAAAACCGTGGATGCCTTAATGAAATTAGACTTACCAGCGGGTGTTGACGTAGAAATTAAGTTGTAATAGTGGTTGTTATCTGCGGATAAGTTAGGTATAATCCGCGCTTTTCGGTGGTCGGTCAATTGTAATCGACCATTTTCACAATAAAATAAGGAACTGATCATGAGCTTAGGGCTTATTGGTCGCAAGGTCGGTATGACCCGCATTTTTACTGATGAAGGCGCAAGCATTCCGGTAACAGTGTTAGAGGTGGTACCTAACCGCGTGACACAGGTTAAGACAGTTGCAAGCGATGGTTATACAGGCTTGCAAGTCGCTTACGGCGAACGCCGTGCTAGCCGCATCAACAAAGCGCTGACTGGGCATTATGCCAAGGCTGGCGTTGCTGCAGGTGCTGGTATAAAAGAATTCAATGTGGCTGATGATGTATTAGCTAATTTTCAATTGGGTGGTAATGTCACCGTTGAGATTTTTACCCCTGGGCAATTAGTTGATGTGACAGCCACTTCAATTGGTAAAGGTTTTGCTGGCGCAATTAAGCGTCACAATTTCTCATCCAACCGTGCTTCACACGGTAACTCACGTTCACATAATGTACCTGGTTCAATTGGTATGGCGCAAGATCCTGGCCGAGTATTCCCAGGTAAGCGTATGCCAGGTCATTTGGGTGATGTGAAAGTTACCACGCAAAACTTGGAAATCGTTCGAGTGGATGCAGAGCGTAATTTATTATTGATTAAAGGTTCTGTGCCTGGTTCAAAAGGTGGCAATGTCGTTGTACGTCCCGCCATCAAAGCGAAAGGGGCGAAATAATGGAATTAAAACTAATTGATCAAAACGGTAAGGTTGCTAAAAAAGGCGTTGATGCCTCTGATGTTACCTTTGGCCGTGAATATAATGAAGCTTTAGTGCATCAAGTTGTTGTGGCCTACATGGCTAATGCGCGTACAGCGACGCGTGCACAAAAAACGCGTGCAACAGTATCTCATACCACACACAAGCCTTATGCGCAAAAAGGGACTGGTAACGCTCGAGCAGGTATGGCATCAAGCCCAATTTGGCGTGGAGGTGGTCGTGCATTCCCAAATAGCCCAAACGAAAACTATAGCCATAAGGTTAATCGTAAATCATACCGTGCTGGTATGCAGGCCATATTATCTGAGTTGGTACGTCAAGATCGCTTAAAAGTGGTTGATGGATTTTCAGTGGATACACCAAAAACTAAGCAATTTGTTGAGAAGTTAAATGCTTTAGGTGTCACGGGTGGCGTTCTTCTGTTGACGGAAGGATTTGATGAAAATCTTTATCTGTCATCGCGCAATTTACCTAACGTATTGGTGGTTGAAGCACAATTTGCTGATCCTGTAAGTTTGGTCCGTTTTCCAAATGTATTGGTTACTGCTGGTGCAGTGAAAAAACTTGAGGAGATCTTGGCATGATTAACGCAGCTACCAAAATTCAAGATCGTTTGTTGCAAGTAATTGTTGCGCCTCAGATAACTGAGAAGGCAACGTTTATTGCAGATAAATATCAGCAAATTGCATTTAAAGTACGTACTGATGCAACCAAGCCTGAAATTAAAGCCGCTGTAGAGTTGGTTTTTAAAGTTGAGGTCGAATCCGTATCTGTCATTAACGTTGCAGGTAAGGTGAAACGGTCAGGCCGTCGTATCGGAAAACGTAACGACTGGAAAAAAGCTTATGTAAGCTTAAAACCAGGTCAAGAAATTAACTTTGCAGCTGGCGAATAAGGAGAGAAGACATGGCATTAGTTAAAGTCAAACCAACTTCCCCCGGCCGTCGCGGTGTATTAAAGGTGGTCACGCCTGATTTACACAAAGGCAAGCCTTACGCGCCGCTGTTGGAAAGTCAAAGTAAAAATGCTGGTCGTAACAATAACGGCCGTATCACTACGCGTCACCAAGGTGGTGGTCATAAGCAGCATTATCGTATTATCGATTTTCGTCGTAATAAAGATGGTATTCCTGCAACGGTCGAACGTATTGAATACGATCCAAACCGTACTGCGAATATTGCATTATTGTGTTATGCAGATGGTGAACGTCGTTACATCATTGCACCACGTGGAATTGCTGCTGGTGCGCAGTTGATTAGCGGTTCTGAAGCGCCGATTCGCGCGGGTAATGCCTTGCCTCTGCGCAATATTCCAGTGGGTAGCACCATTCATTGCATTGAAATTCAACCTGGTAAGGGTGCTCAAATTGCACGTTCTGCGGGTACATCAGTGCAGTTATTAGCGCGTGAAGGTACCTATGCGCAACTACGTTTACGCTCTGGTGAAGTGCGTCGAGTGCATGTGGATTGCAAAGCAACGTTAGGCGAAGTCGGCAATGAAGAGCATTCATTACGTTCAATCGGTAAAGCAGGTGCGATGCGCTGGCGTGGTGTTCGTCCTACCGTTCGCGGTGTGGTAATGAACCCGATTGATCACCCGCACGGTGGTGGTGAAGGTCGTACTGCTGCAGGTATGAACCCAGTATCGCCATGGGGTCAGAAAACTAAGGGTTATCGTACTCGTAAGAATAAGCGTACTGATAACATGCGCGTAAGTCGTCGTCCGAGAAATGTAAGGTAATCGCTATGGCACGTTCTATTAAAAAAGGTCCATTTGTGGACGCTCACTTGGCTAAAAAGGTCGAAACTGCGTCAGCGAACCGTGACAGAAAACCAATTAAAACTTGGTCTCGTCGTTCGACTGTATTGCCAAATTTTATTGGTTTAACCATTGCAGTGCACAACGGTAAGCAACATGTGCCTGTGTTGATTAATGAAAACATGGTTGGTCACAAGCTAGGTGAATTTGCGTTAACGCGCACGTTCAAAGGGCACGCGGCTGATAAAAAAGCGAAGAAATAAGGGGCTTTAAATGCAAGTTACTGCAATTTTAAGAGGCGTACACCTTTCTCCGCAAAAAGCGCGTTTGGTGGCCGATTTAGTGCGTGGCAAAAAAGTTGATCAAGCTTTAAATATTTTAGCGTTTACGCCAAAACGTGGCGCTGAAATTATTAAAAAAGTCGTTGAATCAGCCATTGCTAACGCTGAACATAACAATGGTGCTGACATTGATACTTTGAAGGTGACTTCAATTTATGTCGATAAAGGCATGGTAATGAAACGCATCCGCGCGCGTGCAAAAGGCCGTGCAGGTCGTATTACCAAACCTACCTGTCATATTCATGTGACAGTCGGAGACTCAAAGGAATAATATGGGACAGAAAATACATCCAATTGGGTTCCGTTTGAGCGTTCAGAAAAACTGGGCGTCACGTTGGTACTCAAACAGCAAAAACTTTCCTTCAATGTTACAGGGTGACATTAAAGTCCGCGAGTTTTTGAATAAGAAGTTAGCCAGTGCTGCTGTCAGCAAAATCATTATTGAGCGTCCAGCTAAAAACGCCAAAATTACCATTCATAGTGCCCGTCCAGGCGTTGTGATTGGGAAAAAAGGTGAAGACATTGAATCACTCCGCTCTGCATTACAGGGGTTGATGGGTGTTCCAGTTCACCTCAATATTGAAGAAGTGCGTAAACCAGAGATTGATGCAACGCTTATTGCGCAATCGATTGCACAACAGCTAGAAAAACGTGTGATGTTCCGTCGTGCCATGAAACGTGCAATGCAAAATGCAATGCGCTTAGGGGCGCAAGGGATCAAAATCATGAGCTCTGGCCGTTTGAATGGTATCGAGATTGCACGTACCGAATGGTACCGTGAAGGTCGTGTACCTCTCCACACATTGCGTGCTGATATTGACTATGGTGTGGCTGAGGCTTCAACCACCTACGGTATTATTGGGATTAAAGTTTGGGTTTTCAAAGGTGAAATTTTTGCAGATGGTCATACAACAAACACTGTTGTTACCGATGCAGAGCCTGAGAAAAAAGTAAGAAAGCCGAGGGCTAAAGATGCTACAACCGTCTAGACAAAAGTATCGTAAGATGCAAAAAGGTCGTAATAAAGGTATTGCGACTACTGGTAACAAAGTGAGCTTTGGTGAGTTTGGCTTGAAAGCGCTTGGCCGTGGTCGCTTGACTGCGCGTCAAATTGAAGCTGCGCGTCGTGTAATGACGCGCCACATCAAACGTGGTGGTCGTGTTTGGATTCGTGTGTTTCCAGATCAGCCTATTTCTAAAAAACCTGCTGAAGTTCGTATGGGTAATGGTAAAGGTAGTGTGGATTACTACGTTGCTCAAATTCAACCAGGTAAGATGTTGTACGAGATGGATGGTGTAAGTGAAGAGCTTGCACGTGAAGCTTTCCGTTTGGCAGCTGCAAAGCTTCCAATTGAAACCACATTCATGACGCGTCAACTTGGTAGCTAAGGAGTAATGATTATGAAAGCTTCCGAATTAAAAGCTAAGTCAGCTGATGAGCTTAACAATGAATTAGTTGAGCTTCGTAGAGCGCAGTTTTCTTTACGTATGCAATTGGCAACGCAACAACTTAATAAAGTAGATCAGCTGGTTAAAGTGCGCAAAGATATTGCGCGTGTTAAAACCGTGATGGCTGAGAAGGCGAAACAATTATGATGACTGAACAAACTAAAGTGGTCCGTAGTTTGACTGGTCGCGTTATCAGCAATAAAACAGATAAAACTGTCACTGTGCTGGTTGAGCGTAAAGTAAAACACCCTTTGATCGGTAAAGTGGTATCTAAATCAAACAAGTTTCACGCACATGATGAAGCGAATGCTTGTAAAGAAGGTGATTTAGTTACAATTATTGAATCTCGTCCTTATTCCAAAACTAAAACTTGGACTGTAAGTAAAATCGAGAGCAACTAAGTAGTAGAATAAAACTATAGAAACGCTTGTCACAAGCGTTTTTTTAGTTGTATAATGTTGGACTTTTCGGCGCCCGCCTTAGCTGGCATGTAGCTGGCGCCCCAATACTGACCGTGGTCTATTGGCCGTCATTGAGCAATCAAACGGCTGGTAGTGGTTTAACGGATTAAGTTGGAGATTATTCTCATGATTCAAATGCAATCTCGGCTAGAAGTAGCCGACAACACTGGTGCGCGTTCTGTGCAATGTATTAAGG
This sequence comes from Methylophilaceae bacterium, assembly GCA_027488395.1. GTDB lineage: Bacteria > Pseudomonadota > Gammaproteobacteria > Burkholderiales > Methylophilaceae > Methylophilus. Next base: position 40,293 of record JAIYBT010000027.1, on the reverse strand, counting down.
TCTTAGGTGGTTCTAAGCGCCGTTATGCAAGCATTGGCGACATCATCAAAGTCAGCATTAAAGATGCTGCTCCTCGTGGTCGTGTCAAAAAAGGCGAAGTGTACAGTGCAGTGGTTGTACGTACTGCTAAGGGTGTTCGTCGTCCTGATGGTTCTCTAGTTAAATTTGATGCGAATGCCGCAGTTTTGTTGAACAACAAACTTGAACCAATTGGTACACGTATTTTTGGTCCAGTAACACGTGAGTTGCGTAGTGAACGATTTATGAAAATCGTTTCATTAGCGCCTGAAGTGTTATAAGGCTTGGAGGCAAAAAAGATGAGTAAAATTCGTAAGGGTGACCAAGTCATTTTAAATACTGGTAAGGATAAAGGTAAAACGGGTAGTGTGATAAACGTTTTACCATCTGGGCATGTGGTAGTAGAAGGTTTGAATGTTGTTAAAAAGCACGCAAAACCAAATCCTATGCGCGGAATCACTGGTGGCATCATCACTAAGGAAATGCCCTTAGACATTTCTAATGTTGCTATCTTTAATGGTGCAACACAAAAAGCTGATCGTGTTGGTTTCAAGGTGTTGGAAGATGGTCGTAAAGTTCGCGTGTTTAAATCAAACGGCGAAACAATCGACGCATAGGAAAGATTATGGCGCGTTTAAAACAGTACTATAAAGATACCGTGGTTGCCAAACTAACTGAACAGTTTGGTTATACCTCTTCAATGCAAGTCCCTCGCATTGAAAAAATCACATTAAATATGGGTGTTGGTGAAGCTGTGGCTGATAAAAAAGTCATGGAACATGCGGTAGCTGATATGCAAAAAATTGCAGGTCAAAAACCAGTTGTTACAAAAGCCAAAAAATCAGTCGCGGCCTTTAAGATTCGTGATGATTATCCGGTTGGTTGCAAAGTTACATTGCGTCGTGAGCGTATGTATGAATTTCTTGATCGTTTAATTACGGTAGCGATTCCGCGTATTCGTGACTTTCGTGGTATTTCAGGTAAGTCATTTGATGGTCGTGGAAATTACAACATGGGCGTTAAAGAGCAGATTATTTTCCCTGAGATCGAATACGATAAAATCGACGCGCTCCGTGGTATGAATATTACCATTACAACAACTGCAAAATCAGACGAAGAGGCGAAAGCGCTCTTGGCTGCATTTAGTTTTCCTTTCAGAGGTTAAGTCATGGCTAAACTTTGTATGACAGAACGCGAACTTAAGCGTCGCGAAACCGTAAAAAAATATGCTGCCAAACGTGCTGAATTGACTGCAATTATTAACGATCAGACTTTAACAGCTGAAGATCGTATGGCGGCTCGTTTAAAGTTGCAAAGTCTTCCACGCAATTCAAGCCCTGTGCGTCAACGCAATCGTTGTGCTTTGACAGGTCGCCCACGTGGTGTTTTTAGTAAATTTGGTATTGCGCGTAGTAAATTGCGTGATTTGATGATGAGCGGTCAAGTGCCGGGCGTCACCAAAGCTAGCTGGTAACGGAGGAATAAAACTATGAGTATGAGTGATCCGATTGCCGATATGTTGACCCGTATTCGTAACGCGCAGCGTACGAATAAGCCATCTGTGACAATGCCCGCTTCAAAAGTGAAGGGTGCTATTGCCAATGTGTTAAAAGATGAAGGTTATATCGAAGATTTTAATGTGTTAAGTAATGACGGTAAACCCGTACTTAACATTAGCCTGAAGTATTACGCTGGTCGTCCTGTAATTGAAAAGATTGAGCGCGTTAGTAAGCCAGGTTTAAGAATTTATAAAGGTAGTCAGCATTTGCCTAAGGTAATGAACGGTTTGGGTGTCACCATCGTTTCTACCTCTAAGGGTGTGATGACAGATCGCAAAGCCCAAGCTGCCGGTATCGGTGGTGAAGTGCTCTGTATCGTGGCTTAATGAGGAGTTGCTATGTCACGCGTTGCTAAAAACCCAGTTGCGATTCCAGCGAAAGTTGAAGTTGTTATTTCACCCTCTGAGATTGCTGTTAGCGGTCCATTAGGTAAATTATCACAAGCCTTGTCCTCTGACATTTCCATTGCACGTGATGGTGAGCAGTTGTTAGTGTCAGCTAATAACGCATCTAAACATGCGCAGGCCATGTCAGGTACTATTCGTGCGTTGTTGTCAAATATGGTGCATGGTGTTTCTACAGGCTTTACCCGTAAATTGACCTTAATTGGTGTTGGTTATAAGGCCAATGCGCATGGTGCAATGTTAAATCTTGAGTTGGGTTATTCTCATCCGATTAATCACAAAATGCCTGAAGGTGTTACGGTACAAACGCCTACACCAACTGAGGTGATTTTAACGGGTGCTAATAAACAGGTTATTGGTCAAGTAGCCGCTCAAATTCGTGCTTATCGTGCGCCAGAGCCTTACAAAGGTAAAGGTGTTCGTTATGCGGATGAAGTGGTTGCAATTAAAGAAACCAAGAAAAAATAAGTAAATCGTTATCGCTTTAGTAAAAGCGATAACAATGAACCAAATTTAAAGGTAAATTGAATGAAAAACGTAAATAACCGCTTGCGCCGTGCACGTAAAACCCGTGCCAAAATTGCCGAGTTAAAAGTTACACGTTTGAGTGTGCATCGTACTAATACGCACATTTATGCGCAAATCATTGCTGAAACTGGTGATCGTGTATTAGCGAGTGCTTCTACTGTTGAGGCTAGTGTGCGTCAACAACTCAAAAATGGTGGCAACATTGAAGCTGCGACCCTGATTGGTAAATTAATTGCTGAAAAAGCGGTTAAAGCTGGCATTTCTGAAGTTGCATTTGATCGTTCAGGCTACAAATATCACGGTCGTATTAAGGCTTTGGCCGATGCAGCCCGTGAAAACGGTCTCAAATTTTAATTAGTGAGATAACAATGGCTAAAGATATTGAACAACAGCAGCAAACTGATGGTTTGCGCGAAAAAATGATTACTGTTAACCGTGTAAGTAAAACGGTTAAGGGTGGTCGTATCATGAGTTTCGCTGCTTTAACTGTCGTTGGTGATGGTGATGGTGCAGTTGGAATGGGTAAAGGTAAAGCACGTGAAGTGCCTGTTGCTGTTCAAAAAGCAATGGATGAAGCCCGTCGTGGTATGGTGAAAGTAAACTTAAACAACGGCACACTTTATCATGCTGTCACTGGTGTGCATGGTGCTGCTAAAGTGCTTATTCAACCTGCTTCAGAAGGTACAGGCATTATTGCTGGTGGTGCAATGCGCGCTATTTTTGAGGTAATGGGCATTACGAATGTGGTTGCTAAGAGTATTGGTTCTACTAATCCATACAATTTGGTTAGAGCAACTTTAAATGGCTTGGCTTCAATGAACACCCCTTCTGAGATTGCTGCAAAACGCGGTAAAACCATCGAAGAAATTAGAGGCTAATCATGGCTAAGGCAAAAAAAGAAGTTGTTACCCTAAAGGTAACGTTGGTAAGAAGTTTAATTGGACGTATTGAAGCACATAAAGCCACCGTTCGAGGTTTAGGTTTGCGTCGCATGCATCATACCGTTGAAGTGCAAGATACGCCTGAAATCCGCGGCATGATCAATGCTGTGAGTTATTTAGTAAAGGTGGACGCATAATGCTATTAAATTCAATTAAACCTGCTGAGGGTGCCAAAAAAGAGCGTCGTCGCTTGGGTCGTGGTATTGGTTCTGGTTTGGGTAAAACAGCTGGTCGTGGTCATAAAGGCCAAAAATCTCGTGCAGGTGGCTTTCATAAAGTAGGTTTTGAAGGCGGTCAAATGCCCCTACAACGTCGCTTGCCTAAGCGTGGTTTTAACTCTTTGACGCACGCAGACACAGCGCGTATTCGAACCAGTGAGTTGGTTTTAGTTGATGCCGAAGTTATCGATATCTTGACACTAAAAGCAGCAAAACTTGTTCCTGCAAGCGTAAAAGCCGTGAAAGTATACTTGTCTGGTGAAGTCAGCTCAAAATTACAAGTTCAAGGTTTGATGTTAACAAAAGGTGCAAAGTTAGCCATTGAAGCTGCTGGCGGCAAAGTGCTTGAAGTTTAATTGTTGTTAAAGAGAGTATTCGCTTGGCACAGGATAATATATTAGGCTCAATGAGCAAGTTAGGTGAGTTAAAAAGCCGCTTGTGGTTTTTGTTGGGTGCGTTAATTGTGTATCGCTTAGGTGCACATGTTCCAGTGCCAGGCATCGACCCAACTGTACTGAAGCAATTATTTGATACCCAAAAAGATGGCATCTTGGGTATGTTTAATATGTTTTCAGGGGGTGCGTTGTCAAGATTCACGGTGTTCGCGCTGGGAATCATGCCTTACATTTCTGCTTCAATTATTATGCAGTTGTTGACTGTTGTGTCACCACAGCTTGAGCAGCTAAAAAAAGAAGGTGAAGCAGGGCGCCGTCAAATCACGAAGTACACTCGTTATGGCACTGTCCTGTTAGCAACGTTTCAGGCGCTTGGTATTGCTATTGCGTTAGAGGGTCAAGCTGGTCTGGTTTTAGATCCTGGCTTTGCATTCCGAATTACCGCAATTACAACTTTGGTCGCTGGTACGATGTTTTTAATGTGGTTGGGTGAGCAAATTACCGAGAGAGGTATAGGTAATGGTATCTCAATCATTATTTTTGCAGGTATTGTGGCTGGTTTGCCCAATGCAATTGGAAGCACGTTAGATCTTGCGAAATCTGGCGCTTTTTCAATTCCGCTAGTGATATTTTTGTTTATTGCAATTGTATTTGTTACTGCTTTAGTTGTTTTTGTTGAACGTGGCCAGAGAAAAATAACTGTTAATTATGCAAAAAGACAGGTTGGTAATCGTGTGTATGGTGGACAGTCTACGCATTTGCCATTAAAGCTAAATATGGCTGGTGTAATTCCGCCTATTTTTGCCTCTAGTATTATTTTATTTCCAGCAACTCTCGCAGGTTGGTTTGGAAGTAGTGAGCATATGTATTGGTTGAAAGATGTGAGTGCGAAATTATCGCCTGGTCAGCCCTTATATATATTGTTGTTTACATTGGCTATTTTGTTTTTTGCCTTTTTTTATACTGCATTGGTATTTAATCCAAAAGAAACAGCAGATAATTTAAAGAAGAGCGGTGCGTTTGTGCCAGGTATTCGTCCTGGTGATCAAACCGCTAAGTATATAGACCGTATTATGGGTAGATTAACGTTAATTGGTGCTTTGTACATTACGTTGGTTTGCTTGCTACCTGAATTTTTGATTTTGAAATTTAATACTCCATTTTATTTTGGAGGCACCTCCTTGTTGATTATTGTGGTTGTAACCATGGATTTTATGACACAAGTGCAGTCTCATCTGATGTCTCAACAGTATGAAGGGCTGCTTAAAAAAGCAAATTTTAAAGGTTCTGGTCGCTAACATGGCTAAAGAAGATCGCATCGAGATGCAAGGTGAGATAGTTGAAAATCTCCCTAATGCAACTTTTAAAGTGAAATTAGAAAACGGTCATACAGTACTTGGTTATATTTCTGGAAAAATGCGTATGCATTACATTCGTATTTTGCCAGGTGATAAGGTAACTGTTGAGATGACCCCCTATGATTTAACCCGTGCGCGTATCACATTCCGCGCAAAGTAATTAACAAGAGGAAAGTAAGATGAGAGTTCGCGCATCCGTAAAAACATTGTGCCGTAACTGTAAAGTTGTTAGACGTCGTGGTGTTGTCCGTATTATTTGTACAGATCCACGTCACAAACAGCGTCAAGGTTAATGTCTAACATTTTCTTGTGTCAAGTAAGTGAAGCTGATATACTTTGCGGCTTTTCTTTTCTACGCACAAGTTTAATCGTGATGAACGATTGATTATTGGAGTTTAAGTATGGCTCGTATTGCCGGGGTAAATATCCCAAACCACAAACATGCAGAAATTGCTTTAACCTCTATTTACGGTATTGGTCGTAATACAGCACAAAAAATTTGTGTTGCAGCAGGTGTGTTAACGACTGCAAAAGTAAAAGACTTAAGTGATAGCGAAGTAGAAAAATTACGTGATGAAGTGGCTAAGTTCACTGTTGAAGGTGATTTACGTCGCGAAGTATCTATGAATATTAAACGTTTGATGGATTTGGGTTGCTATCGTGGCATCCGTCATCGTCGTGGTTTGCCAGTTCGCGGTCAACGTACGAAAACCAATGCACGTACGCGCAAAGGCCCAGTAAAAGCGATTAAGCAATCTAAATAATCTTTCTTGAAAATTAGTAGAAATTAAGGACAGTACAACATGGCAAAAGCTAATGTACGCGTTAGAAAAAAAGTTAAAAAGAATATTGCTGAAGGCATTGCACATGTCCACGCTTCTTTTAACAACACTATTATTACAATCACTGATCGTCAAGGCAATGCGCTTTCATGGGCAACTTCTGGTGGTCAAGGTTTTAAAGGTTCACGTAAGAGTACTCCTTTTGCTGCACAGGTTGCAGCGGAAGTTGCAGGTAAATCTGCACAAGAATCTGGCGTGAAAAATTTGGAAGTTCGCATCAAGGGTCCAGGTCCTGGTCGTGAATCTGCTGTTCGCGCTTTGAATGCCGCTGGTTTTAAAATCACGAGTATTACTGATGTGACACCGGTGCCTCATAACGGCTGCCGTCCACCTAAAAAACGCAGAATTTAATTCATTTCGCTCTATACAAGCGAATCGATGACTGGAGAACTATCTTGGCAAGAAATTTAGACCCTAAATGCCGTCAATGCAGACGTGAAGGTGAAAAATTATTTTTAAAAGCTGAAAAATGCTTTACTGATAAATGTGCAATTGAAAAACGTAATTTTGCGCCTGGCCAACATGGTCAGCGTCGTAATTCACGTTTATCTGATTATGGTGTTCAGTTGCGTGAAAAACAAAAAGTCCGTCGTATTTACGGTATCTTGGAAGGTCAGTTCCGTACTTACTATGCTGAAGCAGATCGTCAAAAAGGCATTACAGGTGAAAACTTGTTACAGCTTTTAGAATCTCGTTTGGATAACGTTGCATATCGTATGGGTTTAGCGGGCTCTCGTACAGAAGCGCGTCAAGTGGTTCGTCACAATAGCATCTTGGTGAATGGTAAACGTGTCAACATTCCTTCATATCAAGTTAAAGCTGGTGACGTAGTTGCAGTTGCTGATAAATCTAAAACACAATTACGTATTAAAGCAGCGATTGAAGCTGCTGAACAGCGTGGTTTCCCTGAGTGGCTGGAAGTAGACGTCAAGGCCTTAACTGGTAAGTTCAAAGCAAAACCTCAACGTGATGAGTTGCCTGCTACCATTAATGAGTCATTGATTGTTGAATTGTATTCTAAGTAATCACTTAGTTTAGGCTAAGGTTTATTTGTTTATACCCCATTCATTCAAGGAAATATATGCAAAATAACCCTACAGAATATTTAAAGCCGCGTGTTGTTGATGTAGAGGTGATTTCACCTTTACGTGCTCGTGTGACTTTAGAGCCAATGGAGCGTGGTTTTGGTTACACGCTTGGTAATTCATTAAGAAGAGTTTTATTGTCTTCAATCCCGGGTTTTGCCATTACTGAGGTAAAAATTGATGGTGTTGTACATGAGTACTCCACTATCGAGGGTGTACAAGAAGATGTTGTTGATATTTTATTGAACCTTAAAGGTGTTGCCTTAAAGTTGCACAGTAAAACAGAAACAATTTTAGTATTGAGTAAATCTGGTGAAGGTGTTGTAAAAGCCAGTGATTTTGATGTTGGTCATGATGCGGAAATTGTTAATCCAAACCATGTGATTGCTCATATTACCAAAGGTGGTAAGTTAAACCTTGAGGTAAAAATTGAAATGGGTCGCGGTTATCAACCGGTGCCTGTACGTCAAAAAGCCAATGATGAAGATCGTGTATTGGGTTTTATGATGGTAGATGCTTCATTTAGCCCAATCAACAAAGTCAGTTATCACGTTGAAAGTGCTCGCGTTGAACAACGGACTGATTTAGATAAGTTGATCATGGATGTGGAGACCAATGGCATCATTGAACCTGAACAAGCAATCCGTGATGCTGCGCGTATTTTAATTGGCCAGCTTGCAGTGTTTGCGAATTTAGAAGGTGCTTCTGCAGATGTTGAAGTTAAAGCAACACCTCAGGTAGATCCAATTTTATTACGGCCTGTCGATGATTTAGAACTGACTGTACGTTCTGCAAATTGTTTAAAAGCGGAAAATATTTTCTACATTGGTGATTTAATTCAACGTTCTGAAAATGAACTGTTAAAAGCACCAAATTTGGGAAGAAAATCCCTCAATGAAATTAAAGATGTGTTGGCCTCTAAAGGGTTAACATTGGGCATGAAGCTTGAAAACTGGCCACCTGTTGGTTTAGAAAAAGCCTAATCCCGTTAAGATTAATAGTTAAGGAAATTACTATGCGTCACGGTAATAGCAATCGTAAGTTAAATAGAACAAGTAGCCATCGCGCTGCGATGTTTCGTAATATGGTCACTTCCCTGTTACGTCATGAAGTGATTAAAACAACTTTGCCAAAAGCAAAAGAGTTACGCAAGTATGCAGAGCCTTTAATTACTCTGGGTAAAACACCAACGCTTGCTAATCGTCGTCTAGCATTTAGCAGACTGCGTGATCGTGATATCGTAGGTAAATTATTTGCTGAATTAGGTCCTCGTTACAATACACGTAATGGCGGTTATTTACGTATTTTGAAATGTGGTTACCGTCAAGGCGACAATGCACCAATGGCATTTATCGAATTGGTTGATCGTCCTGAAGCGAGTGAAGTAACACCAGCTTAATCTGTTTGATTTAAAAAAAGCCAGCTTAGCTGGCTTTTTTATTGTGTCTGAATAAATTCTGTAATGTCTGTTTCATTAAATGGCCAACATAATCGTTTAGTTTGATTATTTGCGTTTATTTCCAACACAGGAATTAAATGTCCTAACGTGTCTATTAATGCGTCATCATCTGTAATTTCAACTGGAATATATTCAATAGAAAGCGTTTCTAATAGCGTCACAGCTTGTTCGCATAGATGACAGCCGAGCGTGCCATATAATTTTGGTATTGTTTGCATAAACTGCTAGGTAGTGTCATCAACGCTTTGTACAATAATGGCTATTAAAGTAATTTTCAAGCTGATTTATTGGAAGCGGCATGATAGACAATCGTGAAGACAAAAAAGAGAGTATTGATAATAAAGAAAGTCTGAGCGAAACGCTGCAACAGGTGTTGCATCTGCTTGATAAACATAAACTGGTTGAACATGTCGTGCACAAGCAAGACATGCCTAAACATGGCCTGGTTGAAAGCTTAGTTCATAAGCAAAATCTGAATATTCTGCAACATAAGCTCGAGCAGTTACACCCTGCGGATGTCGCTTATATTTTAGAAGCTTTGCCACTTGTTGATCGCTTACGCGTATGGGAGTTGGTCAAAGCGGATCGTGACGGTGAAATTCTTTTAGAAGTTTCAGACGCCGTCCGTCAAACCCTGATCGCCGATATGGACAGTGAGGAGTTGTTGGCTGCGGCTGAACAATTAGACACTGACGAACTTGCTGACCTGGCTCCAGATTTACCAAAAGACGTATTACAAGACTTAATGTACAGTCTGGATACGCAAAATCGTGAGCGTCTACAATCAGCGCTTTCTTATCCAGAAGATACCGTCGGTGCCATGATGGATTTTGATATTGTGACGATACGTGACGATATTACGTTAGAGGTTGTTTTACGTTATTTGCGTCGATTACCTAATTTACCTGACCATACCGACAAGCTGTTTGTGGTGAACCGTGATGATATTTTGCAAGGTGTGTTGCCGCTTAAAAGGATTATATTAAACGATCCTGACACGGGTGTACGCGACATTATGGCCACCGATGCTGTCATGTTTCATCCAGAAGATATGGCGGATCAGGCCGCCATGGCGTTCGAGCGCTATGACTTAGTGACTGCGCCCGTGGTTGATAACAATCGTAAATTGGTTGGACGGGTGACGGTAGATACTGTCATGGATATTATCCGAGAAGAAGCCGAATCAGATATGTTGTCGATGGCAGGCTTACGTGAGGAAGAGGATTTTTTTGCATCTGTTTGGAAGTCGGTGCAAAACCGCTGGGCATGGTTGGCAATTAATTTGGTAACGGCTTTATTAGCCTCACGTGTGATTGGTCTGTTTGAAGGCAGTATTGAGAAAATCGTAGCGTTGGCTGCACTCATGCCAATTGTGGCTGGTATCGGTGGCAACTCCGGCAACCAAACCACCACCATGATTGTGCGCGGTTTAGCCTTGGGGCAGATCTCTGGCTACCATATGCGGTCCTTACTTAAAAAGGAGATGGGTGTTGCGCTGTTAAATGGTCTACTGTGGGGCAGTGTACTTGGCCTCGTTGCTTATTGGTTATATGGTAATGCCTCACTCGGTTTGGTCATGATGGCAGCCATGGCGCTTAATTTGCTGCTAGCAGCGATTATTGGGGTGACCATCCCACTGGTAATGAATAAATTTGATCGCGATCCAGCGGTGGGTTCTAGTGTGTTGATTACCGCGTTAACTGATAGCGGTGGTTTTATGATTTTTCTTGGACTTGCAACTATCTTTTTAATTTAAACCATGAATCCTGAAATGCAATTGTTATGGCAAGAAATTGCCGCTGATTTACATTCTCCTGCTGTTCTTTGGCAATTAGGCGTCATTGTTTTAGTGTTCATGATCGCATTCCTAGCCGCCAAGCAATTACGTCATCGCTTAAGCCAATATCAAGGTGCGTTGGCGCAAGGCATTGATAATTTAGTGTTCCCCTTCACCACTTATTTGTTACTGGTGATCGCTCGCGTTGTGATGCAATCCTGGCAACATGTCGGCTTACTCAAGTTAAGTACGCGCCTGATGATGGCAATGGTGTTGATCCGCTTCACGATTCATATCTTGCGTTATGTATTTTCCCCCAGTACTTGGTTACAGTCATTTGAGAAGTTGATTGCATGGACGATCTGGACAGGTGTTGCATTACATTTAACCGGTGTACTTGATCCAATTTTTTTAGCGCTAGAAGACATCACCTTTAGTGTAGGTAAGCAGAAGCTTAACGTGTTACTGCTGTTGCAAGGATTGTTAACCGTTGTCGTGACGTTAATACTCACGCTATGGTTAAGCCGCATGCTCGAACTCAAGTTAATGGCAGCAGAACACTTAAGTAGTAACATGCGCGTCATTATGGTCAAAGTGGTACGTATGCTGGCAATCGTGCTCGCGTTGATGCTTTCCTTATCAGCGGTCGGCATCGATCTGACCATGTTATCGGTGTTTGGGGGGGCGCTCGGGGTGGGCTTAGGTTTTGGCCTGCAAAAAATTGCGAGCAACTATGTGAGCGGCTTTATTATCCTCATGGATAAATCGATTCATATGGGCGATATCATTACCATTAGCAACCATTATGGGGTGGTGAGAGAACTGCGCTCTCGCTATATGATTTTGGGTAAGCTGGATGGGACTGAAGTGATCATCCCCAATGAAACCATGATTACCGATGTTGTGATTAATCATACCTCTGCAGCGCATAAAGCAAAGATATCTATCCCGATTCAAATTTCCTACGATAGTGATTTAGATCTGGCGCGAACCCTACTCAAAGAAGTGGGCGGCGCCCATGACCGTACCATGAAAGATAGTGCGGTTGACGTGTTGATTAAGGGCTTTGGCGAGAGCGGTATTGATCTGGTGTTGTCAGTATGGATTGCGGATCCAGAAGAGGGCTCAGCGGTGTTGCAAAGTGATATCTATTACGATGTTTGGCAACGCTTTAAAGCAAATCGTATTGAGATTCCATATCCGCAACGCGAAGTACGTATGCACGCTACGCCAACATAACACACGGATATACAATTCACATCGTCAACTGTGGAATCAATGGACGAAAAAAAACCTGCATCTGCAGGTTTTTTTGAAACTTAAAATTATTTAAGTTTAGTTTCTTTATACATCACATGTTTACGTGCCACAGGATCAAATTTCTTGATTTCCATTTTTTCTGGCATTGTACGTTTGTTTTTGGTAGTGGTGTAAAAATGACCAGTACCAGCACTTGATTCTAATTTAATTTTTTCACGCATGATTTATCCTTTGCAGACGCAGACCGTCAGTTAGATTTTTTCGCCAGCAGCGCGTAAATCAGCTAACACTGCATCGATACCATTTTTATCAATAGTACGTAATGCTGCGTTTGTAATACGCAAACTTACCCAGCGGTTTTCGCTTTCAACCCAGAACTTACGGTTTTGCAAGTTAGGCAAGAAACGACGTCTTGTTTTGTTTTGTGCGTGAGAAACGTTGTTACCCACCATCGGTTTTTTACCGGTTACCTGACATACACGTGCCATGGTTGTCTCCAAATACTTTGATCTTTTCAGAAAGAGCGAGATTATAGATTGAAATCATCAGATTAATCAAGCGAATATTGCTTTTAAATCCACTATCTATACAAATTTAATGCTTGCCTGTACTACCAAAACCGCCATCCCCTCGTTCACTGCTCACAAACTCATCCACAATATGAAAATCGGCCTGTACCACGGGCACAATCACCATTTGCGCAATACGTTCTAGCGGATTGAGTATAAAAGCCTCCTTGCTTCGATTCCAGCAAGACACAAGGAGTTGGCCTTGATAGTCAGAGTCAATTAAACCCACCAAATTACCCAACACAATGCCATGTTTATGGCCTAGACCTGAGCGCGGTAAAATCATTGCAGCATAGTAAGTGTTGTCAATATGAATGGCCATGCCTGTAGGGATCATGATGGTTTCACCGGGTTGGATGGTTTGTGTGTGTTCTATACAGGCACGCAAATCAAGGCCAGCTGAACCAGGTGTCGCGTAGCTAGGCATCATGTGATGTAGACGTGGATCGAGGATCTTTAGATCGACGGTGATTGACATACATCTAGCTCCATAAAAAATATTGCGTTATTAAACACGAAAGTGTGCCGAAAATCACCAACTACCATCATACGCGTAATAAAAAAGCCAGCATCAGCTGGCTTTGAAGGGAACGCACACGCTTAAAACTTGTACTGTGCTGAAAGCCCTAGTAAGTAGTTGCGACCTGCAGATGCTTCATAAAACCGACTATTAGCATCATTGATTCGCACTGATCCGATATAGTCTTTATCCGTGATGTTTTCTAATCTTACATATTCTTTAAACAACCAATTGCTGAGTGTTTGTTCAAAACCAGCACGCATATTAAAAATGGTATAAGAATCTGCGGAGTCTGTATTGATATCGTTGACATACACTTTACTGTTATACCTTGTTTCAAATGCAGTATTGAAGCCTAATGGCTCATATTTCCAGCGAATTTCACCATAAATTTGATTACTGTAAGTACCTGGAATGCGATTACCTGATGCAATTAAACCATTTGCACTATTAAAGTCAGAATCAAATTTTGCACTTAAAAATGTATATGCCAAATAAGTTGAAATATTGCTCTCAAAGTTTGACTCAAGCGATGCCTCAATCCCTTTTCTAATAGAATCATTTGCATTGGTGAAAATGCTTCTGTTGGCACCATCAATTTGGCTTACAACAATTTCATCTTTAGTTTTAATGTAATAGAGCGTTAGATTGGCTCTCGTATTGTTTGTAATGTAAGCTTTTGTGCCAATTTCAAAGTTTTCACTGGTGCTTGGCTTTAAATTTAAATTCGGGGTTGCACCGCTGGTGGCAGAGTTGTATGCAGCTTCAATAAATGTTGGTGTTTCAAATCCACGCCCATAGTTTGCGTAAAGATTAAATACTGGCGTCACTTTCCATGTGGCACCAATCACTGGATTTGTTTTGTTGTAAGATACATTACCGCTGTTATCGCCAAAGCTGCTGGTCAGTTTGTCTTTTACTTCTAAATTGACTTTAGTTCTTCTCACCCCAGCATGAATGTCTATTGCGTCTGTTGCGGCAAACATCCCTTGTAAATACCGATCATAATTTGTTGAAATGTTTTCTTCATTTCGATTGGTAACGTTCGCCGGTGCACCCGCAATTTGGGTGTTCACATCTAAACGATTATCCGCAGATTTCCCGTAATTAACGCCAAAAGACAAATTATATTTTTTGCCAAATATAAAGCCAGTATTATCCCAGCGAAGGTCTGAACCGTAAAAACTTCTAGAAATTTCACTGGTTCTTGCGTTCGTTCCTGTTGGATTAAATGGCAAGATTTGAGCGTTTTCTCGCGAACCAACATATGGAATAAATGAAATTTTATTATTGTTATCAATCATATGCTCCAAATTAAAGCCCACTTGGGTATGGTTTCTGGAGACTTGAGTATTAGCATTGATTGCAGCTAACACAACACCTCGGCGATCTCGATTGACGTCTGCTCTAGTAAGGCCCAAAGGGTCTTGCGCTTTTTGTTCAAACCAGTTCACCAAAGCAGTGATTTTTGTATCTTCATTTACATTCACTTTGAATTTGGCCGTCGCCATTTGTTTATTGCTGGCGCTGTTGGCTCTGTAGCCGTCTGATTCAAAGTTTGAAACATTGAGTGAGTACTCTAGACCCTCTAACTGACCAGCTGCCTCGAGCACATTTCGCTTGGTATCATAACTCCCGAACATGGTGGTGGCACCAATTGTTGGTGTGGCAGGCGCATCTTGCGTAAACATTTGAATCACCCCGCCAGACGAGTTACCGTAAAGCGAAGAAAATGGACCGCGCATGACTTCAATGCTTTTGATGGATGACAAATCGACAACGCCAGGTTGGCCTTGGCCATCGGGCATGGTCAGTGGAATGCCATCAACATAAACGCGAATACCACGCACGCCAAAAGAGGAACGAGAGCCAAAGCCACGGCTAGATATTTGCGGGTCTTGTGCTTGTTGCGTTCTGTTTTGTGCTGTGATGCCAGGTACGCGAATCAAGCTCTCAGATAAGGTCATTTGTAGTTGGCCGTCTTTAATATCTTTTTGCTCAACAACATCAATCGCTACTGGTAAATCAAAGCTGTTTTGCGCTTGGCGCGTTGCCGTGACGACGACTGGCGATAAGGTGAGTGATGTTTGCTCGTCAGCCACCGCAATCGGCGTGTGCGCAAACACAGCCGATAATGCTAGGTATAAGGGGGTAAGTTGTGGGGTACGCATCGCGTTCTCGGTCTCAAAAAAACTCGCGATTGTAATCTGAGTGTTAGGTTTGAACGCTCAGTATTATCATTAAAATGCTGCGCGATAGGTGTTTAGCCCTGATCCAGCCGCATTTTGAGATGGGTTAAAATATGCTGTGCAATAGTGGTTTTGTGGGCTGTGGCAATGGCATATTCGCCATTGTCATCAATGAGTGTCACCGTGTTATGGTCATGACCCATGGCAGCATCCACTTGATTGGCCACCATCAATGGGACGCGTTTTGCTAGGCGTTTTTGTGTGGCATGCACAATAAGCGGTTCGGTTTCTGCGGCAAAGCCCACACAATAAGGCGGGTTAGGTAAACTAGCCACTTCTGCCAAAATATCTTTGTTTTTTATAAGCTTTATAGTAAGTGATGCTTCACTTTTTTTGATTTTTTGGGGTTGTATGGTGTTGGGTTTGTAATCAGCCACGGCTGCTACCGCAATAAACACATCTTGATCGGCGATATGTTGCATTACCGTGTGATACATGTCGTCGGCAGTGCGAACGTGGTGGCGTTGGCTCACCACGGGTGGGGGCACTTGCGTGTGGCTGTATATTAAAGTCACTTCGGCGCCCATGCGAGAGGCGACCAGTGCTAATGCGAACCCCATTTTGCCGCTACTTAGGTTGGTTAACCCACGCACAGGATCGATCATCTCCATGGTTGCACCTGCGGTAATCATTATTTTTTTGCCAGCCAGTAGCTTAGGGGTAAAGTGCGCGGCAAGTCCTTCTAACATTTCCAAGGGTTCAAGCATGCGGCCTTGCCCCACTTCGCCACATGCTTGTTCACCCGCGTCTGGGCCTAGAAATATAATGCCGTCAGCAATTAATTGTGCGCATTGACGTTGCGTTGCAGGGTTTTCCCACATTTGTTTGTTCATTGCAGGTGCAATCATTAATGGACATGTGCGGGCTAAGCACAGCGTTGAGAGCAAATCATTGGCAAAACCATGTGCTAGTTTTGCCATAAAATCTGCACTGGCAGGCGCCACAAGTATGACATCGGCATCACGGCTTAATCCAATATGCGGCATACCATTATCAATGCGTTGATCCCAGGCGTCGATGAATACCGGCCGACCTGACAATGCTTGTAATGTGGTTGCAGTGATGAAGTGGGTGGCCGCTTCGGTCATCACAACTTGTACCGTATGGCCTTGTTTCACCAATAAGCGAATTAATTCTGCTGTTTTATAGGCAGCAATACCGCCAGTAACGCCCAACAAAATATGTTTAGTTGATGCATGTAAATGTTCCATCACCCTATTTTAACGCTAAAGTGAATGTTGTATGTGTTTCAGCAATGGCGATGAACAAGCGTGCGTGTTTGGTGATCTTTAAACATGTTAATATGCGGTGACATAAATGGCAGTGATTGAATGCTAAAGAAATTTCGGATTCTATTTTGGACGGCAATTATTTTGGCCGTATTGATGCAAGCTTGGGAGGAATCCAAAGCGTTGCTCTGGCGAAAACCGTTGTACGTTGCGCTGTATCCGATTAATGCCGAGCATATTGCTGAAGTCGATCAATATATCGCGACCTTGCGTGAGCAAGATTTTATTGCGCTCGAGGATTTTTTTTCGCGTGAAGCAAAGCGTTATGGACTCTCTATTTTTCGTCCAATTGTGATTCGTCTGGGTTCAAAAATTGATGAGGTTCCACCGCCACCGCCAGAGGTTAACAGTCAATTAATTGACATCATGCGCTGGAGCTTAAAATTTCGTTGGTTTGGTTGGCAACATCAACCCAGTGTTGGCTTGCCAGTCGATATCAAAATGTATCTGCTTTATTATGATGTGCACACCCATCAACATCTGATGCATTCGACTGCCTTGCAAAAAGGACGGCTTGGTCGAGTCAATTTATTTGCTGAGCGCCACAGTCATGACATGAATTTAGTCGTGGTGGCGCATGAGTTATTACATACCTTAACAGCGACAGATAAGTATGATTTAAGCACCAATGAACCGATCTACCCACAAGGCTTTGTTGAGCCTTATGCACAACCTGTGTATCCACAAAGTATGGCTGAAATCATGGCGGGCAAAATTCCGCAATCCGAAGCGAGTTCGCGCATGGCAAGAGATTTAGACGAGACATTAATTGGTCGATTAACCGCTCGAGAAATTGGCTGGTTAAAATAAACTTTATTTGGAGCGTTGAGCATGGCAATTACCGATTGGCCCGCACAGGAACGTCCACGTGAAAAACTCATTGCGCAAGGTGCTACAGCGCTCTCTGATGCCGAACTATTAGCTATTTTTTTACGTGTAGGGGTTGCGGGAAAATCCGCTGTCGACCTAGCACGAGATTTATTAAGTCAGTTTAAAAGCTTAAATGGGATTTTTTCAGCTTCACAGAGCCAGATGCAACAAGTGTATGGCATGGGCCTGAGTAAGTTTTGTCAATTACAAGCGGTGCTTGAAATGACCAAACGTGCGTTGAACGAAACCCTACATCAAACGGATAGTTTCCAAGCGCCTCGACAAGTCAAAGATTATTTACAGCTGAATTTATCTAGTCAAACACGCGAGGTGTTTGGGGTGATGTTTTTGGACACTCAAAATCGATTGATTGCCTATGAACATTTGTTTGAGGGTACGTTGATGCAAACCAGTGTTTATCCACGTGAGGTGGTGAAACGTGCGTTGGTGCACAATGCTGCGGCAGTAATTTTTAGTCATAACCATCCAACAGGGGTGGCGCAACCCAGTCAGTCTGACAAACAGATTACGCAAGTATTGAAAGAAGCGCTGGCGTTGATGGATATCAAAGTGCTTGACCATATTATTGTGGCAGGTCAGCACACCTACTCATTTAGCGAACAAGGAATTTTGTAGAAATAAAACAAGAGAGGTGGTGGGTGCTAACGGGGTCGAACCGCTGACATTCGCCTTGTAAGGGCGACGCTCTACCAACTGAGCTAAGCACCCGTGCTTGAATCACGAGGTGCGCATATTACATAAAATGCGTACGTACTGCAAGTGATCAAACTTAAATAGTCATGAAGTTCAATGGGTTGACGCTGGCATCTTTTCCAAGCATCAATAGGCTGACTGCAGCATGTAGGCCTAAACTTGCAGAATTGGGCATCTAGACTTAATCATACAAACCTTAATCATGCAAACCTTGGCCCAATTTTTGGCCTTGATTGATACCAAAGAAATTACGTGGAGTCTTTAATGAAAGTACCCTTTGAGCAGGCGTCCGTCATCGATGTTTGGTGATGGTGTTAGAGGTGGTTGTATTAAATGGTCAGTACGCGTGATACTTTGAGCAATTGCAAAGACATATCTGCCAGCCCTGTTTTGCGTTTGCCTGCCATTTCAGTCAGAAGCGCATAGGCTTCAACGTCATTCATATTCATTTGCCGCATTAAAATATCGCGCGCACGATCAACCGTTTGCTTCTCATCCAAACTTAATTGTGCCAAGGCGCCTGCGAGTGCAGTATCAGTTGCCATAGGGAGTGAAGCTTGAGGATCGGTCATAATGGTGTAGGCGTTGCTAATTAATCATTTTAAATTACTGTTAGCAAACGCTATGCCAGCTCCCAATAAGTCTATAGGTGATTGATTCACATACTTATTTTTCAACGGATTCAGCGACTTTTACACCACTTAGAATTGCTTGTTCCGCACCAACACAGTGCAAGTGCACCATTGGTTTGGAGACTGTTTTTGCGCATCACCATGGATTTTGCTACAGTGCAATCCATTCTATTTTTTAATCACATGCCATTGATATGAAACACTTGTTCATACGTTTAGTGTGGGGACTGCTTGCTTTATTAGGCGCAGTTGCCTTGTCCAAAGTCGCTCTGTCTCGCGGTGAAAGCTTAAATGCACTTTGGTTGATCACGGCAGCGGTGTGCCTTTACCTAATCGCATACCGATTTTATGCTGCATGGATCGCGGCTAAAGTGCTTTGTTTGGATGATACCCGCGCAACCCCTGCGGAACGATTAAACAATGGACAAGACTTTGTCCCCACGCATCGTTGGGTGGTGTTTGGTCATCATTTTGCGGCAATTGCGGGGCCAGGGCCGCTGGTAGGGCCCACATTGGCCGCACAATTTGGCTATTTGCCTGGCACTTTATGGATTTTAGTGGGGGCCGTGCTGGGTGGTGCTGTTCAGGATATGGTGATTTTGTTTTTTTCAACCCGTCGAAATGGTCGCAGCCTTGGCCAAATGGCTCGTGATGAAATTGGCCCCATAGGCGGCACCGCTGCTTTAATGGGCACCTTTTGTATCATGATTATTTTGATTGCTGTGCTGGGGCTGGTGGTAGTGAATGCGATGAAGCATAGCCCATGGGGTACGGCCACCGTAACAGCAACACTGCCCATTGCCATGTTAGTGGGCGTTTACATGCGTTTTATACGCCCGGGTCGCGTGCTTGAAGGGTCTGCGCTAGGGGTAGGGTTGTTGCTTGCTTCTGTCATGTTTGGGGGCTGGATTGACCACCATCCGATATTGGCGCCATGGTTTGATTATGATGGTTTGCCCTTGGCGTACGGCATTATTGCCTATGGATTTGCGGCCGCCGTGTTGCCAGTTTGGTTGTTATTAGCGCCAAGAGATTACTTATCCACCTTTATGAAACTAGGCACCGTGCTGCTCTTAGCCATAGCGATCGTGGTGTTGCATCCCGAGATACGGATGCCGGCGATCACACCGTTTATAGATGGAACAGGCCCCATTTTTGGCGGGAAATTATTTCCATTTGTATTTATTACCATTGCCTGTGGTGCGATTTCAGGATTCCACGCATTGATTGCAAGTGGTACCACCCCTAAATTGCTGATGAACGAACGTGATATCCGCATGATTGGCTACGGTGCGATGTTGCTGGAAAGTTTTGTGGCTATCATGGCCATGATAGCGGCCACCGTGTTAGAGCCAGGTGTCTTTTTTGCGATCAACAGCCCGGCTGGCGTGGTTGGTAAAGCCGCTTTTGATGCAGTTAATACCATTAGCCAATGGGGCTATCAAGTGACTGAAGCGCAGATGCAACATCTGGCTGACGTGATGGGAGAATCCACATTGTTTGCCCGTACTGGGGGTGCGCCCAGTTTGGCAGTGGGCATGGCCAGTATTTTTGGCCGTGTGTTTGGAGAACATTTACTTGCATTGTGGTACCACTTTGCCATCATGTTTGAGGCTATTTTTATTTTGACGACTTTAGATGCAGGCACCCGCGTTGGTCGGTTTATGTTGCAAGATATGCTCGGTAATCTGCATCCAAAATTAGGCGAAACATCTTCGCTGCCTTCGGTCATCTTGACCAGTGCGATCGTTGTTTCGGGTTGGGGCTATTTTTTGTATATCGGTGTGATTGACCCTAATGGGGGCGTCAATATTTTATGGCCATTGTTTGGTATTGCGAACCAAATGTTGGCTGCCATTGCGCTTGCAGTGGCCACGGGAATTTTAATAAAAAATAATCAAGGACGCGTGGCTTGGATCACTGGCTTGCCACTGGCTTGGCTGCTGTTAGTCACTACCACTGCGGCTTATCAAAAAATCTTGAGTGATGATATCCGTGTCGGCTTTTTTGCGGCTGCAAAAGCACTGGGAGAGCAGCTGCGCTTAGGCCTATTGCCACCAGAAAAAGTAGCGGTTGCGCCTCAATTAATATTTAATCAATATCTAGATGCATGGCTGACTGTGTTTTTTATCGCGATGCTTTGGTTAGTGGTGGCTGACATGTTAAGAATGAGCATCAGACATTGGCGGAAGTTGCCTGTGTTGGTCAGCAGTGAAGTGCCGTATCAATTCAGTCAAGCGCATCGCGAATAAACATATCGCACGGCAAGTATTAAATCTCGAGTATTAAAACTCGAGTATTAAAACTCGACTTTTATAACATTAGTGGCATGCAATGTATGCCTATTTAAAACAATTACTTTTTTGGGCAGACAACGAACAATGTTAGCGCGCGTGAGGTCACTACTAAAGAATGTATGGTTGACCGTGCGTCAATTAACAGGGGATGACGCTTACGAGCGCTATCTCAAGCATCACGCGCACCATCCGCAGGCATGTCATCACCCGCCTTTAACACGCGCAGCATTCTTCAAGCAGTGGCAAGATCAAAAATGGAAAGGGATTAAACGGTGTTGCTAACAGAAGCGGATATCTCACGTATTATTGAAATGGCATGGGAGGATAGAACGCCTTTTGAAGCCATTGAAGCGCAGTTTGGTCTTAATCAAGACGGTGTGATTAAAATCATGCGCGGACATTTATCTGGCAACAGTTTTAAATCTTGGCGCGCACGCACCCGGGGACAAACCACCAAACACCTTGCGTTACGAGGTGCTGATGTAAATCGACATTGCTCACATTTTCAGCGTAAACAATATCGTCCTTAACTTGTTGATGATCCCTTTTGTGTCAACGAGCACTGTTATTTTTCGGTCTGCAGCGCATCAAAAAGCCTCGATGTCAGCGCGTCATACACAACACGACGGTGTAATCAGTTAAAATAACGTTTTATATATTTCCTAGTGTAGTCCATGCCTAAATACCGTTCACATACCACTACTCAAGGCCGCAATATGGCGGGTGCCCGCGCGCTCTGGCGTGCCACTGGCATGAAAGATGAAGATTTTTCAAAGCCAATTATTGCGATTGCTAACTCGTTTACCCAATTTGTTCCAGGCCATGTTCACTTGAAGGATTTAGGCCAATTAGTTGCCCGAGAAATTGAAAAAGCGGGTGGTGTGGCAAAAGAGTTTAATACCATCGCCGTGGACGATGGCATCGCGATGGGGCACGGTGGCATGTTGTATAGCTTACCTAGCCGCGATTTGATTGCCGATAGCGTTGAATATATGGTCAATGCCCACTGCGCTGATGCGCTGGTGTGTATTTCTAATTGCGACAAAATTACCCCGGGCATGTTGATGGCCGCGTTGCGGTTAAACATTCCTGTCGTGTTTGTTTCAGGTGGGCCCATGGAAGCGGGCAAAGTTAATTGGGAAGGCAATACGCACAAATTAGATCTGGTGGATGCCATGGTGGCTGCCGCAGATGACAAAGTGAGTGATGCGGAAAGTGATGCCATTGAACGTGAAGCCTGTCCAACCTGTGGTTCGTGTTCTGGCATGTTTACCGCCAATTCAATGAACTGTTTAACCGAAGCGCTTGGCTTGAGTTTGCCAGGGAATGGCTCGACATTAGCCACTCACGCCGCACGTAAACAATTATTTTTGCAGGCAGGACGCTTAATTGTGGATCTGGCGAAGCGCCATTATGAGCAAGACGATTACAGTGTATTGCCTCGCAATATTGCAACATTTGAAGCGTTTGAGAATGCAATGGCGCTCGATGTGGCCATGGGTGGGTCGACCAATACCGTGTTGCATTTATTGGCAGCCGCGCATGAAGCGGGTGTCGATTTCACTATGAAAGACATTGATCGTATTTCACGTCTTGTTCCCTGTGTGTGTAAGGTGGCGCCAGCCACGGCCAAATACCATATGGAAGATGTACATCGCGCGGGTGGCGTCATGGGGATACTCGGAGAGTTATACCGTGCTGGGGTGATCCACGGCCATGTGCCAACCGTGCATAGTCCAAGTATGACCGCAGCGCTGGCGAAGTGGGATATTGCAACGTCACAAGATGCCGAGGCACATCAACTGTTTAAAGCTGCGCCTGGTGGCATTCGCACCACCATTGCGTTTAGCCAAAGCATGTTATGGCCTGCGTTGGATATTGATCGTGCAGAAGGCTGTATCCGTGACAAAGCACATGCGTACTCGCAAGATGGTGGCTTGGCTGTGCTTTACGGCAACATTGCGTTGGATGGCTGTATTGTTAAAACTGCAGGCGTCGATGACAGTATTTTAAAATTTACTGGCCGTGCCCGTATTTTTGAGAGTCAAGATGCTGCAGTTGAAGCCATTTTAGCCGATCAAATTGTTGCAGGTGATGTGGTGGTGATTCGATATGAGGGCCCTCGTGGCGGCCCTGGGATGCAAGAAATGTTGTATCCAACCTCGTATTTAAAATCTAAAGGCTTGGGTAAAGCGTGTGCATTATTGACGGATGGTCGCTTTTCAGGCGGAACATCAGGCTTGAGTATCGGACATGCCTCTCCTGAGGCCGCAGAAGGTGGTGCTATTGGGTTGGTCGAAGAAGGGGACACCATCGATATTGACATTCCTAACCGCACCATTCATTTGGCCGTGACTGAAACTGTATTGGCGGAAAGACGTCAACTGATGGTGGCCAAAGGCCGCAATGCTTGGAAACCAGTCAACCGTGAGCGCGCTGTTTCACCGGCATTACGTGCGTATGCCGCAATGAGTACCAGTGCGGCCAAAGGTGCTGTACGCGATGTGACACAAATTGAAAGGACTGGCCAATGACGCAAGCGACCGTAGAAACTGGCATGCCTGATCGAACGAAGCGATTAAAGCTACATGCCCATGTTAATCAATGGCAAGACGAAAACGGCCTGCAATACTTAGAAATTGATAATCCACTTGCCACTGGCACCATCGCCTTACAAGGTGCGCATGTCATGCAATGGCAACCTAAGTTTTTGTCGACACCCGTGTTGTGGATGTCAAGCAATGCTCGCTTTGTGAAAGGGCGTTCCATCCGCGGCGGTGTTCCAATTTGTTGGCCGTGGTTTGGCGCGCATCCTACCGATAGCACCCTTTGTCCGCATGGCTTTGCACGGGTAATTCCTTGGCGCATCATGGATATTGATGCAAGCCCAACCGGCGCCACCCGCATTATTTTAGAGATGCAACAAACACCAGAAGCACAACGCCAATTGTCCTACCCTTATGGTCTAACTTTAACCATAACAATTGGTCGGCGCTTACGCATTGATTTATCCACTACCAACCTTGCGGAACATCCTTTTGTGATCAGTGAAGCATTGCATACCTACTTAAATGTGAGCGATATATCTAACGTTAAAATTACTGGCATGCTGGATTGCATGTACGCGGATAAATTACTGAAATATGAGCGCAATGTGGAACACAATGACCTCACGTTTGATGGCGGCGAGTATGACCGCGTGTATGTAGATCATAGTTCAGATTGCTCCGTACATGATGTGGGCTATAACCGTATTATTCATATTTCAAAATCTGGCAGTGATACCACCGTGGTATGGAACCCAGGGGCTGAAAAAGCAGCGCAAATGGGGGACATGGGCGTCAATGATGAATGGCGTAAAACCATTTGCGTTGAAACCACCAACGCGCTGGATAATATTGTGGTGATCAATCCTGGTCGCAAGCATACGCTTAGTGCTGAATATTGGATTGAGACCATGTAACGCAGTTGTGTATGCTGTCAACCAAACCCTGATACAAGCGTTAAGGTAATGTTGGCAAATTACAAAACTGAGAAAATTATATTGTTTTTCCACGACTATCATGACTATTTTTATTGTGGAATTTGTTTGGTCAGGTAATATGCCACATGCATGAAAAAGTGCATTTAGGGGATACATCAACGATGAGTAATCAAGGAGATCGCATGAACGTTTTATTATCTACATTGGCTGCGGCAACCCTGTTGATCGCAGGTCAAGCCCACGCAGTAGACGCTGCTGCGGCTAAAGCATTGGCACAAAAAAGCGGCTGTTTAGCTTGCCACAGTGTTGAAACAAAAGTATTGGGACCAGCATACAAAGACGTTGCTGCAAAATACAAAGGTGACAAAACTGCAGAAGCTAAATTAATTGCAAAAGTAAAAGCAGGTGGTAGCGGTGTTTGGGGCAACATTCCAATGCCAGCCAACAGCCCACAAGTCAAAGATGAAGACATCAAAACATTAGTACAGTGGGTATTGTCACTGTAATTTTTACAGCGATGCATCGAAAAAAGCCGACGTTCAGTCGGCTTTTTTGTTTGAGTGGGCCATGATTAAGTGTTGCTTTGTGCCAGCTTGCTGTGATGACGTGAGTAAATCAAGTAAAAGCTGATACCTGCCAACGCCCACCAACCAAATCGTTGCCATGTACTGGCGGGTAAGAAAGACATCAATGCAGCACACGCCAAGATGCCTAATACGGGAATCAACGGGTTGAACGGGTTTTTGAAGGGACGCGCTAAGGTTGGGTGCGTTTGACGCAGGCGTATCACACCCACACACACCATGATAAAGCTGGCTAAGGTGCCAATATTTACGGTTTCTGCCAACTCACCTAATGGAATAAAGCCTGCCACGATAGACACCACCACACCGCACATTAGAATGATCTTATTTGGTGTTTGTCGGTCAGGATCGACTGCCGAAAAGAGGGGCGAAATTAAACCGTCGCGACTCATGGCAAACAAAATACGGGTTAAGCCATACAGCAACACCAACAGCACAGTAATGAGGCCAGCTAAAACCCCTGTCGCCACTAAAGTGGAAGACCATGTATAGCCCAACCGTGTCAGCGCAAACGCAACAGGCGACGCAGTATTCAGTTCGGTATAGGGTACCACGCCCGTCAACGTCCCCGACACAATGATGTAGATGATGGTACAAAACACCAACGAGGCGATGAGGCCTATGGGTAGATCCCGCTGTGGATTTTGGCATTCTTCAGCTGCGGTTGAAACGGCGTCAAAGCCAAAATAAGCAAAAAATACCAATGAAGCCCCGGCTAAGACGCCGATATTTTTACCGTTATCCAATGTTTCAAACCAGCCAAACGGCATAAACGGTTGCCAATGCTCGCTTTGAATATTGCCTATTGCCAGCACTAAAAAAATCATGATGGTTGAAAGCTTGATGGCTACCATGATGTTGTTGGCGCGCGCACTTTCTTTGACGCCGACCATCAATAGCAACGTGAGCACCCAGATGATGGCAAACGCTGGCAAGTTAATCGTACCGCCCAATACAGGTGCTTTGGTTAAATGCACCGGAATTGCAATACCAATATTGGCCAGGGTATTAATGAAATACCCCGACCAGCCGTTGGCCACTGCGGCAGCGCCTACGCCATACTCTAACAGTAACATCCAGCCCATCATCCACGCGACCACTTCCCCAAACGCAATATAGCTATAGCCGTAAGCGCTGCCAGAGCCGCCAATGGAAGCTGCTAGTTCGGCATAGGCGAGTGCAGCAAACCCTGCAGCAACCGCTGCAATGATGAAAGAAAGGACGACTGCGGGTCCCGATTGCGTTGCTGCTGCAATCCCAGTCAGCACAAATATCCCAGTGCCGATAGCGCCACCGATGCCAAGCAAGGCTAAATCAAAGGCCGTGAGACATTTTTTTAACCCAGTTTGGGCATGGGGTTGTATTGATTTTTTTCTAAATAGTGATTGAAGCATGCGATTACTCTCCCGCGGTTTCTTTAGCGTAAAGCAATTTAAGCGCCAGCGTCAATGGCGTGGTGTGGTGGGCGCGGATCGGCAACAATTAACTCGCAAAATGTGCTTGTAGCACCGCAGTCATGTAGCGATGATCCAGCACGCCAGCACTTTCACGGATACTATGCATGGCCCACATTGGGTTGCCAACATCGACGGTGGCGATGCCCAGTTGCGCCGCCATGATAGGGCCAATGGTGCTGCCACACCCCAAATCGGTGCGGTGAGCATACTGTTGGTAAGGCACATTTGCTTGCTTACATAATTGCATAAAGCGTGCAGCGGTCACGGCATTGGTGCTGTAGCGTTGATTGGCATTGGTTTTAATCACCGGACCGTGATTCACCTGCACATGATGGCAGGGCTCATAACTGCCAGCATGATTGGGATGAAATGCATGCGCCATATCTGCACTAATAAAAAAGCTGTTGGCAAACGCTTGTAATTTACCTTCATTTTCGATGCCAGTAGACAAGCAAATGCGGTCAATCACATCCAGTAAAAAACTGCCGCCTGCACCGCTCGACGATTCGCTGCCAACCTCTTCATGATCAAGCAGCGCGCAAATGAGGGTCGATGATGGTTTCACTGTTGTAATCAATGCACTCAAAGCGGCATGACAAGAGGCTAAGTTATCTAGCTGACTGTCTGCGATAAATTCTTGATCTAAGCCCCAAAAGCTGCCCTTTTGGGTGTCATACAACGCCAAATCCCAGCTAAAAATCGCCTCAGGCGCAATCTCCAGCACGGCTGCCAATTGTTGTAGTAGTAATTGTTGGGCAATGGCACTATCAGCGGCATGACCATAGATCAGCGGCAATCCAGTTTGTTTATTGAGTACCAAGCCTTTTTCATTGACCTCGCGGTTCATGTGGATGGCTAAATTGGGTAGGCGTGCGATGGCTTGCTCTAATTTGACCAAGTGCGTCTTCATGCCCTCGGAGGTGCTTACCGTTACACGGCCAGCCAAGCTTAAGTCACGGTCGGTAAAGGTGGCTAAGATCGGCCCGCCATAGACCTCTACCCCAAGTTGTGCGAGGCCGTTTGAGGCATAGGCTGCTTTTGGTTTTAATCTCAACCCAGGGGAATCGGTATGTGCGCCCACCAGGCGAAAACCACTCTCTGACAGCGCTTGCTGTCCTAGTATAAATGCGACAATTGCCCCATCATCCCGAACCACAAAATATTTGCCGCCCGCTTTAAATTGCCATGGTTCATATTCTCGCAGCCCTTTAAAGCCATGTGCACGTAACGTCTCTGCAATCTGCGCTACGGCATGCCAAGGACTCGGGCTGGCATCAATAAAGTCGAGTAGGGATTGCGCATGTTGTTTGTCATTATCGGCAATGTGCATGGTTTATACCCAATCGCGATCAATTAAAAAGTCGGTATAGAGCTTTGCTTCGGCGCTGCCTGCCTCTGGTTTCCAGTCATAGCGCCATGTCACAACGGGGGGCATGGATAATAAGATGGATTCGGTGCGGCCATTGGATTGCAACCCAAAAATGGTGCCTCGGTCAAAAATCAAATTAAACTCAACATAGCGGCCGCGACGATAGGTTTGAAATTCACGCTCACGCTCACCATAGGCTATCGCTTTACGCCGTTGCACAATGGGCAAGTAGGCTTGTAAAAATGCATCGCCTACCGCACGTTGTAAAGCAAAGCTTTGCGCAAAGCCTAATGCGCTAAAATCATCAAAAAATACGCCACCAATGCCCCGTGGTTCTTGACGATGTTTCAGGTAAAAATAGGCGTCACAATCTTTTTTAAATTTGGGGTAGTAATCGGCCCCAAATGGCGCCAAGGCCTCTTTATTGACGCGGTGAAAATGGATGCAATCTTCTTCAAACGGATAGTAAGGCGTTAAATCCATGCCGCCGCCAAACCACCAGATATCTTGTTCGTCTGCGTGTTGGGCTTTTGCATGAAAAAACCGTACATTCATATGCACGGTTGGGATGTAGGGATTACGGGGATGAAACACTAAGGAAACCCCCATGGCTTCCCAAGGGCGGCCCGCGGCTTCGGGATGCGCCACACTGGCTGCAGGCGGCAGTTTATTGCCTAGTACGTGCGAAAAGCCTACCCCTGCACGCTCAAATACATGGCCGTTTTCGAGTAAGCAGGAATTGCCACCCCCCCCTTCAGGGCGTTGCCAGCTGTCTTGCAAAAAATGTTTGCCATCGACTAAGGTGACCGCCTCAATGATGCGGGCTTGTAAACCTTGTAAAAAATCATACACAGCTTGGGTATTCATGCGGCTCTCATTTCGCTCAAGCATGGTGGGTTCAGGTTAATGTTTCACTGCGCGATAACCAATATCCTTGCGGTATTGCGCACCTTCAAACTGGATTTGTTCGACCATCTTATAGGCTTGTTGCTGGGCAAATTTAACCGTTTCACCCAATGCCGTCACACATAGCACGCGACCACCGCTGGTGACGACTTTGCCTGCTTGGAGTGTGGACCCTGCGTGAAAGACATGGCCGTCTTGGATATCTTTGGGGATGCCAGTAATTTCATCGCCCAAAGTTGGGGTATCGGGATAATTGGCGCTGGCAATGACGACGCCAAGGGCAAAGCGGCGATCCCAGTCGACTGTGGCTTGATTCAGTGTGCCGTTGATGGCGTGCTCAGCCAATCCTACCAAGTCGGATTTGAGCCGCATCATGATAGGCTGGGTTTCTGGGTCGCCCATGCGGCAGTTAAATTCTAGGGTTTTCACATCACCCGCAGGGCTAATCATCAAGCCGGCATACAAAAAGCCTGTGTATGGGATACCATCTTTTGCCATGCCTTCCACTGTGGGAATAATGATTTCGCGCATCGCTTTGGCATGAATGTCAGGGGTCACGCATGGCGCAGGCGAGTAAGCACCCATGCCGCCTGTGTTGGGGCCTAAGTCGCCATCTTGTAAGCGCTTATGATCTTGGCTGGTGGCTAGAGGCAATATGTGTTTACCATCTACCATCACCATAAAGCTGGCTTCCTCGCCAACTAAAAACTCCTCAATCACCACACGGGCGCCTGCATCACCTAACTTGTTATCCGACAGCATGGCATCCACTGCGGCATGCGCTTCATTCAACGACATGGCCACCACCACACCTTTACCCGCGGCCAAGCCGTCGGCTTTGATGACAATCGGTGCGCCTTCGCTATCAATATAAGCATGAGCAAGCGCTACATCACTGAAGGTTTGGTATTTTGCAGTGGGGATGTGGTGTCGCACCATAAAGGCTTTTGCAAAGTCTTTAGAGCTTTCTAGTTGCGCAGCCGCTTTGGTGGGCCCAAATATTTTTAAACCATGCGCGCGAAAGGTATCTACAATGCCTTGTGATAGTGGCGCTTCAGGGCCCACAATCGTCAACGCGATCTGTTCATCTTCGGCAAATGTGACCAGATCATCAATGTTGGTGATCGGCAGATTCACCATGTCAGGGTCGCTCGCAGTGCCAGCATTACCCGGGGCGACATATACGCGACTGACCGCCTTGTTTTGCGCGACTTTCCATGCCAGCGCATGCTCACGCCCGCCCGAACCAATTACTAAAATTTTCATTGTTTACAACCTAATTAAGTTAAGCCACAAAGGGCGCCAAGCGTTCTGCAAAAGCGATACTGCAGCACGGCATTGTTTCTCAGGGTTTTTAACCCACATTAAGGCGATGATATTAATGCCTAAAATGACGAATGCCAGTCACTACCATGGCTAAACCGCGTTCGTCCGCAGCGGCAATCACCTCCTCATCGCGCATGCTGCCACCTGGGTGAATCACGCAACTGGCCCCCGCATCTGCCAGCACATCCACCCCATCGCGGAACGGGAAAAACGCATCGGAGGCAACCACCGATCCTTGCAAGCTTAAGCCAGCATGCTGCGCTTTGATGGCAGCAATTTTCGTGCTGTCGACGCGGCTCATTTGGCCAGCACCAACACCCAAGGTCATGCCGTTACCGCAAAAAACAATGGCATTTGATTTTACATATTTGGCCACATTCCACGCAAACAACAAGTCCTGTAATTGTTGCGGCGTGGGCTGCAATTGCGTGACGACTTTAATCTCCGCCAGTTGTAAGTCATGGTTATCCGCCGATTGCAATAACATGCCAGACCCTACGCGTTTGGAGTCAATGGCATTCCGGCCTTGATCCCAAGCAGTGGTGCCTCCATGAGGCAGTGCGATTTTAAGGACTCGGACATTGGCTTTGGCATTGAAAATCGCCAGCGCTTCAGGTGAGTAGTCGGGCGCAATTAAGACTTCAACAAATTGTTTGCTAACGGCTTCAGCGCCTGCAGCATCTAAGCGAGTGTTAAAAGCAATGATGCCACCAAACGCTGAAGTTGGGTCGGTTTGAAAGGCTTTGGTATACGCTTCGAGGCTGTTAGCGCCTAGCGCTACGCCACATGGATTGGCATGTTTCACAATCACACAGGCAGGGCCAGAGAATGATTTAACCGCTTCCCATGCTGCATCGGCATCAGCGATATTGTTATAACTGAGTTCTTTGCCTTGCAATTGCTGAGCAGTCGCCAGGCTACCGGGCGCTGGGTACAGGTCTCGATAAAACGCGGCTTGCTGGTGGCTATTTTCACCGTAACGCAGGTCTTGTACTTTGACAAAGTTGCTGTTCATTTGCGCGGGAAACTGGCTGAGCACTGGTTTCTGTGCGGCTTCTGTGGCTGCAAAATCAATAGCAGACAGGTAGTTGCTGATGGCAGCGTCATACTGTGCAATGCGGTTAAAGGCAGCTACTGACAATTTGAAACGGGTGGCTTTTGAGACGGTGCCTTGATTGGTGTTTAACTCTGCAATTACTTCCGCATATTGCGTAGCATCGGTTAGCACAGCCACATCATTCCAATTTTTAGCGGCGGAGCGCACCATGGCGGGGCCACCAATATCAATATTTTCAATCGCCTCTTCCAGCGTACAGTCAGGGTTTGCCACAGTTGCCTCAAATGGATAGAGGTTCACCACCAGCAAATCAATTGGCTGGATAGCATGTGCCTGCATGGCGGATACATGGGATGGCAGATCGCGACGACCCAATAAACCGCCATGTACTTTGGGATGTAAGGTTTTGACACGGCCATCTAACATTTCTGGAAAACCTGTAAAGTCACTGACTTCTATAACTGGCAGATGATGTTCTCTAAACAGTTTAGCTGTGCCACCTGTTGAGAGAATTTCTACGCCTAGTTGATGGAGAGTGTGTGCTAACTCAAGCACACCCGTTTTATCAGAAACACTGATAAGCGCGCGTTTAATGGTCATATTGGATCAATAAATTATCGTTGAGTGGGATTGACATTTGCTAGTGCACAAACAGGTAAACACGTTGAAAACATCAGGTGATTCAATGGCTTTGTTAGGATTATTCTAGGCCATAGCTGGCCATTTTTTTTCTTAAGGTGTTGCGGTTGATACCAAGCACTTCTGCTGCTTTGCTTTGATTACCCCCGACTTTGTTAAGTACATACGCAAGCATTGGTTTTTCGACGCACCCCAACACCATGTCATAAATGGCATGTGGCGGCTCGCCGTCTAAATGCGTGAAGTAGTCATCCAATGATTCGCGGATGGCGACACTTAATTTGCAATCGGTTTCCATTAAGCCGCCATCTCCTGAGCATCCTGATCATCACTGTCGGCATACACTAAGCGCTCATGTTTGCTGCGCAACTCGACAAAAAACTGATGAATTGCATCCAACTGTAAATCGATGGTTTGCAAGGTGTTCATGTTGTGTCTAAAGGCCGCTGAGCCTGCTAAGCCTTTGGTGTACCATGAGATGTGTTTGCGGGCGACACGCATACCAGTGAGCTCACCATAAAAATCATATAAATCATGTAAATGTGCGAGCATGACTTGATGAATTTCATCCACCGTAGGTGGCAGTAGATGTTCACCTGTATTCAAAAAATGTTCGGTTTCACGAAAAATCCAAGGCCTGCCCTGCGCGGCGCGGCCAATCATCACCGCATCGGCTTGGGTGTAATCGAGCACGAACTTTGCTTTTTCTGGAGTGGTGATGTCGCCATTGGCAATTAACGGGATGCGGATCGCTTGTTTAACGGCTGCAATGGTGTCGTATTCAGCATCACCGTGGTAGAGATCGTTACGCGTGCGGCCATGAATCGTGAGTGCTTGCACGCCGAGGTCTTCTGCCATTTTGGCAATTTGAATGGCATTACGGTTTTGCCTATCCCAACCGGTACGAATTTTGAGGGTGACGGGCACATCCACTGCATTGACCACCGCACGCAAAATTTGAGCAACCAGCGGTTCGTCACGCAATAGCGCCGAGCCTGCCATCACATTACAGATTTTTTTGGCAGGACAACCCATATTAATATCAATGATTTGAGCGCCATTCTCGACATTGTGTCGCGCTGCTTCTGCCATCATCGCTGGTTCGGCCCCCGCAATTTGTACGGAGACAGGGCTGACTTCGCCTTCGTGATTGGCGCGACGTTTGGTTTTTTCACTGCCGTAGAGCAAAGAGTTTGATGTGACCATTTCGGACACGGCTAATCCCGCGCCCATTTTTTTGCACAGCATGCGAAACGGTCTGTCCGTCACGCCCGCCATGGGGGCGACGACTAGATTATTTTTGAGTTGATGCGGGCCGATGTGCATGGTTGCGATAAGTCAGTGAAAAGACTGAGTATTTTAACTGTAAATCGGCGCCGAGGGAATGCGAAGTTAATGCGCTTGCTTATTTTTTACGCAAGCGGATGTGCGTGTCGATTAATTCCAAGGCGCGGTTTCTAAATAGCAAGCCCGCATGGTCTTTTACCCACATGTGCAATAAGCCACTAAAAAACAAATGGGTATCCATTGCCAATTCTGCAGCACTTACGTGTTGGCTCACTTGATTCAATTGCTGCGCCTTGGCATAGGCCAGCTCCATTTTATAGACCAAGCCACTGCAATTACTAAGGATAGATTTCAATACTTCAGCAAACTCATCCACATATTCACATTTTGACATCATCACTTCATAGGTTTGCCGGGTGGTTTGATCTTGGTCTAGCACTTGGATGGTGTGTTCCAGGTGTTGGCGAATGCGACCCAATGGGTCGGTGACGCAGTCATCCATTTGCAAGGTGTCATCCATGCGGTCAATCAAGGGCAAAAACACTTGTTCGCGCATGGCATAAAATAGTTCGGCTTTGTTTTGAAAGTGCCAATACACGGCGCCTCGCGTGACCCCTGCTTGCGTAGCAATCTGTTCTAAACTAGTGCGGCTCACGCCTTTGGCGAGAAACATTTCACGGGCCGCATCGATGATTCGCAAGCGAGTGATGGCTGCATCTTCTTTTGTTTTTCTGACCATGGTTGCTATTGTTTCCTTATTCTCTTGTGCAAAAACGATGCACTGATCTGACCTTCATCCTTTGTTAAGCGTCGCTTGGCTAAACGATGATTTTTTTATAAACCCTATTTACATACATACATGTTTGTATATAATATACATTCAATTGTGTATGTAATCAAGTCAATTTTAATAACAGTCAGAGGTTAACATGTTGAATTCACAGTATTTACGGCTGGGACAAGCGGTATCGGTTATGGCCGTTACGCTGGGACTAAATGCTTGCGGGAATGCATCCAAAGAAGTCGCGCCACCGCCAGCAGCCATGCCAGTCAGTGTGCAAACGTTAACGGTCTCTTCGGTGCCAGTGCAAACCGAGGTGGTTGCGCAAACAGAGGGCGCTAAGCAAATTGAGGTGCGTCCGCGGGTGGGCGGCATTATTCTCAAACGGCTTTATACAGAAGGCGCCCCAATCAAAGCGGGTCAACCGATGTTTTTGATTGACCCTGCGCCATTTCAACTGTCGGTGGATCAGGCGCGTGCATTGGTGGCACAACAAAAAGCCAGAATTGAGCAAACGGCACGTGAGGCGCAACGGTTAAAAGGATTGTTGGAGAGTCGCTCTATCAGTCAGCGCGAATATGACACCGCAGCTTCGGATAATAATGTGGCGACGGCAACCATGATGCAGTATCAGGCCCAATTACGTGAAGCTGAATTAAATTTATCCTACACCACCGTGAAAGCGCCTGAGAGTGGTATCAGTGGTCGCTTCGAGTTATCCGAAGGGGCTTTAGTCAACGCTAACACCAGCTTGTTAAGTACCATCGTGCAAGTGTCGCCGATTTGGGTACGGTTTAGTTTATCGGAATCCGATTTGCTGACTTTGGGTGGTCATTTACGCCCTGGGATGGTGAAAGCAGTCAATTTAGTGTTGGCCGATGGCAAAGATTTTCCCGCGACTGGCCATATTAACTTTTCAGCCAGTCAGATCGATCCAACGTTGGGTACGCAGCAGTTACGTGCAGAATTTGTCAATCGCGATCAACAATTAATGCCAGGTCAGTTCGTACGGGTGCGATTAACCACAGGCACTAAAGATGGCGTGTATTTGGTACCACAGACTGCGGTATTAACCGGGCAACAAGGTCGCTTTGTCTATGTGGCTGAGAAAAATGCCCAAGGACAAACCGTGGCTGTCGTACGCCCAATTACTGAGGGTGGCTGGTATCAAGACCGTTGGATTTTGTTAGATGGCGTCAAAGCAGGCGAACAAGTCATTATTGATAACTTAATTAAAGTGCGTCCCGGTGCACCTGTCGCACCACATGCGCCAGAACCCCCTTTTTCAGCCAATCCGGGCGCAACACGCGCATAAGCCATATTCACATGTTTAATCGGTTACTCGGCAATCAACCTGCCGTAATGCCAAGGCAATCACGCTCGGTGATGCCAGACCAGGGATAATGAAATGACCCGATTTTTTATTACACGTCCAATTTTTGCGAGTGTGCTCTCCATCATAATTGTGTTGGCTGGGCTGGCCGCGGCCTTTAAATTGCCGATTGCGCAATATCCGCAAATTGCACCACCGACCGTGATCATCACGGCGAGTTATCCAGGGGCCAACGCCGAGACCTTGGCCAAGACCGTGGCGGCACCGATTGAAGAGCAGCTCAGTGGCGTTGAAAATCTACTGTACTTTAACTCGAGTGCAGACAGCAGCGGGACATTGACCATTACCGCAACGTTTGATATTGGCACCAACGTCGATCAAGCCACCTTCAACGTCAGCAATCGTGTCAATATCGCTTCCCCTCGCTTGCCAGAAGATGTGCGTCGTAATGGCGTGGTGGTGCAAAAACGCTCCAACGATATTTTGTTGGTGGTGATGTTAACGTCTAAAAACAAACAACATAACCGTTTGTATTTAAGTAACTACGCCGCCCTCAATATTCTCGATGAGTTCAAACGGGTGAAAGGGGTGGGTGATGTCACCATTTTTGGCGGTCAAGATTATGCAATGCGGGTTTGGTTGCGCCCTGACCGCATGGCGCAATTGGGCGTCACCACTTCTGATATTGCCGCTGCCATCAGCGCGCAAAACGCGCAATACGCGGCAGGCAAAATTGGGGCTGAACCCGCACCGTCTAGCCAGCAATTGGTCTACACCGTGACGGCAAAAGGGCGCTTAATTGACCCCGAGCAGTTTGGCAATATTATGTTACGCGCCCAAGGGCCCAGTGGCGTATTACGCTTAAAAGATGTAGCGCGCATTGAATTAGGTGCGCAAAACTATAACGTGACTTCAGCCTTGGACGGTCAGCCAGGCGTCGCGATGCCGATTTTCTTGCAAAGTGGTGCCAATGCCTTGGATACTGCCAACGCCATTAAAGCCAAAATTGAGGATTTAAAAACGCATTTCCCAGAGGGCATGGAATATAACATTCCCTATGACACCAGTGATTTCGTGAAAGCCACCATTAAAGAGGTATTTCATACCTTTGGCGAAGCGTTGCTCCTCGTGGTGTTGGTGGTGTTCTTGTTCTTACAAAGCTGGCGAGCAACCCTGATCCCAATGATTGCAGTACCAATTTCAATTATTGGTACCTTTGCCGGCTTGTATTTGTTTGGCTTTTCCATCAATTTGCTCACCCTGTTTGCCATGATTTTAGCCATTGGTATTGTGGTAGACGATGCGATTGTGGTGCTCGAAAATACAGAGCGCTTAATGAAAGAGGAGGGTTTAAGCCCACTCAATGCCGCGATTAAATCTATCGCGCAAGTGCAAGCAGCCGTGGTGGCGATTGTGCTGGTGTTATGTGCAGTGTTTGTGCCGGTGGCATTTCAAGGCGGGATTGCGGGTGAGTTGTATCGTCAATTTGCAGTCACGGTCGCCATCTCCGTGGTGATTTCTGGCGTGGTGGCGTTAACCCTGACCCCTGCCTTGTGCGCCATGATTTTGCAACATAATCATCATGAAAATGCCTTTTTCAGACGGTTTAACCGAGGCTTTGAACGCTTTACCGGCTTATACACAGGCATCGTCAACACCACATTACGGCACAAGCTGATAGGCGCAGTAGTCTTTGCAGGGTTTTTAGTGGCGATGGTGATCTTGTTTAGGCTGGTTCCAGGCGGATTTGTCCCCGAAGAAGACCAAGGCTACGTGATTACCGTGGTGAGTTTGCCAGATGGCGCGACCTTACGTCGCTCTGCACAAACCACAGAAAATATCCGTGCCACCATTGCTAAAGATCCTGCCACCGCGCATGAGTTTGCGGTCAATGGCTATGAATTACTGTCAGGCGCCAATAAAACCAGTGCAGCCACCATGTTTGTGCGTATGAAAGATTGGTCGCTGCGGCAAAGTAGTGCCAAAGACATGGTGGGTAAATTAACCGGTATCGGCATGGGCCAACCTGATGGCTTAGGCTTTGCGGTTAACCCGCCTGCGATTCGTGGCTTGGGCGCTGCGGGTGGCTTTGAAGTGTATGTACAAAGTCAGCGGGATACCGATCCCATTAAGTTGGCG
This sequence comes from Methylophilaceae bacterium, assembly GCA_027488395.1. Lineage (GTDB taxonomy): Bacteria > Pseudomonadota > Gammaproteobacteria > Burkholderiales > Methylophilaceae > Methylophilus. Next base: position 2,947 of record JAIYBT010000027.1, on the reverse strand, counting down.
CAAGTAATGAACAACTTTATGGATACCATGCGTGCCAATCCGCAATTAACCGCGATTAATAGTTTTTTTAGGCCCACCGTACCGCAACTTTTTATCGAGGTGGACGAGGCAAAAGCGCTATCGCAAAACGTGAAAATCTCGGATATTTACACCACCTTGCAAAGCACGATGGGCGCTTATTACGTCAACGATTTTAACCGTAATGGCCGCACTTACCGTGTGCAACTACAAGCCGAGGCTGATTACCGTATGCAGGCCTCAGACTTAGGTAAAGTCTACGTGCGCAGCCAACCGACACCAGCGGCACCGAATGGCAATATGATTCCGTTATCCGCGTTGAGTAAAGTCAATAATATTGTCGGTGCCGAGCAATTGGAGCGTTACAACGGCCTACTTTCAGCCAAGGTATTTGGCAGTGGCGCCCCTGGCGTGAGCTCAGGCGATGCCATCAAACTGGTCGAAAAAATTGCAAAAGAAAACTTGCCAGACGGATATCAAATCGCATGGACAGGTCAGGCTTACCAAGAAAAACGCACGGGTTCAGCCGCCTTGATTGCATTTGGCTTTGCCACGGTGATGGTGTTCTTGATTTTGGCAGCACAATTTGAAACCTGGTCTTTACCCTTGGCGGTGATCATGGCGATTCCATTTGCGATGACAGGAGCGCTGATTGCGGTGCTCACCCGTGGCATGAACAATGATATCTATTTTCAAATTGGCTTAATTACTTTGATTGGTTTAGCCGCTAAGAATGCGATTTTAATCGTTGAATTTGCCTCGCAAAAAATGGAAGAAGGCATGCCAGTTGCGCAAGCAGCGCTGGAGGCGGCACGCTTGCGCTTCAGACCCATTGTCATGACCTCGATGGCCTTTGTGTTGGGTATCATCCCGTTGGTAATCGCCACCGGGGCAGGCGCAGCCGCTCGTCAATCGATGGGCACTGGCGTATTGGGCGGCATGTTGTTGGCCACCTTTATTGCAACCATTTTTATTCCCTTATTTTTTACCTGGTTGACCAACCCCAACAAAGTGCGTCACCACGGACACCTTGCAGATGAGGCTTCGGTATGAACCTGATGAATGACCTTTTTAACCACTTGCCGTTACGTCGCTCAGCGCTGGCCGTGTTGTTATCCACCACGCTGACGGGTTGCCAAGTGCTTGGCCCGTTGTTTAACCGCCCTGAAGCGCCTATCCCGACCACCTTCAATGAACCAAGTAGTGTCGAACAGGCGGGAGCGCCATTGGCCCTGCAGCAGTGGTGGACGCTGTTGAACGACCCCACCCTCAATAGCCTAGAAGAGAAAGCGGTTGCCAATAACGGCGATGTGCAGTTGGCAGTGGCGCGCATTGAGCAAGCCGATGCACAAGTGCGTGAAATTGCTGGTAATTTGTTGCCCACCGTCACGCTAGATAGTACCAATACGCGCAACCGAATTACGGCGGCAGGCGCCAACCCTGTGTTTGGAGTGAACCCACGCAACGATTTTAAACTAGCCTTTAACGCCAGTATCGAACTTGATGTATGGGGTAAGTTAAAAACTGCCAACGCTGGCGCACGTGCCAATCTGCTTGCAACCCGATATGCGAAAGAAACGGTACGCTGGTCGTTAGTCAGCTTGGTAGCTGGGCATTATTTGGCGGTGCGGAGTATTGATGCGCAATTGGCCGCTAATCAAGACAATCTGAAGACCGCAGAAGAAAGTTTAACCATGACCCGCCAGCAAGTGGATGCAGGCGTAGGTACCGCCCTCGATGTGCATCAAGCGGAGTTGATCGTGACCAATTTGCATGCACAAGCGTTGGAGCTAGCGCGTCTTCGCAGCATTAGTGAACATCAATTGGGGTTGTTAACCAACGATTTTAGCGTGCGTATTGCACGCGGCAGTTTGATGCAATTACCCGTGCCACCAGTGCCACCCACTGGTCTGCCCTCACGCTTAATGGAAGCGCGTCCAGATGTGCAACAAGCCGAGCAACAATTGGTGTATGCCAATGCCAATCTGGGCCTAGCCAAAGCGGCGTTGTATCCAACTTTTTCACTGACGAGTGCGTTCGGCGGTGAAAGTCTAGTGCTTAGCGATATCCTTACCAGCCCCGCACGTATCTTTACAGCGGGATTTTCCGCAAGTTTGCCAATTTTTAATGCAGGCCGTCTCAATGCCAGAGTCGATCAAGCCTCAGCGGTACAAAAACAAGCGGTGATTGGCTACCAAAATACGCTCAGAACTGCCTTTACTGAAGTGAACGATGCGCTGGTGAATGGTCGGCGTTACCGAGAGGTAGAAACGGTTGCGCAACAACGTGTCGATATCACCGCTAATATTTTGAAAGTGGCCCAAAATCGTTATAAAGCCGGCTATTCAAGCTATTTACAAGTATTGGATGCACAACGTAACTACAACGAGGCCACACAAACCTTGGTGCAAAACCGTCAAAATACCTTAGCCGCCAGTGTTGCCTTGTTTAAAGCGCTTGGGGGTGGATGGGACCAAGCGCAGTGGGTGCAAACACCGGGTGCTGCAAAATAGTTGGTTGAACTTTAGGGGTTGATTAACACCTCATCGGGCATTACGTGTCAAATGAGGCGTTTTGATAGCAGCGGTTTAATGTACTTTGATGGATGCTGGATAGGGCGGTGATGTTGCTTTTCGCCCCTCGGCGACCGTTCTTTCTTATGCTTGTCCATAAGAAAGAAGGCAAAGAACAAGACACCCCAACTGCCGCTTATCTCCTGCGTTGCTCATCAAAATAAGCGCTCGCGTAACTCGCCCTAGTTGCTTGCACACCCCGCAAGCAACCGTGGAGCTCAAACAGACGCTCGCTTGATCTTATTTTGCCTGCGCTACTCGGCGCGGCAAATGGGGCCCGTATACAGTGCGTGGTTGAAAGTTGTCAGGATTGCTATGTGACTATCACTTTGATTGCGCCATTGCTTTTCGCCTCT
>JAIYBT010000022.1 GCA_027488395.1 Methylophilaceae bacterium | reverse complement strand
GTACGAGAGGACCGGAGTGGACGCACCTCTGGTGGACCAGTTATCATGCCAATGGTATCGCTGGGTAGCTAAGTGCGGAAGAGATAAACGCTGAAAGCATCTAAGCGTGAAACTCGCCTCGAGATGAGACTTGCCTCTGGCTTTAAGCCAGCTAAAGAGTCGTTCAAGACCAGGACGTTGATAGGTCAGGTGTGGAAGTGCAGTAATGCATTAAGCTAACTGATACTAATTGCTCGTGAGGCTTGATCCTATAACCTTAAAACTTAGATAACCTGAAAGGGAATCTAACAAGGTGTAGTTCAAAGCAATATGATTTGGCAATCATCTAGAAAAATCGAAACGCTGTCATCATGACAAGTGGTTTCAAGATCTACATCCCATTGAACATAAAGCTTAACCGCTAAAATCCTTTACTTCTTCCAATTTGTTAAAGCAGAGGTTGCAGCACCATGCAACCTAACCATGCGTAACATTACCAGTTATGCTTGGGGACAATAGCGGTTTGGAACCACCCCTTCCCATCTCGAACAGGGCCGTGAAACGAACATGCGCCAATGATAGTGTACTCTTCGTATGCGAAAGTAGGTCATCCCCAAGCTATTCATTCAAAACCCTCGATTAATATCGAGGGTTTTTGTTTTTTTATTTCTTGTCGTAATTTTAAATACTATATTCTTAAAATCAACTAATTTTAAGATTTTACCTTTAAGATTCTCAATCTTATTTGACGCTTTTTAGTTTCCAATTTTTTTGCTTTTTAAACGCCATTTGATTTAGTTAAATGAGATGGCTGTTATACCCTTTCAGATCATAGAACACATCGATATATTCAAATATCTCTGATTTAGCTTTATCTCATGATGCATAGTTTTTTTGTTTCAATTTTTCTTTTAGCTACTAAAAGGACTCTGACGCGGCGTTTTCGTAGCAATCACCGCTACGGCTCATGTTGAGGTTTATCCGATTACTCTTAATACCAACGAGCAACATCATTGCTGCAAAATTTAGTATTCTGGTTTTAGTGAATGATGATCTGTTGTGTTGGTTCACGTTGCCACACAGCTATTAATAAAGCATCTAAGACGATTTCAGTCACCATGGTTATCTGCATCGATCAGCCCACTTCTAAACGTGACTAGAGATCAAACACGTCAATAGGGATTCTGCCAGCCCTCATAGGTCCGATCATAGGTATTATTCATTAGCCAAGCTGCAAGTTACTGATTGAGTCTAAAATGTTGTATCAACCTATTAGGCGGTTAACTTGAAACATGATGGGGACCATGGTATCAGCGTTTGTATTTAATGTCTGCTTGACACACCAGGTAAACAACTCGCTTTACCCCTTAAAGAATACCAGCCTCCACTTGATGATATAGCTCACATCATAGGATAAGTAATCTCTAATAAAAACAATTGGTTGTCGATAAACCGCAGTAATAATGACGAAGCTAGTCATGCGTAATTATTACTGCGATGTACTTTGAGCAGATGACACATGACGCTGGTCTTAAATTGTAATTGGTGCCGGTCATTAAAAAGTGTACATACCGCGAACTGGCAAACTACTTAGCGGATTTTTTAGTATGTACCGCTCTTCGTTCGTTCTATTGAGCGTTGCATTTAATTTAACACCTCTTGTATCAATGCAACATTATAAGCACTGATTGTGCTCGCTTTTGTAATTCAATTTCATGCGTCCATTTTTGTATTCTCTTTGTTGTTACATTAAGTACGCTAAGCCTCATTAACAACGTTATCACCGCGTTCTTTGATTTCATCAACTGCGTCAGACTTAAATTCATCCGTGTACCTGATACCCTTCATAAAACTCACTTTGCTATGTTTTAGATAGTATGATTTGTGTAGCAGGGCTTGTGATTGCTTGTTTAAAAATCTACCTATTGCCGGTTTTTTGTCTTTTATTTGAATAGATGATGATTTATTAGGACTTATTTATAGCAAAAAAAACCCAGCACAAGTGCTGGGTTAAATGTCAGCAGAGTTTCCCCTGTTGACAGCCATGAAAAGGTATAACTGATTCAATTAATCTTCTTCTACTGCCTACTAAATTGTTCATCATAGGTGTTGTCGTTGATGATGTCATTGGCCCATCTGGGCTAACGGAGGATATGTCTGAATCCAAATGATTTGAATATTTATGAGCATGTTAAAATTCTGCTATGCCACAATTTCATGTTTTAATCCCCTGCGCTGGTTCTGGTTCACGTATGCAGTCGCAGCTTCCAAAACAATATTTGCCATTAAATGGATTGCCATTGTTACGTCACGCAATTGATTGTTTTGAATCTATGGAGGCCATTGCGTCCATTCATGTGGTCATTTCAGCAAACGATCAACATTGGCAAACTGAATTAATCTCTGATTGTGACAAAACGAACGTCATCATTGCTGGGGGCGACACTCGGGCCAGCACAGTCTTAAACGGATTGTCCTATTTACTGACGCAAGTTGCGCCCGAAGATTGGGTATTGGTGCATGATGCTGCTCGACCAGGCATTACTGCGGATTTGGTGAAAGCTTTAATTGATATTAGTGATACAGACAGTTGTGGTGGCTTATTAGCGCTTCCCCTTGCCGATACTTTGAAACGTAGTGATCAGTGTTCACGTTCAATCGATACTGTCTCACGCGCGCAGTTGTGGATGGCACAAACACCTCAAATGTTTAGATTAGGTGATTTATATGGTGCCCTAACTGACAATATTCATCGTCAACCCACTGACGAAGCTCAAGCAATGGAATGGGCGGGGTTTCAACCACAATTAGTGCTAGGGGATCTGAGAAATTTAAAAGTGACTTACCCTAAAGACTTATCCATCGTTGCTGCGTTATTACACAATCTCCAACCAACTCAAGGCTCTGCAGATGACACCATTTAGAATAGGACATGGTTTTGATGTCCATGCCCTTGTACCAGGCCGTAAGTGCATCATTGGCGGCGTTGATATTCCATTTCATTTAGGGTTGGATGGCCATTCTGATGCCGATGTGTTATTGCATGCCATTTGCGATGCATTACTAGGCGCGGCTGCACTTGGCGATATAGGCAAGCATTTTCCACCTTCAGATATGCGTTATCACGGTATTGATTCGCGCGAGTTATTACGCCATGTCGTCACATTCATCCACGCGCAGCAGTATCTTATTGCAAATATTGATGCGACGGTTATGTGTGAGGCGCCACGCTTGGGCCCATTTACGCCGACAATGTGTGAGCAGATTGCAAGCGATTGCAACATTTCTGTGCAACAAGTCAACATCAAAGCAACCACCACGGAAAAACTCGGCTTTACTGGACGTGGCGAAGGCATAGCAGCAGAGACCGTGTGTTTGATTTATCGTAACGCTTAAACCATGCGCTTATTCCGTTACTTTGAAGGCCTCGTTTCTCCTTTTCCTGCCGTTCATATTGCGTCTGTGCCGAAAAGGTTTTGGCCATTTATGTGGGCCTGCACCAAAGGCATGCGTCGCTATATGTTGTGCATGACATTGCTGACTGCTTCGATTGGTGCTTTTGAAGCATTTTTATTTGCGGTCATGGGCAAGGTGGTGGATCGCTTGGCGGCAATCCCACGTGATCAGTTATGGTCATTGCATCATCACACCATGTGGGTAGTTGCCGCAATTTTAATTGCAAGTACTTTGGTCATTTTGTTACAGACACTGCTCAAACATCAAGCATTGGCGGGCAATTTTCCGATGCGTTTGCGCTGGCAGTTCCATCAATGGATGCTCAATCAGAGCATGTCGTTTTATCAAGATGAATTTGCAGGTCGGGTTGCGACGAAAGTCATGCAAACCGCATTGGCAGTGCGTGAGGTTTGGTTTATTTTGACCGATATCATGGTATACGTCGTGTTGTACTTTACGACCATCGTTACCGTGGTGGGTGGCTTTCATCCTTGGATGATGCTGCCATTTTTAGGTTGGTTGATGCTCTACACGTTTGCCTTACGCTTGTTTATTCCACGTTTAGCCAAAGTATCACAAGATCAATCAGATGCGCGCTCACTGATGACGGGGCGCATTACAGATGCTTATACTAATATTTCCACCGTTAAATTATTTTCACATGCGGGCCGTGAAGGCGCTTACGCGCAATCCGCCATGCAAGAATTTCTTGATAAAGTCCATCAGCAGATGCGAATGGTCAGTGCGGTTGAGAGCACCAATCATTTTTTAAATATGTGTTTGATCATTACCAGTGGCGGCATGGTGTTATGGCTATGGTCGCACAGCTTGGTTGCCACGGGCGCAGTCGCTGCGGTGATGGCAATGAGTTTACGACTCAATGGCATTTCACATTGGGTGATGTGGGAGCTGACCTCGCTCTACGAGCAAATTGGCACGGTGCAAGATGGTATTCAAACCCTAGCGGTGATCAATGAGGTGACTGATTCGCCAGATGCGACAGCATTGACGGTGCCGCATGGTGGCGTCAAGTTTGAACGGGTTGATTTTAGTTATCCTCAACAAGCGCCCTTGTTACAGCAATTTAATTTAGAGATTGCACCAGGTGAACGTGTGGGTTTGGTCGGGCGTTCTGGGGCTGGTAAATCGACCATTGTTAATTTATTGATGCGTTTTTATGATATCCAAGCGGGGCATATACGGATCGATGCGCAAGCGATCGAGACGGTGACACAGGAATCGTTGCGACAGCATATCGGCATGGTGACTCAAGACACCTCTCTGCTGCATCGTTCGGTGCGAGACAATCTTTTGTATGGCAGACCTGAAGCGTCTGAAGCGGATATGATTCTAGCGGCCAAACGTGCAGAAGCACATGCATTTATTTTAACGTTAAGGGATGCGAAGGGCCGAACCGGCTATGATGCCCACGTGGGGGAGCGGGGGGTTAAATTATCTGGTGGGCAACGGCAACGGATTGCGATTGCGCGCGTAATGCTAAAAAACGCACCGATTTTAGTGTTGGATGAAGCCACTAGCGCCCTAGATTCAGAAGTTGAATTGGCGATTCAACACCATCTCGATCAACTGATGGAGGGGAAAACGGTGATCGCGATTGCGCATCGTTTGTCTACCATCGCGGCAATGGATCGGTTGGTGGTCCTCGATCAAGGCCAGATTGTTGAAACAGGAAGTCATGCACAATTGTTGGCACAACAGGGCATTTACGCCAAGTTGTGGGCGCACCAAAGTGGTGGGTTTTTAGGCGATTAAATAAGCGTGGTGTCTCAGCTTTACTGAACATTGCATCAGGGTTAAACATTACATTAGATCTAAGCTGAGGTCGTTTGCAAAGCGAGCGCGGGGAACGTTCAGGTGCACCACCCGCGTTTCAGCGATGCATCAGTTTGTGACTCCATCAAAATGTTCATGCGCGCGCATCGCATCCGCGCGGGTGAGATGCACAGTTCCCGCTTGATGGTTTGGTGGTGCGTACAGGGTGTAGAGCTGCAAATCGACTGCACCCGTATTTTTCAAATTATGCTCAACCCCTGCCGGGACAATCACGCCATCGCCAGCATGCACTTCGGTGGTGATGCCATTCATGGTCATTTGCCCCGAGCCTGACTCCAATCGAAAAAATTGATCGAGGCTATGGATTTCAACGCCAATGTCCTCGTTTGGCTTAAGTGACATCACCACCAATTGGCAATGGCTTGCAGTGTATAACACGCGACGAAACGCCTGATTGTGAGCAGTGGCTGTTTCAATATTTTGTATAAATCCAGTCATGTGCATTCCTTTTTATATTCTTATAAAACAACTTTAGAGCCATGCGGGCAACGCTTTAATTATCAATGTGATCGTCAGTTTAGCGCCACGAAAGCATCTGGCTATCTGCGCCTAGCACGCAACGCATCACTGAGCAGATTGCACGTTTAGTTGATTTTTAAGCTGTTTGACCTCGGTGATGACGTTGACAATGTCGGTCGCTTTGTCACTGGCTGCCTGTGAGTTGACAATGCCTGTGAGGGTAACAACGCCATTTACCGTGGTCACGGTAATATTCGCACTGGCAATGCTCGACTCTGCCAAGAAAGCGGTTTTAATCTTGGTGGTGATGACGCTGTCGGCGATATCTACTTTGGCTTGTTCGCTATCGGTTGCGATGGTCTGTTTGGCATCGTCGATATGGTCGCCCGCCTGTTCAACTGCACGATCGATTTTTTCACCTGCTTGCTGGGCGCTATTGGGGTTGGTGCAGCTGACCATGGCTAAACAACTCCATGTTGCAATCATAATTACAGATTTTTGATAGGTTGCCATCTACAACTCCTTAGGTTGATTTTAATCGCGCGTTTAAATACGCTCGTCTTGAAAATGATTGACAGCGGGTTTCAATACCTCGCCTACCATGGCAGTTTCTTCGATTGAATAGGTAGTCACCGATAAGCACATCTGCGGACTAGCAACAATGCGTTGTATCCATTGATCGAACCACATTTGATGTTTAGGGGTACTGGTCTTTAAAAAGCTTGCAGTTTTCATAGACCCCAGCAGGGCACCGATGGTGGCGCCAACACTCGCACCTGAACCGAGCAGGCCGATGATCACCACCAGCCGATTGGCTTGTAATAATGGACTATGTTGCGCCAATAGCCACCATGCCACCGCCAACGCAATCAATAAGCCAGCGCCCACGCCGATCAACCCAAACACCAACATATTGTTCAAACTGTGATTGCTCTTAGCGGATTTAGTCGGCGCTGGATAATGGGTTCGGCTTGGCGCAATCAACATTTGCTCTGGCGAAAAACCTTTAGCGAGCAGGCGCTCAAAGGCAACCAATGCATCGGGGTGCCGCTGGAAAATACCAGAGACTTGGTGGGTATAGCGTGTCATGGCGTTTCCTTTGAGCAATGTGAGGCAAGCGGAAATATACGTCCATATTGCGCAGTGCAGTGTATGCAGTCTGTTCGGTATCCCACCAATCAATCACCCATTTTGCAGGTTGAATCTGTGTGTTGTTCACCGCCTGCTTAGCGCACATACAGCGGCGCCCATAGTGCATAGAGTGGGGTGCTGATCTATACAACCTCTTATAAAAGGAACCCATATGCGTCAAGTTCAAAGATATCAATGCGGGTGGATGATGTGTTTTTTATTGTTAACTGCATGCAGTGGCATGACCGCTCGTGAAAAAAGTACAGCGATTGGTGCGGGGGTCGGCGGTGTTGCTGGCGCAGTGCTGACAGGTGGAGGTGTACTTGGTACCGTGGGTGGCGCTGCGGTTGGCGGGGTGATTGGCAATAAAGTAGGTAAATAAATAATACCGTTTCATTAAGTGCGTATTGGCATCTGTATACGCACATTCAATACACGTTTACTTAAAGGAACATCATGCAAACACGCACATTTAGTCTAATTTTTATGGTTTTCACCATGGCCTCGCTCAATGCTTATGCGGCAACAAAGCATCCTCATACTTATTCGCAAGCAGAGTTGCAGGCGATGGACACCAATCGCGATGCAATGGTGACCAAAGATGAATTTTTAAGCTACAGCGAAGCGACATTTAATGAGATGTCTATTAACAATGGTGTCTTGATGTTGCATAAACGGGCATCAAAGCCGGCAGAGGGAAACGCGTCCTCAATGAATAATCAACCGATGGGAACGACCAACGGTAAAGAGGAAGTGAACGAACGTGATGCCGTCAATGGTAAAAAATACTAAGCTAAACAAGAACAAGACCTCGCTAGTCGAGGTCTTCCTCATGCATCCGTTTCAGAGTGATTGATAACGGCTAGATGATCACGTCATCAGATTAATTCGCTTGGTTAGGCGCGGTGTCTGACCACTCTTTCATGGCTTGTTCACCTGATTTATTAACATGCACTTGGTTATTCTGCGTTGACACCACCCAGCTCAGTGGAATGAAATGGTGTTGACCCTGTTTGTCTTTCATCAATTTGATGGTGCTGGCGCCTTGCATATGATCGACCTTGGCAAATTCACCGTTTTGAGTACAGACCACGGACATATTGGGTTTAATTTCGCTGGCATTAATGGTATTCATCATGACTCCATAACTTAAGTATTTGGTTGAAAGAGTGATCATGATGCAGGCGTTACCAAGCCCCGTCTGTTCGATGCAACACTAGGCATACGGTTGTTAAATCCAATGACGGATGTCTGTGACTGCAGGCGGTAAACAGACGTTTGATCGGTAGCAACGACGAAAAAAATCGGTGCCTACGTTTAAAAAACGCAATGCACCGAACCATTCAGCGAACCATTCAACGAATCAAGCAGCCAATCAAGCGCTCAGGTAACCATCGCGTTTATTTTTCTTCAATCATGCGATACATGGGCGCCAGTTTAGCCAATAGTTTATTTTGGGCACGAAACGGCACTTGATGTTTATCCATGGCCAATTGAAAATCTTCCACCAAAGCGTTAAACGCGGCGCGGTTAATGTTCAAGCCTGTGTGTGAGCTTTTCATATCCCGACCAGGGTAACGACAGCCACCGTTTAACAATTCACACATTTGTTCAACCAACATGGCTTTAATGTAGGTTTGTTTTTCATTATCAAAATAAGGCTTGGTACGTGGATCGTTGACCAAATTGATCATGAAATCATCCATGATGTTGACCAGACCCGTTTTACCGCCAAATGCCTGAAACACCTCATCTGTTTCCATGGCAGTATTACCCAAATTAGGTGAGGCTTCTGCCAATACGGTCATAGGCGCGGACAGTAAAACACTGCTCAATGCGAGCGAAAAAACTAATTTATACATAATGATTCCTTATTGATTAGAAGCCAAATTGCGCGGAGGCATACACGCCATCTTGGGTGCCATAGTTAGCGCCGACTGGCGCGACCGTTGCGATATTGCCAAGGTTGACGTAAGCCAAGGTGAGCGACACATGTTTTGTTGGGGCATAGGCGACAAACAGATCAAACGCATCTTCTTCGTCTAAATCGACTACTTTTTGCCCACCAAACAAGGCTGCGTTGGCAGGGCTACGCAGGTTGTTTGGTTTCATGCGATATTCCGCACCAATCGCGATATTTTTGCTGAGTAAGTACGCAGCAGATAACTCAAGTTGCGGTTGATAATTGTCATGACGATCACCGCCAAATCCTAATAAACCAAACTGGTTGGCTTTCGTGAAGCGCAGGGTGCTGTTGACGAGCAGGCTTTGCGATAAAAATAACTTGGTAGCCGCCACATATAAGTCCACGCCATCGCTACTTTTAGCCCCAATCACTGCACTTTTAATAAAACGATCATCATGATTGCGTTTGTATTGCAAACCCACAGCCACTTGCGGTAACCAACTGTCTGCATCAAGCACAGCTTCACCCAATACCCGCACTTTTGCGCCAATAATGGTTTGATCGAGGGTGTCGCGACCAATGACATCGGCACCTAACCCTGCGGTGACTTTATTGCGTAAGTTGCCAATATCAAATTTTTGCTCGGCAATCGACAGCTCTACACGGTCATAAAAGCCAACAGTGACGCCATAACTATCGAGTTTATAGTCTCCTGTTTTTGCGTAGGTGTAATGTACGTTGGCGCCGATTTCATCATTGGTACCGTAGCCGCCAATGACTGCCCACGGGGTCAGGCCGCCGCCTGCAGCACCTTCCACTTGTGAAACGCCGCCGGTCAGTAATAATTTATTGCTAAGTGAGGTATCAGCAATGACGCTGGATGAAGCAGCCAAGCACGCCAACAGCACGGCATGCTTGAGTTTGAAACCTAGAGAGGGGAGCGAGTGCGCCATCATAAATCCTTTAGTTGAACGAAGTCATGCTATATACGCGTTCAATCAAAGATAAGATGCAAAAACAATGAAATAAATGATTCGGCACACACCATCACCCTCTATGCAATGGTTGGAAAAAGCCTTATTTGCGTTGCAAGGGGGAGATGCAATGGTTGCGCGAGTGGGGAATGCAGCAGGCTGTGTTGCGGGGGATTGTAGTCAATCTCGCTAGTTTATAGATTTGGGTTTTTAATAAACCTAAGTTTTAAAATTAAGCGATTGATATAACTAATTTTTGGATAAGAACAATTTTTTGATAAACCGTGGCTTTTGATAAAACGTGGTTTTTGATAAACCTAGGCTTTTAATAATACGATGACCGCACCGCTGCCACCATCGGTAGATTTGGCTTGCGCATAGGCAATCACTTCATCTTTTTGCATCAGCCAATTGCGCAGTTTGTGTTTTAGTACAGGTTCTTTATTGCGTGAGCCTAGGCCTTTGCCATGCACAATCCGCACACAACGTAAGCCGCGTTTTTTACAATCGGCAATAAACTCAGCCACATATAAGCGAGCCTCATCGCTGATGAGGCCATGTAAATCAATATGCGCTTGTACCACCCAGAAGCCACGGCGCAGTTTGCTGAGCACCATCGGCGATTGACCCTCACGTAAATAAAGCAACTCTTCGCCGCTTTCAAGTTCATGCGCGGGAATATAGTGGTCGCTTAACGAGTCAATCAGGGCTTGCTGTTCGTCACGAATCAGCTGCCGAGGAATGGGCTTTGGTTTTTTGGGTGGATGTAGGATACGGCTCGGTTTGACGGGGCGAGCGCCTTTGACTGCCTCATGAAACAGTTGCAGGTCATTCGGGTCTTCATCTTCTAGCGCTGTGCCCACGCGTTCATCCCAATGTTGGATCCCATCAGCGGTCAATCTGCCTAAGGCACGATTGAACTGCTATTGAGGCTGGCTTGTGGCAGACACAAAGCCAGTGTTCAATACAATTATTCTAAACTGGTGAGGTAGCGTTCTGCATCCAATGCGGCCATGCAGCCAGTGCCTGCACTGGTGACTGCTTGCCGATAAATATGGTCTTGCACATCGCCAGCCGCAAACACTCCAGCAATACTGGTGGCAGTAAAGTTACCTTGACGACCGGTGTGCGTCACAATATAACCGCCCTCCATCTCCAGCTGGCCTTCAAAAATTTGCGTATTGGGTTGATGTCCAATCGCAATAAACACCCCTTTGAGTGCAATGTCTTTGGTCGCTTGCGAATTCACATCTTTAATTCGCATGCCAGTCACACCCGTCGCGTCGCCAAGCACTTCATCTAGCGTGTGGTAAGTTTCCAGCACCACTTTGCCCTCTTTGACGCGTTCCATCAGCTTGTCGACTAAAATTGCTTCGGCTTTAAATTTATCCCGACGGTGTACTAAAGTCACTTTGCTTGCGATATTGGCTAAATAAAGCGTTTCTTCAACGGCGGTATTGCCACCACCGATCACTGCAACTTCTTGATTGCGGTAAAAAAAGCCATCACAAGTCGCGCATGCAGACACTCCTTTGCCAGCAAAGGCTTCTTCACTCGGTAAGCCCAAGTATTTAGCAGATGCCCCAGTTGCAATAATCAGCGCATCGCAAGTGTATTCACCGTTATCACCGACCAAGCGTATCGGTTTTTCTGTGAGGTGGGTGGTGTGAATATGATCAAAAATCATCTCAGTATTAAAGCGCTCCGCATGTTGCTGAAAACGCGCCATTAACTCGGGGCCCATGACACCATTGGCATCTGCAGGCCAATTATCGACCTCAGTGGTGGTCATCAATTGACCGCCTTGGGCCATGCCAGTAATTAACACAGGATGTAAATTGGCACGCGCAGCATAGACCGCTGCGGTGTAGCCAGCGGGGCCTGAACCTAAAATCAATAAACGAGAATGCTTGCTTGCCATAATTATCTTTCTGTTAACGATACGGTGTGGTGCTTAAGCGCTGTGAATTGCGCTTAACTTTATGTGCTTAAACTCTATGTGCTCACACCTTCATGTGCGCACTGCTTGTGATTGAAATATGCATTAAGTGTGGATGAAACAACACGCGCTCCACAGCCGCGCTAGATGGTACGTATGACTTACTGTTCTAACAAACTACGCAACATCCATGCGGTTTTTTCATGCAATTGTAACCGTTGGGTAAGTAAATCAGCGGTGGCTTCGTCGGAGGCTTGTTCCGCCGCAGGAAATACGCTGCGTGCCGTGCGGCACACGGCTTCATGGCCTGCTACCAGCTCTGAAATCATATCGGTAGCTTTGGGTACCTCGATGGTTTCAGGAATAGATGATAATTTTACAAATTGCGCATAGGTCCCAGGGGCGTACACCCCTAACGAGCGAATACGTTCCGCAACCAAATCCACTGCTAACGCTAATTCGGTATATTGGGTTTCAAACATTAAATGCAAGGTGTTGAACATCGGCCCGGTGACGTTCCAGTGGAAATAGTGGGTTTTCAAATACAAGGTATATGTATCTGCCAATAGCTTGGATAAGCCGTCAGCAATCTGCTGGCGGTCGCTGTTGTTAATGCCTATATCCATGGTAATTCCTCATTTTATTGTTAGATAACTGTTGTGTGCTATTTTAAGTCTTGAACCCACTGACTGCAATTTGATTTTGTTATAATCTTTTAAGTTCATTGTTGCACGGAAAGCGATAAGAGTTTGTTTTTTAAACAAAAAAAAGTAGCCAATGCGCGCCTCGAGAAAGTATCCACCGAAAAGCAACTCAAAGACGCCAAAATTCTGCGCGAAGTGGCTTGGGTCGCTTGGGGGGCATTGGGTGTTTTTTTCACGGTCATTTTAGCCACCTATCATCATGAAGATCCAGGCTGGACGCACGCAGTAGAAGATGGCGTGCAAATTCATAACGCGGTGGGCGTGGTGGGGGCTTGGGTGTCTGATATTTTGCTCTCCTTGTTTGGCTTGTCTGCTTGGTGGGTCGTTGCCTTGTTGTTTTATCGGGTTTGGCTGATGTATTTGCAATTACATCAAGCCCCAAGTGAACGACAAGCGTGGTGGCTAAATGCGGTCGGGTTTGGTTGTTTGCTGCTGGCTTCCTGCGCACTGGAAGCTGGCCATGTATTTAGTTTGCCAGCAGACTTTCCGTTGCAACAAGGCGGTGTGGTCGGTGGGGGTATCGATCACCTGATGCGAAGTTTGTTTGGCTTTGCTGGGTCTACCATGATTCTACTGGTGCTGTTTGCCACCGCATTGAGCATTGCGACCGGCTGGTCACTGCTGACCATGAGCGAGCGATTGGGCGACTATATGATCCGTTTTGGGGATTGGTCGCTCGCCAGTTATCAAGATTGGCAAGATCGCCGTTTAGGTAAACAAGCGTTGCAAGCGCGGGAAGATTTTGTGCAAGCGGAGCGCAAGCGTACCGAGGACCGTAAACCGGTTGAAATCACCGTGCCAGAAGTGGCGATTGTGCCAAGTGAGCGGGTGATTAAAGAAAAACAAGCGGTGTTATTCGAGTCGATTGAACAAGAGGGCTTACCTCCACTGCATCTGCTCGACGCAGTCAACCAGTCAGTAGAATTGCAATCTGCTGAAACCTTAGATTTCACGTCACGCTTGATCGAACGCAAGTTGATGGATTTTGGCATTGAAGTCAAAGTCACGACTGCGCAACCTGGCCCTGTGATTACCCGTTACGAGTTAGATCCCGCTCCAGGGGTAAAAGGCAGTCAAATTACCAATTTGGCACGCGATTTAGCCCGTGCCTTATCGGTGATCAGTGTGCGTGTGGTGGAAACGATTCCTGGTAAAAGCCTGATGGGTTTAGAAATTCCAAATCCAAAACGACAAATCGTCTCCCTTACTGAAATCATGGGTAGCCAAGCCTATGCCGATTTAAATTCGCCATTAGCCATTGCCATGGGTAAAGACATTGCGGGCAAACCAGTGGTGGCCGATTTAGCCAAAATGCCGCATGTGTTAGTGGCAGGCACCACAGGGTCAGGTAAATCGGTGGCGATCAATGCGCTGATTTTAAGCTTGCTCTACAAAGCCGAAGCCAGTCGGGTGCGCATGATTTTAATCGACCCTAAAATGCTGGAGTTATCCGTATACGAAGGCATTCCTCATTTGCTGGCACCGGTCGTGACAGATATGCGGCAGGCCGCCAATGCGCTTAATTGGTGTGTGGCCGAAATGGAGCGCCGCTATAAGCTGATGTCCACCTTAGGTGTGCGTAACCTTGCAGGCTATAACCAAAAAATCCTCGATGCGAAAAAGCAGGGCACCGCCATTCCCCATCCCTTTAGCCTGACGCCAGATGCGCCCGAGCCTTTAGAGGAAATGCCTTTAATTGTGGTGGTGATTGATGAATTAGCTGATTTAATGATGGTGGTAGGTAAAAAGGTTGAAGAGTTGATTGCGCGGCTCGCCCAAAAAGCGCGTGCTTCGGGCATCCACTTGGTACTGGCCACCCAACGTCCTTCCGTGGATGTGATTACGGGCTTAATTAAAGCCAACGTACCGACCCGTGTAGCGTTTCAGGTATCAAGCAAAATCGATTCGCGGACCATTTTAGATCAAATGGGGGCAGAAACGCTGCTAGGACAAGGCGACATGCTGTACTTACCGCCAGGTAGTGGCTACCCACAACGGATACATGGTGCGTTTGTTAGTGATGGTGAAGTGCATAACGTGGTTAACTTTTTAAAAGCCCAAGGTGAGCCTAATTATATTGAAGGCATACTCACCAACGAGACCGAAGGCGGCGCAGAGCTGGAGGGAATGTTGGGGAATGACGCTGGCGGTGAAAAAGATCCGCTCTACGATGAAGCCGTGGCCATCGTCCTCAAAACCCGTCGAGCCTCTATTTCTGCAGTACAACGCCAATTACGCATCGGCTACAACCGTGCTGCGCGTTTGATAGAAGATATGGAACGCGCTGGCTTGGTTTCCGCCATGCAAAGTAATGGCAACCGTGAAGTGTTAATTAAGGCTGGAGGCGAACTTGAATAAATGGATAAGCTTATTGGCAGGTTGCTTGGTGAGCGTCGCCGCATACGCTGATGGCATTGAGGATTTACGCCATTTTTACAGTAACACCCACGCCATGCGTGCGCGGTTTGAGCAAACCGTGTTTGACCAAAAAGGGCGCAAATTACAAGCCGTAGCTGGCACCATGCTGTTATCCCGCCCCAATAAATTTCGTTGGGATTACAACAAACCCTATGAGCAACAAATCATCAGCGATGGTCAGCAAGTCTTTTTGTTTGATATCGATTTGCAACAAGTGACGGTGCGCGCCTTGGAGCAAGTGTTAGGCACCAGTCCAGCGGCATTGCTTGCGGGCGGACCGGCGGTAGAGTCTGGTTTTATGCTCACGCGCTTGCAATCGCAAGGCGGGTTACAACGTATCCAAGCGCGGCCCAAGCAAAAAGACAGTGGCTTTCAAGTGGTGATTATTAGTTTTCGGGATCGGCAATTGGCCGAAATGCGCATGGTCGATAGCTTTGGACAAAGCACCTATATTGTATTTAGCGAGGTGGAAGTCAACCCGACGCTTACCCCAAATCAGTTTTTGTTTAAAGCGCCCAAGGGCGTTGACATGATCGCTGAGTAAACCAATTACCATGCAAAGCTTGTTTGAACCCGCTTCGCCTACCAGTGTGCCTTTGGCCGAGCAACTGCGGCCCACTAACTTGAACGATGTGGTTGGGCAAACCCATCTGCTGGGCGCAGGTAAACCGCTACGTCGCGCGTTTGAGTCAGGTAAATTACCTTCCATGATCTTGTGGGGCCCGCCAGGCGTTGGTAAAACCACGCTTGCCCGGTTAATTGCGCACACCGCTGACGCTGAATTTGTGCCTTTGTCCGCAGTGCTGTCTGGCATCAAAGATATTCGCGAAGCCGTCGAGCGGGCTGAGCACCATTTGCAACACACGGGTCGCAATACCATTTTGTTTGTGGACGAAGTACACCGCTTTAACAAAGGCCAACAAGATGCGTTTTTACCGTTTGTTGAAAGTGGCTTGATCACCTTTATTGGCGCCACCACCGAAAACCCCTCGTTCGAGGTCAACAGTGCCCTGTTGAGTCGCGCGCAAGTGTTTGTGTTAAATGCCCTCACCGAGCCTGAGCTCAATCAATTACTAGAGCGCGCCCGCAGCACAGTCGCCCCCAATATCACACTCACCCCTACGGTGGTTGCCCAAGTCTTAGACTATGCCGATGGCGATGCCAGACGCTTACTCAATTTTGTCGAGGGTTTGCTGTATGGCGCATTGAGCGCCAAGGTTACGGAAATAGACGAAGCCTTTTTACAATCGACCATGGCAAGCAAATTGCGCCGTTTTGATAAAGGGGGCGAAGCGTTTTATGACCAAATTTCTGCCCTGCATAAATCCGTGCGCGGCTCGAATCCGGATGCCGCATTGTATTGGTTGATGCGCATGTTGGATGGTGGGGCAGATCCGCTGTATCTAGCCCGACGCATCGTGCGCATGGCGATTGAAGACATCGGCTTGGCCGACCCCAAAGCGCAAACCATGGCGCTGGAGGCAATTCAAATTTACGAGCGTTTAGGCTCACCCGAAGGCGAATTGGCACTCAGTAATGCTGTGCTTTATTTAGCCGTGGCGGCCAAAAGCAATGCCGCCTACAATGCCTATAACCAAGCCAAAGCTTTTGTCGCACAAGACCAATCACGCGCAGTGCCGCTACATTTACGCAATGCGCCAACCAAGTTGATGAAAGCGCTCGATTACGGCAAAGCCTATCGCTATGCGCACAATGAGCCAGAAGCCTATGCGGCGGGTGAGCAGTATTTTCCAGATGGATTGGCGCCACTGGCGTTTTATCAGCCCACACCGCGCGGTTTGGAAGGTAAAATAAGCGAAAAATTAGCCTATTTACATCAACTAGATCAGCAATTCTTAACACAAAAGGGTAATCAATAACGCTTGTGACCAAGCACTATCGTGTGTTTACACGCTTAGCCAGCGCTCAGCATTCACGATTCAATCTCGTCATTAGGGTTCAGGACACACTATGTTAGACATACAACAATTAAGAAATGAATTAGAGGCTGTGGTGAATCGTTTGGCCACGCGTAAATTTGCCTTTCCTGCTGAAGAATTTACAGCCCTAGAAGCGCAGCGCAAAACCATTCAAACCAACACCGAAAGCTTGCAAGCCAAACGCAATAGCGCTTCAAAACAAATCGGCATGGCTAAGGCCAAAGGCGAAGATGTCAGTGCCATCATGGCAGAAGTGGCAGGCTTGGGCGATGCGCTCAAAGCGGCTGAAACCGAGCTCAATGCGGTGCAAGCTAAGATGCTCAGCTTAATGCAAAATATACCTAACTTGCCGCACCAAAGCGTTCCAGTCGGCAATGACGAAACCCAAAACGTCGAAGTGCGGCGCTGGGGGCAAGTACCAAGCTTTGATTTTGCAGTGAAAGACCACACCGATGTCGGTATGCCGCTGGGGTTAGATTTTGATACTGGCAGCAAGCTCTCGGGTGCACGCTTTACCTTTATGAAAGGCCAGATTGCCAAACTGCACCGTGCGCTGGCGCAATTTATGTTGGATACGCAAACCGAAAAACACGGTTACACCGAGTGCTATACGCCCTATATGGTCAATGCCGACACCTTGATTGGTACGGGTCAACTGCCTAAGTTTGAAGAAGATTTATTTTCACTGGCTCACAATGAAAGCAAGCTGTATTTAATCCCCACCTCTGAAGTCACGCTGACCAACACCGTGCGTGATGACATCGTCGCCCTCGACCAGTT
This sequence comes from Methylophilaceae bacterium, assembly GCA_027488395.1. Lineage (GTDB taxonomy): Bacteria > Pseudomonadota > Gammaproteobacteria > Burkholderiales > Methylophilaceae > Methylophilus. Next base: position 96,767 of record JAIYBT010000022.1, on the reverse strand, counting down.
ACCAATCAAACTCACCGCGCATACCCCTTGCTTCCGCTCTGAGGCGGGTTCATATGGCCGTGATACCAAAGGCATGATCCGCCAGCACCAGTTTGATAAAGTGGAGATGGTGCAAATTGTGCATCCAGATACCAGCTATCAAGCGCTTGAAGACATGGTCGGTCACGCCGAAGCGATTTTACAAGCGTTAGAATTACCCTACCGCGTGATGTCGCTGTGCACTGGTGACATGGGCTTTGGCGCGGCCAAAACCTATGACCTCGAAGTTTGGTTGCCAGCACAACATACGTATCGTGAGATTTCCTCTGTGTCGAATTGCGAGGCGTTTCAAGCCCGCCGCTTGCAAGCGCGCTTTAGAAATGCCAATGGCAAGCCCGAGTTGCTGCATACCCTCAATGGCTCAGGTTTAGCCGTTGGCCGCACCTTGGTCGCTGTATTAGAAAATTTCCAGCAAGACGATGGTAGCGTGCTTATTCCGACGGTATTGCAGCCATACATGGGTGGAAAAACGCGATTAACCGTTGCTTGATGTTCCACCGTTCGATTGAATAAAAAAGTCTCCTTCAGGAGACTTTTTTTGCTTTTTTTGCTAGGGGTAGTTTACGTGTGCTGTGCTGTGGCCCGTGCTCGCAGCCATAACCCAGATAACAATAGTCCGATGCCCAGCAATGAAGCCGTTTCAGGCTCAGGCACGGGTGTCGCGGTGATGTTGGATAGGTTGAAATTGGCACGTTGCAGGTCAGTGGCCGCAGGATCTCTGTAATACACCGCAAAATTGACGCTGATATTGCCCGTAAACGGATCAAACACTTTCTGGCGCGGTGCAGTAAATAAGTCGTTCCCCGAGCTAGCAATAAAAAAGAACATGTTCCCATTAAAGCCCAGAGGCGCAGTTTGAAATATTTGGCTGCTGATCTGCTGTGAATCAAAGTTAGCATTAAAAGCATCTTTGATAGAGCTGACTCTACGATCAATACTAGGCTCAAAATAGGCAATCGTTGACAATGGCTTGCCAGCAATCGATGCCGTTGAAGTCACGGCATTACGTAGCTCGATTTTGTTAGGGTCAGGGTCGGTATCAGCGATCGTGGTGTCGATATCCACCGAAAACCCTGCATATTGACGGTCGAGTGCAGCGCGCACGGTTTCCCCAGTTGGCGTGATGCTGTTGTTCGTATCAAAACGTACAAAATTGATCTGACCAAATACTGAATACACCACGGCCTGTGCTGGCAATGACAGACTCAACAACATAAACAGTACCCCTGTGTAAATCTTGCGCCAACGATATGGTTGATACATGTCCCACTCCTTGTTGAAAATAATAGATTAAACAACCCGATAGCTAGATTAATCATGCCGAACTATTTAAACAACCCTGAGTTTAGGGGGGGCGGGTGCGCGCGATGAGGTGATGGTTTGTGCTCGGGTTAACACTATCTTTCAACAATACGCTCAAACTAGCAACACCTCTCATACAGCCCAGACATTTCAAACTACCCAAACATCTCAAGCAATAAGGACATCTCAAGCAAATCGGGCATCGCAAATGTTGCAATTTTGTAAGGGTCGGCTTGCGGTAAATAAGGCGGAAAATACTTAAGCATGATTTGGTAATAGCTACGTACCGATTCAGTATAAATAATCGGTGCACCGCAGCTACAGTAGCCGTGTTTGGCATTTACGTAATAAGCAGGGTCGTTCAGCAGTTGTAGTCCGTGTTTTACATCGGCCCAGCTATCGGGGTTACGGCCTAATCGTTGTGCGATGATTCTGGCATCTTCGAGATGGCCTACACCATTGTTGTAGGCCGCTAAGGCTAAAAAGGTGCGGTCAGGTTCGGCAATGCGTTCAGGGATACGGTCTTTTAGCCATAGCAAAAATTTAGCACCTGCCATCACGCTTTGTTTGGGGTCTAGGCGGTCGCTTACGTTCATCATGTTGGAGGTTTGTTCGGTGAGCATCATCAGGCCACGCACATTGGTGGGCGAGGTGCTGTAATTGTCCCAATGTGATTCTTGATAGCTGAGTGCGGCCAGCAGGCGCCAATCAATGTCGGTCACTTCTTGGGCATCTTTAAATAGCCGAATATATTGTGGCAGCAGGGTTTGCGTGCGGCTTAAAAAGGTTTTGACATCCAGGGGATTCAGGCGCCGCGTAAAGCCGTGATAGCGATCTAGCAGATTGCGTAATGCGCCATTTTTTTCGATGGTGTTAAAAAATGCCTGAATTTTTTTGAGTTGTGCCGGGGGCATGCTTTTGTTCATTGCCCATGCAATACGATCTGGTTTGCCCAGCATCATGCCTGCATCCAGTTGTGGGTAATGGTATTGCAGCAAAGCCAGTAAATGGTTGTCTGCCACCGTGAAATCAATTTGCCCTAGGGCGACCGCTTCAATCAGTTGCTCTGAGCTGTGCGTGTCTGACTCGCGCCAAGTGAGGGCGGGTAGCGTGGATTGCATCTCGCGCAAGCGCTCACTAAAGCTGGTGGCTTTGGGCACCACCAAGGCTTTGTCTAATAAATGTTTGGCTTGGGTAGGGGCGTCATTCTGATCCTTGTTAAACACCAGTAACGACTGCACTGTGTTGTAAGCGGGCCCAAAATGGACAAGGCGTTGTCGTCTAGGCGTGATACTGATATCTGCCGCCGCAATATCAGCTTCGCCACGCATGACGGTGGGCAATACTTTGGAAAAACTATCGACGACGATGATTTCTAAGGTGTAAGGCGGGCCTAAAAACGCCACAAACTGTTTGGCTAAATCGTATTCCAGTCCAGCGTAATTGTTCTGACTGTCTAAAAAATAGGTGTTCGGACTATTGATGGTGACAAAACGAATGGTGTACGGGTTGACTGGCGCTTTAGGTGCGCTTTTGGGCGTTGGGTTATTGCAGGCGGCCACGGCTGCACCGAGTGCGGCCACGGCGCCCAACAGTAGCAGCTTGCGCAGGAGAGCGGGCATCTGCAATAGCGTGAACAGGTATCCGCGGGCGGTTAAGCGTGCGCGGTTACCACCCCTTGATCAGCGATCAGCACTTGCGTGACTAATCCAGTAAAAATGCCATGCTCAACCACGCCTGGAGTGTTGTTGAGCAATGCATTCAGTGCACGATGATCGGTGATTTGAGGAAAGCGCATATCCAATACCAGACTGCCGTGGCTGGTCATGCATAGCCCATCTTTTGCCACGTTAGGGCGTAAATCGCCTTCGCCGCCTATCGCTTGCAGGCTTTTTTTCACGGCTTGCCATGCAAACGGCATCACCTCAATTGGAATTGGAAAGTGGGTGCCTAGCGCGGGTACCCATTTACTGTGATCGCCTACCACCACAAATTGCTTGGCTGCTTTGGCCAGTAATTTTTCCATCACCAAATCATAGCCACGGCCTTTGAGTAAGCTATGGTCAGGACTGATTTCATCGGCGCCATCCACATACAGATCGACATCAGGACATTGGCTGATGCTCAACACGGTTAAGCCCATGGCTTGTGCTTTGATCATGCTGATGTGTGAACTGGCCACGGTGGTGATGCGCAGACCTTGTTGCTGACGCGCTGCCAACGCTTCAATAAAATAATTGGCGGTGGAACCAGTGCCCAAGCCAACAATCATATCCGCTTCTACTAATTGGACGGCAGCCATAGCAACCGCTTGTTTATCATTCATAAGATCTCCGTGTATCGGTGAATGCAACCGAGCAAATGTGATGCATGCAATGCCGGCACAATGCGTTGCAATGTTAAGCTTACAGTTATAATAGCAAACTCAGGCGCAACACCAATCATTAGTCACCTCAACTTCAGCAATCAGAGTCAATTCATTTATGGCAGTTTCTCTTCCCGTCATCGGGCACCCGCAGCGCATGACCTTGTCTGGCCTTGGCTTAGATAGCCAAGCATTGGCGGAGTATGCCTTGACGCTGCAGTCTTCGCATACGCCGTTAGTCATACTGACTGCCAGCGCGTTTGAAGCCCAGCGCTTGCTCGATGAGATTCCGTTTTTTGCCAAAGACATTTCTGTGCATGTGCTGCCTGATTGGGAAACGTTGCCCTACGATGTATTTTCCCCCCATCCAGATTTGATTTCTGAACGCTTAGCCACGTTATACCAATTAAGCCAAAATCAATGCCAAGTGGTGGTGGTGCCGATTGCCACCGCGTTATTACGCTTACCGCCCATGGCATATTTAGCCGCGCATACCTTTATGCTCAAAAAAGGGCAAAAGCTCGATGTAGAAGCGTTGCGCAACCAATGTGCGCAAGCCGGGTATCACCATGTCAGTCAGGTCATGAGCCCAGGGGAATTTAGTGTGCGCGGTGGCTTGGTGGATTTATTTCCGATGGGCAGTGCTTTTCCCTATCGGATTGATTTGTTTGACGATGAAATTGAAACCATCCGCACTTTTGATATTGATACACAACGCAGTGTCTACCCAGTGCCTGAAATTCGGATGTTGCCTGCACGCGAGTTTCCCATGGACGAAGCGGCGATTACCCGCTTTCGCAGCCAGTTTAGAGAGTACTTTGAAGGCGATCCACAGCGTGCAAAAATTTATAAAGATGTCAGCAAGGGTACGCCCAGTGGTGGGGTAGAGTGGTATTTGCCGCTGTTTTTTGAGCAGACGGTGACGCTGTTTGATTACTTTCCTAAGCACACTGTGTTGTGTTTGCATGGTGATCTCGATAAAGCCGCGCAAACCTTTTGGGCGGATGCCAACTTACGCTATCGCCTGATGGCGCATGATGCTGAAAAACCCATTTTACGGCCAGACACCCTGCTACAAAAAGTCGACGACTTTTTTAAACACACCCATGCCTTTGCGCTGGTGATTCAGCAGATACAAGCCATTGCCAGCTTACCCGCGGTGGATGTCGATCGGCGCGCGGAGCAACCTTTACATAAGTTGCAAGGCTTTTTAAATGGGTTTAAAGGCCGCGTATTGATTGCTGCTGAAAGCCTTGGCCGACGCGAAACCATCTCCCAGCTGTTTACCGAACATGGCATGGCGCTGCCGCTGTGCGATGACTGGGCCAGTTTTAGCCAGAGTGATGCCCATGTGATGTTGGGCGTGGCACCCTTGCATCAAGGCTTGATCGATGTGTCCAATGTGGATCATGCCGTGGCCATCATCAGTGAGGCCGAACTGTATGCCGCCACCGTGCGCCAACAGCGTCGTCGTAATCAAGAAAAAGCGCGCAATACCGAGGGCATGCTCAAAGATTTGTCTGAGTTACGCATTGATGACCCTGTGGTGCATGAACAGCATGGCGTTGGGCGTTATAAAGGCTTGGTCAATATTGATTTTGGCGAGGGTGAAACCGAGCTATTGCTTATTGAGTATTTTGGCGAAGACAAGTTGTATGTGCCTGTTTCGCAATTATTTCTAATTTCTCGCTATTCTGGCGGCCCGCCAGAGAGTGCACCTTTGCATCGCTTAGGGAGCGGTCAGTGGGAAAAAGCCAAGAAAAAAGCCCTTAAGCAAATCCGCGATACCGCGGCAGAATTATTAAATTTATATGCGCAACGTGCCGCCCGTAAAGGCCATGCCTTTACTTTAAGCCTGCAAGATTACGAAGCGTTTTGCGATAGCTTTCCATTTGAAGAAACGCCTGATCAGCTCGAAGCCATCGAAAACGTCATTAAAGACATGCAATCTGGCCGTCCAATGGATCGTTTGGTCTGCGGCGATGTGGGCTTTGGTAAAACCGAGGTGGCCTTGCGTGCCGCTTTTGTGGCTGTGATGGGCGGTAGGCAAGTGTCTGTGTTGGTGCCCACCACCTTGTTGGCCGAGCAACACTACCAAAACTTCTGTGATCGCTTTGCCGAGTGGCCGATTAAAATTGCCGAAATTTCACGCTTTCGATCAGCCAAAGAACAAACCGAAGCCCTCAAAGGCTTGGCCGATGGCAGCATTGACATCATTATCGGTACCCATCGCTTAATTCAAAAAGATGTCAAATTTAAAAACCTAGGCTTAGCCATCTTAGATGAAGAGCATCGTTTTGGTGTGCGACAAAAAGAGCAAATGAAAGCCTTGCGCGCCGAGGTAGATGTGCTCACCTTAACCGCCACGCCTATCCCCCGTACCTTAAGCATGGCGATGGAAGGCTTGCGCGAGTTTTCGGTGATCTCTACCCCACCGCAAAAACGGTTGGCGATTAAAACCTTTCACACCGAGTTTTCCGAGGGCATTATCCGCGAGGCGGTGATGCGTGAATTTAAGCGTGGCGGCCAAGTTTATTTCTTACATAACGAGGTGGATACCATCTACGTGATGAAAGAAAAACTCGAAAAGTTTTTACCCGAAGCCCGCATTGTGATTGGCCACGGCCAGTTGCGCGAGCGTGAGCTAGAGCATGTCATGCGCGACTTTTACCAGCAACGCGCCAACCTATTGCTGTGTACCACCATTGTCGAAACCGGCATTGACGTGCCCACCGCCAACACCATGATTATTAACAAAGCCGATATGTTCGGCTTGGCGCAGTTGCATCAGTTACGGGGCCGCGTTGGGCGCAGCCATCATCAAGCCTATACCTATTTGCTCACCGAGCCCAATCGCACCATCACCCCACAAGCGCAAAAACGCTTAGATGCCATTCAGTTACTTGAAGACTTAGGCGCAGGCTTTCACCTCGCCATGCACGACTTAGAAATTCGTGGCGCGGGTGAATTATTGGGCGATAGTCAAAGCGGTGAGATGCAAGAAATCGGCTTTAATTTGTATTCCGATATGCTCAATCACGCCGTCAAGCAACTGAAAGCCGGCAAAGAGCCCGATTTAGATGCCCCTCTAGGCGTGACCACCGAAATTAATTTACATACGCCAGCGTTATTGCCAAACAACTATTGCCCCGATGTGCACGAGCGTCTGGTGATTTATAAACGGCTTGCCAATTGCGAAGACGACGAAGCCCTGGATAGCATGCAAGAAGAGCTGATTGACCGCTTTGGTTTATTGCCCGAACCAGGAGAAGCGCTGATGGCTTGCCACCGCTTGCGCATTGCTGCTAAAGCCTTAGGTATTATTAAAATTGATGCCTCAGATGCGGCCATTCAATTGCAATTTAACCCCAAAGCCGACATCGATCCCATGAAGCTGATTCATCTGCTACAACGCGATAAACGGTGCCGCATGAACGGGCCAGATAAGCTGCGCATCAGTGTGCAACTCGGCCACTTAAATCATCGGGTGGAATTGGTGAAAACGTTACTCAAAGAATTTAGTTAAGATGGGGTCGCCGCAGGTGTTGACACCCCCGCAGCCAGAATTAATAAGCGCTGTTTAAAGTCTTGGCTATTTCTCTATGGCAAGCATATCAAAATCGTGCATCGTTTTTTTGATACGCTAAATGTGTGCTGGTGATATTCTTGCATCGCATATTAGCGCCACTGCAGCGTCTGTATGGTTGATGTGTCCGATGGGGAAGCTGAACGCGGGATCTATTTGACCGCATGATCGTGGCGCAGGCGAGTGTGCAAGAACGTGGTTTGATTACAAAAGACAGCTTGATCAAACAACATTATTTAAACGCAATTTGGTGAATGTTATGCTTGAAAAATTATTAGCGGTGGTTGCCAGTTGGATTATTGGCGTGATCTCCAGCATGGGCTATGGCGGCATTGTGCTGCTGATGGCGATTGAATCGGCCTGTATTCCGTTGCCTTCGGAAATTATTATGCCGTTTGCTGGTTTTTTAGTCAGTAAAGGCGAGATGACGTTATGGGGCATTGCCTTAGCCGGGGCGATTGGTTGCGTGGTGGGCTCTATTCCTGCTTATTACATCGGCATGTTGGGTGGCAGACCGTTGGCGGAGAAGTTTGGCAAATATGTGCTGATCAGCAATAAAGATTTAGACATGGCGGACCGTTGGTTTGCCCAGCATGGTGACATCATTATTTTTATCGGTCGTTTACTGCCAGCGGTGCGCTCTTTTATCGCTTTTCCAGCGGGGGTGGCGCGGATGGCCATGACTAAATTTGTGGTGTATACCTTTCTTGGTTCATTTATATGGTGTTGGGCCTTGGGCTATGTTGGCATGAAAGCGGGCGAGCATTGGGAAGATCTCAAAGTCTATTTTCACCACTCGCATTACGTGATTGCGGCGTTGGGGCTGGCGTTTGTAGCGTGGTATGTTCACCGCCATTTCAAAAATGAGCATGAGCGGTAAACTTGCGCGCGTGTAAGGTCACCTTTGGCATCACAGTCTAGCAATAAAACACATGTCATTAAAAAGCGACCGTAAGGGTCGCTTTTTTTACGAATCAATATCGGTGGATGAAGATTTCCAAGTCACCACTTGCGACATGGCGCGTCTAGTTTTGGCTTTGGCGGGGTGTTTGCGATAACCAAACGCCACCATATATGCCAGTCCATATGCGTGTAAGTCAACCCCAAACTGTTTTGCCAACATGGCTTCGGTTTCTGCTTGTTGAAAGCCTTCAATCGGACAACTATCGATGCCGCGCATGGCGGCAACCGTCATCATATTGGCAAGCGGGATGTAACATTGCTTGCAGGCCCAATCAAATAATTTACGGTCATCGGTAAGATCAAAATCGGATTGCTGAAATTGTTTGTAAAAGCCCAAACGCTGGTTGGCAACTGCTTCGGGATGGTGCTGCATGTCACGCATCAACGCTGGTAAATAGGGACTGTCGGCTGCTAAAAACGGAGATTTCATGGCGAGACACAACACAAAATGACTGGCGGTATCCAGTTTGAGTGGCGCCCCCCACGCATGCTCTTTGAGTGATTCGCGTAGGCGTTGATCTTGCACCACGATGAAGTGCCAAGGCTCAAAGCCAAACGAACTGGGGGATAAACGTGCGGCCTCCAAAATCAACGCAAACTCAGCGTCGGGGATGGTTTGATTGGCATCAAACTCCTTGCAGGCATGGCGAAACTGAAAGGCGTCTAGAATGGCGTGGGTGTCGATCATCAGGCTTCCTTAATCAATGGTAACGTGCACTAACTTGCCGATACTTAACAATAAAATTGCAGCTTTAATCGGCAATGCCTCGGCTTGAAATAACCGCGCGTAGGCGGTTAATTGCGGCTTAAAGCTGAGGGCGATGGCGGCTAAATCGTCTTGCGGCTGGACCGGGGTGGATTTGTAATCAATGATCCAGCGGATGCCCTCGGACACAAATGTGCGGTCGATGATGTTGGTGCGGTCATCTGCTTGATCAATTGCCAGTTCGGCGGCGGCTTGCGTATGGGCTTGTAGCACCCAGCGGGCTTCTGCACTGTGTAAGGTGGTGGTTAACAATTGCTTGACGCGATGTGCACCTTGGATCGCCGCATCACCCGTATGGCCTTGTTGCTTAAACCAGCGTTGCATGGCCGCTTGTAACGGAACAAACGCCGCCTGCAAGTGTGGCTGCCATGCGGCCAAGCCTTGCTCGGTGATCCATTGTAAATAGCGATGGGTCAATGTGCCGATGGCAGCCTCTAGTGACGGTTGCGTTTCGTTTGACTGATGGGTAAAAGATGGCGCTTCAGCGGCTAGGGTAGCCGCTGGTAAGTCGCTGACGCTTGGTAGCGCTGCAAGCCGTATCAGTTGCGGAATAAATTGATCCATTTTCGACAGTGCTTGGGTGTTGGGAAAGCGTGCGGCCACGTTTTCATCCTCATTAAAATGCTGGCTTACTGCGGGCCACAATAAGGCTAAAAAACTATGTGCTTTAGGCTGCGGGGCGCCAGTCTTATCGCGTTTTGCCACACCAAGCAGGTGGAGGTGCCGCTCCGCCCGGGTGGCCGCCACGTATAACACGCGGGCATCTTCATAGGCGGCACGGCTACGATCCAAGGCATTTAAATAATCATAAGGGCTGGCGCTGGTGAGTGTGCGTTTACGCGCAGTCGGCACAAACGGCGCGGCAATCAGCGCGGTATCGCCGTCTGGCATCGCGACTTCTTCCCAAATCACGAGTTTGGCTTCATCGGCTGGATTGCCGCCATCAAGCCCAGGCAAAATCACCGTATCAAACTCTAGCCCTTTGGATTTATGGATGGTCATAAATTGCAAATTGGGGTCGGCCTTGGCGTTGGCCGCGGCATACAGTTTTTTGACATCCTCCGCCAGCGCTTGAGGGTGAAATTGTCCCGATTGCTCTAGCACGGTCACCCGTTCAAAAAAGGCTTGCACGTCTTCGACATCATTGGCGTCCCATAGGCATTGGGCGCCGCCTAAGCGCAACCAAGTATTGTGTATCCATCGGCTTACTGTCGTGCGCCCGCGTCCTGCCAGCGCACTTTGCATGGTGTCACGCACATGGATTGCACGTTGTTGACCATCCGCGCTCAAGCGCGCAAGCACGGCTGGCGTGTGTAATAAACGCAACACGGTGCTGTGGCCATCTTGGCCAATCAATGCATGTAAATCTGCCAAGGTGAGGCCACACCAAGGTGCGCGTAATAAGGCCAACCAATGGACGCGATCGGCGCGTTGATGAAGCGCATGGGTGAGGGTCAGTAAATCTTGCACAATTTGTCGATTGGCAAGCTCTTCGATTTCCACAGCCTGAAAACTTAACGCGCGATGATTACGCCGCATTTCGCTCACAAGCGCATGTAAATGCCGCCGCGCGCGGACTAATACTGCAATCCGAGCATGCGGGTGTGAGGCACGTGTTTGCTGAATGATGCGGATGATGTGTTCAGCTTCATGTTGACGCAGAAGCGCGCTGTCTTCCGCCTCGCTTTCGGTGGCCATCAATGGGTGGATGGTGACGCCCGCATCGGCCATGTCGCTGCGCGTCGCCACAAACGGACGATACCGAATGGCCCCTTGGCTGGGCGCATCTTGCGCAGGAAACATGGCTGCAAAGGTGTGATTAATCCATTCGACCACCGCTGGCGATGAGCGGTTATTTCGCCAAAGTTTGAGTGGGGTGAGTGGAATGTCACCGATGCCCTGTACCGTCGCTGTTAAAAATAAACCGACATTGGCTTTACGAAACCGATAAATCGATTGCATGGGATCGCCCACTGCAAATAGGGTACGCCCATCCCCCGCTTGCCAACCACGGGTGAGCGCCTTGAGCAAATCAATTTGCATCGGGCTGGTATCTTGAAATTCATCCACCAAGATATGTTGGATTTTGTAGTCTAGCCGCATGGCGAGTTCAGTGGCTTCCCCGCCCTCAACCAAGGCCTGCAATGCGCGTTGCGCAATTTCCACAAAATCGACCGCATGCGTTGCCTGAAAACATACCCATAATTGCGCCGCCGCTAATGTCAGCAATTGGCGGAGCGCTGCAATGATGGGGTCTTCTTGTTGCGATGTGGTGGGCAGGCGCTGGATGCGGGCAATCAGGCGTGCCGCAGAGGCCTCTAAACGCAATTCATCGAGTAACGACATCAACGCCTCTTTATGCGGTTTGGCCTCTTGCGTTGCCGCTAAGCCTAACTGTTTATCTACTTTTTTACGTAATTCGCCAGCGTTGGTCAGCAGTAGTTCCGCCAAGGCTTGCCAACGGTCTAAATCTTGTAGGCTGGCAGTTAATGGCTGTTGCCAATCTAATAGGGGGGCCAGTGGGTGATTCGTCTCCAATTGACTGGCCGCATAGCGTGCGATTGGCATGCAAGCTTGTTGTATGCGAGGAGGCAACACCTCGCAGACTTGGGCCAGTTCGCTTTCAATCAAGTATTGCCAAGCCAATCGCGTGTTTGCTTGTTCCTCGGCGTGGTCTAAATGTAGCCATTGTTCGCGTTTGGCGAGCATGGCCACCAATAAGCCTTCCAGCTTGGCTTGATCATTGTCTAGATAACGCAACACTTGCCGCACAGGGGCGCCTAATTCGGCGTCATCCATGGTTTGGATCGCGCCTTGGGCCGCTTCGCGATAATACGACCACACATCTTCGGTCACGGCGGGTTGGGTGCCAAAACGGCTGAGTAACGGCATTTGCCTCGCCAAGTTTGCGCACAAGGCATCGATTGTATAAATACGGAGGCGGGCAGGGGTATCAAGGAGGTGCCAACCCAGTGCAGCGCTCCTGTTCAGCGCCGCTTGCCCGAGGTGAAACGTGATTTGTTTGTGTGCTGCCAACGGCAGCTGACCCGTGGCTGCAAATTGTAAGCTCTCTAAAATGCGCGCACGCATTTCCGAGGCGGCTTTGTTGGTAAAGGTAATGGCAATGATTTCTTCGGGTGCCTGCACCGTCTGTAACAACTTTAAAAAACGTTGCGTTAATAGCTCAGTTTTACCCGCACCCGCAGGGGCCTCAACAATAAATGATTCAATTGACAAGGCGCGTGCGCGGTTGCTGGCATCTAATTGGAGCGCCGTCTCCATAGTGTCGTTGATGGTCATGTCAGGTCTGCCTGTTGCGCACGCTCAAACTGCAGTTGCCGCTCGGGTAAACGCAAAAGGGGCAATACATCGCAGTAGGCTAATGCTTGTTCTGATTCAAACACCACGGCGGCATCGCCTGCTTTAAGGGCTTGTGCGGTTTGGGTAATTTGGGTGCGCCAATGGGCGCGTATGGCAGTAAATGTCGGAAAGCGCACTGGGTCAAACAATGTGTTTTTTTCTTGATGAAAGGCGCGGATGCCAGGCACGATGTCCTCCTCAGCAGCGATACCGGCAAAGCCCGCATCGGTCAAGCGCACTTTGCCAAAGACAACGGCTGCAATCTCTGCTTCTTGCAGTACAAAGGCGGCGTAAATCGGCAGTTGTGGTTCGGTAATGCGGTCTGAGGCCCAGTTTTTAAAATCTGGGGCACGCCCGGTTTTATAATCCATCACTACCAAGCGACCATCGTTCAGTTGATCAACGCGGTCGATGATCAGTTTGACCTGTATGCCCTCGATGATCGGTTTAAAGCTGGCTTCAATCAGTTGGACATTAAAGGGGGTGATTCGGGTGCGTTCTACCTCGCACAGCCAAGTCAGGGCTAATTTGGCTAGGCGTTCAGCCTCAAGTTCGCAAAAAATCGGCGACAGTGCGTGTGCGATGCTGTGATTAAACGTAGTGATGACTTCGGTGGCCAATTGCGCGAGCGTCTCGTTGAGTTGCGTAATGGCGAGGGTGTTGAGGTCGATACTTGGATGTTGCGTCCAAAAGGCCGCCAACAGTTGATGAATCAACTCCCCGCGTTGCATGGCATCCAAGCCATTATGCGGCGTATCTAGCGCGCGTGCTTTAAGGCGATATTGATAAAATGCCCAAGCTGGACAAATGGCTTGGGCCCGTAACAGGCCAGTGCCCCCACTGATGTGTTCGCCCTCTTGGATGGGCGGCGCTTGGGCATCATCCAGCCATTGCCATGCTGTCGGCGCTTGTGTGGCAATGGTTTCAGCCAAGGTGCGCGCGCCCGCGCTGGGGGGCGTGTCTGCAATGGTTTGAATCAGCGGGCTCATGCGTAATATACGGTCGCCTTCTTGTAAGGCATACGAAAACATGACTTTGGTGGCGCTACGGATTAAGCGCGCGTGTATGGCGGCTGCAAAGGCAAGTTGCACTTCACTGGAGGCGTTAGGGGTGGCGGCATTGCGCTGCAATTCGGCTGGAATCAGTGCATTTGTACGCGCCAGTGGCGGCCAAAGATGGTCATTCATGCCCATCACCCAAACGCCATCTAAGGGGTGGGCGCTGGCCTCGAGCATGCCCATCACAGTGAGATTGGGAGTTTGCACTGTTTTAGGTTGAAAAATTTGTGCCTGACAAAGTTGTTCCAGCCGATGAAGCGCCTGCATGGCGTCCATCTGATCTAGCCAGGGATCTAAACCTGCCAATTGTCCGTAAAGGCGTTCAAACGCTTGTTTGCATTGAAACTCGTGGCTGGATATTGAACGTTCGCCAGGCCATTGGCCAGCGTTTAAACACTGACTAAAAGTGGCGGCCCATTCAGAGGGGCGTTGTTTGCGCGGCGTACGTTCGACCACCTGCATCAGCGCTTGCATATGTTCAACAAAAGCCGGACTCACAATCGGCGACGCATCCTGTTGTTTGCGCAGGATAAAACGGATAAACGCGGACATGCGTAAATGCATGGGACATTGCTGGCGCATTGCTGCATCCAATGCAGCACGTGCGTCCGCCTCGCTGAACCCATGTGAACAATAGACGTCATCCAGTAACGCAGAAAACTCGGTTTGTGGTTGTGTTGCGCCAGCAAACGCCAAACGCAATAGGCGCAGCGCTGCGCGCACCAATGGCCATTGTTTTAAAGGTAGTCCTAGCGAAAACTCATAACAACGCGGACGTTCGCTGTGCAATGGATGTAGCGTATCAGGATGCAGAACATCATCGAGCAAGTGAGCAAGGACAGCGCGTTGATCGTCTAGTGCTGGCACCACAATGGCTAAACGCGCATCGGGCTTGGTGGCCAATGTGTGTTGCACCCAATGGACTGCCGCGCGGATCTCATCCATGGCACTGGGTAAGCCCATACGTTGCACTTGGGTCGGCGCCACATCAATCACATAGTGCGTGACCACGGCACCTTGTACTTTTAACTGCGTGATCAGCGTTTGCAAATGCGGGTGTATGCGGTCAAAGCCAGCCAGTTGTATTGGCTGCGTCCAAGTGGTTGCCAAGCCAGCGATTTGCGCCAATTGCCAAGCTTGATATCGCACGGGTTCTAACATGCCACTTTGCTTACAACGCATTTGAAACTGTTGCCGCCAGCGCATGAATTGTTGCGTTTCTTCACTGGCTTGTTGCGTATCAATGCGGATATTCCACTCGATCAAATAGCGATTGGCTTCCATCGCTGCGCTGGCTAAGCCGCTGGTATTAAACAAGGCGGCTGCTTCATGCTGTTTTAAACAATGTTGAATCGACTGCTCCCACAGTATGGCCTCTTGATGCGGCGTCAGCATCCCTTGCGGAGCTTGATCTAACGCCACTTGTCCGCAGAGTAGGGCTTGTTCGATGGTTTGATCGAGCCAATCTTGCAACGGCATCACGGTGGGGGATTGCCATTGGCGATGACCTTGATCGCGACAGTGCGCTTGTATGGACTGCCGGATGCCCTGCGCTAAGCGTGCAGATGCGCACAAAATCAGGGGCAAATTGTCATGGGCCATGAGTGACATCGAATGTTTGTTAACCACCTCGCCATTTTATAAGATAATACCTAGGCAAATCATAATAAATATCGGAGAAGCAGTATGTCTGGCTTAGCAAAAGTGGTAAAAGGCTTGATTGGCCTGGTGGTGATTCCTTTAGTATTATTGGCACTCTACACTTGGGCCAGTTTAAGCTGGGTGTATTCCTCGGGTGAGCGCGTAGGCTACGTGCAAAAAGTATCGCACAAGGGGTGGCTATGCAAAACGTGGGAGGGTGAACTGGTGCTGGTCACCATGCCTGGCACCCAAGCTGAAAAATTTTACTTTACAGTGCATGACGACGCCGTCATCCAAAAGATCAACAAAACAGTGGGTGAGCGGGTGCGCTTGCTTTATAAAGAACACAAAGGGGTGCCTTCGAGCTGTTTTGGTGAGACCAGCTATTATGTGGATGATGTGCAAGCACTTGATGACATGCAACACGTTTCGCCTGCAGATCCCGCTTAATGGCAGAACAAAAAAATTACATCACGCTTGAGGGGTATCAGGCCCTAGAAAAAGAATTTCAAAGCCTGATTAAAGAAGAGCGCCCAGCCTTGGTAAAAGTGGTGAGTTGGGCGGCGGGCAATGGTGACCGCAGTGAAAATGGCGACTATATTTATGGCAAAAAACGGTTGCGCCAAATTGATGGTCGTATCCGCTTTTTAACCAAACGCATGGAATCGGCGGAGATTGTGTATAGCCACACCCAATCGAATCTTGAAAAAGTGTATTTTGGCGCATGGGTAACGCTTTTTAATCTCAGTGATGACAGTGAATTATCCATACGTATTGTGGGCCAAGATGAATTAGACCCTAGCCAAGGCTATATTTCCTGGATCTCGCCGATGGCAAAGTCACTGTTGGGTAAACGTTTGGGCGATACCGTGCGCGTAGTGACGCCATTGGCAGAAACCGAATACGAGATCATTGAAATTCGCTATTGATGTTGATCTTGTTGTATCCATGTTGAACTTACCCGCGCTTCAGGCAATCCCTTATGTATGTGTAAATTCATCTCCTTATTGTTGATGGTATGTTTGCCATGCGTCATGCTGGCATCTCAGGTCATGGCCCTGCAAATGGGGATGCCTGCATGGACGAGCATGCAGGCTAAGCACGCGTTAGCAACGCCAGACATGCCTTCTAGCCAATCAGCCATGCCATGCCATGAAGTGGCGCCTGCGCAAGAAAGCAGTACAACTTCAGAAGCCCCTGCATGTAATGTATGTGGGTTTTGTATGATGGCGAGTGTGGCCATCCCGTTACACGCCATCCAACTGCCGCCTTTATTTTTATCGCAAAATGCGCCAACCGTCTTGGCGCAAATTGTCCGTAGTATTACCCTGCCTCCCGCCATCAAACCCCCCATATTGGTTTAAACGCCAGCCAAATTCCGTCTACTGTTTTATTTGATATGGGGAAATCTGATGCGTATGCCACCTACACTGGCATGTCGCACCGTCGTTGCTAGCCTTTGTTTGTTTCAAATCCACGCCGAAGCTGCGGCGTTGATGGGCTTTGCTGACAGTGCCATGCTCATGACCGAAGTCGGTCGATATAATCAAGAATGGATGTTGAATTACGCCCCCACCGTTGGCCATGCCATTGGCATTGAACAGATGCGCATGTCGGCCAAAGGTGAAGCCGCTACGACGATCACAGGTGTCAATTACACTGGGCTGATCAAACGCTGGAATGGCCGTTCTACCCAAGCCAATCTCTGGCTGAACGGCGGGCTCGGCGAGGCGCGCGGCTTACATGAGGGCTTTGCTTACACGCCGGGAGTGCAATTTGATATTGAATCGACCCGCCTGTATTTTTTAGCCAAAACACGCATGATACGTGCACCTGAGATGCGGTATGACACCACGGCCATCCAAGCTGGGTTTTCGTTTTATGAGGCCAGCTATGAGGAAACGCAGCCTTGGTTGGTGTTGGAGCTGAAAAGCATGCGCAATACCGATCCCTCATTACAAATCACGCCTGCGTTGCGCTTCATCAATAAAACGTATTTTTTAGAACTAGGCATTACCAATCCTGGCCAAGGCGAGGGCTTTGCGCCCAGAATCAATGCCATGTTTGTGTTTTAAGCCATATCCACTTATTTAGGATTTCATCATGAAAAAATTATGTCTATTTGTATTGTTTCATCTGTGCATTTCATCGGCGTTTGCCGTGACGACCATCAAAGCGGAAGTCAACGGGATGGTGTGCGCCTTTTGTGCCAAAGGCATCGAGAAAAAACTAAATGCGTTACCGCAGCGACAGCAATCACTGGTTGATTTAAAAAGCAGAGTGGTTGCGCTTCAACTGAAAGAGGGACAGACGCTGACAGACCAAGCGTTTGTGCAGGTGATTACAGAGGCAGGCTACAGTGTCGAACATGTGCAGCGTGTGAATCAATCGATTGAAGCGATACAGGCAGCGATGAAACAAGCTGCACCCGCCACAACAGGAGGCCCGCAATGACTGAACCGCAATTACCGTTGCGCTTAGTCAATCGTTTGAGCGTATTAAGCATGTTTACGAGCGGTGCCACACTGATCTGTTGTGCTTTGCCTGCTACGCTGGTGGCCATTGGCTCAGCAGCCAGCTTGGTGAGTTTGTTCACTTATGTTCCGCAATTGATTTGGTTGAGTGCACATAAACCGTTGGTGTTTGGCTTGGCGGGCGGCTTGTTAGGGTTGGCAGGACTGATGCAATGGCGTGCACGCACCTGGCCTTGCCCCACAGACCCTGCCTTGGCCGCGCACTGCGTGCGGAGCCGCCGACAAAGCCTGTGGGTGTATGCGATTTCATTGCTGATTTTTTTGATTGGGTGCTTGTTTGCGTTTGTCGCACCTTGGTTGATGTAAGGTGTGCGTGGTTTGACAGCCACGGCGAGTGTGTGGCGTGGCTGTCAGCAACGACAGATAGTTGAGTAGGGCGTGCTGAACCATCGTTTAGCCCGCCCCATATTGAGCACTGATGACCGCCAGTCACAGTGGCTGATGAACGTGATACGTGACCACGTTTTAGCTGTTTTAACCCGCAAACTGTGCATGAAACTGGGCTTTACTCTTGACTTTATTTGTCATGAAGTACGCTTAAAATGCAACGTTACGATGAGATAAATGGTCTCTGAGCCATGATGAAATTGCAAGCGCCGATTATTCTAGATATTGAAGCCTCAGGCTTTGGTGTGGGCAGCTATCCAGTAGAGATTGGCTATGCAGGGGCGCGCGGTGAAAGTTGGTGTGCGCTGATCAAGCCACAACCTGACTGGCACCATTGGGATATGGCGGCGGAAAGCTTACATCATCAAAGCCGTGACGATCTGATGCATTTAGGTCAATCGGTGCAAAGCATTGCCATCCATCTCAATCGCGCGTTGGCCCATCAAACCGTATATACCGATGCATGGTTTAATGATTATGTATGGTTAAACTGTCTGTATGAAGCCGCTGGCATGCAACCTAGTTTTAAACTCGAAGATTTACGCCTAATCTTAAGCCCAGCGCAATCTGCGCAATGGCATGTCACTAAACAAAGCGTGATCGATGCGTTAGCAATGGCACGCCACCGCGCCTCAACCGATGCCATCGTATTACAGCAAACTTGGCTGAAAACTGCTGCACTGACACAGGCATTTGCCGCCTAATACAAGCGCTCACGCAGCGATGCGCTGGTCAACCGTGCGCTATGCTAAAAATCCATGTGTCGATGCAGTTGCTTCGCTTGCTGCCCATGCATCAGTCGATGCGGGATACACCATAACCTCAAACCATCCAGCGAGGAAACCCACCTGCAACGGTGAAAAAATAAGCTAAACTGCTTGCCTTATTTTTATTTCCTGAATATAGCCATGGTTTCCATACCCCAAACCGATTGCGATATTTTTTGCAAAGTGGTGGATAACTTTGGGGATTTAGGCGTTTGTTGGCGTTTAGCCACCCAATTGGCGGCGGCCACCCCTTGGCAGATCCGTGTATGGGTTGATGATATTGCACTCGCGCAGCGTTTTGTCACTGATATACCCGCCAATGTGAGCGTATGTGAGTGGCAGGCGGATGCCATATTTACCCATGTCGCTTCGGTGGTGCTTGAAACCTTTAGTTGTGGCCTGCCTGACAGCTACCAAGCCCGCATGTTGCCCACCACAGTGTGGCTCAATATTGAGTATTTAACCGCAGAAGCTTGGGTCGATGACTTTCATTTAAAACCCTCGCCGCAGCCCAATGGCTTACGCCGCTATTTTTATTTTCCAGGGTTTACCCCCGCCTCTGGAGGCGTGTTGTGCGCTCATCATTCTAGCGGCGCCCATCATGTAAGTGCCCAGCTTGCGCATGCACGCTTAGGCATTGATTTTTCACCAAACACGCTGACACTCTCCTTATTTTGTTATGCACCTGCGCCAATGGCCGCGTTGATCGCGGCACTGCAGCACGCGCAACACCCAGTGCAAGTGTTGGTGCCCGACAGTGTTGCACCTTGGTTGTGTCAGGCCTTAGCGCTGCCTCCTTTAGCACGTGGCCAAGCTGTGGTCATGGGGCAGGTGAGGGTGATGGCCATCCCATTTTTATCGCAGCCAGTGTTTGATGCTTTACTGGTGGCTTGTGATCTCAACTTTGTACGCGGGGAAGATAGCTGGGTACGTGCGATTTGGGCAGGCAAGCCATTTGTATGGATGCCCTATCCACAAGCGGAAGCCACCCACCTCACAAAATTAAAGGCGTTTTTGCAGTTGTATCTTGCACAAGCGCCAAACCAAACGCAAACCGTGGTGCGTGATTTGATGATGGCATGGTCTGGGACTGGCGATATGGCCACTGCAATGTCAGCATGGTTACAATCACTACCAGCCATAGGCGCCCATGCAAAAGCCTATGCAGAGCAGCTTGCAACCCAGCCGGATTTAGTCACTAAGTTACTGGCGCACATTGAGAAATTGCAAACAAATCGGGTATAATCCGCGGTTTTCAAATTCAAACTTTCTTTAAGGCATCTTATGAAAATCGCTCAAGACTTGCGCGTAGGTAATGTGATCATGATTGGTAATGACCCAATGGTGGTGGTGAAAGCCGAATACAACAAATCCGGCCGTAACTC
This sequence comes from Methylophilaceae bacterium, assembly GCA_027488395.1. Taxonomy (GTDB): domain Bacteria; phylum Pseudomonadota; class Gammaproteobacteria; order Burkholderiales; family Methylophilaceae; genus Methylophilus. The sequence continues at coordinate 76,614 of JAIYBT010000022.1, read as the reverse complement.
AGCGGTGGTTAAAATGAAAATGAAAAACTTGCTGACCGATGCGCCTAGTGAGAACGTATACGCTGCGCAAGACAAGTTTGATGTGATTGTGCTTGAGAAAAAAGAAGTGACTTATTCCTATTTTGCCGATCCTACCTATGTGTTTATGGATGCAGAATATAACCAATACGATGTTGACGCCGAATTTATGGAAGACGCTTTGCCCTTTTTAGAAGACGGCATGCCTTGTGAAGTGCGTTTTTACGAAGGCAAAGCGATTTCAATCGAATTGCCCACCACCGTTGTGCGTGAAATCACCTACACCGAGCCCGCTGTAAAAGGGGATACCTCTGGCAAAGTGATGAAGCCGGCCAAAATTGCCTCTGGCTTTGAAATTCCAGTGCCACTGTTTGTAAACCAAGGTGACAAAATTGAAATTGATACACGTACAGGTGAGTACCGTAACCGTGTGATGAAATAAAGCAGTTAAAGTGATTAAAAAAACCCCAAGCAAGCTTGGGGTTTTTTGTTTTTATGCAGTCAGCGATGCATGTATTTGTTGCTCTGCGGCTAGCCAATAGCTTTGCGCAGAATCGCTAAAGTGATGTTTTTCGGCTAAGTAATAAGCCGCTTCGGCAATCATTTGCGTACGCGCTTCACTGGTAATTGCCAACGGCGCTGTATTTTTCTTGCTAGATTTGCTTGATTTAGGGGTGCTTGTTTTGGTTTCGGCAGATGCGGTTTTTTTTGCTTTAACCGCAACGGCATCGGTGGATTGTTTGCTTACTTTTTTAGATGTTGCTGCATCAGATGGGGCTTTGATCGTTGCCATAAGGTCTCCTTGGTCTAGAGTAAAGTAAAAATAAAAAGATTTTTGATCTCTCACCCAAAGTGTATGCAATCCACCGTGCTTTGGTCAAGCGGCCCAAGCACCGAATATCAACCGTTTTCCCCGCTAATTTGGCAGATGGATAGCCTTGAGCACGCTGAGGTAACAACAAGCCTTCGATCAAGTCGCCATTTTTAAAGCCGCATCCATTATGATGTCGGGGTCGAACAATCAATAAGGAACACCATGTACAAAAAAGCCATCACCGCATTGTCATTGCTATTTTTTATGATGGGCTTTATCACCTGTTTAAACGATATTTTGGTGCCGTATTTAAAAGCCATGTTCGCGCTGAGTTACAGCCAAGCGGCCTTGGTGCAATTTTGTTTTTTTGCCGCTTATGGGCTCACCTCACTGCCGTTTAGCCGCTTGGTTGAACGCATGGGCTATCAAAAAGGCATGGTCATCGGGTTTGCGCTGGCTGCCTTGGGATGCCTAATGTTTTACCCCGCGGTGTTGTTACATACCTATGCGTTGTTTTTGGCCGCGTTGTTTGTGCTGGCCAGCGGAATTGTGTTGTTGCAAGTGGCCGCCAATCCCTGTGTTACGGTAATCGGACCCGCCGCAAGTGCATCCGCACGGCTTACCATGGTGCAAGCCTTAAATTCGTTGGGTACTTTTTTAGCGCCATTTTTTGGGGCGGCCTTTATTTTATCCACCCTCTCGTTAGCAGGCGATCCGCAAGCGGTGGTGTATCCGTATTTGTGCATTGCATGGGCGCTGATTGTGATTGCCATCGTGTTATCCAAAATTGAGTTAGCCATGCCGCTAGAGGTGAGTAATGTTGCAGAAAGCTGGCGCAGCTTGCTCGCACAGCGTGGCCTAACGCTCGGGATGCTGGGCATTTTTAGCTATGTGGGTGCCGAAGTCGCGATTGGCAGCTTTTTAGTCAATTACATCCAAGAACTCACCCAACTCCCCGAAACGCAAGCCGCCCCAATGGTGGCGTTATATTGGGGTGGGGCCATGCTCGGACGCTTTATCGGGATGTTTTCCCTCAAAGCCTTTGCCCCCGCCAAGGTGCTGATTACTCACGCCTGTTTATCCATACTGTGTATTGTGATTTCAATGCAAAGCACTGGCATGATTGCCGTCTATAGCCTGGTGCTAGTGGGGCTATTTAACTCGATTATGTTTCCCACCATTTTTACGCTGGCAATCAAAGGCTTGAATGCAGGCAGTGAAAAAAGAGCCTCAGGCTTGCTAGCAACCGCCATTGTAGGTGGGGCGGTGTTGCCTTTATTGACGGGCATGCTGGCTGATCACATCGGCTTACAACATGCGTTTATCCTACCTGTGTTGTGTTATGGCTATATTGCTTGGTTGGGGATACGCTATTTAAAGCATTAAGATTTTTCAGAGTATTTTTGATCTGGCTCAACTAATGAGGGCGGATGATTGAAGCTTGGGAAATTTAGCCTGTTGGGTGGGTAACGTGTTGCCACTTGTATCTACAAAACCAGTCAGGATTAAACCATAGGATGTTTTAACGCTATAACGTCTTAGTGCTACAATAGGTACATCCATCATTCTATAGTAGAGCAAACATGGCCGAATTATCCAAACGTTCAACTGTTTACTTTGACCCTTCAATTCACCAAGCCTTACGCTTGAAAGCAGCCACCAATCATGTGTCACTTTCCGAGTTGGTGGATGAGGCTGTGCGTTTACTGATGCGAGAAGATCAAGAAGATCTGGAGGCCATTGCACAACGTGCCGATGAGCCAGAAATCAGTTATGAAGCTTTACTGAACACACTCAAGCAAGATGGCAAGCTATAACATCAGCTTTAAGGCATCAGTCAGTAGAGATTTTCGCTCGATTCCTAACCATGACGTTAAGCGCATTCTCGAATGTATAGAGCAACTGGCAGAAAATCCGCGTGCTGAAGGCTGTATCAAGCTCACAGGGAAAGACTGTTACCGGGTGCGGCAAGGCTTATATCGGATAATTTACGAAATTCAGGATAAAAATCTTGTCGTAATGATTATAAAAGTAGGGCATCGTTCCGCGGTTTACGGGGCAATTTAAGTAATACTTATTTTAGCTTATTGAGGCTTACCCGTTCGCGGGACACAGTAGGTGTGATTTTTGTTTAATTTGATATGTTAAATGCGGCAGACTGCAAGCGAATCCGCTCTAAGCGGGCTGACGCTGCAACAGCATATTCAGCGACCCCTGTATGTGAAGCATGTTTTTTGCAATGAAATAAAGCCCGCCTAATTTTTAAAATTAAGCGGGCTTGATGTTGACCACAGTGACTAAAACTAAAAAAATAGTGTTAAGCCGACGTTCCACCCACCGTCAAGCCATCAATTTTTAAAGTAGGTTGCCCCACACCCACCGGCACGCTTTGCCCTTCTTTGCCGCAGGTGCCTACACCGCTATCGAGCGCCATATCGTTACCAACCATGCTGACGCGGGTGAGCACATCGGGGCCGTTGCCAATCAAAGTCGCGCCTTTCACTGGGTAGGTGATTTTGCCGTCTTCGATCATGTAGGCTTCGGCGGCGCTAAATACAAATTTGCCGCTGGTGATATCTACTTGGCCGCCGCCAAAGTTGGCCGCATACAGGCCTTTTTTCACTGATTTGATAATCTCTTGCGGGTCTTTGTCACCATTGAGCATATAGGTGTTGGTCATACGTGGCATGGGGATATGTGCGTAGCTTTCGCGCCGCGCGTTGCCCGTGAGCGGCATGCCCATTAATCTAGCGTTGAGAGTGTCTTGAATATAGCCACGCAAGATGCCGTCTTCGATTAACACGGTTTTTTCGGGGGCGTTGCCTTCGTCGTCCATGCTTAATGAGCCACGGCGGTCAGCGATGGTGCCGTCATCCACAATGGTGATGCCTTTGGCGGCCACTTGTTGGCCGATCATATTGCTGAAGGCGCTGCTGCCTTTACGGTTAAAGTCGCCTTCAAGGCCGTGGCCGATGGCTTCATGCAATAAAATGCCTGGCCAGCCGCTACCTAAGACCACGGTCATGCTGCCTGCTGGGGCGGGGCGGGCGTCTAAATTCACCAAGGCTTGGTGCACGGCTTTTTGTGCGTAGTCTTGCAAGATTTCATCCGTAAAGTAGCTGTAATCAAAACGACCACCACCGCCACTGGAGCCCTGCTCGCGGCGACCATTGTGTTCTGCAATCACTTGCAGCGATAAACGCACTAAAGGCCGAATATCGCCCGCCATGACGCCATCGCTACGTGCGACCATGACCACTTCGTATTCGGCCGCCATTGAGGCCATCACTTGCGTGACGCGTGGATCTTGTGCTTTGGCATAACGTTCTAGCTTTTCGAGTAGTTTTACTTTTGATTCAGCGCTTAAACTCGCGATGGGATCGTTCGGTAAATATAACGGTTGATGACTGCGTGTCACAATGCTGCGCCCAGATTGTTCGTTGCCGAGGCTGGCGATGGCGCGGGTGGCTTGCGCTGCTTGGGTGAGGGCGTCTAGATGAATATCGTCTGAGTAGGCGAACGCCGTTTTTTCGCCGCTAACAGCGCGTACACCGACGCCTTGATCGATGTTAAAACTGCCTGATTTCACTTGGCCTTCTTCTATGCCCCAAGACTCACTGCGGCTGTATTGAAAATACAAATCAGCATAATCGATGTCATGCGTCATCATGCTGGATAACACATTGCTCAGTGTGGATTGATCAAGACCTGTTGGGCGGAGTAACAGGTCTTGGGCGGTCATTAAAGGTGTTTGCATAGGGTTTAATCCGAATCTTCAGTGGTTGTCAGACAGTGTGCGCAGCACTTGCGTTGCCACCGTCAGCGTTTTCATTAAATCGCTTTAATGGTTTTATGTTTTAGCGCGGGCAAGCTTTGGCGCAGGTTTTTAATATAGTTGCGGTTGATATTGGCCACGACCACCCCAGAGCCACGCGGTAGGCGGTCCAGCACCACGCCCCAAGGGTCTACAATCATGCTATTGCCGTGCGTTTCGCGACCAGATAAGTGGTAGCCGCCTTGCGCGGAGGCAACCACATAGCAAAGATTTTCGATGGCACGGGCACGGACTAGGGTTTCCCAGTGTGCTTTGCCAGTGGTTTCAGTAAATGCGGATGGCACGACGATCATATCTACCTCGCCCATGGCGCGAAACAGTTCTGGGAAACGCAAATCATAACAAATCGATAAGCCGATTCGGCCAAACGGGGTTTCTACGGTGACAACGCTGTCGCCAGACTCGATGGTTTTTTCTTCATGGTAATGCTCGGTGCCCATGTCGAGCCCAAACAAATGAATTTTGTCGTAGCGTGCGACTTGCTCACCTTTATCGTTATACACCAAACAACTGTTACGCACCTTATTGGCGTAATGGCTTTCCATCGGCACGGTGCCGGCCACAATCCAAATTTTGTATTGCTTGGCCGTTTTGGCTAAAAATTGTTGAATCGGGCCCGCATTGGGTTTTTCACGCGCGGTGACTTTGTCAAACTCCTTGATACCCATGATGCAAAAATACTCAGGCAACACCACCAGTTTGGCTTGTTGCTCAGCCGCCATTTTAATCAGACGCTTTGCCTCGACTAAATTGGAGGCGACATTGGGGCTGGAGGCCATTTGAACCGCGGCAACTTTAACAATATCTTCTTTGGGTGTGGATTTGAGTTTTTTAGTTTTTTTATCTGACATGGCTGGCTTTCTGTGCAAGCTTTAAAAAATAACAAAAAGGGTAAGCATTAACGTTTAACACCCGACGTTGAATTCGATGCAGGTTTCACCGCTTCGACCTCTTGCGGGGCATCCCAAGTTCCGCTAATCATATACTCCGTGGTAGTGATTTTGTTTAAAGGATCTTTGAGCAGCTTTTGTGCAATAAATGCGGCCACCCCGACAATCGGCCCACCCGCTAACGCAGCCAAGGAAACTGAATCGCTAATGTGTGGGACTACTTTCACTTTTAAGCGTTGCGTTTCGGCTTTAAGATTTGTTTCGCCTTTGATTTTTACTTCGGCGGCAGGGCCTGTCATAAAAAAATCATCGCTACGCAACACCCCATCACGGATATTGGCATTACATTGGATGCGGTCAAAGGCAAAGCCCTCACTAAATAAATCTCTAAAATCAAGGGTAAAGCGTCGCGGCAGGCTTTGCAAGCTTAACAACCCGAGTAGCCTACCTACGCCAGGTTGTACTTTTAAAATTTGGCCTTTTTCCAGTTGTAAGCTAAAGCTCCCATCGAGCCGTTCCACTACAAACTCGTGCGGACTACCGGGCCAACTTAATTGACCCGTCATCACGCCACTGCCGTCTTTGATCAGCTCACCGGGCTGAAACCGTTGTAAGGTTTTGCCTAAATGGGTAGCCGATAAATTAAATTTCAACATGGTTTGTGGCGCGCGTAGCGAGTTACGCCACACGCCATCCCCTATTAATTGGCTGTCTTGATTGCTAATGGCAACACGTTGGATCACCCAGTTTTCACCACTGTTATAAGCTTTGAGATCTAGGCTTCCAAGCGCTTTTTCGCCCCATTGTAGTTCCTTGGCGCTGATATCCAGCTCTGGGTAGAGTGAGGTTGAACGCTGAATTTCAGTGGTGCTGGTGGCGGCTTGTTCGGTACTGTTTGGTATTTTTAAGTAATCCAGTTTGGCAATTAACTTGTTTTGTTTATTGATCAGCCAATCGGCCTCGCCACTTAAAGCGGGGCTCTGAATCCGCATGTGCAAGCGGTTTGGGCTAGGGTTTAATAGCAGTTTGACTTGCTGTAAGTCGCGGTCAAATACATGCAACTGATTGGCGGCCACCTCGATATTGTAGGTCGCTGGTAACAAAGCGGTGGTGCTAGAGGCGCTGTCTGTTGTGCTTTGCTGTTTCAGATAGTCTAACCACGCATCTAAATCGAGCTTGGCAAAATCGGCATGTACATTCACACCCTCGGTCGGTGTTTTTGGCGGTACGTTGATAGAGATCTCGCCTGCACTGATATTGCTAATTGCACCAAGACGCTCTCGAACCAGATTGGCATGTATCCAATCGCCATAATGCACGGCTAATTTATCTTGCTGCGGATTATCTTGTCGCAAACGGATATGTAACTCGGTCGGCACATCTGCAGGTTTATTGAGCGGTGCAGGTAAATTCACCGCCATACCCACCAATTGTGATCGAATATCCAGTCTCACCATTGCGGCTTGAATCAATAGGCTGGCTTTCCAATCGGTGGTGCCATTTAGTCCACGGGTCAGTATGTTGCTATCTAATTTTTTGAGTGCGGTATGCGTCATGCGACCACTGCCTTGAATCACCACTGTTTTGTCACTGCGCGTACTAAGGCTCAGTTGGGCGGGGTTATCAAACATCTGCAGTTGTAAGTTTTGCGCTTGCAGGGTTGTTTCGTTGAACTTCAGGTGCCCATTGATTTGCTGCATGCCGGGTAGACCCAAATTGGTATCTGCCAGCAAACTACCGTTTTTAATCGCGTAATCGCCTTGTACCGTGGTGGCGTCGACATTTAACAGCGGGATTTGCAGTTGCAAAGCGAGCAAGGCTTCGCCGGACCCTTTCAGATGCTCGGTAAAGCCCTGCGCTAACGCTTTAATTGGACTGGTGTTTATAAATTGTATGCCCTGTTCAATGTTACTTTTTATGGTCGATTGAATATTTAAGATGGGCCATTCAGCGTCTAAGTGCGGAATATCAATATGGGCTTTGACAATGCGTTGCCCGACGGTAAGACCGTCTTTGACCTCAATATCCATGCGATTGCCTTCAAACTTTAGGGCGGCATCCATATTGGTAATGTGCGGCCAACCTAGGCCATAATCCAAACTGGCTTTTTGTAAATGGGCCGTCACACGGAACAAGCCCAATGCGGGATCTGGTTGTTGTTGCTGATTCACAAATGGAAAATCTTTAAGACGGCCTTTGATCACCACTTCCCCATGATGCAGTTGACCGCCTAATAACGAGGTATCCAGCCAGTGCAGGGTGTCTTGCCCCATGATATTGGGGTAGTAATGGCGTGCAAATTGCACATCGGCTCTTAACAACTGACTATTGAGTTGCAAAAAGTCGCCGCCCTCTGCGTCTAATTGGTATTCGGCATTGAGCCTGAGCGCTAAGTGTGGGTTCTCAAGCGATAAATTTTTAGTGCTGATCAGTACTTTTTGCCCGTTATCTTCCCAGCGGATGGTGCCTTCTAATCGATCGATTGGAATCGGGGCACGTAACAACCCTGCAGTATCAATGCTGGCTTTTTGCGTATCGAGTATCAAACTGCCTTGCAGGGGTTTTACATGCAGTTGACCAGACCAATTGTCTAAGCCAGGTATTTTGCCAAACGCGCGTGATTGCACATGCGAGACATCGGCTTGTAGGTGGTAATCTTGCCAGCGGTTATCTTGATATTTCCAAGCGGTTTTGACTTGTTGTGCAATGCCTTGTGGCGCCATTTGTTGCAGTGGCTCGATCCAAGCATGCTGTGCTGGTAACCAATCTGCCAGCGCAGGCGTTTGACTCAAGCTGATTTTTTTGAAGTTGAGTTGACCCGCATGCTGTTGACCATGCCACGACAATTCGCCGTTGGCATCTTCCACCGCAATGCCAGGGTGGATCTGCGCAGAAAAATGTTTCAACTGTAAGCGCATGGCAGTTTTTTCGCGTTGCCAGTGCAGTTCGCCTTGAATCAGCGGTGCTAAAAAGTGTTGCCCTGTGGCGTTGGGCGAGAGTGCCACTTGTTGCAAGTGGACGTTGGCAGACAAGTGTTGCAAGGCCATCGCATCAAACGCCACATTGGCTTGGAGGTTGCCTTGGCCTTGGTATAGATGAATCGGTAAATCAAGCCAAGGTTGCCATGCGGCAAGTTGCGTATTGGGTAACTTAATCGTCACTTCACCATGCCAATCCATCGGTTTGGCAACATCACGCCCGACCAATACCGCATCGACGGCAATCCGCTGGCGTGTGCCGTTGGAGACAAGACTGTCAATATGAAGGCTATGACGCCCTAAGAGCCGTTGCCAGACGGGGGTTAATAACTCTAGATTGAGGTCATTGAGTAGTAGCGGAGGGGCTTGTCTTGCCTCATCAATCCAGGTCACGGTGGCGTGTGACACCGCAATGCGACGTTGAGACAGCAACCAATTAGCAAAGGCAGGATTGCCTTGGTCTGCCATCGAAATCCCAGCTAAAAACAGTTCACCTTCGCGATTGCGACGCACCACCAAGTTGGGATGGTCGATACTTAAACTGACCAAGGTGGGCGACAACAGCACAACACTGGTCCAAGATAAACGGGTATTCACTTGCGTGAGATTCAGTGCGGGTCGTCCTGCACTGTCATATAAAGTGACATCGCCCAAGGTAATGGCTGGGGTGAGCGCATGCCAGCCAACGCCTATGTGGCGGATGCTGACCGGTTGTTGCAACGAAATACTCAGCTGTTTAGCAATGTGATCTTTATATTGATTGATATGTGGAAACACATAAAACTGCAACACGCCGAATACAACCACAACAACGATGAGCATCACAGCCAGTAGGGTGATTAACCAACGTTTCATTGTTTGCATGGGCATGGCGATAGGATGAGGTAACGCGAGACTAAACATACATTTTACTCGAAAAACCCGTGCATGCTTGATTCAATCAAGGCTTTAATTATTGCTGTCGATGTAAGGTGAATCGTTTAAAATAGCTGGTTGAGAGCTAAATGATAGATATGAAAGTGGAACAGCGTGATTCAGTGTAAGCAACTGACTTTTTCTCGTGCAGGTAAAACGCTGGTGTCGCTAGCTAACTTTCAATTGCACCCTGGACATCGGGTTGGCCTGACGGGCGCCAATGGCACGGGTAAATCGAGTTTATTCGCGCTGTTGCAAGGGCAGTTATTAGCCGACGCAGGCGAGCTTCACATGCCGCATGACTGGGTCATGGCGCATGTGGCCCAAGAAACCCCCGCATTGGCGCAATCTGCCTTAGATTACACACTGGATGGCGATCAGGAGTTACGTACGCTACAACAAGATTGTGCACGTGCGTCGGCGGGTGATGCGCAAGCCCAGTTGCAATTGGCAGAATGGCATCAACGGCTGGCGGAGATTGATGGCTACAGTGCAGAGGCGCGAGCGAGCACCTTGTTAGCAGGCTTGGGGTTTAGCCAAGCGGATTTATCGCGGCCTGTGAAAGATTTTTCTGGTGGCTGGCGCATGCGCTTAAACTTGGCGCGCGCGTTGATGTGTCGCTCGGATTTGTTATTGTTGGATGAGCCAACCAATCACCTCGATATTGAGGCGGTGATTTGGTTAGAAGGCTGGCTGAGTGCATATCGTGGCACCTTGCTGTTGATCTCACATGATCGTGAGTTTCTCGACAATACTGTCAACCATATTTTGCATATTGAGCAGCAAACGCTGACGCTGTACCGCGGCGGATATAGCGATTTTGAACGGCAACGAGCCGAAAAACTGGCCTTACAACAATCAAGCTTTCTTAAACAACAGCAACAAATGGCCCATTTGCAGGCCTATATTGACCGTTTTCGGGCAAAAGCGACCAAAGCCAAGCAAGCGCAAAGCCGTATCAAGGCGCTGGAACGCATGGAGTTGATCAGTGCTGCACATATAGATTCGCCGTTTAGTTTTGGCTTTCGTCCGCCGGGTTCGGCCCCTGATCCTTTGTTAGTGTTAAACCGGGTGGCGTTGGGCTACGCGCAGAAACCGCTTGTGAAACTGGCCCATTTGGCGATTCGGCCTGGCGAACGTATTGGCTTACTTGGTAAAAACGGCGCAGGTAAATCCACCTTAATCAAAGCCCTCGCGCAATCGGCCACCTTGCTGGATGGCGAACGGGTGGAGGGCAAAGATTTGCGTATTGGTTATTTTGCGCAACACCAACTTGAACAGTTGATTGCGGAAGACTCTCCAATCGTGCATTTGCAAAAATGTGATCCAACTGCGCGTGAACAGGAGTTGCTGGATTTTTTAGGCGGCTTTGATTTTAGGGGTGAAATGGCACGTAGCCCTTGCGGTCCGTTTTCTGGCGGTGAAAAGTCGCGTTTGGCCTTAGCCATGTTGATTTGGCAAAAGCCTAATTTAATTTTGCTTGATGAACCAACTAACCATCTCGATTTAGATATGCGACACGCTTTATCGATGGCGTTGCAGGCGTACGAGGGAGGCTTGGTCATGGTATCGCACGACCGCACCTTGTTAAGCACTTGTTGTGAACGCTTTGTGTTGGTCGCAGACGGCATTGCTCAAGTGTTTGAGGGCGATCTTGACGATTACAAGCAGACCTTGCTCAATGCCGTCAGCACCCAAGCAGTTGAGAAACCTGCGGTATCGGGCAAAGCCAACAGCTATCAACAACAAAAAGCCGAGCGACAAGCGCGCATGTTAGCGCGGCGGCCGCTGATAAAAACATTGTCGCAAGTGGAACAACAGATGGCGATATTAAGTCAAGCCAAGGCCGAAGTTGAGCTTACTTTGGCTGATGGTGCAGTGTACGTCCAAGCAGACAAGACCGATTTGCAAGCGTTGTTGATTAAGCAAGCGGATCTACACAAACAGCTAGAAGCCTTCGAGGCCGAATGGCTACATTTACAAATGCAGTTAGAGGCTCTACCAGAGCTGGAATGATTAAAGGATATTGAATGGAATTGCGTTACAGCCAACGGCTAAAATTATGTCATCAATTGTGTTTAGCCGAGACTTTACAAGATGGGGCAAAACCACATATTGAACCTGGCATTGACTTTGATGGGTTGGCGGTTGAACCTTCGATGCATTATCTTGCCAGTTATGTCACATTTCGCGCTATTCAGTCCGCAGGCCGTCATCCAGCGGAAGAACTCAATACTGATTTTGACATGCTCGGGGTATACCAAGCTTTTGCGATGTTGGTGTATGCATTTTTAAGCATGCCATTGGCACAAGAGGATCATGAGGCGGATTACACGGGTGCACAAATTTCCATTGCAAAAACGCTATTTGCAGGCATTCCCGATGAAACGCTGGCTGAAATTATTGAATCAGGCTTTCATAAATTTAAATTAATTGCCGAGGCGGATGCCGAACATTGGCAAGCCTACCGTGAGAATTTAGATAAAGTGACCATCAGTTTTATGATCGCGACCACCGAGGATGACACACCGCATGACGCAAAAGAAGTGTTGCCATTGTTTGGTCAGTTGCTCAGCCAACTGTGTGAAGCGTTTAGTGCTGTATAGTGTAAAAGAAATATAATTTTTACCCCAAAATAACCCAATATTGTGGTATTTTAAAAAACATAATCTAACACTTGATCAAGCTAAGTAAAATTATCCTCTTAACGCTTGTTAAACAGTTTAGTTGTTAGATAAGATGCTGCATCAATCGCCAAAAGCAAAGGTAAAAGCATGAGTAAACTACTATTGATTGACGACGATGTTGAGCTGGCCAATATGCTCAAAGAGTTTTTAGTGCAAGAAGGCTTTTCAGTCAGTCTGGCACATGACGGTATCACTGGCGAACAATATGTACTCGCAGGTAAATTTGATATGGTGGTGTTGGATGTGATGATGCCAGGTCAAGATGGCATGCAAACCCTCAAAAATATCCGTTTACATTCAGATATTCCTATTCTTATCCTCACCGCTAAAGATGACGACGAAGGCCGTATCACTGGCTTAGAATCTGGCGCAGATGATTTTGTACAAAAACCTTGTTTGCCACGCGAGTTAGTTGCACGCATACGTGCCATTTTGCGCCGTCATACCAGCGACGTCACTAATAGTAACGATATTGTGGTAGGTAAATTAATTGTATCGAGCGAGCGTCGCAAGGTGTTTTGGATCGATCAGCCGATTGTGTTTACCAGTACCGAATTTAGTTTAGTGGAAGTGTTGGCAAAGCAAGCAGGCGCAATCGTCAGCAAGGAAGACCTCTCTATGAAAGCGCTCGGTCGACCATTAGTAAAGTATGACAGAAGTATTGACGTGCATTTAAGTAGTATCCGTCAAAAAATTGCGGATGCTTCAGGCGGACTGAATTTAATCCAAACCATCTACAGGGTGGGTTATCAGCTGATTCGAGAATGATGAAAGAAAGATCCAGGGACCCGATGGGTCGCCTGTTTTGGAAATTGTTTGCCGCTTTTTTTTTGGCGCTCATTTCAACCGTGATTACGGTGGGCAACATTGTGCAGTGGGAAATTCGCCAAACCCAACCCACCTTTTCTTATCTGAACAAAATCACTAGCACGCAGTTATTTCAATCAAGTCAATCCTCATTACCCAGTCTGTCCCCTGAAGCACCGAACGTATTGGCGCCGCAAGAACTGAATTACGTTGATTTGCTCATTCATTTTCCTACCTCGGCCTTAATTTTTTGTATTGTCTCTTGCTTGGTATTTTCAAGCGTATTGGCTTGGGCCATTTCGCATCCAATTAAATTGTTGTTAGAGCATCTCAGACGGGCTGCCGAAGGTGACTTGCAAGCACGCGTGAGTCCAATGATTGGGGCCAGCCATGATGAGTTTTCCGATTTGGGGGAAGCTTTTGATTTCATGGCGACGCGCCTCAACAACATGATTAAAAGTCAATCCAATATGTTGCATCATGTATCGCACGAATTACGATCACCCTTAGCTCGGATTCAAATGGCGATTGGCTTGGTCATGCAAAATCCAAAAAAAATGGAATCCTTTTTACAGCGGGTGGAACTCGAGGCCTTGCGTATGGAAAAAATGATTGCCGAATTGCTGGAGATTTTTAGGCTTGAGTCTGGCATGCAAAAGCTGACCAAAGTCGATGTGGATATCAATGGGCTATTGCGTAGCATCATTAGCGATGTACGTTATGAAAAGTTAGAAGCCAATATCGTGTTAAAAATGCCAGGCAAAAGCCTCATGTTTTCCGCGCAAATGGAGTTACTGCACCGTGCGATTGAAAATGTGATTCGTAATGCGGTGAAATATGGCCCTGTAGACGGCATCGTCACTGTCCAGTTAGCCCTTAATGATCGTGCGGATACTGTGATCTTAGAAGTAATTGATGAAGGTGGCGGCGTGGCCGCTGAGGAGCTAGAGCAAATTTTTAAACCCTTTGTGCGTGGACGTGGCACCACACAAATTGAAGGTCATGGCATTGGGCTTGCGATGACAAAGCATATTGTTGAAGCACATGGGGGCGAAGTCAGCGCGATTAACCTGAATCCGACTGGTTTTATGGTGAAAATGCAATTTCCGCTTGAGCCATCGACTCCCCCATTGATTATGAAGTTGGCAGAGGAAATTCCAGCTTAACAGTGCTAAAATATGCGGCTTTCAACCGTCAAAGTCTTGAGTCATGACAGCACAAGTCCCCCATCATCAAACAGCGCCAGAGATTGCCGTCGATGACAACCATGTGATCGCCGAGCGTCGCGAAAAACTGCGTGAATTACGGTCGCAGGCGCAGGTTAATCAGCACGCTGTCTTTCCCAACGATTTTAAACCAGAACATAAAGCCGCCAGTCTGCAAGCAACCCATGCAGAAGCGGACAAAGAAACATTAGACCCACAGGAAATTCCAGTGGTGGTGGCGGGGCGCATGATGCTCAAACGGGTGATGGGCAAAGCCAGTTTCGCTACGATTCAAGATGGCAGCGGCCGTATTCAACTCTACATTGCCCGCGATGAAATTGGTGAACCCCTGTATGAGCAATTTAAGCATTGGGACATGGGGGATATTGTAGGCGCGCGTGGCCGTTTATTTAAAACCCGTACAGGCGAGTTGTCTGTACATGTCACCGAACTGCGTTTACTGACAAAATCACTGCGCCCCTTGCCGGAGAAATTTCATGGCTTGCAAGACCAAGAAATCAAATACCGTCAACGTTATGTGGATTTAATTACCTCCGAAGAAACCCGTGCAACGTTTATAGCGCGTTCACAAGTGGTGGCGGCCATTCGTCAATTTATGAATCAGCATGCGTTTCTAGAAGTGGAAACCCCCATGTTGCATCCCATCCCTGGGGGAGCTTCTGCCAAACCGTTTGTGACCCATCACAATGCATTAGATATGCAAATGTTCATGCGCATTGCCCCCGAGCTTTATTTAAAGCGGTTGATTGTGGGTGGCTTTGAACGCGTATTTGAAATTAATCGTAATTTTAGAAACGAAGGCTTAAGCGTTCGCCATAACCCAGAATTTACCATGATGGAGTTTTATGCGGCGTATACCGACTACCATTGGTTGATGGACTTTACTGAGCAATGTATCCGTGCAGCCGCCATTGCTGCACGTGGTACAGCGGTGTTGAGTTACGCAGGGCAAACGGTCGATCTAAGCCAACCTTTTGAACGTTTAACCATCGTTGGCGCAATTCAGAAATACGCATCGCATTACACACTTGCGCAGTTAAACGATGCTGCGTTTATCCGTAGTGAACTGCTTAAGTTTGGGGTTAAACCTTTTGACCATGCAGGCTTGGGTGCATTGCAATTGGCATTGTTTGAAGAAACCGCCGAGAGCCAGTTATGGCAACCAACCTATATTATTGATTATCCAGTCGAGGTATCCCCGTTGGCGCGTGCTTCTGATCAACACCCTGACATTACCGAGCGGTTTGAGTTGTTTATCACCGGCCGTGAAATGGCCAACGGCTTTAGCGAGTTAAACGATGCTGAAGATCAAGCAGCGCGTTTTCATGCGCAAATGAAAGCCAAAGAGGCCGGTGACCAAGAAGCCATGTTTTACGATGCGGATTTTATTCGTGCGCTTGAATATGGCATGCCCCCCACAGGCGGCTGTGGCATAGGCATCGATCGCTTAGTCATGTTGATTACAGATAGTCCTAGTATTCGTGATGTCATTTTGTTCCCGCACATGCGAGCCGAGCAATCTTAATAAAAATCAAAGACTTAAATTAAAAAAAGCCACCGATAGGTGGCTTTTTTGTTGCTTATTTGCAACAAGTTTATCTTTGTGGTTATTTGTCATTAAACTGTCATATTGGCTCACCATAATTCACCCTGTTTTTTGGGACAACGTCTAACAGGGAGACAAAATGAATTTCAAATTAAGTCGCATGGTCATGGCAGCCTTGGCTGGAAGTGTCATCGCCACCACGCCAGTATTAGCGGATTCAACTAACGATTTAGTCCAAGCGTTAATTACTAAAGGCATCTTAACTGAAGAAGAAGGCGCATTATTAATGCGTGGTCGTAGTGAAGAAGTTGAGGTGCAACAGAAAAAAGAAAAGAAATTTAGCACAGAAAAAGTGGGTGGTGCTCTAAACATTCGTGGTTACTTGCAAGCACGTAATACCACAATGCTTGGCGGCGATGATGGTATCAATTTATATTCAGACCGTTCTGTGGGTGATGATCAATCCAATGGCGATCAAGACAAAAACTTTTTGATTCGTCGAGCACGTATTATTTTGTTTGGTGATGTTGGTGAGCGTTTGTATTACTACATTCAACCCGATTTTGCTAGCTCTGTAGGCGGTACTTCAGCGTCTAACGCCGGTGCAGGTAATTTCGCACAGTTACGTGATGCTTACGGTGACTTAAAGTTAACAAAAGACAATGTACACCGTATCCGTGTAGGGCAATCAAAAGTACCTTATGGTTTTGAAAACTTGCAGTCATCTCAAAACCGCCTGTCCCTAGACCGTGCCGATGCGCTCAATAGTGCATTAAAAGATGAGCGTGACTTGGGTGTTTTTTACTACTACACGCCTTTAGAGACACAAGCCTTGTTCAAGGAAATTTCAAAGGCTGGTTTGAAACACTCAGGTGATTACGGCCAGTTTGGCTTTGGTTTTTATAATGGTCAGGGCGCAAACAACCGTGAGCGTAATGACAATTATCATATGGTTGCTCGTTACACACATCCATGGAAAACGGAAAGTGGACAAATTTACGAAGCAGGTATTCAAGCTTATACAGGTGATTATGTTCCTGTCACAACGAGCACTTACAGAAGAAGAAACCCTACCACTGGTGTCGTCTCAACCACAGCAGCTGCACCAACAATTGCTAATAGCGACAGAAACGGTATTAAAGATGAGCGCGTTGCTGTCAGCTTTATGATGTACCCACAACCGTTTGGTTTACAGGGTGAATGGACATGGGGTAATACACCTGGTTTAGATGTCAACAAAGGTACAAACGGAACGATTGAGAAAAAGAGTCTGAACGGTGGTTATTTGCAAGCAATGTACAAAATTGATAACTTCCACTTTTTTGATACCAACGGTGTGTTGATTCCATTTATCAAGTGGCAATACTTCGATGGTTACAATAAGGCTGAATCAAATGCCGCACAAAACAACGTCAATGATTGGGAAATTGGTGCGGAATGGCAAATTGCGCCGGAAGTTGAATTGGTCGCTTACTATCACAGAATGAAGCGTACAAACTTAGTTTCTGGTCCGCAAACATCTGTATTCCCAAACCGTGCTGATTATGAAAACTTTTCTGCCGATGCCTTGCGAGTGCAGCTGCAATACAACTTCTAATCAAAGTTTAAATTTGACGACTCAAAACCCACCATTTGGTGGGTTTTTTTGTGGTCCTTATATAACAATACAACATATAAAAATAATAAATAATTATTTTTTTAAATATAATAACTCTGAAATAATGCCGACTATTCGCAGTTCATTCAAGGCTCATTCATGGCAACGCATCAGTCAACAGATTCGCAACAAGACGCACAAGTACTTGCAGCAGTCACGGCGGCTATTAAATCAGTGCAAGAAGATACTGGATATGGCTCGATTGAAATTACGATCCATGATGGCCGTGTGACGCAAATTGAACGCCGCGAAAAGGTAAGATTTGAAGCAAATAAATCAAAAGCCAAATAATTTAAACAATGTCCTCTAACTGGACTATTAAAACAAAGCACATTATTTTTATATCTGACCAGACCGCTGGAAGCACATTTCACAGGAGAAATACATGCAGTTAAAGAAATTAAGTCTGATCCTAGCGACCGCTGGTTTATGGTGGATTGGAAGTGGCTCGGCAATTGCCGAGGAAGCCGTAACAACAGCAGTCAGTGCAGAAGAAGCTGAGTTGCAGAAAAAAGTAAAAGCGCGCTTAGATGAAATCAAAGCAGAAGAAAAAGCCGCCGCAATAGCTGCAAATGGTCATTTTGTGGATCGTAAAAGTTATGGCACTCAAAAAGAAACAGATCCACCGCGTTACGTTAAGCAAGCAAACAAGACTTGGTTAAGAGACTACGACGCATTCGCAGATGTTGATTGGCTTGATCTTGGGTTGGAATATCGTGCGCGTTATGAGTACCGTGATAACGATTTTAGACGGCGTGATGAAAATTTAGATCAGCCGATTCTATTGCGCACTCGTGCATATGTGGGTGTTAAAAACATTTTAGATCCGCTACGTTTCGCCATTGAGCTACAAGACTCTCGCCGTAATAACGGGGATTACACGCGTGATTTTGATACCCGTGACATCAATTACTTGCACGTGCTTCAAGGTTATTTTGAATTAAATTTTAAAGAGTCATTCTTGGGTAAAGATGACCTTGGCAACGCCCGACCTGCATGGGTTCGTTACGGTCGCCACGCCTGGGAGGCGATAGATCGCCGTTTAATTGCACGTAATGAATGGCGTAACACTACCAATAACTTTCAAGGCTTGCGCGGTAATATCGGCGACAAAAAAAATGATTGGCAGTTGGAGTGGTTTGCGGTGCAACCCATTCAGCGTTTTACCCGAGCAAACGACGAGGTCAATCGCTCGCAAGACTTTTACGGCGTAATTGGCGATTATCGCGGCCTGTCACAGTATGTGACTTTCGAACCTTACTACCTGCTATTGAAACAAGACGGCAGTAAAGTGAAATATGATAATGATGGAAGAGATGTGGCTGCCAGCGCCAAAGTTGATCGCGAAATTCATACGGGTGGGTTGCGCGTGTTTGGCAATATTCCTAATTCCCAGTTTGATTATGACGCCAGCTACATTAAGCAATGGGGTGACGCACAGCGTCTGGTTGGTACCAGCTTAATTAAAGTGGATCACGACGCCTATGCCTACAACGCAGAATTAGGGTATACCTTTAAGCACCCTTGGAAACCACGATTTAGTGTGTTTTATGGTGTAGCCTCAGGTGACAGAACCACGCCAGCAGGTGCAGACCGGACCGACAGCGGACGCTTTGACCGCTTGTTCGGGTTTGCGCGACCTTGGTCAAACGATGACTATATTCAGATGGAAAACATTCGTACACCAAAAGTTCGTCTAGAGTTTGAGCCAAAAGTACCTTTCTTAGACCGTGTACAAGTCGATACAGGCTTTAGTTGGTACCGTTTAGACCAAGCCTCAGACCGTTGGAACGCAGGCGGTGATTTACGTGATCGCACGGGTAATTCGGGCCGAGATTTAGGTAAAGAATATGACTTACGGATTCGCTTCCCGCTGAATCAGTATGCGTCAGTTAACTTGGGTTATGCGCACTTTTGGGCGGGTGATTTTGTAAAAGATGCACCAAGTGCGAACGCGGCAAATATCGGTAACTTTACCCAAAACCGTTCTACTGATTCAGACTTTTTCTATTCCGAGCTAACACTGCTTGGCTTTTAATTAAGCGCTTATTGATTCGAGGTAACACATGAAATTCACACATTTATTACAACAGGCTGTCTTGTTGACTGCATTAATCGGCCCAGCATCATCATGGGCTGCGGACATCAACTTACTGAACGTTTCCTATGACCCAACCCGCGAGCTATATCAAGATTACAACGCGGCTTTTGCAAAGTATTGGAAAGCCAAAACGGGTGATAATGTGATAGTGAAACAATCACATGGCGGTTCTGGTAAGCAGGCACGCTCGGTGATCGACGGTTTACAAGCGGATGTGGCCACGTTAGCGTTATCGTACGATATTGACGAAATTGGCACTAAAGGTCGGTTAATTCCAGCCGATTGGCAAAAGCGTTTGCCACACAATAGCTCACCTTATACTTCCACCATTGTGTTGTTGGTACGCAAAGGTAACCCTAAAAATATTAAAGATTGGGGCGATTTAGTGAAGCCAGGGGTCTCGGTGATTACACCCAACCCTAAAACGTCAGGGGGTGCGCGTTGGAATTATTTAGCCGCTTATGGATATGCCCTTAAACAAAATAATAATGATGATGGCAAAGCCCGTGATTTCGTTAAAAAGCTGTTTAAAAATGTGCCTGTGTTGGATAGTGGTGCACGTGGTTCGACGACGACTTTCGTTGAGCGCGGCATTGGTGATGTGTTACTGGCTTGGGAAAACGAGGCGTTTTTAGCGCAAAAAGAGTTAGGGCCAGATAAATTTGAAATTGTAGTGCCTTCACTGTCTATTTTGGCAGAGCCGCCCGTCACCGTAGTGGACAAAAATGCCAAGCGTCATGGCACCCAAGCGGTTTCAGAAGCCTATTTGCAATATTTATATAGCGAAGAAGGTCAAGAAATTGCCGCTAAAAATTACTATCGCCCAACCTTAGAAGCGGTCGCAAAAAAGTATGAAAAGCAGTTTCCAAAAGTACCGTTGATTAAAATTGATGAGACCTTTGGTGGTTGGCAAAAAGCACAAAAAACGCATTTTGCCGATGGCGGTGTGTTTGATGAAATTTATCAAAAATAAATAGATGTTGTTTAAAAAAGAGGCTTTTACCCAAAGCCTCTTTTTTTATTTCAAAAGGAGCTGTGATGCAAAAAGCGTTGGTGATTGGTGGTGACCGTATTGATGGCATTAAGCAAGTATTGCATGCGCAAGGCATTGACAATATTGACCATTGGACGGGGCGTAAATCGGGAGATGTAAAACGCGATTTGCCGGTCAATTGCCAACTGATTGTATTGGTCACTGGCTGGCTCAATCACTCCATGATGTACCGTGTCAAACACTTGGCGCACAAGCGCGGCTTAAAGCTGTTGTATACCAAAAACAGTGCAGATGGCATGCAACGTGTGCTGACTCAACCGTAAATCATTGTAAGCAATGTTGCTGTGTGTTCTTGTTTTTACAGGATATTTCCCGTTTTAGATGCGTTGCTAATAAACCTAGGTTTCCCTTGCTTTTCAAGCATTTCATTTACGTGCCGTTAAGGTTAAATGAGATTAATATAAAGATGATTTTCGTTTGACGATCCATCATCGCTTAGCATGAAAAAAAGGGAAAACATATGCCAGCAACAAAAGTGGGTGGATCTTCCACCTACTTGATCGAAGGGACTGCACAGCGGCAGTTTATGCGGCACCGTCTGGTGCGGCGTGTGCAAGAAAACACACACTATCTTGCGATGGCGAGTATGGTCTGTGGCTTGCTTGGCTTTCCGCATTATTTGCTCGCGGTGGACAACAATGTGTGGTTAGCGCAGTTGCTCACCTACCTCACGTTTATCTTGGTCAGTTATAACTTATTGCTGGAAAATGGCCGTAATAACTTGGCCATGCTCACGTTGTTACTGGTGACCTTTAGTTTGTTTGTGGTGCAGTTGTCCCCGTTTGCTGCAGACTTTAACCAAACCGCATCGTTACTGCGCAATACCGATACCGAACATCCGAATAGTATCAGTGCGACCACCGAATACTTAGCTGGTGCATTGCTTGCCTGTTTAATTGCTTTGTCTTATTTATTGCAACGTTGGCGGTTGTTGATGCCCAGCCAAGCCGTATTGAGTATTGCGGTGATGATCCCGATGATTCCTTTTTTGGGCGTCATTTGTGGCATTGATCATCCGTATGGCAGCATGCCGCCGCTGGCTACATTTAGTGGATTGCTCTGTGCGTATGGTTTATTTGCACGTCAGGCCTCTCACCCGCCCATGAGTTATGTGTTGTTGATGGATGACACAGGCAAACAAATCCGTTCCAGCATCATGCTGTTGAGTTTGTGTGCGATTTTATTGGCACGTGCGGGGGTGTTTTTCTCGGACAATTTGCGGGTAATTCCCATGGTGGTGTTGGTGTCTTTGGTGGCGATTGTCTACACCATGACCATTACCTATTACCGAAAAGGCTTGTCCGTGGAGCAGATTTTGCCTGCAGCCGACATGGAGTTTGCCAGCCAAGTGGAAAGTGCGCTGGATAACCAACAATTTTATTTGGTATATCAACCACAAATTGATTTTCAAACAGGTCGCCTAAAAGGGCTTGAGGCGTTGATTCGCTGGAAACACCCAAGCCTGGGCGTGGTTTCCCCGGTTGAGTTTATCCGTGTGGCGGAATTAACGGGGTTGATTGTACCGCTAGGGCAGTGGGTGATGCGCACTGCCTGTGCCCAAGCCGCAGCATGGAAGGATGACCCTGTCTTGGGCCATATCGAGTTGTCGGTGAACGTGTCCCCGCTACAATTAAAAGCGGGCAATTTGGTTGAAGATATTTTAAAAAATTTGGTAGATACTGGCTTTCCGCCACAGCGCTTGGTGGTGGAATTGACCGAGAGTGCCTTTGTGCAAGACGACGGTGAAAATGCACGCATGATGCATCAGTTAAAAAATGCTGGGATTAAGCTCGCCATTGACGATTTTGGCACGGGGTATTCTTGCTTATCCTATTTGCGCGATATTCCAGGCGATTATCTTAAAGTCGATCGATCGTTTGTGATGGAGCTGCCAGGTCATGACAAAGCAGAAGCTGTGATTCAAGCCATCGTGAGTTTAGGCAAAAGTTTAAATTACCGCATTATTGCTGAAGGCGTTGAAAACGAGGCGCAAGCGCAATTCTTGCAAGGCATTGGCTGTGATATTGCGCAAGGCTTTTTATTTGCTAAACCACTTGAGGCCCAAGCATTGCAAAAATGGGCTGCACAGCGCCCACTGATGAATCATGTAAACCCCTTGCCGTTGTTTCCTACCGCTGCTTAAAACTTAACATCATTGTTATTGATCAACGTGTATGCTTAGGGTTGGACTGTGGTAGTGGCTGGGGCCAGTTGAGTGTGTTGCAAGCGACATTTGCTACGCACCAGTTCGATATGTGCACGTAGTTCATAGGCATATTGCGAAAACGGCACTGGCAGTTTGATATTCACCACTTTGCTCTCGATATCATTGAGTTTATGAATACAAGCTTGGATATCTTCATCACTGGTTAAGTCTTTGAGTTGCGCATCTAAAAACCGTAACTCGCCATAAAAGCGAAACAGTTTACGTTTGACCAGCCACACATACACCATCGGAATAATTCGCGTCAGTGGTATCAATAACGCCAATAGCGGCAACATCACAATCAAGGTCCGGTTAATAAAAGTAGCAGCCCAAAATGGCAGGTATTTATCAATAATGGGTAGCCCCGATTTATAAAAATTGAGAGCTTGCGTACTGATCGGAAAGTCAGTTTCCTTGGCGGAAGGAAAGGCATCTTTGCTATTAAATAAACTGGGGTTGGTATGTACTTGAGCGATGATTTTCATCATTAAATACACTAAGGCAGGATGCATGTTTTCGCGGATGACTAAGGTGGCAGTGGGTGCAACCAGATGTACATCATGTTCTGGTAAGTTTCGCGCTAAATCCATCGCGCCTTCTGGTAACACTAAATGATGTAAATAGGTATATTTGCGACTAAACGCCTCTGCATCCTCTAAGTTGACCAAATGAATATCGGGGGCCGCTATGGTGTTTTGAATCAACGGCGAGGTCGCCACATCGACCATAAATGCAGCATCTACCTTGCCTGCTATCAATTGCTGGGCCGCCTCCTCACCACTGATCATGACCAAGCTACTGTTTTGATCGCTAATGCCACTGGCAGCCAGCATTTGATTGGCAACAATAAACGTACCTCCGCCTGGCCGACCAATCGCAATGCGCTTTCCAGTCAGTTCAGCCACATGGTTGAGCGCTTGCTTGCCACGGCTAAAAATCCATACCGGCTGGTAATACAAGCTGCCCAAAGAGAGCAATTGACCCGCACCCGCGCTGCTGGCGGCCCCATCTTGCATAAAGGCAATATCCACATCGCTATCGGCTGATTTTAACCAAGCCAAATTTTGCGCGTCGCCTGTCGAAGGCCGCGTTTCTAGCGTAATGCCTTCGCGTTTTAAATACACACCATAAATTGCTGCAAAGGCGTTGTAGTTGAGGTCCGCGTTGCCTGTTGCCATCACAATATGGCGTGGCGGCGCTGGATCAATATATTTATACGCCACAAATAATGCAACGCAAATTAATAAGATCGAAGGTAAGGTCGCCTCGAGTAGTTCTCGGGTGAACAGCGAGGCAAATTTGTTATCGCGTGGGTCGAATTTAAGCTGCATAGGTGGTTTGAGTGTATCACTGACCAGTCAGGAGGATGATGCCTTTAAACCGCTATTTTATAGAATAAGCGGGTGGTGCGGCCAGTGCGCTCAAGCGCGCGTTCAGGGGTACATGTCATCGCAATGGCGTTTGATAGAACAACAAGGTTGAGCCAACGCTTGACAATATTTCTATGTTTGTGGAAATATAGAAATATGAATGTAACCACCGCTGTGAATTGTCTCGCTGCAATTGCGCAAGAAGCGCGCTTAAATATTTTTAGAACCCTGGTGCAAGCGGGTGATGCCGGCTTATCCGCGGGCGTGATGAGTGCTCAGCTTCAGATTCCCAATAGCACCTTGTCGTTTCATCTGAAAGCGCTGATGCATGCGGGACTCATTACAGCGCGCCAAGAAAGCCGTTTTATTTACTATGCCGCTGATTATGCACAAATGAACGGTTTGCTTGCTTACCTGACAGAGCATTGTTGCGCTGGTGTGCCTTGTTGTCCGCCAGTGAATTGTCAACCAGTGGCTTGTCAGCCCATCTCTCACTCTGAGCCTTTATCCCATTTATGACACAGACAAACAGTCCATCACCAGCTACCTCCTCAACAAGCACCAATCAAGCAGGCATGGGGCGTTTTGAACGCTATCTAACCGCTTGGGTATTGTCCTGCATTGTGGTGGGGATATTACTGGGTCAACAGTTCCCAACGTTTTTTCAAGCGATTGGGTCGCTTAAAGTGGCTGAGGTGAATTTACCCGTTGCTGGGTTGATTTGGCTAATGATAATTCCAATGCTACTTAAAATTGACTTTCGTGCCATGGCTGATGTGTTGCAACATGCTCGCGGGATAGGCGTGACATTGGCAATTAATTGGCTGGTAAAACCGTTCTCTATGGCGTTGTTAGGTTGGTTTTTTATACGCTATCTGTTTGCTGATTATTTGCCCGAAGCAGAAATTGACAGTTATATCGCAGGCTTGATTTTGCTGGCGGCCGCCCCTTGTACCGCCATGGTGTTTGTTTGGAGTCATTTATGTGGTGGCGATGCGAAATTCACGTTGTCGCAAGTTGCGCTCAATGACAGCATTATGTTGTTTGCGTTTGCGCCGCTGGTGGCTTTTTTACTAGGATTGTCGAGTATCGCCGTGCCATGGCAAACCTTGTTTGTCTCCGTCATGCTGTTTATCGTGGTGCCCGTGATTGTCAGCCAAGGCTTGCGGGCTTGGTTACTCCATGCTGGGCAAGCGCGTTTAGATGCTTTACTTAAGCGCATACAGCCGTTGTCGATGACGGCGTTGCTCCTCACGTTGGTGTTATTGTTTGCGTTTCAGGGCAAACAAATTTTGGCACAACCAGTGGTGATTGCGATATTGGCAGTGCCGATCACCATTCAAGTCTATTTTAATGCGATGCTGGCCTACGGCCTGAATAAGCATTATCGCGTTGCACATTGTGTGGCAGGGCCCTCGGCATTAATTGGTGCCTCCAATTTTTTTGAATTGGCCGTGGCGACCGCAATCGCATTATTTGGCTTTGATTCAGGCGCTGCGTTGGCCACCGTGGTGGGCGTGTTAATTGAAGTTCCTGTCATGTTGTCCATTGTGTCTATGGTGAACCGTAGCCGCACTTGGTACGAAACGCACTAGAAAGCCTCGCCATGCATATCTTATTTTTATGTACCGGTAACTCATGTCGTTCCATCTTAGCCGAAGCCACGTTTAATCATTTGGCGCCAGCGCATATGCACGCCATGAGTGCGGGCAGCCAACCGACTGGGTATGTGCATCCTCGCTCGTTAGCGTTATTAGCCCGTGAAGGCATTGCGATTGATGGTTATGTCAGTAAATCTTGGCATGACTTACCGCATCCACCTGAGATCGTCATTACGGTATGCAGTAACGCGGCGGGCGAAACCTGCCCAGCTTATTTGGGGCAAGCGATCCGCGCGCATTGGGGGGTAGATGATCCTGCCAAAGCAACAGGCAGTGAGGCGGAGATTGAGGCTGCTTTTGAGGCAGCCTATCAATGTTTGCGCTTAAGGATAGAAGCTTTTTTTGCGCTGAGTCCTGAGACCTTTCAACAGCCAGCAGTACTTAAGCAAGCACTTGATCAAATTGGTCGTATTTCACACCAAAGCAGCCCCGAAAGCGGCAACGTAACTTGACGATCTAAATAATTTAATAATATACATATATTATTTTTTATTCTTTTTAAATCTATATCGTCAGCGGTATAGTGCGCTCCTGTCTTGATGTAATTACAGGAGTGTATCGATGCGTTTATATTCTAGTGGTTTGCTCTGGTTGGTTTTGTGGCATGGGTTGTCAGTGCAAGCTGCCGACTTGTTAAACGCCTCTTATGATGTTTCGCGCGAGTTTTATAAAGAACTCAATCCTGCTTTTATTCAATATTGGAAAGAAAAAACAGGCGAAACCATTGCGATTAATCAATCGCATGGCGGCTCCAGTAAACAAGCGCGGGCCGTGGTCGATGGTTTAGAGGCGGATGTCATCACCATGAACCGCTCCGCTGATATCGATATTTTGGCAGATAAAGCCAAACTGATCCCCGCCAATTGGCAAAGCCGCTTACCCAATAACAGCGTTGCAACGGCTTCCCCCACGGTTTTTTTAGTGCGTAAAGGCAATCCTAAGCACATCAAAGAATGGGAAGACTTGGTGCGTTCAGGTGTTGAAGTCATTATTGCCAATCCTAAAACGTCAGGCAATGGCAAATATAGTTATTTAGCTGCTTGGGGTAGCGTCACCCAAAAAGGGGGCAGTGCAGCCAGTGCGCAACAATTTGTCACCAACTTATTTAAGCATGTACCCGTATTGGATGCGGGGGGGAGAGGGGCCACGACCACTTTTGCACAACGTGCGCTAGGGGATGTGTTGGTTACCTTTGAAAATGAAGTGCAATTGATCCAACAAGAGTTTGGTGAAGACAAGTTTGAAGCAGTTTATCCTTCGATAACTGTATTAGCTGAAAATCCAGTGGCGCTGGTGGATAAAGTGGTGGATAAAAAAGGCACACGCAAAGCCGCGCAAGCCTACCTAGACTTTCATTTTTCCGCCCAAGGCCAGGCGATTGCGGCTAAACACTACTTGCGTCCGCAAGTGGTCGACACCCACACCACGTTCAAAAAAGTCAATACATTTACCGTCAAGCAAGCCTTTGGTAGTTGGGCCGATGCGGAAAAAACACACTTTAACGATGGTGGTATTTTTGACCAAATTGTACAGAAATAAAAGCAAGGAGGTGGTATGACAGACCACACATTACGTCCAGAATATATTGGTCAACTGCGCGCGGAACTCAAGCAAGCATTGGCGTTAGATTTTGATGATTTAGGCTTAATCGAAGCGCGCTCAGGCGAGTATGAAAGTACCTTTATTGGCGTGCATTTAAAAACGGCTTTTCAAGCGGTCTATCATGCGCAACTGGGTGAAGTGATTGGCTATGAAGCACTGATTCGACCTTCATTGTTTGGCACGCTCGAAACTACGCCTGAATTTGCCTTCACCTATGCTGAGCAATCCGGCAAGTTGGTGCAATTTGATCGGGTTTGCCGCTCGCAGCACGTTCTTAATTATCGCGCCATTCATCAAGAAAATGGCTTGTTATTTTTAAACGTACATCCAAAGTTGTTGGTCGAGGTGGATGCCCATGGCAAGGTCTTTGAGCAAATTTTGCATCAATATTCAGTGCCTACGCACCGTGTCGTATTAGAAATCAAAGAATCACTGGTGGATCAGGACAAACAGCTGATTACCGCGATAGAAAACTATCGTGCCCTAGGCTATCGCATTGCTTATGACCATTTTGGCAATCATCAAAGTAAGCTTTATCGTTTATGGGCTGCGCATCATGATTACGTGAAATTTGATCCAACCATCATTCAGCAAGCGGCAGATTCTCCGCGTTTAGCATTGGCGCTGCGCGGCTTGATTCATAGTGTTCAAGATGTTGGTAGTACGCCAGTGATTGTCGGTATTGATACCAAGGCACAGCTTGATATCGCCATTGGTGCGGGCGCACAACTGCTTCAAGGCAATGTGTTGGCGGCACCCGCTGTCGCAAAGGTAATTAATGATCGTGCACCTGCGTCAAGACCCTTTGTTGCCTAAGAGCCCTTTACAATAAAAAATTATATGATTATGACGATTGATTATTTTTTGAAATATCCAAGATGCGTTACATTAGCGCAACTTTTTGACAGGCTTTCTCTAGATGGGCTTTAACCAAGGCAATATTTTGCGCAATAAACCACATGTACTGCCAGGCTTTCGGTTATCGCTCGGCTTTACCTTGTTTTATTTATGTTTGATTGTATTGATTCCGCTCTCCGCCGTATTTTTACGCACGACCGAGTTAACGTTGAGTGAGTTTTGGGCTGTGGTGACCACCCCGCGGTTATTAGCCAGTTATCGCCTTACCTTTGGTGCCTCACTGATTGCGGCATTGATTAATTTAGTATTTGGTTTTTTAACTGCATGGGTGTTGGTTCGTTATCAATTTGTAGGCAAAAAAATATTAGATGCTTTGGTTGATTTGCCCTTTGCGTTACCCACTGCGGTCGCGGGTATTTCTTTAACTGCGATTTACGCCTCCAACGGTTGGATTGGACAATGGCTTGAGCCGCATGGGATCAAGGTTGCTTTTACGCCACTGGGCGTGGTGGTGGCATTGACGTTTATAGGATTGCCATTTGTAGTGCGCACAGTGCAACCGGTATTGGAGGACTTTAGTGCCGAGGCGGAAGAGGCTGCGGCCAGTTTAGGCGCCAACCGTTGGCAGACTTTTTATAAAGTCATTCTACCTGCGGTATGGCCTGCGTTATTGACAGGGTTTTCATTGGCGTTTGCGCGGGCCATTGGTGAGTATGGCTCAGTCATTTTTATTGCAGGCAATATGCCGATGGTGTCTGAAATTACACCGTTAATGATCATCACCAAATTGGAGCAATATGATTATGCAGGGGCCACCGCAATTGCAGTCGTAATGCTGGTAATTTCATTTATATTGTTGCTTACCATTAATTTATTGCAATGGTGGAGCGCTCATCGTCACGGCAGCCAACCGTGATGGTCCGGTCTTGATAGGAAAAACATGCACGCAACACAAAGCCAACAATACGCGGCAAAGATCGCCTCAAGACGCGCGACATCAGAACCTGTCTGGGTGCGTTATGGGTTAATTACGCTGACTGTCGCCTTTCTTACCCTCTTTTTATTAGTGCCATTGGCTGCGGTATTCACCGAAGCTTTACGCAAAGGCTGGTCGGTATATATTGCCGCGATCTTTGAAGCCGATGCGTTGTCAGCCATGTGGTTAACGTTAATTGCCGCCGCCATTGCGGTGCCGCTTAATTTGGTGTTTGGTGTGGCTGCGGCGTGGGCGATTGCTAAGTTTGATTTTAAAGGCAAACATTTTTTAATTACCTTGATTGATTTGCCGTTTGCCGTGTCGCCTGTCATTGCGGGGTTGATTTATGTGTTGATGTTTGGCTTGCAGGGTTGGTTTGGTGAATGGTTGATCGATCATGATATTAAAGTGATTTTTGCTGTCCCTGGCATTGTGTTGGCCACTATTTTTGTCACCTTTCCGTTTGTCGCGCGTGAATTAATTCCATTGATGCAAGCACAGGGCAAAGAAGAAGAAGAGGCCGCTTTGGTATTGGGTGCCTCTGGCTTGAAAATGCTGTGGCATGTGACCTTACCCAATGTGAAATGGGGCTTGATTTATGGCGTGATTTTAACCAACGCCCGCGCCATGGGCGAGTTTGGCGCGGTATCGGTAGTGTCGGGCCATATTCGCGGTTTAACCAACACCATGCCCTTGCATGTTGAAATTTTATACAACGAATATAACTATGCAGCGGCCTTTGCCGTGGCCTCGTTGTTAACTTTATTGGCCTTGGTCACCTTGGTGTTAAAAACCTATGTGGAGTGGCAAGCGGCGCGATCGGCCGTACGTAATGAAGAGGGAGTGATTGCATCATGAGTATTAGCATCCAACACATCAACAAAGGGTTTGGTCAGTTTAGTGCCCTGCGTGATATTAATTTGCAAGTGCCCAGCGGCGAACTGGTGGCGTTGCTAGGCCCTTCAGGCTGCGGTAAAACAACCTTATTACGTATCATTGCTGGCTTAGAAAGCCCAGACAGCGGTCAAGTACTGTTTGACGGGGTGGATACAACGCACCGGGATGTGCGTGAACGCCAAGTTGGCTTTGTGTTTCAACACTATGCGCTATTTCGACACATGACTGTGTTTGAAAATGTTGCGTTTGGACTAAGGGTGCGTCCCAAGGCGACGCGTCCAAGTGATGCAGAGATTAAGAAGCGCGTGCACGAATTGTTGAGTTTAGTGCAGTTGGATTGGTTGGCAGACCGTTATCCACCGCAATTATCAGGCGGACAACGGCAACGGATTGCGTTAGCACGGGCATTGGCGGTAGAGCCTAAGGTATTGTTGCTGGATGAGCCGTTTGGGGCCTTGGATGCCAAGGTGCGTAAAGACTTACGCCGTTGGTTGCGTCGTTTGCATGATGAACTGCATGTGACCAGCGTATTTGTGACGCATGATCAAGAGGAAGCGCTGGAAGTCGCTGACACCATTGTGGTGATGAACCACGGTCAAGTGGAACAAGTCGGCACCCCACAGGCGGTGTATGATCAGCCAGCCACCTCATTTGTGTATGAGTTTTTGGGCAACGTCAACGCCTTTGAAACACCACAGGGTAAAGGGTTTGTACGGCCGTATGAGATCGTTGTCAGTCGTAGTCCCAGCACGGATAGTATCGCGGGCCAGCTCACCTATGTGCATTCCGTCGGCTCGTTGGTCCGTTTAGAAATTAAACGTGCGGACAACGCACAATATGTCGATGTGGAGCTGGGGCGAGAAGTGTTTAATCAATCTCAGTTTGCGCAAGGCGAACAGGTATTTATCACTCCAAACCGTATTCGCGTATTTTAAATTCGCAGGCTTAGGCGATGAGCAATTTTTAATCAGAAGGTGGCGGCTGGGGAATTAAATGCCCCATTTTATTGGCCTTGGTAGCAAGATAGTGTTGATTTTCAGGATGTACTGGCGTGATGAGGGGCTGCAGCGCTGTCACGCTGATACCTAGCGCTGTCAGTGCATCACGTTTGCTTACATTGTTACTCAGTAAACGGATTGTGTTCACATTAAAGTAAGCAAGCATCTCTGCTGCCGCCACATAGTTTCGGTTGTCAATCGGTAACCCCAAGGCTACATTGGCTTCTACCGTATCTAAACCTTGGTCTTGCAACGCATACGCGCGCATTTTGTTATTTAACCCAATACCGCGCCCTTCATGATCCCGTAGATATAAAATCAGGCCATTGCCAGCGAGTTGGATGGTACGCTGTGCCAGTGCCAGTTGTTCACCACAATCACAACGCATAGAGCCAAATACATCGCCGGTCAAGCATTCTGAGTGTACCCGCACCAACGGTGATGCTTGCGCGCGCAAATCACCACAAACTAATGCGCTGTGCTCAACGCCGGTGCGCTGGTCTAGAAAAACATGGCATTGAAAAAGGCCATATTGGGTTGGCAAACGGGCGCTTGCGGTGTGAGTGAGAGAAGTCATGAAGATGAGTGTGCTACGTCGCGCTGATCGCAAACGAACCAAGGCTAGAAATTAAAAATCGATATTTTACGCGCATTATGATGAATGCCTAATGCTAAATGCCAAGCACACCCACGACTTCAAGCTCACCCACGACTTAAAGTGCAATTTAATTTGAGGGGTTGGGATTGAGCGTAGGCAGTTCGAGTTGTGGCATATGCTGTTTCAGTTGTAGAAACAGCCAACGTGTTTCAAGAAGATTCCAAACCCGTAGCATGGCTTCCATGGCATCAAAGGGTTTGGTTAAAAAGTCTTTGGCACCCAATGCCAAGGCTTTACGTTTGGTGGTGATGGTTGCGTCTGCGGTCAGCACCAACACGGGCAAGTAATCTTGGGGACTGATCAGATATGACAGTTGATCTAAAATTGCAAAGCCATCGAGTACGGGCATCATCAGATCCAGCATGATCAGATCAGGTTGAAAGGCATGGACTAAATCCATGGTTTTTGTGGGGTCGGTGGTGCTGATCACCTGTTCAAACCCTTCTTGGGTGAGTAAGGTTTCCAGCAGGCGCAAATTGGCCTCAGCATCATCCACAATTAAAATTTTAGAAGCGCGTAGTTGTTCAAGATTCATCGGGGGTAGCTCTCGAAATTCGGGGGGGGTGTTAGGTGTGCTCAAACAGGCTGAGTAAGCACTGATTAAACGCGGCGACATTGATGGGTTTGGTAAAGTAGTGCGTGATGCCAAGCTGTTGCATCCGTTGCAAGGTGTCTGGCATGGCGTCTGCACTTAAAATTAAAATCGGCACTTGTGCCAGCACAGTTTGCGATTTTGCATGGTGTATCAATTGTTCGCCCGAGCCATCAGGTAAGTTTAAATCGATTAACAATACGTCTGGCTGCATGTCTCGTAGCCAGATCATGGCCGTTTGTACGCTGGTTGCCAGATGCAATTTGTAATCGCGATGCTTGCTCATGATGGCTTCCATCAAGGCACGGTTGCTGGCATGGTCTTCCACATAAAGCAGATGTTTTTTAACGGTGGGTATTTGCCGATTGGCAGGAGTTATATGTAAGTTGTCAGCGGGGGAGGCGAAGGCAGGGCTGGGTGTGTCATGCACTGGCACCACGGCATTGAGTGAAATCCAAAAGATGCTTTTGTCTTCAGCAATACCAATTTCACCACCCATGGCAGACATTAATTGTTTACTCAGTACTAAACCTAAGCCTGTGCCTTCTGTCATGGTGCGCTCTGCGCCTAATCGGTCAAAGGGCGTAAATAAACGACTGCGCAATGCGGGTGCGATGCCTGCGCCTTCATCGTGTACCTCAATCATGACGCGTTGCTCCGTTTGGGTGGCGATAAACGATACCGTGGCGTTTTCTGGGCCATACTTTAAGGCGTTGGCGAGTAAATTTAAAATGACTTGTAATAACCTTTGACGGTCCGCGTGCACGTATAAGTCTGGCTGAAATGCTGCGTCTATGCTGATGTCTCGGACACGGCCAAGTGGTTTAATGTAATGGAGCGCTTCTTCCAATAATGGATTTAACGCGATCGCTTCCATGCTCAGCGCAATATCACCACGCTCGATACGTGAAATATCTAACACTTCATTAATCAACTTTAACAAGTGCTGGCCTGCATTGTGAATCAAGCTAGCACTGTCTTTTTGTCGCCCTTCGGGTAAATCATTTTCGAGGATTTGGGCAAAGCCTAAAATGGCGTTAAGCGGTGTGCGTAACTCATGGCTGGTACGTGACAAAAAATTAGTTTTTGCGGTGCTGGCTTCTTCTGCCTCAATCCGCGCTTGATCTGCCGAGTGAGCGCTGGCGGCGAGTAACTGAGAGGCGTGATCAAGTTCTTCCGTCAATTGCCCCAGTTCATCGCGGCTAATACTGGGCAAGGCCAGTGGCTCGCCTTTCACTAAATGAATGGCACTGTCACGAATGGTGCGTACGCGGCTCACAATGGTTTTGGTAAAAATCCATACGCCAATTAAAGAGCCTAACACCCCCACCAACACCGCTGTGAGTGTGATGCGTAAATTACGTTGCCGCGCTTGAATCACTTGCATTTTGTCTTGCGTAATAATGCCAGCTTCGCGCTGACTCATTTTTAATAAACCCGCTCTCAGCCGATTGAGTGCAACGCCTTGTGATGAAAATTTGCGTATCAACGCTTCATTGGCTTCATTTGCAGTATTGCTTGCGAGAGCATCTAAATCCTCTAAATTTCTTTGCACCAAAGGATGAATCACTTGTAGCAATTGTTGCTGTGCTTCATCGTCAAGCTTTTGCTCCAACGAGGTCAACAAGGTGGGCATTGCCGTTTTGGCTTGTGTGTAACCAGATAAAAATTGACGATTACCAGTCAATAAAAAATCTCGCACGCCAGTAGAGGCCTCGAGCAGTTCAGTTTGTAGTGTTTGGATGTCTTGCTGAATTTGCAGTGCGTTTTGAACGCGGGTTTCGAGGGCGGCAGCTTGTTGCTCGCTTTCAAAAATCAGAGCAAGCGAGGCTAACAACACGGTCAACGGCAACGCGTTTAACACGATCCCCTTGGTGCTTAAAGATAAATCTTGCCAGCGCAGATTGAGCGGCCACAGTTTAGATAACAATAACATGCTTAATGTAACCCATCACTTTTAAACCCCGCCTCGACTGCTTTCACGGCGGCTTGCGTTCTATCTGCTACGCCAAGTTTGCTTAAAATACGTTCAATATGAATTTTTACAGTGCCCGCAGAAATACCCAGTTTACTGGCAAGTGTGTTATTGCTGGCGCCAGAAGGTAATAAAGCAAACACTTCACGTTCGCGTGGCGTTAGTTTTTGTAAGAAGCGATCGTCAACCGTTTGTACGGTGTGGTTCTGTTGACGCAAGGCAAAGCCTAACATCCCGCACAAGCTATGCAAAGTGTTGAGTGTTGCAGGTGACAGTGGATTGGTGGTCAAGAGCGATATTAAACCGACTGCTTGTTGCTGATAAGCGATAGGAAAATGATGCGCATAGAGGGACTGTTGCGCATACAATGCGGCCGGTAACGTCCATAAGTTGGCAACATGTTGCGTATGTTGCGTAAAGAGGATAGGGGGTTTTAACCATTGACCTAGCACCCCTAACATGGGGATACGTGCACCAATTGGAAAAGCGTCACCACGCTTAGCCAATATTTTTAAGGCGCCAGCATGTTGTTGCGCAATCAATCCATGCGCTGCTCCAAATTGCTGACAAATTTCATCCATCAACCATTGTGTCAGTTCAGGCGACCAGCCAAGTTCAAATAATTGTTGTCCAAATTTTTCAAAAAGACGGTCTTGCGCAACCAGTGTTTGTGACTGTTTAAGCGCTTGTTTCAATGCAAAGGCGCTGGCAATCGGTGGGTTTAATAAATCATCGCTCATATGCCATTTAGTATATACCGACCTACCTAGATTAGGTGCTTTTTTTTAACGCACACAAGCGATAATGCAACAATGAATAATTGTGAAAATTTGAATATCCCAACATTCAGTGACAGCAGATTGTTTTCATTGTGAGTGATGCAGTTCAATCCGATTTCAGCGTTAATGGTGATGTAAAATCTACTGGAAACAAACGTGTTTAAAAACGGTTTCAGTTGCAAAATACGTTACATAAAATGATCGCACAAGCCTTGCTGTTGCGAAGGCAATCACAATGTTTGTTGCGCTAAAGTGATAAAATAAAATAACGAATAAATAACTATTAAATGGTCATGCTTACCATAAGGGATTTACATGCAAACGTCGTCTAAATACGCTGAATTTACGCGCATCTTTCAACATCTTAATCGTGATCTCCCCGCGTCTATTGTAGTATTTTTTGTCGCATTGCCGTTGTGCTTAGGGATTGCCTTAGCCAGTGGTGCGCCCTTATTTGCAGGCGTGATTGCAGGCATTGTGGGTGGGGTGGTGGTTGGGCTTGCCAGTGGCTCGCAACTGGGGGTCAGTGGTCCCGCAGCAGGTCTTGCGGTCATTGTATTGAGTGCGATCAGTCAGTTAGGTAGCTATGAAGTATTTTTAGCAGCAGTGGTGTTGGCAGGTGTTTTTCAGTTTTTACTGGGTCAATTTAAAGCAGGCTTTATTGCTTACTTTGTGCCATCCTCTGTGATCAAAGGTATGCTGACTGGCATAGGTTTGCTCATCATACTTAAACAAATTCCGCATGCATTTGGCTATGATGCGGATTTTGAAGGGGATGAAGCCTTTGAACAGGTAGACGGACAAAATACATTCACCGATATTTTACAAGCGTGGGATTTCCTAACCCCAGGTGCGGTGTTGATTGCAGCGATTTCTTTTGTGTTGTTGATTTTGTGGGATACGGTACTCACCAAAAAGCATCGTATTTTTCAATTATTGCAAGGCCCGATTGTGGTGGTATTGGTTGGCATAGGTTTGAATTGGGCATTTTTGCAAGGTTGGTTAGGCTTAACCCTGAGCGAAGATCAAATTGTTAAGTTGCCAGTCGCAAACAGTATTGCTGAATTTACAACATTTTTTACATTGCCTGATTTTAGCCATATGTTAGAACCGATGGTCATTAAAATTGCGCTTGTGATGGCGATCGTGGCGAGTCTCGAAACCCTGTTATGCGTGGAAGCGACCGATAAATTAGATGCACAAAAACGCGTCACCCCCACAAACCGTGAATTGAAAGCCCAAGGCCTAGGAAATATTGTTTCTGGCTTGATCGGTGGCTTGCCAGTGACGCAAGTGATTGTTCGCAGCAGTGCCAATATTACTTTTGGCGCGCAAAGTAAATTATCGGCAGTGTTGCATGGTGTATGGTTGTTGTTAAGTGCGCTGACGATTGCGTCTTTCTTGAATATGATTCCGTTGGCAAGTCTGGCGACCATCTTAATTATGGTGGGGTATAAATTAGCCAAGCCGAGTTTATTTAAACAAATGTACAGCCTAGGCTGGGAGCAGTTTGTACCGTTTGTGGTAACCATTGTTGCCATTGTGTTCACAGATTTACTGACTGGTATTGCGCTTGGTCTTGGTACAGCGATCTTTTTTACCTTACACCACAGTTATCGCAATTCACATTACATGAAAGCTTTGCTGACCAATGACCAAGGTCGGCAAGTACATCATTTGGTATTGGCGGAAGAAGTCTCTTTCTTTAATAAACCGAGTATTTTACAAGTGCTTGAACATATTCCGGCCAATGCTAAAGTCGTGATTGATTGTACGAAGTGCAAATCAATTGCGTACGATGTCGTTGAATTTATTCATGATTATCAAATCCATGCAAAAACCAAAAACATTGAAGTGGAAACCATCGAATTTAAACCGCCTAAGCATTTGCTTGGACACTAATTGATTCGCTTAACGTAAAGGAATGCCATGTATAAACACCCCCTAATTGACCGCGATAAAATGAGCCCAAAAGAGGCGTTAGATATTTTAATTGAAGGTAATCAACGCTTTACCTCCGAGCGCGAAGATGACAAAGACTTTAAAGCTTTGATTCAAATTACCAAAGATAAGCAACATCCGTTTGCTTCTTTTTTAAGCTGTAGCGACTCGCGTGCGCCAGTTGAACTGTTGTTTGATCAGGCGTTGGGCGATATTTTTAGTGTACGGTTGGCAGGCAATATTGCCTCAGATAAAGCGATAGGCAGTTTAGAGTTTGCAAGTAAATATTTAGGCAGTAAGTTAATCGTGGTGATGGGGCATACCTCTTGCGGCGCGGTGAAAGCAGCCTGCGATGATTTTAAAGATGGACATATTGGCGAGATTATTAACTTGATCAAACCTGCGATTCGGCATGAAAAGACCGTATCAGACAGCACAGAACGTACTTCTAAAAACCCTGACTTTGTCGAGAAAATCTGTGCCTTAAGCGTCAAGTATCAAATTGATACCATTGTGCGTTGCAGTGATATTGTTGAAGACATGTTGCATCAAAAGCAAATTGGTATTGTGGGCGCTGTGTACGATATTGCAACGGGTAAAGTGCACTTTTTGCCAGAAACGCTGATTGTGTAAACTGAAATAACAGTAAAAAAGCCGATGCACACGCATCGGCTTTTTTATTGAAGCCATGGCCTAACGATGACCTTCTTTGGCCATATTAATGCTGTATTTAGGGATTTCCACAACCAAGTCAGTCTGTTGCACCAACGCTTGGCAAGAGAGCCGCGAATAGGGTTCTAGCCCCCACGCTTTATCTAGCAAATCTTCCTCATTTTCTTCGATGTCGTTGAGCGTTTGAAAACCCTCTCTGACAATGACATGGCAAGTCGTGCAAGCACAGACTTGGTCGCATGCGTGTTCAATATCGATATGGTTTGCAAGGAGGGCATCACAAATACTGGTGCCTGTTTCAACTTGCAATATCGTGCCTTCAGGACAAAGTTCGACGTGCGGTAGGACAATGATTTGTGGCATATTACAGTTCCAAAGAGTCTAAATTTTTACCTGCCAGCGCTTGTTGGACGGAAGCGTCCATGCGTCTGGCAGCAAAAGGTTCGGTAGCGTGGTTCAGCGCATCGCTGGCTTGATGTATCGCATGATGATCGGTGCCAGCGCATAATTGTGTCAAGGTGTCGATATGTTGCGTGATCAAGCTGCGTTCATCTGCGCTGAGTAACTGATCACCTGCTTGTGCAAGGGCGACGTGTATGGCCTCTATTAAGCGTTGTGCATCCACCACCGCTTCGCGCAACATCCGCGCTTGTTTGTCGCTTTCGGCGGCGCCATACGAATCTTTCAGCATTTGCGTGATTTGATCTTCATGTAGGCCATAGGAAGGTTTTACCGTGATGGCGGCTTCCACCCCACTGGCTTGTTCTCGTGCGCTGACAGAAAGTAAGCCATCTGCATCCACTTGAAAGGTGACACGGATGCGCGCTGCACCGGCCACCATGGGGGGAATGCCACGTAATTCAAATCTTGCGAGGGAACGGCAATCACTGACCAGTTCGCGTTCCCCCTGCACCACATGAATCGCCATGGCCGTTTGGCCATCTTTATAGGTGGTAAAGTCTTGGGCACGCGCAATCGGTAAGGTGCTATTTCGCGGAATCACTTTTTCAACCAAGCCACCCATGGTTTCTAAGCCCAAGGATAATGGCGTGACATCTAATAACAGTATGTCGTCACCGCTGCGATTTCCTGCCAACACATTGGCTTGAATGGCAGCGCCCAGCGCCACCACTTTATCGGGATCTAAATTTGTCAGTGGCTCTTGCTGGAAATGCGCTTGCACCGCGTGCCGGATGTGTGGCATACGCGTTGCGCCGCCCACTAACACTACACCTTTAATGTCATCGATTGTTAACCCTGCATCGCGCATGGCTTTGCGGGTAGGGCTTAAGGTTTTATTCACCAAGTGTTCGGTAAACCGCACAAACTCAGCCACACTCAAGGTTTCGTCAACCAAGGCCCCTGTGCTTAATTTGCAAACAATATTGGCTTCGTGATTGTCGGTGAGCCATTCTTTGGCTTGGCGTGCTTTGGTGAGTAATAGGCGGGTATCTTGTTCGTTGAGCGGTTGAAAATCAGCGTTCTTACTGCGCACTTGATCAATCAGCCAACAATAAATGCGATGGTCAAAATCATCACCGCCCAAAGCTGAATCGCCGTTGGTTGCCAATACTTCAAACACGCCTTGGCTCAGTTTTAAAATGGAAATATCAAAGGTGCCGCCACCCAAATCATAAATCACATACACGCCTTCAGCCGCGTTATCTAGGCCATACGCCACTGCAGCAGCCGTCGGTTCATTGAGTAAGCGCAGCACATGAATGCCTGCCAAGCGCGCTGCATCTTTGGTGGCTTGTCGTTGCGCATCATCAAAATAGGCAGGTACCGTAATTACAGCACCTGTCAGTTCGCCGCCTAAGGCTTTTTCCGCCCGCAATTTGAGGGTTTTTAAGATGTCGGCTGAAATTTCAACGGGGCTCTTTAAGCCTGCGCGGGTGCTCAGTTCTAACATACCAGCAGACGCTGCGTTTTCAACAAATTGGTAAGGAATATGTGCGCGGTCGGTGATGTCATGCAAAGCGCGTCCCATAAAGCGTTTGACCGAAACAATGGTATTGATTGGATCTGCGCTTTGCGCGGCTTGTGCTTCGTGACCAACAATCACCTGATCCTCAAGGTAGCGCACCACAGAGGGCAATAACGCATGCCCCTGTTCATCATGTAACACTGTACTCATGCCACTTTTAACGGTGGCCACGAGTGAGTTTGTGGTGCCAAGATCAATCCCGACGGCCAGTTTATGCTGGTGCGGCGCAGGCGACATGCCAGGTTCAGAAATTTGCAATAATGCCATTTAAATCAATCTTCCAGAGAGGCAATGAGTTGATTGACATCAGCGCTCACTTTTTCAATAAATATCAGTTTTTTGACACTGACAACGGCTTCTTTCGGTGCCGATGCGAGTACTGTGGTTAACTGTGCTTCAATCGCTTTGCCAGCGTCACGTACCTCTCGCAGCAGTGTTTCAAGGGCCGCGATATCGTTGCCATGTTTGGCATCTTCCATTGTTTCACGCCAATCCATTTGTGAAATCAAAAAATCAGCGGGCAGGGCGGCTTGTTGCGGATCGTTGACATCAATCCCTTGCAATGACAATAAATAAGCTGCGCGCTGGCTGGGCGATTTGAGTGTTTGAAAGGCTTCGTTGACTAATGTCGCCATTTGCATGGATTGCAATTTTTCGGCGGGCGTTGCGTTCACATACTTGTCAGGATGCACTTCTGCTTGTAAACGACGAAAATGCGCTTCCAAGGTTGGAAGCGCTATCTCAAACTGTGTAGGCAATTGCAATAACTGAAAATGATTGAGCATGAGGATATTTAGCGTATGCAGGTAAGTGCGTTTGGCGCGGGGAGGGTATTGATGCACCCTCTATGCTGTAACAATGCACGCTGCAGCACATTACACAGTAAAAGACTCACCGCAACCGCATTCGTCTTTGACATTGGGGTTGTTGAATTTAAAGCCTTCATTTAACCCTTCTTTTGTAAAATCCAGTTCGGTGCCATCGATATAAACCAAGCTTTTCGGATCAACTATGACCTTGACGCCGTGGCTCTCAAAGCTCGTATCTTCTGGTAACAACTCGTCGACAAACTCCAAGGTATACGCCATGCCAGAGCAACCCGTGGTTTTCACGCCGAGACGCAAGCCTATGCCTTTACCACGATGGGCTAAAAACTTTTCTACGCGCTGTGCCGCGGTTTCAGTCAGGGTAATGGCCATGTTAGTTGGCCTGTTGTTTGGATTTCAAGTCGGCAATTGCAGATTTAATCGCATCTTCTGCCAATACCGAGCAGTGAATTTTAACGGGAGGCAGGGCTAATTCCTCGGCAATCGCAGCATTTTTGATTTCCTGCGCTTGATCTAAGGTTTTGCCTTTCAGCCACTCAGTTACCAATGAACTAGATGCAATGGCTGAGCCGCAACCGTAGGTTTTAAATTTCGCATCTTCGATCACACCAGCATCGTTAACCTTAATTTGTAGTTTCATCACATCACCACAAGCGGGCGCACCCACCATGCCAGTACCTACGTGGGGATCATTTTTGTCAAGTGAACCCACATTTCTTGGGTTTTCGTAGTGATCTAACACTTTATCTGAATATGCCATTTGTTGACTCCTTTTGCATCCATCGAGCCATCACACCCTGTGTGTGGTGGTAATGAAATAAATGTAATTTTTATAATTAATGCTCGGCCCATTCGACTTTAGATAAGTCGACACCATCTTTAAACATTTCCCAAAGTGGGGATAATTCACGCAATTTATCAATTTTACTTTTGAGTAAATCGATTGTGTAATCCACATCGGCTTCGGTGGTAAAGCGTCCTAGACTAAAGCGGATCGAGCTGTGCGCCAATTCGTCAGATCGTCCCAACGCACGTAGCACGTAGCTTGGTTCTAAGCTGGCAGAAGTACAGGCAGATCCCGAAGACACCGCAATGTCTTTAATGGCCATGATCAATGATTCGCCTTCCACAAAGTTAAAACTAATGTTTAAGTTGTGGGGCACACGTTGATCTAAATCACCGTTGACGTAGGTTTCTTCGATTTGCATCAAACCTTTTAACAAACGATCACGTAACATACGAATACGCTCGTTTTCTGCGCCCATTTCTTCATGCGCGATGCGAAATGCTTCGCCCATGCCTACAATTTGATGGGGCGCAAGTGTACCAGAACGCATGCCGCGTTCGTGACCACCACCATGCATTTGTGCCTCAATGCGAATCCGTGGTTTACGGCGAACAAACAGCGCGCCAATGCCTTTTGGGCCGTAGGTTTTGTGCGCAGAAAAGCTCATTAAATCGACAGGTAAGGTTGCTAAATCAATCACAACTTTACCCGTCGATTGCGCAGCATCCACGTGGAAAATAATATTATTTGCACGGCACAAGTTGCCAATCGCCGTGATGTCTTGCACCACGCCAATCTCGTTGTTTACATGCATTACAGAGGCCAATACAGTGTCTGGCCGAATAGCCGCTTTAAATTTTTCAAGATCAACCAAGCCGTTTGGCTCAGGTTCAAGATAAGTCGCTTCAAAGCCTTCACGTTCTAAATCACGAAAGGTGTCCAATACGGCCTTGTGTTCTGTGGCAACGGTAATGATATGTTTGCCTTTGCTGGCAGAATAAAAGTGTGCGGCCCCTTTAATCGCTAAGTTGTTCGACTCGGTTGCGCCAGAGGTCCA
Source organism: Methylophilaceae bacterium (assembly GCA_027488395.1). GTDB lineage: Bacteria > Pseudomonadota > Gammaproteobacteria > Burkholderiales > Methylophilaceae > Methylophilus. The sequence goes on along the minus strand of JAIYBT010000022.1, from coordinate 34,243 downwards.
AACAATCTCGCGTGGATCAGCGTTCACTAATTTAGCGACATCTTCACGCGCTTGTTCCACTGCGTGTTCAGCTGTCCAGCCAAACGGATGGCTCCTTGAAGCGGGGTTACCGAACTCTTCGGTTAAAAACGGAATCATTTTTTGCGCCACCCTTGGATCTACTGGGGTAGTGGCTGAATAGTCTAGGTAAATCGGTTTTCTTTCGGACATGTCATGCTCTTTCAACGAAAAATAGTTATGCCGCAATGGCATTTAAATTTTTTAAACGGTGCACCTGTTGTTGTAAGGCGCTTAAAAATGCATTCACCTCTGTGAGGGTGTTATTTAAATTCAAACTGACACGGATTGCACCTTTTGCCAAGTCTGGCGCGACGCCCATGCTTAACAACACATGACTTGGCGCAGCGCTGTCACTCGAGCAAGCTGAACCACTGGCTACGGCAAAGCCTACTTTGTCTAAAGCCGTTACCAATGTTTCACCTTCAATGTGCTCGATGGCAAAAAAACTAGTATTGGGGATGCGGTTGGCATGTTGCCCAAAAATGGTGGCACCCAACTCCAACAAGCCCGCCTCCAAATGCATCCGCAAAGCTTGAGTATGATGGTTGTAGGCTTCCAGTTGTTCAATCGCCAATTGACAAGCATGGGCAAACCCCACGATCCCTGCAATATTTTCAGTGCCACTTCTTAAGCCGCGCTCTTGACCACCGCCATCGAGTAACGGGGCTATATCCACGCGTTTATCTAAAACCAGTGCACCAACCCCAATCGGGCCGCCAATTTTATGGCTTGACAGCGTCATGGCATGCACACCCAGCTCTGCCATATTGAGCGGTACTTTCCCTAAAGCTTGCACTGCATCGGTATGGATCAATGCTTTGTGTTTTCGTGCCATTTCGGCAATGTGCGCCACCGGTTGTAGAATCCCAGTTTCGTTATTGGCTAACATCACCGAAACCAATGCGGTCGGTGTTGCCATGGCATCGGCTAACTTTGCCAGATCAATGACACCCGTTACATCGGAGGCGACAGCATTAACTTGCCATTCGTGCCAAGCCAAGGCTTGCGCAGGTTTGGACACGCATGGATGTTCTTGTGCGCTGATCAATAATTGGCCAGGTGTAAGCTGCGCTGCCAGGCCTTTAATCGCCCAGTTATTGGCCTCAGTGCCACCAGAAGTAAATACCACTTGCGAGGCTTGCACCCCAACCATTGAGGCGATTTGATAACGCGCGCCTTCTATCGCTTCTCGTGCTTGTCGCCCAAACACATGTCGGCTGGTAGCGTTGCCATGCGTTTGTGTCAGCCACGGTAACATGGCTTCTAGCACACTTGGGCGCAAGGCAGTGGTGCTGTTATGATCAAAAAAAACGGTTTGCATCAGCGCTTATGCTGCAACTGTGGTGTCAGATTTGCGTGGCGCAAAGAACACGGTGCCAGCCACTTTTTTGCGTTGCATGTCCACCATATCAGCCAAACTAACCCCAGATAAATACTCTAGGATTTTGCCGTTGAGGGACGCCCACAGATCATGGGTCATGCAACGACCTTCATCGTGACAGTTTTCACTGCCACCGCATTGGGTGGCGTCAATTTGCTCATCCACCGCAGTAATAATGCTCGATACTGAAATGTCAGCATGCGGCTTTGCTATGCGATAACCGCCGCCGGGACCACGTACACTTGAAACCAACCCTTGTTTGCGTAAACGGCTAAACAATTGCTCTAAATAAGAAAGCGAAATACTTTGACGCTCACTGATGCCCGCGAGGGTCACTGGTTTGTCTGCTTCATGCAGCGCAATGTCTAACATGGCAGTCACAGCAAAACGACCTTTGGTGGTTAACCGCATTGACTTTACTTCCTTTAAAACAAGCATGCATTATAAAATACCCTACTGTTTTAGTCAATTATTAGCCACGAAAGTTCATGCCATGTGCGGGGTGGGCTTTGGACAAGCTTCCAGCGATGAATAGCGCAATTTTAGAAGTGTATAAACATCTTTGTAGAAGCGTCAGAGAATCTATTTTAGAAGAATAAAAGGATCTATTTTAATAAGAGGATTTATTTAATAAGTGTGGAGGGATCTGTTTTTTGCGCAAAAGCATCCCCAATATTGGCTTCCGTTTCAGGGTCGCTTAATTGGGCTATTTGGATTTTAAGATGTTCGATCTCAATCGCCTGTTGGTGTGCATGATCGAGCAAGCCGTTGATGGCTTTAATCATGGGGTCATGCTCGTCATTTCCGACCGCATATGCATTAAACCCCATTTTTTGGGCGGCATATTGACGTTGTTTGGCTTTTTCTTCTTCTAAGATACGCGCAGGAATACCAACAGCGGTTGCATGCGCGGGCACATCTTTCACCACTACCGCATTGGAGCCAATTTTTGCCTGCTTTCCAATCACAATCGGACCTAATACTTTTGCGCCAGCGCCAATCACAACACCTGCTTCTAGGGTGGGATGGCGTTTCCCTTTATTCCAACTGGTTCCGCCTAAGGTCACACCATGATAAAGGGTGCAGTCATCACCGATCACAGCCGTTTCACCGATGACGACACCCATGCCATGATCGATAAAGACGCGACGCCCGATGGTTGCACCTGGGTGAATTTCAACGCCAGTCATCCAACGGCTCAGGTGCGAAAGCCATCGTCCTAACCAATAATAATGATGCCCCCATAACCAGTGACTCAAGCGATGCATCAGCAATGCGTGCACACCGGGATAGGTCGTCAATACCTCAAAATGGGTACGCGCTGCAGGATCGCGGTCAAATACAATCGCGATGTCTTCTTTGATATGTTCAAACATGCTCGCATTATGCCATAACTCTCAGCATGCCTTTTGCATGCGTCTGCAGAGGGGTGAGGCTCCGTTGTATCGCCTACATTATCTGAAGCATGGTGATCGTCTTACCACAGGCGGAATTTAATATTTGCGGTGTTGTTTTGGATTCACAGAGAGGGTTAATATGCCACGCAGTAAATTGACTTCCTCTTTTTCGAGGCGCGCACGGCCGTACAGCCGACGGAGACGTTCAAATAATTTTTTGGGCGCGCGCGGGTTGATATAGCCAATCTGTTCTAACACTTCCCGCATATGTGCGTACATCCGCTCCAGATCGTCCTGCGTGGCCAATTCGCTTGGTTTTTCAGCATAATGTAACTGCCCTGTGGTGAGCGCCATACGTACTTCGTAGCTCATCACTTGCACTGCCTGCGCCAGATTCAGTGAGCTATATTCTGGATTGGCGGGAATGGTTGCCAGCACGTGACATAAATCCGCTTCCGCGTTGCTTAAGCCACTCATTTCGGTACCAAACACCAAAGCCACCTGACTGTGTGTTGCGGTCACTGCCACTTCTGCAGCGGCCTCACGCACGGTCATCACTTGTTGCGATAACGAACGTTCCTTACCACTGACGCCGATAACAAATTGGCAATCCGCCAAAGCGGCTTCTAAGCTGTCGGTGACCATCGCATGTTGTAATACATCAACGGCATTGACCGCGAGTGAGTCAGCTTCTGCATGGGGGAAATGTTTTGGCCGAACCAAAGTGAGACGATGTAAACCCATGGTTTTCATGGCGCGCGCAGTTGAACCAATGTTGCCTGGATGGCTAGTTTGGCATAGGACAACACGAATATTTTGGAATAAGTCAGTCATGAAAAATGGGTCTGAGTGTGCTTGCAGATTAAGTGGATTCGGATCAGGCCATAGGTTGATAGGATGTAATCCATTTTGTGAACGCCTGATAAACCGTTAAAATGCTATTTTATCAGTTTGAAGAGCGGTTACCGCATGCATCCCATCCTAAATGTCGCCATCAAAGCAGCACGCGAAGCTGGCAAAATCATTAATCGTGCCTCTCAAGACATCGGCGCACTCAAAGTAGAGCATAAAGACACCAACGATTTTGTCAGTGAAGTTGACCGTGGCGCTGAGCAAGCCATCATCCATATTTTAAAAGATGCTTATCCACATCATGGTTTTTTTGGCGAAGAAAGCGGAAAAACCAATAGCGATTCAGACTTCATCTGGATTATCGATCCCCTCGATGGCACCACTAACTTTTTGCATGGGTTTCCTGCATATTGCGTCTCCATTGCATTGCAAGAAAAAGGGGTGATCACGCAAGCGGTGATTTACGACCCAGTGCGTAACGATTTGTTTACGGCCACCAAGGGCAGTGGCGCATTTTTAAACGATAGACGTATTCGCGTGACGCAACGTAGCAAATTACAAGAAGCCTTAATTTCAACCGGTTTTCCGTTTAAAGACTTTAGCTATCTCGAAACCTATATTGATATTTTCCGCGACATGGCGAAAAAAACCTCAGGTTTGCGTCGTCCTGGCTCTGCGGCACTCGATTTAGCTTATGTGGCTGCTGGTTTTAGCGATGGCTTCTTTGAAATCAATCTATCGCCTTGGGATATTGCCGCAGGCGCATTGTTGGTCACTGAAGCGGGCGGTATTGTGGGTGATTTTGAAGGGAATGAAAGCTGGTTGCGCACTGGCAATATAGTCGCAGGCAACCCTAAGGTGTTTGGTCAAATGTTGCAAGTGATCGCGCCACACCTCACAGAGCGTATCAAAACCCCAACAATCGGTGCTTAACGACGCTAGGGCATGACATCAAAAGGCTGGTTTACCAGCCTTTTGAATTTTTACGCGGTATCTGCTGGCGTGCAAAACAATCCCGCTGCTCTCAAACAGTGGTTTGTGGTTAAGCCTGCAATAGCTGGTACCGAACCAGCGCGTGATTTGTTGTAAGATGCTTTATCCATTGATTAACTTTTTAGATCTCTTTTCTTCTCACTGATGCCTCATGTCTATTGAAAATCACACTCCGATGATGCGCCAATATTTGGCGCTCAAAGCACAGCATCCAGACATGTTGTTGTTTTATCGTATGGGCGATTTTTATGAGTTGTTTTTTGAAGATGCCGAAAAAGCATCTGCCTTGCTTGGTATTACCCTAACCCATCGCGGCGCCAGTAATGGGGCACCTATTAAAATGGCGGGGGTGCCTTATCATGCTGCCGAGCAATATTTAGCCAAACTGACCAAACTGGGCGAAGCGGTGGCAATCTGTGAACAAGTGGGCGATCCCGCGACCAGTAAAGGTCCAGTCGCACGTGAAGTGGTGCGTATCCTTACCCCAGGCACTTTAACCGATAGTGCCTTGTTGGATGAAACCCGAGATAGGCCGTTGTTGTGTATTGCTCAAGAAGAGGGTTTGATTGGCTTGGCTTGGCTGAATTTAACTTCGGGTGCGTTTGTGTTGAGTGAAATTGCGCCTGCTCAGCTGCCACAAGAGTTAGAGCGGATCGCGCCTGCCGAGTTAGTATTTGCCGAAACCTTGACCCATGAAGCCGTGCATCAAAGCAAACTTGCCAAAAAACGATTGGCAAGTTGGCAATTTGATTTAGAAAGTGCGCAGCGCAGCTTGTGTCAGCAATTTAACACCTTTGATTTAGCTGGTTTTGGCTGCAGTGACATGACCGTTGCGGTGATGGCTGCGGGCGCTTTACTGGATTACGTCAAACATACGCAACGCACTGCGTTGCCGCATATGGTTGGTGTGCGGGTGGAGTCGAGCGATCAATATGTACAACTAGATGCTGTCACCCGCCGTAATTTAGAAATTGATATGACCTTACGCGGTGAAGCACAGCCCACCTTGTATGCATTACTTAATACCACCAAAACGGCTATGGGAGCGCGTTTATTGCGCCATTGGTTGCATCATCCTTTGCGGCAGCAATCAGCAGTGTTGTTGCGACACCAAGCCGTAGCGGAATTGCAGCATGATCAAACATTTCATGCATGGCAAACGGCTTTGAAACCCGTGGGCGATATTGAACGCATGTCAGCACGCGTCGCCCTCAAATCGGCCCGGCCAAGGGATTTATCAGGGTTGCGCGATAGCTTGTTGCAATTAGCGCACTTGCCCCAACACATTCCAACCCCACAGGCGACCTTATTGGGCACACTGATGGCGCAGTTGACCGTGCCAGATGCGGCGATCGCGTTATTACAACAAGCCATACAAGCAGAACCTGCAGCGTTGTTGCGCGAGGGTGGCGTGATTGCGGATGGTTTTGATCCCCTACTGGATGAATTACGGGCATTACAAACCAATCATGGTGACTTTTTGCTGCAATACGAATTGGCCGAAAAAACCCGTACTGGGCTCAGCAATCTGAAAGTGGAATTTAATAGTGTGCATGGCTTTTATATTGAAATCAGCCGCGCACAGGCCGAAAACGCTCCAGCAGATTACCGTCGTCGACAAACATTGAAAAATGTAGAACGTTTTATCACGCCAGAATTAAAAGCGTTTGAAGACAAAGTGCTCAGTGCTAACGAACGGGCGTTAGCCCGCGAGAAATTGTTGTACGAACAAGTGCTCGAGGCGTTATTGCCGCATATTGCCAGCCTGCAACGCGTTGCCAGCGCAGTGGCCAGCTTAGATGTGTTGGCTTGTTTTGCCGAACGCGCGCAAGCGCTCAACTATGTACAACCGCAATTGAGTCCTGAGATTGTGCTCGACATTCGGCATGGCCGTCACCCCGTGGTGGAAAGCATCGCACAACCCTATGTGGCGAATGATGTGTTGTTACATCCATTCCGACAATTGCTGTTAATTACTGGCCCCAATATGGGCGGTAAATCAACGTTTATGCGGCAAACTGCACTGATCGTGTTGCTCGCGTATTGTGGCTGTTTTGTGCCGGCACAAGCGGCAGTGATTGGGCACATCGATCGTATTTTTACGCGCATTGGCGCGAGTGATGATTTGGCAGGGGGGCGTTCGACCTTTATGGTGGAAATGACCGAAACCGCCAATATTCTCAACAATGCCACCGCACACAGTTTAGTCTTGCTCGATGAAATCGGCCGAGGGACCAGCACCTTCGATGGCTTAAGTTTGGCGTGGGCCGTGGCTAAGCAATTACTCGATAAAAACAAAGCACTCACCTTGTTTGCTACCCATTATTTTGAACTGACGCGGATTGTGGAAGAGGCTAAACAAGCTACCAATGTCCATTTAGACGCGGTCGAACATGGCAAGGGCATCGTATTTTTACATAAAGTAGAGGCGGGGGCAGCCACCATGAGTTATGGTATACAAGTGGCGCAACTGGCTGGGATTCCCAAATCGGTGTTGCATATGGCTAAACGCAAATTACAACAACTGGAAACACAGGCGCTGACTACAGGGCCACAACATGATTTATTTGTCTCTGCCGAGGAACCGCCACCAGCTGCCCTGCATCCTATTGTGGACGCTTTGGAGCGCGTACAGCCTGATGAGTTAACCCCTAAGCAAGCCCTTGAACTCGTATATGCCTTAAAAAAACAACTGTAAGGAGAACTGCATGTTAAAACCCGCCATTACCCAACAACCGATTCATGACCTGCTTGCCCAACGCTGGAGTGGCCGCGCCTACGATGCTAAACAATCGGTCAGTACCGCGCAGATCATCAGCTTGCTTGAAGCCGCCCGCTGGGCGCCTTCATGTTTTGGCGATCAGCCCTGGCGTTTTGTGGTGGCCAATCAAGCCACCCACCCACACGCTTGGCAAACAGCGTTTGATTGTTTGGTGCCTGGTAATCAGGGCTGGGCTAAAGATGCCCCAGTGTTGTTGCTCATTTGTGCTGATACCTTATTTAGTCACAATGAAAAACCAAACAAATGGGCGCCTTATGATACCGGCGCCGCGACGGAAAACTTATGTTTGCAAGCCACTGCTTTAGGGATGATGGCCCATCAAATGGGTGGGTTTGATGCCGAGTTGGCGCGCACAAGCTTTCAAGTTCCCGCGCGTTATCAACTATTAGCCATGGTTGCCGTCGGCTTTCCTGCGGCGATTGATACGCTGGATGATGAGGCTAAGCAACGTGAAACCAGCGAGCGAAGCCGTAAACCCTTGGGGACCTTGTTTTTTAACGGTGTGTGGGATCAGCCTGTGGTGTAAACAACACAAGTACCCGATGCGAGGTTTGGGCTTGCTCGCCAAGCTCTGTTACAATATTGAAACATTTTACTGAAGCGCAGAATAGGACATTCCATGGCAGTCGTCACCTTGACCAAAGACAATTTTAAACAAACCATTGAGCAACACGACTTTGTGATTGTGGATTTTTGGGCGCCGTGGTGTGATCCATGTGTGGCATTCACGCCGACGTTTGAGGCCGCCGCTGCGCAACATCCTGATATTGTGTTTGGCATGGTCAATACTGAAACTGACCCTGAGATTTCTGAATATTTTGAAGTCAAACAGATTCCCGGTTTGTTGGTCATCCGCGAGCGTGCAGGCATCCATGCGCAAGTGGGCGAAATTGGTGCGCCCGCCTTTGAAGAAATCATTAAATGGGCGCGCGCCTTTGATATGACGCCCGTGCGTGAATTTTACAAAACACAGCCAGCACAAGCATAAACACCACACGCAGAAAGAAGTACTCATTAATGAAAAAAGCCATGCCTAGCATGGCTTTTTTATTGGTGAACGCTAATCAATTGGGTAGCGTGCATGAGGAATCACGTTACGCAATACAAAACTGGTATGGACGCCAGTGACGCCAGGAATGCGGTTGATGTTATGTAACAACAGGGCTTGATAGGCATCCATGTCGGCAATCACCACTTTTAATAAATAATCAGATTGTTGGCCGGTAATCAACATGCACTCTAATACTTCAGGTATCTCAATAATGCGCGCTTCAAATAGGGCAAAACGTTCAGGCGTGTGTTGATCCATAGAAATGCCAATCAAGGCCATCAATTGCAACCCCAGTTTTTTTGCGTCTAACTCCGCGCGATAGCCCTTAATTAAACCCGATTCTTCCAGCGCTTTGACCCGTCGCAAACAAGGGGCTGGCGAAAGCCCTATGCGCTCAGCCAACGCTTGATTACTCAAATGGCCTTCTGTTTGCAAAATGGTCAGAATGGCTTTGTCGTAGCGATCAATTTTCATAGATGTTTTATATAAACGATTAATTAAGCAATATTATTCTAATAATACTAATTATTTAAAAATAATATATCAATAAAATATATTTTTAATATAAAAACGCAATTTTTGCGATGACAAAAAGGATTATGATAGCGCTATTATTTCAATGATAAAGGCGTTCTCCATGCATACTAATCCTGCACAAAAATATCAGCCGTTTCCACCGATTGCCTTGTCAGATCGGCAGTGGCCAGCGCAGGTGCTGACGCAAGCACCTATCTGGATGAGCACCGATTTGCGAGATGGCAATCAGTCGCTGTTCGAGCCAATGGATGCTGAAAAAAAACAGCGTATGTTTCAGTTGTTGTGTCAGATCGGCTTTAAAGAAATCGAAGTTGCGTTTCCTTCAGCTTCTCAGACGGATTTTGACTTTGTACGCGGGCTGATAGAGCAACAACAGATTCCAGAGGATGTGACCATTGAAGTGTTGACGCAAGCGCGTGAGCATTTGATCCGCCGCACCATGGCATCGGTGCGCGGTGCAAAACGGGCGATCGTGCATATTTATAACGCGACATCGCCAACCTTCCGCGAGGTGGTGTTTGGTCTACGCCAAGACGAAGTCAAAGCAATGGCGGTAGACGCCGTCTTGCTGGTGAAGGCGTTGGCAAAGGAGATGCCAGACACCGAGATCATCTTGCAATACAGTCCCGAAACCTTCACCGCAACCGAATTACCTTTTGCCAAAGAGGTGTGTGATGCTGTGACCGAGGCATGGGGGGCTACGCCAAGCCGCAAAGTCATTATCAATTGCCCCGCAACGGTTGAGGTGGCCACCCCTAATGTATATGCAGACCAAATCGAATGGATGCATCGCCATCTTGCACGCCGCGACAGTGTGATTTTAAGCCTGCACCCACACAATGATCGCGGTACAGCAGTGGCTGCCACCGAACTTGGCATGATGGCGGGCGCAGATCGGGTGGAAGGGTGTTTGTTTGGTCACGGTGAACGGACTGGCAATGTTGATTTAGTGACCGTGGCGCTCAATTTGTATAGCCAAGGCGTGCATCCTGGCTTGGATTTTTCCGATATTCATGCCATTGGTCGCACCGTCGAAGAATGTACCCAGATTGAAATTCATCCGCGTCACCCGTATGCGGGTGATTTGGTGTTCACTGCCTTTTCTGGCTCACACCAAGATGCCATTAAAAAAGGCTTTGCAGCCCAACGGCCGGATGCCGTTTGGAATGTGCCTTATTTACCCATTGATCCGCAAGATGTCGGGCGCAGTTACGATTCGATCATTCGTGTGAACAGTCAATCAGGCAAGGGCGGTGTCGCCTATTTAATGGAAACCCATTATGGCGTGGTGATGCCACGTCGTCTGCAAGTAGAGTTTGCGCAAGTGGTGCAAGCGTATACGGATACCCATGGCAGTGAAGTCAGCGCAGCGCATATTTGGCAATTGTTTTCAGACCATTATTTACACGGTGATACCCCATTGCAGTTTAAAGGATTTCACCTGAACGAAGATGGTGACCAAACGCGCATTCAGCTGCAGCTGATGATCAATGGCCAAGCGCAAACGGTGGAAGGTGCGGGGAACGGGCCAGTGGATGCCACCATCCACGCCCTGCAACCATTGGGCTATACGTTACAAGTGCGGAGTTTTGAAGAGCGGTCAACCGGTGCGAGTCAGGCGGCTGGTGAGGCAATGGCGTGTGCCTTTGTCGAGGTCACGGCGCATGGTCGTGTATGTTATGGCGTGGGCATGGATCACAATATTGTGACCGCTTCGATAAAGGCGATTGTGAGTAGCGTAAACCGTAGCGTGTTAGGTTCAATCGATTGTTGATGGCATCGACCACGTCATAGGGGGTTAGTAAAACACTGCGGTTGCAGTGCAATCCTATCCATTCAGGCCGTCAGACATGCCAACAAAACATTTGGCATGCTCGTTAAGGATTTGCAAATTCGGTAGGTTTTAGCTAGGTAGGTTGTGCAAACAGGGCGCGTTGTCCGCCCAATGCTATGGTTGCAATAGGCGCACAATGCGCAGGCATGCCAATACTGAGATTATTTGTTTTCTGCTTGAATAACGGCGGGTAAAAAAGTCATTGGGTCAACCGGTTTGCCTTTTTGTCGAATCTCAAAATGTAATACTGGGGGTGGGTTTTGCGTAGCGGGGAGGGTGGCAATGATATCGTTTGCCGCGACAAATGCGCCTTCTTTGACAAGGGAAACACCGTGATGGGCATAGACCGAGAGTAAGTTGCTATTGTGTTTAACGATGACCAGTTTGCCATAGCCGCGAATATCTATGCCGCTATAAATTACTTTTCCTGCACTGGCAACGGCCACCCCTTGGGCAGCGTTCCCCGTAATATTGATGCCTTTACTGGTTTGTCCATCAAACTGGGTGGTGACTTTGCCTTGTAACGGCCATTGCCAAACCAGGGCGGCGTCGTTCAAGCGATCGAGGTCTGTATTGACATTGGTGGATGCATTGTTGATTGCGCTCGCAGTTGGCGTAGGCGTACTTGGGGTGGCTTCGGGGGCCACCGTCACGGCAGCGGCTTTATCATTCCCTAGTGCGGGAGGTTGGCTGATCGCCGCAGTAACCACTTCGGCGTCCTCATTGTTGCTGTTATTAACAGCTGTTTGATTAGACGTTGTTTTTGCTGCAATGGTTAACACTTGCCCAACTTGTAACGCAAACGGTGGCATCAATTGATTGAGTTCAGCCAATTTAGCCAGTGGCAAGCCTACTTTTTTACTAATCGCGTATAGCGTGTCTCCCTTTTGTACTTGGTACTGATGGTCTGCAAGCGCAGTTGCTTTGGTAACATTAGGTTCGGTCGCCGATGCTTTGGTGGGGCTTAACCCCGGGGAAGATTGAATCGGCCGTTCAAGCACTGGGGCTGGCGGCGGCATTGGGCTATTGAGTTTACATGCAGACAGAAAGCTGACACTCAAAACAAAAACAATGTTGGAGATTCGACTCATGACAATGCGGTCCCACCAAGTAAAGGCACAAATTTAACGGGTTCTAATGCAATCTGTTGCACGCCTTTTGCCGTGCGTTTAATCAGATGCAACACTTGTTCGTTGGCGCCAACGGGAATCACCATGCGTCCGCCCACTGCCAATTGTTCAATTAATTCCGACGGCACATGGCTGGCTGCGGCAGTGACCATAATGGCATCAAATGGCCCGTAGGCTTTTAATCCTAAACTGCCGTCCGCGTGATCCAGTTTCACATTGGTACATTTTAAGCTACGCAAATGGCTACGGGCTTTCATGACCAACGGCCGTATACGCTCCAAGGAGTACACTTCCTGACACACTCTGGACAACACCGCCGTTTGATAGCCACAACCGGTGCCGATTTCTAGCACTTTGTTGGGTGTTGCCCCATCACGCAAAATTTGTGTCATTTTAGCCACAATATAAGGCTGCGAGATGGTTTGTCCATAGCCGATTGGGAGGGATACATCTTCATAGGCCCGAATCGACAGTGCTTCGTCCACAAAAATGTGCCGTGGGATCTCAGCCATCGCCGCCAATACCAGCTCATCAGTGATACCTTGCTCACGCAAGCGAGACAACATGCGGTCTCGGGTGCGGGTAGAGGTCATGCCAATACCCGTTTTGCTCGATGCTCTTAGTATGGCCATGCGTTTAGGAGTGTTGCGTTAACCATTGTTTTAAAACGGGCAGTTGTGTGTGATGGGTGAGGTCGACCTGAATCGGTGAAATTGACACGAACCCGTTAGCTACGGCATAAAAATCGGTGCCCTCACCGCCGTCATTGGGTTGCCCTGCCGCACCCACCCAGTACATGTGTTCCCCCCGTGGTGTCTTTAATTGAATCACAGGCTCTGCCTTGTGGCGTTTGCCTAAGCGCGTTACTTGTTGCCCTTTGATGTCGCTTAAAGGGACATCGGGCACGTTGATATTCAATAATGTGGGTTGGTTCATTTTGTTGGCTAAATAATGCTGCACCAGTTGCGCGGTAATGGTTGCCGCTGTGGCAAAGTGTTGGGCTTGATGTTGCGACATTGATATCGCAAAAGATGGAATCCCCAACAAATAGCCCTCGGTGGCGGCGGCAACCGTGCCTGAATAAATTGTATCGTCACCCATATTGGCACCGTCGTTGATGCCGCTAATCACCATGTCTGGCATGCTTTGCATCAGCCCCGTCAGCGCAATATGCACGCAGTCGGTGGGTGTACCATTCACGTAATAAAAGCCATTGCTGGCTTGTTTCACACTGAGTGGCCGATCCAGCGTCAGCGAATTGCTGGCGCCGCTACGGTTGCGTTCTGGCGCCACCACGGTAATCTCGGCAATTTTACCTAGCGCATCGGCCAAGGCTTGTAAGCCTGGCGCTAAATAGCCATCATCATTCGATAACAAAATTTTCATAGCACTATTATAAAGGCATTGCTGTGCATGTTAGTGCCCACAGTGCAAAGTTTTTAAGCCATGCGCACCCGATTTGCGATGCGGCTCAAGTTAAACAGAATTATTGGCTAGCGGTGGGAGTTGCAGGGGGTGTCTGTTGATAGCTAGGGCCTGTCCACTTTGCATAGATAATCACGCTGGCAAAAAACACCATACTGAGCATGATTTCTATCAAAGCTAAGCCGCGTCCGATCCCAAACTCTGACCATGCACGCACACTGCCCTCGGTAAAATAAAACAAGATCAGCATGCCAGACCATTGGTAGGTATAGCGTTTACCGCGCAAAATGCCAAACAAGGGACACAATAACGGCACTGCCTTTAAAAACAGCAAGCTACCACCTACATGCAAAGGCGACCAAAAAATCTCCCACCCTAAGCACAGCATAATCAGGCCAATTAAGCTCACGCTGGCCACCCAACGGCTCAGCACTAAACGCGGCAGGACGTTCATGCTTGGCACGCTTTCGCCATCGCCACCAACGCCACCCGTGCCGATTGTGCATCGGTCACTGGCGTTTCAAACTGAAACCGTAACAAGCCTTCCACTTCTTCTCCTTGGTGATAACGCACGTCAAAGCCTTCAGCATCAATGCCTATCATCTCTGCATTGTCTGCATGCACACGATGCACATGCCGACAATATTGCAATAAATTATGCTGATGATCGGCGTTCATGTGGCTTAAAATGCCGGCCTCATGCTCGGCCAATGAGGCGTGTGTTAAATCCTGATTGAGCGCCTCGCCTTCAAACCAACCCATACGGCCAAAGCCAGCGATATAGCGGGCATGCTCAATTTTGATACGGTAAAAACTAAAATCATGCATATCAAAATAAGTGCTGGCTTGCGGCAAATAGCGCAAATAGCGGGCACGTAATGCGACATCTTGTTTGTCACAAGCCACCGCTTCACCCATCAAGGTAAGGCGGGCGTTGGCTTGTAAATCCTCTGCGCCCGAAAACACCAATAACGACACTTTCGGGTGTTCCAACATATTTTTGGTGTGTTCGGCCAAAGTGCTAATGAGCAAAATTGGCTCGGCTTGATGGTTACACACAAACGGCGCCACCGATCCAAACGGATAATCAGGATATTTCACCGAAAAAGTAGATAAGATGGCGTGACGGGTACTCAGCAAAAACTGGCGGGCTTCACGAGCGAGGGCTACAGACATACAATTTCCTAACAGGGGTCAATGTTTAGCGTTAAAAGCTAAGCGGTATTCATCAAGCACAATACAATTTAAACCTTTCGCAGTTTGAGCGCGGTCTCCGCCAAACGTTTCCCAAGCGCAAAACACAATTTTTGTTCATCCTCGGTCAGTGGCTTATCATCCAACGCGCCCCCCACATGGCTTGCACCATACGGTGTACCGCCACTCGAAGTGTTCCCCAATTGAGGTTCAGAATAGGGGATGCCAAGCAACAACATGCCGTGATGCAACAACGGAATCATCATGGTTAGCAAGGTGGTTTCATTGCCACCATGCATCGACCCACTGGAGGTAAAGACAGCTGCCGGTTTGCCAATCAAAGCGCCTTTCAGCCACAAGCCCGAAGTGCCATCTAAAAAGTATTTCACAGGCGCTGCCATATTGCCAAAGCGGGTTGGACTGCCAAGCGCGAGTCCAGCGCATGCCTCTAAATCTTGGTGCGTCACATACGGCGCGCCAGTGCTGGGAATGTCCGGCTCAGTGGCTTCACATGTGGTAGAAACTTTAGGCACTGTGCGGATACGTGCCTGTGCGCCTGAGACGCTTTCCACGCCACGCGCAATCAATTGCGCCATCTGTTTGACGGCACCGCCTTGGGAGTAATAGAGGATTAGGATTTCAGTCATTTTTTTCGTTTATCTTTAATGCGTTGTTTTTGTTCATCCAGCTCAAATAAGCCGATGGTCTGAATGAGGTCACTAAACTTGGTATAGCCATAATTGCGTGGATCAAATTCTGACCAATTCTTTACTAAATGATTTCTGACGCCCCCCATTGCAGCAAATCCACCTTCATCCGATAGCGCTTCAATGGCAGAACGGATCAGCGAGACTAGTTTGGTGTCCATTGCCAGCTTTTGTCTGCTGCTTTTTAGAATCGGACTAAGCTGCTCTGGATTTGGAACAGTGTCGATTTTGATTGGCGTTTCGTGGGTAGTCGACGTTTCCTCAAGGGTTTTTTGCGTCAGGATTTCAACATAGATAAATTGGTTACACGCAGCGCGCAAAGATTCTGGTGTTTTTTGTTCACCAAAACCGACGACCAGTTTACCAGCTTCACGTAAGCGGATGGCCAGCCGGGTAAAATCACTATCACTAGATACAATACAAAAGCCATCTAACGGGGCGGTGTAAAGTAAGTCCATGGCATCAATAATGAGTGCGCTATCCGTCGCATTTTTGCCTGTGGTATTGGCATATTGTTGCATCGGCTGAATAGCATGTTTAGGCAGCACAGGCTTCCAGCGTTTCACATGCTCTGAAGTCCAATCGGCATAAATGCGCCGCACACTGATGTCGCCAAAAGTTGAAATTTCCTCAAACAGCGCGTCAATCACAGGAATGACATTAAAAGTATTGTCTGCATCTATCAATACCGCTAATCTTGGGTGACCTTGGTCTACTGGCATTTGGCGCTCCATTAATTAAAGCTAAAGCTATAAAACACATCCAACGCATTATCAGAGCCAGTGCGGGTTTCAATCGCAATACGTTTGGTCAGTTGATAGGTCAGTTTACCCACATTCAGCAAACCGACCATGCTTTTTTCGTAGCCCACTGTTAATTTTGCATTAATCCGTTTTCCTACGCTCACTGCGTAATTGGTGGCGTTGCTGCCACGCACATCGATTTGATCGAGGCCGATGGTTTGTGCAATTTTGGTTTGCAAGGGCACTGAATCGCCGCTGGAGAGTAGGGCGCCTGCTGCCACAGAGAGCAGACCTAGCTCGTTACTGCCGACCGCTGCCATCGGTTGACCGAGTACCAACAACGCAATTTTATTTTCATTAGTGGTTTCTGGGGTGGCGACCAATTTAAGTTGTGGTGATTGCACACTGCCATTGACTTGAATACCGACTTTATATGCCTCGGTTTGGCGGGTGGCTAACATATCTAAGCCAATGGTTGTGATGGGTCCACTGAAAATGAGTTTGCCAGTGTCGATGTTGAGGGTTTGTCCGTAGGCCAAATAGGTGCCCGAAACCTCTAAGGTGCCCACACTTTCGAGTTGGTCTAGCATACCGTTTAAGCGTATTTGACCGCTGAGCGCAGTATTTAAGCCTTGTCCGCGGATCAGCAAATGGGTGTTTTCATCTAAGGGCGGGTTGGGTTTGCCGCCGAAATCCACGCGCAGTTGATCTAACCAAATGGCGTAAGTGGAATGTGGTACTGGCGCGGTCGTTGTTGTGACCACCACATCGTCATCTAATGTTGGTTTGTTTGCTTTGGGTAACGCGAGTAAGCCAGCATGTACGATGAGTTTGCCTTGAATATGGGCCTCTTTTTGCGTCATCGCTAGATGCGTGGTGCCACTCATACTGAGCCAGCGATCAACGCGTGATAACGCTTGTAGCTGGTCTAGCTTGGCGTCCATATTGAGCTGCCAACCTTCTGCCGCCCATTGTGCTAGCCCTGTGCTCGTTAACAGGCCTTTTTCGCCAGAAAATTGCAGTTGTTGTATGCGCACTTGTGATTGTTGTAGTGCGAGATCAAGCATCCCTTGCTGCAGGGTGATGCCGAGCGCTGGCACACGAATACCTAATTGTTGCCCGCGGGCAAAGCCTGTCAGTTGTGGGGCGTCTAATGTACCTGATAAACCAATATCGGCTTGCAACTGTCCGTCCAATTCAACTGCGGGTAGCAGGCGAGATAGCCCGCTTAATGAAGCGATTTGACCAACCAGATGACCCGTGATCGGCGCTTGGCGTGCAATCGCAAAGCCGTCAGCCGTGGTGGTGAATGGGGTCGTTGCAGTCAGCGTGAGTTGGCCAGCCGTTGCAGTACGTAAGTTGGATGCGATGTGTAATTGTTGATTGTGCGCACTGACGCTGAGATTACTTTGCGCCAAGCCGACGCCTTGCCAACCTCCTTGCAATTGATTGGGCACTTGCCAATCGCCAGCCGCTTGGCGCAGATGAATCGCACCTTCTAAGCGGTCATTGGCTAGGATATGCCAATCGCCAGACAGCCGTAAATGGTCTGGCGGTAATGTGGTCACCGTGGCGGGGTCTAACCAATTGAGCAAGGCCTGTATCGGAAATTGGTTGAGTTGCCCTTGGCTCGCCAATTGCGCATGCGCTGCCGCAGTGTCTGCTGATTGGTAATGTAAGCGATTTAATATGAAATCCCCTTGCATGACAGACACGTTGAGATCAGCCAGCTGAAAGCCTTGTACGGGTGACCACGATAACTGGGCTGGATGTTTTAATGAAAATACGCGCGCTGCATCATCTTGCAACCGATTGAGCTGGCCTGACCATTGTTCTGCTTGATAGCGACCAGTCACATCAATCAACAGACTGCGCGATGGGGTGTTGGCTTGCGTGGTCGCTGCATTGACATGTAACCGCATGGCGTGTTGTTGCAGTGAGCCGTCTAGGTTGAGCGTGGCGTCAATGCGAGGGCTGAGCTCACCATTCGCAGCCTGTTGGCTGAGGCCAAACAATGCAATTTTTTGTGTCAGCGGTGCAAGAGGCGCGTTAGAGATCTGCCCCTGCGCGCTCAATCGCTCGATGCTCATCCCTTGAGGTAATTGTAATTGCGTGCCTTGCACTTGGTATTGGCTACTAAATTGATAAGCGGTTTGTTCAACGCTGCCATCCCCAGACAATTGCCCAGCAAAGCCAGGCATCAGTTGTGCGAGCGTGGGTAGTGCTGCTTGCCAATGCAATGCTAGTACCCCTAACCCGTTGCGAGCAGCGTCCACAGTCAGCGTGTTTTGTGCAAGCTGCGCCTTGAGTGCGAGTTGCTGCAATGCCCCATTGATGACCTGTGCCTGCCCAGTCAGCTGAAGTGATTGTTGCTGCAAACGGCTATCGCCAGCATCGATGGCAATATTGAGTGGGACGCCCTCTGCCAAGCCGCCGCTAGCCAAGATGCGAAGCGCCGTGTGGCCTGTCAGTTGTGGATGTAGATGTTTGTTTTGGAACGCGTTGAGGCGTAACGCTATCTGTGTGGTGAGCGGCGCGTCGAGCGTGAACGTGGCATCAGCAACAAAGGTATCTGTAGCGTTTTGAACAGCAGTTGCGGTGACAGGGCTAATCGCAAATGGCTGACTGCCAGCGACATAATGATGTGCGGCATGCAGATGAAATGTCACTAAATTCCCAGAAAGGGCTGCTTGGAGGGCATAGGGAAGTTCACCCGCAGTTTGCGTCAGCGCCAAGTTGCCTGTTAACGCAAATGGATAAGCGTTTTGCATGATAAATTGTGTGCTGACTTGACCCAATGCGGTATTGGCTTGGTGAATGTTAAAGGTGAATTGGCTTGCGTTTGCCGATAGATCAAAGCGGATATCCGTAATCACTTGCTGGCGGCCTGCTTGTTCGATCACTAAGCGGTCGATTTGGCCCATGTGTAAAGCCAGTGCTATTGCGACGGGAATGTTGGCTGGCAGCGGTGCGTCAGCACTTTTTTGGCTTGGCGGCGGCACCGCTTTATAACGCAAGGTAGCTCGCTTTGCATGAAAGCGGGTGACGGTCAGTGCCCCTTGCACCGACAGGCCTAATTGCATATTGGAATCGATGCCATCCACCACCAAGCTAGCTGCCCCTAAATCAGTTTCAAAGCGCTGTAAATGGCTGATGACAAACACATTGGCCGCCCACACCAGAGACGGGGTTAGCGCTAGATTGAGACTGAGCCAGGTCACGACCACCAGTTTGCCAAGTTGGCGTAAAAACGGTCGCATACGCATTAAAAGTTCACCCCCAAATTAAAATGTAGACGCACATCTTTGGTGGCTTCGCCATAGGCGATATCCACACCCACAGGCCCGACTGGACTGCGAAAGCGTGCGCCCAAGCCATAGCCAAACACAGGACGCAAATCCGCCCAACGATTGGCAGCATTGCCAAAATCGACAAAGGCCGCCACGCCCCAACTGTCTGTCAACCATTGCACCAGTTCTTGACTGCCGGTGACGAGCACGCGCCCGCCTACAATCGCATCGTTTTGGATGACCCCTAAGGATTGAAACGCGTAGCCACGGACCGATTGGTCGCCGCCAGCGCGGAATAAATAGGTTGCAGGCACGCTGCTGGTGCCGTTAATCATGCCAATTTCTAACCGGCTCAACCATTGTGTCGAGGCGGTGAGCGGATAAAACGCTTGCACACGCGCTTTTGTTTGTAAAAAACGGCCATCTGAAATGCGGTCTAGCGGTGCCCCTTGCCACTGCGCGTTGAGTATCCAGCCTTTGGTTGGCGCTTGCGGTTGATCTAAGCGTCTGAGGTTAAAGCCATAAGCCAAGGTGGCCGCTTTGTTAAACTCGGCGGTGTCGCCATCAATATTTAAAAATTCATATAACACATTCGCGCCGATAAATTGCTCGATCTGTTGCGGATTGCCCCAGTAGCGCCGTACCCCGTTTTGAATCGCGGTGGTCACTTGCCCTTCCAAATCGGTGCGGGTGATGCTGTTTTGAATGCTGTCGCGATTGCCCTTGGCATCTGTCAAAAACGTCACATTTGAGGTGAGCGATTGTAAGCGTTGCTCTACGCGTAAGCTGGTATCCCACAATAATCCACGTCCAAATAAATGACGATCTGTGTAATTAAATACTGTGCGGGCGCCGGTATTGGTGCTGGCGCCGACGCCAAATCTGATGTTTTTTTGATCAAGCTCTTTCACCTGCACCTCAATATCAGCCAATTGATCAGGGGCCAGCGCTTGAGTAGGCGCGGTAACCTCCACTTGGCTAAATTTGCCTGATGCCATCAAGCTGTTTTGCAACTGTAATAATTGTGACTGACGATAAGAGCTACCGACTACAATCGGATTCAGTGCATTGAAGAGATGCGGTGCGTAGCGCGTTAATCCAGAGATATGCATCTGACCAAACTGAATGGCATGGCCAGAATCGATAGTAATGGCTAAGTCCACTTGCGCAGTGAGTGGGTCAATGTTTGCGCTTGAATGCGTGATTTTGGCATTGGGAAATTCTGCCTGTAAAAAGCAGGATAACAATTGGCGTTTTGCATCCGCCCAAGCAATTTGGGTAAACCGTTGTCCTGCGGTTAAGCGCCATCGTTGTTGGCAATCGTTGCGTTGCAAGCTGTGGTTTGTGGGCCTTTGCGCGTTGTCGACCATTGCGCCTGTAAAGTGCAGCGTATGCGTTTTCACTTGCATGGCTTGTGGCAAGGTCACAGTAAATATCACCTGCTTGGATGGCAACCCTTGCTTAGAAGGGATGTGTGCGATCGATGTGCGGGCATAAAAAAAGCCCTCTGTGCTGAGGAGGTCGGCGATTTCTTTGGGCGTTTGCTGAGTCAAGCGACGCCACTCATCCGTATTCATTTTGGGATGTTGCATGGCTTCATGCAGATTTAAATGCTCTTCTAGCAAGGCTTGTAATGGGGCTAGATCAGTGGCATTCGATCCGCCAATTATTTGGAATTGGGTTTCATAGCCATTTCTAGCGGACACGTTAAACCAAGGTTGCGCAGTGCGTGCCTCTATGATTTCGGTAGGGATGAGCGCAGGGGATTGCGCAGTGGTTGAGGCGCTGCTATTTGGGTCATCAGCCGCATGTATCAGCGGTGGATGACCCAATACCAACCATAACACGGTAAGCCAGACGCCCATGCCATCTACGCGCAAAGGTTGGGCAATTTTTAGTTTAAATAGGCAACTGAATCGCTTAAAAACTTGCATTGTCCTGCGCTAAACTGGCAACAAAAAATTGCATTGTTGCCAGTTTAATCAATATGGTTGACCAAGCTACTGGCTTTACCAATGTAGGTGGCGGGCGTTAATGCTAACAAATAGGCTTTGGCATCCGCTGGAATCGCCAAGGTTTCAATAAACGCTTGTAACGATTGCTGATGGATGCCGCCTTTGCCTCGCGTGAGTTCTTTTAATTGTTCATATGGGTTTTCAATGCCATAGCGCCGCATCACGGTTTGAATCGGCTCAGCCAACACTTCCCAGCTTTGATTGAGGTCGTCATTTAAGCGTTGCGCATTGATTTCAAGTTTGTTTAAGCCGCGCAAGCACGCGTCATAGCCCAACAATGAATAGCCCAAGGCCACGCCCATATTGCGTAGCACGGTGGAATCGGTTAAGTCACGCTGCCAGCGGGAAATCGGCAATTTTTCCGCTAAGTGGCGTAACACCGCATTGGCTAATCCTAAGTTGCCCTCCGAGTTTTCAAAATCAATCGGATTGACTTTGTGTGGCATGGTCGAGGAGCCGATTTCGCCTGCTTTGACTTTTTGCTTAAAGTAACCAACCGAAATATAGCCCCAAATATCGCGATTTAAATCAATTAAGATGGTATTGATACGGGCAAAATTATCGTAAAGCTCTGCCATATAATCATGCGGTTCGATTTGTATCGTCATTGGGTTATAGCTCAGCCCTAAGCCCTCAACAAACTGTTGTGCAAAGCGTTCCCAATCCACATCTGGGTAAGCGGCTAAATGCGCATTAAAGTTACCGACTGCGCCATTGATTTTGCCCAATAGTTCGTTTTGTTTTAATTGCTTGAGCTGGCGTTGTAAGCGGAACACCACGTTCGCAAGCTCTTTGCCTAAGGTGGTCGGGCTGGCGGTTTGCCCATGCGTACGCGAAAGCATGGGTTGCTCGGCAAAGGTGTGTGCTAATTCGGTGAGGCGGCTTACCACTAGTTGCAATTGACCTAACATCACTTGGTCACGCGCGCCTTGTAACATCAGGGCATGCGATAAATTATTGATGTCTTCAGAAGTACAAGCAAAGTGAATAAATTCACTGGCTTTTTTGATCTCAGGGTTGCCGTCAAACTTTTCTTTTAGCCAATACTCGAGCGCTTTCACATCGTGATTCGTGCGCGATTCAATGGCTTTGACTTGTGCCGCATCTGCTTCGCTAAAATGCGCAATCGCTTGATCTAACTCGGCAATGGTGTCGGCACTAAAAGGGGCAATTTCCGTCAGTGCGGGCGCAGCACTTAAGGCTTTTAACCAAGCCACTTCAACCATTGCACGGTATTTAATCAGCGCATATTCACTGAAATAAGGACGTAATGGATCTAGTTTTGATTGATAGCGACCATCGAGCGGTGAAAGTGCATTGAGTGTTGTGAGTGACGTCATAGCGGGAAGAACACTTCTTGGGTGAGCAAAAACAGTATTTTACCCAATCCCTCTACACTTGTCTTTGTTGATTGCGTCTGTCCGTTTGCACAAGCATGCGCGCCATGCTGTGGTGTTGGCAGGAATTTCATTGGTATTTAGGCCTTGTTTAACGCTTTGGCGCTGTTTTAAGCGTGCCATAATCCATGCATTGGATGATGACATGACACATGAAAACACTTTTTCATTTTAATAGTTGGGGGTTAGGCGGCGGCTGGGTACTGTTGATTTGCGTGCTCTGTGGAACGCTGGCCGCCAACGAATATGTGGTGACCCTGCTAGAAAAAGTACGGTTGCGTTACAGTGAGGAAGCCTATCAACATGTGTTGCAGTTGCGTGACTTATCCAGTCAATTAGCCGCTGGTAGTGAGTTAACCAAAGTGTCTCAGCTCAATGATTTTATCAACCAACATGTGCTGTTTGCTGACGATATTGATTTATGGGGTATTGAGGATTATTGGGCGACGCCACTGGAGACGTTTGGTCGCGGCGCTGGCGATTGCGAAGACTTTAGTATTGCTAAATTTATGATGCTTAAAAAACTTGGCGTGGCCGCAGATAAACTGCGCATGACTTACGTAAAAGCCAGAATGCCCAGCGGTCACTTACGCGCACACATGGTGCTCGCCTATTACAGTCGGCCCGCTGCGGATCCGCTGATTTTAGATAATTTATCGCATGAACTGTTGCCTGCTTCAAGGCGTCCTGACTTATATCCCATTTTTAGTTTTAATGATCAGGGGTTATTTATTGCGAATAATCCTACGGTGAGGGCAGGCTCGCCGACCAATATTTCAAAATGGCGTGATGTATTATCAAGGATGCGTCAAGATGGCTTGGAATAAGATGCAACAATCTGTAAAACTGTTACCTACGCAACGCACCTGTAAATGCTGTTATGCAGTCAAGTGTCTGCGATCCCCGCACAGAAAAGAGGGCTAAAATGTCATTGATTAAACAAATTCGTATTGCGATCTCGGTCATTATCATGATGGTCGTTGCAGGATGTTTGTCACTCAGTGTCTTTGACAATCATCGTTTTATGGCAGAGCAACTGCAGAAAAAGAATAACGATAATGCCAATGGCTTAGCGATTACGCTCTCCAATATTCCTAAAGATCCGATCACGGTGGAGCTGATTGTCAGTGCCCAATTTGATATGGGGCATTACCATCGTATTGCCATTATCAGTCCTGAAAAAAAGCCGATGATAGAGCGTCGCAATTTAGATGCGCAGTCAAATGCGCCGCAATGGTTTCAGCATTTGTTCTCTATCAACATTGCGCCAGGGGTGGCAAGTATTCAATCTGGTTGGCAGCAATACGGTACGTTAATCATGGAAAGCGAGCCTTCTCTTGCCTATGACCAACTCTGGCAAACCACGCAACATGCGTTGCTATGGACCTTGCTGGTGGCGTTCGTCAGTTATGTGCTCTCTGGCCTTTGGCTGAAAAAAATTCTGACGCCATTGGATCAGGTGATCGCGCAGGCGGTGGCCTTGGGTGAGCGTGAATACATCACGATTCCAGAGCCCAAAACCCCCGAGTT
Organism: Methylophilaceae bacterium; assembly: GCA_027488395.1. GTDB lineage: Bacteria > Pseudomonadota > Gammaproteobacteria > Burkholderiales > Methylophilaceae > Methylophilus. The sequence goes on along the minus strand of JAIYBT010000022.1, from coordinate 9,925 downwards.
TCAAAAGCTGGTGCGTACTATGAACACCTTGTCTGGGCGGATTAAGCACATTGTGACCGAAGCCTCGCAAAGCTTGAGTGTATTTAATCAGCAAATCAACTTTGATGAAGTCACCGGTTTAATGAATCAGTCGCATTTTGCCAATAGCGCCTCGGTGGCGCTCAAAAGCGATAATTATGTAGATGGTGCGCTGGTGTTGATTCAATTGCGCAATCTGGCAGACATAGATCGGCAGTTGGGCTATAGCGTGACGAACCAATTAATTAAAAAAATTGCAGATGCGCTAAATCAGCATTGTCAGCATTATCCGCACATGATTGCAGGTCGGCTGGCGGGCGGCTTGTTTGGTCTATTTAGTCGACAACCTTTAGATGACAATCAGTTAGCGACAGAGGTCAAGTGGGCGTTAGAAAAGCTCAATGTCAGCCAATCGCTGGTGCAATTACAGTTCGTCTTGTCACACACTAAAGCGCGCAAAGGCGACGATTTTAGTGATATGTTTAAGGTGATGCAGTTTATTTTTGAGTTGGCAAATGATCAAGCCGCAATGCCCGTACGCGTCATGAATGCAAACAGTATTGTCACCTCACGCAAACATTTCTTAAGCCAATGGCGTGATCAATTCATGCAAGCCATTGAGCATAAGCAAATTAAATTGGCTCGTTACCCCGTGCAACGCATGGATCAACACATTCTTCACTATGAAGCGCCGTTACGGTTACGCGCCTCAGCCGCCGATGAATGGATGGCCGCTGGTGCATTTATTGATTGGGCGCAACAGTTAGATATGATGGAGACGCTAGATACACTAGCGTTGGAATATGCCGTTGACCTGTTGCACCATACGCCGATTCAATTAAGTATCAATGTGTCTGCAGCAGCCATGCGCAGTGAGCATTATTGCGATAAGTTACGTGGCTTAGTGACCAGTTTAGCTACGCCTGCGGCCATCGGCTTTGAAATCACCGAGGAAACCGCCTTTGCAGATTTTGTGATCTTTAAACAGTTTGTGCAGTTGGTGAAATCGCTTGGTTGCATGGTAGGCATCGAGCATGTGGCCAATCGATTGGGACAGCTGGGGGATTTGCATGAGCTGGGGTTAGATTTTGTGAAGTTTGATGCCTCACTGATACGCGATATTCATTTACGGAATCAACAACAATCCCTGTTAAGAGGCTTGTGTATGATGGTGCGCACCATGGGCATCATGCCAATTGCAGAAGGTGTGCTGAATATCGATGAGTTAGAAAGCTTGCGGCTGATCGGGGTGGATGCAGTCACTGGTCCATTTATTCATGAGGCACTCAATGCTGATGATCATTAAACCAACTTAATTTTGTTTATCATCTGTTTAAATCATGTCAATCCATGTAATTAAGCTGAATAATGCCCTATACTCATGCCTTTGTCTGGTATGCAACTTCGTTAATCTAAACTTATTGACTGCGTGATGCATGGCAGCTTCGCACTAGGATAAAAACAAAACAACTGCGCTATGGAAACCTCACCGTATTTTAATGCTTCAACACAGGATAGTTTGCTGGCATGCTTGTTGTATGTCTGCCGCTACAACCGCTTAGCCACCACGCCAGATGCTTTGGTTGCGGGCTTGCCTCTTGACGCGGGCAAGCTGACTCCTGAGTTATATCATCGTGCGGCGAAGCGCTTAAACTTTGATGTACAGATCAAGCAAACGCCGATTTCAGCGTTCGCGTCAACCGCTGGTCACGCCACGACTGGACATACCACCCTCATTTTGCAGCAGCATCGGGCCTGCTTGTTGATCTCGGTCGACTTGACGCAAGGCGTCGCCACCGTGGTATTTCCTGAACTATCGCCAGACCCCATTACGCTCCCACTCGACACCCTGAATGCACACTATGCAGGGTATGCTTTTGTATGCACGCTACAACATGTATTTGATGCGCGTACACCTGAAGTAGGGCAAGTCAAAAATCGTCATTGGTTTTGGGGCGCATTGGCTGAAAATCGTGGCGTATACCGCGATGTCATGCTGGCTGCATTTATGATCAATATTTTCGCACTCGCCATGCCACTATTCACCATGAATGTGTATGACCGTGTGGTGCCTAATAAAGCGGTTGAAACGCTGTGGGTACTCGGGTTAGGGGTCGTGCTCATTGTGATGGGTGATTTAATATTACGCTCAATGCGTGCCTACTTTCTTGACTGGGCCAGTGCGCGGATCGATATCAAGCTCAGTGCACAAATCATGGAAAAAGTATTAGGCACGCGCTACGAAGCGAAACCGTCCTCCGTCGGCTCGTTTGCATCCAATCTACGCTCGTTTGAAAGCGTACGTGATTTTATTACCTCAGCCACCGTAACCACACTGATTGATTTACCTTTTGGGATCATTTTCTTAGTGGTGATCGCATGGATCAGTCCGTGGATGGTGTTGCCAGCACTGGTAGGCGGTGTAGTGGTATTGGTGTATTCCATCAGCGTGCAAGCAAAAATGCATGATTTGTCAGAAACCATGTACCGCGCCAGTTCGCAGCGAAATGCGACGTTGATTGAAAGTTTAGTCGGGCTCGAAACGGTAAAGTCGCTTGGCGTAGAAGGCATGATGCAAAGCCGCTGGGAGAAAAGTGCAATATTTTTATCCGAAGTGGGTAGCAAATTAAAATTACTTTCCACTTCCATCAGCAATGGTTCCTACATGCTGCAACAAGTGATTAGCGTGGTGATAATCATTTTAGGGGTGTACTTAATTTCTAACGGTGACCTCACGATGGGTGGATTGATTGCCTGCTCGCAGCTGACCAGCCGTGGATTAGCACCCATTTCACAAATTGCGAATTTATTTACGCAGTACCATACCGCGGCAACGTCGCTCAAGTCTTTAGAAGATGTGATGAGTAAGCCAGTTGAGCGGAAACTAGGCGTTAATTTTCTATCTCGCCCTGCTTTTAAAGGCGAGATTGAGTTTAAAAATGTGTCTTTTCAATACCCTGGCAGCGACCAAATGGCGCTCAGTCATGTTTCTTTTAAGATCAATGCGGGTGAGCGCGTCGGACTGATTGGTCGCATGGGCTCTGGCAAAACTACCATTAATAAACTGATACTCGGGCTGTATCAGCCTTCAGAAGGCGCGATTTTGATCGATGGTATTGATGCCAGACAAATCGACCCTGCTGAATTACGGCGCAGTATTGGCTATGTGCAGCAAGACAGCTACTTATTTTTTGGCTCTTTGCGCGATAACATCACGCTCCGGATGCCACACGCCAGTGATGCAGATGTGCTGGAGGCGGCGCACACAGGTGGCATTGCAGAGTTTGTGAATAATCATCCCAAAGGGTTTGATTTAGAAGTGGGTGAACGTGGGGACACGCTTTCCGGTGGCCAGCGTCAAGGCGTCGGAATTGCGCGGGCATTTCTCACCAAGCCCCAAATTGTGTTGTTAGATGAGCCCACCAGTGCCATGGATCACTCGGGCGAAGAATTGGTAAAACGCCGTATTTTAGAAAGTACGCAAGGCAAAACGGTGGTGGTGATTAGTCATCGCAATGCCATGCTAGAAATGGTGGACCGTTTGATTGTGGTGGATGCTGGACGGGTAGTTGCGGATGGATCGCGTGAAGATGTCACAGCGGCATTGCGTGCAGGTAAAGTAGGCAAGGCGCGCTAGGGGCAAACATGGCAAAAAAAATATTTGATCAATTGGGCGCGTTTACAGATAGCAATAGTATTTGGGGCAAATTGGCACATCCACTCTACGTGCTTGTTGACAAAATCATTAGCGACAAAACCAGAGAGACGAAAACGTGGAACGATCAAGCGCATGAGTTAATGGAAATGCAGACCATCATCCGTGCAAGGTGGGTCATGCGCGCGATTTTAATCGTGATGGTGGTGTTGCTTATTTGGTCTGCAGTCGCGAAAATCGATGAAGTGACGCGCGGTGAAGGACGAGTGATTCCATCAAGACAAATACAAGTGATTCAATCGTTAGATGGTGGTATTGTCACAGACATTATGGTGCAATTGGGCGATACGGTGAAACGTGGGCAACCCTTGATCAAAATTGATGAAACACGAGCGATTTCTTCGCTAAAAGAAAACCAGAGCCAATATTTATCGCTCAAAGCCAAAGAGGCCCGTCTCAAAGCCCTGGCCGATGGGGGTAGTTTTAACCCATCTCCTGAAGTGCGAGAAAAAATTCCTGAAACATACTCACAAGAATTACAGTTGTTTTATGCCAGTCGACAAGAATTGGATTCACAAGTCAATATTGCTAGGGATCAATTGTCGCAACGCGAACGTGAACTGTCCGAAGTACAGTTTAAAAAAGAAGTGGCGATTAAAACCTATGAATCCACCAGTAAAGAGTTGGCAGCCAATCGGCCCTTATTGAGCAGTGGTGCCGTGTCTGAGATCGAAATTTTAAGATTGGAGCGAGAATCAAACCGAGCCAAAGGTGATATCGACCAAGCCTCTGCCCAGCTGGGTAGGATTAACGCGTCGATTTCTGAGGCGCGTCGCAAAATATCAGAAGCGCAACAATCGTTTATGAGTAAAGTGCGGACAGAGTTGAACGACACCACGGCTAAAATCAATAGCTTGTCACAATCTAGTGTGGCATTGTCTGACAAAGTAAAGCAGTCCACCTTGGTTTCGCCTGTCAATGGCAAAATTAGTAAACTTTATTACAACACCATCGGTGGCGTGATACAGCCTGGCAAGGAAGTGATGGAAGTAGTCCCCACCGACGATAGTCTTATCATTGAAGCTAAACTGATGACCAAGGATATTGCGTTTATACGGCCGCAACAACCTGCAATTATTAAACTCACCGCTTACGATTATACGATCTATGGCAGTTTAGATGGGATTGTCGAAGATATTGCGGCAGATTCGACCATAGACGATAAAGGTAATGCTTTTTATGTCGTTAAAGTGAGGACTATCAGAAATAATTTAAGTGACCATTTACCAATTATTCCGGGGATGGTGGCGCAGGTGGATATTCTTACGGGCAAGAAAACAGTACTATCCTATTTATTGAAACCTGTCCTTAAAGCTAAATCTTATGCATTAACAGAGCGCTAATATTATGAAACATGTCTTTATTACATCTTTGCAGCAGCCGATCGACGCGTGGATCAAAGCGTTTCCGCAAATGGAAACATCTGCTCAACTACCACCTTTGTCTGTTAACGAAAAAATGGTGGTTTGGGTGCATGTCATGATTGAAAGTCCAATGCAATGGCAACGTGTTGTCCGTTCGATAATCACCAATAAACCGAATGCGAAAGTGGTGGTGATTTCCAATAATCCCGAACAGGCAGAAGCCATGCAGGCGTTAAGTTTAGGAGCAGTGGGTTACTTGCATGCGTATGCGCACCACAAAGTATTAAAAGGCGCAGCCAATGTCATTGCGCAAGGTGGCGTTTGGTTAGGTCGCGAGTTACTCAAACACTTAATCACAGTCACCACGCAACCCATGCACCAGTCAGAATCACAACGTGAAGCGTTGCTTGAAGCACTTACGAAACGTGAACGAGAAGTAGCATTAGAAGCAGCAAAAGGACTCAGTAACAAGGAAATCGCACGTCAATTGACGATATCTGAACGAACTGTAAAAGCTCATTTAACCGCGGTATTTGGTGCGCTCAATGTGAAAGATCGTTTACACCTAGCCTTGGTCCTGCAAGGACAAGCATTGGATGATCATTTTTTTTCCACTCATCAACCCCAAAAAAAAACCTCAATTAAATTAACGCTAAACTCTTAAATAAACTAGATTTTATTAAGTGATTTAACTGTGCGTTTTTTCATTAAAAATCCCAACAATTTGTTGGGATTTTTACATTCATGTGCAAAAAATGCCTTTTTTTGTACATTTATGAGCCTATATTTACTTGTGTCTGTACATTTCAGTCGTTATACTCAGTTTAAATTTCAATTATCTTTACTTAGCTAGAGCCTTAAAATGAAACTAAAATCCATCGCATCCGCAATTATTTTCGGTGTCTTTTCAACGTCTGTGAGTGTCTGGGCAGCAAGTCCAGATACGCTAGAGAAAATTATTGAAAAGGCCATTTCTGAAAACCCTGAAGTTCAAGCACGTTTTCATGCTTTTAAAGGTGCTGAATTAGATGAATCAGCAGCAAAAGGTCGTTATTTACCTAACGTAACAGTCGATCAAACTTTTCGTAATCAGGAAAGATTGGTGCCCAATGTCAACAACACGAATACGCCCAATCAACAATCCACTTTGACTATTCGTCAGATGTTATTTGATGGGTTTGCAACACCTTCAGAAGTGGGTCGCTTAGATCACGTTGCTAAGTCTCGTTTTTATGAGCTCCAAGGGCAGATGCAATCAGTGGCGCTTGAAACAGCGGGTGCTTATTTTGATTTGATGCGTTTTCGTCGATTGGTGTCTTATGCGCAAGATAACTTTGTTGTTCATAAACAAGTGTTCGATAAAATTAAATCAAGAGTAGACGCTGGAGTGGGTAAGAAAGTGGATCTTGAGCAAGCCACTGGTCGCTTGGCGCTGGCTGAAGCGAATTTACTCACTGAAACAACCAATTTGTTTGATGTTTCAGCTCGCTTTCAACGCTTGGTGGGTGAATTACCCTCTGATAATGTGGTGGAAGTGATGCTTTCCAGCGATGGTTTAGCGACCACGCCTGAGCAAGCGCTTGAGCTTGCTTACAAGCAAAACCCGAACATTTTAGCGTCTATTGAAAATATCATTGCCATTGAAAGTTCAGTATCAGGTAGAAAAGCGCCGTTTATGCCTCGCTTGGATTTACAAGGGCGTAAAATTTTGGATGTGAACGACAACAGCCGAAACAGCACGCTTGCTGCAGATACCTTAGAGTTAACTGCAAGTTGGAATATTTTTAATGGATTTACAGACAAGTCCAATTTGGATTCAGCTGTACAAAACCTAAATCAGTCGCACGATTTGCGCGATAAGGCTTGTATTGATACGCGTCAGCAAGTTTCAATTGCTTACAACAGCATCGTGCAACTCAAGGAACAAGTCGAGTATCGTAAACAGCATCAAGATTCGATTGAGAACGCAAGGTTAGCGTACCGCAAACAATACGATATCGGCCAACGGACTTTGCTTGATTTATTGGATACCGAAAACGAATACTTTCAAGCACGCCGTAACTTTACCAGTGCTGAAATGGATATGAATATTGCCTTTGCAAGAACTTATGCTGCACAGGGCTTATTGTTAAGCAAAATGGGCGTATCGCGTGCTGATGTGGGCGAATATGCGCGCGATGAATATTTAGATCGTGAAAACGTATGTAAAGCGATTGCACCTACTCAAATAGTCCCAGATAAAGCTGCTTTGCTCGCAAACGCTAAACCTTGGGAGGGTGAGGCATTTAAGCCAAAAGCCACTCAAGAAAAAGCAACCATGAAATTTACGCCTCGCATTTTATTCCAGGCAAACAGTGCCATCATTCTGCCTGAATCTTATGCAGACCTTGATATTGTGAACGATTTGGTGAAAGAGTGGGGCTCTGATCGCTTTGAAATTGCCGGTCACACGGATAAGCGTAATTCATCTAAAGAAAAATACAACTTATTGCTGTCAGAGAAACGTGCAAAAGCGGTTGGTGTGTATCTCGCTAAAAAAGGCATTGATCCGCAACGTATTGTAGTCAAAGGGTATGGTTATTCCATGCCTATTGAAGACAATGATCCTGTGAATGGTAATGACGCTAACCGTCGGGTTGAAATTACACGTCTTCAGCAAGTCGCTGAATAACTTAAACGCAATAACGTTGTTTTCTAAGGGATCACTGGTTGATCCCTTTTTTATTTTAAAAAATCATCTGTTAGCAAGCCAAATTGCCTAATCTTGTACCTCGGTACAATAGACAATAAATTAGCAATCCTATTAAATGTAGAGCATCGTGACTTAGGTCTCAAATTGTTAAGGGTAATTATGGCTTCAGTAATTGGTACTGTTTCAAAAATTGACGGCATGGCAATTGTAGTGGATGCCGCTGGTAATCGTCATATGCTTAAAGTAGGTGAAGTTTTACACGCGGGTGATAAAGTCATTACTGCTGCTGGATCCTCAGTTGCTGTCAAACTTGCGAATGGTGAGACCGTTAACTTTGCAGAGGCACAAACAGTCAAAATTACTGATAATTTAGCACAAACAGATATATCAGATGTCACCGAAAATGCGGTGAATCAAGGTATTTTTGATGCGGTATTAACGGCCTTAAACGAAGGTCGTGATGTGACAGAAATACTTGAAAACCCAGCTGCTGGTGAAGCGGGTAGCGATGGTAACAGTACTTTTGTCAACCTTGAGCGTATTCAAACGGCTGAACTATCAGTCTCAAATTATAGTGGTGGTTCTAGCGCATCATCGAGTGCCCTTAATGGTGATATTCCCGCTAACTTCGTGTTTTTGACACCTGCCAGCACTGCGCCAACCGTTCTACTTTTACAAGATTTGAATCCTAACGATGGCTTTATTTCAAAGAATGAGCTCAATGGTGCAAGTTCTGTGTCTGCAACCATCGGCTTACCTGTTGGCCTCGAGCCAGGTGATACCCTTAATATCACCGATAACAATGGTGCACGCGCCATCACACTGACGGCTGAAGATATTGCGCGTGGTTTTGTGTTGATACTAGTCACACCATTACCCGCCGAAGGTTCAACGATTACAGTAACTGCTTCCATTACCAATCAATCAGGTCAAACTTCACCCTCATCATCTGACAGCGCGCTACTTGATACTACTGCACCGAATACACCAGAGAGTTTTATCGCTGTTGACAATGTTGCGCCTGTCGTTGGCAATATTACAAATAACAGTGTGACTAACGATAACTTGCCTGAATTTAGTGGTACCAATCAAGTGCCAGGTGACGTCGTTACCGTCTCTATTGTTGGCGCTAATGGCCAATCTACTGTATTGGTTGCTACTGTTCAAGCCAATGGTACATGGTCAATTGTGCCTTCTGCTCCTCTAACTGATCAGGCTTACGTCGTGACTGTATCAGCCAAAGATCCTGCTGGTAATGAGAGTCCAGTGTCTGCACCATTAAATTTTACGGTGGATACTGTTAATCCTGATACCACTAAAATATCTGGTCAATTACCCGAAACAATTACAGATGATACGGGTGTGAGTCAGACAGATAATTTAACTAAAAACACTGCGCCTACCTTAATTGGTACAACAGATAAAGCCACCGATACTGTCGTTGTCACCATTGATGGCAAAAATTATACGGCTACTGTGGTTGCTGACGGCAACGGAAGTGCGCGTTGGAGTGTTGAATTAGTTGGTGCTGCGTTAAAAGATGGTCCTTATACACCGTCGATCACGGTGACTGATTTAGCCGGCAATGTGACGACTAAGAACAGTGAAACGTTTACTGTCGATACATCTGCACCCGTTGTTCCTGGTCTATTTCAGGGTATTGATGATGTGGCGCCTGTGGTGGGTAACATCATCAATAATTCTTCGATTAATGATGCACTTCCAGAGTTTAAAGGCTCAGGTGCAACGCCAAACACCACGATTACGGTGTACAACGGTAATACGGTTATCGCTACCGCGACGGTCAATGTTGATGGTACATGGTCTGCCACTCCCTCTATTCCATTGACTCCAGGGCCATATTCCATCACTACAACGGCAACCGATACTGCTGGTAATGAAAGCGGTCGTTCTCCTGCATTAAACTTTACGGTAGACACGACAGCGCCGGTGACACCGACGATAGACCTCGTGTTTGACGATGTAGCGCCGCAGACAGGCGAGCTCAAAAGTGGCAACTCAACGGATGACGCAAGACCGACCATCAGTGGTACAGGCGAGCCTGGTGCGTTGATCACTGTGTTTGAAGGCACCACAGCAGTGGGTAGCGCGATTGTTGCCCCGAACGGGACATGG
>JAIYBT010000014.1 GCA_027488395.1 Methylophilaceae bacterium | reverse complement strand
GGTTGAAACATCTTCATCATCAGAAATTAAAAAAGTTTGATTGGCCGCATTTGGATGCTGGCAGCACAGCAAAATAAAACTGCATAAATTATCTAAATTGACAAAACTGCGGAGATTTTCAACCCGGCCAAAAGGCAATGGAATCGGGCGCTGACATAAGCGAATAAGAGTTTTAAAGTTGCCTTTGACCCCAGGCCCATAAATAAGTGGTGGGCGAATAATCACATATTCCATCTCATTTGCCAGACAAAATGCTTTAAGCGCCTCTTCAGCTTCAAACTTTGTCTTGCCATACGCATCTTGCGGATTTGGCAGGTTCTCTTCATTAAATGGTGTGCTTGTATGTTCGCCATTTACCTTGATCGAACTCAAAAACACAAACCGTTTTACCCCTAACTCATGGGCATGCTTCGCTACTTTGAGCGTGTAATCCACATTCACTTCTTTATAGGCTTGATACACATCTTGCGCTGTGTCATGCATGACATGCGCGCGGCCAGCGAGGTGGATTAAGCAATTAAATGTGATGTACTGGAGATCTGGTAAATATACATCTCTAACTAAACGAGTAAAGTTATGGTTATATTGTAATAGTTTTGTTTGTAAGATATTTCCAACGAAACCATTAGCACCAGTAATAAGGAGTTGCATTATTGAGGGATAAATTTCTTAGATTTAAGGATAGTATGTAACTAAATTTTTAATTTCAACTTAAACAAGTAATTAACAAATTTCTAATCTCAAAAGATCAAACAATTAAATAAATGAGTATTAATGATGCCGAAATAACTTACACGGATCAATTTTTAAATATATATTTAATGTGGGATAATCAAAAGTCTTAATCAATGTGTTTGAAATAAGTTTCCTTTTTTTCAAAAATTTATCATCAGCGTATATTGATTTAAATGTCTCGAAACTGTAATAAATCTCTTAATCTAAATCATCGCTATGGTCAGACCTGTTGAAAAAACAAATAAATTTGAAGCTTTAAAAGACATTTTAAGTGCTTTTAAAAACTATCATTTATTTATGACGCTTGGTTGGCAAGACGTTGCGACGCGCTACAGGCGTTCTCGTGTAGGTGCTTTTTGGTTAACGATTAATATGATAGTTATGATTACGGTACTAGGTGCCGTGTTTGGAACATTATTCAAAGTTCCTATTGAACAGTTTTTGCCAAATCTAACTATAGGAATCATCGTTTGGGGCTTTATTACGGGGCTTATCAATGAAGGTTGCTTAGGATTCATTTCTGCTCAAGATACGATCCTGCAAGTTCGAATGCCCTTATTTACACATTTATTGCGGGTGGTGTGGCGAAATATGATCATCACCGCACACAACTTATTAATATTACCAATATTATTTATTGTGTTTTCAAAGCCAATATCGCTTATTTCTGTTTTATCTCTACTTGGATTTATTCTATTAGTAATAAATCTTTGCTGGATGATGTTGGTTTTTTCGATCATCTGCACCCGCTTTCGCGATTTAACACAAATTATCCAAAATGCAATGCAGGTTTTATTTTATGCAACGCCCATCATTTGGAGTGTTGAAATGTTACAGGAGCGTTTTGCGCTGGCTTTTCTAAATTTCAATCCCTTTTATCATTTGTTAAGCATCGTTCGAGAACCTCTACTGGGCTTTTTACCCTCTTTGACAAACTGGATTGTTGCTATATCAATGGCAATGATTGGTTGGGTATTTGCCATCCTTTTCTTTAATCGTTATCGCAAGCGTGTTCCCTATTGGTTATGAACAAATCATCCATTGAACTTAAAAATGTTGAGGTTGTTTTCCCTGTTTACAACGCCACAAATCTATCTTTAAAAAATCGAGTATTGAGTGCGGTCACGGGCGGAAAAATTGATAGAGCCCATGACGGTGCAGTGATAGTCAAAGGTTTGCAACAAATTAATGTCAAAATTAATCCCGGAGAAAGAGTTGGTCTGGTTGGACATAACGGCGCAGGAAAAACCACCTTGTTGCGCATTTTGTCAGGGATTTATCAGCCAACAAGTGGAGAGGCTGATATTCGAGGTGAATGTGTATCTCTCATTAATATCGGTTTGGGAATTGATACCGAAGCAACGGGCCGTGAGAATATTCTCTTAAGAGGCGTCATGATGGGTATGTCACCAGCAGAGATTAAAAAAATAAGTAATGACATTGTTGATTTCACAGGATTGGGTGATTTTATAGACTTACCTTTTCGCACGTACTCAACAGGGATGCAACTGCGTTTAGCGTTTGCAGTATCTACTGCAGTTAAACCACAGATTTTAGTCATGGATGAATGGCTGTCTACAGGAGACGAGGAGTTTAAGGAACGTGCAGATAAGCGCATGGCAGATGTGGTTAGTGCAGCTGAAATATTAATATTGGCCAGTCACTCAAAAGAGCTTTTATTAGCCAATTGCACGCGTTTAATATGGTTAGAACACGGAAAAATTCATATGGACGGAAACCCTGAAGAAATTGCAACTAAGTATTTCGGTCAATAGGTAAATAATGTCCAAAAAAAGAGCCTTACTTGTTGGAAGTAGTTTTAGTGCTGCACCAATTTTTCATGTTCTAAAAGAATATGATTTACATGTTTCAGTATGTGGAAATGATCCCACAGACCCATGTCATCAATATGCAGACTTTTCGTATTCTATTGATTATTCAAAGCCTGAAGCGCTTATGTCGGTGCTCTCAAGTGGAAATTTTGATTATTTAATACCAAGCTGTAACGATTACGCTTATATGTCCTGCGCAAAGGTGTGTGAAAATTTGTCTTTTCCAGGCTTCGATACATTGGAAACAGCCACCACACTGCATACCAAAAATCTGTTTAGAAAGTTAACTAAAACGCTTTCTATCCAATCGCCACAATTTGAAGAAATAAATGAGGCGCAAGATATTTCATCATTAAATTTGACGTATCCACTTTTACTCAAGCCTGTGGACAGCTTTAGTGGCAGGGGTATGTCTAAAGTTTATTCTCCTTTAGCGCTGTCAGAAGCGATCTCTGAAGCAAAACAATATTCTAGAGCCGGCAATGTAGTGGTTGAGGAATTTTTAGATGCATCCCTTCATAGTCATTCTGCATTTTTACAAGATGGCAAAATAAAGGTTGATTTTTTCGTTGATGAATTTTGTACGGTGTATCCGTATCAGGTGAATTGTTCTAATCACCCTTCATTTTTAACAACAGAAATAAGAGATGGGTTGCGTACATCTATTCATCTTATCGCAGAGAAACTTGGGCTGGTAAATGGCTTGATCCATACCCAATTCATGGTTCGGGGCTCAAATTTTTGGATCATTGAAACAATGCGTCGTTGTCCTGGTGATCTATATGGAAATTTAATAGAACGATCTACTGGGGTAAATTATACTGAGTTATATGTGAGGCCATTTTTAGGTTTAGAATCAGAAAGTTTGTCTAAAAATGATCAACCGCTTTTTTATGGTCGACACACCATTTCTGATGTATCACCGCAAACATTTTTTTCACTGTCCATAAATATTCCCGCAAAGTTCAACGAATATGTCCCATTGAAAAATAGTGGCGAGTTACTTAAAGAGGCGCCTTTTGACAAGGTTGGTATTGTCTTTTCCCAATTTGAGGATGCCAAGCAAATGGAAGCGTCGACTTCACTATTGGCAAGTTATGTTAAGATATGTGGGAATAGTGTAAAGGTTCGTGGTTGAAATGGAATTACTTAATCAGTCATCAAACCCCAAAAGTAAACTTAAAGTAGCTTTTATAGGTGGTGCTTACGATTCCGCAGTCGGTAGGTCGCATCGCATTGCGATAGAAATGGATCAATACTTTGAGTTGGTTGCTGGATGTTTTAGTCGTAACGAAAAAAAGAATATTGAATCGGCTCAACAGTATGGCTTAAATCTCAATCGGGCTTATAAAAATCTAAACGATCTAATAAAAAACGAGCGTAAAAACATTGACTGTATCGTCATATTGACACCACAAGATCAACATTTTGAGCATGTTAAATTATGCCTCTTGGCGGGTATTCCTGTTGTTTGTGAAAAAGCGCTGGTTTGCTCATCTGGTGAAGCAGAAGAGATTAAAAATATACTTATCGCTACCAAGGGTTATTTGGCCGTGACTTATAACTACACCGGATATCCCATGATACGTGAGTTAAAACACATGATTGACGCTGGCGTGTTAGGTACTATCCAACAGATCCACATGGAAATGCCGCAAGAGGGATTTGCAAGGTTGTCTCACGATGGTCAGCCTATGATGCCGCAAGAATGGAGGCTCAGAGATGGACCCATACCAACTATCTCTCTAGATCTAGGTGTGCATTTGCATATGATGGTAAAGTTTCTTACTGGCGAAAGGCCAGAGCAACTTGTTGCTTTAACAGCATCACGAGGAAATTTTGCTGATGTCATTGATAACGTCAATTGCTTAGTAAAGTACTCAAATAAAGTTGATTGTAGTATTTGGTATAGCAAGACTGCCTTTGGTTGTCGAAATGGTCAGAAGTTTCGTGTCTATGGTGATAAAGGATCTGTGGAGTGGGTTCAGGAAAATCCAGAATACCTCAATTATTCAGATAATACAGGTGGAAAATTTACGCTTGATCGAACAAGCAAAGGTACGAAAATTGCAAATGAAATAAGATATCAGAGATTTAAAGCGGGTCATCCCGCTGGATTTATAGAGGCCTTTGCCAATTATTATGTGGATATTGCATATAGTCTTACTACTTATCTAAATTCAAAAATGAATTCAAGTAGTCAATATGTTTTTGGTGTTGATGAGTCTATTGAAGGTCTGTTAATGCTTGAAGCCATTTCCCGTTCTACTTTAACTAAGCAATGGGAGCTAGTTAAATGAGTTTTTCTTTAAATTCAGTCACGCAATCAAACCAATGGTCAAACAATCAAACTGAATTTTGCGATCATTTTATGAATAATAAAACTATTCCAAAATTTGTGTTGGGGAGAAATATTTATTCCGAAGCACTAGCCAGAATTTTAAAGTTAGATGGAATTATTGATGATTTCACTACCGATCAATTTTGCTATGATCTGCCTATTTTTAAAATAGATGAAGTGCCAAAAAACGCGTTAGTAATAAACGCATCTGGCGGCAAACCGCTGTCAGTGAAGCAAAAATTAAACAAAGCCAATATAAATAATATTGATTATTTCGCTTTTTATAAAATAACAAATCTATCTTTACCTGAAATTAGATTTAACGAAGGATTCCAAAAAGAGTTTTTAGACAATCATCAAAAATATGCATGGATTTACAATTTATTAAGTGATGATGAATCGAAAATAATTTTTGAAAAATTAGTTAGATTTAGATACAACTATGATCTTGCGCATCTGGATGGTTTTACGCAGAAAGAAGATGTGCAATATTTCGAAGATTTTTTAAATTTAAAACCCCAAGGTGAAACCTTTGTTGATGTCGGGGCTTTTGATGGGTTTACATCCACAGAGTTTATAAAAATCTGTCCTCAATACTCCGAAACTCTAGCATTTGAGCCGGACGTTTCAAATTTTAAAAAATGCGAAGAGCGCTTTTCAAATTTAGAACGTGTCAAATGTTTTCCTGTTGGATTATCAAACCGAAAAGATACTTTACGTTTTGATGTTTCTGGCTCAGCATCAAAAATATCTAGTTTAGGTAACGTAACCATTCAAGTTGATCGTCTTGATGACTTCGTGTCGTGTAGTCCAACTTTTATAAAAATGGACATAGAAGGTGGCGAATCTGAGGCAATTGAAGGCGCATCAAATACTATTCTAGAAAGTCATCCAAGATTAGCCATTTCGGTATATCACGCTGCAGGCGATTTTTGGAGAATACCACAGCAGGTATTATCGATACGGTCAGATTATGAGATCAAAATAAGGCATTACACTGAAAGTGTTTATGAGACGGTAATGTTCTTTTTACCTAAATAAAGTTAGAAATCCACCATGCCATTAAATGACTGCAAAATCATTGAGCTTCCCAAAATTATGGATCAACGCGGTAACCTTACATTTGTTGAGGGCGGTAGACATATTCCATTTGATATTAAAAGGGTTTATTACTTGTATGATGTTCCAGGCGGTGCTTCTCGTGCAGCGCATGGGCATCGTGCACTTAGTCAATTGATGATCTCTATGTCTGGAAGTTTTGATGTGACATTGGATGATGGTTATGGAAAAAAAACATTTCATTTGAACCGTTCATACTATGGTCTTTATATTCCTCCAATGATTTGGAGAGATCTTGATAACTTTTCTTCAGGCGCAGTTTGCATGGTGCTAGCCTCTGATTTTTATGAGGAGTCTGATTATTTTCGTGATTATCAATCCTTTTTAACAACAGCCAGAGAGGGGAGTGTATGAAAGTTCCTTTTCTTGATTTAATGATGATCAATCAACTTGTGGCTGACGAGCTTAAAGATGCCTTCTTGAGAGTGCAACAATCAGGCTGGTACATACAAGGTAAAGAGCTGGAATTATTTGAATCCGAATTTGCATCTTATTGTGATGTTCATCATTGTGTCGGTGTAGGTAATGGTCTCGAAGCACTTCATTTGATCCTTAAGGCTTACGGCATTGGTCCTGGTGATGAAGTCATCGTACCCTCAAATACCTTTATTGCTACGTGGTTGGCTGTTACCGAGTGCGGGGCAACCCCAGTACCGGCTGAACCTGATCCTCAAACGCATAATATTTCGATCACTTCTATTGAGAATGCAATTACATCCAAAACAGCTGCAATTATTCCTGTTCATTTGTACGGTCAACCTGCTGATATGGATCCAATTTTGGCATTGGCAAACAAACACGGATTACTTGTGATTGAAGACGCAGCACAAGCACAGGGCGCTCGGTATAAAGGAAAAGTGGTTGGTAGCCTAGGACATGCTGCTGCAACAAGTTTTTATCCAGGTAAAAACTTAGGCGCATTAGGTGATGGTGGTGCCGTTTTAACCAGTGATATTGAACTTGCAAATAAGGTACGTAAATTAAGAAACTACGGCTCAAATGTTAAATACAAGCACGATATGCTTGGTTACAACAGTCGTTTAGATGAAATGCAAGCTGCTTTTTTACGTGTTAAATTAAAAAGACTGAATGCCGACAATGAACGCAGAAAAGAAGTCGCATCTAGATACTCTCAATTACTTGTTGATGCTGATGTTGATTTACCTCATGTGCCAAGTTGGTCTGATCCAGTTTGGCACTTGTATGTTGTTAGGTCAAAAGAGCGGGATAAGCTACAGCAATATTTAAAAAGTAATGGCGTAGAAACACTCGTTCACTATCCAATACCACCCCATCAACAAGATTGCTATGCTGGAACGCATTTTGATGCTTTACCCATTGCCGAAAACTATTCAAAACAAATACTTAGTTTGCCGATTTCGCCTGTTATAACTGACTTGCAAGTTGAGTATCTTGCTAGTTTGGTCAACAATTTCAAATCCTAATTTAGAAAAATTAGTTTCTTTCAAGTAATGCGCTACTATTTATCAATTTTACTGTTGTACTTTATAGGTCAAGCGCGAAAACTTTATCGTAGGTGTTTATATAAGTATTTAATTTTCAGAATTATTAAGGTTTGGGTTCTAAAAGTTTATTTCTCTTACCCAGACTTTTTTAAAAAAATAGCATATTTACCAACAATTAAATCCAAGCATTTCAAACTTATAACATCGAGCAACTTCTTATCAAATGCTAAATTATCCGCTACTAAAGTGCTTTGCAAGCCAGGAACTAATCTTGTCTTCGGTCCAAGATTCATAGGTCAATTACCCATTGATAAGACACCTGATCATGTTTTGTTAATTGAGCCATCTATTGAAATTAACGAGTTTAAAAATGTGAAGGTGATGGGTGGTACCAATTTAATAATTCATGGCAATTTCGCCATACATCCAGATGTACAATCTCCAAAGCTTGATGTCATTCCAGTCGAGTATTTGGGTTTCGCAAAATTAAACAATTCATTCAATAAAATTAGACTTGGCATCACCATAAAATCAATTCAATTGAATGCTGCCATTTCATTACTTGGCAATTGCTCTGGTAATTACGCTCATTGGCTAACTGAAAACTTGCCAAAGCTTATTTTGATTGACGAGCACATTGAATATACAAACCTTCCGATATTGGTCGATGACTGGATACATCCAACATTACTGTCTACAATTGATTTTTTTAATAAAAATAAAAGAGAAATATTTTATGTTAGTAGATGGCAAACCGTTGATATTATTAGATTAATTGACTTATCTCCACCTTCCTACACCCCGCCTGAATCAAGGGTGTATTTTGAATCTCGTAATTTACCCACACCATCCCATGAGTATTTTATTTTCTCTAAATATTCACTTAATAAATTACAGACTATTGCATGGGATTTAACTAAGGACACATCACCACCAACGAATAAAAAACGCATTTATTTAAAGCGTGCTGTTAAGTCAACAGGTAATGGTCGCCTAATCGTGAATGCAGATGAGATAGATAATATTATTGAACGCTATGGCTTCATACCTGTTAGCCCCGCTGACATGAGTTTTGAACAGCAAATAACACTTTTCAAACAAGCTGAGTTTGTTGTGTCACCAATTGGTGCGGCTCTCATAAATACATTATTCACGCCAAAAGGATGCAAGATAATTTGTTTATCCCCTTATTATGAAAAGGCCAATTATTTTTACTTCTCAAATTTTATGGGCATACTAGGCCATGAAATACACTATGTAATTGGATCTCAAGTTGAAACTGATAACATGTCAGATCATATTCAGCATAAAAACTATTTGATTAAGTTACGTGATTTAGAGGCGGCTTTGAAGAAAATTGTTAATTAAATTAATAAACAACACGCTTAATTTTTATAGACATAATTTGTCGCGATTTTATGTTTTTCGTTTATCAAAATTCCTAGTTCTTTTAATTGCTCAAAAATTTCGTCAACTCCTTTCATCTAGACATCCGCTATCAGGTCAATACAAATGGATATCCCAATCTAACCTTGATAATACAGTCTCTACAACACTTATTTTTCCCACTGAAAGAATTCATCTTAAAGCACCATCTTTTATTGGATTTGGGGATTTAGAGGCTGTTGCAAAGACACCATCAAGAGATGTTTTATTCCCAGAAATCAACATCTATCTTTTAAAAGATTCAGTTGCAGTGGGGGGAGTAGATTTTGTTTTTTTAAAAAATCTGGCAATTCATCACGATCTTTTTCTTCCCAACGAGCATCATTGCCCAGCAGAAAATCTTGGCATTATTCAAGTGCCTAAGCATGATAAGCGTTTCGTTTATTTAAGATTAAACAAGCCATCCATTAATATCCCTAAGGCGATATCCTTGTTGGGGCAATGTAGTACAAATTATGCTCATTGGCTGACTGAAACTTTGCCAAAACTTGCTATTGTAGATTCATGTGATCTTTATGACGACTTTCCTTTATTGATTGATGAAGGTTTGCACGCTAACATTTTGGAATCTCTTCATACTATCAATAAGAACAAGGGAGAGATAATCACGATAAAACGATGGTCATCTGTAAAAGTGAAAGAATTAATCGTCATATCTACGCCAGGGTACGAGCGGTATTCACCTCAGGGTTTACACAATAAAGAAGCAAAGCCTTATATAAATAAATTCTCCAAATCATCGCTCCATTTGCTTCGTCAGATGGTGATTAATTCAATACGCATTGATAGTGTTCTCGATTACCCAAAAAAAATCTACTTAGCTAGAAGTAAATCGAGTAAAAATCTTAGACAAATTTTAAATATTGATGCAATAGAGTTTTTTCTTGATGATCAACAAGTTGAGCGCATTAATTCTGATCAGTTATCATTTGTTGAGCAAGTAAAAGCATGCATGAATGCTGAGTTAATTGTTTGCCCAATTGGAGCCGCATTAACAAATATGATTTTTGCGCCGGCTGGCTGTAAGATAATTTGTCTATCACCTTATTATGATGATGCCAATTATTTTTATTACACAAATCTTGCTGCAACTCTTGGGCATCAAATGAATTTTGTGTTGGGTCCTCAAGCACCCGGTGATCAACACCCAATGCACAAAAGCTACTCTATCGACATTGATTTGATCAAAACATTTTTAAATTAAAGTAAAAGGTTTTTTTGAACAGAAATATTACAGTATCAGTTGTCAGCCATGGTCATGGTGCTATGGTGATTGATTTATGCAATCAATTGTTAGGCTATCCAGAAATCGCTAAAGTTGTATTGACTTTAAACATCGAAGAATCTGTTGAAATACCAGGTGATGAGCGTTTTTTGGTGATTCACAATCACGTACCAAAAGGCTTCGCGGCAAATCACAACGCTGCTTTCAAGCAGTGTAATACACAATTATTTGTGGTACTAAATCCTGATGTGGTTTTAACACCGTTTGTTTTTAGAGATCTCTTACAGGGTATGATTATCTCAAAAGCAAAATTAATAGCTCCAATCGTTATGTCTGCTAATAATCAACTAGAAGATAGCGTTCGTCGTTTTCCAACATTTTTTAATCTATTAATGAAAGCATTGGGTAAAGACATCAGTACTTATGCCGTTCAACCAGATAAAAGTTATTTTTATCCTGAATGGGTGGCAGGTATGTTTATGATGTTTGATACCAAATCATTTGCTTCGGTAAACGGCTTTGATGAAGCATTTTACTTGTACTATGAAGACGTTGACATTTGTGTGCGATTTTGGACTATGCAATATAAAATTGCCGTCAATCAAAACACGTATATTGTTCACAATGCCCAGAGAGACAGTAGAAAAAAACTACGTTTTATGACTTGGCATTTAAATAGTTTAATAAGGTATTTTTACAAACATTTATTCAGGCTCCCAAAAACTGCAAGTAATTGATTCAATCATTTAATTGCTAGTAGCGTTGACGTAATGTGAGTTTCTTTTAAGTATCCTTTTCTCAACAAAGTGCCATGAGAAAAATGCAATGATTACCGTCGTTAATATACTCACACCCAACCCAAACCATGGGTTAAATTTGAAAATACCGCAATACAATAAAAATTGAATAATTGGGAAGTGATACAGATATATTCCATATGAAATATCTCCATATCTCCCAAAATGCATATTCCGAAAAGCATTTGTTGATAGAAAAATAACAATCGTAGCATAGGCTATTGGTTCTAGTATTAGTCTGAGAACAGGATGAGTTGTACACCATAATGCACTGGCAGAGATGATAACGACCCAGATAGAAATTTTAATTTTCTCGCGATTTGCTGCTAAATATGAACCAACAATGAAATAAGATAGTTGGCCTGGAAACTGTCGAGCTATTTCAACACCATTGCCACTTGTGTATAGGGAAGAAAAAAAATAAACCCATATCACGCTAAAAATAAATATTAATAAATTCGACGTTTTGATTCCCATTTTTTTATTTAGGTACATGATGATTGGTACACATAAATAGAGCATAAGCTCCACTTTTATCGTCCATAAAGCGCCATTAATCGCCTGCACTGGATGATTATCAAAAACTGAAGGTAGGGTAGGTTGTAAAAAGTTTAAAAAAAACGAATTAGCGATTAAATATTGAATAGTGTCTGGTGATTGAAAAAAATCTGAGACTTTTAATTTGGTCGAAATTGCACCTAGCAATAAACAAAAACCAATACATGCAATATAGGCTGGATAGATTCTCCGCAAGCGCTTTTCAAAGTATTCAGTATTGTTTTTGCTATTTATGTAGCTAAGCGTTACTAGATAGCCGCTAATTGCAAAAAAACCTCTTACTGCAAAATTTGAGTCAAAAATTTTTTCAAAAAAACTAAATTCGCTTATCAAAGTTAATGCATATGCATGCGCTAGCAATACAATCAATGCAAGACTTATTCTTATAAAATCGAAGTTGTTTTTATTCATAATCGAATTTTTCACATTCGTTTTTTACGGCGTAAATTTTCAATGAAAATGGATTTAAAAATCATTAATTTGGAGAAAAACATACATTCTGCCCGATGGGTTTTTACTGGTGCGTGACTCATAAGCTGGCTTAAATAGCTATTGAACTTATCAGACAGTGATATGCCATGCATTACTGCTTACTCGCCAGCATCGCCTTAATATTCGCCATCTTACTCTTTCCATAATCCTTACTTATCCCCTGATCTGGCCCGTTAAACGGGTTGCCAAAGTGTTTGACGTCGTCTTTTGGTAGTTCGCTGATAAAGCGGCTGGGTTCGCAGGCTTGCATTTCGCCGGCGCGTTTGCGTTTTTTGCACCAGGTGATATTCAGCGATTTTTGGGCGCGGGTGATGCCGACATACATGAGGCGGCGTTCTTCTTCGATTTGGTCGGCGTCGATGGAGTTGGTGTGCGGGAGGATGCCTTCTTCGCAGCCGATTAAAAATACGTGACCATATTCTAGGCCTTTGGCGGCGTGTAGGGTGGAGAGTTTGACGGCATCGGGTTCACCATCCTCGCGGCCTTCTAACATGGTGATGAGCGAGACGAGTTGGGTGAGTTCGATCAGGTTTTTGCCATCGGTTTCGTGACCAAACTCGGTGGAGGCTTCGCCTTTTTTGGTGATCCATGCCACAAATTCTTGCACGTTGCCCCAGCGCGATTCCGCGGCGCGGGCTTCTTCGCCGTCGTATAAAAAGCTTTCGTATTGAATCGCGTTGAGCAAGTCGTTGAGCACGTCTTGCGCGGGGTCTTTCACGGCGCGGCTTTGCAGGGTTTGAATAAACTGGCAAAAGGTAAGCAAGTCATCCAACTGTTTATTGCCAACCGTTTGTTGAAAGCCACTCTCAAACGCGGCGGCAAATAGCGATAGTTGCTGCGTGCTGGCGTATTCGCCTAAGCGCTCTAGCGTGGTGTTGCCGATGCCTTTTTTAGGGGTGGTGGCGGCGCGGATAAACGCGGGGTCATCGTCCTCGTTCATGATCAAGCGCAAATAGCTGATGATGTCTTTGATTTCGGCTTTATCAAAAAACGATTGCCCGCCCGAGATGGTATAGGGGATTTTTTGGTTGCGTAGAAATTGCTCGATGATGCGGGCTTGATGGTTGCTGCGGTACAAAATGGCATAGTCTTTGTATTGCGTGCGGTGTTCAAATTTGTGCGCTTGCAACTTCATGGTCACGGTTTCGGCCTCGTGCTCCTCGCTGTGGGTGGCGGTGACATGAATTAAATCGCCGGTGCCTAATTCGCTCCAAAGTTTTTTTTCAAATAACTTGGGATTATTGGCAATCACTTGGTTGGCGGCGCGCAAAATACGCACGGTAGAGCGATAGTTTTGCTCGAGTTTAATCACCTTCAGGCGGCTAAAGTCAGTAGTGAGTTGCCGTAAGTTTTCAACATCGGCGCCGCGCCAGCCATAAATGGCTTGGTCGTCGTCGCCCACCGCGGTAAATTGGCCGCGTAGGCCGGTGAGTTGTTTAATTAATTTGTATTGGCAGGCGTTGGTGTCTTGGTATTCGTCAATGAGCAAGTATTGCAGTTTGCGCTGCCATTTATCGAGCGTTTCAGCATGCTGGTCAAACAACTCGACTGGGATTTTAATTAAATCATCAAAATCCACTGCTTGATAAGCGCGTAAGGTTTGTTGATACAGCTGATACACACGGGCGGCTGCGACGCTGAGTTCTTCATCGGCAACAGCGTTGGCTTGATCTGGGTTAATCAGCGCGTTTTTCCAACTAGAAATTTGCCATTGGGTTTTGCGTAGCAGTTGCTTGTCGGTGGTGGCTAAAATATCGGCGATCACTTTTAAGCTATCCGAGGCATCTAAAATCGAAAATTGCGGTTTATAGCCTAACAGTGCGGCCTCTTGCCGCAATAATTGCAAGCCCAGTGAGTGAAAAGTGGTGACAGTCAGGCCTTTGCCGTTTTTGCCCGCTAACAGCGGTGTGACACGTGCCTCCATCTCGCGGGCGGCTTTATTGGTAAAGGTAATGGCCGCAATTTGGCTGGCTTTGTAATCTGCCTCGTTGATGAGGTAGGCAATTTTTTGCGTGATGACGCGCGTTTTGCCACTGCCAGCACCGGCGAGCACAAGTAAAGGGCCATCGAGATAATGAATGGCCTCACGTTGCGGGGGATTTAACTGCTGTAACATCGCAACACTCTGACTAAGCTTGCTTAAACAAGCGCTTCATAACAACAAACATAACAGTCACGGTGTTAAGTTACTCTTGCACTGGGTTGTGAGTGACGGCATCATCGACGTTGCTTTGCGGCTCACTAGCGGCTTGCTTGGCGGCCTCTTTAGCCGCGAGTTTGGCCGCTTGCTCGGCTTGTTTGGCGGCCATTTCAGCTTTTACACGGCTAATCATCTCAGCACGGCTTTGGGGTGACTCAAGGCTCACCCGCCCAATCGCACCGCTACGATAATCGGTGAGTAAAGCCATGGCGGTGCGTTCCATGTCCCATAAACCATCATTGCGTTTATAGGCACGACGTTTGGCGATGGCTTCTAGTAAATCAATGCCATCCATCTGTTTGACTTCTAGTTTCATGGCATCGAGTTTAAAACGGGTATTGATCAAGTCGGGGTAAGCTGCAATCAGCACATTGCCTAAAAACGCTGCTACATCCTCGTCGATCACCGCATTGCGGCCAATCGCGTGGCTGGCGGCCAGCAGATAGCCGTCTGCCTCATACTCAATTTTGGGCCACATCATGCCCGGGGTGTCGGTGATGTTGGCGGTGTCATCTAACTCAAACCGTTGTTGGCTCTTGGTCACGGCTGGCTCGTCGCCCACTTTGGCCGCGCGCCGATTGAGGAGGGCGTTCATTAGCGTGGATTTCCCCACATTTGGGATACCCATAATGAGCATACGCAATGGTTTAAGCGGGGTGCCGCGATGTGGCGCTAGTTGTTTACACAGCCCAGGGATTTTTTTGGCATCTCCTGGTTTTTTGCAAGACAAGGCCACCGCTTTGGTATCGGGTTGCGCATTAAAGTAATTGAGCCAGGCTTGGGTGACTTGCGGGTCGGCTAAATCGGCTTTATTCAGAATTTTGAGTTTGGGGCGCTGACGGAAATTGCGCATTTCTTCGATCATCGGGTTATGGCTAGCCGCAGGCACCCGCGCATCGAGCACCTCAATCACCACGTCGATATGCTCCATGGTTTCTTCCGCTTTTTTGCGAGCGGAGGTCATATGTCCAGGAAACCATTGTATCGCCACGGTGCTACTCACTTAATCGAAAGCGATATTTTAACATGCCTGCATGGGCGATTCGGTTTTGCTTTAAAATCTCGCCATGGCTAAAACGCATGATATCCACCCAGACCAATCGGTGCCGCTGTTAAAAGCGCTGCATATCCTCACCCGCGATGGGCAACTCAACCAAGATAGCCGACGCAAACTCAAGCAGGTCTATCACTTGGTGAATTTTATTCAACCTTTGGTTGAGGCCGTTTCGCAACAAGCGAGCATTAGCTTGGTAGATCACGGTGCGGGTAAATCCTATTTGGGGTTTATTTTGTATGATTTATTGCTCAAAAGCCTGCAACAAAGCCGCGTCATTGGCATTGAAACGCGCGCCGATTTAGTACAAAAATCGCAGGCGTTAGCCGAGGAATGTGGCTTTGATCGCATGCAGTTTGAGCATTTAAGCGTGGCAGATTCGATGACCGCTGCCAGCTTGCCAGACAAAGTAGATATTGTGACTGCCTTGCATGCCTGTAATACCGCAACTGACGATGCGATTGCATTTGGCTTACAAAAACAAGCGCACTATTTGGTGTTGGTGCCTTGTTGCCAAGCCGAAGTGGCTGAAGTCTTGCGCCAACACAAAGCCACGGCTTTAGCGCACACCCCCATGAGTGAGCTGTGGCGGCATCCCATCCATACCCGCGAGTTTGGCAGCCAACTCACCAATGTGTTGCGCTGTTTGCAGCTAGAAGCGCACGGTTATCAAGTCACAGTGACCGAGCTAGTGGGCTGGGAGCATTCGATGAAAAACGAGTTGATCATTGCAAAATATACCGGCCAACGTAAACGCAGTGCGGCCATGCGTGGCGCGCAAATACTCAAAGAATGTCAGTTAGAGTCGCTAGCCAGTCGCTTTCAATTTGAGCTAGCCATTTAAGTTTGTAACGCTATTTGTTGCGGTCTGACACCCCGTCATTCAATGCTTTTGTCCAAACGCTTGAAAGATTACAATCGTTAATTAAAGTTAAAATTTAGCGAGGGTGTGATGAATGTGATGACCTTGTTTTGCCTGTGTTTGATACTTGCGTTATGGGGTAAGTCGCATCCTTCTATCGCGCAACAAACTGCACCTCCTAGTCATGCGCCATTGCACCCGCAACCCCATGTACCACTTAAGTCTACGCCATTAACGCCTGCAATATTGCTGGCTCATGTCTATCAGCAGCATCTCCCAGTCAGTGATTATTTAGTCAGCGAAAAATTAGATGGCATTCGAGCCTTTTGGGATGGCGAGCAACTCATCACCCGTCAAGGCCATGTGATACATGCCCCAGCTTGGTTTACGCGCGGTTTTCCCAAGCGAGCGCTCGATGGCGAGTTGTGGCTGGGGCGCGGCAGATTTGAGCAACTCTCTAGCATTGTGCGTACATCCAAACCAGATAGCCAAGCCTGGCAAGCGGTGAAATACTATATTTTTGAGCTCCCAAACGGTGAGGGTGACTTTAGCCAACGCGCCAAGCTAATTAAAAATATTGTTAAACAAACCAATGTGCCCCAACTGAAAGCAGTACCGCAATTTAAGGTTAAAGACCAAGCGGCGCTTAAGCGTTTATTAAATCAAATTGTTGCGCGTAAAGGCGAGGGCGTGATGTTGCACCGTATGGATGCCCAGTATGTGACGGGCCGCAGTCAAGTATTGCTAAAACTCAAGCCGCAATTAGATGCCGAAGCCACGGTGATTGGCTGCGTGCCCGGTAAAGGCAAATATCAAGGCATGATGGGCGCATTGCTGGTTGAAACACCAGAGGGTGTGCAATTTAAATTGGGCACAGGCTTTAGCGATGCCGAGCGACGTTCCCCACCTGCACTTGGCAGTCAAGTCACCTACACCTATAGCGACTTAACGGTAAAAGGCAAACCAAAATTTGCGCGGTTTTTGCGGGTGCGGCCACCAGAAACCAGTAGCAATTAATCACTGATGTACTAGTACAATAGCCAAATTAATCGCATTTTTAAATCTTAATTAAAGGACCCCTGATGTCATTTAACTGGAAAGCAGTTCATGTAGCCATCGCACTCAGTTTATTTAGTTTCAACAGTGTCGCCCAAGATTTGAGTGGCGTGTACGCCTGCACTGGTGACGATGCGCATGAGGGCAAATACACAGGCACCGTCACCATGAAACGGATACAAGCGCACAGCAAAGGTCAAGACGCCAGTTACGATTTTGAACTGGCTGTGCCTGATTATGGCGTCTATAAAGGCCACGCTGCCGTGCACGGCATGCATGCCGCCATGCACTTTGCACTGCCGATTGAAAATGGCGAGTATGGTGGCAACACCCACGACTTTGGCACGGGCATTGCCGAATTTAAGAAAAACCGCAAAGGTGAGCTGACGTTCCGAAAGTTTTATTTTGAGCCAGCGTTTAAAGGCGGTAACACGGGGATAGAGGTCTGTGTGAGAAAGTCTGGCGTATAACTAAATTTCAATCTGATCAACGCATAAATCTAAACAGTGCGCTATGTAAAAAGCCAAGCCAGTGTGATTTTCTGGCTGGGCATTTAATTTAATAACAACTTAAAAAAGATAATAAGGTGCTTTATTTGTTAAGCGTAATCCTGCTACGGTGCATATACCCATATTGATTTGCTAGCGTGCGCACAGGCCACCAATCACTGCTTTGTTGCGGTGTTGTGTAAAAAATTTCCCCTGCATTCACCCGCGCGATAATGCCAAATTGACTGCCTTTACCCGCACGTATATTGGTATAGCCTTCAGGGTCGTTTATCACGGCTGCCAGCTCATTGGAATTTGAAGTTGATGTTGTAGCGGTTTGTGTTGGCGCATCAGCCGTTTGTGGCTTTGGGTTGATCGCAATCGTTGGCGAGGGTATTGTTTCAGCTGTTTTGGGTGGCGTAAAGTGAATCACCAAGCCAATGGTAAGCACCAGCAAGCCAATCGGTAACGTATACTTTTTTTGCTCGGGTGAAACCTCGATCATGCCGCCCAATTTACTCACAAACCCCAGCAACAAAAAAAACAGCCCAGCCACAATCAACAAGGTGGGTACTGGCGTCCCTTGAATGGCTTTAATTGCTTCCTCCACGGTGGCTCCTTAAGTATCTTTTCGATTGTTTTTCGGTGTGCTTAGCTAATTCACATAAATCAGCATAACATCAAGTGCTTTTAACACATTAGGAAATTTGACCTAGACATGCGTTTCACCGAACATTGTATAAAATTTTGCTGTATGTGTTTGATAGTTAGTTATTTTGGCCATCATGTTAAGTAAGCTTCGCAGATTTTCCCTCGCATTAAACAATGACGTCGTAGTAGTAGATCATTTAACTACCTAACAGTCTGACGCTTAATAGATGGGCTGTTTAATCTGGTAAAGATGTAGTCGCTATTTTTTTTAGCGAATTACCCTTTACCCGAAAAACGTCTGTTTCACGACATGATTTTGCTTCATTCCATATCCAAACTTGCCGCTGAGATTCTATGTATTTTTGCCATTCCACGCCCAGATGGCGCTATGTCCATGCGTGGAAACCCCGCCTAATTCCTTGATGCGCCGATATCCATTCGTCTTTTTGTCTAGAATTTCCAATACGCCTGTACCCTGTGTTGACCACAATTGATGCGCTGATTGCCCATTCACTTTAAACATCCACATCGGACAAAAATACGCACTACATAAACACCAATTTTTAGGCTTAACGAAATAAGCGATTGATCGGGCGGATAGTTTGATCGATTGCCCTTCAAACGCCTCTTCGATATTTTAATCTCACATCGCTTTATTTCTTGCGCTAATTAATGGTTGAGATGAGTAATGACAGGGGTTGGCATCTTATCGGGATGCTCAATGGGCATTTCAGCGGCAAATTCAATCAAGGCTGAAGCCAATATCGGGGTAGATAACAACAAAATCAGATACTTTTGCATAAAAAATTGTTTTGTAATCGAAGTTTGTAGATTGGGCTACTAAGTAAAAAGATATTCAATCATCTCAGCATGGATCAGTCATTAACATTAGCGCTGACTACTGATTAAAGCACGCTATTTGCCGTGAATGCACCCGCCCAGCCATGTTAAAATCTAATCCCATATGACCGCCGCATCCCCCCAGCAACTCATCTCCCATCTTGAGCAACAATTAGCCACCTGCATGTTGGTGGATCGCTTTCCACTCAAGCGTCGTTTGCAGCAGGCGCGCGAGGCGATAAAGCAGCAAAAATCAATCGAAAGCACACTGACGAGCATCGCACAGAAAGTGCATGCCTCGCAGCAAAAACGGCAAGCGCGCTTAGCGGGGTTGCCGCGCCCTGAGTATCCAGCGGAGTTGCCTGTTTCTGGTAAAAAAGCCGATATAGTGGCGGCAATTAACAAGCATCAAGTGGTGATTGTCTGTGGCGAGACTGGCTCGGGGAAAACCACGCAATTACCTAAAATTTGTTTGGAGTTAGGCCGTGGTGTGGATGGCTTGATCGGGCATACGCAACCGCGGCGGATTGCGGCACGCTCGGTGGCGAGTCGGATTGCGCAGGAGCTGAAAAGTCCGTTAGGCGAGGCGGTCGGTTACAAAGTCCGTTTTAACGATAAGCTCTCCGAGGGCAGTTACGTTAAGCTGATGACGGATGGTATTTTGCTGGCAGAGACGCAAAGTGATGCGTTTTTAAATGGCTATGACACCATTATTATCGACGAAGCGCACGAGCGCAGTTTAAACATCGATTTTTTGCTGGGCTACCTGAAACAATTGCTGCCTAAACGGCCTGATCTCAAAGTGATTGTCACCTCTGCCACCATCGATGCCGACCGTTTTTCTAATCATTTTGATGGTGCGCCAGTGATTGAAGTCTCTGGCCGCACTTATCCGGTAGAAATCCGCTATCGGCCGCTAGGTAATAAAACCAGCCTAGTGGCGGTGGAAGTACCCATCGACGATGGCTTGGATGAGATGGATCGCTTAGGCCAAGATTTAATGGGCATTAAGCGCAAGCCGCCACGCACCGAAACCCGTTGGCTCGAAGAGGACGACGAAGAAGAGCTGATGGAAGACGCCATTTTAGATGCGGCGGATGATTTGTTGCGCTTGGGCGATGGCGATATTTTGGTGTTTTTGCCGGGTGAGCGTGAAATTCGTGATACCGCCGAGCATTTACGCAAGTATCAAGGGCGTTCGCCTAAATTAAAATCGATTGAAGTGCTACCGTTGTTTGCGCGTTTGAGCATCGAAGACCAGCAAAAAATCTTTAAACCCAGCGGTCAGCGGCGCATTGTGCTGGCGACCAACGTGGCGGAAACCTCACTCACCGTGCCCGGTATTAAATACGTGATTGATGCTGGCTTGGCGCGGGTCAATCGCTACAGCACGCGAGCCAAAGTCGAACAATTACAGATTGAAAAAATTAGCCAAGCGGCGGCCAAGCAGCGGGCAGGGCGTTGCGGGCGGGTGTCAAATGGTATATGCATGCGGCTGTATGCAGAAGAAGACTTTAACCAGCGCCCCGCGTTTACCGACCCCGAAATTTTACGTAGCTCCCTTGCCAGTGTGATTTTACGCATGGCGGATTTACGGCTAGGCGATGTGGCGGCGTTTCCGTTTATTGAGCCACCCTCGTCGCGCTTAGTGGCGGATGGTTATCAGTTATTGCAAGAGTTAGGCGCAGTGACCGAGCGGCGCGACATTACGCCGCTGGGCAAGCAGATGGCACGGTTGCCACTCGATCCACGCGTAGGGCGTATGATTTTAGCCGCCAAAAAAGAAGGTTGCGTCCGTGAGATATTAATCATTGCCAGCGTGTTGAGCATTCAAGACCCGCGCGAACGGCCAATGGATAAACGCGAAGCGGCTGATAACGCGCATGCCTTGTTTAAAGCGGATGATTCCGATTTTATGGGCTACCTTAAATTGTGGGACTGGTACGAACAAGCGTTTAAAAGCAAAAAATCTAACCGCGATTTACTAAACCGTTGCCATCAACAGTTTTTGTCTTTTCTGCGCTTGAAAGAGTGGCGTGAGCTGTACCAACAATTGCTAGAAATGGTGGAGGAGATGGACATTAAGCGCAATGTCGAGCCTGCCAATTACGCGCAAATCCACCGTGCCTTACTGTCTGGCTTGCTCGGCAATATTGGCTTTAAAGATGGTGATCAAGACACTTACGCTGGTGCGCGTGGCATCCGCTTTAGCATCGCGCCTGGCTCGGCGTTAAAAAAATCTCGCCCAAAATGGGTGATGGCGGCAGAGCTGGTAGAAACCACCAAGCTGTATGCACGAGTAGTGGCTAAAATTGACCCGGATTGGATAGAGCCGATTGCCAACGAAGGGGGCGCGCGAGGCCTAACCGTCAGCCATTACAGCGACCCCCGTTGGGACCGTAAAACAGCACAAGTGGTGGCGTGGGAGCGGGTGAGTTTATATGGCTTAACCATTGTGCCCAAACGCCGCGTGCATTATGGCCCGCTACAGCCCACAGAGGCGCGCGAAATCTTTATTCGCGAAGCGCTCGCCAATATGGAGTTTGATACCCGCGCCCCTTTTTTTGAGGCCAATCGTCGCCTGATTGCCGAAGTCGAGGCGCTAGAACACAAAGCGCGCCGTCAAGATGTGCTGGTGGATGAACATCAATTGTTTGCCTTTTACGATAAAGTAGTTCCCGCCATCGGCGAGCCACATCGGGTATACAACGGTGTTTCATTTGAAAAATGGCGGCAGGCGGCAGAACAAACCAACCCTAAGGTGTTGTTTTTAACCCGTGAGTCACTGATGCGGCATGGCGCCAATGCCATTACTGAGGTGCAGTTTCCTGAAAGTTTATTGGTCGATGGTGAAACGGTGCCACTGAAATACCGTTTTGAGCCCGGTCATGTGTTAGATGGCGTGACCGCAACCATTCCACTGGCTTTACTGAATCAACTCGATCACAGTGTCACCGATTGGCTGGTGCCTGGCATGGTGCGCGATAAACTGACTGCGTTGATGAAAGCACTGCCAAAAACGATACGCCGCGTCTGTGTGCCTGTCCCTGAGTTTGTCACGGGCTTTTTAACCGCGCATCCGCAACAGCCCCCCTTATTGCCTGCCTTAGCCAGTTTTATTCAACAACAAACCACGCTTAAGGTGCGCCCAGAAGAATTGGACATCAGTAGTCTGGCACCGCATCACTTAATGAATTTTAAAGTGGTGGATGAGCAAGGCCGTGAGCTGGGCATGGGCCGCGATTGGCATGCGCTCAAACAGCAATTGGGTTCGGCTGCACAACTCACCTTTAGAAGCGGCTCGCCTGACATCGAAAAACAAGGACTCAAGCAGTGGGATTTCGGCGATTTGCCCGAAACCTTATCCTTTAGCAAACAGGGGCGTCAGTTGACGGGCTATCCCGCGCTAGAAGATCAAGGGGAGAGCGTCGCGATTAAACTGTTTGATACCTTGGAAGAAGCGGTGGTTTCGCACCGCAAAGGGGTGTGTCGTCTGATGCGCTTTGAGTTAAAAGAGCAAATCAAACAATTGGAAAAAGGGCTGCCAGGGTTTAACCAATATGCGTTGTTACTGCGTCACTTGATGAACCCCGAACAGTTGCGTGATGATATGTTGCAGGCCATTGCAGACCGCGCCTTTATTGCTGAGGATGATTTGCCACGCACCAACGCCGCGTTTATGACGTTAAAACAGCGGGCACGGACGCGATTGCCCGCAGTGACTGACGCGCTGACCAAACAAGCGCAATTAATCGCCAATGAATACCAAGCACTGTCCGCGCAATTACAAAAACCAAACCCAATCACGCAAAAAATCAAACGCGAATGTGAGACGCAGTTAAATGGGTTGTTATATCACGGGTTTTTTAGTCGAACCCCGTGGGACGTATTGCCGCACATGCCACGCTATTTAAAAGCGATACGCATGCGCTTAGATAAATACCCCACCAGCATTGCGCGCGATGCCAAGCATGCCGCAGACATTGCCATGTTAGAGCAACAGGTACAACAAAAAATCAGCCTGCTTCAAAAGGCGCATCTGCCTGTAACCGCGGGGTTACAAGACTTTTGGTGGCAGTTGCAAGAGTTACGTGTATCATTATTTGCACAAGAATTAAGAACCCCAGCCCCAGTGTCTGTCAAACGGTTGGAAAAACTTTGGCAAACGTTGCAATAACCGCATATGACTGACAATGCCTGTTGGTGATGGTCATGTCCTCATGCTTTAACACCTGCAGATTTTAGGGTGAAAACCAACATAGACCCCGTGTCAAAACATTAACCTGTGAATAGTGTGATACAAGATTCTTCCATGATCATCGCGACCCCAAACGCAAGCAAAGCGTTTGATCCGTCTTTGCCGCCACCATGGTTATCGCCTGCTGGAACAGATCGTGTGATTCGTATTCCCGCTCGCTTGTTGTGGGGGATTGTATTATCGCTATTGATTCATGCCATTTTGTTTTGGGGATTTTGGCTCGATTTAATCCAACCGACCGAAGTATCTGCGCCAGCACCGCTAAGTGTGGTGCTCAATATGAATCAGCCGACCCCACCTGCGCCACCACTGCAGATGCCTACGCCAGCACCACCTGAAAAGTCGCCTAAAAAGCCGCCCACCTTACCAAAACGCGTGATTCAAACCGATCGCACCCAGAGTCCGCTCAAGCTGCCCACAGTGAAGCCCGTACCCACGCCGCCGCCAGTAGCTGAGCAACCGCCAGCAAAAGCGCCTGTGGAAGACTTTGCCAGCATGATTAAACGGCGTCAAAACGACCGATTTGCGGATGAAATGCAAGCGAAGCAGATCAATGAAGCGGCGGCCGCCGCTGAGCGCGGCCCGTCCGAAGATGAGCGGCGCATGAAAAATATCCTCAATAACCTAAAATTTGGCACCAATGGCTTATTTACCATCAAGCGGATGGACCCATATAACGCCAGCTTTTCGTTTAAAGGCTGGACCACAGATTACGCTTCGGCCAATACGCAATATTACGAGGTAGAGGCAAAGTCAGGCGAGGATATTCGCTTGGTCATGGTCAAGCGCATCATCGGCCTGATTCGTGACCATTACCAAGGCGACTTTGATTGGGTTTCACATCGGCTTGGCCGCACCATGACGCTATCAGCGCGACCAGCCGATAACGCCTTTTTAGAAGACTTTTTAATGAAAGAGTTTTTTGGTGCGAATTATAAAACCCAAGATAGCTTACGTTATTAATACAAAGTGTTTACGTGTACAAGGTGTACACGTGCAGGGTTTTCAAGTGTAGGGTATTCAAGTGCAGCGTATTCGCGTGCAAGGTGTTCGCGCATTAATTGATTTGCTCAGTGCGTGATTTGTCGTAGGTATCAAATCAAATGTATTGCAGTCATGGCGCATTGATATGTGTGTAGGGCCCAGCTATCAGCCGCTAAAGCCAATGATTGCTGGTTGTGCACCACCTAATGAGACTTGCCGTGCCCTGCGATTTTATCCATCCACGCAAAGAGCACGCCAGTGATGATAAACGTGAGGTGGATGCCTACCAGCCAAGCCATTTGCTCATTGGTGATGTGCGCTTCGCCTGCACTTTGATGCACAAAGGCTTTCAACAAATCAATGGCAGAAATGGCCACAATCGAGCCGATCAGTTTGATTTTTAAGCCTGAATAATCCACCTTGCCCATCCATTCAGGGCGATCTTCACTGTCGGCGGTATCTATGCGGGATACAAAGTTTTCGTAGCCACTAAAAATCACCATAATCAGCAAGTTACCGACTAAAGTGATATCGACCAAGGCCAATAACGACAGCACGGTTTCTTGTTCAGACAGGCTAGTCACATGCAAAATGATGTGGCTAAACTCTTGAATAAACTTGACCAATAACACCACCAAGCCCCCGACCAAGCCAAGATACATGGGCGCCATTAGCCAGCGGCTTCTAAAAATCAATCGTTCTAACAGTTTTTCTAACCAGAGTGCCATTGTGTGTTCCTGTAGTGTGTTCCTATTGTGTGAGGGGTTTGCTTGGCATCACCGATATTCAAAAGCGGTTGCGCCGCTTTTAAACCCGGTGCACTGCTTTTAAACCTAGTGCATTGCCAAACCTTGTGCACTGCTAAGCCCAGTGCATTGCTAAACCTAGTGCGCCGCTTTTATTGGTGGTGCAACTGCCTGATATCCTTGTGATCAAGCCATTAAAATTGTATCAGCATCTCGCGGACTGCGTCTTCATCGATGCCTTTTCCAATGATCACGATGCGACTGATCGGTTCGTCCTCGTCCCAACCTTCCAACAACGTCGGCGGATAGGGTGTAAAGTGAACCGCATGCACTGCTAAAGGTGCAGGGGCATCTTCCACATGCAAAATACCTTTGAGACGCAGCAACTGTGCGCCATGGGTTTGGCATAGTTTGAGTAAGACCGCTTTAAAATCTTGCCAGATCATTGGTTTGGGCAGATACACGGTAAAGGTGTGAATGTCATCATGGGCAGGTGCCACAGGCAACGTTCCTTTTTTAGCTTGCTGCATGCCTGACACGGGTGCACGTAACCAGCGCTGTGGTTGTGCTTGCTTGCTGGCAAAATCAAATAAACCAACATCCACAATCTGTAACGGGTCAATATCACCATGCAATACCAATCTTTGGCTTGCGTTGGGATTGATGGCGTGCAGTTTGGTTTGTAAAGCGGTTAATTGCGCTGGACTGGCTAAATCCGATTTAGTCAGCAACAGCATGTCGGCCACAGCTGCTTGTTTCAACACCTCGGGTTGCTGCTCAAGTTGTTGCAACCCGTGTTGCGTGTCGATGGTGACTACCACGGCATCGAGGCGATACACAGATTCAATCACGGGTTCGTTCATTAAATTGGCTAAAATGGGGCCAGGATCCGCCATGCCGGTGGTTTCAATCACCAAGCGATGAAACTGCGGCACCGCTTCTAAGCTACGTTTAAAAAATAAATCCCGCATGGTGTCGGCCAGTTCGTTTTTAAGCGAACAACACAAACAGCCCGAGCTTAACAGCACGGTATTTTCGGCAATATGCTCACTCTCCACCGTCTGTGCCAGCTGACTTTTGGCAAAAATTTGATCTAAGCCTGCCTCGCCTAATTCATTGATAATCACCGCGGTGTCTTTCATTGCGGTGTGATGCAGTAACTTGTTCAAGAGCGTGGTTTTGCCACTGCCTAAAAAGCCTGTGAGCAGCGTAACAGGGATGCGTTTATCCATAATCTGAGGGTGATATTTAGAAGTGTAATTAAAAAGTTTAGGTAAAAGTGTAACTGGTTAACAGGCGGGTGGTTGTATTAGGCAGGGTGACTGCTGAGGCGTGGCATCACCCATTTTCTAAACAAATAAGGAGTAATCATGGTGGTAATCACCCCCATCAACACCAGTACCGAGAATAAATCTTGGCCAATAAAACCGCGCTCGTAGGCAATGCTGGCGATGACCAGTTCCATGACGCCACGGCCGTTTAAAATAAAACCAATGCCCAAGGCATGGCTTTTGGGTAAGCCGATTAAGCGACCGCCCAACCAGCCTGCGAACACTTTTGTCGCAATCGACACTACCAAAACCACTGCGACAAACCAAAATGAATCGATGATTTCGATTTTAAAGGCAAGCCCTAAGCTCGCAAAAAATACGGGGGCTAAGAAACCACCCGTAATCGAGCCTAGCGTGTGTTCAAGTTCATGGTAGCGACCCGGCAGGAAAAACTTGCGGTCGATCAGCAATGCGCCAAAAAATGCGCCAATAATAAAGTGAAAGCCTAGCGCAGCACTGACTGAACCAAACACCAAGACCAAAAGCAGCATCAACCCAAACAAGGCCTCGGTACCAATCAGCTCCACCAGCTTTTCTGATAGTTGTTCGATATTAATGCCTTTATCGATCACTTTCTCAATCAGCATGCTGACCCCGACGATCATCAAACACAATAAGACCAATTTTCCACTGGCATGCACGATGGAGATCGCCACCGCTTGCAACGATTTTTGCGCTGGCAAATTAAGAATGACACCTAAAGCAAGCAATGCCGCCACATCGTTAAAAATGGCGGTGGCCACCGAATAACGCGCAATATCCGAATCAAGCAGTTTAAAGCTTTGCAGAATACTCACCGTCACTGGCAGCGCAGTAATCGAGACGCATAAGCCTAGAAACACGGTTCGCGTCACATCTAAGCTAAAAGCAGCACCGACTAAAATGCCGCCTGTCAGCGGGATGATAAAGCCCAAAATGGCAATCACAGCGCCTTTACCACGCATGGCGTTGATGACTTCTTTAAAGTCCATTTCCAGGCCTGCCGAGAGCACAATCAAAAACACGGCAAATTCAGAAATGCCAGACAGCGCTTCATTGGGTGCAATCAAGGCCAAGCAACTGGGGCCTAGAATCACGCCGGCGATCATTTCGCCAATGATGGCGGGTTGTTTCATGCGACGGAAAATTTGCCCCATCAGTCGGGCAAATACAATGAGCACCAACAAGCTGGTTAATAAAGGCATTACGGGGCAGTCTTTCTATCTAACAACTATTAGGGATGCGCGCTGGAGGTTTCTAAGGCAACGTCTGAGTGTAAACCATCCTCACCTGCCGTGGCTAGTTGTTCTGTATTAACGGGCCGTTTAGGGGCATGGAAGCGCGCAATAGGTTTCAACCACGCTACCAATAGATCGCATCATCACAGGCGCTTCTAATGTTGAGTTAGAAGCACTGTGTTCTTAAAGCAGTGTTTTGAACAG
The DNA here is from genome assembly GCA_027488395.1 of Methylophilaceae bacterium. Classification (GTDB taxonomy): domain Bacteria; phylum Pseudomonadota; class Gammaproteobacteria; order Burkholderiales; family Methylophilaceae; genus Methylophilus. The sequence goes on along the minus strand of JAIYBT010000014.1, from coordinate 17,632 downwards.
GGCGTGCTTAAACTGCGCTTGTAGGCTTAATCTGTGTGCGTTTGCAGGTCAGTGGCAATCGCTTGTGCCAGTTGGTCGAGTGTGTGCCCCAATGCATCGACCATGGCAGCGTAGCCCTGCGCAGCCAACGGTGCCTGAAACTGAAAACGCTGTGGTAATCGTTTGCTGCCATTGGCGTCGCTACGTTGCCATTCGCCACTCAGTGCCGCCATGCCATTGGCTTGGCTTTCAAACGTATCGACCTGTATCGTTAACTGCGATGCTGGCACTGCGGGGGCGAACGCTGTTGCGCTAATCTGGGTATGCGGCAAGCGTGCGTTTAAGCGCGTTTGCAAGCCTTGCCATAGCAATTCTGGTAAGGGTGCGGCCCACAGATGATCGCGGGTGGTGCGCACTTGCAAGGCGTCAATCGCAACCACCATGTGATCGCTGTCTAACAAACGAGCCACCGTGATTGGCGGCATCACCACCCAATGTTGAATATCCTGTTGAGTGGCAGTTGCAGCGATGGCTGGCAATTGATACCGCACAATTTTTAGCGGTGGCTGATTGCCGACACAGGCGGTGACACTGAGGCTGAGCAACATGGGCAAGCACCATGATGGTTTGATGAATCTCATGGCGTGCCCTCATTGGTGGTGGCCGCCGGCGCAAGCGGGATGGGATCGTCGCTAGGTTTACGGCCAAATATAACTGCATTGGGTTGCTCGTTGAGGGTGCGCACTAACGGTTGCGCCTCACGTAATACTTGATCCAGCCGTTGCAAGGTTTGCGTTAGCGAGCGATACATAGGTGCATCTGGCGCGATGCCTTTTAATACTTGTTGAATGTGTTGCATGGTGGCTGTTAAGTGTGCGGGTAATTGTTGGGTCTCTGGCTGATTGAGTAACTGTTGCACGCTCACCGTTAAATTGCGGATTTCTTGCAATGTCAGTTGCGATTGTTTGAGCGTCTGCGCGGATTGCTGCAAATTTTGATCGAGGCCGCTTAACACGGGTTCGATTTGAAGTTGGTTCAGTTTGTCTAGCAAATTGGTCAGTTTTTGCTCGAGTTGTGCAATGCCACTGGCATGTGTGGGTAACACCGTGCGTCCCTCAAAGCGCGCGAAGGTCTTGACCGCATTGGCATGGCCTGACAAATTTAAATCAACATACAGTGTGCCTGTCACCAAGTTGCCAGATTTGAGGGTGGCATGCAGGCCACGTTTGAGCATCTGTGTCATGCGCGCTTGCCACACAGATAAATTGCGTTGTTCGGTATCGTTAATTCGGCCTGGCTCAATGCGAATCAGCACTGGAATCGCATAATCGCCTGCTTGCCGCGCTTTTGAAAAATAGTGCCAAGCCACTTGCATGACCGTACCAATGCGAATGCCCTTAAACTCAACCGGGGCGCCATTGCTTAAGCCACGAACCGAATCATCGACCATCAGCACGTATTCTAAATATTGGTCATACACTTGCTGGCGAGCAGTTTCTTCGTTCGGGTGCAGTTCAAACAAGGTATCAGGCTGCACTGGGTGACCCAAGGGTTGATCATTGAGATGACCAAAGCTCACACCGCCAGCGACCAATGATTCTACAGTGGGGATGCTGGCTTTAAAGCCTTCTGCATCCAGTTTAAAATCAATGCCGATGGTGGTCCAAAAGCGACTATTGTCGGTGATAAGGACATCATACGGTTTTTCAATAAAGAGCTCGTGGTGCATACTGCGCTGCTTGGGATCAAAGCGGGTGCTGACCACGCGGCCTACGCGTAAGCCCTGATAGCTGACAGGGTCGCCCACATGCAGCGCGTTGGCGATTTTACCGACCAAGTTCACATGTAAGCCCAGCGCGCCATTGGGCGAGATGGGCGGCTGATCCAATACCTCAAATTGCTCCTGCGCTTGGCGACTTTTGCCTGGCTGTAATTGAATGAATGCGCCCGACAACACCGTATTTAAACCACTGATACCGCCCAAGCCGATGCGCGGTTTGACCACCCAAAATTGCGTATCTGTCACCAATAAGGCTTGTGCTTCTGGCTGAATACGCGCCAATACCTGCAAATGGCTTAAGTCCTCTGATAATTTAATCTGCTCCACCACACCGACATCCACACTCAGCAATTTGATTTTGGTTTTGCCTGCCTCAATGCCCTCGGCATTCGATAAGGTGAGGGTGATTTGCGTACCGGCCTTGCTGATATTGTCATAAATCAACCATAAACCAATGAGCAGGGCGATGATCGGCACGATCCAAATGGGGGATAACTTTTTTTGGCGACTGATGGTGGCACGCTGACCAAGGTGAGGGTTGGCTGACATTAGGCATTCTCATGAGAATAGGGGACAGACCATAATTGTCTGGGGTCAAAACGCATGGCGGCAAGCATGGTGAGTATCACCACACTACAAAAGGCAAGCGCCGCTGGGCCGGGCAATACTGACATCAGTTGACCTGACTGGATCAGACCGACCAAAATCGCCACGACAAACACATCCACCATCGACCAGCGTCCAACAAACTCGGTCCAATGATACAGTGATAAGTTGCTGCCCTGCTCAGGATGGCGAATACGCCAATTGAGTAATGCCAATACCAGCATTTTTATGCTCGGCACCAGAATGCTCGCAATAAAAATAACCACGGCAATCGGTTGCGAGCCTTGATGCCACAACTCAATCATGCCGCTCATTAACGTGTTGGTATGGGTTTGCCCAAACGCGGTGGTGATCATCATTGGATAAAGGTTGGCGGGAACATATAACACCGCCGCCGCACACAGCAATGCCCAAGTATGTTGTTGACTCAGTGGGATACGTGGATGCAATGGTTGCCCGCAACGTGAGCACAGGTGCGCGGTCTGCGTTGCCTGGGGGCTGGGTAAGGCGTGTATGGCACCGCAACATAAGCAGTTGACCATGCCTTGTGCCAGCGCAGTCTCGCCTGCGTGTAACTGGCGCGGCGGGTTGGGTTCGCCTGCCAAGCGTCGCCACAGATAGTCAATATCAATCGAGCGGGTGGTCATCAATAACAGCACTGCAAACGCACTGTAGGCCCAAAATGCGGGTCCAATCACAATCTCTGCCAGCCCAACTAATTTAATTAAGCTGACCAATACCGCCACCACAAACACATCAGCCATCATCCACGGATGCATGGCGGCGAAATAGCGCGCCATGGTCCGTTTGAACCCAGAAACAGGTGCGTTTGACCGTTCCGTTTGCATGAGTATGACCCCAATCAGGTACAAAGCGGGCAACACAATAATGGCTAAACCAACAATGATCGCCACCAACGGTTGTTGCGTCAGTGCGAGTGTGGTTGCGGTATGAATTAAGGGTAGTTGCTGCGTTTGCCCTGCAATCTCTACCCCAATAAACGGAAAGCATAAGGCAATCAGTAAACAAAGTAATGCCGCTGATGCCAGCGCCATACTACGTTGCACTGGATGACGGTGCCTTCTGGCTAAGATATGATGGCATCTTGGGCAATGCGCCTGCTCTCCAGGACGTAAAACTGGCAAAGCACTTACCCAATCGCAGACCGAGCAGGCGCGAAGGCGACGAAATGCGTGGGGCGATGGGATTTGTTGAGACATGTACTTACTTCAATGCAGGTCAATTTTTCATTACCATACGCGACTCGTGCCACGCGCACAAGCGCGAACATTTTAAATGAAGCGCACAAGCGCGAGGGTGATGATTGAGCCTGTGACAATCTAGCTGTCACCCACATCAGGGTAACGGTCTTGGACACTGCGGTTCGCATATTACGTGACGCAATATTGCGTGACTTACACACAACGCAGATTTAAAAAATAGGTAAATCGAAGTGATGCATGGTCAATCGCGGCCAATACGTGAACCCAAGGCGTGAACCCAAGGCGTGAACCCAAGCCAAGTTTTTTAATCGTAACTGAGTACTGAGTCATCACCATGACTATATTTTGAGGTAAAGGAAACATCGTGACCAAAACAATCGCCATTATTGGCGCCGGCATGTCTGGCTTGGCATGCGCACAGCAATTGATGCAAGCAGGCCATCATGTGACCTTATTTGAGAAAAGTCGTGGGCCCTCCGGTCGTGTCTCCACCCGGGTGAGTGATGGTTGGCAATGTGATCATGGCGCTCAGTATTTTACGGCGAGCCATCCGTTGTTTCTGGCGCAAGTGCAAGCATGGGAGGCACTCGGCGTGGCAACACCTTGGCAAGGGCGAATATTTGAAACCGATGGTACGCAATTGCGCGCCAAACAAGCTGAAAAAAAGCGCTATGTTGGCGTGCCTAAAAACACGGCGCCAGCCAGACAGTTGGCTGAGTCATGCCACCTTCAGCTAGAACATACCATTGATCAACTCCAGTATGTGCAGGGACAATGGCAGTTGCATAGCAAAGAGCAGGGGGCTTATGCGCACACGTTTGATTGCTTGGTATTGGCGATTCCATCTGTGCAAGCCCATGTGTTACTGGCAGAACATCAAGCAACCTTTGCGTTGTTAGCCCATCAAGTCAAGATGCGCGGCTGTTGGACCGTCATGGCGCGCTATGACAACCCCTTGCAGGTGCCGTTTGATGGTCTATTTGTCAATCAGGGCCCACTGAGTTGGGTTGCCCGCGATTCTTCCAAGCCAGGCCGTATCACAGCGGGGCAAGCGGTCAAGGAAGTGTGGGTATTGCAAGCGCAAGCGCAGTGGTCCGAGGCGCATATTGAAGACGCGCCTGAAACCGTCATCGCACAAATGGTACAAGCTTTTGAAGACATCGGCGGGCAAGCGCCCACAGCGGCTACCGCACACCGTTGGCGCTATGCCGATACCGAGCAACCCTTACAACAGCAATATGCTTGGGATGCGGAGTTACAATTGGGCATGTGTGGTGATTGGCTTAACGGTGGCAAAGTTGAGGGCGCTTGGTTAAGTGGTACGTTTCTGGCGCAACACATGATCTCGCACAACACATGACGCTGAATTTTTAAAACTTTATCAAACGTTCACAATAGGTTTCCAATTCAAACCGGTAGGATTTGCAAAATAGTCAGGCGTGACAAACAACGCACACTGACACTTGCGCAACCACCGCTGTTTGCTATGGGTGGCATGCATCATGGTCTAAGGCGTTGTATCGCGCGCCTCTCCGCCTAGCGCGATCATTAAGGCCACACTGGCCGTTAAGCGTCGGCCAGTGATGTTGAGCAAATTACGCTCGGCACTCAAAAGCGCAGATTGGACAATCACCACGTTTTGATACTCACTAATGCCGGCGCGGTATCGGTTTTCGGTTTGTTCCACCGCTTCTCGGGCAAACTTCACCGCCGTAGCTTGTTCGATCGATTCAGCTTCTAAAATGCGTAGCAAGGCAAGATTGTCCTCTACTTCGCGCACGCCATTAATCACCGTCTGTTTATAACTGGCAACCGCGGCATCGTAGCGCGCAATGGCGGCCTCGGTTTGTGATTGACGTAATTGGTTGTCAAAAATCGGGCCTATCAAAGCGGGGCCTAGGGACCATAAGCGGTTAGGTAAGCTTAATAAATCACTCAAGCTGTTATTGCTATAGCCGAAACTGGCGCCCAATGTCAGTGTTGGGAACAATGCCGCACGGGCAACACCTATTTGCGCATTGGCCTGCGCCACCCGTCGCTCGGCTGCGGCAATATCAGGCCGTCGCTCTAACAGGGCTGAGGGATAGCTGGCGGCTACTATGGGTAATTGTAGACCAGCGTCGGTTTCATACGGATGAGCGGCAATCGACAGCTCGGCAGGGGTTTTACCCAGTAACAAGGCAATGGCATGCTCCAGTTGCGCGCGTGAAGCGCCAATATCAATCGCTTGCGCGCGCGTGTTACGTAGTTGGGTTTCTGCCTGCGCGATTTCGGTACGCGAGGCTAAGCCGACGTTATAGCGATTGGTCGTCAGTTGTAGCGAACGCTCAAAGCTTTGCGCGGTGCGGTCTAGCAGGCGTTGTTGTGAATCTAAAATGCGTAATTGAAAATAGCTTTGGGCTAATACCGACTGCACCGAAAGCTTTGCCGCGGATAAATCCGCTAAAGTGGCTTGGGCATTGGCTTCACCCGATAACACGCTGTTTCTGATTCTGCCCCAAACATCTATTTCCCAACTGGCGACCGCACCGATGTTAACGTTATTGTCGAGGGTGTTGCTATTATTGGTGCCACGACTGGCACTGGCTTGACCGTTAACCGCAGGTAATTGCGGTGCGCGACTGGCACGCGCCAGAGCTAAGCCTTGGCGATAATTGGCTTCTGCCAGTTGTATCGTGTAGTTGGCTGTTTGTGCGGCTTTCAGCAACGCAGTTAACTGAGGATCTTGGTAGCGTTCCCACCAAGCGAGCGATAATTGTGGCTCGCTGGGACTGGCGGTTTTCCAGCCTGCATATTGCGTAGCCGCTTTATAGTCGGTAGGCAAGGACAGTGTTGGACGCGTATAGGCCTGCCACACACTGCAACTGCTGAGTAAAAGGCTCACAAAAGTAATACTGATGATCTGATGGTATTTCATACAGGCGGCGTGGATATCTTGGTTGAAGGGGAGTGGCGACCGTTCAAATAGGCCTGCCACCAAGCTTGCAAGCGTTGACTCAAGCGATCTAAGGTCAGGTAAATCACGGGGGTCGTCAACAGCGTAATCAGTTGTCCCATCAGTAAGCCCCCCACAATCGAGATGCCTAACGGTTGACGAATTTCTGCGCCATCGCCAACACCCAGCATCAGCGGCAACGCGCCCAAGGCGGCGGCCAATGTGGTCATTAAGATCGGTCTAAAGCGTTGTAGTGCGGCTTCTACGATGGCGATTTCGGGCAGCATGCCTTGTGTACGTTGCAAATAACGCGCCGCATCAATCATCATGATGGCATTTTTCATCACGATGCCAATCAATAAGATAATGCCGATCATGGCAATCATCGATAACTCACTGTCAAAAACAATCAATGCTAACAGCGCGCCGATACCCGCAGCAGGCAAGGTGGATAAGATGGTGATGGGGTGCATTAAACTTTCATACAACATGCCCAAGACCAAATAAATGGCGACCAAGGCTGTCAAGATTAACCACGGTTGGCTATCTAACGATTCTTTAAATACTTTAGCTTTACCGGCAAATGCACCGTGAATGCTGGCAGGGGGATTCAAGCGTTGGAACGCTTGCTCAATCGCGCTGCTCGCCGCATCTAAGGCATAGCCTTTGGCTAAATTAAACGACAAGGTGGCGGCCGCAAATTGGCCTTCATGGTTGACTGATAACGGTGTATTTTTGGGTTGCCACGATGCAATGCTGGACAAAGGAACGCGTTGATTTTTACTGCCTATTAACATAATGTTGTTCAAGGCATCCGGCCCTTGGCTATATTTTGGGGTTAAATTGAGCACGATAAAATACTGATTCAGCGGCTCATAAATGGTGGAAATTTGTCGTTGACCAAAAGCGTCATTGAGCGTGGTATCGATTTCTTGTTGGCTGATGCCCAAGCGCGCTGCCGCATCTCGATCCACCGTTAAAAAGGTTTGTAAGCCTTTGTCTTGCGCATCGCTGTTGACATCGGTCAGTGCGGGTAACTTGGCCAGGGCATCTCTAAATTTGGGCGTAAAGGCCTGTAAATCGGCAATATTGTTAGAAAGCAAACTGTACTGAAATTCAGCAGCACCAGGGCGTACCCCAATATTAAATTCTTGTTGCGGACGTAGGCGCAAGCTTGCACCCGCCACGCGCTCGAGTTTTGGTCGCAGGCGATCGACAATGTCTTGTGCGGAAGCTTGGCGTTCTTTGCGCGGTTTTAACCTTGCGTTCATCATGCCAGTATTGGATTGCCCGCCGCCAAAGCCGCCCGTATATTCGTAATAGGCTTCAATATCTGGGTCTTGGGCAACGATGGCCATCAGTTGGTCAACCTTGTCCCGCATGGCCCAAAACGAGATGTTTTGGTCGCCTTCAAAATTGCCCTGCAAGCGTCCTGTGTCTTGAATCGGAAAAAATCCTTTGGGTACGATGTTATATAAATACACATTGCAGCCTATCGCCACAACAAATAAGCCCATGACCAGCCATTGATGGCGCACACACCATGCCAACAAGTATTGGTATTGTTGCTGCGGCCACTGCATTAGGGCGGCAAACCGCTCTTGTTTGGATGGGTTATGTGGGTGCGCCTTTAAAAAACGCGCGGATAACATGGGCGTTAACGTGAGGGTGATCACCAACGAAATCAGTACGGCACTGGCCAGCGTCACTGAGAACTCACGGAACATGCGGCCAACCACTCCTTCCATAAACAGCAAAGGGATAAATACCGCAATCAAGGCCAGACTCATGGCAATCACGGTGAAGGATACTTCGCGCATGGCTTGTAGCGCGGCTTGTAGCGGGGGGCTACCAGCTTCAATATGACGCGCGGTGTTCTCCACCATGATAATGGCATCATCCACGACAAACCCAGTTGAAATAATTAACGCCATCAAAGTGAGGTTGTTGAGCGTATACCCACACAGATAAATCACCGCCAAGGTGCCCAGCAGCGCAATCGGGATCGCAATACTGGGGATCAAGGCTGCTCGTAAACTGCGTAAAAAGATAAACGTCACCAAAATGACCAAGCCAATGGAAATGAATAGGGTATGTTCAACTTCCTGCAGCGATTTACGCACGATGGTGCTGCGATCTATCAGCACCGACATTTCAATGCCAAGTGGCAATAAAGGGGTTAAGCGCGGCAGCAAAGCATGGATGCTATCCACGGTGGCAACGATATTGGCGCCTGGGATGTTATTGACTGAAATCACCACCCCCGGCTTACCGTTGACACTGCCGCTACTGCGCAACTCTTGCACCGAATCGGTGACGCTGGCAACGTCGCGCAAGCGTATTGGCGCCCCATTGCGCCAGGCCACGATTAATTGGTTAAAATCAGCGGCCACCTTGCCTGTGTCATTGACCTCAATTTGCCAACGCTTGTGCTCGCCTTCAATAAAGCCTTTGGGTAGGTGCGCATTGCTGTTGGTAATGGTTGTGCGGATTTGCTCAAGCGAAACGCCATATTGATTGGCGATGAGCGGATCCACATCGATGCGTACGGCGCGTAAGGCGCTGCCATTGACAAAGACTTGCCCCACGCCATCCACTTGCGAGATCCGTTGCCCAATCAAGGTATAAGCCACGTCATAGAGGGCTGCTTGGCTGTAGCGCTCAGAGGTAAGCGCAATATGCATGATCATGGTCGGACCCGTTTTGCGCCAAGTTGGGTTGCTTTGCATGCCTGCAGGCAACTGTGGAATAGCGGCATTAATGGCCGCTTGCACATCCCGTGCTGCGCCATCGGCATTGCGGTTTAAATCAAACTGCAAACTGACGCGGGTTTGCCCCTTGGTGCTGCTGGAGGTCATCTCATTGACGCCCGCGATGTTGCCGAGTGAGCGTTCTAAGGGGGCGGCCACCGAAGAGGCCATGGTTTCCGCGCTGGCGCCAGGGAGTCGGCCATTGACATCAATGCTGGGCATTTCAATTTGTGGTAAGGATGCAATTGGCAGCGAAACATAAGCCGCCACCCCGGGCAATGCAATGGCCAACGCCAACAAGCTGGTGGCGACGGGGCGACGAATAAACAGAGCGATGGACATAGATTAATCGGCCACCACAGCAGACGGACGCCAACGCCTTGCAAGGCGGTCAAACGCGAGATAAATCACAGGCGTGGTAAACAAGGTTAATAGTTGACTAAACAATAAACCACCGATCATGGCAATGCCCAACGGCGCTCTCAATTCCGAGCCGGGACCATCCCCAGTCACCAAGGGTACTGCACTAAACAACGCAGCCAAGGTGGTCATCAAGATCGGTCTAAAGCGTAACAGGCAGGCTTGATAAATGGCTTGCTCTGGCGATACGCCACGGTTTCTTTCGGCATCGAGGGCAAAATCTATCATCATGATGGCATTTTTTTGCACGATGCCTATCAGTAAGATAATGCCGATAATCGCAATCACACTCAGCGGATGTTGCGTCAGCATCAGCGCCAACAAGGCACCCACGCCTGCCGAGGGCAAGGTGGATAAAATGGTCAAAGGATGGATATAGCTTTCATACAAAATCCCTAGCACGATGTACATGGTGAGGATGGCAGCCAGCATTAAAAACAACTCATTGTTGAGCGCAGATTTAAACGCGGTAGCCGCCCCTTGGTAGCGAAATACCACTGTGGGCGGCAAGTCTAATTGGTCTTTGAGGGTATCGATCGCTTGAATCGCATCCCCCAAGGCGTAGCCATCTGCGAGATCAAAGCCAATTTCAACCGCGGGCAGTTGATCTTCGCGGTGCACCACCAAGGAAGTGCTTTTTTCTTGCAGACGGGCAATACTCGATAACGGCACTTGTTTGCCAGTGGCACTGGTCACATACACACTTTGTAACGCATTAAGGCCTTCTGCTTGGTCAAGATTGGCCTCCAAAATGACACGGTATTGATTGGCTTGGGTGAAAATGGTTGAAATCATGCGCTGACCGAACGCGTTATACAGCGCGTTATCGACATCGGCCATGCTGATCCCCAAGCGCCCAGCGGTATCGCGATCCACCACAATGGCGGCACTCAGGCCATCTTCTTGGCGATTGGTCTCTACCTGTCGCAATTGCGGCAGATTCTGCATGGCATCGACCACGTCTGGTAACACCTCATCAAGGGCTGCAAGGTCGGTACTGGTAAGCAAGGTTTGATATTGGCGACGGCCCACACGGTCAGACAACGTCAGGTCTTGCACGGGCTGTAATGAGACTGCGCTGGTGGTGCTGTCATCCAATCGCGGTTGTAGCCGCGCAATGATGGCCTGCACCGTGGCTTGCCGTTGCGGGTAAGGCTTGAGTGTCACCAACATGCGGCCGCTATTGTGGGTGGCATTGATGCCATCTACCCCCACAATCGAGGTGACATTGGCCACATCCTCATCTTGCAACAGCGCGGCCACCACTGCTTGTTGCGCAAGACTAACTTGCCCAAATGAGGCACCGCCATCGGCTTCGGTCATCACCTGAATCAGCCCAGTATCTTGACTCGGGAACAATGATTTTGGAATCAGCACTGTCAAACCCACCGTGATGATGACGGATAGCACTGCCAGTGCTAACACCCAAGTTTGATGACGCAAGGCGTGTTGCAGGCCGCGTCCATAGGCTGCGATTAAACGATCACTGAAGCTGGCGTGGGCGGCTTGGCGTTGGGTTGGGCTGGCGGATAACAACCTTGCACAAAGCATGGGGGTGAGGGTGAGGGAAACCACGGCCGAAATTAAAATCGCCACCGCTAAGGTCACGGCAAACTCTCTAAACAAGCGGCCCACCACATCGCCCATAAACAACAGCGGAATCAACACCGCTATCAATGAAAACGTCAGCGAAATAATGGTAAACCCAATTTGCTTCGCGCCTTTCAGTGCTGCATTCAGCGGAGTTTCGCCTTCTTCAATGTGTCTGGCAATGTTTTCAATCATGACAATGGCATCGTCCACCACAAAGCCCGTGGCAATGGTGAGCGCCATCAAAGTCAGGTTGTTGATGCTGTAATGTGCTAAATACATCACACTAAAAGTGCCGACCAAGGCCAAGGGCACAGTCAGGCTGGGAATCAGGGTGCCGGCTGCAGAGCGCAAAAATAAAAAAATCACCATCACTACCAAAGCAATCGCCAGCATCAATTCAAACTGTACGTCATGCAATGCGGTGCGGATAGTGTGGGTGCGGTTGGTGAGTTCAGTGACCTTGACGTTGGCAGGTAAGCCAGCGGTTAAATTGGGAATACGTTCGCGAATTTGTGCCACAACATCAATCACGTTCGCCCCGGGTTGGCGTTGAATGTTGACTAAAATCGCAGGCGTACGGTTAGCCCACGCCGATAAATATTTATTTTCTTGCGCCTCAATCACCTCTGCGACATCTTGCAAGCGCACACTGCGATCGGCCACGTTGGCGATGATCAATTGCCGATACGCGTCTGCCGAGCTCAATTGGCTATTGGCTTCGAGTTCATAAGCTAACGTAGGCCCATCAATATTACCTTTGGCTTGGTTAGAGTTGGCGCGATCAATCACGCTGCGAATTTGCTCAAACCCCAAGCCATAGGCGGCAAGCGCTGTGGGGTTCACACGGATACGAATCGCAGGCTTTTGTCCCCCGTCGACACTGACTTGACCAACGCCACTGACTTGGGCAATTTTTTGCGCCATTTGCGTATCCACCAAATCTCGCAGCTTGGGGAGCGATACGCTGGGAGAGGTCACCGCCAAGGTGAGAATGGGCGCATCCGCAGGGTTGACTTTGTTATAGATGGGCGGCGAGGGCAGATCCGCGGGCAAAAAACTACTGGCGGCATTCATCGCCGCCTGTACCGATTGCACCGCCACATCTAAACTATTTTTAAGAGTGAATTGCAAGGTAATCACCGAGACGCCGCCTGAGCTGCTCGATGACATGTGCGCAAGGCCGGACATAGAGCCAAATTGCCGCTCTAACGGCGAGGTCACATTCATGGCCATGACCTCAGCGCTGGCGCCAGGATAAAGCGTAACCACTTGAATCACAGGGTAATCCACTTGGGGCAATGCGGATTTTGGCAGTAACTGGTAAGCCAGTACGCCTGCCAGAAAGATGGCCACCATCAATAACGAAGTGGCAATCGGGCGCATGATAAAAATGCGAGAAAAATTAAACACAGCGTTTCCTCGTTTTATCTAGGTTTAGCCGTGTTTGGCACGGTTGCCATGCTTGGTAGCAGTGGACGGTTGATGCAACGCGGGGGTATCTGCAGCAGATGATCCCGTGGCAGGCGGCGTCTCAAGCGCTGAAGGCGCCTCAAAGTCACTGGACTTCACCATCACTGTGGCCCCATCTTTTAATTTGTCCACGCCACTGATCACCACGTGTTCACCCGCTTGTAACCCTGCGGTAATCGCCGCAATTTCGCCATCATGATGCCCAACCGTCACGGTTCTCACCGCAACGCTCGCTACTTGCCGCCCAGCCTTGCCCGCACGATCACCTTCGCCTGCTGGCTGTTCAGCGCGGGGCTGTGCTCGACTTGTCGCATCCTTGCGGTTGGCGGTGATCACATAGACAAAATCTCCTTGCGGACCATGTTGCAGAGCGTTTAACGGAATCACACTCGCGTGGTGCAAGGTCTCACTCATCAAGCGAATATTGACGAATTGATTTGGAAACAACAGGTTATCGCTATTGGTAAATTGTGCTTTGAGTTTGAGGGTGCCCGAGGTGGTATCAATTTGGTTATCTAAACTGGCCAAATTTCCTTTGGCCAGCAGTTTGGTATTGGTTTTATCCCATGCCTCCACTTTTAATGCCCGATTGCCAGCAAGCTGTATTTTTTGAATCAGCGCCGTGATTTGGTCCTCGGGAATGGTAAACACGACATGGATGGGCTGAATGGCGTTAATCACGGCAATTGGATTGGTGGTGGTAATGTTGTTCCCTGCATCCACTTGACGTAAACCAATGCGACCACTGACTGGCGCGGTTATTTGGGTAAAGGTGACTTGTAGCTTTGCCGCCTCCACCGCTGCGCGATCCGCTTGCACAGTGCCTTGATATTGCTGTACCAGCGAGGCCTGTGCATCGACTTGTTGCGAGGCAATCGAATCTTGGCTTTGCAGGGTTTTAAAACGTTCAAGGTCGATTTGACTGTTTTTGAGCAAGGCCTGATTACGTACTGCTTGGCCTTGAATTTGGCCTAGGGCGGATTCAAACGGCCGTGCATCAATGTTGGCCAGTAATTGACCTTTTTTAACCAATTGTCCTTCATCAAATAACACAGCCGCCAACTGACCATTGACGCGGCTGGTGACCGTGACCACAGCGGAGGGGATGGCGGTGCCTAACGCACGATAAATCACTGGCACATCTGCTTGTTTTACCTGCACCACCTGCACGGGTTGCGGGCGATCACCCCGCTTACCGCCACGCCTATTTTTACCCGTACCGTTGTCCGTTGCTGCGGGCGAAGCACTGGCACTGTCTGGGTTTGCTGCGTTGGGAGTCGTTGCGTGCCCCCACCAATAGTAGGTCGCGGCAACGGCCAAACATAAGGTGGAACCAATCAATATCTGTTTTGTGGACATGGTGAATAACGGGTTTCTTTAAAACGTGCGCCGCTGAGCAACGCGATTGGCCTACTTATAAAAGCCCCATTTGGGCATGATAAAAAAGAGAAGGTTGCGCTTATATAAAACCTGCATGTTAACGGCTTACAAATAGAAGCCTTGCAAGTAGACGGTTTGCGTATTGTTCACGCAAACCGTCCAGCATGGATGATTTACCTGCATATCCATCAAGCCTGCGCCTGGCGTCATTGCACTCATAGCCAACATATCTTGATCAAGCGCTTAATCAAGATGTGTTCACGCTGTGTTTAAATAAGGCGCGCATAGGCTGATTACTTCGCTTCTTTTTCACGGAAGCTATCATGACACGATTTGCAAGATTGTGTCAGCTTACCGAATTTTGCTTTGATTTGCCCAACGTCGCCAGTGGCCGCCACTTTGGCAAACTCATTGGCTTCTAAATTAAACTGTAGCGCAACCTTTTTGGCTTCTTCTGGTTTTTCAAAAAACTCAGACTTTAAGCGTGTTTTACGAAAGCCTTCACCTTTGTCTGTACCAGGACCGTATAAAGCACCCAAGCCAGAATTTGCGGCGGCTGCAATGGCGTTGGCTGCAGCGATCACTTCTTCTTTGGAAAAGCTATCTGGGTTATCCAGTTGGGCTTTGATTTTATTGGTATTCCAGCCAATAAAGGTATACGCCCCTTGGCGGAATTTAATTTGATCTTCAATCGGCCCTGCGCTACTCACAGCAGCAACACCTAAGAACGCGATACCTAATACAGCACGTAACAACATTTAACTCTCCCATCAAAAAATATTTAAAAAATTTACTACACACTACCAAGCTTGCGTCGAAGCTGGCACCACTAGTACGGTTGGCGGTGCATACAACCAAGATTGCACTTGGGTGTTAAATAACACGAGCGTAATCACTGCAGCAATGACCACGCTGATACTCAATCGCCAATAAAAATGGTTGTGATCATGCGCTGTTTGTTGCGCATACTGATCCGTCAACGCTGGCGTCACCTGTTGTTTACCATGCAGCATGGCGGGCACTAAGTTGTTGCGCTTCACCCACGCGTAATAGGCTATCGCCGCCAGATGTAAACTCACCAATCCAATCATCACGTTAAAAGTAAACGCATGCCAAGCCGAGGCTTGATCACTGACAGATGCGTCGACCCAATCCACCAGCCAGTGCGCAAGTGGGCCCTGCAAGCTAATATCATCGTCAGCACAGACACCTGTTGCGATCATCCATACCAGCACGCCTAACAGCGCAAACACCGATAACGCTGCAGTGGGGCTATGGCCAACGCCCTGCCACTCATGCTTTAGCATGGCGCGTAGTGCGCTTAGTCGTGGCCAAAACTGACGAAACTGCGCCGTGTGTGAGCCGATCATGCCCCAGCACAAGCGAAAACTCAGCAGCGCCGTGATAGCCATGCCGCTGTAGAGATGCCATTGATTATCGATAAGATTGGTTTTGATCGAAATCACGCTGACCGTGATGGCGACTACCAAGCCCCAATGAAACAAACGGATCGGCACATCCCAAACTTGTATTGTTTTAACCATAATTCAATAGAACACGCATGTGTGATTTCAAGACTTAAGTGTTGACTACTCGGTGAAGGTCACTCGTTTAACCCATAATTTTTTTAGATGCACGGTGGTTGCATGGTGCACATCTCATGGATACAGCAGAAAACATGCCATCAGGTTGTATTGAATGCATGAATGAACACTCACAACGGCAACCCTAACTAATCCTATGATTTATCAAGTTATTTTTCAATAATGGTTTTGTGTCCTGTCAGATACAACGCCTTTTAATCCACTACACACACCAGTCAATTGTTGCGCATGCAACACTTTTCTAACAGCGTGATGCTGTAGCAACAGGGGGGGGGTGGTTTGAATGATGCTTAGCCAGTCAGGTGGCAGACTGTTGCTTTAGAAGCAGGCTGTTAAAAAGCCTGTTTGTTCAGAAGCAATTTGTTTAATTTGTATCGATAGCGATACTACGGATCAATCACTATTTGAGGATTATTTAAATGACATAACATACTGATTGATAACAATTAAAATATATTTTTATTGTATATTTTAATTGTATGCCCTGCGTTTGGAACGCGGTTTGCCAATGTGATGCCACATCATTGATGCTACACATAACAAAGGGGATACATTCATGCAGCACACTGCAACTCAAGGAAAGCGAACGCAGGCCTCCCGCGCACTTTCACCGATTTTTAAACGTAAGTTATTGCAATCAACCGTCAGTTTAGCGCTAGGCGCAAGCTTACTCGCCCCAGGTTTAGTCTTTGCAGAAACCTCGGTTGCAGATTTGCAAGCCGAAAACGACCGCTTAAAGCAAGAACTTGAGGCGTTAAAACAAAGTTTAAAAGCCAAGCCTAGTACTGACAATGCACCCGCAGAAACCAGCACCGCAACTGAGGCTACCGAGCCTAACAAAAAAACAAACACTGCCACCAAACCGCAAGAAGAAGAGCGGGTCACGCAAAATGTATTAGATTCTGTGGTGGTGACCGCACGGGCGCGCGAGGAAATTGCACAAGACGTGCCGTTACCGATTGAAGTGATTGGCGGCAAACGGTTAGACCGTGACAACATTGTCACCATTAACGAGCTGGTTAAAGCCGTGCCAAACTTAGGTGTGTTTGGTAGTAACCCGCGTCAAACCAGTATCTCGATCCGTGGTTTGGGCAAAAACAGCGCCAACGATACACTCGAGCCCGGTGTGGGCGTGATTGTTGATGGTGTGGTGAGTTCTTACGTCGGGCAATCTTGGAACGACTTTATTGATTTGGATCGCATTGAAGTATTACGCGGCCCGCAAGGCACCTTGTTGGGTAAAAACACCACCTTAGGTGCAATCAATATCACCACCAAACTGCCAAGTTTTACTCCTGGATATCAATTTGAGGGGCGAGTAGGTGAATACGATCAAATGATCGGTAAGTTTTCCGCCACCGGTCCGTTGGTCGATGATGTATTGGCGTATCGTGCCTCGTTTTTCTACAACAAACAAAATGGCGCGCTGGATAACTTATGGCAATCGAATGGACCTTCCAGTAACGAAACTTGGAACGAAACCAATCGTATCGGTGGCCGTGTTCAGTTTTTGCTGACGCCGCGTGAAGATTTGTCGATACGTACCATTTTTGACCGCACGCAAACGGTTGAAAATAGTAATAAATCATTATTGGTTGCAGATCCGGCCTTTTTCTCGGACGGCACCACCGCACGCACAACCTCGTTTACCACCCGGCTAGGTCGTGCCTATTTTAATAACCCGGATGGCTCAAGATTCAGACCAGTGATTGGCAATGGCAACAATATTGAAGATTCCCAAGCACGCCCTCAACGCACCGACCAAGGGGGCGTTTCGGTACAAGCCAACTGGAATATCAACGATGCTTATACGTTAACTTCGATCACTGCTTATCGCGGTCAAGAGTTTGATATTAAAAATGGCGGTGCGACACGATTTGATATTGGGAATG